>JBEKWA010000006.1:0-151756 GCA_049513515.1 Steroidobacteraceae bacterium
GGCGTACGCCATGCCCCGATACGGCCGCAGAAAGGGCAACAGCGAGCGCAGCGGTGACAGAGACTTTGCGCGCGGGCGATCCACGGAAGCATTCATCCGGACATGATCCCATAACTCGCGCGATCGGATCGCGTGGCCAGTGCGCGAGAACGCGCAGGACTGCGCGCCGCTGCGGCGACGCAGTTTGAGTTGACGGCGCCGCCGCGGGGCCGCTATCGTTCACGGCGGGGCCCGGCGTAGGTGCGACGCAACACGCCGAGCGGGGCTCATACCGCCCTCTCGGCGCTGGGTAACCGCGAGTGCGTTTATTACATGGTCATACAAGGGATTCCGGCGCGGTTGCGTCGCTTTTCAGCCGGTGATACTGTCGAAGTAGCTCGAGTTATCTGAGCATATAACAATCGTGGGGATATGATGACAGCGATCCGCCTGCCGCCGCCTCCCGTGCCAACCCTTCCCCGGCTGTTGCTTTTCTGCAGCGTCAGAGCGAAAAACTCAGCGTTACTTTGGCGCACTCTTTCAGTGGTTGTCGGGATTTGCGCTGTAACCACGGCCGGCGCCCAGAATACCGACACCGTCGAACCGGCCGCTTCCGGCGCGCTCCAGGAAATCGTGGTCACCGCCACGCGCCGCGAGGAAAGCATCAGCAAGGTGCCGATCAGCATCACTGCCATCAGCCAAGACGCGATCGACCAGAAGGGTATCAAGGACTTTTCCGACGTCGTCCGGTTCACGCCCGGAGTGGCCTTCGATTCCAGCCAGACGAACCAGATTTCGATTCGCGGCATCTCCTCGAGCGGCGGCTCGGGGACCACCGGAATCTATATTGACGATACGCCGATTCAGGTGCGCAGTCTCGGCTTCAATTCCGACGATGCACTGGTCAAGCTGTTCGACCTCGATCGCGTCGAAGTGCTGCGCGGCCCGCAGGGCACCCTGTTCGGTGCCGGCTCGGAGGGCGGCACCGTGCGCTATATCACCGTGCAGCCGAGCTTGACCCAGACGAGCGTCTACGCGAAGGCCGAAACGTCTTACACCCAGGGGGGCGCGCCCAGCTACGAATCCGGCCTGGCTGTCGGTATCCCGGTAGTCGATGGCGTATTCGGTGTGCGCGTCAGCGCGTGGTTTCGCCGTGATGGTGGATGGATCGATCGCATCGACCCGACGACGCTCCAGGTCGTGGACCCGAATGCAAACAGCGACAATACATTGGCGTTGCGAGTCGCAGGACTCTGGCAACCCAATGACGCGATCCGGGTTATGCCCAGTATTCTGTATCAGAACAGCCATCGCAACGACGTGACGATCTACTGGCCGGAGTATTCGGATCCGAAGAGCGACAGCTATGTCAGCGCGGATCCCACCCCGCGTCCGGAGCCTGATAAGTTCTACCTGCCCTCGCTCAACATCCAGGCGGACATAGGTCCGGTGAGGCTGATTTCGACGTCCTCGTACTTTAGTCGCGACGAGATCAGCGGCTATGACGGCACACTGTACAACCTCGGTTATTATCAGAGCCAGATCCCGGCGTATGGCAACGCCGCAGGCCTCGCGGCCTTCCCTTTGCTGGACGGAACGGGTGTGCACCTCCCTCCGGGGCTGACCGACTACCGCGCCCCCGCGAGCGTCACCAACACGCAACGCAACTACACGCAGGAATTCCGGGTGCAATCCGACGACCCGGCGGCCCGGTTGGGGTGGACGGCGGGTGTGTTCTACTCACTCGATCGTCAATACAGTCTGGAGGAAATCCACGACCCGATGGCGGATGCCCTGTTCAATCAGCTTTTCGGAATGAACATTGCGGAGTTCTTCGAAATCAACCCGGTACTAAACCCCAATGGCAGTTCCTATCTCCCGATGGGCGATTCTTATTTCAATCGGCTGGTGAGTTACGACCGCCAGATCGCCGGGTTCGGCGAGGTGAATTTCAAACTGACTGACACGCTGAAGTTGACCGCCGGAGTGCGCGTTTCGAAGGATTCTTACACCATCGAAAGCTTATCGGGCGGACCGCAGAACGGCCTGACGCTGCCGGGTACTCAGTCGAACAGCGAGAGGCCGGTCACCCCCAGGGCGGGCATTGAGTGGCAGGCCGACCCGAACGATCTGTTCTACTTCACCTACTCCAAGGGCTTTCGCCCCGGCGGCGGCAATGCGTCGATCCCTTTCGATCCCACCTTTACGAATCTGAGCTTCGGATGCACCGGAGACTTCCAAACAGAGGGTCTCACAAAAGGCGCGCCGGCCACTTACAAGTCCGATTCGGTAAAGAGTTTCGAAGTGGGCGCCAAGAACAACATCGAGAATGTCGTTCGCCTGGCGACCAGCGTCTACTACATTAAGTGGAACGATATCCAACAAAATGTGGTGCCCCCCATCTGCCAGATTCAATTCACCGACAACTTGGGCAATGCCGTCTCCAAGGGCGTCGACTTGCAGGCCGATGTCCAGGTGACCGAGGCATTATCCATCGAGTCGAGCTTCGGTTATACGGACGCGCGCTACACCACGACCACGTATCTCGGGCCGGTGAAGACCGGGCTGCCGGTGGTGGTAGCCGGCGATGCCGTCGCCGGACCGAATGGCATCGGGACCGGTTACTCGATTCCGCCCTACTCGATTACTCTGGGGCCGGAATACAGATTTCGCGCGTTTGCTCACGAATCCTTCGTGCGTGCGGATTGGGAGTACATCGCGGGGGACAAGTGGCCGCACCCCGCCCAGGATCCCAACACCGCGTCCTATGATCCCACCAGTTTGCCGACCGAGCGGGAGAGTTTCATTTCGCTACGGGCCGGCACCAAGATAGGCGACTGGGGGGTATCTATGTTCGTGGACAATGTGGCCGACAGCCACACCATTCTGAACTACAACCATCAAACCAACACGTACGGCGGCCCCGACGGCACTACGTTGCTGGCAAGTCCTGCCTATCGATATATCTCGTATCGGCCGCGAACCTTCGGCATCACTGCGATATTCCGGCATTAGCCGCCGGACGGAGTGGCTCTAAGCCACGGCGCGTTTCGATTCGCCGCCGTACGCGTCGCGCACCGCTGCGGCCAGGATATCCAGTCCCTCACCGAGTACGGCATCGGGAATCGTCAGCGGCGCGAGCAGGCGCACGACGTTGGCCGACGTACCACACGACAGCAGGATCAGGCCGCGTGTTTCGGCGTGCGTCAATATAGCGGCGGTCAGCTCCGGGTCCGGTTCCTTGGTTTTCCGATCCTTGACCAATTCGAAGGCAACCATGGCGCCCAGGCCACGCACATCGCCGATGCAGGGCAGTTCCGTGGCGAGGCTCCGGAGGTGGGCGCACATTTTGTCTCCGATAGTTGCCGCCCGCGCGCAGAGACCTTCGCTCTCGATGACGTCGAGGACCGCGTGCCCGGCCGCAATGCTCAGGGGATTTCCGCCGTAAGTGCCGCCGAGACCGCCCGGGTGTGCCGAGTCCATGATCGCAGCCTTGCCGATCACACCGGACAACGGCAGCCCTCCGCCGATGCCCTTGGCCACCGTGATGAGGTCCGGCACGACCCCCGAATGCTCGATGCAGAACATCTTGCCGGTGCGCGCGATGCCGCTCTGTACTTCATCGGCGATGAGCACGATGCCGTGCTCGTCGCACAATGCACGCAGCGCACGCAGGAAATCGAAGGGCGCGACGTTGAAGCCGCCCTCGCCCTGCACGGGCTCGATCACGATGGCGGCCACCGCCTTCGGGTCGACGTCGCCGTGGAACAGCCGGTCCAAGTCGGCGAGCGCCTGCGCGGTGGTGACACCGCGGTAGGGCAACGGGAACTCGGCGTGGTAAATCTCGGCGGGAAATGGCCCGAAACCGCGCTTGTATGGCATTACTTTGCCGGTGAGCCCCATCGTCATGAGGGTGCGGCCGTGGAAGCCCCCCGAGAACGCGATGACGGCCGAGCGCTTGGTGTGATAGCGCGCGATCTTGACGGCGTTCTCGAGCGCCTCGGCGCCCGATGACAGGAACAGCGTCTTCTTGGCGAAGTCCCCCGGAGCGAGTGCGTTCAGCCGCTCGGCAAGGTGCACATAGGACTCGTACGAGCCCACGTGGAAGCACGTGTGCGCAAAGCGCCCCGCCTGCTCGGCCACCGCGGCCATGATGCGCGGGTGACGATGCCCGGTGTTGAGCACGCCGATACCCGCGGCAAAATCGATGTAGCGCCGCCCATCGACGTCCCACAGCTCCGAGTTCTCGGCCCGGACGACATAGATACCCTTTGTGCCGACGCCGTTCGGCACGGCCGCGGCCTTGCGAGCCTTGAGATCAGACGATTTGGACATGACTTGAGACGATTTGGACATGACTTGCACCCTATTGGCCCAAAAATGCGCATCCGGACGCTCGAACGGTATCATTGCGCCATGGGTTTGAGCAAAAAAGCAGCTCCCGAGTCGCCCAGCGGCACTGCGAGCATTCGCATCCGGCGGGTGGGGCTGGACGGCCGGATGGATAAGGATGATCGCGTAGCCGTCGAGGCACCTCTCGAATTTCAGCTGCACCATCCCGATCTCGGATTGGAGCCGATTTCCTTCGGCACGACCATGCGCACCCCCGGCGACGACGAATCGCTCGCGGCGGGACTTCTCTACGGGGAAGGTATCGTCGATCGCGCATCGGACATCGACGCCATCGAATCGAGCACCCGGCGTCCCAACGTCGTCAATGTGCGACTCAAGTCGACGGTCACGCTCGAGACGCAGGTCTCGCCGCGCCGGTTTTCCGCGGGCTCGAGCTGCGGCGTATGCGGCACCACCGGGCTCGATGCCGCAATCGCACGCGCCGCGGCGACGCGCATTGACTCGAAAGGCAAGGTAGACCTCGCGGTGCTGTTGCGCCTGCCGCAGGTCATGCGCGAATCCCAAGCACGATTCGGCGACACCGGCGGTATTCATGCGGCGGCATTGTTCGACATGCAGGGGACGCTCGAGAGCCTTGCGGAGGATGTCGGCCGGCACAACGCCTTCGACAAGCTGGTCGGAGAGAATCTACTCGCCGGCCACCTGCCCCTGGCCGATCATGTGGTGCTGCTGAGCGGCCGGGCCAGCTTCGAGCTGGTGCAGAAAGCCTTGCGGGCCGGCGTGTCGGTGCTCGCGGCGATCGGAGCGCCGTCGAGTCTCGCGGTCAACCTTGCAGCGGCGTCAGGCCTCACGCTCATCGGCTTCCTGCGGGCCAGCCACTGTAATGTCTATTCGAACCCGGACCGGCTGACGGGCGTGCCCGACCGGCTTGCCGGCGTCGAAAACTAGTCCGCTTTCGCCCACCCGCTGCAGGTCTCGCTCCCACGAGCAGCCAACCAACCGTAGGTCCATCCGTGCCCGGTGAGCCAGGCGTGCCCCGCTTTGAGCGCCGTCGCGACGCCGGCATAGGCCGTCGGCTGCGTGGCGGACAGAAAGGAGCGCCACTCCCGGCAGTTCGAGAAGCCAGGCGAGCGCGCATTGAAGCCCTTATTCGGCATCATGATGAGGCGCCTCAGGAGCGTCGCGAGCGCGACAGAAAGTAGCCGAGCGTCAGGCCCAGCATGGCCCCAACGCCGATCGCCGCCCAGGGATTGTCGCGGACATAATCATCTGCGCTCGTCACGAAATCTCGGGCCCTGCGCACCCAAGTCTCGGAGGCGTCCACCAGGGGATCGATCACCGCCGACAGCGCGTTTGCGCCCGCGGCGCCGACTCCTCCAATGTGCAGATCCTTCTTGGCCGTCGCTCCGTTCGGACTCGTCAACATGGGTGACCTCCGCTGCGCTGGAATTGAGGGTGCGGTAATTATGGCGTGGCGCGGCGCGGAAGGGCAGCAGTTGCGAACGCAGCCGTGCGTAGGAATCCGCTCACTGGTTGTGACCGGGCCGCCGAGCCGCGGCCGGCGAAGCGCCGGCGAGGCGCCGATTGCTCAGTTCACCTGGTAACCGCGGCCCTGCAAGCACGCGGCCATCGCGCGATCGTAATTGCTGTGCGCGCGATCGGCATCGCCGGGCGCGAGTCCGCCATTCGCCTGCGTGGGATCGAAACCGGTCTGCCCTTTCGCCCAGTTATGACACTCGTATTCGTCCGCTGCCTGCTGATCCTTCGACTGGCCCTGCTTGGGATAAATGATCAAGTCGGACGGCGCTTGGGGCGCTCCTTGCGCATAGGAGCCGCCCTGCGCGTTGGGATCGGCATTGCCGTCGGGCGGGGGCGCGCCGTCCGGCGGGGTCGCGACCATGTACCCGCTCTGATCCGCCGCCGCGGTGTAGTAGACGTTGTCCGCGTAGTAGTACGGGACGCCGCCAATCCAAAGGGTCGAGTAATAAGGCGGCAGGACGGCGATCGTGAGGCCGATGGGCGGCGTCACCACCACGAAGCCCACGCCGCGCGGCGCGTACCACACCCCGCCGCTGAAGTAATAGGGCGCGCCGCGGTGATAGTACGAGCGGTATTCGCCCGGCAGCGTGCGCGCTACCGTTCCCACCGGCGCGTAATAGCGGCCGTGGTTGTAACGCGAATCGAGGATCTGTCCGCGACCGTCATAGTGGGCCGGCCCCGCCGGCGCCCCGTGGAACGCGGGTGGCGCAGCAGGACGAGCCGGAGCGCTCGGGCGGCCGCCCTCGGGTCGACCCCCCTCCGGCCGCCCGCCATGGGGCTCCTGGGCGAGCGAGACGCTCGCGAGCGCGGCGCCGATCAGCGCCGCCCCGAGCACCATAGAGGCGCAAAGTCGATAAGAGCTCATGGAATGTTCGCTGACGACCTCACGTGACGGTGTAGCCGCGGCCCTGCAGGCAGGCGCCGAGCGCCCGCCGATACGCATCGACGTGTGCACGTCCCTCGGCGACCTGCGCATTGATCTGGGCCTGGGTCATGTTCGCCTGCCTCTGCGCCTGGGCGTTCGCGTTTGCCTCGGCGGCTGTGCCGACGATGGCGCCGGTGGCGGCGCCGAGCACCAGGCCCGCGCCGGCATTGCGAGGCCCGCCGATGATGGCGCCGAGAATCCCGCCTGCGATCGCACCTGTGGCCGTGCCCGCGCCCGGAGGAACGGAGGATTGCACCACCACGCGCTCGTAAGGCGACGCATCCGGCCGGCTGGGATCGACGCCCGTCTGCTGCACGGCCCACATATGGCACTCGTAGCGGTCGCGGTCGGTCTGCTCGGGCGACTGCCCGTTCGCGGGATAGACGAAGATTTTCTGCGGCGGTGGCGGTGGCGGCGGTTGCACCAGCACCGTGCGTGGCGGCGGCGTCACGCAGGCACCGAGGGCGGCGACGGCGGCAACGACCGCCGCGAGGCGGAGCCCTCGTCGAGAAATGTTAAGCAATGCCATACGCTTAGAAACCTCCCATCCTTGTCCAATCAACGTCGAAAACACCGCTCGGTTGACAGCATAAGGCGCGCGTAGTTCGATCCGCACCTCTCAACGGTGGGCGGGTTTTTTGAATTTGAGGATGAACTGATCCGTTCTGCCCCGAATGGATGGATCGAACACCTTCGCGGTGTGCGGGTCTTCCGGCTGGCGCAACAGGTTGCTCTCGCCGTCGTAGACGAAGCCTGCCGCAAGCACCTCGCGCTTCACGGTCTCGGGATCGATCCTATGTAAAGTCGAGGTCTGGCTCGCGCCTTCACCGGGCGCCGTGGCGTGATCCAGGATGAGGTACGTCCCGCCTGGCTTGAGCGCCTCGAACACCATCTGGTTGAACACCACCAAATCCAATCCCGGCAAATTGTGCAGATCGTGATAGTTCTGCGACGTCCACACCAGATCCACCGGCACGGGCGCCTTGAGCTGTCCGAACGGCTCGACCACCACGCTCACGTTCGCATAAGCAGGATCAGCCGCGATAGCCTTCACCCGCGTCGCGAAATCCGGCGTGTTCGGTGGATCCTCGGGCCGTGGCGCCGGTACCAGAGCATAGATATGTCCGTTGGCGCCGACGGCCTTGCTCATGATGCGTGTGAAGTAACCGCCGCCGGGCAACAGCTCCGCGACTTGTTGACCCGGCGCGATGCCGGTGAATATCAGTGTCTCGGCGGGCTTGCGATCCGCATCGCGCGCCACATCCGCAGCGGGCCGGTTGGGATCGGCGACCGCGGCCGCCAGGAACGCCGGCACCGTCGAGCTCGTGGCGGCAGCCGCCAAGCAGGTGACCGCGAGCGCAGGAAGCAACGTGCGCAAGACATTGAGCGAGCGATTCATGAATTCTCCCTGATCGAGCAGCACCACGGCGGCACGTGCAATTCTAACACCAGCGCTCGAGTACGCAGCCGCGTATGATTCCGCCGTGTAGTCCGCAAGGTTTTCGCATGAGTCTCAGCGTCTTCGACATTTTCAAGATCGGCATCGGTCCGTCGAGCTCCCACACCATGGGGCCGATGAATGCGGCTCGCAGCTTCGCCGAGCTTCTGGCTGCGCGCGGACTGTTGGCGCGCACGGTGCACCTATCGGCTCAGCTCTATGGCTCGCTGGCGCTGACTGGCAGGGGGCATTGCACCGATCGCGCGGTGCTCTTGGGCCTCGAAGGCGCGAGTCCCGATACGCTCGATTCGTCGATGGTCGAACCGACGTTGAAGCGCATCCGTACCGAGGGACGGCTGCGGCTTCTGGGAAGCCACGAGATTTCCTTCGACGAGCCCCTCAATCTGCTGTTCCACACCGATCAGGTCCTGCCGGGCCACTCCAACGGCATGCGTTTCACCGCGCAGGACGCCGCGCTCACGGTGCTTGCTCGCGAGGAGTACTACAGCATCGGCGGGGGCTTCATCGTGCAAGCGGGGGTACCGCCGGGATCAGGCGACGCGCGCGCCCTACCGCCGTACGAGTTCGACTCGGCGGAGCGGCTCCTCGAGCTCGCCCGGCAGGGAGGCCTCGAGATTCACGAATTGATGCTGGCGCGCGAGCGCACCTGGTATTCGGACGCGGAAATACGCCAGCGGCTGCTGCGCATCTGGCAGGTGATGCAGGATTGCGTGCGCCGCGGCTTCGAGGCTCACGGACTGCTGCCGGGCGTGCTTGGGGTGCGCCGCCGCGCACCGAAGCTGTATCGCAAGCTGATGAGCAGCGATCCGCAAAGCCCCATGCACGCGCTCGATTGGGTGAATGTGTTCGCGCTCGCGGTGAACGAGGAGAACGCCGCCGGCGGTCAAGTCGTCACTGCGCCGACCAACGGTGCGGCGGGGATCGTGCCGGCGGTGTTGCATTACTACCGGCAATTCGAGCCGGGGTCAGACGATGCGGGCGTGATTCGGTTCCTGTTGACGGCGGCCGCCGTGGGCATGCTCTTCAAGAAGAATGCCTCCATCTCGGGCGCCGAGATGGGCTGTCAGGGGGAGGTCGGCGTCGCCTGCTCCATGGCCGCGGCGGGGCTCGTCTCCGCGTTGAACGGCAGCAACGAACAGATCGAAAATGCCGCGGAGATCGGCATGGAGCATAACCTCGGGCTCACCTGCGATCCGGTTGCCGGACTCGTACAGATTCCGTGCATCGAGCGCAACGCCATGGGATCGGTGAAGGCCATCAACGCCGCCCGTCTCGCCCTGGGGGGCGACGGATCGCACAAGGTCACACTCGATCAGGTGATATCGACGATGCGGCAGACGGGACTCGACATGTCCACGATCTACAAGGAGACCTCGCAAGGCGGGCTCGCAGTCAACGTACCGGAGTGCTGAGCGTATCGATCGAGCGCCGGGCGGCGGCTCGATGGCTACCCGGTCGCCTGCAATCCCTGCGCGATGCCCCCGATCGTGGCGCGCAGCGCCGCGAAGAGGGATGCATCCTCCCGGCGCGTGGCACGCCAGCGCCTCAACAGGTCCACTTGCATCAGATGCATCGGATCGATGTAGGGATTGCGTAACGCGATCGAGCGCTGCAAGGTTGAATCGCTGCTCAAAAGCTCGTTCGCACCGCGCAGCTCGAGCACGGTCCGCACCGTGAGGTCATATTCCAGGCGGACGGCGTCTGCGAAGATGGACAGCTCCGCGCTCGCGAGCGCGTCGTAATAGGCGGCGACCTCGAGGTCGGTGCGTGCCAGCATCGCCTCCACATCGTCGAGCAGGAGTGCAAAGAACGGCCAGCGGGCGAGCATGGTATCGAGCACGGCGCGGCCGTGACGGTCGATCGCAGCGGTGAGGCCGCTGCCGAAACCGTACCAACCCGGCAGCATGTGGCGGCTCTGCGTCCAGGCGAACACCCACGGCACGGCACGCAGGCCGTCGATGCCCTGGGCGCCTGCGCGCATGGCCGGCTTCAGACCGATGTGCATGCGTTCGATCACGTCGAGCGGCGTGGCGGTGCGCAGATAGTCCACGAAGCGCGGATCGCCGAACACCAGATGCCGATAGGCTTCCACGCTGCGCGCCGCCAGAGTGCTCATGGCCTCGATGAAACTTCGATCCACGGCCCCTCGCTCGCCGGCGCGCGAGCTCGCGAGAACCACGGCCGTGAAGGTGCGCTCCAGCGTGCGCATGGCGATGGGATGCAGACCGTAGCTTTGATTGACGACGTCGGCTTGCTCGGTGAGACGGAGCTTTCCGCAGATCGCCCCCGCAGGCGCCGCCTGCACCAACTTCTCCGGTGTGCCGCCGCCGCGCGCCGGGCTGCCGCCGCGAGCATGCAGGATCGTGAGGGCTACCTGGCTCTCGCGCGCCGCGCGGACCAGGCGGTGCTGGGCCGTCTGCAGTGCCCAGCGCGAGCCGGCAAACCCTCCTTGCTTGTTCGTGTCCGAATAGCCGATCACCACGGTCTGCTGGCCGCCGCAGGCCGCGAGATGACGCCGGTAGGCAGGTTCGGCGATCAAGCTGCGCAGAAGTTCGCCCGCGCCCTCCAGCGTCTCCACCGACTCGAGCAGGGGCGCGACCTCGAGGCGGCATTCGCCGGAGTGCTTGTCGGTGATTCCGGCCCAGCGGGCGAGCAGCAGCACCGCCAGCAGATCATCGGGAGCCTCCGCGCCGCTCACGATGTAGGTGCCGATGGCGCGGGCGCCATACCGGTGCCGCGCATGCCCGATGGTGTCGAACACCGCCAGCGCGCGGCGGCCCGTGGCATCGAGCGGTGAAGTCGGCCCCTGATCGCGCGCGAGCAGCTCGCGCAGGCGCTCGAGGCGCTGTGCGGCAGGCAGCGACGGCCAATCCGGGAGCGCGAGACCCTGGCTGATCACGGCATGATGCGCGCGCGCGCTCTGGGTCACGTCCAGCGTCGCGATGTGAAAGCCGAAGGTGCGCACTCGCCGAATGAAGCGCCGCACGAGGAAATAACCGGCGTGCCGGCCGCGATTGTCGGTCAGGCTGTCGGCCGCGAGCTCGATGTCCGCGAGCAATTCATCGGCGCTTTGATAGGCGTTCGGCCGTCCTTCGTAGGTCGCCTTCACCCGCTCGCCGATCTGGCCGAAATAAATTCGATACGGCATGCGATCGTGTCTGGCGGGCGCAAGCCGCGCTGCCCCGGGAAGCAACGCGGTGTAGGCATCAATGCGCTGCGCGAGCGCGCCGCTCACCTCGACCCGCCGCGCACTCTGGCTCAAGGCCTCGGCGAGATGGCCGCACTCGTCGAAGTAGGTCGACAAAATGACTTCTTGATGGCGCTGGAGCGTTTCCCGGATGGTCTTCGCGTGCACTTCCTCGTCGCCCTCCATGTCGCCGCCGACCCATGAACCGAAGCGCAGAATGCACGGAACGTTCAGCGACTCCGCCGGGGCCGAGTACGCACGGGCGAGCGCCGCCTCGATCTCCTCGTAAAACAGCGGAACGACCCGGTAGAGGATCTCGATCAGGTAGAAGAGCACATGCTCGCGCTCGTCGGCCACCGTCAGCCCCTCGCGCGGATGCTCCTCGGTCTGCCAGATGCTCGCGATCTCCAGGCGCACTCGCGACCAGATCGTCTCGAGCTCCACGCGCGTGAGCCCCGCGTTGAGCCGGTCGAGGAGGTCCTGTGCGATGCGCTGCTGCTTGCGCAGGATGGTCCGCCGCGTCGACTCGGTCGGGTGGGGCGTGAACCGCGGCTCGATGCTGATGCAGGCAATGAGCTCGAGCGCCGCCTCGAGCGAGTACCCCTCCTCCTTCAAACGCCCGATGCATTCGGCGATGCCTCCGGGTTGGGTGAGTCCCGAGTCTGCGAGGTACTGGCGGCGGCGGCGCACACGGTGCACTTTCTCCGCGGTGTTGACCGCTTGGAACCAGGTCGAGAAGGCGCGTGTGAGATTGGTGGCGGACAAGGGCTCGCGGCCTGCGGTTCGTCTCTCGAGCGCCGCCGCGGCTCCCGGCGCCCTGTCGGCCTTGCGCCGCTCGAGGGCGGCGACGCGGTCACCTTCCACCGTATCGAAGAACTCCTCGCCTCCCTGATCGAGCAGCACCTCGCCGATGAGATCGCCGAGAGCGTGCACGTCCTCGCGTAGTCCCGAGTCCTTGATGGGGAATTGGATGGCTTCGCGTTGCATGATATGGCCGCACGGGTTGCAAGGCCTCAGCGAGGCCCCTGCCGGCCATTCTAATGCGAATTCAGCAATACCGTCGTATCAAAGCTCTCGAAGCTGGTGAGCACGCGCCGATAGGCGTTTTGCATGATGCGCTCAGCGTTCTTGTCGGCGCGGTGACCCAGGAGCATTCGGATCATGACGTCATCGGCGGGACGCGCCGCGTCCTCGGACAGAAGCTGGAAGCTGAATCGAGCGAGTCTCTGCAGCATCTCGTTGGAGAAGCGCAGGCGGCTCAGATCGTGGCCATCGCCGGCGCCGACCTTCGCTTCCTCGGCGATTTCGCCGATCAAGCGAATGATGAACCGCGCCTTGTCGACCAGGCCGAGATCGCTGAAGAACTCGATTTCGGATTGAATGTTCATCCGGCTGGGAAGAAATCGATGGGTTTGGTGGCGGTCAAGGTCGCCACGTCCTTCGCGTCGAACTTGAACAGGCGCACTCGTGCCAGCAATTTCGATTCGAACTCGGGATCATTGAGATCGCTCGAGACGATGCGCGCCGCGGTGATGTCGCCGGACGGCGCGATCGTGATCTCGAGCACCACCTTGCCCTGCAGAGCGGGGTTGTCGCGCAGCGCGCGGGCGTACATCGCGTCGATGGCGCCCTTATTCCGCGTGAACACGAGTGCGATCTCGTCGGCGCTGCGTGAGGCCTTGCCGCTGCCGCCGCCGCGCGTCGCGCCGGCGCCCTGGTTTCCCGTCGCCAGCATCGGACCCTTTACCGCGTCCGCGTGATAGCCGTTGAGCGAGCCGCTTCCCGCGGCGAGGCCCGAGCTCGAGGGCGCGCTGATGCCGCCGCTGGTGCCTCCCGCCTTCGAGAGGATGAGCGAGCGAGTCACCTGCGTGACGTCGCCCGGATCGTTCGTCTTCGGCTGGTTCTTCGCGAGCTTGTCGAGATTCATATCCCGCAAGGCCGCGAGATCGTCCATGTTCGCGAGCAGCCCGCTTTTCGAAGCCTTCACGCGCGGATCCACCGGCGCCACCGGCTTGGGCGTCACCGGCGCTTTCTCCACGGGCTTTTGCGGCTCGGGTTTGGGCGGAGGGGGCGGCGGCGGAGGGGGCGGCGGCTCCTGCACGAGCTGCACCACGCGTTCGGGTAGCGAATCGGTATTGACGACCCGCTCCGTCCGCGGCAGGAACGGCATGATGACGGCGATTATGCCTAAGACGATGAGGAGATTGCGCAGAATGCGGCGGAAACGCCGCTCCATTTCCTCGGACGGCGACCACGGCAACTCGTAGCGGCGATAGTACGGAGCCAGCCCGGTCGCCGGGCGCTGAGCGGGATTTGCTGCAGTAGCCATGTTAGCTGTGCGCCCTCTCGCGCTCGACCACGGCGAACGACACCTTGCCGTACTCGGCATCGCTGCACGTCAGCATGATTTTCTTGAGCACGCTATATGGAATGCTCCTGTCACCCATGATGGTGACCTCTCGCTTCGCGATCTCGGTCTTCTGGGCGCCGGCGAGCACCTTGTCGTTCTGCGCCATGAGCGCGACCTTGAGCGGTTGGAAAACCGGACCCGGATTGGCGGCGACCTGGTCGATCGTGCCCACGGGCTGGCCGTCGACGTAGACCGAATCTTTGGTCAACATGACGACCACCGCGGCGCTCGGCTTGCGATCCGACAGCGACTGCGGGATCGAGATGTTCTTGGTGTTCGGCAGAATGTCGACCTCCGCCGTATGTGCGAGCAAAAACACCACGAGAATGGTCATCATGTCGATGAACGGAATGAGTGCGAAGTGGTTCGCCCCGGCCCGGTGTTTTCGGTGTCCTCGTATGCGGCGCAAGCTCATGTCGGCGCGTCCCCGATGGCGATGTCGGGAAAGAGTTCCGCCTTGGAGTACGGGGGCTCCGGTATTTGATATACGCGCACCGTGTCCATGACCTGTACGAGCGTGTCATAGGAGACGTTCGGTCCCGGCAGGATGGTCGCATCCGTCATCTGGGGATAGGTAGCCTTGACGCGCCGCATGTACTCCGACAAGCCGTCGAGGTCGTAGCCGGTGGGCGTGTTATCGAGCACCTTCAACGGTCCCGAGTTGCGGTCGTTCACGACCAGATCGTCGGGCCGAATGATGACCTCGAGCTTCAGTCCCTTCGGCAAATCGAGCGGAGCGGCACTCGCGTTCGCCGGCAGATTGAGCTGCAGGATGTTGGTCTTGGAGAAGACCGCCGTGAAGATCAGGAAGAACACCAGGATTACCATCATGTCGATCATCGGCACGATGTTCAGATCGTCACGCCCCTGGTGATAGCGGGCGTGATTGCGACGGACCATGCTCGCGGACTTGGACTTCATGAGTATCGCACCGTTCGGCTAAGCGCTAGTTCCGTTTCCTTCAGATTGTTCCGCGGGCCGCGGCGGGAGCGCGGGTCTGCGGCGCGGGCGGAGCCTGCGGAACCGGCGCGTCGTGCTGGCGCTCGGTGATGGAGTTCAAGAACTTGACCGATGCGATCTCCAGGCTGTCGATCATGTTGGTGGTCTTCGATTCGAGAAACATGTGCGCGAGCAGCAGCGTGATGGCGACGAACAGGCCCGATGCGGTGTTGTTCATCGCGACCGAAATCGCGGCCGCGAGCAAGCTCGCCTTCTCGGCCGGGTTCGCGGTCGCCACGGCGCTGAATGCCCCGATGAGGCCGGTGATGGTGCCCAACAGGCCGATGAGCAGGCCGACGTTCGCGAGCGAGGAAAGATAGTGGGTGCGCTTCTCGATACGCGGGATGACCTCGAGCAGGCTCTCATCCATCGCCTTCTCGATGTCGTCGCGGCGCCGGGCGCTCGCCACGCGAGCCACCCCGTAGTTCAAGATCGTGGCAATCGACGCTTTGGAGTTCTGCGTGAGCGCTACCACTTGCTTGAAGTTGCCGGCGGAGAGCGCGGGCACGAGGTTTTCCCATAGGCCGCGATTGCGCATGGTTTCGCGGGTCAGGTACACGTATCGCTCGATGGCGATCGAGACACCTACCACGAAAATCAAGGCGAGCGGATAGAGGAACAAGCCGCCGTCCTTGAAGAAGTTGATTGCCGAGCTCATAAAATTCATCTTCGCGCTCCTAGAAAATACCGTGCCGCTGCGACCTTGAATTCAAACAGATTCCGTAAAATCGGCTATGACTTACTTCTCACCCTGCGTCGGCGGTGCTTTGGATGCACCATTTTGAGACGCATCCGCCTTGACCACCTGGTAATACATCACTTGCCGTTTGAACTCGTCGCGGTCGACCGGCGCCAGGGCCTCATCCAGCAGACTGTTCATGGGTTTGCCGGAGAGGTCGCCGATATCCGACTTCTTCCATGGCACGATATACATCACTTTGGGCTGTTCGCGGTCTCCCGTCACGGTCGCAGTGCCCAATTCCAGTCGGTCGGCCGCTGCTGTCTTGCCGCCCGCGGCCCCCGCCGCGCGGGCGGACGGGTGGGCTGCCGTGCCCGCAGCAGGCGGGCCGGCCGCGGGCGCGGTTCCGGGCGGCGCGCCGCCGCCCGATGCGACGGGGTCGTCGGCCGACGTCGCGGCACGCGGCTCCCCGGCCTCGCTCTGGGCGCTCGATGGCCGGGCATGGGAGGGCGCGGTGCCGGGTGACGGCACGCTCGATTGTGACGGAGATGTTGCAGGCACCGCTGGATCCGATTGCGCAAACGCGCCGAGCGGGCCCGCGAGCCCCGCGAGTACCAGGGTCAAGGACCTTAAATAGAGGCTCATGCAGGCTCCTTCTTGGCGGCGGCCGGCGCCGCCGGTGCGCCGACCCGCTTCTTCAGCTCGATCACCCATCCCGCGACTTGCTTGTTGTCGCCCGCGAGGGTGAGGTAGTGCTCGAATTGCTCGAGCGCCTTCTGCGGCTGAGCGAGATATAGGTCGTACAGCACGCCCAAGTTCAGATACGCGGGCGCGTAGTTCGGTTCCACGGCGATGGTGTGTTGGTACGCCGCCTCGGCCTCGGCGAATTTGCCGAGTTTTCGCTCCGCGATGCCGAGCTCGTCGCTGGCGATGGCATTGTCGGGGTTGCGCGCAAGTGCCGCCTTGAAGGCGCCCTCGGCATCGGCGTAGCGCGAGGCGTGCAGGTACAGGAGGCCGAGGTTCACCTCTGGTCCAGCGAACTCGGGATAAGCGAGCGCGAGCTGCTTGAACTCGAGCTCCGCATCCGTGTTGCGTCCCGATTTCATCAGGGTGAGCGCCTGCGCGTATTGTTGCGCTGCACGTTCGGGGATTGGAGCCGCGGGCACAGGAGCGCTCGCCGCCGGCGCCCCCTTGCCGGCGGCGGCGGGGCCCGCAGGGGCCGGATTGCCCGGTTTTCCCGGCGCGCTCGGGTTGGACGCAGCGGACTGCGCAGCGGCCGGCGTAGACGCCTCCGGCTTGGGCGCGGCCGGCTTGGGCGGCGCGCTATGGCAACCCGCGAGGAGCACGAGCGCCGTCAGGCTAACGAATCGATTCGACTTGCTGTTCACCGATCTCCACCTTCGCATAGCGGCCGGGGTTGAGCTGCGCCAGCGCGGCAAAGCTCTTCTGCACCCACTCGTCGTAGGTACCGTCCTTGGCACGTGCCGTATTCACCTCGTGCAACTGGATCGCCTTTTCCTCGAACGGGAACGCCTGCTCCTCGAGCAGCACGTTGTATTGCTCGAGCTCGTCCTTCGACAGATTCTTCGGACGTTCCGAGCTCATGAGATCCTTGCCGAGCTGGCGGTACAGCTCCGCGCTCTCGTAAGTCGCTGCGGTGGTCACCTCGGCGACCTGATAATCCGCCGCCTGCGAGTACGCCTTCAGAGCAGTCTCCATCGCCTTGCGCTTCTCCGCCAGAGATTTTTTGAGCGGGCTCACCAGCTTGATGCTCATGAACTCGTCGCGCCACGGCGCGGCCAGAGTGAGCGTCGCCTTGGCGGCGAGCGCCTTGCTGCGATCGGTGCGCGCCGCGCCCGCGGTACGGTCGGCGGCCACGATCTCCTTCAGCCAGTAATCGCGCGCGTTGATGTCTCCCGCTTTCGCGGCAATGACGCTCAGTTTGTTGCGCGCCTCCATCGCCGGGTTCAAGGGCTGGGGGAAACGCTTGACGAAGGCCTCGAGCATCGCGCGCGATTTTCCCGGATTGCCCGCCTTGTCATAGAGATCCGCGGCTTGCAGCGTTGCTTCCCGCTGCAGATCCGCGCTCTCGGTCGGTGTCTGAGCGATCTGCTCGAATTCGGCAGCGGCCTGCCCCGGATGGTTCGATTCCGAGTACGCCACGGCGAGCTTGCGCGTCACGTCGGGCTGCAGCGAGCTTTGCGGAAAGTTGCGCCGAAAGCCCTCGAGCACCACGATGGCCCGATCCCACTGTTTCTGCGCGATGAGCAACGCGCCCGCGTCGAAGTCCGCATTCGCGCGCACCTTGGAGCTGGGCGCCTCCTTCGACACGCGCAGGAAATCCTCCACCGCGCCGGCGCTGTCCCCGGCCTGGCTCTTCTGCTCGCCCTGCTTGTAAATCGAGGCCGCGAGCCGATCGACGATCGCCGCCCGCTCGGGGTCGTTGGCCGGCATGAGCGCCTGCGCGCTCGCATAACTCGCCTCCGCCTTGTCGAAATGCCCCTGCTCGAAGTTCGAGTTCGCGATCACGGTGTAGGCGATGCGCTGCTTCGTGGCGTCCACCGGCGGCTGCCGCGCGAGCAGCATCTGTGCGGCCGCGGTGGCGCGTTGATAGTCCTTCGCCGCGTATAGATCCGTCGCGGCGCGAGTCAGCACCTGCGCGCTCTCCGGATGGGTCGGGAACTCCTGCGCAAACCGCAGCGAGCTGTCGATTTCGCGGCCGTGCATCTTCGCCTTGGCCTCGCCCGACAATCCGTCCTCTTCCTTGCCGTAGGACACCAGCGCCGCATAGCCGGCATCCGCCGCCTTGGCGTGCGAACCGTAGGAATAGGCGGTGTTCTCGTACTGTTGCGCGGCGTCCAGGTATTGCTTGCTCTCGAACAGGGTGTCGGCCAAGAGGTAATTCGTGACCGCGGACTCGGGATCGTCCGGGAACGAGGTCAAGTAGCTGCGGTACCATTTCGCGGCTTCCTGGAAATCCGCCACGTTCTTCGTGCGCTGCGCCTGCGCGTGGTAGTACTGCGCGACGTCCTTCAAGTTGATCTTGAGGACTTCGACGACCTTGGGTTCGTCCTTGGGGGTGCGGCCCTGCCAAAACGCCGTGCCGTAGCTGTAGTTCTCGACGAACTCCTTCTTGCCTTGAAGCACGAGATCGGGGAAGCCGCCCTTCGAATAGGCTTCGATAGCCTGCATTTCGAGGAGCGGCGCCTTCTCGTTGTTGCGATCCTGCGAGACGAACGCCCGATACACGTCGGCCGCATCGGTGTAGCGCTCCTTCTCCATGTACAGATCGCCGAGGCGCGCATAGAGAAGGTAGTAATACGGCCGCTGCTGCTTGCGGTGCTTGACGAATTCGTCGATGGTCTTCGCCCCCTCCTGATACGAGAAGGTGATCGACATGACGCGGAACGTGTCCTCCACGAGCTCGCGATTCGGCTTGCTCAACGTCTCGAGCTCGATCAGGGTCTTCGCGTTGCTCTTCGCCACGAGCACCGAGTCGAGCACGTCGGCGAAGGAATCGAGGCTGCGCTGGTTCTCGCCCTGCTTGAACAACGACCAGCCGTGCTTGTACAGGCTTTGGTTGTAGAACCCCGACGATGAGCCGAACTTGATCACCGCCTCGTAGGCCGCCTGCGCCGCGGGATAGGATTTGTTCGAGAACAGGATCTCGCCGCGCCGGAATTGCGCCTCGTCGAGGTACTTGCTGCCGGGATAGGAGGCCACCAACCGATCGAGCGTCGCAAGCGCCTTGTCGGGCTGCGCGTTGAGCTCGTAGGCCCGCGCCAGCTGATACAGCACCGAGTCGTTGCGCTCGTACTTGGGATAGGCCTTGAGCAACGCCGTATAGAGGTGGATCGCCTCGGTCGCACGCAGTCCCTCGTTGGTCGCGAGCTCGTGCTCGATGCGCTCCGATTCCGAGCTTTCCAGATTGAGATCGCCCAGCCGACGCATCGCCTCCTCGCGCAGCGCCGCGTCGCCGGCGTTCAAGTCGAGGAAGCGCTTGTAGCTCTGCATGGTCTTGTTGGCATCGACGTCGTGCGGCGACTCGGGACTTACGTCCACCTGCTGTTGCTTCTCCAGGTCCTTGATGGTCGGTTCCTTGCTCGAGGACGCGCCCGCAACGGTCGAATACAGCAGCACGCCGGTCAATGCAATGCGCATAGCGGCACGACGCATCACCACGGCCACCACCATTTTTTACTCTTGGGCTTGCCCGCCGGCGGCGTGTTGGTTGGGGGCGGGGCCGCCGCCGGCTTGGCCGCCGGTTTGTTCGCCGTCTTGTCGTAGATCGCCGCGAGCTCGAAGCGCGCCTGCACTTGATAGGTCTCGATGCGCTGTCTCTGCCGTCCCAGCTCCTCGATCGCCAAATCCTGGAGATAATGTGCTTGCTTGTCCGTGAGGGCGGCGAGACGCGCCTGCAGCTCGTCCATGCGCGCGCGGGTCGCGCCGACCCGGTCCGCGAATGCACCCGTGTTGGTGGGAACGCCAGCGCGCGCCTGCTCGACCTGAACCGCACGCTTCTGCGTCTCGATGAGCGAGGCCTCGAGTTCCTTCACCGACCGCCGCTCGTTCCACAGTCGCGCCTTGAAGCTCTCCGAGAGCCGCCAGTACATCACGCCCTTGATGAGGCGAATCTTGTCGCGCATCTCCGCGAGATCCGGGTCGTCCGGATGCATCTGCACGAAGTCGTCGATGCGCTTGATGCGCACCCAGGTGTGCTGCTCCTCGGGGGTGCCGAGCGCCGCCACGTCGTTGGATTTCTCGATCGCGTTGATCCGCGACTCGAAGTCGACCCGCCTGCGCGTCAGGGCATCGAGATCGGTGGCCGACATCACGGCGTCGGCCCTCGGCACCTCCTCGTTGTAGGCGTGCTGGCGGGTATCGAGCATGTTGTCGAAGGCCGCGACGTCCTCGCGCCAGTCATCGATGTTGCGGCTCATGAACTTGAGCTCGCGGTAGTTCTTGAGACCTTCCTGGAACTCGTTCATCGCGAGCAGCTGATACAAATAGCGCGATTCCGGCGCATCGGGCAGCGACTTCAGCTGCCAGTACCAGGTGAGCGTGTCCTTCTTGTCGTCCTTCAGCAGCCGGTCGAGCAGATTGCCGCCGCGGATTTCCTCGATCGATTCGTCGATCCGCTTGAACTCGGCGTCGAACGAGTCGATCGCAGCGCTGTAATACTCCGCTGCTTGGCCGGGTGCGCCGAGCTGGTTGTAAGCGTACGGCACCGTCAGATAGGACTCCTGCACGGCGGCGTCGAGGAGATTGCGCTTGCGCAGCGCCAGCCACGGCACGAGAGCCCCCTTGAATTCGCCGAGCGCGGAGTCGGCCCAGCCGACGCCGAGCAGCGCCATGCTCGAGAAAGGTCCCTCGAGGCGCACCCGCTCGAGTATCGGCCGCGCCTCCGCCGGACGTTTCGATTGCAGGTAGGCGAATCCGAGGGCGAGATTCGCCTTGTCCCGCAGGCTGAGGAGCTCCTCGTTCTGCGTCTCCATCCTGCCCACGCGATCGAGATAGGCGATCGCCTCGGGCAGCCGGTCCTTGCGCACCAAGGCGACGCCCAGGTTGAACTGCGCGTAGGCCGTCCAGTCGGGCGCGCCGTGCCAGCTCTGCAGCGCGGCGATGGCTTCGTCGTATTTACCCTCGCGGAGCTTGAGCTGCGCGAGCAGCATGTAGCGCTCGGCGCTGATGCGTGGCTGGATCTTGTCGGAGACCTGGCGCAGCGCGCGCTCGGACTCCTCGAGGTAGCCGCGCTGGTACCAGACCTTGCCGAGGTAGAACCACGCCTTGTTGCGCACGGTCTCGGAGGCCTTGCCGGCGAGCAACGCCTCGAAAATCTTACCCGCCTCGACGTGCTCGCCGAGCGAGAGATAGAGCCCGCCGAGCAACAACTCCGCCTCGCCTTCCGTATGCGGCAACCGCTCGAGCTGCTGCGCCGCCAGCAGGCGCGTGATCGAATCGAAGTAATCGTCCTGATAGAAATAGAAGAGGATGTCGCCGTAATGCAGGTCCTTGACGTCGTGCGGCGGCAAGCCGTCGGGGTCGGGCTTCTGGTACTTCGCCGCCCATCCCGCCGCAACGGGCAGCGCGAGCAGCAAACCGCCGAGCGCAATCGGCCGCAGCATGGAGCTCAAACGCCGCACCGTTACACCCGTCATCATTCCCAGTCTTTGATCAGGAACTCTGGCTGGTGCTTCGCGACCTTGTCGGAGATCTTGAGCTCGAGATACTTCGCGCCGACGCCCTTGTCGAAATTGATCGTGGCACCGCGGCGGTAGTCGCGCTCCACCGGGCCCTTGCCGGTGAAGAAAGCCACGAGCTCGTGCTTGCCGACCTTGAGATTCCCCAGATAAATCTGCTGCACGCCACCCTTGAGCAGCGCGTCAGCCTCGCGCGCGGTGTACAGATAGTTCTTAACCTGCTTGTTGTCGATCTTGACCGTCACGGAATCGAGCGCGAAAAAGGTGCCCACGTCCATCGAGACGTATACCGCCACCTGCGTGTTCGCCGGAAACAGCAGCTCTTCCTCGAGCACGAACAGATCCTTGTTGAGGTCGATGACGTCCTTCTTCATGCTCTGGACTTCTTGATCGAGCGTCTTGAAGTCGCCTGCATCGGCAGCTGTCCCGGAAGTCGCCGCCGCATCGCCCGCGGCCGGTGCCGCAGCGGCCGGTGCCGCAGCGGCCGGCGCAGCAGCGGGCGACGCAGCGGGCGGCGGTGCATCGGCCGGCGTGGCTTCCGCGAAACCGGCGCGCGCCGTCGGCGCAAGGCAAGCGCACGCGAGCCACAAGGCTCCCGCGACGGTGGACAAAAGTCGAGACGTACGATTCATATCGAGCCTTACTCGCGAAGCAACTCGCGTATGTGATCGAGGTACAAGCGGTCGTCGCCGCGCTTGTACCCGAGATGAGAGTAGCGCACCACACCCGAGCGATCGACCAGAATGGTCATGGGCAACCTCCCGAGCTGATAGTCACGGCCGATCTCCGAGCCGGTGTCGAACATTACCGGATAAGAGATCTTCATCGAATCGGCAAAATCCTCAGCGCGGCGCAAATCATCATCGATCGAGATGCCGAGCACCACCAAACCCGCGCGCCCGTAGGTGGTGTTGATGCGGTTGAGCGCGGGCATCTCGCGCCGCGTGTCGTTGGCCCAGCGCGCCCAGAAGTTCACGAGGACCACCTGACCACGAAATTCCGACAAGCGCAGGTTGGCGCCGTTCAGCGCTTTCAACGTGAAATCCGGCGCCTCCTGGCCCACCATGGTCGGCGCTTCCGCGACGCAGACGCTCGCCGAGCCGAACGCGAGGCAGGCAAGGAGCGCAAGCTTGGCGGGAATTACCCTCACCGCGCCGCACCCGCGCTGTTGCGATCATCGTCGGCGCGCGCGCGCGGCCTCATGTCAATCACGCTGGTAACCCCGCTGTCCTAGGTTCGAGTTCGAACGGAACAACCCTGTAGACCGGAAGCTTTGCGCCCTCGCTTTTCAACGAGTTTGCCCTGATCAGACCTTATGCAAAATCGCATACTGCGAGCCGCAGTGTCAACGCGTCGGGCTTCGCTTTGAACGAATCGAATATGACGTGGCGCACATTCGTGGAAAGTCGTCGCGCATCACGATCGTTGCGCGGGAACCCCGCGGTGACGCCAATGAGCAATGAACGATCCGTGTCTCGATGGAGACACCGGGCGATCTCGCAGGCGTTGGCCCGACCTCACGGCCGGACCAACGGGCGGGTGCGATCAGGCGGGAACTCTGCCGTTCACCAGACCCGAGAGCGGGTTGTACATGACCAGGGAGTCGAGTGCCGATCCGCTGCCGAGCGTGTTCACGGTGTTCGGACCGCTCGGACCGCCCCACAGGGTCGGCCAGCGCGCAAGGTCGGTGGCGCTATGCAACGCCAGATAGTTGAGCACCACCATTTGCACCAGGTTCGGCACGTTGTTGCCGGCGGGGCTGCTGGTCGTATTCTGCGAGCCATCGGGATTGAAGTAGCCGAGCTGCAAGCTTGCTTCGATGCTGCTTTGCGCAGTCGTCGCCTTGCCGGCCGGGTTGTAAATCAACCAGTAAGTGGCCGCAACGTTCTGATTGTCCGCCGTCCATACGCCCTTGCCGCGACCGCCGACCGAACTATCGATCGTCCCGTCGCTCGCCAACGAGCCGTCGCTGAAAACATAGATCATGACGGGCTTACCCTTGCTCGCCGCATACTGCAGGACCGCGCCGATGCACTGGCCCGCACCGAAGTCGCGCGTCTCGCCCGTGGCGCGCTCGCCCGTATGGTAATCGAATCCACCGAGCTCGATCGTGCCGGCGGCGGCATCGCCGTCGATCACGAGCTTCATCACGGCGGCGGTTTTCTGGAAGTCGCTGTTGCCCTGATATTCCGCGAGAGAAAAAATCGAGCCCGAGCCGCTGGGGCTCACGATCGACGTATCGTCATCGGGATCGACCGCGCCGGGATTCGGGTACGCATTGAGCAGATACGCTGCCTTGGTGTAGGCGCACGCCTGGACGGTCTGCGCATTCGCGATCGCCGTCGGACTGGCGTAGGTTTGGATGACACTGCTCGAGAGTTTCGCGTCGCTGATGCGCTTCATCGACTCGAGCACGTTCGTCACGTCGTTCGAGTTGGGCAGCAAAGTGCTCAGCTGACCTGTGCTCACGAGACCCGCCGTATCCTGGCCGCTGTCGATCGTGGTCGGCTGGGCGGCCACGTTGATCATGTTCGGCGGGGCCATGGAGTTGCCGCCCGAGACCGAGCTGTCCGTGCCGATGAGATTGAGCAGCGCACCCTGCGCCCCCGCCTGCCAGATCCCGTACATCGGGTTGTGGGGGTTAGTGTTGGTATCGTTCTGCGAGAGCGCGGGAACGATGGTGCCGGTGACATTGGCCATGGCCGCCGTATTGGTGAACTTCGTCTTGATGCCGCGCAGTTGCGCGCTGTCGGAGTGATAGCGCAGCGTCAGGCTCGAATCGACGAAGCTTGTGGTGCTGCTGTTCGGCACCATGGTGCCCGGGAGCCCGAGCTTGCTGTAGCCCGCCACACTCAGGAAATCGAGCTGGCCGGTCGGGCCGCCGACGAGCACGTTCGAGCCCGCGATGTTGGCGCCGCCCGAAAGGTCGAAGCAGATGAACGGGATCATTCCCGCTCCTTGCGTGATGCCGCAAGCGTGCACGGCCGACGTAATATCCGGAGCAAGCTGCGCCTGGGCGATGCGCGGATTCGCCAGCAAGGCGGCCAGCGAAGGAAGTACCACCGAGGCTCCGCCTGCCATGAAGCCCTGCGCGATGAATTCTCGGCGCGTCGTGGGCCGCGGATGATCCGGATGCCGGTACGGCTCGTGCCGTCCCTTACCCTTGGGTACTTTGCGGAACTTCGGTACGTTGCGCATTCGCATAATAAGTCCTCTTCGATCCTTTAGCTGTTAATCGATCATCACGTCGGCATTGCCGAGAGCCGCGGCACAGGCACCGACCGTCACGGCCGACACACGCGCTGCGCTGTTGCAAGGAGTACTGCCGGTGCACAGGTTGCCGATGAGATTGGTGAGCTCGATCGTCACCGTGGAAGGCGCAGGCTGATGGGTGAGCGCACCGTTGCCGACCGCAAGCGTCGCGAGGTCCTGGACGACCTGAGCCGCGGGCCCTGAGCTCGTGTACTGCATGACGCCGCCGATCGGGGCAGTAGCGGTCACGCTCGAGAACGTCGAGCCGTTGAACGTCACGCCCGGGAACACCTGCGCCTGCAGCGACGGGGTGTTCATCACCTGGTTGCAGTACTGCACCGCAAGCTGCGCAACGCCGACCTGAGCCGCCGAGGAGTATGCCTCGAGCGTATTAACCGCCGGCAGCTGCTGCTGCACGCTCTGGTAGGTCGATACCACCGACATGTTTGACGTCGGAACTCCGGTGAGCTGCGAGAAGGTCGAGTTCACCTGCGCGAAGCTGCGCACACCGACATCCGCCATCACCGGCCCGAGGTTCAGAGCCTGCGTGCAAGTGGTCTGTCCCACCGGGCACGGAGAGGCATCGACGATCACGTCCTTCGCCGTACCGAGCAGGTCGAATTGCAGGAAGAACTGGTCGGTCGCAGGCCCGCTTTCCAGGCCGATCACCGTGCCGACGGTCGACAAGACCTCGCCCTGCGGCGTGTATCCCGCGGCGGTGATGGAGGTATTCAGCGGGCTATAGGCCTGACCCACCAGCGGAATCGAGCCGTTGATGCCGATGCGCATGCCCTGCACGGGAATGGTGGCCGGCTTCGCCGTCGGATCGAGCGAGATGAACGTCGGCTGGAAGAACAGATAGCTGTAATTGTCGTACTGGCTCACCGTCAACATCATGTACGCCTGCGGCACATTGACGCCCGGCACGTTGGAGATGTTGAACAGCAGGTAGTAGCGTTGGCCGACGCCGGCGTTGAAGTTCTGCGTGATCTGGGCGGCCGTGAGGGCGCGCTGGTGGATCGCGAGGAACTTGATCTCGCCCTGGAAGGCATTGTCGCCCGAGACCTCGCTGCCGAGCACGAGCGCGAAGGTGGTGTCCCAGTTCGAGAGGGTGCCGCCTTTCTGCGGATCCGGAATGTTCTGATTGACGCCATTCACGTAGATCTGCCGCCCGTTGATGGGATCGTACGTGAGCACCACGTGCTGCAGCGCGGCCTGCAGCGCCATGGTGGAGTTGGGCGTCTGCAATTGCGGCATACCGTTCAGGCCCATGGAGTTGGAGCTGCGCAGCTGGAAGTCATAGTCCTGGTTGGTCTGCGCGAGCGTGAAGTTCCGCAACGTGTCGCCGCCCGAATAGCTCACGATGTTCGACAGATTCGTGGCCACGACCGCAGGAGTCACCCAGGCCTCGATCGAGAATTCGCCCGTCGCCTGTATGAGCGTGTTGAGCTTGGAGCTCGCCTGCACGGTCGACTGCGCCTTGCCGCCGCCGGCCAGGAAAATGACGCCCCAGCTGCCGTCATATTGATAATGGCCGGTGAGCGTCAGATCGGCCGCCGGGTCGATACCGCTGGTGTCATACGCGACCGTCGACCCCGCGCCCTCCGAGAACATGTACTTGGCGATGGTGTCCGCGTCGTAGCGGTTGGCACCGCTCGCGACCGTGCCCTGGGTCATGGTGAGCGCCGCGCTCACGACCAATGCCGGATCGAGGTTCGTCGGCTGTGCATCCATCGCGAAGGCCTGGATCTGCGTCAGCATGAGCGCTGCGTCGGCCGAGCACGTGCTCCAGCAATTGTGCATGTCGGTTGCCAGACGCTGGTAGAAGCGCGAGTTGACGCCGCAGGTAGTCGCGAAGGTCGGGGAGTTCTGCGGCACGCAGCCGGTGAAGTCGATCTTCGGAATTGCGGCCTGATACGCGGTACTGATTACCGGATCCGCGAAATACGGCGCCTGCTGGGTGGCGGGATTCGCCGTCGATGAGTGGCACTTCGAGCAGTAGACGCTCGTCAAGGTATAAATCGTGGCCTGGTAGTCCGTGGCGGCGGTCGTGGCCGAGGAGAAGCTCAGGCTCTTGCCGACCGACTGCACCGGCGGCGCGACCAGCGTGACCGTCGTTGCGGACGTCGCGCCGGTGGCACTCGCCCAGTTGCTGATCCACGTGGTCAAGATCTGGCCGCAAGCGCTCGGGTCCGCAAGCCAGCAGTTGTGTCCGCCGCTCACTTTGGCGACCATTATCGAGGTCGAGGGCTGCGATAGATTCACGACGGTGTTCGCCTCGGCGTAGGCCAGGTTCACATTGTCGCTGCGCGCGAAGTTCGGCATCTGCGCGGGAGTGGTCGAGTTGTGGCACTGCCCGCAGCGGTTCTGGCCGCGGATGTTGTTCCAGAGGTTGACCTCGAAGGCCTGCACATCGGCTGTCGCGGGCGCAGGTCCGGTGTAGGCGTTGACGCTGCTGGTCGGAGCACCGACCGGCAACGCCGAGTTGCCGCTGCCGCCGCCGCCGCAGGCGGAGAGGCCCAGCGAGGCTACCAAGGTAAGCAGGCCAAGGATGCGTGTGGCTTTCATGATCAATTTCCCTTGCAGTAAGCAGCGGCTTCAGCGAACACCTGCCGCAACGAGTAGCCGTTCTGTTGGAACGAGGTGATCATCGATTGAATCTGTGCGGTGTCGCCCTGTGGGTTCTCGAGGCTGCTCACCGCGGGAGCTCGGTAGCACACGGTCTTGAACACCCGCGTGACCTGGCAGCTCGCGAACGCCTGGCTGTTCTCGAGCTCCGTTCCTAAAGACTGAGCACCTTGGCCCGAGCCGCTCAGGCTCGCGCTCCAACCCAAGTTCTGATTGGGTCCGCTGCGCCAGCGGTTGGTCCAGCTGTCGTCCGGCGTGTTGAAGCCCTGCGGGAAGTTGGCGTTGTTGATGTGGTATTTCGGCTGGGTCTGACCCGCCGTGTACACGATCTGCCCGATGGGCCAGGCGGTGGCGCCCACCTCGCTCGCCGGGTACGAGAAATTGTAGTAAGCGAAGGCCTGCGCCATCGGATCCATGCCGCTGTGACAGCCGATGCAGTTGGTCAAGAAGAGAGTGCTCACACCGCCGGGGCTGCGCGTCACATCCTGGCGGATCCGGTCGGGCGGCCGGGTGGTGTCCATCACCGTCGGCAGATCGTTGCAGAGATGGTTGATCATGGTGAAGCGGAACATCGCGCGGTTCGTGCCGTTGACGAAGAAGGCGCTCGCCGCGCCGCGCGTCGTCATCACGCCGGCCACGGCCGCCGAAGGAATCCCAGTGAGCGACGATTGCGTGGTTTTCTTCAAGTGCGCGCTCAGATCGGCGTTGGCGGCATCCAGGTTGATGTACATCGTGTTGTTGTCCGGCGAGTACGCACCCTCGCCCGACGTGCCGTCACCGATGTAGAGGATGTCTGCGCTCAGCACCGTGTTGAACGGCACGTTATCGTGAACCATCCCGATCACGGTCGCCGTGTAGTCGTTCAATGGCACGAACACCGACTGATCGCGGTTCGTCCACGGCGCCGCCATGTTGCGGATCGTGTCGTTGAAGAATTTGGGATCGTTGGTCGCGATCAGCGCCGCCGACACCGCGTCCGTCGCCTGTAGCATCTGCTGCAGCTCGGCGGCCGTCGGCGGTATGCCGGCGATGCGGTTGTACATGCGCACCGCCTGGTCGGCGGTGACTGGCTGCGCGTTCGCGCCCGTGCCAAGCAGTGCGAGCGCGCCCATGCACGCCGCCGTCTTCAGCACAACTTTGATGACGCGCGGCAAGGGCGCGAGTCCGACGAACTGCCTCATTGGTTTCTCCATCCCGTTCATGTTCACATCCGCTCAGCGAGTGGTGACTTGGACCTGTTGCGGCAATCTAATCACCAAAACAGCCGCTACAGAATGTCTCATCACAACGACGTCGGCTTTTCGCGACAGTACCGACCGCCGACTACGCACCCTTATTCTGCGATTCAGAATGTAAGAATCTGCGCGGTAAGCTCAGAAAACCGTATATGGCGAAGTTCTTCTGTGAGTGCGTTAACAGATTGCGAGTGCGCATCGAACGAAGATGCACTTATGAAATCATTAAGTTCAATGATTCGGTGCGCACACGCGAATTGGTCCACAAGACCAGGACAGTAGGAAACCGAACATGAACATCCAGCGTCTACGTGAAGCCCGTCACGGTTCATTCAAATTGGCCGTTGCGCTCCTTCCCGTCGCTCTTCTCTTCGGCTGCAACAGTGCGCCGACCGGCACGGCTCCCGGCCTCGCCGGCGGCCAGGCGTTGACGCCCGGCATCACCAATTATCCGATGATGTATGTGAAGCAGCCGGTGCTCACGAAGAGCACCAACAAGAAGGACAAGGCCGCGACGCCCGCGGACATCGATGCGCGCGATCTCATCACCTCGATCACGGGGAGCGATCTATACATGCGGAGCACGGCGAGCGCCGCGACTCCGGAGGTGAACGTCACGCTCCCCCTCACGAACGGTCAGGGCGCGGTGCGTGACCTCGACGTCTCTCCGGATGGGACCAAGGTCATCTTCTCGCTGCGCCTGCCCCTCAACACGACGCTCGCGAACGACGATCCCAAGCAGCCGAACTGGCATATCTATGAGTACGACGCGGGCACCAAGGCGGTCACGCAACTCACCAATGACGACGTCACCGCCGGCCACGACGTCGGCGGGCACTTCCTGCCGGACGGACGCATCATTTTTTCCTCGACGCGCCAGCTCGCGACCCAGGCGATCCTGATCGACGAGGGTCGGCCGCAATACCAGGCCGTGACGGACAATCAGCAACAAGCGATCTTCTTGCTGCACGTCATGAACGGCGACGGCACGGGCATGCACCAGATCAGCTTCAACACCAACCACGATTTCGCGCCGTCGATCCTCGCCAGTGGCCAAGCCGTGTTCTCGCGCTGGGATACCGAGAACGGCGATGAGATCAGTCTGCACGTCACCAATCCCGACGGCACGGGCGAGCAGCTCTACTACGGAGCGAACAGCCACGCAACGGGCGCCAACATAGCCGGCACCAACAACAACGTCATCCAATTCTTGAACGCGCGCCAGCGCGCGGACGGCCAACTGCTCGCCATCGCCCGGCCGTTCACGGGCACTCAGCTCGGCGGCGACATCGTCCTCATCAACGCCCAAGATTTCGTCGAGATCAATCAGCCGAGCTCGCCCACGAGCACCCTCAAGGGTCCCGGACAAAGCAGCGCGACTTCCCTCGGCGTGACCACCGACGCGAACATGCCCTCGGCCGGCGGACGCTTCTATTCCATGTATCCGCTGTACGACGGCACCAACCGCATGCTGGTGAGCTGGGCACCCTGCCTGGTCGAGGGCGCCGGCGGCACCACCGAGGTCTGCAGCAACACCAACACGACGGGCACGAACGTAGTGCTCGCGCCGCCTCAGTACACGATCTGGATTTACGACTTCGATGCCGGTACCCTGATGCCGCTGCTCTCCGCCGAGCAGGGCACCGAGATCGTCGAGCCGGTCATCCTGCAGGCGCGCAACCCCGTACCGGCCTTCATTCCGGATTTCGCGCCGGGCAACGCGGCCCAGCAGGCCCTGGTGAACAACGGGGTCGGCATCCTAGAGATCAGCAGCGTCTATGACTTCGATGGGGTCGATACCGCGAAGCCCGACATCGCCACGCAGGCGAATCCGCAGCAGGCGAGTTTCTACACGCGGCCGGCGCGCTTCGTACGCATCGAGAAAGCCGTCGAGATTCCCTCCAAGAAGGTGCGCAAGATCGACCAGAACGACTTCGGACCTGCCGGGATGGGCATGCGCGAGATCTTGGGGTATGCCCCGGTTCAACCCGACGGCTCGGTGTCGATTCAGGTGCCGGCGCAAGTACCTTTCACCATCGACGTGCTCGATGCGAATGCGCGGCGCATCACTGCGCAGCACACGAGCTGGATGTCGCTGCAGCCCGGCGAGGTCAAGTCCTGTAACGGTTGCCACACGGCCGGCAATCTCACGACGCCGTCGCACGGTCGCAGCGGGCTCACGGCCCCGGTGAATCTGGGCGCGCCGACCACCGGGTCGCCCTTCCCCGGCACTTACTCTGCGTTGTTCGCTAACGCCGGCGAGACGATGGCGCAGACGCTCGAGCGCATCAGCTGCGAGACGGGTAGCGCGCTCGCGAAACTGCCGGAGCCCTACACTCAGCCGTGTTCGCAAATTCTCGCGACCGACGTCATCTACGCGCCGGTCTGGACGAACGGCGTCACGACACCTCAAGCGGATACGAATATCGACTACTACTACGGCACCAGTGTCACGGGCGCCTCCAACCAAGGCATTCCGAGTACGCCGCCGATGATCATCGGCAACTGCATTCCGTGGAGCGCACAGTGCCGGATCACCATCCATTATGCGAACCCGGCGTCGAATCCCACGGAGCTCTTCATTCAGAATCTGTGGCAGACCGCGCGCGGCCCGGTGGTCAACACCGTCGCCACTCAGACCTGCACCAACTGTCACAACCCCGTGAGCCTGGCAAATCAAGTTCAAGTGCCCGCCGGTCAAGTCGACTTGACCGGCTCCGCATCGGCCACGGATGCGACCATCCTCACTTCTTATGAGGACCTGCTGTTCCAACACGACGAGCAGACGCTTAATATGGGCGTGCTGGAAGATTTGACGGTCACCAATCCCGGCCCTCCGCCGACACAGGTACCCGTCATGCTGGCGGCACCGATGGCTGCGGGGAATGCGGCGTCGTCGACGGCGTTCTTGCGGATGTTCGATGGGAGCTTTCATGACCCTGTGCTCGATCACACCGGGTTCTTGACGACCGGGGAGTTGCGTTTGATCTCGGAATGGTTGGACATCGGTGGCCAGTACTACAACGATCCGTTCGTCGCCCCGGTCGCGAACTGACGTGACGGCGATATGAACTGATGCGACGTCTGCTCGGGCTCATTCTGCTGCTGCAGACGTTGCATCTGGGTGTCGCACAGGCGGCGAAACGACCTCTACTGCAACTGGTAGTAACTGCGCCGTATCTCGAGATGCACTCGGGACCGGGGCGGGGTTTCCCCGTCGTTTACGTCGTGGGCCGGGACGAGATCGTCACCGTGCTCTTCAGCCGCACGGACTGGTACAAGGTGCGCGCCCCTCACGGCCAGGAGGGTTGGGCGCGGCGGGCGGATCTGGCGATTACCAAGCTCGCCGACGGGGAGCCGGCACCCATACCGCCCTACCCCGACTTCCCCAGCCATCACTGGGAGCTCGGCGCGGGCTATGGCGTGTACAACCGGCAAAACCTGGTGACGGCCTATGTCGACTACTCCATCACCGAAAGCATCGACGCCGAGGCAGTCCTGCAGCAGGCCCTCGGCACCCTCGACAACCGAGTGATCGCGACGATCGGCTTGCGGCACACCTTCATTCCCGAATGGAAATGGTTTTCCCCGACCGCCGGACTGGGCGGAGGCTACCAGCACATCGCGGACAAGGTGCCCCCCGCACCCCTCGAGAACAGCAATGAAATGGCCTACGTGTCGCTCGGGGCGCGCGGCTTCATCACACGACGCTTCATGTGGCGTGCCGATTGGCGCCACTACGTCGTCTTCAACCACCTGAATGTGTACGAGGACCTGGAAGAATGGAAAGTCGGCTTTGCTGTATTCTTCTAGCGGCCGCGCTGCTGTCGGGCTGCGGCTGGTTCCATCGCGGTGACAAGCATCCGCAGCAGGTTACCGTGGAGGATCCGGGGGCCGAGCCGACCATCGTCGAGCCCCAGGTCAACCGGCGCGTGGTGAAGACCCCCAAGATCAAGGCCAAGGACTTCGAGCTCGGCGCCTATTTCGGCGCCCTGAGTATCCAGGACTTCGGTACCAATCCGGTCTACGGGGTACGCGCCGCCTATCACGTGACGGAGGACTTCTTTCTCGAGGGTTTTCTCGCGCGCTCGAAGGCCGGCCAGAGCAGCTTGGAGCAGACTTTCCCCGCCATCACGGTGCTGAGCAACTCTGGGAGGCACTTCACGTACTACGACCTCGACGTGGGCTACAACATACTGCCCGGCGAGGTGTTTCTGGGACGTGGGCGCGCCTTCAACACCGCGCTCTACGTGATCGTCGGCATCGGGGATGTGAAGTTTGCCGACCAGGATCAGTTCGCGCTCAATTTCGGGGTCGGCACGCGGATCTTGATAACCGATTGGCTGGCTCTGCACTTGGACGTCCGCGACCATGTGTTCGAAGACAATCTATTCGGAGTCGACGAGAACGTGCACAACATTGAAGGGACGATGAGCCTGACGACGTTTTTTTGAAGTTCGTTGCCGAATCAATTAGGAGATCAAGCGTATGACTACCGTTAAGATGTTGCGACGCTGCGCGATGGCAGCCATCGTCATCGCCTCCGTCGCTTTCGCGGCCGACGCAGGCGGCCCTGCGCCCGCCTTCACGCTCACCGCTCTCGACGGCGGCCAGGCCGCCCTCAGCCAGTACAAGGGGCAGGTGGTGATGGTGAACTTCTGGGCCACCTGGTGCGGACCTTGCCAGCAGGAGATGCCGCTCCTCGATCAGATGTACAAGAAGTACAAGCCGGCCGGATTCACCCTCATCGGCGTGAACGTCGACAAGGACTCGCCGCCCGTGAAAGAGCTCCTCGCGCGCAAGCCCGTGAGCTTCCCTGTTCTGCTCGACCCGGCGAATCAGGTGAGCAAGGCCTATCACGTCGATGAGATGCCGAGCTCGGTGATCATCGACCGCAAGGGCGAAATCCGCTACATCCACCGTGGATACCGGCCGGGCGACGAGAACGATTATCAGGATCGTATCCGTCAGCTCATCCGGGAGTAGCGCATGCGCGGCCTTCGTCCCTTAGCTGTGGCAGGCCTCGTGCTGATGACGGCGGCCTGCAGCAACATCCAGCCGTGGGTCAAGCCCTATGAGCGCGATCGGCTCGCCGACCCGATCATGGCATGGGATCGCGACGCGATCTCCTCGGGATATCTCGACCACATTCGGGAGTCCCGCGAGGGATCGCGCGGCGCCACCGGTAGCGCGGGCGGGGGCTGCGGTTGCAATTGATGAATTTAGCGCCCGCGCGTCGCGCCATCGGGCGAGCAGCGACGATCGCGGTATTACTCCTCATCCGAGCCACCTGCGCGGACGTCCTTCCGGACGACCGCGCAGATCTCTTTTATTCGAAGTACAGCGGCGGCGGGATGGACATCACCGGCGAATCGGTCGCGGTGCGCAAGAAGTTCACCGAGAATTTCGCGATCTCGGGTAACTATTTCGTCGACAAAGTGAGCGGCGCGTCCATCGACGTGCTGAGCCAGGCGAGCCAGATCAGGGACGAGCGCATTCAGAAGAGCGCGACCCTCGAGTTCGTGCACGACAAGACCACTTACAACGCCACGTACCAGACGAGCGTCGAGCGCGATTACCGCTCCGACACCTCGAGCGTTTCCTTGAAACAGGACATGTTCGGCGACTTGACCACTTTGTCGCTTGCCTTCGCGAACACCGACGACAAGATCGGCGAGAACAACGGTTCGGCCTTCGTGCCCCTCATCACCTGGCTGGGGCATGCCTCGAGCCGCAGCTACGACATCGATTTGTCTCAGATCCTCACGAAAAACTTGATCGGCGGCGTGAACTTCAACGTGATCACCGACCAGGGCTACCTCGCCAATCCCTACCGATCGATTCGCTATCTGGATGCCGGCACCCCCAAGGGATATTCCCTCGGCAGCCAGGTCTATCCGGACACCCGCACCAGCACCGCGATTCAGGGCGAGGCGAAGTACTTTCTGCCCTACCGCGCCGCCATCACGGGCTCGTTCCGCTATTTCCGCGACACCTGGAGCATCGTCGGCAAGACTTTCGAGCTCGACTATACCCATCCCATCAGTAATGTCTGGATCCTGGAGGGACGTCTGCGCTACTACACGCAGAATCACGCGGATTTCTATTCGGACCTATTCGCTTATGCCGACGAATATCGATTCGAGGGACGCGACCAGGATCTCGCCGCTCAGGACAATTACACCATCGGCGCCAAGGCGACCTATGCGTTCCTGCCGAACGGCTGGAAGATCTTCAAGCGTGCGACCGTCACGCTCGACGCGAGCCGCATCACCTTCCACTACTCGGACTTTAGGAACATCAAGTATTACGGACTGCCGCAATATCAGCCGGGCGCCGAGCCGCTGTATCAGTTCAACGCGACGGTCTATCAAGTCTATATGTCGATGTTCTTCTGACCGGAACCTACTACTCGGCGCCACCACACGAGGATCATCGGGGCGAGCGCCATGCAGATCGCCACGGTGTCCGCGACCCAATCCCAGAAATCACGGTCGCGATGCACGATGGAGAGTCCCTGCACGAACTCGATGAAGGCGCCGAATGCCGACAGGAGCGCCGCCAGCACGAACAGATTGCGCCGCGGAAAGGCGGCGACCCCAAGCCCCGTCAAGGCGTAAAACGCAAGAAAGTGCTCGGCCTTGTCCCAGGGTACGAGCTGGACGGCCTTTTGTGGGGGAATCACCGCGCTGTAGAAGGTGAAGATCAGCGCCGCGAAGAAGGCGACCTGCGCCAAGCGGATGAGCCACGATACTCTGAGCAATGGAGCTCCAAAAAGCGGGGAGCATAGCAAATTGCCGGCGATCCACCCGGACCGTGACTCATGGGCATTTTTTCTGCATATTAGAGTGATGTCGGAAAACGGACAGGACGGGCGGACCTCGCGCAGGACCCTGCTCAAGGGACTGGCGCTCGGCGCCGCAGGCGCGGCCGTCGGCCTGCGCAGCGCGCGTAGCGCAGAGGCCGCGAAGGTCGATGTGCATGATCCGCAGGCCGTCGCACTCGGCTATGTGGAGAACGCAAGCCAAGTCGACACCAAGAAGTATCCGCACTACGTGCCGGGCTCGAATTGCGACAACTGCCTGCAGCTGCAGGGCAAGCCCGGCAACAACTACCGGCCGTGCACGCTTTTCTCGGGGAAACTGGTGGCGGTGGCCGGCTGGTGCTCGGGGTGGACCGCCGAGATGTAAGCGTCTCGGGTCGCGACGCCGATGGCGGGGAAATCGGTAAAGAATCCATCGATGCCGAGTGCAAGATAGCGGACGATCTCACCGCGCAGGTCGCCGTGCGCCGCGCGGGATTGACCGACCTTGAGATCGTCGGGCAGGAATTCGTTTTCGGCCCGAAACGTCCAGGCGTGCACCGCCAAGCCCTGCCCGTGCGCTTCGGCGACGGACGTGGGCGTGGCCAGCCCCTTGGCAATACCGATGCAATTCGCGTATCGCGCGATGCGTGATACATCGCCGATCTGGTACTCCAGGAGCTGCACCAGCGGCAAAGGCGTCATGTCGCGCAATTGCTGCAGATTGTTCGGGTCGAAGGATTGAATGAAGACGGGGGATCCCGGCGCGGCATAGCCATGGCGCTCGAGCGTCTCGAGCACGGGACGCTCCTGGGCGAGACCGAGCCTTTGGAAATGGGCAGGATGCTTGGTCTCGGGATAGACCCCGATTCTGGATGCGCCGGATCGCGTGCGGTTCGCGTCTTGCGCGAGCTGCATGATTTCGTCGAAAGTCGGCACGGTGAAGCGGCCGTCAAAAGCGCAATTCGCGGGCCGCAGTGCCGGCAGTCGTTCGCGTGCGCGCAACGTCTTGATCTCCGGGAGTGTGAAATCCTCCGTGAACCAACCCGTCATCGTTTCCCCGTCGATGACCTGGGTGCGGCGCCGTTCGGCGAACTCAGGATGCTGCGCCACATCCGTCGTGCCGCCGATTTCATTTTCATGACGTGCGATGAGCACACCATCGCCCGTCATGACCAGATCGGGCTCGATATAGTCCGCGCCCTGGTGGATCGCTCGCTGGTAGCTCTCGAGGGTATGTTCCGGCCGTTCCCCGCTCGCTCCGCGATGGGCAATCACGATGACGCTCGACGAGTCGGCCACTGCTATCTCCCCCCTGTTGAAAAGACGGGGTAGTGTAGACCACAGACACGGCCCGGGGCCTCCCACGCGGGAGCCCCGGGCGTGCCGCCGGCCAGAAGTGCCGACTTACCGCGGTGGTGGCAACGGAAACGCGTTCGTCTCGTACGCCGCAATCACGCCGTTCGTTCCCGGCGTCCACGAAGATGGTTGTCGGGACTCTCCCTGCAACCGATCTGCCCGCGTCGAGGTAGGCGCCGCGAAAGCCGCTCCGATAGCAAAAACCGCAACAGCCGCCATTATCATTTTGCCACGGTACATGACATCCCTCGCCTTAGGACCGATGCCACGAGTTGACGCTCGAAACAGCCATGACCGAGGCCTTCGGCGGGTTGGCACCCGGATCGTCCATCACCGACGCCTTCGGCGGGTTGGCGCCCGGATCATCCATCACCGACGCCTTCGGCGGGTTGGCACCCGGATCATCCATCACCGACGCCTTCGGCGGGTTGGCGCCCGGATCATCCATCACCGACGCCTTCGGCGGGTTGGCACCCGGATCATCCATCACCGAGGCCTTCGGCGGGTTGGCGCCCGGATCATCGCGCACCACGAACTGCGACCCATGGGTGCCTAAGGCATAAGACTGGGCCGAATGCGCCCCTTGAGGGTTGTTTTGATAAGCGAAAGCGGCACTGGACACTGCGCAGCAGGTATACAAAGCGATTAGACTTGCCTTCATTGTCGAAATCTCCCGGACTTTGGGGTTGGAACACACATGGACACAGCTAGACGGGCGACACGCCCCGCCTATTAAGTAAAGCGACATTCGCACGGAAATTCCCTCATGCTGCAGCGCGGCAATTTATGGCGTGCATGCAATACGGATTCGAAGTTGAGAGACAGGGCTGTTTTGGCGGCGACGAGAAACTTGCGATGCCAGTGCCGGCGAACTTCACGCAACTCCTGACCGACTGGCGTGACGGCAACCCCCAAGCCTTGGAGCAGCTGACGCCGCTCGTCTATGAGGAGCTTCGCCGGCTGGCGCGCAATTACATGCGGGGGGAACGAGGCGGCCACACTTTGCAAGCCACGGCGGTGGTGCACGAGGCCTTCCTGCGACTGATACAGGGAAACGTGGCGCTCCAGGATCGCGCTCATTTTTTTGCCCTCGCCTCGCGGCTCATGCGTCGGGTGCTGGTCGACCATGCTAAATCTCGCGGGCGCCTGAAACGAGGGATCCCGCAGGAAGAGCCGTCCGGTAAAGACACCGCTCCGCAAGTGGCCGGCTTCGATGTCATCAGCCTCGATGATGCCCTGCAAAGTTTGCAGCAAATGGAGCCGCGTCTCGCGCAAGTCATCGAGCTCCACTACTTCGGCGGCCTGACCTACGATCAAATCGCCGCCGAAAGCGGCGCCTCTGCCGCGACGGTGCACCGCGACATCCGTCTCGCGCGCGCGTGGCTGCTGCAGGAAATCGCTGGATATACGCCGCCGTGATCCCTCGCGCTCGCTGGCAGCAGATTCAAGCGCTGTTCGATCAGGTCGTCGACGCGCCGCCTGCCGAGCAGGCCGCACGCTTGGCGACCGCCTGCGAAAGCGATGGCGACCTCAAACGCTCGGTCGAGTCGTTGCTGGCCTCGGATCGAAGCACCGAGGACCCGCTCATTAATGCCATCAGCGAGGCGGCCGAATCGCTGCTCGTGGAGCATCAGGACCGTCTCGTCGGCACTCGCATCGGCAACTACCGCATCGTGTCCATCTTGGGTCACGGCGGCATGAGCACGGTCTATCGCGGCGAGCGGGACGACGCCAAGTACGAGCAAACGGTGGCCGTCAAGGTTTTACACCACGCTGCGTTGCACCCCCGTCTGCGCAGCCGCCTGCACAGCGAGCGCCACATCCTGGCAACGCTCGACCAGCCCTCCATCGCACGTCTGATCGACAGCGGCGAGCTCGAGGACGGCACTCCCTATCTAGTGATGGAGTACGTCGATGGCGAGACCATCGACACCTACTGCGACACCCGCACTTTGTTCGTGCGCGAGCGTCTCGAGCTGTTCGTACGCGTTTGCGCGGCGGTTCAATACGCGCACCGCAACCTGGTCGTTCACCGCGACATCAAGGCGGCGAATATCCTCGTGATGAACGATGGCATGCCGAAGCTTTTGGACTTCGGTATAGCCAAGTTGCTCGCCCCGGAGAGTATGCGGCATACGGTACCGGTGACGCGCCTGCAAGAGCGCATCCTCACGCCGGAGAATGCCGCCCCCGAACAAGTGCTCGGCCGCTCCATTACCACCGCCACCGACATCTATGCGTTGGGAGTGCTGCTGTACCAACTCTTGACGGGCCGATCACCCTATCGTCTCATGAGCTACAGCCAGCTGCAGCTCGAGCGCGCGATCTGCATGGACGACCCGATGCGTCCGAGCCAGATCGTGCTCGCCAAGCTCGGGGCGGAGACCGATGCGGACCGCAGCAAGCTCTCGGACCGCCGCGGGCTGTCGCCGCAGCGCTTGCGCGCCCGACTGTCCGGCGATCTGGATGCGATCATCGCGATGGCGATGCGCAAGGAGCCGGATCGCCGTTATCCGTCCGTCGAGGCCCTCGCCGACGACATCTCGCGGCATCTTCTCGGGAAGCCGGTCCTGGCGCGCCACGGCGACTGGCGCTACAACGCGGCGAAGTTCATGCGGCGCCATCTGCTGCCGTTATCGGTGGTGGCCGCGGCATTCCTGGGTCTCGCGCTCATCGCGGGCGTCACCCTCTGGCAAAACCACCTCGTCGAAATGGCGCGTGATGCGACGACCCAGGAACGCGATCGGGCGCAGCAAGTATCCGCCTTCCTCGTCGATGTGTTCTCGCAAGCAGACCCTTACACGGCGCAGGGTCACGACACGACCGCCAAGGAGCTGCTGGATCGCGGTGCGGCGAAGATCGGTAGCCAGAATCTGCAGCCCGAAGTCCGGGCGCAGCTCCTGGAGAGCATTGGACTTGCTTACCGCCGCCAAGGATTGAGCGAGCGCTCGATCCCGTTGTTCGAGCAGGCCGTCGACATCCGGCGGGAGGAGAAGCCCGTCGACACGCACCGCACCGCCGCCGCGCTCGCGAATCTCGCCCGCGCGCTCACCGATGCCGGCCATCTGGTGTCCGCGGAGGCTTATCTGCAGCAAGCGCTGGAGATGTCGCGCAGAGGCGATCACTCCTCATCGATCGAGACGGCTGATATTCTGGTTCAGTATGCGCAATTCGAGCTGAGCGCGAAAAGCGATCCCAAACAGGCCCGCAAGCTTTTCGGAGAAGCACTCGGCATCTACCGCAGCATCCTCGGCGCACAACACCTGTCGGTTGCCGTCACGCTGAGCGGTCTCGCCGTGGCCGCCATCTGGATGGATGACTTCGCCGCTGCCGAGCGGTACGAGCGCGAAGCGATCGAAATCTTTCGCGCCACGGTGAGCCGCAATTACCCCGATCACGCGGTCGCGTTGGCTACTCTGGGGTACATCCTGACGGAGCGCGGCGAGTACGCGGAAGCCGAGCAACTGCTGAAAGAGGCGCTCGAAATCGAGCGGAGCGTCTTCGGCGAGCACAACGTGCGCGTGATACAGGCCGAGGATCACTTGGGCGACCTCTATGCGCGGCGCGGAGATATCTCCAAGGCCATCGAGGCCACGGAAAGCGCCGTGGCAGGCGCCAGGGAAGGACTCGGCGCCGATCACTACCTCACCGGCTACTATCTGAACTCGCTGGCCAGTGAATATCTCAAGGCCGACAATGTGTCGGCCGCCGAGGCAGCCGCGCGCGAGGCTCTCGCCGTGTATGCGCAGTCGCTGCCGCCGCAGCACCTTTACGTCGCAACGGCGAAACTGACGCTCGGTGAGATCCTGTTGCGCCGGGGATCGCTCCCTGCCGCCGAGACAGAGCTGCGCTCCTCGCTCGCGATCAACACGGCTCTCGCCGGTGCCGACAGCTGGCGTACCGCGCGCAGTGCTGCGAGCTTGGGATGGGTCTTGATCAAGCGCGACAAGTACGCCGAAGGCGAGCCGATGCTAGTCGGAGCGCGTGCACGATTACTCGCCGCCGTGGGTCATAACCATGCGGCTACCCAGGAAGCCACCAACAGGCTGATCGAGTACTACCGTGGGACCCATCGCGACGCTGAGGCGCAAAAGCTCCTCGACGACACGGCAAAACACTAGGGTTTGTTGAACTAAGCTCCCCGCGCGGGGTCACCTCCGCTAGAATCCTCGCATTGCCCACCGTGTATTACAGGATCTTTAGGGAGCCCTATGACCATCGGAAATAAAATCCCCTCGATGCTGCTGGCAGGCGCGCTGCTCGCGCTGTCCTTTGCAAATTATTCAATCGCCGGCGCGGCCCGCGAAGAAGGGCGGCTGCTGACGGCGACCGAGGTGCTCGAGGACGTGCAAGGCATGCCGGACCAGCGGTTGCCCGATACGCTCCTCGCGCATGCGTACGGCATTGCGGTCATTCCGGACGTCACGCAGGTCGCATTCTTCTTCGGCGGCCGGCACGGCAACGGAGTGCTCACTGTACGCGACACGCTCAACTCGCCCTGGAGCAATCCGGTATTCATCTCCCTCACCGGGGGTAGCTGGGGCTTGCAAGCCGGCGCTCAATCCTCCGACATCATTCTGGTGTTCACCACGAAGAGCGGAGTCGAAGGAATCGCGGGTGGCAAGCTCACTCTGGGCGCGGATGCTTCCGTCGCCGCCGGGTCCGTGGGCCGGCAAGGCACGGCAGCCACCGACGTGTCGCTGGCCGAGATTTATTCCTACGCGCGCACACGCGGCTTGTTCGGCGGCATCGCCATCGACGGCAGCGTGATCGCGATCGACAAGTCCGCGAACTCTGCGCTGTATGGCAAGCGAGGTGTGACGGCGACCGAGATCTTCTCCGGCCAGGCACCGGCCCCCCCGGCGACCGCGCAGCGCTTCCTCGCCCGTCTGGCGCAGACCACGCATACTGCGGTTCGAAGCTCGCCGGCGCCCCAAGCGGACCTGCCCGCCTCCGCGGCGCAAGTCGCTCCGGTCCCCGCGCCGACAGCGCCCGCCGCAGAGCCGCCTCGCACCTATCCGCTCGAGAGTCAGAGTCCGAACTAACGAGCCCTCCTAGCCGCAACAACCATCGTATGAGCAATCAGCGTTCGCTCTCCCGTCGTGAGTTCACCGCTGCATCATTGGCTGCGGGTGTCACCGTGGCCGCCTCCGGCAACGCATTGGGCGGATCTCCCGCTGGGCACGAGCCGACCGTCACCGACGTGACCCTCCGCGCCGCCGCCGCGATGCCGAACCGCGTCGGCGCCGGCGCCTCTTTTCACGGCGGCGGACTGGTCACGGGTAAGCCGGACAGTCCGCACCTGCTCGTCTCGCGGATAAAAGCCCGCTACTATTTCGGTATTGCGACCAACGACGATGCCGCAGGCATCTACAACGAAGCCCAGACCGAGCGGGCGTGGAACGAATTGGTCGCACTGTTCAAGCAATCACTCGTGTGAGCATCGCACCGGCCCATGTCACCCGAACCGGCCAAAACCACGGCAAACCCTCTACGCCGAGACGTGAACCGCGAGGTCGTGCAAGCGTGGCTCGACGCGCTGTCGACGGGAGCCTGCGATGAACAAGGATTCCTCCGCGCCGTCGAGAAGCTGACGCGCCGCTCGGCCGACGCGGGCTGGGATGCGCTTGCCCTGCTGGACCAGTATTACCGCCTCGGCAAGATCCCGAGTGAGGTCTTCGCCAGCATCAAGTCGCGTCTCGGCAGCCAGCTCGTTGGAACTGGTCCCAAGGGGGAAGAGTTGAGTGTCCCGCTACCGCAAAGCGGTGACCTCGAGCCCCCGCCGCCGCCCAGGCCGCGGCCGACCGGTGCCAGCCCCGCGGCCGTGACCTCGCCGGCAACATCCGCACCTGGAGCGCTCGCTCCCGTAAAGCCCGCTGCCTCACGGCCGACCCCCGCCGCGGCTGCCGCGCCGCCGCCGCCTGCGCCGCCCTTGCCATCGGCGATGCAGGCCACTGCGCTAGCAGCCCGGGAAGCCGCTGCGTCGCCGCCGACTCAATCGATTACTAAGCCAGTGTCCGGCGTCGAGCCGCTGCGTCGGTCGACGCGGCGCGAAATCGCGGTTGGCGATGTTTTGCGGGGCCGGTACGTAATCAAAAGCGTCCTGGGCCGAGGCGGTACCGGTACGGTATTTGAGGCAGCGGATCTCTACCGCGTCGACACGCCGGACTCGGGTCAGCGGGTGGCCCTCAAGGTGCTGCACGGGCAGATCACCGCCAAACCGGAGCTGCTCTCGGAGCTGCAGCACGAATTCCAGCTCCTCCAGTCGCTCTCGCACCCCAACATCGTTCGAGCACACGACCTGGACCGGGACGGCGACATTGCGTTTTTCACGATGGAGTACTTGCGAGGCCTGTCCCTGACCGGTGTGCTGGCTGCGCGCGATCAGGTGCGCTTCGAGCGCGCCAATGCACTCGCCATCATTCGCGACGTCGGCGGGGCGATCGCGCACGCGCATTCCCGCGCGGTGGTCCATGGCGACCTCAACCCGGGCAACATTTTCATCACCAACGAGGGAGAGATACGGGTTCTCGACTTCGGAGCCGCCCATACCTCACGCGAGGGCCCCACGGTTTCTGCTTCGGCCGATCATGTACCGGTGGCGACGCCGCGCTATGCGAGCCCACAGGTGCTCGACGGCCAGCGACCCGATGCTCGAGACGACGTGTACTCACTTGCCTGCCTCGCGTACGTCCTCCTCAGCGGCAAGCATCCTTTCGGCGAGAAAACGGCGCTTGGGGCCCAGGAGCAGCGCCTGCGGCCGTCCCGGCCTGCCGGGCTCAGCTGGAAAGAATGGCGAGCCCTGCGAGCGGGACTTGCCTTCGATCGCGAACGTCGGCCTTCCGATGTCGCGCAATGGCTCAACGCCTTCGACTGGAGCGAAGCGGCCGCGCGCCTGCCGCTGTTGATCACCCTGGTACGCGTTCCTGCACGCAAGCCTCGCCCCTGGGCGCCGGCCCTGGCCACCGTGGCCGTCGTCGCCGCGTTGGCCGCGGCCGTGTGGGCGAGCGGGTACTTCGACATAGGCAAGCGCGCAGCATCGAGCGTCACGAGCGAATCCGACACGCAATCCGCTGCGCTGCCGACGCAATCGGACGACTCGAGCACCGCCGTACAGGCGACTCGGCCGAGCCCCGCGGCGCAGCCCGCGCACATCCCGCCCGCGCAGCCGGCGGACCGTGCCGCCAACCCGCCGCCCTCCTCGGCGCCGGCGCCGGCGGCCACGCCGAGCCCAACCTCACCGCCGCCATCGAGTTCTGCAAACGCTCGCGCCCCGCTCGCCGCGGGCTCACACGGCACATCCGTCGAAACGAGCGCCTTACCCCGCTCACGCATCGAGCTCGCCGCGGATACCATCGATGTGCCGCTCACCGATCCGGCCGCGCGCATCATCGTTCGCCGCCGGGGCAGCCTGCAAGGCGCAGCGACCTTCACGTGGTGGACCGAATCGGGCACCGCCAAGCCGGGACAGGATTTCATGGCCGTCTCGCCGCATCAGGAAGTGATCGAGGAGGGCAAAAGCTCGGTCAGCCTCTTCATCCCAATCGTCAGCGATACGACGCGGCAGCAGCCAAAAAGCTTCTATGTGGTTATCAATGACCCGGGGCCGGGCGTCACGCTCGGCGCCCGCACCCTCACCATGGTGACGATACCGCCCTCGCAGTGATCAAGAGGTCTCGGCTGGTGCGAAAAAGACGAGGACCCCCAATTCCTCTTCGATGTCGTAGAAACGATGCTCCACATGCGCCTTCCCTTGACCACGTAGTAGAGCTCATCTTGCCGGTGCGGGGATTGCGCGTCACGATCCTGCTCCGCAAAGACGCAAGCATAACCCGGGGTGAGACCGTGCAATCGACATCCGCGCTACTGATCGGGTACATCGCAGCGGCGAGCCTTTTGACGATCACGCCGGGCCTCGACACTGCGCTGGTGCTGCGCACAGCCGTCGCGCGCGGCGCTCGCGAGGCCGCGCTGGCGGGCGCGGGCATCGCCGCCGGTTGCTTCGGCTGGGCCGCGCTCGTGGCTTTCGGGCTCGGGGCGCTGTTCGCAGCGTCCGCGCAAGCCTATACGGGGCTGCGGTGGATCGGCGCGGTGTATCTGCTGTGGCTCGGCTACAAGATGCTCAGATCTCGACGCAGCACGTTCGTGACCGGATCGGCCATGGGGCCCGGAAAGCGCCACGCCTTCCGCACCGGCCTGCTCACGAACCTGTTGAACCCCAAGGTGGGCGTATTCTACGTATCGTTTCTGCCGCAGTTTGTTCCCGCGGGAGCGCATGTCGGCCCCTACATACTGCTGCTCGGAGCCATCCATGCGTCTCTCGGCGTGGCCTGGTTCTCATGCTTGATTGGGGCGACCCGCCCCATCGCCCGCTTTCTGGCGAAGCCCTCGGTCGTGCGCGCCTGCGACCGGCTCACCGGGGCCATGTTCGTAGCGTTCGGCGTCGGGCTCGCGCTCGATTCCCGGCGGCCTTGACGGCAATGCGCAAATTCCCGCTGGTCCTGTTTCTCATGCTCCTCGCCGCCGCCGCCGCGTTGATCTTCCATCTCGTCGCAGAGCTGCCGGAACTGGTCGCGGTCCACTTCGATGCGGCGGGACGAGCCAACGGCTTCATGACGCGTACGGGCTGCCGCGAGTTCATGCTCGCCTCGACGCTCGGCGTGCCGCTCGTGATCGTGATTGCCACCGCCTTGTTGCCGCGCGTCCTACCCGCATCGATGATCAACATCCCTCATCGCGAGTATTGGCTTGCGCCCGAGCGCGCGCACGATTCGCTCGTCTTTTTGAGCGAGCAAGGTCTGTGGTTCGGATGCATTCTGTTGCTGTTCCTTGCTGGGGTAGACGCGATGCTCGTCAAGGCGAACGCGGTCTCGCCGCCGCAATTCCCGAACGCGCTCCTCATTGCCATGCTGATCTTTTTTTTCTGCGCGCTCGGCGCTTGGGCCCTGCGCATGCTGCGGCGCTTTCGCGCACCTACAATGCCGTCCTGAAAATCCGCCGACTCATGCAGGAGACAGCAATGTATACGCTTTACTACAGCCCGGGGACCGCGAGCATGTGCGTGCATCAGGCACTCATCGAGACAAACGCCGAATATCGCCTGATACTCGTGGATCTGGAGGCTGGCCGGCAGCGCGATCCGGCTTATCTGAAGCTCAACCCGAGCGGCGTCGTACCCACATTGCTGATTGACGATGCACCCTTTACGGAATCGGCGGCTCTGCTGATGACGATAGCTACGCGGCACCCGGAAGCTGGACTCGCGCCCGCGGAGACTTCACCCAGCCGAATCGCGTGGTATCAGTGGATCGTATACTTAGCCAACACGTTGCAGCCCGCGTTCCGTTTGTGGTTCTATCCGGGCGACATCAGCGACGACCCCGGCACGCAAGGAATACTGATGGCTGCCACGCGCCGCAAGATCGAAAGCGTCTGGTCGCGAATCGATATGCATCTGGCAGCACAAGGACCGTATCTACTGGGCGGGGAATTCTCGGCAGCGGATCTGATGCTGATCATGCTGATGCGCTGGTCGAGAAATATGCCGAAGCCCGTGACCGAGTGGGCCGCGCTGCGGCAATATGCCGCGCGGATGAAAGCTCGGCCGAGCTGGAAACAGCTGTATGCGCTCGAGGGACTGAGCGATTGGACTTGATCAGAACCACTCCTCGGGGTGCTGCAGAAGCGCGATCTCGTCCGCGGACGAAGGCCGGTTGAGTATGGCGTTCCGATGCGGAAAGCGGCCGAAGCGATCGATGATCGCCTTGTGCTCCAGGGCATAGCGCGTCCACTCCTCGTTGCCGAGCTGCGCGAACAGTTCCACCGCCAGCGCCTGATCCGCGCGATCCTCGCTATGCTCGAACGGCAGGCAAAGGAAGCAGCGCTCCTGCGCCGTCATGGCGTCGTCGAATCCCTGAGCGATCGCGCTGCGGGCAAGGCGCCTGGCGATTGGATCGGCCGCATAGGCGCGCGGCGTATCGCGGAAGAGATTTCGCGAGAACTGATCGAGCACGATGACGGCGGCGAGCAACTGATGGCGCGTGGTGCAATCGATTCCCTCGTCTGCCACGAGCCGCTCGTGCAGCCAAAGGAAGCGCTCCCGGATCAGCGCATCGGTGTGCTCGCTCTTGGCGAACCAACGCGCTTCGCCCAGCTCGTCGAACCAGAAACGGAGAACCTCGCTTACCCAATTTGACTCGGCCGTTTCTCTGGATGAATGGGACATGATTTCTTTGTTAGCGAGACAACGCTGCCATCGGGGTCAATCCGGGAGGCCCGCCAAACGCAGGGAGGAGGCAAGTTGCTCGGCATGGGCCTGTTTCTTGAACGGCTGGTTATTCATGAATTTCGCGACCGAAAAGTCGGGGTGCATGGACAGACACTCGGCAACGCTGGCCCTGGCCGAGGCCGCGTCGCCCAGCCGGGCATAACATCCCGCCGTTAGGGCGGCGTAGGAGTACGCGCGGACGCGCGCATGACCGAGCATCGCCAACGCGTCGGTGTAGTTCTGCATGCTCATGTGGGCGAGGGCGGCCACGCGCCAGTACCACGGCTCCTCGAAGTATGGATCGATCTCCCGGGCCCTCGACAACCAGACCAGCGCCTCTTCGGGCTCGCCGACATAGACGAGAAGCGATCCGAGATCGGCTGCGTTCCACTGGTTGTTCGGATTGAGCTCGACCGCGCGCCGCGAGTATTGCAGGGCCACGTCAAAGGAGCGTCGTTGCATGTAGACAGCGCCCAGAAGCGCCTGGCAAGTGCTCTCAGTGTCGTCGAGCTCGACGGCGCGCATCGCGAGGACGTACGCCTTTTCCAGCGCTGCGTTCGAGCTCAGCGGTCCGTCCGTCCACCGCGAATAGGACAGCGCAGACAACAGCGCGTGCGCCATCGCATACTCGGGATCGAGCTCGATCGCCTTCTCGACCAGCCGCCTGGCCTCCGCGCCGCCGACCGGATCGTCCCAGGAGAGCGCGTTGCACTTCAGCACGCACTCGTAGGCCGCCAGGCTTGCCGGCGGCTTGCGGCGCGAACGCTCGTTCACGGATACCTGGACCCGGCCGACCAGCGTGCTGACCAGCGTTTGCACCACCCGGTCGAGAACGGCGAAGATCTCATCCGACCGGCGGTCGAATTTCTCGACCCAAATGTCGTCGCCGGTTTCGGCATCGACCAGCTGGACACTGATACGGATGCGCTCGCCCATGCGCCTGACGCTGCCTGCAACGAGGAAGCGCACGTTCAACTCGCGGGCGACCTGCTTCATGTCGACCGCGGCGCCGCGATACCGGAACGAGGCCGAGCGGGATCGCACCGCGAGCAGCCGCCAGCGCGACAGCTCGGTGATGATGTCCTCGGTGATGCCGTCACTGAAGTAGCCCTGTGCTGGATCGCCGCTCAGGTTGACGAACGGCATGACCACGATCGACGGTTTGTCGGAGGGCGCGGGGGCGGCGCTTGCCGGCGGGACGGTGGGGGGGTCCACCCACGGCGATACGGGCGCGATCAGCCGATAGCCTCGGCGCACGACATTGGCGATGTACTTGGGTGTCTTCGGATCGTCGCCCAGGGTGCGCCGTAGCGCGGCCACTGCGGCATACACCGAATCCGGACTGACGACCACGTCTTTCCAGACCAGATCCAACAGCTCCTCGACGCTGACGACCTCGCCCGCGCGCTCCGCGAGGCAAATCAAGAGCTGCATTGCCTTGGGCTCGAGTTTGATCGTGTGTCCAGCCTTGCAAATCTCGTCCAGTGCCGGATCTACGCGCAAGTCTGCGATCCGCAGCGAGGAAAGACCGGCTGAGCTCATCAGCGACATGCTTGAAGAACCTGTGTTGCTGCCCTTCTCGATTCGATGAGGATTGTACACAAGCGTTGCCGGAGCCGTGACCTGCCTCACGTCCTCTGCGCTCAAGGTCATCAGTGAATCCCTAGGCCACTTTCAACTCGCCATCAGGACTTCCGGAACGGCCTGAGAGCATTGTTCTCCCAGAGCCGGCGGACCTAACCCACCGGGCGAGACGACCAGAAACCTTGAATGATTCACCCGACCACCGAGGAGAGCACCATGAACACGATGACCACTTCGACCCATGTCACCCACCCGCGCGCCCTGATTGCCACGGCGATCCTTGGCGTGCTGGTCTCGAGCTTCGCCGCGGAATGCGGCGCTGCCGACTCCACCGAAGCGCCCAAGGCGATCGTGAGGTATGCAGATCTCGACATATCGAGTTCGCAGGGTGCGGCGATGCTCTACAACCGCATCCGCTCAGCCTCGGAAGGGCTGTGCGCGCCTTTGGATGCTCGCGACCTCGGCTCCAAGTTCCGCGCTAAAGCGTGTGTGCAGCGGGCGATCGAGGGCGCCGTGGCGAAGGTCAATCGGCCCGGCCTATCCGCTTTATACGTGGCGAAGTACGGCGTGCAGCAGCCCGCAAAGCTTCTCACCGCCGATCGGCGCTAGCACGCGTTGTACAAGCGGGGCCCGGAATATTCGCACCCTCCCGGCCCCGCTTCCTTGATGCATGCGTCGAGGGTGGTCGCGCCCCGGGTGTCTGCCGAATTGATAGAATCCGCCCCATGAGAATACGCACGTCGATGTGGGTTTCCTTTCAAGTTTGCATCGCCCTACTGCCATTGTCGGCTCTCGCCGGCAGCGAGGGGGCGAGCGAATCGCCCGCCGCAGTCACCGGTGAACACCTGGGCGCGGTATCGTTCCCGGTGTCTTGCTCGCCGTCGGTGCGCGCGAGCTTCAGCCGCGGCGTCGCGTTGCTCCACGACTTCTGGTACGAGGAAGCCCGGCCGCAATTCGAGAAGATCGTCGCGGCGGACCCGTCGTGCGCGATGGCGCATTGGGGAATCGCCATGAGCGGATTTCATCAAATATGGGACCGGCCCGATGCGGCCGCGATGTCGAAGGGCTGGCGCGAGATGCAAGCTGCGCAATCTACGCCGGTCAAGACGGCCCGCGAGCGGGAGTACATTGCCGCGCTCAGCGGCTTCTTTAGCCCCGGCAACGAAGGGTTTCAAACCCGCATCGACGCCTACGCCGCGGCGATGGGGACGCTCTACGCACATTACCCCACGGACGCGGATGCGGGCGCGTTCTACGCACTCGCGCTGCTGGCGGCAGAACCGCCGGACGACACCACGCTCACACAGGAGAAAAAGGCCATGGCGGTGCTCACTCCGCTGTGGCCGAAATATCCGGATCATCCCGGCCTCGTGCATTACATCATCCATGCCTGCGACACGCCCTCACTCGCACCGGATGGGCTTGCCGCGGCCCGGCATTACGGCGAGATCGCCTCCTCGGGGCCGCATGCGGTGCACATGCCGGGACACATCTTTGCGCGCCTGGGCATGTGGCCGGAGGACATCGATGCCAATCTCGCTTCGGTGGCCGCCTCGCGAGCCGCCGAGGCGCGCCACGAGAGCGGCTGGATGGATCAATTCCACTCCGACGATTTCCTCGTCTACGCCTATTTGCAACGCGGACAGGATGCGCAAGCGCGTGCCGTCGCCGCCGACGCGGCGGCCGCGATTGCACGCTATGAGTCCATGCGGGACATGGCACCCGACCATTACATGATCGGCATGTTTCCTTACTACCGCAGCAAGTTTCCGATCTTTCTCGCCCTGGAGACCAGGGACTGGGAATCGGCGGCGGCGCTTGCGCCCGTGAAGGGTGCGCCACCGGATACTCAAGGTCAGGTTTACTGGGCACGTCTGGTGGGTGACGGACACCTGCACCGGCCTGCGCAGGCTCGCGCCGACCTCGCCGCATACGATGCGTTGATGGATGAGGTGAGAAAAGGCACCCACGCCTACTACGCCGATTCGACCGGAGCACGCATCAGGCACGAGGAGATGCTCGCCTGGACTGCCTTTGCCGACGCCAATGTGGCGGAAGCATTGAAACAGATGCGGGCCGCTGCGGATCTACAGGACCGTGTCGGGCAGGGTGAGGTCGATATTCCAGCCCGTGAAATGCTGGCCGACATGTTGCTCGAGTTCGGTAAGCCGCAGGAGGCGCTCGCCGAATACACGCAGGCGATGAAGCAGAGTCCGAATCGGTTCAACGGCCTTTTTGGCGCAGGCAGCGCCGCGGAAGCAGCGGGCGATGCCGGCGAGGCTCGCCGATACTATGCGGCGCTGATCAAGTCCATTGGGGCCGGATCCGACCGGCCGGAGATTGCGCACGCGAAGGCGCTGCTCACGTCGACAAAAGTCGGCATGAATTGAAGGTACTGCCCCGGCCCGCGTAGGCGCATACTGCGCGAGCCTTACTTCCATCAACAACAATTCAGGATGATTCATGAAATACATAACAACCATACTCATGGGGACGCTTCTCGCGCTCGGCGCGGCGGTGGCGGGCGCGCATTCCGCAACGGGCACTTGGACGATGAATGCCGAGAAATCGACCTTCACGGGTCCGGCCTTCAAGTCGCAGAACCGGACCTATGCCGAGGCGGCCGACGGCACGGTCACGATGTCATTCACGGCCGTCGCGGCGGACGGCTCCAACGTCACCGGCGGAGCGACTTTCAAGTACGACGGTAAGGATGTTCCGATAACCGGATCCAGTGATTTCGACACCACCGCAATCCGGAAAGTGAACGGCTCGACGACGAAGTTCACCCTCAAGAAAGCCGGAAAGGTCGTGGGCCATGGGACCCGTACGATTTCCGCGCACGGCAAGGTTCTGACCCTGACCTCCACGGTTACCGGTGCCGACGGCAAGTCGTACACCTCAAAAATCGTGTTCGACAAGCAGTAGCGCCGCTCGCGGGCGGGCTGGTGCAGCCCGCCCGACCTTTGCGCGAGACTGTGTTTCGGCGCGAAAAGCCCAGATTGAAGCCTTGACGAGTGCGCCGGTGATGGCGATATATAGCTGAGAAAAAAACTGCTCAGCACCCCAGCGAATTCGATTTTACTCCGCTCCCGAACTTCGAACTCCCCGCACGGCCCGGCGACATCGCCCACCCCGCTGTAGCACTTTACTTCCGCAATCTCCCGGGGCGCGGCCGTGGCCATGCGTCAATCCGCAAACGGCGGGTCGCGAGGGATGCGACCGGGGGCTCAGTGCGTCGCGTTACCTGCGAGCGGAGGCCCGCTCGGGTCGGCGGCCTGCGCGGGCGGGGCAGTACCCTTGGCCGATGCGTTGGGGTCGACCGGTACGACCGGCAACGTGTACGGGTCCACCTTGGTCTTGGCTTCTTGTTCCTGGCGCAGTTTCTCTTGCGTGACCCGCAGCTGCTCGCGTGCCTTCTCGAACTCGGCCTGGTGCTTTTTGTCGACGTCCGGATCGACTTGCTGAGAGGCCAGCCGCTCGATCGCGATGCGGGCATTCTCGCAATCGGAAGGGTTGGCGACTTTGCTAGGATCCTGATTGCATTTCAGCAGGACCCCATCCAGCGTTACCCGATCCTCCATGAGATCCTCGACCGTCATGGGTGGAATTCGGCGCGGGGCGCATCCCGCCACGACCAGGATGGCGGCGCAGAGCCCGCCGGATGCAAGGATATGTTTGATCGAGTGACGCATATGGCTTCCCTAGGCCATGGTACTCAAAACGATCGGGAGTGCGACCCCGCGCTTGTGACGCGCATCACGACCCGACAATTTGCGTCACGTCGATGAAGCAGCTTCGTGACGCGGATACCGTTGGGCGAGGTTTGACCGCACCGCAATGCCTGTGTACCGTGCGCCTCTATGGCGGGCAGCAAGGTAGATACGGATCCAAAGCCGTTGGATTTCGAGACGGCGATGCGCGATCTCGAGCAGATCGTGGAGCGGCTGGAGCACGGTGATTTGCCGCTCGAGGAATCGCTCGCCGCTTTCGAGCGCGGGGTCATGCTGACCAGGAGCTGTCAAACGGCGCTGAAGGAAGCCGAACAGAAGGTCGAGATTTTGCTGAAGAAGGCCGGCGGCGCACAAATCGAGGATTTCGACCCGGAAGCCCCCAAAACGCCGCCCGACTGAAAGCAGCAACCCTCCTCTGTTATCATTGCAATGCCAGAGACGGGCCCCATCTGAGGCCTGTTCGCAGCAGCAGGAAACCAATCCCTATGAACGTCGCGGTTCCGGCCAAGAAGTCCATCGTTTCGCCCGTGGAGGACGTGCAGGGTCATCCCGACACGCGGCAGCTCCCGATCAACAAGGTCGGCATCAAGGACATCTATCACCCCATCCGGGTCAAGGACCGGGCCGCGGGCGAGCAGCACACGGTGGCGAACTTCAACATGTACGTGAACCTGCCGCACAATTTCAAGGGCACGCACATGTCTCGGTTCGTCGAGATATTGAACCGTCACGAACGCGAGATTTCGGTGGATTCGTTCGGCAGGATGCTGGAGGAGATGACCGAGCACCTGCACGCCGACGCGGGCCACATCGAGATGACATTCCCTTACTTCGTCATGAAGAAGGCGCCCGTGTCCGGCGTCGAGAGCCTGATGAATTATCAGGCCGGCATTTTCGGCGAGTACCGGGATGGGCGGACCGATGTATGGCTCAAGGTGGTGGTTCCGACCACGAGCCTCTGTCCCTGCTCGAAGAAGATCTCAGACTACGGAGCGCACAATCAGCGCTCGCACATCACCTTGACCGCAAAATTGCGAGAGCACATGTGGCTCGAGGAGCTCATCGACGTCGCCGAGTCGCAGGCCTCATGCGAGGTCTACGGGATCCTGAAGCGTCCCGACGAGAAGTTCGTGACCGAGCGAGCGTACGACAACCCGAAGTTCGTCGAGGACACGGTCCGCGACGTCGCCATGGCCTTGAACCGCGACAAGCGGGTGCGCGCCTACGTCGTCGAAGCCGAGAACTTCGAGTCCATCCACAACCACTCCGCGTATGCGATGATCGAGCACGACAAGGACGCCGCGCCACGCTGATTTAGCCGGCGCGCTCCGCGCTCTGCAAGCGTCCGATCATGCTGCGCAGGAATACCTGATTGAAGCGCAGCTGACATTCGGCGGAGACCTGCTCCAGGAGGGTCGAGCTCACTTTCATGACGACGACCGAGCCGGCCGCCATGATGGTCGCGGTGCGTTTGGCGCCGCGCACGTAGCTCGTCTCGCCGAAGCAGTCGCCGCTCTCCAGGTATCCCAGGGCCTTGCCCAGGCGTGCGACGCCGACGCGGCCCTGCACGATGATGTAGAAGCGGTCGTCCATCTCCCCTTCTTTCACGATCTCCTCGCCGTCGGCGTAGTCCTGCCAGCTGCTCGCGCGCAGCACTTCCCATATCTCGCTGTGAGAGAAGTCGTGGAAGAACTTCAACTTGCGCAAGAGGCCGAACTGCTCCTGCTGGTCGATGCGGTTGTATTGGGCGCGCAGCTTCTGATGCACCCGCGTCAGTTCCGCGGCGAAATCGAGACCCGTCTTGTAGCGCTTCTCGGGATCTTTTTGCAGCGCCATCGCGGTCACGTTTTCCAGCTCCTCCGGGATCTCCGGGCGCAGCGTGTGAATGGGCGGCGGGGTCGCAAACACGATCTGGTGCAGGAGCTTCTGCAGATTTCCGGCACGGAAGGGCCGCGTGCCCGTCAGCAGCTCGTACATGACGGCGCCCAGCGAGTACAGGTCGGAGCGGTTGGTCAGCTCGATCGACTGCACCTGCTCCGGCGACATGTATGAGGGACTCCCCGCGATCCCCTCGATACGCGATATCTCCGAGTCGGCGACGAGCGCGATGCCGAAGTCGATGATGCGCACGTCGCTGTCGAGGGTGAGCATGATGTTGCTCGGCTTGATGTCGCGATGAATGACTCCGCGGCTATGTGCGTAGTGCAGCGCACGCGCCGCCTTGTAGATCAGCTCGACCACGTCGTCGATCCGCAGCAGATTGTCCGGCCGGCAATAGGCGGCCAGTGTGCGGGCTCCGTGCACGTGCTCCGTGACGATGTAGCAGTGACCGTTCTCTTCACCGGCGTCGTAGATCGGCAAGATGTTGGGATGCTGCAGCATGCCGACCATGTGAGCTTCGGAGAGGAACATCTTGCGCGCGATGCGCTTGCGGTTCTCATCGCCGCTCGAATCGGTGTTGTAAACCTTGATTGCCACGTCGCGTCCGTAATACGGATCGTGAGAGAGATACACGGCGCCGGTGCTGCCGCGGCCGACCTCGTTGATGATGGCGTACTTGCCGATCTTTTCGGGGATCGGCGCGCGGGCGTGCGGCGACTTCGCGAGATTAGGCCTGATGGTGTTCAAGGAAGTTTTAGCGCTGCTTGCGAAGTTCGAATCGTGGCGCAAAGAATACTGCGGCACGGTTCGCGCAAACTGTGATACGGGTCGAGGGCTCAACGAAAGTGGGAATACCCCCGGACGGCAGGAACGTAAGACCGGCCCTCGAGCTCCCATTGAACCGAATTTCCGCGACGTAGCTCACCTATCGGGGTCAACGTTAAGTTCAATGCCGCAGCTCGGGCCGCGAGCGCATCGAAGCGCGCGGGCGGTACGGCCACGAGCAACTCGTAGTCGTCTCCCCCGCCGAGCGCGAAATCGCGCGCTCGTTGCGCTCCGGCTACGCACGACAGTGCACGCGACAGCGGCAGCCGGGCGACGTCGACGCGCGCGGCAAGACCGCTCGCAGCAGCGAGCTTCGGCAAATCTCCCGCGAGTCCGTCGGACAGGTCCATCGCCGCGCTCGCGAGGCCGCGCGCCGACATGCCGAACTCGACCCGTGGTGTTGGATACTCGAAGCGCCGGCGCAACTCGCTCGCTGCCGCCGCATCCTGTGTCGCGAGCGCGCCGGTCGCGAGGGCGAGCCCGGCGCCGGCATCGCCGATCGTACCCGTCACCGCAAGCACATCGCCGTCGCGACCGCCGCTCCGGCGCAGTGCCGTGCCGCGCGGCACGTATCCCATGATTTGCACGCTCACGGCGAGAGGCCCCCCGGTCGTGTCGCCGCCCACCAGCATCACCTCATGCGCGCGCGCAAGGTCGTCGAAGCCGCGCGCGAATCCCTCGAGCCAATCGGCCGAAGGCATCGGCAGGGTCAACGAGAGCATCGCCCATGCAGGGCATGCGCCCATGGCCGCCAGATCGCTGAGATTCACCGCGAGCGCGCGATGTCCGATGGCGCGGGCGTCGCTCGTCTCCGGGAAATGCCGCCCGGCGACGATCGTGTCGACCGACGCCGCGAGGTCCGCATCGTCCGGCACGTGCAAGAGCGCCGCGTCATCGCCCACGCCCAGCAGAACGTCCGCGCGGGCGGACCCGAGGCGCGAGAAGTAGCGCTGGATCAGCTCAAACTCGTCCATATTCGTGCGGGCGCAGCTCCCGAGCGGCGCGGTCCAGAACCGCGTTCACGAACTTGTAGCCGTCGGTCGCGCCGAATCGCTTGGCGAGGTCGACGGCCTCGGCGAGCGCCACCCGATAGGGCAGCTCCGGATGCGACGCGAGCTCGTGCAGGCCGAGCCACAGCACCGCATGCTCGATCGGATCGAGCTCGCCGGGCGCAATCTCGCTGTATTTGGCGATCTCCCGATCGAGCGCCTCGCCGTTCGGAGCGATGGCGGCGAGCAGCTCCTCGAAATACTCGCGGTCCACGCGCTCGGCCTCCGGATCCTCCGCGAATTGCCGGCGGGTGTCCTGCCAGGACCGCGGATTGAGCTGCTGCTGATAAAGCGCCTGCAAGGCGAGCCTGCGCGCGAGGCTACGGGTGCGATGCGTGGAGCTCATCGCCGTACGTCAGGCATCCAGGCGGCGCAGGAGGTTCGCCATCTCCAGCGCGGCGAGCGCCGCGTCCGTGCCCTTATTCCCCGCCTTGCCGCCCGCGCGATCGACCGCTTGCTCTACGGTGTCGGTGGTCAACACGCCGAAGCCGATGGGCACGCCCGATTCGAGCGCGATCCGCGCGAGCCCGGAAGCACACTCTCCGGCGACGTAATCGAAATGCGGCGTCTGGCCGCGGATGACCGCACCGAGGGCGATCAGAGCCTCGTAGCGCCGCGACTGCGCCAGCTTGCGCGCGACCACCGGAATATCGAAGGCGCCCGGCACCCGCACGATCTCGATCTGCTTCTCCGCCGCCCCGTGACGCCTGAGCGCATCCACCGCGCCGCGTACCAGCGGCTCCACGACGAAATCGTTGAATCTCGAAACGACCAGCGCGAAGCGCAGATCGCGCGCGATGAGATCGCCCTCGGTCACCTTGAATTGATCGTTCGCCACGCCGCTATCCTCGCACGTCTATTCGCCGCCATCCACGTACTCGGTCACCTCGAGCTCGAAGGCCGAAAGACCCTGGAGCTGCTTCGGCGCGCTCAGCACCCGCATGCGCTTCAGTCCCAGGTCCTTGAGTATCTGTGCGCCGATGCCGTAGGTGCGCAGCACCGTCGCGCCGGCGTGCCGCGGGAGCGGGGGTTTCGCGTCGATCTGCCGCACGCTGTCCATGAATTCCCGGGGCGTTCCCTCCGCGCGCAGGATCACGACCACGCCGGAGCTCTCGGCCGCGACGCGCCGCACCGCCGCGCGCAGCGGCCAGCCCAGGTTCTCGCTGCGTACGCCGACCAGATCGCGCAGCGTGTCCTCGATGTGGACGCGAACCAGCGGCGGCAGCGCGGAATTGAGATCGCCTTTCACCATGGCAATGTGTACGTTGTGATGGACGTGGTCCTCGTAGCAGCACAGCTGGAAACCGCCGAACTCGGTATCGACGGGCTGGTCGTAGATGCGCTCGATCGAGCGCTCGTTCTTCAAGCGATAGCGAATCAGGTCGGCGATGGTGCCGATCTTGAGCGCGTGCGCATGCGCAAACCGCTCGAGGTCGGGACGCCGCGCCATCGTGCCGTCGTCGTTCAGTATCTCGACGATCGTGGCGGCCGGCGAGAAACCGGCGAGTCGCGCGAGATCGCACCCGGCCTCCGTGTGTCCGGCACGGGTGAGTACGCCGCCGGGCTGCGCCATGAGCGGAAAGATATGCCCCGGCTGGCGCAGATCCTCGGGCCGCGCCTTCGGCGCCACCGCCGTCTTGATGGTGTGCGCCCGATCGTGCGCGGAGATTCCGGTCGTCACGCCTTCGGCGGCCTCGATCGACAAAGTGAAGTTAGTGCGATGCGCGCCGTCCGTCTCGCTCACCATGAGCGGCAGGCGCAGCTGGCGGCAGCGCTCCCGCGTGAGAGTGAGGCATATGAGCCCGCGTCCGTAGCGCGCCATGAAGTTCACGTCCTCGGCGCGCACGCAGTCGGCCGCCATGATGAGGTCGCCTTCGTTCTCGCGATCCTCATCGTCCATGATCACCGCCATCTTGCCGCGGCGTAGATCGTCGAGAATCTCGTCGATGGTGTTCATCGCTCCCTTTGACCTCGCAGTGTGATCATCCGTTCTTGGCCACGAGCCGCTCGAGATAGCGGGCAACGAGATCGATCTCGACGTTCGCGCCCTCTCCTGCGGCGAGCTCTCCCAAGGTCGTGACTTCGTGAGTGTGCGGGATGATGTTGACCTCGAAGCACCGCCCCTCGACCTCATTCACCGTCAAGCTCACCCCGTCGATGCAGATCGATCCCTTGGGCGCCACGTAATGCATGAGCGTCTGCGGCAGCTCGAATCGCAGCCTAAAGGAGCGGGCATCCTGGACGAGGTCGGTCAGCGTCCCGACGGCATCCACGTGTCCACTCACCAGGTGCCCCCCCAACGGATCGCCGGCGCGCAGGCTCGGCTCGAGATTGACGCGGCGACCCGGCGCGAAAGTCCCGAGCGTGGTCTTCTCGAGCGTCTCGCGCGACACGTCGGCATGGAAGATGCGTCCGTCGATCCGCGTCGCCGTGAGGCACACGCCCGCAACGCTCACACTGTCGCCGACGGCAATGCGTTTGAGATCGAGCGCACCCGCGTCGATGCCCAGCTCAAGATCACCGCCCTTCTCCCGGATCGAGGCCACCCGCCCGCTTGCAATCACAATTCCTGTGAACATCGCTCCCGCTCCGTCAGTTGTGCGAGGGCGCTGCAGGCGGCGAACCAGTTGCCGTGCAACGCGGCGCGAGGATGAGCCTCACATCCGTATCGAACCGCGCCACGCTCATGATATCGAAAGCAGCGCCCGAGCTCTGCGTATCCACACCGGTAAGCGCGGTCAAAGGCGCCGCGTCCGCCCCGAGCAGCCGCGGCGCTATATAGATGATCCATTCGTCGACCGCCCCCTCCTCGAGGAAGGCCGCGGCGAGGCGCGGGCCGCATTCCACCAAGAGCTCGTTCACCTCGAGGCCGGCCAATCGCGCCAGCACGGCCTTGAGATCGAGCTTGCCGCCGATCGCCGGCACTCGCTCCACGGCGACGGGGGGCAGGTGTGCCGCGAGCCGGGCCGCGGCCGCAGGCTCGGCCTCCTCGGATGCGAACACCAGCGCGCCCTCGCGCGCGAAGATCTTGGCACCGGGCGGGCACGCCAGAGTGGCGTCGAGCACCGCGCGCAGCGGCTGCCTGACCCAGGGTCCATAGGCCCACCGCACGTCGAGGCGGGGATCGTCGGTCCGCACCGTACCTGCGCCGGTGAGCACGGCGGAGCTGCGCGCGCGCCAACGCTGCACATCGGCGCGTGAAGCCTCGCCGCTGATCCAGATCGCTCCGCCGCCGGCGGGCGCGGTGCGCCCGTCCAAGCTCATCGCAAGCTTCAGGCGCACATGCGGACGGCCGCGCTCGAAGCGCGAAAAAAATCCGGGATTGAGGGCGCGCGCCTCGTTCTCGAGGATTCCGACAGAGACCGAAATGCCGGCGGCCCGCAGGCGCTCTATACCATCGCCGGCAACGCGCGGGTTGGGGTCCACCGAGGCGCACACCACTCGGCCGATGCCGGCGGCGATCAAGCTATCGACGCACGGCGGTGTACGGCCGGTGTGGCTGCAAGGCTCGAGGCTCACGTAGGCCGTCGCGCCGCGCACGTCGCCGCGCGCGGCCTTGAGCGCCGCCACCTCGGCATGTGCCTCGCCCGCGCGCTCGTGCCAGCCCTCGCCGAGCGTCTCGCCGCCGCGCGCGAGCACACAGCCGACGCGCGGATTCGGATCAGTCGTGTTGAGGCCGCGCGCGGCAAGCTCCAGCGCGCGTGCCATGTGCAGGCAATCCGAGCCGTCGCGATCCGAACTTTCGACCCGTCGGCTCATTTGCCGGCATCGCCGGATTCATCGCCCGGCAGGAGCGGCAGCTGATCCTTGCTCGGCGTGTTACGGCGCCGGTGCCGCCGCAACAGATCGATTTCGGTTCGAAACGCCTCGATATCCTGAAAGCTCCGGTACACGGAGGCGAAGCGCACATAGGCCACCTCGTCCAGGTGGCGCAGCTCCTCCATGACCAGCTCACCAATGGCACGGGAGGCAATCTCGCGCTCGCCGAGGCTGCGCAACTTGTGGCAGATCCTTGCGACCGCTGCATCGATCGCCTCGCCGCTTACGGGGCGCTTCTCGAGCGCCTTTTGCATGCCGGCGAGTAGCTTGCTTTCGTCGAAGGGCTCGCGGCTGCGGTCACCCTTGATCACCGTCGGCATCACGAGCTCCGCGGTCTCGAACGTCGTGAAGCGCTCCGCGCACTCGAGGCATTCGCGGCGTCGACGGATTTGCCGACCCTCGCCGGCAAGACGTGAGTCGATGACCTTAGTCTCCGTGTGGCCGCAAAATGGGCAGTGCATGAGACCTACCTAGGACCGCGCCGCCACCGAGCGGCCGCCGATCACCCATAGACGGGGAATCGTCGGCACAGCGACTCGACCTCGCCGCGCACGCGCGCGACCGTCGCATCGTCGCCTCGATGGTCGAGCACATCCGCGATCCAGTGAGACAGCTGCTTGGCCTCGTTTTCCTGGAAGCCGCGCGTTGTCGCCGCCGGCGTCCCGATCCGAAGGCCGCTGGTGACCATGGGCGGGCGCGGGTCGTTGGGCACGGCGTTCTTGTTGACCGTCATGTGGGCACGGCCGAGCGCTGCGTCGGCGTCTTTGCCGGTGATGTCCTTGTCGACGAGATCCAGGAGAAACAGGTGATTGTCGGTGCCACCCGAGACGATCTTGTAGCCGCGGTCCTGCAGCACCCGGGCCATTGCGCGCGCATTTGCAATCACCTGCCCGCAGTACGCCTTGAACTCAGGTTCCAACGCTTCCTTGAATGCCACCGCCTTCGCCGCGATCACGTGCATCAGGGGTCCACCCTGGATGCCGGGGAACACCATCGAGTTCAGCTTTTTCTGAATCTCCGGGTTGTGCCGCGCGAGGATCAGGCCGCCGCGTGGGCCGCGCAAAGTCTTGTGCGTGGTGGTGGTCGCGACGTCCGCGAACGGCACGGGATTCGGATACAGGCCTGCGGCAACCAGGCCCGCCACATGCGCCATGTCGACCACGAAATACGCGCCCACCGAATCGGCGATGTGGCGAAACCTCGCCCAATCGATGATGCGCGAGTAGGCCGAGAAACCCGCAATGATCATCTTCGGCCGATGTTCCTGCGCGAGCCGGGCCACCTGGTCGTAATCGATCTCGCCCGTATCGGACTTGATGCCGTACTGGGCGGCCTTGAAGAGCTTGCCGGAGAAATTCACCTTGGCGCCGTGCGTGAGGTGGCCGCCGTGGTCCAAGCTCATGCCGAGAATCGGATCGCCCGGATTGAGGAGCGCCAGATACACGGCGGCGTTCGCCTGCGAGCCCGAATGGGGTTGCACGTTCGCGAAGTCGGCGCCGAACAAACGCTTCGCCCGATCGATGGCGAGACTCTCGGCGATGTCCACGAACTCGCAGCCGCCGTAATAGCGCTTCCCCGGATAGCCTTCCGCGTACTTGTTGGTGAGCACCGAGCCCTGCGCCTCCAGCACGCGCGGACTCGCGTAGTTCTCCGACGCGATCAGCTCGACGTGGTCTTCCTGGCGCTTGCGTTCACCGGCGATCGCCGCGGCAAGCTCCGGGTCGAATTCGGCAATGGTCATACTCTTTTTAAACATATGCGGGCCTCGCGACGGACAGCGGTCGATTGTAGCCGATGCGTCGGGCATTCCCTAATATGTCTTTGATTTCTAGAGCATTAAGGCAGACCGCGCGGCCCGCGCGGCCCTCCCGCTAATCGCCGTGACAAGCCTGCCGCTCTCTTGGATAATCGACTCCGAACCCCCGCACGAGCATTTTTCACCAGCAGGCATTAAATGGCTCAGTTCATCTACACCATGAACCGGGTTGGCAAGGTCGTGCCACCCAAGCGCATCATCTTGCGCGACATCAGCTTGAGCTTCTTTCCTGGCGCCAAGATCGGGGTGCTCGGCCTCAACGGCTCCGGCAAATCGACGCTTTTGCGGATCATGGCAGGTATGGACAAGGAAATCGAAGGCGAAGCGCGCGCGCAGGCCGGCATCAAGGTGGGCTATCTGCCGCAGGAGCCGGTGCTCGACGAAAATAAGACCGTGCGCCAGACCGTGGGTGAGGGCGTGGGCGAAGTGCAATCTTTGATCGACCGCTTCAACGCCATCAGCGACCGCTTCGCCGAGCCCATGCCCGACGATGAAATGAACAAGGCGCTCGAAGAGCAGGCAAAGCTGCAGGACAAGATCGACGCGGTGGATGGATGGGAGCTCGAGCGCAAGCTCGAGATCGCGGCCGATTCGCTGCGGCTGCCGCCCTGGGACGCCGTCATCGGCAAGCTCTCGGGCGGCGAGAGGCGGCGGGTAGCACTATGCCGGCTGCTGCTCTCGAAGCCCGACATGCTGCTCCTCGACGAGCCCACCAACCATCTCGATGCCGAATCGGTGGCGTGGCTCGAGCGGTTTCTCGAGGAATATCCGAGCACCGTCATCGCGGTGACCCACGACCGGTATTTCCTCGACAACGTCGCCGAGTGGATTCTCGAGCTCGACCGCGGGCACGGCATTCCGTGGCAGGGCAATTACTCCTCGTGGCTCGAACAGAAGGAGCAGCGACTGGCGCAAGAGGAGCGCGCGCAGGACGCGCTCGCCAAGACTTTGAAGCGCGAATTGGAGTGGGTGCGCACCAATCCGAAGGCGCGCCAGGCGAAATCCAAAGCGCGGTTGCAGCGCTACGAGGAGCTCGCATCGCAGGAATTTCAGAAGCGCAACGAAACCAACGAGATCTACATCCCGCCCGGCGAGCGGCTCGGCGATCTCGTGATCGAGTCCAAGGAATTACGCAAGGCCTACGGCGAGCGGCTGCTCATCGAGCGGCTGAGCTTCAATCTGCCGGCCGGCGGCATCGTCGGCATCATCGGGCCGAACGGCGCGGGCAAGACCACCCTGTTCCGCATGCTTGCGGGGATGGAGAAGCCCGACTCGGGCGAAATACGTGTCGGACCGAGCGTCAAGCTCGCGTACGTCGATCAGTCGCGCCAGGCGCTCAACGACAAGAACACCGTGTGGCAGGAGATATCCGGCGGCCTCGATCTCATCAAGGTCGGCAACTACGAGACCTCTTCGCGCAGCTACGTCGGGCGCTTCAATTTCAAGGGAGTTCAGCAGCAGCAGTTCATCGGCGACCTGTCGGGCGGGGAACGCAACCGGGTACACCTCGCCAAAGTGCTGAAGTCGGGCGGCAACGTGCTGCTCTTGGACGAGCCGACCAATGATCTCGACATCGAGACGCTGCGCGCGCTCGAGGAAGCCCTGACGGCGTTTCCCGGATGCGCCGTCGTCATTTCGCACGACCGCTGGTTCCTGGACCGCATCGCAACTCACATCCTCGCCTTCGAGGGCGATTCTCAGGTGATGTGGTTCGAGGGCAACTACCAGGAATACGTCGAGGACTACAAGCGCCGCAAGGGCGAGGATGCCCTACACCCCCACCGTATCCGCTACAAACCTCTTACAGGCTGAACCACCATGAGCATTTACATCACCCCTCAGGACGAATTGCACATCGAGCTGCAGAGCATTGCTCTCACCTGCCCGCATTGCCGCACGTTGACGCACTTGACGCCGGTTGCGGTGCCGAAGTTCGAGGACTTGACCCGCCGGCGTCCCAAGCAGATCGGCATCGTGTTTCGCTGCGATGCCTGCGATGAGCCCATATTCCTCAAGTTCGCCGCGAAGAGCTACACGGCGCTGCGGATCGAGCTCGCACCCAATTTCGTGGAGGTCGAGCGCGCGCGCGAAGAGTTCCCCTTGAGCTATCTGCCGGTGGAGTCCGAGGCGTTGTTCAAGGAAGCGCTCGGCTGCTATGCCGGGCGCCTGTACGAGGCGTTCGGCTCGATGAGCCGGCGCACCGCGCAGTCGCTGTTTCACGAGCTCGGCGAGCGCGGCAAGCTCGAGCTGTTCGATACTCTCCAGGAGATCCGCAGCCTCGCGGAACTCGACGACGACATCTTCGCCGACCTGCGCAGCGTATTGTTCGGCAGCGACAGCGATCCCTGGCCGAACTTCCCGCGACTGGATGCCGAGCGGGCCGGGATACTGCTCGAGGTGATGCGCGACCTGCTTTATCAGACATTCGTGCGCAAGGCGCGCCTGCTGCAGGCGATGCGTCTGCGCAGGTCCGCGCAAGCATCGCCGATCGACGGCGACACGACGTCCGCGCACAACCAGCGAGAGACGGGCTAGGGGGAGGCGCCTCGCCGGCCGCACCTAGCCCGCGAACACTCGCGCGTTGCGGAACAGGCGCGTCCATCCACCGTCCTCGCCCCACTCGCGCGGCGCCCAGGAGTGCTGCGCCGTGCGGAACACCCGTTCGGGATGCGGCATGAGCGAGGTCACCCTCCCGTCGGTGCTGCACACACCCGCGATTCCCGCCGGGGACCCGTTCGGATTGTATGGATAGCGCTGCGTCGGCTGACCGTGATTGTCCACGTAACGCAAGCTGACGCCGCCGTCCTCGAGGAGCTTCTCGGCGCTCGAGTCGGCGCCGAATTCCGCGAGCCCTTCCCCGTGCGAGCACACGACCGGCAGCACCGATCCGTGCATGCCCGCGAGCAGCACCGAGCTCGAGCGCGGCACTTGGCCGAGGACCAGCCGCGCCTCATACTGCTCCGAGCGGTTGCGCACGAATCTCGGCCAGCCCTCGGCGCCCGGGATGAGCTCCTTGAGCGCCGCGAGCATCTGGCAGCCGTTGCACACGCCCAGGGTGAACGTCGCATCCCGCTCGAAGAAACCCTGGAACTCATCACGGGCCAGTGAATTGAACAGGATCGATTTCGCCCAACCCTCGCCCGCACCGAGCACGTCGCCGTAGGAGAAGCCGCCGCAGGCCACCAAGCCATGGAAGCGGCCCAGCCGCGCGCGCCGCTCGAGAATGTCGGTCATGTGCACATCGTAGGCATCGAATCCCGCGCGCGTGAGCACGCACGCCATCTCAGTCTGGCTGTTGACGCCCTGCTCGCGCAGCACCGCCACTGCGGGCCGGGCGCCGGCGGCAATGTAAGGTGCAGCAACGTCGTCGCTCGGGTCGAAAGTGAGCGCGGCATGCAGTCCCGGGTCCTGCTCATCGAGGAGCCTCGAGTACTCCTCACGCGCGCAGTCCGGGTTATCGCGCAGCGCCTGCATGCGGTACGACACCTCGCTCCAGCAGCGGTGCAAATCCAACCGCGAGGCCTCGAGCAGACGGCGACCGTTACTGTGCAGCCGAATCTCGGTCCCGCTCATGACCGTGCCGATGTCGCGGCACAGGGCGCCCAAGCCATGACGGGCCAAGATGGCGCGGGCTGCCGTGGCTCGCGCCGCAGGGACTTGCAGGACCGCCCCGAGCTCCTCAGCGAAGCACTCGGCGATCGGATCGCCGGCGGTCCCCAAATCGATGTCGAGACCGCAGTGCCCCGCGAACGCCATCTCGAGTAGCGTCACGAGCAGGCCGCCGTCCGATCGGTCGTGATAGGCGAGCAGCAGCCCTTCGCGCTTGAGCTCGCGCAGCGCCGCGAACAGCGATGCGAGCAGCCGCGGGTCGTCGAGATCGGGAGGCTCGCCGCCGCGCTTCTCGAACACCTGGGCCCAGCAGGAGCCGCCGAGCCGGTTCTTGCCGGCGCCGAGATCGATGAGCAGGAGTCGCGAGGGTCCGTCGAGCCCGAGCTGCGGCGTCAGCGTGCGCCTCGCATCGATCACGGGAGCAAAGGCGGAAACGATGAGCGATACGGGCGCGAGCACCGAGCGCGGTCCGCCCGCCGGGGTCCAATCCGTGCGCATCGACAGCGAGTCCTTGCCCACCGGAATGGTGATGCCGAGCTGCGCGCAAACATCCAAGCTCACCGTGCGTACCGTCGCGTACAGCGCGGCGTCCTCGCCTGCGGCGCCGCAAGCCGCCATCCAGTTCGCCGACAGCCGCACGGCGGTGAGCTTCTCGATGTCCGCGGCCATGATGTTCGTGATGGCCTCGGCAACGGCGAGCCGGCCGGACGCCGGCGCATCGAGGAGCGCCACGGGAGCGCGCTCCCCCATGGCCATCGCCTCACCCCGATAGCCTGCGTAATCGGTGAGGCTCACGGCCACGTCCGCGACCGGAACCTGCCAGGGACCGACCATCTGGTCACGGCAGACGAGCCCGCCGACGGTGCGGTCGCCGATGGTGATCAAGAAGGACTTGTCGGCGATGGTGGGCAGACGCAGCAGCCGCTCGAGCGACTCCTTGACGCCGATCCCGTCGGTTAAGAGCGCGGCGCGTGGCCGGCGCTCACTGCGCACGTTCCGCACCATGCGTGGAGGCTTGCCGAGCAGTACCTCGATGGGCACATCGACAGGCATCGTCGGGGAGAGCGCATCGCTGACGCGCAGCTCTCCATCCGCGGTGATCTCGCCGATCACCGCGAAGGGACAGCGCTCGCGCGCGCACAACGCCGCGAAAAGCCCGACGCTGCCCGGCGCGAGCGCGAGCACGTAGCGCTCCTGCGCCTCGTTGCACCAGATCTCCATGGGCGAGAGCTCCGGCTCGGCGCTCGGGATCTTGCGCAGGTCGACACGCCCGCCGCGGTGGCTGTGCGCAATCGCCTCCGGCACGGCATTCGACAGGCCCCCCGCTCCCACATCGTGGATGAGCAAGATCGGATTCGCATCGCCAAGCGCCCAGCAGCCGTCGATCACTTCCTGCGCGCGCCGTTGGATCTCGGGATTGCCGCGCTGCACGGAAGCAAAATCGAGGTCCGAGGAGCTCTGCCCGCTACCGACGGAAGAGGCGGCCCCACCCCCGAGCCCAATCAGCATCGCGGGGCCGCCGAGCACCACCAGCGGCGCGCCGACGGCGACCTCGCGCTTCTCCACATCCGTGCGGCGGATGTTGCCCAAGCCTCCTGCGATCATGATGGGCTTGTGGTAGCCGCGCACGATGCGGACGGGGCCACTCGATGGCTCGTCGGCCTGTTCGAAGGTGCGGAAATAGCCGCACGTGGCAGGCCGTCCGAATTCATTGTTGAAGGCCGCCGCCCCGAGGGGCGCGGTGATCATGATGTCGAGCGCGGAGGCAATGCGGTCGGGCTTGCCCAAATCCGCTTCCCATGGCTGCACGAAACCCGGGATCCGCAGATTGGACACCGAGAAACCCGTCAATCCCACCTTGGGCTTCGCGCCGATGCCGGTCGCACCCTCGTCGCGAATCTCGCCGCCCGCTCCGGTGGCAGCGCCGGGAAAGGGCGAGATGGCCGTCGGGTGATTGTGCGTCTCCACCTTCATTAGGATGTCGACCGGCTCCGAGACGCTGCCGTAGCGTCGCGTCTGCGGGTCCGGGAAGAAGCGCTCCCCGCGAGCACCTTCGATCACCGCGGCGTTGTCGCGATAGGCGGACAGCACGCCCGTGGAGTTCGCCGCATGAGTCATGCGAATCAGGGCGAACAGCGACTTCGGCATCGGCTCGCCGTCGATGGTGAACTCGGCGTTGAAGATCTTGTGCCGGCAGTGCTCGGAATTGGCCTGCGCGAACATCATGAGCTCGACATCGGTGGGATCGCGCCCGAGCGCGCCGAAAGCCTCGACCAGATAGCCGATCTCGTCGCGCGAGAGCGCGAGCCCGAGCTCGGTGTTGGCGCGGGCGAGCGCGGCATGCCCGTCCCGCCCGAGCGCGACCACCCGCAGCGGCCGCGGCGCCGCGACGCGAAACAAATCCGGCTCGATTGCGCCCCTCCAGAGCGTCTCCGTCATCCGGTCGTGGAGGCTCCGGCCGAGTGCGGAGAGCTCCGCCTCCGTCAAGGGATCCCCGGCATCGATGAAGTACACCGTGCCGCGCTCGATGCGGCGCACGGCACCGAGCCCGCAGACGTGGGCGATATCGGTGGCCTTGCTCGACCACGGGGACACCGTGCCGAGCCGCGGCGTTACCAGCAAGCGCTGGCCGCGCTCCTCTTGCAGGTGCGGCCGCGGCCCATACGTCAGGAGCTTCCCGAGCAGCTCGAGCTCGGCTTCATCGAGCGGACGCGCCGCGTCCACGAAATGCATGAGACGTGAGCCGAGCGCGCGAACGCGCGGGTCGACGCCTTGCAGCGCCTGCAGCAATCTTTCCAGGCGAAATTGCGACAGCGCGGGTGCGCCGGGCAAAGAGAACATGCAGAATTCTAGCAGATCACTTGCGCGCGTTCGAATCTCCGCCCGGCGTGTAGATCGGCACGGGGAACTGCGACACGTTCGAGCCCTCCAGCGCCACGATCTTGCTCACCCCTTGCTTTCGCACCTCGTCGATGCGCAGGACGGAGTGCATGGGCAGATAGGTCCGCTTTACTTCGTTGAACTCGGCCTTTATCTTCTCCTCGGCCGGATCAACGACCACGGAAGAGCGTTCGCCGAACACCAGTTCCTCGACTTCGATGAAGCCGAATAGACTGCCGTGACTCACTTTGCGGGCATAGATCTCGTACACCTTGCCTTGATTCACGAACATAACTTTAAAAATGTGACTCGCGGCCATTTAGCGGGCTCCAAGCGTTGTTAGCATTTCTCATATTATACGGGTACTTAGCGCAAACCTTCAGACCCGCCCCTGGGAGCAAACATGACCTTGCGCTTAAGCGTGGTCAGCGAACATGGAATTCGGCTCGGGCCGCAGTCCACCAAGGTCTTTGGCGTGCATGGCGGGACCATCGGGCGCTCGACCGACAACGCCTGGATTCTACCCGACCCCGACCGGTATCTCTCGGGGAAGCACGTCAGGATCGACTTTCGGGCCGGCTCATACGTGCTCGTGGACACCAGCTCGAACGGCACCTACGTCAATGGCTCGCAGGTGCCGCTGGGAAAGTATCACGACTACGTGCTGAAGGACGGCGATTACCTGCGCCTCGGGGAGTACGAGCTGCTGGTCACGATCGACAAGAGCAACGACTTTCCGCCCGACGAGGCCGCCATCGTCGCCTACGACGGCCAGCACGGCGCCTCGGCGGCTGTGAAGAAGTCCACGGCCAACGACCTCGGCGCGGATCTCGATCTGAGCTCACTCCTCGAACCGAGCGACTCGGTGGCCCACGGAGTGTCGGCGCGCAATGCCTACGGCCAGTCGGTGGGCGCCGCTGCACCGCGGGAGGCAGCCGCGCCGCGGGCAGCTGGCGCACCACGGGAGGCTGCTGCGCCTACGGAGGGCGGTACTCCGTGGCACATGATGACCCGGCCTTTCAAGGTCGAGACGAAGGCGGAAGCGGCCGCCGCGGCCGGTCTCCGCCCCCAAGTCAGCGCCCAGAGCCTGCCTCCGAGCCCAGCGCTCTACGAAGGCGACTTCGATCTAGGCCTCGCAACATTCTGCCGGGGGGCAGGCATCGAACCGCGGGCGATCTCCCCGGAGGCACGCAGCGGTGCGCTGCAGCTCGCGGGACAGCTGCTGCGCGAGGCCGTGCTCGGTCTCATGGACCTGAATCAGAGCCGCAACGAGTTCCGCAACCGCTTTCGCATGCCGCCGCCGCCGGCGGTCGAGGGCCCCGAATCGCCGCTCAACTTCTCTCAAGGCGTCGATGAAGCGCTGGTGCGGCTGCTCACGACGACTTCGACGCGCTCGGGCTCGGTGGATGCGGTCCGCGATAATTTCAAGGAGCTCAAGGCGCAGAATGCCGCCAGCCTCGCAGCGAGTCGCGCGGCATTCGAGGAATTCATCGGCCGGGTGGATCCGAAGGAGCTCGAGGAGCGCTTCGAGCGCGCCACCAAGCGCGGCGTGTTCGGTCAGCAGAACAAGTCCAAGTACTGGGAACTGTACGCCGAAATGTTCGCCGGTCTCACGCAGCGGTCTGCAGACGGGTTTCCGCATGTCTACACCGAGGCCTTCGCCAAGGCCTACGAAGCGAAGCTGCGAGCCACGATGCCCGCGAAGCGCAGCCCTTTCGCCGGCGACCCCGACCCCGCCGGCGCGCCTCTCGCAGCCGCGGACAAGTCGTAGGCCGGAAGCGGCAGGGGGAGTCCCCGCGTGCGCATCCTGATCGTTGAGGACGATGACATCGTCGCCGACGCCATTGCTCGCGGATTGTCGGCCGATTATTCCGTGCTGCGCGTGGCGAGCGCCGAGGCGGCGCGTGCCGCCCTCGAGACCGAGCAGTTCGCGCTCGCGGTGGTCGACGTGGGGCTTCCCGGCGCCGACGGCCTCACCCTGGTGCGCAGACTTCGCGGCGCGGGCGTCGCGATGCCGACGCTCATGCTCACCGCCCGCTGCACCCTCGCCGACAAGGTGAAGGCGCTCGACACCGGCGCCGACGACTTTCTGTCGAAGCCCTTCGAGCCGGCCGAGCTCGCCGCGCGTTGCCGCGCGCTCGTGCGCCGCGCGGGCGGCGCCCTGGACGGCCTCATCAAGTTGAACCGCCTGTCGATCGACCTCACCGGCCGGCGGCTCTGCATCGATGATGCCGAGGTGGAGCTCACCGCGCGCGAGTGGCTGGTCCTCGAGTGCCTGGTGCGCAAGATCGGTCAGATCGTCTCCAAGGAGCGAGTCCAGCAGGCGCTCGCAGGACCGGAGCAGGACATCACCCCCAATGCCGTGGAGGTGCACGTCTCTAGATTGCGCGCGAAGCTGGGCGATGCCGCGGTGATCCGCAGCCTGCGAGGCCTCGGCTATCGACTGGAAGAAGCGAAGAGCGCGTGAGCTCCTCCATCAGCCGACAGTTGGTGCTCTGGCTGGCGGTACCGCTCATGCTGCTGGCCTTGTGCGGAGCCCTGCTCCACTACTTCAACAACGTCGCGCCGAGCGTCATCAGCCGCGACCAGCGCCTGCGCGAGGCGTCGAATGCGCTCATGGCGCGCATCGAGGTAAGCGACGGACGGGTAACGCTCGACACCGGCGCCAACGGCAAGGCGCCGCTTCCCTCGGCCGACTCCGTCGCCTATGCCGTGCGCGACGCGCGCGGCCGCCTGCTGCTCGGTGACGCGCAGCTGCCCGCCGTGTCGATCGCGGACGCGGACGACCAGGTATTCGCGCTCGCGCGCGTCGACCATCGCAACGTGCGCACGTTGACCTCGCGCTTCGATACGGCCGCGGGCGTACTCCTATTGTCGACCGCGGACGTTCGTGCCTCGAACGAGCCGGCGGCCCGCTTCGGTCTCATGAGCACGCTCCTGTGGGATTTCGTGCAACTCGACCTGACGCTGGTGCTCGTCTGGGTCGGGATTCAGTTGGGTCTGCGGCCCATCAAAAAATTGCGCGATGAGATCGGGCGCCGCTCCGCGCTCGATCTGCGCCCCATCGACGAATCGTTCGTGCCCCGGGAGATCGCGCCCGTCGTGGTCACGCTCAATCGCCTCTTCGAGATGCTGCGCACCTCGGTGCAGGCGCAACGGCAGTTCATCGCCAACACGGCGCATCAACTGCGCACCCCGATCACTGGAATGCAGGCACAGCTCGAGTTGCTGGCGGCCGAGCCCGCGGCCGCGCCGATCAAGCATCGCCTCGCCACGTTGCAGGAAGCGATCCGCCGGCTGTCGCATTCGGCGAACCAGCTGCTGAGTCTGGCCCGCGCCGACCCTACCGTGAACATCGCCGCGAAGAATGAGCGCGTGGCACTCGACGCCATTGTCGGAGAGGTGGTCGCGAAGTTCTTCGACCGCGCGCTCGCCTCGCAGATCGATCTCGGTGCCGACGTGCAGCAGGCCTCCATGACGGCGGACTCCTCGCTGCTCGACGATCTGTTGAGCAACCTCGTGGACAACGCGCTCAAATACACCCCACCCGGCGGCACCGTGACGGTGAGTGCCGGCGAGCGACACGGCAAGCCCTTCATCGCGGTCGAGGACACCGGCCGCGGCATCCCCCCGAGCGAGCGCCAGCACGTGCGACAACGCTTCTACCGGCTGCCCGACTCGCCGGGACACGGCAGCGGTCTCGGCCTCGCCATCGTCGAGGAGATCGCACGGCTCTACGAGGGCACGCTCAGCATCGATACCGGTCCGAATGGGATCGGAACGCGCGTCTCGGTGGAATTCAGCCAAAGTTAAATGGAGGAAGCGGGCCGTCGGTCGGCGAAAATCGCATCGTGTCCGTGTCGTGCGTTGGCGACGCCACTAACATTGTGTGAGACGCATCACAGTTATTCCGGCTTCAGGGAGCACCTCCGTCAGCTTGGTGCAAGGATCCTCCCGTAGTATCGCCCCCATGAAAATGTCGCCCCTACACGGATGCATGGCCGGCTTCACGGTGACCGAGCTCGTCATGGTGATGACGATAATCGGCATCCTCGCGGCGATCGGCGTGCCGTCGTTTAAATACGTGAGGACGTCCAACCGCATCTCTGGTGAGATCAACGGACTCCTCGGCGACATGCAGTTCGCGCGTAGCCAAGCGCTCAAGCAGGGGCTGACCGTGACCGTCTGCAGCTCCTCCGACGGCGTTTCCTGCAACGGCGGCAACATCTGGAACACAGGCTGGATCGTCTTTCTGGACAGCAACGGCAACCAGCAAGTCGATCCCGGCGAGCAGGTGCTGCGCGTCCAGGCACCGTTCAATGGTACCGATACGTTGACTCCGAGCGTGGCGTACGCGGCAACGACTTACAATCGTTTGGGCTACGCGCCCACCTACACGGGCGGCACGATCAACATCAACCTGCACGACAGCAGCAACACGACGGCCTGGACGCGCTGCCTCGCGATCACGGCATCCGGCTCGGTGACCACCGAGAAATATGGAGCGGGGAATCCACCATGCAACTGAGCAAACTCGAACGAGCACGCAGCCGCCGAGCCTGCACCGCGGGGTCCGCCTATCGACGCGCCCGTGGCTTCAGCCTCATGGAAGTGATGGTGGCCCTCGTGGTCTCGACCGTGGGGCTTCTCGGCCTCGCCAAGATGGAGGCTCTCGGGCTCTCGAGCACCAGCGTCGCCGGCTCACGCTCGCTCGCGGCCATCGAGGCCTCGAGCCTCGCCGCGGCCATGCACGCGAATCCCGGCTACTGGGCGGCCGGCGTCGCACCGCCGAGCATCGTCATCACCGCGGGCACGCCGTATCCGCCCCCCGGCACGCCCTGCAACGTCCCTGGCCCCGCAAGCTGCACCCCGGCGAACATGATGGCTTACGACTTGAACCTGTGGTCGACCTCGCTCAACCAGGTGCTGCCGGGCTCCCTCGCCACCATCAACTGCACCCAGCCCGTCGGCAACACTCCGGTGACCTGCACCATCCAGCTGCAGTGGACGGAGAACGGAGTCGCCGTGAGCGCGCAGCAATCGCTGATGGCTAACTTGGCCAACCCGACCTACGTCTTGTTCGTGCAGCCATGACCCGCCTCGCAACACAACGGCGCCGGAACCCGGCCCGCAGCGCGCGCGGATTCACCTTCGTCGAGATCATGATCGCGATGGCGCTGGGACTGTTCCTGATCGGCGGCTTGCTCACGCTCGTGCAAGCAATGCGCCGCACGTCCACCAATCAAAGCGGCCTTTCGCAATTGCAGGACAACGAGCGGATGGCGATGCAGCTCATCACCGACGTGGTGCAGTCGACGGGGTATTTCACGAACCCGGTCCTCAACACGGCCGCCGGGCAGTTCCCCGCCGCCACTTACGGCCCCGCGGTTTTCACCTTCGCCGGACAGGGTATCGTCGGCAACGTCGGCGCCCCCGATATCATCACCTCGCGCTACCAGACTGCGGGGACGAACGTCGGCGACAACGTCATCAACTGCACCGGCAACGCGAGCGCCTTGCCTGCGAGCTTCGTGAATCAGATCACCGTGGTGAACAACTACCTGACCTGCACGCTCTGGGTCAACGGCGCACAGCAGCCCCCCGTGTCGCTCGTTCCGGGCATCACCAACATGACGGTTTTGTACGGCGTACAAACCGGCAACGGCGCGGCCACCAACTCGGCGGACACTTACCTCGATGCGGCGGGGGTGAACGCCGGTCCCTATTGGAACGTGGTCAAATCGGTGCAAGTGACGTTGACGTTCATCAATCCTATGTTCGGACAGCCGGGCCAGACCAACGCGACCGTCAACTTCACCCGCACCATCGACGTGATGAACCGCACCGGGGTGATCACGTGAGCGCGCAGCAGCGGCCGCAGCGCGGCATGGTGCTGGTGACGGCACTTCTGATGCTCATCGTCGTCACCCTCCTCGCCCTCGCCATGTTCAGAAGCTTCGGCCTGGACGAGAAAATCGCCGGCAACCTGCGCGAGAAGCAGCGTGCGGTGAGCGCGGCCGAGACCGCCGAGCAGTTCGCCGAGTACTGGCTGACGAGCGGCGGCGGCAGCGCCAATTCCGCGATGGTCGTCTGCTCGAGCGTGGTGGCCGCGAGCGCGCCGCAGATCTGCACCAACGCGCTCGCATCCGCTGCGGCGCTGCCCTGGCAGTCGGGCGGCAATCCCGTCGGCGTCACTTACACCCCGGCCGTAACGAGTCCCATGTACGTGACCACGACGCCCGTGCAAGGCAGCTATTACGCGACACCGGCGTTCTACATCCAATATCTGGGGGTGAACGCCAACGGCACGATCTACCAGATCGATGCGCAGGGTTACGGCGGCAGCCCGGATACGGTAGCCGTGGTCGAGGCAACTTACATCGTGCAGTCCAGTGTCAAGGACCTGAGTTCGAACCAATGAATACCAAACATCTATTGACTTACATCGTGCTGGCGATCGGCGGCAGCTGGCTGCCGCTCCGTGCTCCGGCGCAACCCACATCGCCGAATTGCACGAGCACCCAGGTGTCGGAGAACTTCACTGGCAATTCGACGAATTGCCAGTGGTACTTCTTCGGCGGCGCGTGCATGACCGCCGGCAACATTCCCTTCACCGGGACCTCGAGCCCGGGACTTCTGCCGCAATGCTTGAATGACCCCTACTACGGCGCTCAGACGCAGGTCGGCGGTAACAGCGGCAACTTGAACACGGTACCCGATACACCTCTCACGGGCGGCGCGCTGCGCTTCACGAACGATGCCAACGCCCAGAGCGGCGCGATCGTGTCCAATTTCGCATTCGCGCTCGCAGCCAACGGCTTGCAAGTCACCTTCACAACCGAGACCTACGAAGGCGATTCTGGCGGCGGCAACCACGACGGCGCCGACGGCATGAGCTTCTTCCTGGTGGACGACAGCTACGTCGAGAGCGCCAATCCGGTGACCGGCACTTCTTATGCCGCCAACAACGGCGGGCCCTATGGCGTGACACTCGGCGACTGGGGCGGCAGCTTGGGCTACACCTGCTCGAACACGAACAACAGTGCGGGCCAGGGCTACGCCGGCATGATCGGCGGATATATCGGCCTCGGCATCGATGAATTCGGCAACTTCCTGAACGGCGACACGATCGATGCCGCCGGTAACATCGTGTACTACGGGGACAACACCGCGAGCGGCTATGGCTATGTGCCGAACCGCGTCGGACTGCGTGGCGCAGGCTCGACCGCGTGGGCGTACTTGAACCAGTCGCCCACGACGTCCGCGTATTACCCTTCCACGCTCACCGCCGCCCAAATCAATGTAGCGGTTCATCAAGCGTGCCAGACCGGCTATGTCTGGGACTATTCCGCCGCCTCCACCACGCCCAGCGGCACGTGGACGAACGGCGTCTTCAATCCGTACAACGCAACTCCGCAGCCGACCGTTGCGCTGACCAACTACCAGGCGATCCCCAACGCGTTCAAGGTCTTGCCGACCAAGCTCGCAAACGAGGCGGCCCTGTTTCGCGGTTACGCGACGCCGGCGACCAGCGGCCCGACCTACGGCGTACCGATCACCTACAGCCTCTCGATCTCGACGGGGGGACTCTTGAGTCTCTCGTACAGCTTCGGGGGCGGTGCTTATCAGCCGATCATCTCGGGCCAGAGCATCATAAATAACGGCGCGCTGCCCTCGATGGTGCGCTTCGGCTTCGGCGGCTCGACCGGCGGATCGCGCAACATTCACGAAATCATGTGTTTCCAGGCATCGCCGCAAAACAGCTCTGCGAGCTCTGCCGGCTTGAACCAGAAGCAGACCGCCAAAGTGCAGACCGGCGCGCAGGTCTACTTCGCGTTCTACAACGCCAACAATTGGACCGGCTCGCTCACCTCGCAATATCTCGACTCGCCGGACGGTATGACCCTGCAGATCGATCCGCTCGTCAACTGGGATGCCTCCTGCGTGCTCACCGGTGTACCCGCCACACAAACCTGCGCCTCGACCGGCGCGGCCGGTCCCATACCCGCACCGGATCCCGACGCCGGCCGCGTGATGTTGACTTACAACCCGGTCACAAGCAGCGGCATTCCGTTCACCTGGTCGAATGCAGGCGCCACGCCCTTGTCGGTGGGCGAGCAGTCGAATCTGGATGCCTACGATCCGGAGCCGACCTCCAACCCCGCGTGGCCCTTCGCACCGAACCTGCGCCTCGAATACCTGCGCGGCCAGCGTAGCGATGAGCAAAATGCCTTCGGCGCCGACCCCGCGGCCACCCCGCAGGTCGTCTCGCCCCCGCCCGCGCCGGCGCCGCCGCCCACCGGCTTTCGCAAGCGCACGAGCGTGCTCGGCGACATCATCGACTCGAGCCCGACCTGGGTGGGCGCTCCCATCGCCACATTTCCCAACTCATGGAGCGACTATCTGTATCCGGCCACGACCATGCCCGAGAATAGCGGCCCGAACTACGCAGCCTTCAAGAGCACCTACACCTCGCGCATGAACGTCGTCTATGCCGGATCCAACGACGGCTTCCTGCACGGATTCCGCACGGGATTCTACGACCCGAGCGGCGCTCTGGACGGCACCACGCCTTCGGATCCGTACACGGCGACCGACAACGACGGCCAGGAAGTCCTCGCGTACATGCCCGCCTACGTGGCCAACGACATCAACACCGGCAGCACCTTCAACAGCGTCACGGGTACCCGCGTACAGAATCCCGCGTCGGACTACACGAGTCCGCTCTATGCGCACAAGTTCTCCGTCGACGGCACACCGGGAGACGGCGATCTCTACTACAACGGCCAATGGCATACCTGGCTCGTCGGCGGACTGGGCGCGGGCGGCAGCGCCATTTTCGCTCTCGACATCACCAATCCCGGCATCGGCGCGAACACGGCGACCAGTACCTTCACGCAAGGGAACGCCGCGAGCTTGGTCGTCGGCGAGTGGTCGAGCTCGCTCCAGTACACGACCATGGGCACCGGTCCTTATACGCAGCAGGTGACCGGCGCCAGCGCGACTTTCGCTTGTGCCAACGTGCCGACCTGCGGCAGCAGCCTCGGCAAGACGTACGGCACCCCGCAGATCCGCCGCTTCCACAACACCGCTGCGAACACCGCCAACGGCGCGAGCTCGTGGGGCGCCGTATTCGGCAACGGCTTGGGGAGCTACAACGGCGATGCCGGCATCTTCATCATGCTCGCGGGTGCCTCGGGCGGACAGCCGACGTTCTATTATCTCAGCACCGGCTATGGTTCCCGAACGGGCACCCCGAACGCCATCGAGTTCGTGTCCCCTGCGGATCTCGACGGCGATCACATCACCGACTACGTGTACGCGGGCGACATCCTTGGAAACGTCTGGCGTTTCGACCTGACCGATCAGAACCCGAGCAACTGGACGGTGATGCAAGTCGGCGGCGTGCCCACTCCGATTTACTCCTCCCCGGCGGGCGCTCCGATCACGACCAAAGTGGTTGTCGCAGCCATTGCCTCGACTCCAAGTCCCCGGATTCTCATCGAGTTCGGCACGGGCCAGTCGATCAGCTTCAGTAACTCGGCACCCACCGGCTTCTCCGCCACCCAGCAATACCTCATCGGTGTGTGGGACTGGAACATGAGCAAGTGGAACTCGATGTCCAACATCGTTTACGACGCCCTGTCGACGAGCACGACGCCAGTCGCTCCGATCGCCGGCGGTGTTCCGGCCCCCATCAACGGTCTGGGCAGCCTCGAGCAGCAAACCATCACGGGCTCGTACGATCAGAGCGGCGTGGCGAGCAGCGCCTCGACCTCCACCACGGCCGCGGCCTACTACCGCACCGTGAGCAGCAACTGCATCGGCTGGGCCGATAACAATGTCGGATGCTCGAACTCCAACCAGTACGGCTGGTATCTGCCTCTCGGCACGGGATATGCGAACGCGAACGACCCGAGCTATCTCACGCCGACGACGACCACCGGGGCCTCGTTCGTGGATGAGCAGGTCATTTTCAACCCCACGCTCGAGGGCGGCGTCTTCCTCGTGAATACCACGATCCCGCCGACGACCAGCATCAACACCTGCTCCTCGACCGGCGCAGGCGGCTGGACGATGGCAATCGATCCGGCGACCGGCGGTGCCCTGCCGAAATCGTACTTCCCCTTGAACGGCACCAACATCAACGGTCAAAGCGCGACCGGCGCGGCACTCAGTGGAGCCGGCAGCGCGTCGACGGTACAGTTCAACCCCACCAGCGGGCCCGTTCAGACCTACCTCGTAACGCAAAATACCGGCGGTACCGGCACCATCGTGCAGGTGAACCCACCGGGCGGCTCACTGGGTAATCGCCTCACCTGGATCGAGAGGCGCTAGCGTATGAAGGTGAATCGGAGGGCGCGCACGCGCGCCGAACGCTGCGAGGCAGGCTTCACGCTGGTCGAGCTCATTGTCGCGATGGTGATTCTCGCGACGCTCGCGGCCATCGCGATTCCCTCCTACAGCTTGTACGTGCTGAAGTCCCATCGGACGGAGGCCAAGTCGGCGCTGCTCGATCTGGCGAGCCTCGAGGAACGCTATTTCAGCACGGCTAACACCTATAGCTCGAACCCAACCGACCTGGGCTACAACGCCGCGGGAACGCCGTTTCCGGTGGGCAGCGGGTGGTACAACATCACGACCCTGACTGCGACTGCCGCCGTGGCACCGACTGCCTTGATTCCCGGGGGGACGCCGGCCACCTACACCATCACGGCCACCGCCGTGGGCCAGCAGGCGAACGACGCCACCTGCGCAACCTTCACGATCAACTCGGCCGGCCAGCAGACCGCAACCAGCGCGAACTGCTGGCAAAACTAGCAAGCGCGTTACTCGATCGCCGCTCTTGCGCGACGCTTACTCCACCGCATAGCCGCGTCCCTCGACGCAAGCCACCATGGCGCGCTGATAGTCCGAGCCGTTCGTCGTGCTCACCCCAGCTTGTTGTGCCGCCCATTGCTGGCAATCACGGCGGTCGACCGACTCCTGATCCGCACTCTGTCCGTTTCTCGGATACATGTTGAGCTGCGCCTGTAGTCCTAAGCTCACCGGATTGGCGGTGGGCGCGGGCGTCGCATTGGGTAGCGGATAAGAGCCCGGGGCCGAGTCAGACGCCGGCCCCTGCTGCGGAGCCGGTCCCGGCAGCGGCGCCGACTGAGGCATCGCGCCCGGAGGCAGTGCGCCCTGTGGCGACGCACCCGGGGGCGGGCCGTTGTACTGAGGAGCCGCTTGCGGCGGACCGCCATCCGGCGGCGCTGCTGAGCCGTTCGGGTCCGCAACCGGAGGCGGGTCGGTAGCGACGTAGCCGCTATAGGCCGGATCCCAGGTGTAGTACGCATCGTTCGCGTAGTAGTAGGGGACGCCACCGTACCAGTAGGTCGCATACGCCAGCGGCAACACCGGGAGGAACCAGGCAAAGCCCGGGCCGTAGAAAGCCCGCGGCCACCACCCGCCGTGCCACCAGCCGCCGCCCCACCGCGCACCGGAGGAAAAGCCGTGGTAGCCCCACCCGCCGCGATAGCCGTAGCCGCCCCAGCCGCGATAGGCTCCCCCAGCATAGCCCCCGTGGTATCCGCCATAGGCGCCATGCGCCCCGTAGGCGCCATGCGCCCCGTAGGCGCCGGCGTGGGCGTAGCTACTCGCGTGACCCGCGTAGCCGCCGTACGCCCGGCCCGGCGCCGCATAGTGCGCAGGCGCCGCGTAATGCGCCCCGCCGCCGCCAAAGTGGGCGCCCGCACTGTAATGCGGCGCTGCGGCATGACCGCCACCACCCGCATGACCCCCGCCGCCGGCATGGCCGCCGCCGCCGAAGTGGCCCCCGCTCCCGCCGCCCGGATGCGCGAGCACCGGCGCTGAAGCGACCAGGGCGCCCAGAATTCCAACCGCCAGCGTCATTCTTCGTTTCATGAGTATCTCTCCATCACTCGGGCCTGCGGCCCACCTGCAATGTGTTCAGGATTCCTCTGAGACGAACAACGCGACACCCGGCCCTGGGTGTACATAACTTTGTGTGAAGAAATGGCAATTCGCCATCGGCGCGATGCCGAGCAACTCGTCAGTCGATGCGCCACTTCGCAGTCAACATGATGAGAGCGGTGCGGCCGGGCTCCGGCTCGAAGTATTGCCCGCCGCTCGCATTGACGATTACAGATCCGACATAGGAGCGGTTCGTGAGGTTATCAAGTCGCAGATACTCGCTGAGTTGCCAGTGGGTCGTGCGTTGGGTGAATCCGGCCCGCCAATCGGTCTCCCAGTAGCCGTGGGCAAATGCTGTATTGCGATCATCGGCGAAGATGCCGGCCCGACCCTGCTCCTCGAGCGTCGTGGAGAATCCCGCCGGCTCAAAGCTCCACGTAAGACCTAGGTAGAGCGCATTGCGCGGGACCGCGGGCAAGTAGCTTCCAGGCTCGACTGTGACCGGCAGGCAGGGGGTGCCGACGCACGTTTGGTACGCTTGTCCGACCACCGCACGGATGTACGTATAAGCCAAACGCGCCGAAAAGCCGTCAATCCAGTCCGCATCGACGGCGAGTTCGGCGCCGTGGCGCGCGGTCTTGCCGATGTTCTGCTCGACGGCACGGCCGTTGAAGTTCTGCAAAACCGCGAGCTCATCGCGCGTCTCGATGTAGAAACCGGCAAGCTCGGCGCGAATGGCGCCCTTGCCTGCCTTTACGCCCACCTCGTAGTTGTCGCTGCGCGCAGCCTTGAGCGCGGTGTTGAGTCCGGGCAGGCTGCCGTTGACGGAACGGTACGCAAGGTCATTTAGCGTCGGAGTCTCGAAGCCCTTGCCGTAAGAGGCATAGAGATTGACCACGGGCGCCGCATGGAACACTACGCCGCCCACCGGACTCACCGCGGTGTAGCGCACGCTCGAGTGCGGCTCGGTGGTGCCGGGTAGATGATCGTTCGAGCTCACTTCGACCAAGTTGTTGCGCACCCCCGCGGTTACGCGCCACAGCCGGTCGGGATCCCACTGGGATTGCAAATACTGATCGAAGTCGTACACATGATTCGCCTCGTCGCGGCGTAGCGCGCCCTGGACGCCGAGCTCATCGCCGACGTAGTTGAGGTAGCCGAAGCGCGTCTCCGCAAGATCGTCGTAGGCGATGCCTCCCACGGTTTGAAGGCGCATCTCGTCCCACGCGCGCTGGTCGGTGAGATGCGAGTCGATGCCATAGAAGGCGCGCTTCAAGTCGATGACGCCGCCCGGATAGAGAGGCTCCTTTTCCTGCACCGCCTGCGGTATCGCTTGAAATTGGGTGGTGGCGCGATGCCCCGCGTAGATCGTGGTCGACAGCGCATCCTCGGCGCTGAAGGTGTAGTCGAGAATGGCGCCGGCCTGCTCCTGATTGAGTGACTTGCGCGTGTTGTATTGCACCGCACCCGTGCCGGACTGAATCGGGTTCGCTGCGAGCTGCGCCCGCGTGAGCCCGAGCGGATCCTGCACGAAGGGCGTTTGGATGGCGTTGCCGACCAGCGTGAGCTTGGCCGCTTCGTTGAAGGTGAGACGCAACACGCTGTTGAAATTCTCGCGCTCGGCCTTGCTGTGATAGCGATAACCGTCGGTTTGAAAGTGCACGGCATCCACCACGTAGTTCGTGATGCCCTCGCCGCCGGTCGTCTTCAATGCATAGCGCTGCGTGTTGAAAGTGCCGTATTGCGCGGTACCGTCGATGAAATAGCCGGGCGGCGGTTCCTCGGTGAACAGAGAGATCACTCCGCCCGAAGAGTTTCCGTAAAGCGCGGAGAAGGGTCCGCGCAGCACTTCCATCCGGCCGGCGGAGCCGAGATCGAACTGCGAGAACTGGCCCTGGCCGTCCGGCATGGTTCCCGGGATGCCGTCGGAGTAAAGGCGCACGCCGCGCACCCCGAAACTCGATCGTGCGCCGAAGCCGCGCACTGACAGCTGCTCATCCTGCGCGTAGTTTTGCCGGTTCTCGGCCGATACGCCGGGCACGGTCATCAAGGACTCGGAGATGTTCTCCTGGATCTGTCCCTCCTGAATCGCGGCGCGGTCGACGACGTCGATGGAGGCGGCAACGTCGAAGCTCGATTCGGCGACGCGGGTCGCCGTGACCACGATGGGCGAGAGATCGGCGGGAGGCTCTCCCTCGGCCTGCGCGGGAACGCTCCACGCCGTCGCCTGCATCACCGCCAGGACCAGCCCGACCCGTCTGTACATCACGCGTTCATCCCCGTTTGTTCCTGGCCGACCGCGCGCATGCGGTACGTTCTTTTCCCGGATTATGTCATCATTCCGGCACGCGCATCTGGAGGGGACCATGCTCAAGTCCTTCGCCTCGCCGCCGCTAGTTAGACCGTGCGTAAGATGACACCAATCGGTCTCTCCCGCGCGCGCGCTGCACTCGCGGGGGGCGTCCTTTTGCTGCCGTGGCTCGCCGCGGCCGATTCACAACCGCAGGGTGGCGTTGCGGCCAAGACGCTGCGCGCGAGCGCTCATGTGGACTTCCGTATCGTCATTCCGCGAATGCTCGCCTTGCAGGTGGATGGCGCGCACGCCGCCGCTCCCGCGCCCACCGCTCCCGCGCCCACCGCAACCTCGCCGGCCGCAGACGCGCTTTCACCTGCCGCAGATGCGGCCGGGCCTGCGCAGACGGTGGCGGTCTACGGCAACGGTCGGACCATCGCTCTCGGAGCAACGGCCGCGGATAACGCGCGCAGCGGTCTCATCTTGAGCGCCGCGGCGAGAAAAGGCATCGCGCAGGATGCCGTGTGCGCGCCGACCCACGTACAGAGCAGCCCCCGCGCGATCGTCTGTACGGCGTCTAGCCCCTGACTAGCGCGCACGCTCCGGCTCAGTCGATACAAGTGTGAAATCGCTCTCGCGGGCGCCGCTGCCCGCGTTGCGACTTGCTGCACAGAAAGCAAACCCCGTCGGCAGCTTCCCGATAAACCTTACTTTTCCTGGCGTGATTTGCGACCTGCATCAATGTCTCTGTAGGGGCAAACCCTAGGATGCGGTGCGTGCCTGCGCTGCATTAAGTGGCCGGGCGGACGGTGGCGATGTGCATAGGCACTTGCCCCACTTCTCACTACACAGCACAGGAAGCAGTTCATGAAGACCTCGATCGCAGTGAAATCCTTGTTGGGCGCGGCGTCTCTGGCGTTGCCGCTCCTCGCATTTGCCGAGTCGAACGTACAGACCGGGGCCGCGACCTCCGCGCCGGGCGCGACCGCGCACGTCGATTTCGAGGTCGTGATTCCGAAGATTCTCTATCTGCGCGTCGGCACCGGCTCGAGCTACACGACCGGCGCGTTGTCGTCGACGCCGACCATCGACCTCATCACTTTCTCCCCGACGTCTGCTCAATTGGGCAGCGGCACGGCGGTTGCCGGAACGGGCGGCGACCTTTCGGGCGGCGTCGAGACTGCGGCCATCGTGAGCAACAGCGGCAACGTCACCCTGAACGCGACGGCCGCCGGCGCGCTTTCCGATGGCAACGGCGACACGATCTCCTACTCGCAGATCACCACCACGGCCGCGACGCTGACCTCGGCCACCGCGCTGCCGGCGCCGGTGCTGACCAACACCACGAGCGCCAACGTCGTGCTTACCGCGCCGGCCACCAAGGTCATCACGGAAGACGCCAAGTGGACGTTCGCGTACGCGAACACCGCGATCGTGCCGACCGGTACTTACGGTGGCGTGAACACCAACAACAGCCGAGTGGTGTATACCGCCACGATGCCGTAACGCCCTTAGGGGGCGGTGACTTAGAAATGCTGGCTAGTTCGCCATTGCCGCCGGCTGCAGCGCGCGCGCTGCAGCCGGCGGTAACGCTCATCGCGGCGCTCCTCGGCGCGTTCGTCGGGAATCGGGCGGCGCCGTTCACCGCGACTCTCAACCCGGCGGCACCGCTCACCGTCTACTTGCAGGTGGGCGTCGGCAGCTTCACGAACGACTATATCTACGGCGGTCAGCCCGAGAACAACGCGACGATCAACACGGTCTCCGTGTCCGTGACCTCTTCCGTTCTCGGCAACGGCTCAGCGCAAGCCATGACGACGAACAGTACCGCGGCGCAAAGCTACTGGGACGGCTACACCTACTGCAGCGTCCCGGGCCAGCTTTACATCGGCGGGTTCTATCGCACCACAGGCAGCACCACCGCGGCGGCGCAAGTGACGGCCACCGTTCCGGCCGGCCTCACGGACGCGAACGGCAGCACGCTGCCCTTTTCAAAGATTCGCTGGACCTCGAGCGGCAACGGCGACAGCGGCGCCGAGCCCTTTCCTGCGGGCACATTCGTCAACGGTGGTGTGCAAACCGTAGGCTCCATGGCGAGCAACACCTGGAACGAAAGCTGCTGGACGTTCACGTATCTGAACAACAGCGTGCCGCCGGCGGGCACATTCACAGGCGTCGTCCTGTACACCTTGAGCGCGCCATGACGACCCGCCGCGCGCTGCATTTTTTTTTGGCGCTGCCACTCGTCATAATCTGGCGCGCCGCGCCGGCCACGACCCTCACGCTCGATGACTCCGGCACTCAGGCCCTCGAGCCGGGCGTGCCCATGCGCTGGCAAAGCGCCGTGCCACCGCGTTCGGGCGCCACCGACCTCCTGGTCGGCACGACCACGTTCCGGGTGCGCATCAATGTCATGCCCTGGCTCAAGCGCTCGGCGCGTATCTATCTCGCGCTGCCCGCGCAGCCGCCCGGTCCGATCGCAGCCTCCTGGACCACGCAGGGACAACTCTTACCCGGGCAGCTCCGGTCGGGGAGCCGCGTGCTCGTGTACGCGGGTCCGATCACGGGCGGCTTCATCGAGGACACGTTGAAGTTTCAGTTCAGCGTAAACGCGGCGCTCATCGCCCGTCCCTATCCCGTCAGCTTTCACTTCGAAATGGACGAGTGACCATGCGGCATGCGCTCTCATTGACCCTAGTACTGCTCGGCCTCTCGCTCACCGGCCCGGCGGGTGCGCAAGGATTTGCTGCGCTGGTATCGCCGCCACGATTTGAGCTCAGCGCGAAGCCCGGGAAAACCCTGCGCAGCGTGATCGAGATCAGCAATCGCTCGACCACTCCCGGCAAGTACGTCGTGCACACCGCCGATTGGGAACTCTCTCGGGATTTCAGCGTGACGTTCCACGACGACCTACAGCCGGGCAGCTGCCGTCCGTGGGTCGCGATCGAGCGCCCCGACATCGTCGTGCCCGGCGCCGGCACCATGCGCTATCGATTCGAAGTGACCGTGCCCGCCGATGCGCCGCCCGGCGAGTGCCGCTTCGCCGTGATGATCGAGGGGGCCGAGCCATCCATCGCTCGCAGCCAGGGACTCAACGTTCCGGTGACCGGCCGCATCGGCGTGATCGTTTATGTGGTCGTGGGCGACGGTACTCCTGAGCTCGAGATCCTGGGACCCGATGTCGCGACGTTGAACGGCCGGCGCGTGCCCACCTTGCGCGTGCACAACGGCGGCAACGCTCACGGCCGCGTGAGCGGCTTTCTCACGGGAACCGACGCCAAGGGGATTTCCTACGACTTCACGCCCTCGGACTTCCCAATCCTGCCGCACGAGGAGCGGCAAGTCTTCCTCACTCCCTCGACCGCGGCGGACGATCACCCGACGCTGACCTATCCCGTGACCGTGAAGGGAACTCTCGAGTGGGGCGATCACCGAGCTGATATCAATCAGCGGTTTGAATGACCGCCCGCGCCGATCTCGCTCGCCTGCTCGCGGCCGGATTGTGCGCCCTCGCCGTAGGCCTCCGCCTGAACGCCGCCTTCGCCCAAACGCAGGTTGCGGCGATGCCTGCGCAGGTGCAGACGCCCGCAGTCACGCCGGCCGTGGCCTGGAGCGCAGTGAACCTGCCCGATCGGCCGGTCTATCAGGACCACTACATCGGCGGCGGCTCCCTGGCACCCGACATCTCCGCCGGAGAAACCGGCAGCGGAAGCGACGATAGCGAGGGTCTCGCACGCTCGGTCCAGATCGACGCCGTCGCGAGCGTGCTTTCCGCCCGCGGGCCCGGTACCGATTCCAACATGGTCGAGGATGGCATCGTCGCCAAGGCCCAATGGGAGACGGCCCAGTACGGCGCGTGGTCCCTCGATGCGTCGGCGCGCACCCAGAGCTCGGATGCCGGGCCGAGCGAGCAAGGGCAAGGCGGTGTGCTGACGCTCCGCCAGCGCGGCATGCCTTTCGACGGAGGATGGCAGGCAGACAACGCCATCGGCGACCTCAACGCGCCCGACATCAGCCTCGCGCGACTGCAGACGCGCTTTTATTTGCCCACCGGACCCATGCAGGGCGCTACGACCGAGTGGCACGGACCCGACGACCTACAGATCGTCGCGGGCGGCGGTGTGCCCGGTCTGTACGACGGCATCGAGGTGCCCAATTTCCGCACGCTGGACGGAACCACCGCGACTGCCGGCGCTCAGTGGTCGCCTGCATCGCACTGGACCGTGGGCGGCCAATTTATCGAAGCTCACGACGTGAACCTGGCCGTGGGGCCCATCATCGACGGCAGCTCGCTCATGTCGTCGAACACCGGTCTCGTGAGCGCGCTGTGGCAGGACCAGGGCGAGCGCATACAGTTCAATGTTCTCGATGGCGCGGTGAGCGGCAAGAGCAGCTCCCTGGGAAGCTGGTTGGACGCCTCGATCATCGAGGGGCACGTGCAACAGAGCGCCGGCCTGTTCCGCATCGACCCCAACGTCACTTGGGGAAATCAGCTGATCGCGAACGACGCGCAAGGCGGCTACTACCGCTTCGATTACCAGAGCCGGCAATGGATCACCGACGTCGGCATCGACGAGGTTCGTTCGGTGGACGACCTTGGCAGCAACACCACGTTTCTCACCGGCGATGCGCGCTATCAAATCCTGCGCGACTGGGGCGTTGGCGGCGTCGCCAACGTGAGCCGGTCCGACGGCGGAACGGGCTGGTCGGTCGAGGGCTACGTCGATCACCTGAATGCGCTCGGTTCGGGACGCGGGCAGGCCGATTATGCGAGCACACCGACGGGCCGCGACATCGCCGCGAGTCTGCAGCAAACTTGGACGATGCCGGCAGGCACGCGTCTCAGTACCGGCGTGTCCCTGGAGCGCATCGACGGCGCGCAAGTCAACGATTACGTGCAGGACAGCACCGTCCTCGCCTTGAGTGCTTACGGCGGCGGCCGCTTCAATACGCGTTTCGGCGCCGAAGGCAATGTGCGCTGGGCGACCACGGTCCAAGGCCGGGCGGCGCCTGGCGTGTCGGCAAACGTCTCGCTCACGTACCAGCTGGCCGATCACTGGCAGCTGCTCGCGACGTACTACGACAGCCGCACGGGCTCGTGGACGCCGCTCGTGGTCGAGTCGCCGTTGACTCCGCCCGTTCCCACCACCGCGCCGGCGCTTTCCGAGCGCGGCGCGTTTCTGACACTGCGTTATCAGCGATCGAGCGGCGCGCATTTCGCTCCGCTCGGTGGTCCGCCGGGAGCGGGCTCCGGGGAGATCGCGGGCATCGTGTATCTCGATGCCAATGCCAACGGGCACATCGACGCGGGCGAGTCAGGCGTGTCGAACCTCACCGTGGTGCTCGACGGCCGCTTCTCCGTGCAGACCGATGCGCGCGGCCGCTTCGACTTCCCCGTGGTGGCGAGCGGCCATCACGTGATCACCGTGATCGAGGACAATTTGCCGCTGCCCTGGACGCTGACGAACGGGGGCCGTACGGAGGTCGACGTCGCCACGCGCGGCAAGAGCGACGTCGAGCTCGGCGCGCAACGGCCGCGATGAGCGCACCCCGGCGCGAGCCGCCCCGCGTAGGCCGCGCCGCGTACACGGCCCGGCGTGGCCTCCCCGTCAGACCGCCTGCAGCGCCTGCGCCAGATCCGCGATGAGATCGTCGGCATCCTCGATGCCGACGGAAATCCGGATCAAGCCCGCGGTGATGCCGATGCGCTCACGCGTCTCCTTCGGTACGCCCGAATGCGTCGTACTCGCCGGGTGCGAGATGAGCGTCTCGGTTCCACCCAAGCTCACCGCAAGCTTGATCACCTGCAGCCCATCGAGCAGCCGAAACGCCTCCGCCTCGCCGCCCTTCACGGAGAAGCCGAAGGTCGAGCCCGGGCTTTCGCATTGCCTCTCGAATACCGCCTTGCGCGGATCGTCGGCGTGGAGGAACCCGAGATAGTTGACGCCCGCGATCTTCGGGTGACTGCTCAAGTATTTCGCCACCAACGCGGCATTCTGCGCGGAGCGGTGCATGCGCAGGGACAGCGTCTCCATCGAGCGCATGATCATCCAGGCGGTGTTGGGATCGAGCTGCGTGCCGAGCGCGCCGCGCAGTCGCTTGATCGGGTCCACCATATTGCGAGCGCCGACCACACCGCCGGCCACCAGATCGGAGTGGCCGCCCACATACTTGGTCAGCGAGTAGAGCACGATGTCTGCGCCATGCGCGAGCGGGCGCTGGAAGACGGGCCCGAGGAAGGTGTTGTCCACCATCACCGGGGGGCGCGTCCCGCCCTGCTCCTTGCCGATCTTCTCGGAGACCTCGCGCATGAGCGCGAGATCGACCAAGCTGTTGGTCGGATTGGCGGGCGTCTCGGTCATGATGAGGCAGATGCGCCCACCCTTCTCCCGGGCGAGCGTCCGCGCACGCTCCGCCGCCTCGATGACGGCGTCGCGATCGTGGCCTGCGGTGAAGCTCACCGCGCTCACGCCGAAGGCGGGCAGCGTCTTGTCGATCAAGGTTTCCGTCCCGCCGTACAACGGCTGGCTCATCAGGATCACATCGCCCGGCCGCACGTGCGCCCAGAGAGCCGTCGAAATGGCGGACATGCCGCTCGAGAACACGGCCGCCGTTTCGCCCTGCTCCCACAAGGCGAGCCGGTCCTCGAGCACCTCGAGGTTGGGATTATTGAAGCGCGAATACACGAGTCCCGCCTGCTTGCCCGCGGTGGGCACGCGGCGCCCCGAGCTGTAGTCGAAGAAATCCTTACCGTCCTGCGCCGTCTTGAATACGAACGTCGAGGTCAAGAAGACCGGCGGCTTGAGCGCTCCTTCGGACAACGATGGGTCGTATCCATATCCCATCATCTGCGTCTCGGGCTTCAGCTCGTGATTGCCGATTTTGCGTTTATGATATGCCTCGTAGCTCACGATGCCTCCAAAGCTTTTTCGATGAGCGACAATATACTCCGTAGCCATAGCGCGTGGAAAAATCGCAATGCTGCTCTTGGCCATCGCCGCCGCCGCCTTCGTGAGCACCCTCGCGGGAGGATTGCTCGCGCTCGGATTGCGCGACAAGCTGCACTTGATCCTCGGTTTCAGCGCGGGCGCGGTGATCGGCGTGGCGTTCTTCGATCTGCTGCCCGAGGCGATCGACTCGGCCCGGGGCTTCCATTCTGCCGCGACCATTCTTGCGTGGAGTTCGCTCGGCTTTCTTCTCTATCTGGTGCTCGACCGGATGCTGCTCATTCACGGCGGTGCGCCCCCGCGCGGGAGCGCCGGCGCGCTGGTGCTGTGCGCGCATAGTCTGCTCGACGGAGTCGCAATCGGATTTGCGTTCCAGGGATCCCGTGCCGTCGGCCTCATCGTGGCGGCCGCCGTGCTCACGCACGATTTCTCGGACGGCGTCAACACGATGAACATGGTGTTGCGTAGCGGCGGCGAGCGTGCGCGCGGCTTTCGCTGGCTGCTCGTCGATGCGGCGGCGCCGGCCGTCGGCATTGCCGCAACTCGCCTGTGGGCTCTGCCGGCCAGTCGCTTCGGCGTCGCGCTCGCGCTGTTCGGCGGTTTCTTTCTCTACATCGGCGCGAGCGATCTCATTCCCGAGAGTTTCCATGCCCATCCGAAGCTGCTCACCACGGCGATGACGCTCGCCGGCGCGGCGATTCTCTATCTGGCCGTACGGCTCGTCGGCTAACGCGGCGCGTCACGCCGTGGGCGGGGCACCTACGCGGCTCGTACCGGCGCTTCCCGCCGATGCGAGTATGATGCTCGCGACGGCGGCCCACTGAACGAGCGACAGGCTCTCTTGCAGAAAGCACCAGCCGGAGAGCGCGCCGAGCGCAGGCTCGACGCTCATGAGCACGCCGAAGGTGCGCGTCGGCAGGCGCGTGAGCGCGAACATCTCCAGCGAGTAGGGCAGCGCGCTCGACAGGAGCGCAACCCCGCAGGCGATCGGCAAGATCTTGGGATCGAAGAGCGCCCCGTTGGCCTGAGCCAGGCCGACGGGCGTTATCACGATGGCACCGATCACGGTTCCGAGCGCGGTGGTCATTCCGCCGTGCAAAGCACCCGCCTTTTGGCCGAACACGATGTAAAGCGCCCAGCACGCGCCGGCCGCGAGCGCGAATGCGACGCCCGACCGCGACAACGGCGCGTGTCCGAGTCCCATCGGCAGCAACGCAACCAAGCCGAGAGCCGCGAGTGCGACCCAGACGAAATCGATCGCGCGGTGCGAGGCGGCCATGGCGACCGCCAGCGGACCGGTGAACTCGAGCGCGACCGCGATGCCGAGCGGTATGCGGGCGAGCGCCGAGTAGAAGCAGAGATTCATCACCCCCATCGCCACGCCGTAGATGAGGAGGCTGCGGGTCTCCCGCGCTTTGGGGAGCCTGCGCCATGGCCGCCAGACGGCGAGCAGCATCAGGCTTGCAAGCGCGAGCCTCAAGGTTGTGGCGCCCGCGACGCCGACTCGCGGAAACAGGCCTTTCACGAGCGCGGCGCCAGTTTGCACGCTCACCATGGCCACGAGCAGCGCCGCGAGCGGAATCAATTTCGCGTGGAGCGCCATGGCGGGAGACTTGAACCGGGAGGAAGGGGTCACAATAATCAGCTCGGGCAGGTGCCTGAGAGTAACATTTGAGGAGACCCGTGAGCGCGGTTGAATCCATTGTCCGCCGGGCCGCGCTGGAAGAGCCCGTCCCGCTCGAGCGCAGCCGCGTTCCCCGCGATACTGTCGCGCTCGCGCGCCATTTGCTCGGCAAAGTCCTCGTGCGCCGCTTCGGCAGGCGACTGGTCACGGGACGCATCGTCGAGACGGAGGCGTATCTACAAGGCGATCCGGCTTGCCATGCGTTTCGCGGCATGACGGCGCGCAACCGCTCGCTGTTTCTCGACGTGGGACATGCTTACGTGTACCTGTGCTACGGCACCTCGTGGATGCTCAACGTGTCGAGCGAAGCCAGCGGCACCGGAGAGGGCGTGCTGCTGCGGGCGCTCGAGCCGTTGTCCGGGATCGCGCGCATGCGTCAGGGACGCGAAAGCATACGCATGGCCGACATCGCGCGCGGCCCGGGCCGCCTAGCGGCGGCTTTGAGCGTCGACCGCCGGCACGACGGCATCGACCTGTTTCGCCGCGCCGAGCTCTGGATCGGCGACGACGGCTGCGAAGTCGGCCGGATCGGAGAAAGCGTGCGCATCGGCCTCACCAAGGGCGCCGACGCTCGCCTTCGCTATTACCTCGCCGGCAGCGGCTACTTGAGTGGCAGCCGCCGTCTCAATGTCTGATCCGATCGGCGAGCTCCTACGCGCGCGATCGGTGATCGTCCTGGACGGCGCCCTCGCGACCGAGCTCGAGCGGCGCGGCGCCGATCTGTCCGATCCACTATGGTCGGCGAGATGTCTGCTCGAGCAACCCGAGCTCATCCGCCAAGTGCATCTCGACTACTTCCGGGCGGGCGCGCAAGTCGCCACCACCGCGACCTATCAGGCGACGTTCGAGGGCTTTGCCCGGCGCGGCATCGAGCGCGGCCGCGCCGCTCGTCTGATGCTCGAGGCCGTGTCCCTCGCACGTGTGGCGCGTGCTGAATTTTGCGCTGAGGTTGCCTCCGGCCCGCAGCCGCGCCTGCTGGTCGCTGCCTCGGTGGGACCCTACGGGGCGATGCGCGCAGATGGCTCGGAGTACCGGGGACGTTACGGGCTCACCGACCGGCAGCTTGCCGAGTTCCATCGGCCGCGCCTCGACGTGCTCGTCGGCTCAGGGGCGGACGTGCTCGCGTTCGAGACCCTGCCGTGCCTGCAGGAGGCCCTGGTTCTCGCCGAACTCCTCGACGAATACCCCGGCATCACCGCGTGGCTTTGTTTCTCCTGTAGCGATGGCATGCACAACAGCGAAGGCGAGGACATCGGGAGCTGCGCGCAGGCCCTTTCCAAGTATCCACGCATTGCCGCGATCGGCGTGAATTGCACGGCACCCGCATATGTGCCCGCGCTACTCCAGCGGATGCGGGAGCCCGCGGCGAAGCCGCTGGTAGCCTATCCCAATGCCGGGGAATGCTACGACGCGGAGAAGAAGCGATGGCTGGGGCCCGCTGTACATGCCTCATCGGCGCAGGCCAAGCAGTGGGTGGCGGCGGGCGCTCGCCTGGTGGGCGGATGTTGCCGCACGACGCCCGCGGACATACGCGCGCTCAGCGAGGCATTCGGCGCGCGTCAGTGATCGGAGAAGTGCGGCTCGCGCTTCTCGAAGAACGCGCGCACGCCCTCCACGCAGTCGTGGGTCTCGAGGGTCATTTCCTGCGCGCTGCGCTCGGCGCGCAACTGCTCCTGCAGCGAATTATCGAAACTCGACGTATGGAGCGAGCGGATCTGTCCGAGCACGGCGCACGGGCCGCTCGCGAGACGCCGCGCCACTTCTTGCGCACGCGTGATCACCTCGCCGTCCGGCACCACGGCATAGGCCAATCCCCAGTCGAGCGCCTGCTTGGCGTAGATCTTCTCCGCCAGCATCAAGGCGGACAGGGAACGCCCGCCGCCGATGCGCCGCGCCAGATGAAACGTGATGCCCGCGTCGGGCACCAACCCGAGTCGCGCGAATGAGGGACAGAAATAGGCATTTTCGCCGACCACGATAATGTCGCTGGCGAGCGCGAGGCTCATCCCCGCGCCGACCGCGGCACCGTTGACGGCGGCCACGATGGGGAAACGGAATCCGCTGAGACGCAGGATGAGGGGATCCATGAAGCGGCGCATCTCGAAGTGCGCGCGCTGCCGGGCCTGCTGGGTCTTGAGGTCGATCGAGTGTAAATCCAAACCGCTGCAAAACACGTCGTTGCTGCCGGTGATGACCACCGCCCGCGCGCCGCTGTCGCCTTTTTGCAGCTGGTCGAGCGCGAGATGCATCGCGCGAATGATGGAAATGTCGATGGCATTGCTGGTTTGCGGCCGCTGAATACTCAGGGTCGCAACGCCATCGGCCACCGCGACGGATAACGAATTCATGTTCTCGATCCTCCCGCTGACGGCGCCAGCCCGGCACCCTCGCCTCATAATGTCAAACGGTCGAAAACCGTCGATACGATCATGCTCCCTGTCTGGAATCGCTGCAACAAGGGGCCCGCGCGGGCGCCGGCGCGCTGGGGAGCTTCGTGGACATTTCGCTGGTAAAGATCGCGCCCGGGCCGACACGCTAGCCGGCACGGGCGCGACGCTTGAGCAAGACTGGTCTTACTGCTTCTCGTTCTTCTCAGGTTTCGGCTTCGGCGCCGGCTTCGGCGCGGGCTTCGGGGCCGCTTTCACGGCGGGTTTCGGCGCTCCCGGATGTGCGGGCGGCGGCGGCGCGTGGGTCGCATTGGTGACCGGAGCCCTGGGAGCCGTGGTCTGCGGAGTCGGCCGCGTCTCTTCGTGCTCCATCGGACGCGCCGCATTGGCGGGCGGCGTATGCGCAGGCGGCGTCACAGGCTTGAGCGGCGGCGCGCCTCTCGCGCCCACGACGCCGGGTCCGCTGAACGCGGCCGGACGCGCGGTGGCGGCAATGGCCGGATGCCCGCCATTGGCCTTGGCCGAGAGCTGCGGGTTGCGCAGAGCTTCGTGCACATGCTGACTCTGCGCGGGCGTCGGAGCTGTGTGCGACTCGTTCATCGCCGTCCTCTCCGCGGGCGTCGGCTGGGCCGTTACCCCACCCGGTCCGTTGTAGCTGACGCGGTTCACGGTGACGTTGTTGATGACCGTTCTGTTCACGTAGGTGTTATGAATCACCGTCGTGTTCACGTTCACGACCGCCGTGTTGTACGAGAAGTGGCCGCCGACCCAGACGCCGCCGCCGAAGCCGACTCCGCCGTAGCCGAAGCCGTAGTTGACGCCGCCGTAGAATCCGACGTGCGGCCCCCAGTACCCGGCATTGAACCGATAGACGCCGCCGACGAATCCCCAGTATCCGGGCGTCCACAACACGCCGACTGCGGGTGGGGCGACCCAAGTTCCTGGAATCCAGTAGTAACCGCCGGTCGAGAAGGCCCAGTATCCGGGCGTCCACATCCATCCGTCCTCGGGGCACGGTGGCTGCTCATACTCAGGCATCGGCGGCGGCGGCTCGGTGGCCTGCACCTCGACCGACACCGCCGGCGCAGCGACCTCGAACGAGGCGGAAGGCGGAGGCGGTGGAGGGGGCGGAGGCGGCACGTAGACGGCAGGCTGCGGCACCCGCACGGTGGCCACGCAACCGGCCAGCATGCTCACTGCCGCGACCGCGGCGTAGAGCGCCGTGCGAATCGTCCGGCTCGCGCGAATGTTTCCCAGTTTCGACATTTGGCTGTCCTTCTAGTGGTTTACGGGCGGCGTCGACTCAACGAGCCGTTCCTTCGGCATATAACGTGACGCGCCGTGACGCGGCTAGCTCCGTGAAGTAAATGTAACGACCGGTACGAGCCTCGACGTCGAGTCTTGACCGATTTCGCGCTTATTACTGTTATCGGGTTCTCATTCGCTGATCGGGCGCCTGAACGTCTCAGGGAGAAAGAAGAGCCCGACGATCACGGTCAGAGCGGCAACCACGATCGGATACCACAGTCCGTAGTAGATATCGCCGGTCGCCGCCACCATCGCGAACGCGGTCGTCGGCAAGAACCCGCCGAACCAGCCGTTACCGATGTGATAAGGCAAGGACATTGCACTGTAGCGGATGCGCGCCGGGAAGAGCTCGACCAGGAGCGCGGCGATGGGTCCGTACACCATGGTCACGTAGAACACGAGCACGAAGAGAATCAGCACCACCATCGGCTTGTTGATTCCCGCTGGGTCGGCCTTGTCCGGATAGCCGACGGCCGTCAATGCCTTTTTTGCCGAACCCTGAAACTCGGCGATGGCTGCCTTGCGGTCCGCGCCGGTGAGCCGGCGCGGATCGGGCGCAGTGAGGGTCGTCTCGCCGGCCTTGATTTGCGCGACGCTTCCGGGCGGTCCGTCGACGCGCTGATACGAGACGCCGGCCTTGGCGAGAAAACTCTTCGCGATGTCGCAGGATGTCGAGTCGAACTTGTTCTTGCCCACCGGATCGAACTGCACGGAGCATTGCGCCGGATCGGCAATCACAGTGACCGGAGCGCTCGCCTGAGCCGCGGCCAACGCGGGGTTGGCGTAAAGGGTGAGCGCGTGGAACAACGAAGTGTAGGTGATCGCCGCGAGCAGGCAGCCGGCGAGAATGATCGGTTTGCGGCCGATTCGATCCGACAGCCAACCGAAGAAGATGAACGCGGGAGTTGCGAGCGCGAGCGCAACGGCGGTCAAAATGTTGGTGGTCGCGCCGTCGACGCGCAGAATCCGCTCGAGGAAGAAAAGCGCATAGAACTGCCCCGTGTACCACACGACGGCCTGTCCCATCACTGCGCCCAAGAGCGCGATCAAGACGATCTTCAAATTACTCCAGCGGCCGAAAGCCTCCGCGAGGGGCGCCTTCGAGGTGGACCCCGCTTCCTTCATGCTCGTGAACACCGGGCTCTCGTCGAGCTTCATGCGGATCCAGAGCGAGACGATCAATAGGAGCAGCGAGACGAGAAACGGAATTCGCCAGCCCCACGCCTTGAAGGCATCTTCGCCCATTCCGGTACGCGTACCGATGACCACGAGCAATGCTGCGAACAAGCCGAGCGTCGCGGTAGTCTGGATCCAGCTCGTGTAGAGCCCCCGCTTACCGGGCGGCGCGTGCTCGGCCACGTACGTCGCCGCCCCACCGTACTCGCCGCCGAGCGCCAGCCCCTGCAGCAACCGCAACAGCACGAGCGCGATGGGCGCGAAGATGCCGGCTGAAGCGTAACTCGGCAGCAATCCGACCAGGAAAGTGGCGCCGCCCATGATGCTCATGGTGATGAGAAAGGTATGCTTGCGTCCGACCAGATCGCCGAGCCGGCCGAATACCAGCGCGCCGAAGGGACGCACCGCAAATCCGGCGGCGAAGGTTGCCAGCGCAAAGATGAAGCCGGTGACCTCATTCACGGCCGAGAAGAACTGCGATGTCAGGATGGTGGCGAGCAACCCGTAGATGTAGAAGTCGTACCACTCGAACACAGTGCCGAGCGAGGATGCACCGATCACCAGCCATTGATTGGGCGCCGCGGTCTTCGTCAACGGCAAATCCGCCACGGCCGTCGTATTGTTCATGCCATCCCCCGTTCTAACTGATGAATAGCGAGACTAGCCCGCCTTCGGGCTAGTGCTTCGGCGGCGCTGCCGTGATGATGGCGCGCAGCTCTTTGAGTTTTCCCTTGATGACCGCGGCGTTGTCAGAACCCATGCGCAGGAGCAGCTTCTCACCGGCGGGCAACGCCTCGAGTTTCGGATCGGCGTAGGTGTACAGCACGTTGGGCCGAGTGAGCTCGATGGGACCGCTCGGCTTAGGCGTCGCGAGCAGCGAATCGATCACCTGCACCAACCGGTCGTTGAAATAACCGTTCGGATATCCGAGGTTCTGGTACGCGCTTTGAAACAGGGGATAGAAATGAAAATACGTATCCGCGACGCGCTGCATGTCGAGCTGGCGTACGACGTTCACCATCGGGTCGTAGCGTGCGAAATTCTTCGGATCGAGCGTGGCGTGCACCTCGTCTCCCTCGACCAGGAACGGGCCTTGGACCGCGACGGTGGGCCGTTTCGCGGCCGGGGCCTTCTGCCGCGGCAGGTTGTCGATGGTGACCACCACGTGACGGACGATATCCTCCGGGACGACGTACTGCATGGCGTTGGCGCCGACGAGGGCGCTGAGCGCATCCTTCAAGGCCGGATCGCTGTCGTTCAAGGAAGGCAGCGGTATGGAGGATGAAGTGGCCGAGCTCGGCAGGGGGTGCTCGATCGGTGGCTCGCTGCTGGCGGCCTGCGGCGGCACCGCGGTGGGCTCGGAGGTAGGCAGGGTGCTGCGCCCGTGGAAGTAATAGGCAACTCCCACGCCCACGACCAACACCACGGCCGCAACACCGATCATCGGTTTATTCACCATCGGACCCCCGTGAAGCGTACTCGCGCCATTCTGGCGTAAGTGCCGCAAAAAATCAGCGCCCTAACCGCTCGTCGCAGCCGTGCGGATCTGCAGCTCCTTGCGCCGGTAGTCGATGATGAGCGTGTCGAGAGTGCCGAGCGCGTCCATGCCGATCATCAAGGCCGGCTCGCCCAGCATCTTCCAGTGCCTGAAGATGTAGACATCGGCGAACGTCACACCCGAGTCGCGCATGACGATCGGGCCCATGGTGATCGCGGGTGTTCCGATGAGCTCTCCCGGTTCCTCGGCCAGGGTCGCGCCGACGATCCGGTCAGGCTTGCCGTGGTAGCTGAAACTGTGCTCGTTCAACGCTGCGCGGAGCGCCATGTTGCCGATGGTTGTCTGGCCGCCGGTATCGATGATGGCATGCGTGTACACCGACCCCACCTTCGCGTCGATGACGATGAGCTGGCCGCGAACTAGCCGAAACGGCACGGTATAAAAGCCGTGCGGCGTGCGCTCGTCGCGCGAGTAGGTGATGACGATCTTGTCATGACGGAAGTCGATGAAGATGCGTTTGTTCTTGAGCCCTTCGGAGCCGAGCACACCTTCGGCGCCTCCCAGCGCGTCGGGCACGATGGGCAAGAGTGCTGAGTCGACGGCGAGATCGCCCACACTCAGCGTGTCGACCCGGATGGTCGGCACGGTGGCCTCGCCGGTCACCCCTCGTAGCATGACCGGCGGCGAGTCGTGGACCGATATGCCGAGTGCGAGAGCCACCATGGCCGTCACCCCCGAGCTGCTCGCGCCCGTATCGAGCACGAGGCGAAAGGGTCCGCGGCCATTGATGAGCACGGGTGCCCAGATGCGTCCGATCTGATCGCGCTGGGTCGGTGCGACGTAACGCGGCTCGCGGGCCTCGACCATGACATCGGCCAACTGATTGATCGCGTCCGCGGACACGGGTGGAGGCTGTGCACTGCCGGGAGGTGCGAGCGCCTGCACAGTTCCTGGTGCCGCCTGCGGACCGAGTAAAAACAGCGTGCCGACCAGACCCGCCGCGCTCCACAGGAGCAGTGAGCTAGATTGCCGATGTCGGCGCGGATATTTCATGGTTCAGAGCCTTCGCGTTGATGCGATGTCGGCGTCGACCACTTTCCTCAAGACCGCCCCGCCCGGGCAGCACGAGCCTTCGCGCGCTGCGCAAGCATCAGCTGCTATCTTATACGCGCACCGGTTGCCCGGCATCACGACATGGCGCTCAACTTCTGCAGCGCACTTCATATTAGCGGGGGCTGTCGCATTCGGGCCGGTTTTGTGCGCACCCTAACGGGTCGCAGACGCCGTTTAGGCGTAATATATCAGCCGATGATGGCTCTCGAAGCGATCCGGGTAATGCATGGCTAACGACTCCCGACGAGTAATTCCCATTAAGGTCGAGCGGCCCTCCGCGCTCACGAGCGGGGAGCAGGCAGCAGTTCAGCGCGCCTGCGACGAAGGGAAGGACAAGCCGGGGGCGTTACTCCCCATCCTACACGCCGTTCAGGAGGCTATTGGATTCGTACCCCCGGACGCCGTGGAGCTGATTGCCAAGGCGCTCAACCTGTCGCGGGCTGAGGTCCACGGGGTGGTCACTTTCTACCACTATTTCCGCACCCAGCGGGGCGGCAGGCACGTGGTGCATCTTTGCCGCGCGGAAGCCTGCCAGGCGCAGGGCGCCGCGGCGCTCGAGCAGCATGCCAAGCGCAGCCTCGGGATCGATTTCCACGGAACGAGTGCGGACGGCGCGGTTACGCTCGAGCCGGTCTATTGTCTCGGCAACTGCGCCCTGGGCCCCGCTCTCATGATCGACGAGGAGCTGAAAGGCCGGGTTTCTCCCGAGCGTTTCGACGAGCTGATGCAATCGCTGCGGGCGGAGGCGCGATGAGCACTCTCAAGGTCTACGTGCCCCGGGATGCGGCGGCCCGCTCCATGAGCGCCGATGCGACGGCGAATGCGATTGCGGCTGAAGCAGCGCGGCGGGGCCTCGAAATTCAGCTCATTCGCAACGGGTCGCGCGGTCTGTTGTGGCTCGAGCCGATGGTCGAGCTCGAGGTGGCGGGCCGGCGCCATGCCTACGGACCCGTACAGCCGCAGGACGCTGCAAGCCTGCTGGAGGCGCTCCAAGGAGCCGGCGGGCGAGCCCCGCAGCACCCTCTCGCTCACGGACCGACCGACAACATTCCCTATCTCCAGCGTCAGCAACGATTGACCTTCGCCCGCGTGGGCATCACCGACCCGAGATCGCTCGATGACTATCTCGCCCATGATGGGTACCGCGGCCTGAAGACGGCGCTTACCCTCACCCCGGCGCAGATCGTCGAGCGCGTGAGCGCCTCGGGACTCCGCGGCCGCGGCGGTGCAGCGTTCCCCGCCGGCATCAAGTGGAAGACGGTACTCGGCGCTCCGGGCGGCCAAAAATATGTCGTCTGCAACGCCGACGAGGGCGATTCAGGCACTTTTTCCGACCGAATGGTGATGGAAGGTGACCCGTTCGTGCTCATCGAGGGCATGACCATTGCGGGCCTCGCAACCGGCGCCGACCGCGGCTACATCTACCTGCGCTGGGAGTATCCGGACGCCCACCGCGCCCTCGAGGCGGCCATCCAGGCTGCGTATGAGGCAGGCTTCCTGGGCGCGAACGTCCAGGGCAGCGGCCGACGCTTCGACCTGGAAGTGCGCATGGGCGCGGGGGCCTACATCTGTGGGGAAGAGACCTCACTCCTCGAGTCCCTCGAGGGCAAGCGCGGGCAAGTGCGCTTCAAGCCCCCCCTGCCGGCACTTGCCGGCCTGTTCGGCAAGCCGACCGTCATCAATAACGTCATCACGTTCGCCTCCGTCCCGATCATTCTGGACCGTGGTGCGGAGTTCTATAAGAACTTCGGCATGGGCCGCTCGCGCGGCACGCTGCCCTTGCAGCTTGCGGGCAACGTCAAGCAGGGCGGTCTCATTGAAGTGGCTTTCGGGGTCACTCTGCGCGAGATTCTGTACGACTATGGCGGGGGCACGCGCAGCGGCCGCCCCATCCGCGCGGTACAAGTGGGCGGCCCTCTGGGGGCCTACATGCCCGAGTCGCAATTCGATACACCGCTCGATTACGAGGCGTTCGCCGAACTCAAGGCGATGCTGGGCCACGGCGGCATCGTGGTGTTCGACGACACGGTCGACATGGCCGCGCAAGCGCGCTACGCGATGGAGTTCTGCGCCATCGAATCGTGCGGCAAGTGCACGCCGTGCCGCATCGGCTCGACGCGCGGTGTCGAGGTCATAGATCGTCTGGTGGGCGGCGAGAACGCGGCCGCGCAAGAGGTGCTGCTCCGCGATCTGTGTGAGACCATGACCTACGGGTCGCTGTGCGCACTGGGGGGGCTCACGCCCTATCCGGTCATCTCGTGCCTGAACCATTTTCCCGAGGATTTTGTCAAAACGAAGAGCGCTCAGGCATCGGCCTGAGGGTTCTATCGCCATAGAGGTTGCCCCGATGTTATCCATTGTCGAGCACGATTACGGCACCCCGGAGCGAACGAGTGAGAAGCTCGTCAGCCTCAGCATCGACGGCCGCGAGGTCACGGTGCCCGAGGGCACCTCGGTGATGCGGGCTGCGGCGCTCTCGGACGTCAAGATTCCGAAGCTCTGCGCCACGGAGACGCTGGAAGCGTTCGGCTCCTGCCGCATGTGCCTGGTGCAGATCGACGGGATGAAAGGCCTGCCCGCCTCCTGCACGACGCCCGTTGCGCAAGGGATGGTCGTCCACACCCAGAACAAGCAGCTGGCCGACGTCCGCCGCGGGGTGATGGAGCTCTACATCTCGGATCACCCGCTCGATTGCCTCACCTGCCCCGCGAACGGCCACTGCGAGCTGCAGGACATGGCCGGCGTCGTAGGCTTGCGCGACGTGCGCTACGGCTACCAGGGCGAGAATCATCTCGACTCCAAGAAGGACGAGTCGAATCCCTATTTCACTTTCGACCCGAGCAAGTGCATCGTGTGCTCGCGCTGCGTGCGCGCCTGTGAGGAGCAGCAGGGCACCTTCGCGCTCACCATCCAAGGACGCGGCTTCGAGTCCAAGGTGGCCGCGAGCCAGGACGAGACGTTCATGGAATCCGAGTGCGTGTCCTGCGGCGCCTGCGTACAGGCCTGCCCCACCGCCACGCTATCGGAGAAGTCGCTCATTCAGAAGGGGCAAGCGGAGCATAGCGTCACCACGACCTGCGCCTACTGCGGTGTGGGCTGCTCGTTCCGCGCCGAGATGCAGGGCGAGGAAGTCGTGCGCATGGTGCCGAATCTCGATGGCCACGCCAATCACGGCCACTCCTGCGTCAAGGGCCGGTTCGCGATCGGTTATGCGACCCACGCCGACCGCATCTTGAAGCCGATGATCCGCAAGCAGATCTCGGATCCCTGGCGCGAGGTGTCCTGGGAGGAGGCGATCTCCTATGCCGCCTCCGAGCTCACGCGCATTCAAGCCAAGTACGGCCGCAACTCCATCGGCGGCATCACCTCCTCGCGCTGCACGAACGAGGAGACCTATCTCGTGCAGAAGCTCGTGCGCGCGGGCTTCGGCAACAACAACGTCGATACCTGCGCGCGCGTTTGCCACTCGCCCACGGGCTACGGGCTCAAGAACACGCTCGGTGAATCGGCGGGCACTCAGAACTTCGATTCGGTGATGCAGGCGGACGTCATTTTCGTGATCGGCGCGAACCCGACCGATGGCCATCCCGTCTTCGCCTCGCAGATGAAGCGGCGCCTGCGCCAGGGCGCGAAGCTGATCGTCGCCGATCCGCGCACCATTGATCTCGTGCGCACACCGCACGTCGAAGCGCAGCATCACCTGAAGCTGCGCCCCGGTACCAACGTGGCGTTGATCAATTCCCTCGCCCACGTGATCGTGACCGAAGGGCTCGTCAAGGAGGACTTCGTGCGCGAGCGTTGCGAAGTCGACTCCTTCGACAAGTGGCGCAAGTTTGTTTCGCTCGAGAAGAACTCGCCCGAGTCGATGGAGGCGATCACCGGTGTGCCGGCGAGCGAAGTGCGCGCCGCCGCGCGCCTTTACGCCACCGCGGGCAACGGGGCGATCTACTACGGTCTCGGCGTGACCGAGCACAGTCAGGGCTCGACCATGGTGATGGGTATCGCGAACCTGGCGATGGCGACCGGCAATGTCGGTCGCGAGGGCGTCGGCGTTAATCCCCTGCGCGGTCAGAACAACGTGCAGGGCTCCTGCGACATGGGCTCCTTTCCCCACGAGTTTCCGGGCTACCGTCACGTCTCCGACGACAAGGTGCGCGCGCAATTCGAGGGTGCGTGGGGAGTGAGCCTGCAGAACGAGCCCGGCCTGCGCATCCCGAACATGTTCGAGGCGGCGCTCGACGGCGAGTTCAAGGGCCTGTACATCGAAGGCGAGGACATCGCGCAGTCCGATCCCAACACGCAGCACGTGACGGCGGCGCTCACCTCGATGGAATGCATCATCGTGCAAGACCTGTTCTTGAACGAATCGGCGAAGTTCGCGCACGTGTTCCTGCCGGGATCCTCGTTCCTCGAGAAAGACGGCACTTTCACCAACGCCGAGCGGCGCATCTCGCGCGTCCGGCAAGTCATGCGGCCGAAGGCAGGCTACGCCGATTGGGAGATTACGCAGCTCCTGTCGAACGCTCTCGGCTACCCCATGGCCTACAAGCACCCGTCGGAGATCATGGACGAGATCGCCCGACTCACGCCCACGTTCACCGGGGTGAGCTATCAGCGAATCGATGAGCTGGAGAGCATCCAGTGGCCGTGCAACGAGCAGCATCCGGATGGCACGCCCACCATGCATATCGGCCAGTTCGTGCGCGGCAAGGGCAAGTTTCTGCTGACCGAATACGTACCCACCGCCGAGAAGGTCAACGCGAAGTATCCCCTCATTCTCACCACGGGACGCATCTTGAGCCAGTACAACGTCGGCGCGCAGACGCGGCGTACCGAGAATAACCAGTGGCACGACGAGGATCGCCTGGAGATCCATCCGCACGACGCGGAGGAGCGCGGCATCGCGGAGGGCGACTGGGTCGGCATCGCGAGCCGCGCCGGAGACACCGTGCTGCGCGCCCGGGTCACCGAGCGGGTGCAACCGGGAGTGGTTTACACCACGTTCCATTTTCCCGAATCGGGCGCGAACGTAATCACCACCGAGAACTCGGACTGGGCGACGAATTGCCCCGAGTACAAGGTCACAGCCGTGCAAGCGACCCGGGTCAGCCAGCCCTCCGAGTGGCAGAAGCGCTTCCGGGAGTTCACCGAGACCCAGGAGTCGCTCTTGAAGCATGCGTCCGCCGATGCAGTCGCCGCCAAGTAGTGTCGCGACACACGGGAGTGCCGAGCACCTGGTGCAGATGGCGAACGACATCGGCAACTTCTTCCGTTCCGAGCCGGAACGAAAAGACGGGATCGCGGGGATAGCCAATCACATTGCGAAGTTCTGGACTCCGCGAATGCGGCAGAAGCTGCTCGATCACGTGCAGGAGCACGGCGAGGCGGGGCTCGACGAGCTGCCGCGCGAGGCGCTCAAGTTGCTGGCGACCCAACCCGCCCCTGTGCACCCCAAGGAGCCTCCCGGCGGCGATGCGGGCTAGAGAGGCGCCGAGCCCCGGCGCCTCCCGGCGGATCAGTGCTCCGTGAGGGTCTTCACGTGCGCGACGGCGCTGCGCCCCAGGGCGGAGAGGTTATAGCCGCCCTCCAGCATGGAGACGATGCGCCCGTCGGAGTGCTCCCCGGCCACTTTCATCAGCTCGCGCGTCATCCACGCGTAATCGTCCTCGACGAGAGCCAACCCTCCGAGCAGGTCCTCGCGGTGTGCATCGAAACCCGCCGAGATCAGAATCATCTGCGGCTTGAACGCATCGAGCGCCGGAAGCCAATGCTGCTCGAATGCCCGCCGCGCCGCCGTACCGTCGCTGCCCGCGGAGAGCGGCACATTGAACATGTTGGGCGCGGGATGATCGGTGCCCGTGCCGGGATAGAACGGGTGCTGAAAAAAGCTCGCCATGATCACGCGGCTCTGCCACGCCGGCGCACTGAACATGTCCTCGGTGCCGTTACCGTGATGCACGTCGAAATCGATGATCGCGACCCGCTCGAGACCCTTGGCCTCGACCGCATAAGCGGCTGCCACCGCGATGTTGTTGAAAATGCAAAATCCCATCGGGCGCGCTTGCATGGCATGGTGACCGCACGGCCGCACCGCGCAAAATGCGTTCTGCGCGCGGCCGGCCATGAGCTCATCGACCGCGAGCACTCCCGCTCCTACCGCCCGTCGCGCAGCGGCCAGGGTGTAGGGGTTCATCGCGGTGTCGGGATCGAGCTGCGCGTAGCCCTCCTTCGGCGCGTTCTCGAAGATCAGATCGACATACGCCGGCGTGTGCACCCGCTTGATGTCCCGTGCCTCCGCCAGCGGCGCCTCCAGGCAGCGCAATTGCTCGAGCAGTCCGGAGTTGCGCACATGCTCATTCACCGAGCTGAGGCGCTCCGGATTCTCCGGATGCCCCGCGCCCATTTCGTGACGTAGGCAATCGCCATGAGTGATGTAGGCCGTAGTCATGGGAGGTGCCCTCCGGGAGCAGAAGTTTGATTATGATGCATGATCACGATAGTTCCATCGAGCAAACCAGGACGATTCATGGCGAATATCCCCGAGCAGATGACAGTGATCGAAATCGCGGCACCGGGCGGCCCCGAGCAGCTCAAGCTCGCGCGCCGACCCACGCCGCAACCCGGCGAGGGCGAGGTGCTCGTGCGCGTGGCCGCCGCGGGGGTGAATCGCCCGGACGTGATGCAGCGCCAGGGGAAATATCCGCCTCCGCCGGGCGCCTCCGACATCCCGGGTCTCGAGATCGCCGGCGAGGTCGTGGCGCTCGGCGCCAAGGTCTCGGGCGTCGCGCTCGGCGATGAGGTGACGGCGCTCTTGCCGGGCGGCGGATACGCCGAATATGCGCTCGCCGCCGCTCCGCTCTGTCTGCCGGTACCGAAGGCGCTGTCCCTCATCGAGGCGGCCGCGATCCCGGAGACTTTCTTCACCGTCTGGACCAATCTGTTCGACCGCGGCGGCTGCAAGGCGGGCGATGCCGTGCTCATCCACGGCGGCACCAGCGGTATCGGCACCACGGCCATCCAGCTGGCGGCCGTGCGCGGCGCGCGCGTGTTCGCAACGGCGGGGACGCCGGAGAAGGCGCGCGCCTGCGAGCGGCTCGGCGCCGCGCGCGGGATCGATTACAAGACCGAGGATTTCGTCGAGGTGGTGCGCAGGGAGACGGATGGCAAGGGCGTGGACGTGATTCTCGACATGGTCGCCGCCAGCTATTTCGCGCGCAATCTCGAATCCCTCGCACTCGAGGGGCGCCTGGTGGTAATTTCGCTGATCGGTGGCGCCCGCACGGAGCTCAATCTCAATACCGTCATGAGCAAGCGCATCTACATCACGGGCTCGACCTTGCGCATACGCACGGTCGCGCAGAAAGCGCTGGTCGCCGAGGGCGTGCGACACAATGTGTGGCCGCTGCTCGAGCAGAAGCGCGTCCACCCGGTTATCCATGCCACCTTCCCGCTCGCCGATGCCAGCGAGGCGCATCGGATGATGGAGGCCTCGCAGCATATCGGCAAGATCGTGCTGACTCTCTAGAAGAGACCCACCACGCGGCCCTCCGCGTCGATGTCGATCTTGTCCGCCGACGGTACCTTGGGTAGTCCCGGCATGGTCATCACGTCGCCGCAAATGACGACGATGAATTCCGCGCCGGCCGCCAGGCGCACTTCGCGCACGTTGACCGTGTGCCCGCTCGGCGCGCCCCGCGCGCCCGGGTCGGTCGAGAACGAATACTGAGTCTTGGCGATGCAGATGGGATAGTGCCCGTAACCGTCCGCCTGCAGCTTTTCGATCTGCTGCTTGATCTTCGAGTCCGCCGAGATGTCCGCCGCGCCGTAGATCTTCGTGGCGACCGTCTTGATCTTGTCCCACAGGGTCTGCTTCTCGTCGTACACGAAGCGGAATTCCGACTTGCCCTGGTCGGCGATCTCCACCACCTTGCGGGCGACATCGGCGGCGCCGGCGCCGCCCTCGGCCCAGTGGCGCGCAAGCACCAGGGGGACATCGAGCTTCTTCATGGTCTTCGCAAGGAGCTCGTGCTCCGCGGCCGTGTCCGCCGTGAAGTGGTTCACCGAGACGACGCAGGGCAACCCGTAATGATTGCGCACGTTGTTCACGTGACGCTCGAGGTTCGCGATGCCCTTCTCCAGAGCGCCGAGATTCTCCGTATTGATCTGCTTCAAGTCGGCGCCGCCGTGATATTTGAGCGCGCGGATGGTCGCAACGAGCACCACCGCCGATGGCCGCAGGCCCGACTTGCGGCACTTGATGTCGATGAACTTCTCCGCACCGAGGTCGGCGCCGAAGCCCGCCTCGGTCACGACGTAGTCCGCGAGCTTCAAAGCGGTGGTGGTGGCGAGCACCGAATTACAGCCGTGTGCGATGTTCGCGAACGGGCCACCGTGAATGAAGGCAGGATTGTTCTCGAGCGTCTGCACGAGATTCGGTTTCAGCGCCTCCTTGAGCAGCACCGTCATCGCGCCCTGCGCATTGAGATCGCGGGCGCGGATGGGGCTCAAGTCGCGCCGGTAGCCGATGACGATGTTGCCGAGCCGCTGCTTCAAATCGGTGAGATTGCGCGCGAGGCAGAAGATGGCCATCACCTCTGAGGCCACCACGATGTCGAACCCATCCTGGCGCGGAAAGCCGTTGGCCGGTCCGCCGAGGCCGACGGTGATGTCGCGCAATGCGCGATCGTTCATGTCCATGACGCGCTTCCACGCGATGCGGCGCACGTCGAAGCCGAGCTCATTGCCGTGATGCACGTGGTTGTCGATCAACGCGGACAGCAGATTGTGCGCGAGCCCGATGGCGCTGAAGTCGCCGGTGAAGTGCAGGTTGATGTCCTCCATGGGAACGACCTGCGCCATGCCGCCGCCCGCCGCGCCGCCCTTCATGCCGAACACCGGCCCGAGGCTCGGCTCGCGCAGACAGATCACCGCCCTCTTGCCGATCCGGTTGAGTGCATCGCCGAGGCCGACGGTGGTCGTGGTCTTGCCCTCGCCCGCAGGGGTCGGACTCAGCGCCGTCACCAGGATGAGCTTGCCGTCCGGCTTGTCCTTCAGACTCTCGATGTACTCGAGGGAGATCTTGGCCTTGTAGTGGCCGTAGTTCTCGACGCTCGATGCCGGAATGCCGAGCTTTGCCGCGATCTCACTGATCGGCTTCATTTTCGCGGCTTGCGCAATCTCAATGTCGGAACGCACGTTGATTCCCCTTTAGAGTGGTTAAGTGGCGCTATGCAGTGGTCGAGTGGCGCCGCAATTATCGTGACCGCCCAGCCAAGATCAAGCGCCGAGCAGTGCGCCCGCCGCGATGCCGGCTTGCTTGCAAAATTCCGGTGCGTTCAGCTTCTTGCCGTCGTCGAACCGCAAGGTGAAGACCTCGAGCTGCCCGCCCTGGGCGCTCACCATTAAGCTCTTCTCGCCGATCGTGGCCACCGAACCGACTTTTCCTTTCACTTGCGAGAAGGTCCGCGTGAGGTGCTTGCGCGCGTCGAAGAGCCTGACTTTCTTGCCGTTGAACATCGTCCAAGCGCCCGGAGCGGGGTTGCAGCCACGCACCACGTTATAGGTGTGATCGATGTGGTTGTGCCAGTTGATCTCGGCCTCGGGATCCCGGCACCAACCCTCGTAGCTCGCCTGCGACTCGTCCTGCACGGTCTCGCGCGCGCGTCCGGCCACGACGAGGTCCGCGGCTTCCTTGAGCGCTTCGATTCCCATGGGAAACAGCCGGTCGAAGTACACCGACCCGAGCGTGTCATCCGGCCCGATCGGGGTTTCTTTCTGCAGAATCACCGGACCTTCGTCCAGCCCGTCGCTCGGCCGAAAGATCGTGAGGCCGGTGCGGGTGGCCCCGTGAATGATGGGCCAGTTGATGGAGCTCGGACCGCGGTACTTGGGAAGCAACGAGGGGTGATACTGAATCATGCCGTGCTTGGGCACCGCGCAGAAATCCTGGGGCGCGAACTGCAGGACGTAGGCCATGACCCCGAGGTCCACCTCGAGCTTGCTCAATGCCTCACTGGCCTCCCCGGTCTTCAGGGACGGCAGCTGGAAGAGCCGGATGCCGCGCTCCTCGGCACCGACCCGTAGGGGGTCCGCCGGGCTGCCCGGCTTCTCCGGCGCACAGAAGACGCCCGCAACGGTATCGCCGCGCTCCAGGAACGCATCGAGCACCGCTTTACCGAATTTCTGTTGTCCGACGATCGCAATTCGCATGCACTTCCCCCCAAATGGACTCCGGCGAGCCTCATTTGCCAACACTGCGGCCGTCATTGCGGCGCACGGCCTTTATCAGTTAGGCATGATATCTCATATATCATAGCCTGAACCGCGAGGCTAGAATCAAGTAGAACCGAGTGCGACCCATCGCCCCGGTAATATGTCCGCATACCCGCCAACCGAAGGAGCTTCCGATGGCAGCTGGTCGTAATTTTCTGTTCGTGCCCGGTCCCACCAACGTACCGGAGCGGGTGACGCGCGCCATGATGATCTCAATGGAAGATCATCGCTCGCCGATTTTTCCGGAGCTGGCGCGGGCCTGCCTCACGGGCCTCAAGCCGATTTTCAAGACCACGACGGGCACGCCGTTCATTTTTCCCTCCTCGGGAACTGGTTGCTGGGAAGCGGCGCTCACCAATTGTCTGAACGCGGGCGACAAGGTGCTCGCCTCGCGCTTCGGTCAATTCAGCCATTTGTGGATCGACATGTGCCAGCGCCTCGGTTACGACGTCGAGATACTCGAGACGCCGTGGGGCGAGGGGGCTCCCGTCGAGCGCTACCTCGCCTCGTTGAGCGCCGACAAGCAGCACAAGATCAAGGCGGTGCTCGTCTGTCAGAACGAGACGGCGACCGGCGTGACCAGCGACGTCCCGGCGGTGCGCAAGGCCATGGACAGCATCATGCATCCGGCCCTTCTGTTCGTCGATTCGGTGAGCGCGCTCGCAAGCATCGACTTTCGCATGGATGAATGGGGCGTGGACATCTGCGTCAGCGGCTCGCAGAAGGGCTTGATGCTGCCCGCGGGGCTCGGCGTCACTTGCGTGAGCCAGAAAGCGCTCGAAGCGTCCAAGAAGGCGACTTCCAAGCGCTGCTATTTCGACTACGGCGATATGGTGCAGGCGAACGCGTCGGGTTATTTCCCCTATACCCCCGCGCTGCCCATGCTCTACGGATTGCGTGAGTCGCTGGCGATGCTCGCCGAAGAGGGGCTCGACAACGTGTTCCGCCGGCACACGTATCTCGCGGCCGGAACGCGTGCCGCCGTGCTCGAGGGCTGGAAGCTCAAGCTCTGCGCCGTTGCGCCGCAGTGGTACTCGGACACGGTGTCCGCGATCATGGTGCCCGAGGGCATCAACGGTGCAGAGGTCATCGCCCGCGCTTTCACACGCTACAACCTGGCGCTTGGCGCCGGGCTCTCCAAGGTCGCAGGTAAGCTATTCCGCATCGGTCACTTGGGCGATCTCAACGAGCTCATGCTGCTGGGTGCGATCGCGGGTGCAGAAATGGCGATGCTCGATGTGGGCGTGAAGATCGAGCCCGGGAGCGGTGTCGCGGCCGCGCAGAAGTACTGGCGCACGAACCCCGCGGCCCCCGCGCTCCAAGTGGTGCCGCAGTCGGGCTCGAAGACGAGTAGGGCGGCTTGATCCGCCGGGTCGTATTCCTCGATCGCGCCTCGCTCAAGGCCGCCGTGCGCAAGCCGGCGGGGGCGGAGGCATACGTGGAGTACGACAAGACCTCGGTCGAGGAGATCGTGCCGCGCCTTGCGGGGGCGGACGTCGCAATCGTCAACAAGGTGCCCCTGCGGGCGGCCACTCTCGAGCAGCTGCCCGATCTCAAGATGATCGCTGTCGCGGCGACCGGCTACGACGTGGTCGACGTTGCATACTGCAAGGAACACGGCATCGCGGTCGCCAACATCCGCAATTACGCCGTCCACACCGTGCCGGAACACGCGTTCATGCTGATCCTGGCCCTGCGGCGCAGTCTCCTCGCCTACCGCGAGGACGTTCAGAACGGGGTGTGGAACAAGTCGGACCAATTCTGCTTCTTCACGCATCCGATCGGCGACTTGCACGGGTCGACGCTCGGCATCATCGGCGAGGGCGCCATCGGTCAGGGAACCGCGGCAATCGGCCGCGCCTTCGGCATGAAGGTTCTGTTCGCCGACCATCCGCCGCCGAAGATGGAGGGCGTCACCTTCACGCCGCACGACGAGGTGATCGCCCAATCGGACGTGATCTCGCTGCATTGTCCGCTCATGCCCTCGACCCGCAAGCTGATCGACCTCCATGCATTTCGCAAGATGAAGCGCACCGCCATTCTCATCAACACCGCCCGCGGCGGCCTCGTGGATGAGGACGCGCTCATTCAGGCGCTCGATGAAGGACTGATCGCGGGCGCGGGATTCGACGTGCTCACGGTCGAGCCGCCCAGGAACGGACATCCCTTGCTCGAGGTACGACGGCCGAATTTCATCCTCACCCCGCACATCGCATGGGCCTCGGACGGCGCGATGCAGTTCCTCGCCGATCAATTGATCGATAATATCGACTCATGGGCCGCGGGCAAGCCGCAGCACCTGGTAACTTGAGGAGCCGCGCCCAGTGCGCGGCAACGACGATCGGCCATGAAGAAACTGCTGTACCAACTCGATACGGACGCGCTGCCTGCCGTCTTCGACAACGTCGTCGGGTATGACGGCGGCGCCGATCACATCACCGCCTACGGCGGCGTGAGCGCGGGCAATGTCGGCGGCCTCGTCGAGGGCGCCATTTTCACCCGCGGCCCGAAGGACAAGAAGAACACCGCCCTATTCATCGGCGGCGGCAACATGGCGGCGGGTCAGGCGCTGCTCGAGGCCGTGCAGGCCAAGTTCTTCGGCAAATTCCGCGTCTCCGTCATGTTCGATTGCAACGGCTCGAACACCACCGCAGCAGCGGCGGTGGCGTGGCTGGCGCACGGCCGCTCGCTCGCGGGAAAGCGTGCCGTGGTGCTCGCCGGAACGGGCCCCGTGGGCCAGCGCGCCGCGGCGCTGCTCACGAGCGAGGGTGCGGCGGTCGCCATCACGGGCCGCAAGCTCGAGGTCGTGCAGACCGCCGCGCAGTCGATCAAGTCCCGCTTCGGCGCCGAGATCCGGCCCATCGCCGCCGCGAGCCCTGCCGAGCGCGGCCAGGCCATCGAGGGGGCGCACATCGTATTGGCCACGGGCGCGGCCGGCATCACGCTGCTCGAAGCTTCGCAGTGGCAATCGAGCCCGACTCTGGAGCTCGTCGCGGACGCCAATGCCTCGCCGCCCGCCGGCATCGAAGGCGTGGCGATGGGCGATCGAGGCACGCAGAGTCACGGCAAGATCTTGTTCGGTCCATTAGGGTTCGGTGCCTTGAAGCTCGCGTTGCATCGGGCCTGCATCGGCCGCCTGTTCGAGCAAAACGATCTCGTTCTCGACGCCGAGGAAATTTACGCGCAGGCCAAGTCCATGGTGGGCCGATGACGGAAAACTCGATCGAGCAATTCCTGGATGACCTCGCGAGCGGCAATCCCACCCCGGGCGGCGGTAGCGCCGCAGCGATCATGGGCGCGATGGGCGCCGCCCTCGTATCCATGGTGTGCAACGTGTCCTTCGGCAAGAAGGGCTGCGAGGCAGCCGAGCCCGAGCTCAGGAACATGCTGGTGAAATCGGAGGAGCTGCGCCGCCGGCTCACCGCCATGGTCGCCGAGGACATTGCAGCTTTCGATAGCCTGATGGCCGCATACAAGCTGCCCAAATCCTCGGATGAGGAAAAGGCACGTCGCACAGAGACCATCCAGGCGTGCCTCGAGCGCGCCACCGAGGTTCCCCTCGCATGCGCTCGCGCCAGTGCTCACGCGGTCCAAATGGCGCGCCGCGCGGCCGATCTCGGCTACAAGCACGTCATCAGCGACGTGGGGGTCGGCGTCGCGGCCGCGGACGCCGCGCTGCGCAGCGCGGCGCTCAACGTATACATCAACGCGCCCTCCCTCAAGGACCGGCGCTTTGCCGCGAGCGCGATCGAGGAAGTGGAGCGTCTCGCCGCGGACTCGGCCCTCGACTCCGAGGCTACCTACGCCGCCGTGCGCATCAAACTGGAGAGCTAGCGATGGTGGGCGGCAGAATCGACCCGGAGCGCGCGTTCACGCCGCTCAATCTCGCCGTCATGACGATTTCGGATTCGCGCGATTCCAGCACCGACTCCTCGGGCGATCTCCTGGCCGAGCGGATCGCAACGGCGGGCCATGCGCTCAAGGCACGCACCGTCATAGGCTTCGACAAAGCCGCCATTCAGGCGCAGGCGCGCGCGTGGATCGACGATCCCGGCATCGACATCATCGTGAGCAACGGCGGCACGGGACTGAAGCCGGCGGAAGTCGCGCCCGAGGCGTTCCGCGAGCTGTTCGATCGCGAGCTCGAGGGTTTCATCGTGCTCTGGCATCTCGTGTCCTACGAGACCGTCGGCGTTTCCACGATGCAATCGCGCGCCTGCGCCGGGATCACGGGCAACACGGTGATCTACGTCCTGCCGGGATCGAACGGCGCCTGCCGCGATGGATGGGACAGGCTCATCAGCCTGCAGATCGACAGCCGCCAGCGGCCGTGCTCGATCCTGGAGTCGCTGCCCCGCTTCCAGAAGCATCGCTGAGTCCGCCGGCCGGCGGCTGCCGGCCTGTGCGCCTGCGGCCGCGCCCGCCTCTCCATTTCAGCGAGTCGCCTCGATCAGAATGGCACGGAAGTCGTTCACATTGGTGAGCGTCGGACCGGTGATCACCGAATCGCCGAGCGCCTGGAAGAACGTATGAGCGTCGTTGTTCGCCAGTACGTCCTTGGGCCGCAACCCGAGACGCCACGCCCGCGCGAGCGTATCCGGCGCGATCACCGCGCCGGCGATCTCTTCCTGACCGTCGACGCCATCGGTGTCGCCCGCGATGCCGAAGATGCGCGCGTGACCATCGAGCGCGACGGCAAGCGCCAGCAGGAACTCGACGTTGCGTCCGCCACGCCCGCTGCCGCGTACCGTGACCGTGGTCTCGCCCCCCGACAAGAGCACGCAAGGCGCCGTGAAGGGCTGCGCTCGATCGGCAACGTACGCCGCGATGGCGGCGAAGGCCGTGCCCACGTCGCGCGCTTCACCCTCGATGGCGTCGCTCAGAATGTGGGGCGCATAGCCTGCCGGGCGGGCGAGCGCGGCGGCCGCTTCGAGGGCCATCTGCGGAGTCGCGATCATGCGCACCTCGGCGCCCGCGAGGCGCGCATCGCCCGGTTTCACCGATTCACCGCGCCCGCTCTCGAGCAGATCGCGCACCGGCGGCGGCACGTCGATGGCATAGCGCCGCAGAATGGTGAGCGCGTCTTCGCAGGTGGTGGGGTCCGCGACCGTGGGACCCGATGCGATGTCGATCGGCCGATCCCCCGGCACATCCGACATGAGTAACGTCAGGACGCGCGCCGGGTGGCACGCCGCACCCAAGCGACCGCCCTTGATGCTCGATAGATGGCGACGCACGCAGTTGAATTCGCTGATGGTCGCGCCCGAGGCGAGCAGTGCACGTCCCAGTGTCTGCTTCAGCTCCAGCGTCAATCCGGGAGCCGGCAGCGGCAAGAGCGCCGATCCTCCGCCGGAAATGAGGCAAAGCACGAGATCATCGGGACCCAAGGCCTGCACCAGCGCCAGCATGCGCTCGGCCGCCCTCATCCCGGCAGCGTCGGGCACCGGGTGCGCGGCTTCGACGATCTCGATGCGACTGCAGCGCACGCCGTAGCCGTAGCGAGTGACGACCAAGCCCGACAGGGGACCCGGCCAATGTTGCTCGACCGCCTGGGCCATGGCCGCAGACGCCTTGCCGGCTCCTACGACGATGAGCCGGCCGCGCGGCGGCAGAGGCAGATGCGGCGGCACGCAGACCGCGGGCTGTGCGGATGCAATGGCGGCGTGGAACATCGCCGTGAGCAATGCGCGAGGCGCTGAGTCTGCAACCATGGCGACGCCCTAAGCGGCGGCCCGCGCTATAGCACGGATTTCAGCAATCGGCCCATGTCGGCGGGATTGCGCGTGACTTTGATGCCGCACTCTTCCATGACCGCGAGCTTCTCCGCAGCCGTCCCCTTGCCTCCGGAAATGATCGCCCCCGCATGACCCATGCGCTTGCCCGGCGGGGCGGTGACCCCCGCGATGAATCCGACCACGGGCTTTTTCATGTTCCACTTGATCCAGCGCGCGCAACTCTCTTCGTCCTCGCCGCCGATCTCGCCGACCATGATGACCGCGTCGGTGTCCGGATCGTCGTTGAACAAGCGCATCACGTCGATGTGCTTCAAGCCGTTCACGGGATCGCCGCCGATCCCGACGCACGTCGACTGGCCGAGCCCCTGCTCCATGAGCTGGCCCACGGCCTCGTAGGTCAAAGTGCCCGAGCGCGACACGACGCCGATGCGGCCCTTTTTGTGAATGTGCCCCGGCATGATGCCGATCTTGATCTCATCGGGCGTGATCACGCCCGGGCAGTTCGGCCCCACCAGGAGCGTTTTCTTGTCGCGCATGCGGTAGCGGGTGGCGATCATGTCGCGCACCGGGACGCCTTCGGTGATGCAGATGACGAGGTCGAGCCCCGCATCCACCGCCTCGTCGATGGCGCCGGCCGCGTAAGGCGGCGGCACGTAGATTACCGACACGGTCGCGCCGGTCTGTTGCTTCGCCTCCTGGACGCTGCCGAAGATTGGAATGCCCTCGAAATCCTCGCCCGCCTTGCTGGGATTCACGCCCGCGACGAAGCAGCTCTTGCCGTTGGCGTAGTCGCGGCACAGCCGCGTGTGAAACGCGCCCGTCTTCCCGGTGATGCCCTGAGTCATCACTCGGGTGTTCTTGTCGATCAGGATGCTCATGCCCCTCTCCTCACTTTCCCGTCACGGCGGCGACGATTTTCTGCGCCGCGTCCGCCATGTTGTCGGCGGAGACGATCGGCAGTCCCGACTCCTTGAGCATCTTTCGGCCGAGCTCCTCGTTCGTGCCTTTCATGCGCACCACCAGAGGCACGCCGAGCTTCACTTCCCGGGCGGCGGCAATGACTCCTTCTGCAATGGTGTCGCAGCGCATGATGCCACCGAAGATGTTGACCAGAATTCCCTTGACCTTGGGGTTTTTGAGCATGAGCTTGAACGCCTCGGTCACCTTTTGCGTGCTGGCGCCGCCGCCCACGTCGAGAAAGTTGGCGGGCTCGGCACCGAACAGCTTGATGACGTCCATGGTCGCCATGGCAAGACCTGCGCCGTTCACGAGGCAGCCGATGTTGCCCGACAGCGAGATGTACGACAGATCGAACTTCGATGCCTCGACCTCCGCCGGATCCTCCTCGTCGAGATCGCGCATGGCGACGATTTCCGGGTGGCGGAACAGCGCGTTGTCGTCGAAGTTGAGCTTGGCATCGAGCGCGAGCACCTTGCCGTCGCCGGTCAAGATCAGCGGATTGATCTCCGCGAGCGAGGCGTCGCATTCGTGGAATGCGCGATACAGACCCTGCATGAAGCGGCGCGCCTCCGGCACGGACGCCTGGGGCACGCCGATCTTGCGAGCCATGTCCTCAGCTTGGGAGTCGGTGAGTCCCGCACCCGGATCGATGGCTGCCCTGTGAATTTTCTCCGGAGAGTGCGCCGCGACTTCCTCGATCTCCATGCCGCCCTCGGAGCTCGCGATCAAGGTCACGCGCTGCGTGCCGCGGTCAACCACCATGCCGACATAGAGCTCCTTGCGGATGTCGGCGCCCTCTTCCACCAAAAGCCGATGGACAACCCGCCCCTCCGGACCGGTCTGATGCGTGACCAAAGTCATGCCGAGGATGCCGGTGGCGTATCGATGCACCTCCTCGAGTGACTTCGCCACCTTGACGCCGCCGCCTTTACCGCGGCCGCCGGCATGGATCTGCGCCTTGACGACCCATACCTTGCCGCCCAGCTCGCGCGCGGCCGCGTCCGCATCGGCGACCGAGAAGCACGGCACGCCGCGGGGCGTCGCCACCCCGAATCTGCGCAGGATCTCTTTGCCTTGATACTCATGAACGTTCATGACGATGGTCCTCGTGCGCGCACGGCGCGCCATTGAAGCAGAAGAATTAGGGAACGCCGCCGAGGAGCACTATTCAAGGCGCCTTGGCTTGCGTCAAGGCGCCCCTGGCTTGCGCCAGGCTCTGCTCCAGCAGCTTAGTCAGCGCGAACACCGCATCGAGGTGCGGCGTGGGCGTGGCGGTCATTCGACCCAGCTCGATCACCGAGCCGAGCAGCGCGTCGGTCTCGAGCGCTCGTCCTGCCTCCACATCCTGCAGCATGGAGGTCTTGTGGTGACCGACCCGTTCCGCACCCGCGATGCGCTTCTCGATGGACACCCGGAACGAGATGCCGAGCTTGGTCGCAATGGCCTGGGCCTCTCCCATCATGGCACGCGCGAGCTCCCGCGTGGGTGGATATTGACAGATCCCGGCGAGCGTCCCGCGGGACAGTGCGCTGATCGGGTTGAACGTCATGTTGCCCCAGAGCTTGAGCCACATCTCGGCACGGATGTCGGTCAGGACGGGTGACTGCAGCCCACCACGGATGAAGCAATCCGCTACGCGCTGGGCACGCTCGCTCTCGGTTCCGTCCAGATCGCCGACCGGAAACCGATTACCCTCGATCTGCTTGATCACGCCCGGCGCGAGTAGTTCGGTGGCCGGATAGACCACACAGCCGATCACCCGCTCGCAGGGAATGTTCTTTTGAATCGCCCCGGTCGGATCGACGGAGGTGACCGTGCTGCCCTCGAGCGCTCCGCCGTGCTTGTGGAAATACCAGAACGGAATCCCATTCTGCATCGGCACGACGACCGTGCTCGATCCGAGGAGCTTCGGGACGTCAGCGGCAACCGCCTCGAGCTGGTGCGCCTTCATGGCGAGCACCACCAAGTCTTGCGGTCCCACCGCCGTATAATCCGCGGTCGCTGTGACGCGCGGGACGGCTTTCTCGCTGCCGTCGCTCATGATGACCCGGATGCCGCGGGTCTTGAGCGCCTCCAGCGTGGCGCCGCGCGCGATGAACGTCACATCCTCGCCGGCGTGCGCGAGCTGGGCCCCGACGAACCCGCCAATCGCGCCAGCACCTATGATCGCAATCTTCATCCACGCGCATCCTCGCCCGCGAAAGCTAGCGGGTGACGCCCGAATCTTGAATGGCGCCGCGATCCACTTCTATCCGATTCACCACTTTGGTCACGCCCGCCACGGACTGGGCTATCTGGGGCGCCGCCGCCAGCTCCTCGGTGGTCCACACGTGGCCGCTCAAGGTCACGACGCCGTTGTCGGCACGCACGCTGATGTGGCGCGCATACAGCGTCTTATCGGACGTCAGCGCCGTCTGCACCTGATCCGCCAATTCCTTGTCGGCCTGCCGCTGCTCCTCCGTCTTCGGAGGCCCCGACAGGCACGCAGTGAGGCTGCACACCGCGGCGGCGAGGATCAGCGCGGTCAAAAATCTATTGATGATGGAGGACAATTTTCATACCTCAGGTTGTATTCCCGGCGTCGTCGACGGCTTGGTATTCGATTTCGTTCACCACCCGTCCCTTCCCGGCCACGCGGCGAGCGACTCGCAGTATAGCCAACAGGTCATTGAGGTCGTTAACCACACCTCCGACCCTGACCACACCATTCTTCGCCGTCACGGTAATGTGATCACTGAAGATGTATGGATTTTGCTTCAAGGCCGCCTCCACTTGGGCGGCCACCACCTCGTCCGATCGTTTGGCAGTGACGACGATTTCGCGCTGCATGTCCTGTCCGGACGTTGCATTCGAGGGCGGCGCGCCGAGCGCCGCGCAAGGAGCGCCGAAAGCGGCCACTCCCAGCGTTCCCGCCAGAAGTGGCCCTCTCGTCACACCATGCGCGATGGCCAATCAGGCAATCCCATCAGAACCGGTAGCTCACACCGGTCGAGATGCCCTGCTCGTGACAGCCGCCCCAGGTCGTAGGACCTGCGCTGCTGTAGTCGACGAACTGATTGTGCGTGGCGTCATGGCAGTCGGTCTTGATGCCATGGCCGCCGGCACCGAGGTCGTAATGCGCGTTGCCGTCGTTGATGGTCTCGGCCCAGTCGAAGTATACGGTCAGCTGCTTATCCAGCTTGTGCCACCACTGCAAGGTATACATGTTGGACTGGTTGCCGGTCGAATTCGGGTTGTAGTTATGCTGACCGCCCGGATCACCGACCGACGCTCCGGCATGCCCCCAGCCGCCCGCGACGACATCTCGACCGTCCCAGAAGGACTGCTGGAGCGCGAACCACATACCGTTGCGCTGACGCTCGTTCTGGAACTCCATTTCCGGAGGCACCTCGCGGTGCATTTCCTCGTAAAGGTAGTCCACGGAAAGACCGAAATCGAAGTTGTACTGCACACCGAACTTCATCGCCCACTCGTCGGCGACATCGACCGCCGTGTTGTATGCAGGCGTGCCGGCAGCGGCCGCGCCGGGGTACTCGCCTGCATAGGCTAGGTAGTCCGCCCAGTCGAGCAGATAGGCCTGCTTGCCTGTTGGTCCCTGGCTCACCAGGTAATTGTAGTATGGGCTGTTCGCTCCGATGCCGTCGCTCGAGCGATTCACTTGCTTGTGAATCTCGTAGGCCGCTACCAAGTACAAGCCGCCCATCTCGAACTTGAGGTCGGCGCTGTACGCACGGTTATAGCCGCCGTCATCGCAGTTCAGGAACAGGTTGCCGCTTCCCGGGTTGTTCGATCCCGCGCAGTCCGGAGACCCCTCGGGCGTCAGATCGCTGTTGGGGTCGACCTGCTGGCCGAACGCGTAGGCGAGATCGAAGCTGATACCCGCCCAGGTGGGCGAGGTGTAGTACACCACGTCGTCGGAGCGCGTGCCGAACTCGATGCGGTTGTCGCCGCCCGAGTTCCCCATGATGACCGCGTAGTTGCCGAGGCCGGTGCCGAACGGATTGAGGCGGTCGGTGGAATTCTTGTACGGCATGTACATCTCGCCGAACTTGATCTTGCCCCAGGAATGCTCCTGGAAACCCACGAAGGTATCGCCGAGGCCGATCCCGCCGAGCACGGTATTCGAGGATTTGGTCCAGGTGTTCTGCAGCCCGGGCGCCGCCACCATGTCGATGGCCGACGATACCTGGTAAATGAAGTCGACGTCGGTGTTGGGAATCCTGTGCTCGCCCCGGTAGCCGATGCTCGAGCCGTTGCTCGACATCGCACCGAGCCAGCCGACGCGGCCGTAGGGCCCTGCCTTCTGTCCACCCGTCATGACGTACGGGCTCCCCGGCGCGCCGCTCAGGTATCCCCAGGGATAGGCAACGGGGTTATAGATGCCCTTGGTCGTATAGTCCACGGAGACATCGAGCGATCCGTAAAAGCCCTTCAGGAAGCTGTCGAATTTCTTCTCCAGCGGCGACAGCGTCTCCTGAGCCGCCTTGCCGGTCGCTGCGCCCGATTTCGCACTCACGGGCGGGCCCGTGGGCGTCTCTGCAGCCGCGGCCTGCTTGTTCGACAAGGCATCGATTTGCTTCTGCAGCTGCTGCATCTGCTGCTGCATGATGCGCATTTGTTCCTTCAATGCCTGCGTTTGATCATCGTCCGCGAAAACGGCGCCGCACGTAGCGACGGTGCCGGCGCATGCGGCAAGCGCCAGCAGCATAGGCTTTGCCAATCTAAATTTAAGCATTGTGTGAATCCTCATGAAACGCGTTTGTTTGACTCATTCTCGTCACTGTGCCCCCCTTACATCGCCCCGCACACTCCCTAAGCCGCGTGCACACTCCCTCTCATCATTACCATCGCCTAACTTCGACCTCTCACCCCCGGCCAACCTTCGGGAATGCGAGCATTGCCGCGTCATATGGCCTTTGCCTGGCGCAGCGCATTTATTTCTTCGGACTTGTAACCCAACTCCTGCAGTACCTCGTCGGTGTGCTCACCGAGGAGCGGCGAGCGCTTGACCTCCGTCGGACTGTCGCTCAGCTTGATGGGGTTGCCCACCGTCAAGTACTTGCCGCGCGTCGGGTGATCGACCTCGACCACCGTGCCTGTCTTGCGCAGCGACGGCTCGTGCGCCAGCTCTTCCATCGACAGGATCGGGCCGCAAGGAATGTCGTGCTCGTTGAGCAGATTCATGGCCTCGAATTTCGTCTTGGTGCAGGTCCACTCCTCCACCGTTGCAAAGATCTCCTTGAGCCGCGGCAACCGCGCTTCCGCCGTCGCGAAATTCGGATCTGTGATCCACTGCTCGCGGCCGATCACGCGGCAGATCTCTTTCCATACGGGCGCCTGCGCGATGAAATAGAGATACGCGTTCGGATCGGTTTCCCAGCCCTTGCATTTCACGATCGTGCCGGGCTGCCCGCCGCCCGAGGCGTTCGCCGCGCGTGGCACGGCGCTGCCGAATTTTCCATGCGGGTATTGCGGGTACTCCTTCATCACCTTGGTGCGCTCGAGCCGTTGCTGGTCGCGCAGCTTCACGCGACACAGATTCAGCACGCCGTCCTGCATGGCGGCCAGCACCTTTTGTCCGCGGCCCGTGGAGTTCCTCTGGTAGAGCGCGGTCACGATGCCGAGCGCGAGGTGCAGCCCGGTGCCGCTGTCGCCGATCTGCGCGCCGGTCACCAGCGGCGGACCGTCGTCGAATCCGGTGGTCGAGGCCGAGCCGCCCGCGCACTGCGCGACGTTCTCGTAGACCTTGCAGTCCTGGTACGGCCCGGGGCCGAAACCCTTCACCGAGGCGACGATCATGCGCGGGTTGAGCTCCTGGATGCGCTCCCAGGTAAAGCCCATGCGGTCGAGAGCGCCCGGGGCGAAATTCTCCACGAGCACGTCGCAGTGCTTGACCAGCTTCTCGAGCACTCTCTTGCCCTGCTCGCTCTTGGTGTCGAGAGTCAGCGACCGCTTGTTGTGGTTCAGCATCGTGAAGTAAAGACTGTCGGCGCCGGGAATGTCGCGCAGCTGCTCGCGCGTCACATCGCCGCTGCCGGCTCTCTCGACCTTGATCACGTCGGCCCCGAACCATGCCAACAGCTGCGTGCAGGTCGGCCCGGACTGCACGTGCGTGAAATCGAGAATGCGTACGCCGCTTAACGCTTTTTCCATGGATGGTCTCGCCATTCGCTCCTGCAGTTACTTGTACATCGTCTGGTTCTTCGTGCCCGGCGCGTACTCACGCGGGTCGACCCAGATGTTGATGACCGCGGACTTACGCAGCTTGTGCACCGATTCGCGTGCCCGCTGCAGCGCCGGCGCGATCTGCGCCGGGTCGCGTACCTCCTCGCCGTATCCGCCGAGCATCTCCGCGAACTTGCTGAACGGCACGTCGCCCAGCAGATTTCCGACGTTGCCGCGTTGCTCGCCGTACTTGGCGAGCTGGCCGTAGCGGATCTGGTTCATGGCGGAGTTGTTGCCGATGACGGCGATGTAGGGCACGCCGAAGCGGTTGGCCGTCTCCATGTCGAAGGCCGTCATGCCGAAGGAACCGTCGCCGTAATAGCAGAGTACCTCCTTGGAGGGATTCGCGAGCCCCGCTGCGATCGCAAATCCGGTGCCGACGCCTAAGGATCCGAGCGCGCCCGGATCCATCCACTGGCCCGGCGCGCGCGGCCGCACAGCCTGCGCCGAAATCGTTACGACGTCGCCGCCGTCGCCGATGTATACGGTGTTGTCGGCGAGGAACTCGTTCAGCTCCCACGCCACCCGGTACGGGTGAATGGGCACGCTGTTCGATTTGAACAGCGGCATGAGCTTCTCGGTCGCCGCCGCTTCTGCTTGCGCCAGATCCTTGATCCATTGCTGGCGGGCTTGCCGCTTGTCGTTCTTGAGCCGTCCCGACGCGGCCTGCAGCACGGCGCCGAGGATTGCGCCCGGGTCGCCGACGAGCCCGAGATCGATGTCGCGATTCTTGCCGACCGTGCGGTAGTCCATATCGATCTGCACCAGCTTGAGATCCTTGCTGATGCGCTTGCCGTACCCCATGCGAAAATCGAACGGGGTGCCGACGATCACCAGCACGTCGGCCTTGGCAAATGCCTGGGAGCGCGTCCGGTCGAAGTGATGCGGATCGCCCGGTGGCAGGAGCCCGCGGCTCGCGCCATTGAAATAACCGGGAATGTCGAGACCGCGCAAGAGTGCGATGGCCTCATTCTGACCGCGTGCCGTCCACACTTGCTGGCCGTAGAGAATCGCCGGTCGCTCTGCGTTGACGAGAATGTCGGCCAACTTTTCGATGTCGCGCGGATCGCCGAGCGAATGCGTCGAGGCCCGGTACTTGCCGGCCTGCGGGATCACCGCCTTGCTGAGATCGACCTCGCGGTCGAGCACGTCGCGCGGAATCTCCAGATAGACGGGTCCCGGGGCGCCGTTGAACGCCTCGCGCGCCGCCATCGAGACCATATCGGCCACGCGCTCGGTGCTCGGCACGCTCGCCGCGAATTTGGTGATCGGCGACATGATGTCGACGTGCGGCAGATCCTGGAGTGATCCCATCTTGTGCTGCGTGAGCGCCCCCTGGCCGCCGATGTGCAGCACGGGACTTTCGGAACGGAATGCGGTGGCAATTCCCGTCACCGCGTTGGTGCAGCCGGGGCCGGCCGTCGTGACCACGCAGCCGAGCTTGCCGGTCTGGCGCGCGTAGCCGTCGGCCGCGTGCGCCGCGACCTGCTCGTGACGCACGTCGATGATGCGAATGCCCTCATCCACGCAGCCATCGTAGATATCGATGATATGGCCGCCGCACAGCGTGAAGATCGTGTCCACGCCTTCGGTCTTGAGTGCCTTCGCCACCAAATGGCCGCCCGACACGACTCCGGCCTCACGGCTCTTGCGTTGCAGAGTGTCCTCGGCGGTCGTGGGCTTGGGTTCCGCCACAGCGGGGTTAGTTGCCATGTTTGCCTCCAGTTAGCATTTTGAGCCGCCGCGCGGCCGCGGCGGCCTGCCGTGTAATTTCCAGGGAGCTTTGCGCCGGTGCACGATCAGCCGGCTCTGGCCAAGGTCTCGCGACTCTTGGCGAAGTGACGCGCTCGCATGGGCTTCAGCACGAACAGCGCGAGCAGCGCCGCGATGATGTTGCACGTGACGAACAGCGTGAATATCGCCCCGTAGCCATGTGCCTTGGCGATGGATGCGGCAAAGGGCACGAATAAGGCACCCGTGCCCTTCGCGGTGTACAGCATGCCGGCGTTGGCCGCCGCGTACTTGGAGCCGAAAGTATCTCCCTGGGTCGCGGGGAACAGACTGAAGATCTCGCCATACACGCCGAAGTACAACGCGGTTACCAAAACGAACATCACCGGGTTGGTCCCGCCGATCTGACTCAAGGTGAACAGCGCCGCGGCACCGATCAGGAACGCGAGTGCCATCGTGTACTCGCGGCCGATCTGGTCCGACAGCCATCCGAAGAACGGCCGGCCGACGCCATCGAAAATGCGGCTGAGCGAGACGGCGTAGATACCCGCCGCCATGGTGATCCCGAATAGATCGACCGGCACCTTGTCGAGCTTCAGATCGATGGCCATCGGCTTCACCGAAGCCGTCATGGACAGACCGCCGGCTGCGATCAGCACGAACATGACGTACAGCACGTAGAAACACGGGCTCTGCAGCACTTCTCGCGGGGTGTAGCCGCGGGCGGTGGTGCTCGGCTTCACCACGGCGCTCAGAAGTTGCGGCGGCGGGACCAGCAACAGCCAGCCCAGCACGAACACGATGCCGCCTTGCAAGAGTCCGAAGAACAAAAATGCGTGCTGATAGCCGTCCGAAGCGATCATGTGGGAGATCGGTACAACGGTGAGCGCTGCGCCGGCACCGAAGCCGGCAGCGGTGAGACCGGCGGCAATACCACGCCTGCCGGGAAACCACTTGAGCGCGTTGCCGACGCAGGTGCCATACACCGCGCCCGTGCCGATGCCGCCGACGACGGCGCCGGCATACAGAGCCGCAAGCGAGGTCGCGGCAGAATTGATCATCCACGCGATTCCCACCAAGATGCCGCCGGCGATCACCACCCATTTCGGCCCGAAGCGGTCCACCAGATAGCCTTCCACCGGAACCAGCCAGGTCTCGATCAGAACGAACAAGGTGAAGGCCACCTGAATGTCCTTGACCCCCCAGTGGTACTTGGCATCGATGGGATTGACGAACAGTGTCCAGCCGTACTGCAGATTGGCCACACAGGCCATGCAGAGAATGCCGATGATGAGTTGCACCCACGGATTCCCCAGGGGTGAAACACCCGTCTGCGGTTTACTCGCTGCGTAATCAGACGTCGCGTTCATATAGTTTTCCTTATTGCGAGTGAAATGGTCCGCGTGAGCGCTCGCGCACGACACGGACTTCCCCGATGAAATGAAATGACCACGACGGGATTTCGCCGATCTTCGATGTTCAGCCGCAACAGCGAATGTGCGAACCGTCGCCCCACCGTTTGCCCCCAATCGGACGCCCGTTAAGTCACGAACATCGCCAGCCACCTGCATATTTGTCTCTGGTATACCATATATGAAGATTTTTCAGACTGTCAACCCAGGGGAATTGGGAGGCCCAAGTGTTGCACCTACGCTACAAGAGGCCGCGGCCGCAGCCCCGATAGCGGGCCCGCGAACTGACGGGCGGCGGCGCCTGGCATACCCCATTTGGAGGCTGCGCCCGTCACGTCATTATGATATATCTGAAATTGCCGGGGTTCCCCGGCCGCCCCGTCGGGCTGACCCCACACGTCGGGCGCCAGACCTTTAGGGAAAAAGATGAACAGCATCGCCAAATTGGTTCAGGCCGGCGCACCGACCGCGCCGCTCACCTTGAGCCCGTTGAATCCGACGAGCTTGCGCGATCAGGCCTATGCGCTTCTGAAGAACGCGATCGCGGAAACCGATATCTACGATCCCGCGCAGGAGTTGCGCCTGGACGAGCGTCAGCTCACCGCCGCGCTCGGAGTCAGCAGAACGCCGATCCGCGAAGCCCTGTCGCTGCTCGAACAAGAAGGTTTCATCCGCACGGTTCCCCGCCGCGGTATCTACATCGTGCGCAAGTCCAAGCGCGAGATCATCGAAATGATCCAGATGTGGGCGGCGCTGGAATCAATGGCGGCGCGCCTCGCGACACTTCATGCTCCGCAGGAGGAGATCGCGAAGCTCAGGCACCTGTTCGACGAGTTTCAGGGCTCGCCGCCCGCCCTGCATCTCTGTGAATACTCCGACGCGAACATTGCATTTCACACGGCAGTCATTGCGCTGGGCGGATCGCAGACCCTGGTCGATGCGACGCGAAATCTGCTGATTCACGTGCGTGCCATTCGCCGGGCGACCATTGCTCAGGACAACAGAGCCGCAAGATCGATCGTCGATCATCTGCGCATCATCGAGGCCCTGGAGCGGCGCGATACCGATCTAGCGGAGCGTCTCACCCGTCAGCACACGCTTGACCTTGCGGAGCACGTCGCGCGACATTGCGATTTTCTGGAATAGGCATTCATTCCGTCGACGCCGTGCCCCACACTCCGAGGGTGGGCAGCGCCCGCTGATCCGCATCGGCCTGCGGCGCTCCGTCGGCCTGCGGCGCCTTCCAATGGTAGGGGCGCAGGTATTGTGGACTTCCGCTCGCAACACCGCCGCCGCCACCGATCGCGGCACCCGCCACCACAGCGAGGCCGGCGCGCGTGTCCTCATGTGCCATCGCGGCCTGCAACGCTTCGGGATCGATCCAGACCGGCGCCCCGGACTCGATCCGCAAGTAGATTCGCCCGCTCGCCTGCGCGGCAAAGTTCACGCGACGGAATCCCTCGACGCAGCGCCTCAGGAATCCGACGTTGTGTTCGGGCCGGAGCAGCTCACGGTCCCGGTAGAGCTGCTCGGGCGATAGGGCGTCGACGAATACTTTGCCGTAGCGATCAATGTCGAGCATGCCCTTTACGTCCAGTACGTTGACGGTCTCGTTATCGCCGAAGGCGACCGTCCGCGGGCGCTCGCCCAACGCCACCGTATTGTCCAGGAACTCGAATCGAATCCGCTTGTCGCTGCGCCTCACCCACGTGAAGAACACATTCGGGATTCCGGTATAGGCCTCGACCGCGTGAGCCAGCGTGTCGTCGACCGCCTTATAGCGCCCGAACTCGAGACCGCGCTTCCAGGCTCGCTCCACCAGCTGCTCCGGGGGCGTGATCAGGAAGAACAAGTAGGCGGTTTGACCGAATCGAGTCAACAGGTTGCTTCCCGCCTCGTCCGAGTCCGGCGCGAAGCTATCGAAGCGAAAGCGGTCGATGAGCAGGTGCGACATTTTTCCATGCGCATGCTTGCGCGCCATGTAGACATCGAGCTTGCGATCGACGATCTGCAGCTCCTCGGCCGTGAGCGCCCCCGCATACTTGTAAGCCGGACCCAACGACGCGTAGTCGAGCAGCTGCTTGCGCCAGATATCCGGGCTGATCAGTGCAAAATCGCTCCATCGCGCACCGATGTCCTCGGCGAGCCGCTTTTGCAAGGGTCGCAGCGTGCTCTTGCCCGAGGCCGAGGCGCCCTTCGTGTTGATCACGATGGGCTCATCCTGCGCAGGCAGAAGCCCGTAGCCTTCCGCCTGCGCCGCTTCGCGCAAAAACGGCTCGATGGCACGGCCCACCGCCTCGCTCCCCAGCACGTTGACCGTTTGATCTCGAGCCAGTCGCAGGATGAGCTCGCGCGTACCCCAAGCGCGGCCGTTCGTCGTGAAGAGGCCTGACAGCACCCGCGCCAATGCACTCAGCGTGATGCGGGTATCGCCGGCCGTTGCGTGCGCGCGCCTCTGGCATTCGGCGATCTGCTCGACGCCCCACGACGGAGCGCCGCGCGCGCCGACGAGCCCCGTGAGGGCCGCGTCGAGCTTGGCCGCCGCCTGATCACGAGTGTCCACGAAGACCTTCTCGATCATGTCCATCCGCGGAACGAGATAAGCCGTGAGGATGCGGCTCGCGATGCGGCGGAAGTTGATGCCGAGATCCCCGATGCGCGAGCCGTCCGGCACCGCGAAGTCCGCGGTGACTCGGATCAGGAGCTCGTGCAGAGCGAGCCGCTGCGGTCGAAAGGCAACGAGCTCGCTGCGCGGCAGGCCCGTGAGCCCCGCGAGCTCCTCCACGGATGCAAGGTCGCCAAAAATGTACTCGGGACGGAATATGGTCGAAAGACCAAGCCACTCTCGCGGCATGCGCGATACCAGCCCCGGATTCCAGGGGCCGAACCCGTTCTCGCCCGCACCCACGGCATCCTGCGGGATTGAGACGGCATTCGCCTTAACCGGTGGAATCATGTGACCCAATCCCCCTTTCGGGCAGTACACATAATCGACAATACCACCGCTTGCTGCGATGCCGGCAGGTGGAGATTTTAGCGTATGGTGAAACGACTGACCTCGCACCCCGGTGCGGTCCCGTCGGCCTCCCGCCCCGGCCCGACGACGCGCGGCGATCCGTCCGCGGAATTCGAGGGGATGGCTCAACTCGCACGCGGTATCGCGCGAACTCCGTTCGCATCCATCTCCATCAGCGGCGTCGGCGAAACGTGGAGCGGTCCCGAAGGCCACCGCAGCATGCTGCACGGTCGCGCGGAATGGCCGCTGTGCAGCTCCGCCGGTGAGGTCATGGGTGCTCTTGCCGTCCACGACACCGTGACGCTGAACTTGACGGACGAGCAGCAGAGCTTGCTCGCCGAGCTCGCGCGCCAGTGCGCGGTAGCGGCAGAGCTGCACGCCCGGATAGCCGAGCTCGAGCTCTTGCACCGCGAAGAGCGGCCTGCGCAACCCCAGTCGATGCCCAATGCTCCAACCTACGAGGTGCTCGACAGCGCCCCGGTCGCCCTTTACTACGTCGATGGCGCAGGGGGTCTCGACTATTGCAACGCCGAGTACCGCCGCATTTTCGGACTGCGTGCCGATCAGCAGCCGAACGAGTGGGCGCAGGGCGTCCATCCGGAGGATCTCGACGCCGTCCAGGCAGGATGGGCCGAGTATTGCGCGCGGCCGCGGCCGATGGCATTCGAATATCGCTCCGCTCCCGAGGCAGGCGTGGTGCGTTTCTATGTCGAGCATGTGCAGCCGCTGGGGGGCAACGCCTACATCGGTACCATCAGCGAATTCACCGACCTTGTCACCGCGCGCGGCGAGTTGCACAAAATCGAGAATCTGTTCCGCAATACCTTCGATCAAGCGCCCATCGGCGTGTCGTTCGCGAGCTCACAGGGTCGCTTGCTGCGCTTCAATGACGCATTCTGCAGCCTGCTCGGTTACGCGAGCGAAGAGCTCTCCGATGCTTCCGTCCAGGAGCTCACACATCCGGACGATCGCGCGGAGTCTGCCATCAACCTCGAGCGGCTGTGGACTGGAGAGGTTCCCTTCCTCGACTACGAGAAGCGCTACCGGCGCAAGGACGGTACGTTCATGTGGGTGCGCACGACCACCGCGCTCGTGCGCGACGGCAACAGCGCCGATTGCTCGGTCGAGTACCTGCGCGACATCACCCAGAGGCGGCAACTCACCGCCCAGCTGCTCCAGCAGAGGACGCTGCTCGAAGCCGTAATCACAGACTTGCCCGTTGCATTGCTCGCTTGCGATGTCTCGGGAAAGATCACTCATTTCAACCGCGCGGCAGCGGAGCTGCACGGCATGCAGCTCGACGAGCTGGGCTCGTCCAACTCCGCCTCGCTCGCGGCGGATATGTATCTCATGGACGGCGTGACCCACGTCGCCGAGGACGAACGCCCCCTGGCTCGCGCCTTGCGCGGCGAGACCATCAGCAACTTGGAGCTCACCGTGGTTCCACGCGAGGCTCCGCCGCGCACGACGTTGTCGAGCGCACGCCGCTTGCTGGGCCCCGAAGGTCAGCCGCTCGGGGCGGTGGCCGTGATCCAAGACACCACCGAGCGCAAGGCGCAGGAGATGGAGCTCGAGCGGGTGCACAAGGAGCTCGTTACGGCGTCGCGCGAGGCGGGCATGGCCGAGGTCGCCACCAACGTGCTGCACAACGTGGGAAACATCTTGAACAGTGTGAACATCTCGGCAAGCCTCGTGGCCGAGCGTATGCGGCAATCGAAGGCGGCGGGCGTTTCACGGCTCGCCGCGCTGCTCGTCGAGCAGGGCGACCGCGTCGGCCAGTTCATCGCCGAGGACCCCCGCGGTAAGCGCGTGCCCGAGTACATGGCGGCGCTGGGTGAGCAGCTTGCCGCGGACCAGCGCTCGGCGCTCGAGGAGCTCGCGTTGCTGCGCGAGAATCTCGAGCACATCAAGGATACGGTGAACATGCAGCAGAGCTACGCCAAGCTTTGCGGCGTCACCGAGACCGTCGAGGTGATCGATCTGGTCGAGGACAGCCTGCGGCTGAATGCGGGGGCATTTGCACGTCACGGCGTGACGCTGCAGCGCGAATTCGGCGAAGTCTCCTCCATCAACGTCGATAAGCACAAAGTGCTGCAGATCCTCGTCAATCTGGTACGCAACGCCAAGTACGCCTGCGACGACTCCGGCCGGTCCGACAAGCTGATCACGCTGCGCATCGCGCCCCTGCCGGGGGGCGTGAGCATCACGGTCGAGGACAACGGGATCGGCATACCGCCGCAGAACATGTCGCGGCTGTTCCAGCACGGCTTCACGACGCGCGCCTCGGGCCACGGCTTCGGCTTGCACAGCGGCGCCCTCGCCGCGCACGAGCTCGGCGGCACTTTGCGCGCCGAAAGCGACGGCGAAGGGCGCGGCGCCCGTTTCATCCTCGAGCTGCCTCTCTCGCCTCCGACCACCGGCGCACGCGCCGGCCGCTAGCGCGACGACGCGTAGTCAGCTCGGTGGAGTCTCGCCGTCGGCTGCGGCCGGCGGCCCCTGATCGAGCTTGCAACTGTCGGGGAACATTTGCAGCTCCGGAATCTCGCCACGCAGGAGCTTCTGCTGGATCCGCTCCCAGTACTCGACCGTGAGGAGATCCAGATTCTCCTCGCGGAAGCACTTGCGCGCATAGCGGTTCATGAGCTGCATCCCGTGCTGCAGTTCCTCCGGCAGAAACACGACGCCTTCCTCGAAGAACCAGTCCGGAACGGCTTCCTCTCCCGGCTCGCGGTCGAGATTCGTACGAATCTTGACATCGGTCAGTTTCTCCACCGCGTCGTAATCGAACAAGAGCACGCCGCCGTAGCGGCCGACGCCGTAGTTCCTCGAGTCCAGGTCTTTGTTGAAAATGTTGGTCGCCGCATTGTTGCGGATGCACTGACCGAGCCTGCCGATGACCTCGCGCGTTTCGCTCTCGGCGGCATCCTTGAGGTATACCGGCAAGGGAATGATCTTCAGCTGCACGATCAAGGAACGCAGCAGCACGCCGTCCTCGTCCACGTGAACGCTGCTGCTCGACTGTGCGCATAGCTCCTCGAGGAGGTCCGGCTCGAACATGTCCTGATCGAGCCGCAAGTTAAAATACATGACATTGTCCAGCATGCTGCCCGCCCGGTTGATCTCGTGGACCAGGCGATACTTCTCGATCACGGCGGCGACGCCGGGGTAATGTCCCCATTTGTACGACTGGGTCGGTTGGTCGCGGATCACCTTCAGGTGGTAATCGCAAGCATCGAAGGTGAAGCCCACCGCGACGGTTCCGGGCGCCCCCGGCGAGCGCTGGAACCGCTGGCCGCTGCTGCGCATTTGCTCGACGATCTCGTTGAGGATGGCGACCTTGCCCACGTGGTTGTAGCCGATCGTGGAGTAGTGATGGCCGAGCGGCCGGCGCGGCATGAGACTGTAGAGAAATACGCACGTTTGGTAATAAAGCCGAGTCGTCACATGCAGGTTTGCGAGCGCCGAGCTGAACAGGCCGTGAATGTCCGCGACTCGGTGCAGCACGGCCTCGGCATAGATGCCTTCCGCACCGTTTTGCAACGCGACCACGAAGGGCAGGATGCTGTAGTCCTCGCGCACCCACCGACCCACGACGAAAGCCCTTCGATCCCGAAAGAAACCAGCCTCAATCACGTCGAGCGCAACGGGCGGCGCCGACTGCGAGTCGTACAGGAGCGGCGTCACCCGCGCGACGATGCGCTGCGCATCGCTGCGCAGGCTTCTCCAGGGCACGGAGAACTCGGGTATGGTCAAGAACGAGACGATCAGCGCGGCAGAGATGCGTCCGGGGATAGCCAGGCGTCGATGGACCGAGGCCATGGAGAATGCGCGCAGCTTGCTCGGCGGCGGAAACGAGTACGCGACGGGCCGCCAGACCTCCTGGCACATGTTACGGCGCAACGAGTGCGCGAAGCTGAACGCAGTGTCTGCTTCGTAGCGATCCACGATCATCGCGACGAACAGCCGATCGATCGATTCCCATAAAGAGGACTCGCTTGCGAGGGCTGGGAAAGCGCGCAGAAGCCTCGGTCCGTGCTCGGCAATATAGCGGCTATAGAGGCCGAGGCGCTCCTTGCTGATCTGCACCGACGCGTGCGGATCGCGCTGCTCGAAGGCGCGTTTGGCGAGGTAGGGGTACTCGCAAAGCAAGCTGTAGAAGTCATCGAAGATGGCGAGGATGAGGACCGTGGTCGCGCGCACCCGAGCCCCGTCGTCGCGACACGCCGCGAGCCGGGCATATCCGCGCTCGATCGAGGTTGACTCCTGTGACGCCGGTAGGGACATCCGGCCATTATCGGCCTAGTCCTACACCGTAGGAAGGCGCCTCCCCGACGGGGTCTTTGCGGCGAAGGCTGTACACTCTGCCCGACAACACTAAACGAATGATGCGCGAATCCTGCGAAGGCGCGCGTCTCTCCTCGAACTCGGAGAACAATATGCACAAGACTTGGCGCCGCCTCGTTCCCGCTCTCTTGCTGTTCTTGCTGCCTGCGATCAGCTCAGCGCAGTTCGGCATCAGCCTGAGCGTCAACGTGAATGTCGCCCCCCCGGAGCTACCGGTCTACGAGCAGCCGCCGCTTCCCGCGGTCGGCTACATCTTCGTGCCCGGCTACTGGTTCTGGGATGCCGATGTGACCGACTACGTCTGGATACCCGGCACCTGGGTACCGGCGCCCGAGCCGGGTTACCTATGGACGCCCGGCTACTGGGGGTATGAAGGCGGCGGCTACCTGTGGCATGGGGGCTATTGGGGTACGCACATCGGCTTCTACGGCGGCGTCAACTACGGGTTCGGCTATACCGGCGGTGGTTATGAAGGCGGTTACTGGCAGGGGGGGCAATTCTTTTACAATAGAGCCGTCGTCAACGTCGGTACCACCAACGTCACGAACGTGTACGTCAAGAACGTGACTGTCAATAACGTCACCGTGAACCGCGTAAGCTTCAACGGCGGCCCCGGCGGGGTTCAGGCCAGGGCGACCTCCGAGCAGCTGGCCGCCGAGAAAGAGCGCCACATCCCGCCCTCATCCGAGCAGGTGAAGCAAGCGGAAACCGCGCGCAGCAATCCGGAGCTGCGCGCGAAGGCGAATGGCGGACATCCGACCATCGCGGCGACGCCGAGAGCGGCGGTCTTCAAGGGTTCCGGCGTGGTTCAGGCAAGGGGCGCACCCGCACATCCCGTACCCGCAGCGGAAGGCCGGCCGGCGGCGGCACACGCCGCCCCGGCGGCACACGCCGCCCCGGCGGCACACGCCGCCCCGACGGAACACCCGGCGCAGGCTGAACACCCCGCCCCGGCTGCGCACCCTGCGCCGGCACATCCCGCCGCGCCCGTGCACCCGGCCGCGCCGCCGCGTCCGGCCGCCCCCGCGCATCCTGCCGAGGAGCCGCGTCGGCCGCCCGCCGAAGCGGCGCATCCCGCGCCCGCGCCGGAGGAGCGCCGGGCGCCAGCGCCCGCGGCTCATCCAGCACCCGCACCGAAGCCGCCGCCTCCGCCGAAGAAGGAGGAAGAGCACCCGGAGCCCCGCGGGTCGTAGGCTTTGACGGGTAGCCGGCGAGCGCGGCTACCCGATTCCTTGCGCCGCGCGATGGCGTATGATTTTGTCATGACTCAAATCGATCACGACGCCGCAGCCCATCGCTTCAGCACGATCGTGGACGGCGAGCGCGCCGTGCTGGATTACACGCTCGCCGCCGATGTCATGACCATCACTCACACGGAGGTTCCCCGCCCCATCGAGGGTCGAGGCATCGCCGCCCAGCTCACGCGCAAAGCGATCGAAATCGCGCGCGAGCACCGCTGGCGCGTAGTGCCTGCGTGCTCTTACGCGGCTAACTACCTTGCCCGGCATCCGCTCGATGATGATGGACGCAAGCAACATCAGAGCGATCTGCTCGATGAAGCGCTCGATGAATCCTTTCCGGCCAGCGATCCGCCGGCCGTGGGCGACTACCGCGACTAGCGCGGCAGCATCGGTCGCCCTTCATGCGCGACCAGGAGATCATGCATGTCGTTCGCATGCTCTTCCTCGACCGCGAGAATGCGCTCCATCATCAACCGGGTGCTGGGATCCTTGGTGCCGAAGTAGCGAGCCAGCTCGCGGTAGTGTTCCACGGCGATCCGCTCCGCGATGAGATTCTCTTTGATCATGTCGACCAGATTCTCCGCGGTCCCGTATTCGGATGCGGAGCGGGTCGCCAGACCTTCGGGGTTCATGTTGGGCCTGCCGCCGAGCTGATTGATGCGTTCGGCCACTTCCATCGCATGTTCCTGCTCCTCCTTGGCATGCTGGGCAAATTCGGCTTTGACACCCTCGCTCGAGATCCCTGTCGCGGCAATGGCGTGCATCGTGTAGCGAAGCACGCAGACGATCTCCGTTGCCAGCACCGCCTGCAAGATCTCGATGGTCTTGTGGACATCCCCTTCGTAGCTCGGGGTCACGCCGCCCTCCGAGATGTGCTTGCGTGCGCGATCCCGCAGCGTTTTGACGTCGGTGAGAAAGGGCTGTGTGTTGCCGTTCTGCTTCTTCTCGGGGGTGGCGCGCGTTTCCATGGTGAGTGCTCCTCTCGCAGGGGGTGGTTAAACTACCGAATCTATACCAAAGCCGCGTTGCGTCAGATTGTACGAAACGGGGGAGATTCGTCAGAATCGCGGCTGTTGCGCTGTCGGCGAGACACCGACATGCATCGGCGCCCTAACGAGCGCGCGTGCGCGACTCGAGCGCGACCTTCAGCCCCGCGAGCAGGGGGCCTAGTTTCGGCGGATCGGCCTCGAACGTGGGCGCTATGCCCCGCTCCTCGAGCGCCCGGGAGCATACGGGCCCGATCGAGGCGACGATGAGCCCGCGCATGAGCCCCGGCAAGTCGGCCGCGCGCCCCATGCGCTCCGCGACGGCAAACAGGTGCTTCACCTGCACGGCGCTCGTGAATACCACGGCGTCCACCGCCGAGCTCGCGAGCGCATCGATCAGCCTTTCGAGGGGGCGTAGGTCGGCGGGAAGGGCCCAGCGATAGGTCGCGATCTCCTGCACCGAGGCACCGCGGGCCGTGAGCGCCGCGCACAGCTTGTGATTTGCCTCGCCATAACGCTGCACGACGACGCGCGCGCCCTCGACGGAAATAGCGCCGGTCGCCGCCAGAACGGTCTCGCTGGTGAACGGCGAGGCGGCGCGGATATCGATGCGTACCCCGCGCGCATTGAGCTCCCCGAGAGGCTTAGGCCCGCGCACGACCACGGTCGCTTTCCCGAGCAGATCGAGCAGCAACGAAGTGGACCCGAGCGAATCGGTGACCTGAAACAGCGCCCGGGTTCCTACCCCGGTCTGAAAAATCATCATCCGAAACGGGCGCGTGCCCCAGTCTTTCAGGAGCGCCGCGACCGCGGCAGGATCGACGTCGGGCACCTCCTCGAGTGCCGGTGCGAGCAGCGGCACTGCACCCTGGCGCGAGATCAATTCCGCAAGATGCGCGCCCGTTCGCGCCTCCAGGATCGCGATCATTTTCGGTGCGGGAGACTCTGCCATATCGCCCACCTAGCCGCCGATGAGCCCGGCCGTCACGTTGATCGCGAAGCCGAGTATCGAGGCGTTGAACACAAAGGAGATCACCTCGTGGATGAGGACCACTCGGCGAATGCTGCTGCGCCGGGTGAACACATCGGCCGTTTGGCAGGCCGCGGCAATGGTGAACGAGAAGTAGGCGAAATCCCAGAATATCGGCATGTCCGTGTCCGGAAATGACAACGGCCGGTCACTCTTCTGGCAGCTGTAGTACATGTCCGCATAGTGGGTCGTGAACATCGCGGGAACGAGGAGCCACGAATCCGCCAAGGTGACGGCGGCGAGCACGAAGTGCCAGGTGCGCTCGCTCCCTCCCACGTGCCTCAAGGTCGCGAGCGGCTCGACGATGGCGATGAGGCTGAGGAGCGCCGCGAAAGTGACCACTATCAGGATCACCGGTGCGGATGGATCTTCCTCGATGTAGCGCGAGCACATCTGCTGCGCCGTGAGTCCGCCCATCCATATCCAGAGGAGGACGAGGAACGAGGTGACGCCGCCGTCCCAGGCCAAGAGCACGCGCGTCACGAGCGACCAGCCGCTGGGCAGTAAAAAAAACACGCTTAACCCGAGAGCGACGCCAATCCAGATCCTCGGGTGGTAGCGAAACAGGTTGAGCATGAGATCTAAAGGCGCGAAACGTCCCAGCCGCCGCCGAGCGATTCGATCAGGGAGACGTCCGCAACCAACTCGTTTTGCCGCATGGTGAGCAGAGACTCCTGATCGGCGATCAGCGCTTGAATGTCGGTGATGACCGTAGTGTAGCTCACCGTGCCCGCGTTGAACTGATTCAGGGCGACGTCCGCAGCGAGCTGCGCATGCTCGACGGCCTTTTGCTCGAGCTCCGTCGATCGCTCGAGCACACGCAGGGCGAGGAGCTGATCCTCCACGGACTGAAAAGTCGACAGCACCGTCTGGCGGTAACTGGCCACGTACTGATCGTACGTCGCACGCGCCTGCGCAACCGCCGCGACCTGCTCGCCGCCCTGAAACAGGACGTCGCTTGCCGTGCCGGCCGTGGACCAGATGCGGTTGCCGGCGTTGATCAGGGTGGACAGCGGGTTGCCCGCGTATCCCCCCAACGCCTGCAGACTGATGGTCGGGAAGTAAGCCCCGATTGCCACGCCGACGAGCGCGTTTTCCTGCTTCATTTGCCGCTCCGCGACCGCAATGCTGGGGTTTCGCTCGAGAAGCTCCGACGGCACGGACAGCGGGACCTGCGGCACCTTCGCCGTGAGCGGCGCCTCGGCCACGCTCAGTTCCGACGGCAAGTGACCGATCAACACGGCGATGGCATGCTCGTAGGTTCCGCGTTGCTGTTCCACGGCCACGAGCTGCGCCTGGGTGGCCTCCAGCGAGGCTTCGGCGGATGCCACATCGCCGTTGGTCGCGGTGCCCGACTGGAACTGATTGCGCGTGATCTCGAGCGCACGCTGCTCGAGCGCCACCGCGCGCTCGAGCAGCGCGCGCAAGGAGTCAGCGGCGCGCAGATCGAAGTAATCCGTGGCGAGGGTCGCCTGGGCTGAGAGCTCGGCGTTTGCGAGATTGGCCTCGCTTACTTGCACCCCCGCCTTGCGGCTCTCGATCTGGCGCCGAATCGTTCCCCAGATGTCGGGCTGCCAGGTAGCCAGCCCCTCCAGGGTGAATTCAGTGTGCGTGCTGCCTCCCGCACCGCTGCCCACGGCGCTGGACACGGCAGCCGTGCCTCCACCGCCGCCGCCGCGCTGGGCGTTGAAGCTCGCGGTGATGGTGGGGAACAGTTGCGCTTGGGCCTCTTTCAGTAGCGCCACGGCCTCGCGGTATTGCGCCTCGTACTGCTTGACGTTCTGGTTGGAGATGTTCACTTCGCGCTCGAGCCGGTCGAGCTCCGGATCCTCGAAGATTGCCCACCAATCACCGCGACGCTTCTCATCCTGCGGCGTGCCGATTTTCCACCCCGGCGCCAACTCTTTGTACGCGTTCGGGACCGGCGCGGCCGGCCGATGATAGTTGGGTCCGACCGCGCAGGCCGTGAGCGCGAGCAGCACCGTCGCGGCCGGCCAGCGCGCGCTCATACGAGGGGCTCCGGGGCACGGGCGTCGGACCAGCGTCCGGGCCAGCGCGCCTTGAGCCATATCTGGAAGCGGTCGAGATACACGTACAGCACCGGCGTCGTGTAGAGCGTCAAGACCTGGCTCACGATGAGCCCCCCGACGATGGAAATACCCAGGGGCTTGCGCAGCTCCGCGCCGTTGCCGTAGCTGAGCGCCAGCGGGACCGCGCCGAGCAGCGCGGCCAGCGTCGTCATCATGATCGGCCGAAAGCGCAGCAGGCATGCCTGGTAGATGGCCTCGCGCGGCTTGAGCCCGAGCGTGCGCTCGGCGTGAATGGCGAAGTCGATCATCATGATGGCGTTCTTCTTCACGATGCCGATGAGCAGGATCACGCCGATCAGCGCGATGATGCTGAACTCGGTGTGCCAGAGCATGAGCGCGAGCACGGCGCCGACGCCCGCGGACGGCAAGGTCGAGATGATAGTGATCGGGTGCACGTAGCTCTCGTAGAGCACTCCGAGCACGATGTACACCGCGAGCAGTGCCGCCGCGATCAGCAGCGGCTCGCTCGAGAGCGATTGCTGGAACGTGCCGGCGGTGCCGGCGAACGTGCCGTGAACGGAGGTCGGCATATGGATGGCTTGCATGGCTTCGTTGACCGCCCGCGTGGCATCGCTCAAAGACATGCCGGGCTGCAGGTTGAAAGACAGCGTCGTCGAGACGAAGAGCCCGTGATGATTGACCGCGAGCCGGGTGGTACCGGCGGAGCTGTGGCTCACCGCCCGGAGGGGCACCATGGTCTCCTGCCTGGCGCTGACGGCCGCGCCGCTCGACACGGCTCCGCGGCCGGAGTTCGCAATCGCATTCGTCAACGCGTTCTGTACGGAATTGCTTGCACCGGCGCTCGAGACCGCGCTGGTGCTCGTGCCGCCGACGGCCGCCGTACTGATGCCGCCGCTGCCGCTGCCGCCGATGGCCGTGGTCGAGGTGGCGCCGCCGCCCACCGTCCGCAAGTTCGAGATTTGCGCGCCGGTCGCCGCACCGCCCGATGTACTCACGTAGATGTCGTCGAGGGACTGCGGGCTCTGCCAGTAGCGCGGCGCGACTTCCATGATCACGTGGTATTGATTGAGCGCATTGTAGATCGTGGATACCTGGCGCTGGCCGAAGGCATCGTAGAGCGTGCTGTCGAGCTCGCTCACGGTGAGCCCGAGCCGCGCCGCCGTGGCGCGGTCGTAGCTCACATCCGTCTCGAGACCTTTTTGCTGCAAGTCGGAATTGACGTCTGCTATCACAGGGCTCGTCTGCAGCGCCGCGACCAGTTTCGGGCCCCATTCGTTCAGATCGCTCACCTGGTCCGCCTGCAGCGTGAACTGATACTGCGCGTTCGCCTGCCGGCCGCCGACGCGGATGTCCTGAACGGTTTGCAGGAACAGCCGTGCCCCTGGGAACGTCGCGATCTGCGGGCGCAAGCGAGCGATCACCTCGTCCGACGAAATTTTGCGCACCGAGAGCGGCTTGAGCAGCACATACACCAAGCCGGTGTTGGCCGATCCGCCGCCGCCGCTGCCCGCACCCGTGTAGCCGGCGACGCTCTCCACCGCCGGATCCGCCCGCGTGATGTCCATCAGGCGCACGAGCTTGTCCTTCATCAGCTGAAACGAGATGCTCTGGTCGGCCAAGATGAAGCCGGTGAGAAGCCCCGTGTCCTCCTGCGGAAAGAATCCCTTGGGGATCACGTTGAACAAGAGCACGTTGAGCGCGATGGTGGCGAGCAATGCGAGCATCACCAGCCCGCCGTGCCGCAGCGACCAGGCGAGGGTACGCTCGTACCAGGCGAGCGAGCGATCGAGAAAGGTGCGGCGCGGCCGGCGCCCGTGCTGCGGCAACCGCAGGATCCACGCGCACATCATGGGAGTCGTGGTGAGCGAGATCACCATGGAAATGGCGATCGCGAGGGACAAGGTCGCGGTGAACTCGCGGAACAGCCGGCCCACGATTCCGCCCATGAGCAGAATGGGTATGAATACCGCCACGAGCGAGACGCTGATCGAGATCACCGTGAAACCCACTTCCTTGGCTCCGCGGAGCGCTGCCTCGCGGCGCGGCATGCCGTCCTCGACGTGACGCGAGATGTTCTCGAGCACCACGATTGCATCGTCCACGACGAAGCCGGTGGCGATGGTGAGCGCCATCAGCGAGAGGTTGTCTAGGCTGAAGCCGAGCAGATACATGCCGCTGAACGTGCCGATGAGCGAGACGGGCACGACCACCGCCGGCACGAGCGCGGCGCGCACGTCGCCGAGCGCGAGAAACACCACGAACGTCACGAGCCCGACGGCGAGCAGGAGCGTCCACTTGGTGTCCCGGAGCGATGCGCGGATCGTGCCGCTGCGATCCGACACGATGGTGAGGTTCACGTCGCTCGGAAGCGCCGCCTGCAGCTGCGGCAGCTCCGCTCTGACTTGATCGACGGTATCGATGATGTTGGCGCCCGGCTGGCGCGACAGGATCACGAGCACGGAAGGCTGGCCGTTCGCCTGTCCCTCGTTGCGCAGATCCTGCACCGAATCCTCGACATCGGCGACATCCGACAGCTGCACGGCGGAGCCGTTGCGATAGGCGATCACCAGCGGGCGGTACTCGCTAGCGTGGCTTGCCTGATCGTTGGTGTAGAGCTGGTAGCGGTGCGCCCCCTCCTCGATCGCCCCTTTCGGACTGTTTGCGTTGGCGGATGCGAGCGCGGCCCGTACGTCCTCGAGGCCGATGCCGTAGTGGAACATGGCGGTCGGATTGAGCTCGACCCGCACCGCCGGCAGGGTCGCGCCGCCGATCGAGACCTGCCCAATCCCGTCGAGCTGCGAGAGGCGCTGTTGCAGGATGTTGCTCGCCGCATCGTAGAGCTGGCCGCGGGTCAAGGTCTTCGAAGTGAGCGCGATGATCATCAGGGGCGCATCGGCCGGGTTCACCTTGCGGTAGGTGGGATTGCTCGAGAGACTGGTCGAGACGTCGGCGGCGGCCGCGTTGATCGCCGCCTGGACGTCGCGCGCGGCGCCGTTGATGTCGCGGTCGAGCTCGAACTGCAGGGTAATGCGGGTCTGTCCGGTGGAACTCTGGGAGGTGATCTCGGTGACGTCGGCGATCTCGCCCAGATACCGTTCGAGCGGCTCGGCCACGCTGCTGGAGACCGTCTCGGGATCGGCCCCGGGTAGAGACGCCGACACGGAGATGGTCGGGTAGTCGACCTGCGGCAGCGGCGAGACCGGCAAGTGCATGTAGGCGAACACGCCGGCAAGCGCGACGCCCACGGTCAACAGCGTGGTCGCCACGGGCCGCTCGATGAAGATCCGGGATATGTTCATACCGGTGCCGGATCCTGGCGCCCCTCGATCGGGCCCGTGCCGGAGCGGCGGCGGCGGGCCGACGCCATACGATCGAAGGCGAGATAGATGACCGGTGTGGTGAACAGCGTGAGGAGCTGACTCACGATCAACCCGCCGACGATCGCGATACCGAGCGGCCGGCGCAACTCGGATCCCGCGCCGTAGCTCAGCATCAGTGGCAACGCGCCGAGCAGCGCTGCCATCGTCGTCATCAGGATGGGCCGAAACCGCAACAGCGACGCCTGGGTGATCGCCTCGCGCGGCCCGAGGCCGCCCTTGCGCTGCGCATCGAGGGCGAAGTCGATCATCATGATGGCGTTCTTCTTGACGATCCCGATCAGCAAGATGATGCCGATGATGCCGAGCACGTCCAGATCGTGGCCCGCCAGGATGAGCGCGAGCATGGCGCCGATGCCCGCGGAGGGCAGCGTCGACAAGATCGTGATCGGATGAATGAAGCTCTCGTAGAGAACGCCGAGCACGATGTACATCGTGATCACCGATGCCGCGAGGAGCAACGCCTGGTTGGTCAGCACGTGCTGGAACGCCGCCGCCGTGCCCTGGAACGCGGTGACGAATTTACCCGGCAGCTCGATGTCCTGCTCGGCTTTGCGGATGGCGTCGACCGCCCCTCCGAGCGAGGCGCCGGGCGCGAGATTGAACGAGATGGTGGTCGCAGGAAACTGTCCGAGGTGCGTGATCTGCAGGGGCCCGGCGCGCTGCTCGACGCGCACGATCGCCGACAGCGGAACCTGTCCGTTGCTCGAGGAGGTAGAGGACGGCAGATAAAGCTCCGACAGCCCGGCGAGCGAGAGCTGGATGGCCGGATCCGCCTCGAGGATGACGCGGTATTGATTCGACTGCGAGTAAATCGTCGAGACGATGCGCTGTCCGAACGAATCGTAGAGCACGTTGTCCACGGTTGCCGGCGTGATGCCGAAACGCGCGGCCGTGGCGCGGTCGATCACGAGGTTGGTCGCCGTACCCTGTTGCTCCAGGTCGCTTGCGACGTCCGCGAGCCCGGGGAGCGACGCCAATTTCTGCAGGAGCGGCGGAATCCACGTCGCAAAATCATTGTTGTCCGTGCTCTCGACCACGAACTGATACTGCGTGCGGCTCACCGCCGAATCGATGGTGATGTCCTGCAGCGGCTGCATGTAGAGCGTGATGCCGACCACGTCCGCGGTCTCGCGCGTCAGCCGGCGGATGATTTGGCTCGCGCTCGCGCTGCGCACACCGTAGGGCTTCAAGTTGATGAGGAAGCGCCCGCTGTTCAAGGTCGAGTTCGTGCCGTCGACGCCGATGAACGAGCTCAACGATTGGACGTCCGGATCCTTAAGAATCGCGGCGGCGAGCGCCTGTTGGCGCTCCGCCATCGCGGGATAGGAAATGGTCTGTGCCGCCTCCGAGATGCCCTGAATCTCCCCCGTATCCTGCACGGGGAAGAATCCCTTCGGAATGAACACGTAAAGCAAGAGCGTGACCACGAGGGTGAGGCCGGCCACCGCGAGCGTGAGCCCCTGACGGTCGAGCACCCAGCTCAAGGCGCGCTCGTAGCGGCCGATGATCCACTGAAAGCCCTGCTCGGCGCGCAAATCCCACGCGCTGCGGGCGGCCTGCGGGCGGTGATGCAGCAGCCGGGCGCACAGCATAGGCACGAGAGTGAGCGACACCACCGCGGAGATCACGATGGTCACGGCCAGCGTGATGGCAAACTCGTGGAACAGCCGGCCGACGATCTCGCCCATGAAGAGCAGCGGGATCAATGCGGCGATCAGGGATACCGTGAGCGAGATGATGGTGAAGCCGATCTGCTGGGATCCCTTGAGCGCCGCGGCAAGCGGGGCCTCGCCGGCCTCGATGTAACGGGCGATGTTCTCGATCATCACGATGGCATCGTCCACGACGAAGCCCGTGGAGATGGTGAGCGCCATCAGCGACAGATTGTCCAGGCTGTAGTTCAGCAGATACATCACGCCGAACGTGCCGACCAGCGACAACGGCACCGACAGGCTCGGAATGATGGTTGCCGGCGCGTTGCGCAGGAAGACGAAAATCACCAGAACGACGAGAACCACCGCGAGAACGAGCTCGAACTCGACGTCCGCGACCGAGGCCCGGATGGTCTCGGTGCGGTCGCTCAGCACCGTGATATCGAGCGCCGGTGGCATGTCCGCCTTCACTTGCGGCAGAAGCCTCTTGACCGCGTTCGCGACCTGGATCACGTTGGCGCCCGGCTGGCGCTGAATGTTCAGGATGATCGCCGGCGTACCGTTTGCCCAAGCTGCGAGTTTGTTGTTCTCCGGAGCCATGACCACGTTGGCCACATCCGCCATGTGCACCGGCGAGCCGTTGCTGTAGGCAACGATGATGTCCCGATAGCCCTGGATGTCGGTGATTTGATCGTTCGCATTCAGGGAGGAGGATTGCGAGGGCCCGTCGAAGCTGCCCTTGGGCGAGTTGCCGTTCGCGTTCGAAATGGTGGTGCGCAGATCGTCGATGTTGAGCCCGTACTTCGCGAGCGCGCGCGGATTGAACTGGATGCGCACCGCCGGCCGCTGCCCTCCCGAGATGCTGACCACCCCCACGCCCGGCAGCTGCGAGATCTTCTGCGCAAGCCGCGTGAAGGAGAGATCCTCGACGTCGATGAGCTTGAGTGTTGCGGAGGTCACGGCCAGCGTCATGATGGGCGCATCGGCCGGGTTGAACTTCGCGTAGGTGGGTGGTGTCGGCAAATCGTTCGGCAGCACGCTGCCCGCCGCATTGATGGCGGCCTGCACCTCCTGCTCCGCGACGTCGAGGCCGAGATCGAGGCTGAATTGGAGCGTGATGACCGAGGCGCCACCCGAGCTTGCCGAGGTCATCTGATTGAGCCCGGGCATCTGGCCGAACTGCCGCTCGAGCGGCGCCGTGACCGAGGAAGTCATGACTTCCGGGCTCGCGCCGGGATAAAAGGTCTGCACCTGGATCGTCGGGTAATCGACTTCCGGCAGCGAGGAGAGCGGCAGGAACTTGAAGGCGAACAGGCCCGACAAGAGGACCGCGACCATGAGCAGTGAGGTCGCGACTGGCAGGTTGATGAACAGCCGGGACGGATTCATGCGGTGCTCAAGATGGATTGGAGCTCGATTGCTGCGCGGGCGGCGGCGGCGTCACCGGCGCCGGCTGACCGGGCGCCGGCGGCTGACCGGGCGCCGCCTGCTCCTCGTTGCCTGACGGCCGATGGTGGTGCTGTCCGTTGCCGTGACCGCCTGCCCCGCCGCCTTGGCCTTGCCGCTGGCGCTGAGCGCGGGGGCCGTTCGGTGCCGCGGGAGTCGTGGACGGATTCGGAATGCTCACCTTGGCGCCGTCGCGCAAGCGATCGGCGCCATCGGTGACAACCACATCGCCGGCCGATAACCCCGATACGACGGCAAAGAAGTCTCCGTCCTGCGCGCCCAGGTTGATCGGATGAACCGCTACCGTGTTCTGCGCGTCCACCAGATACACGTAGCTTCCCGGAGCGCCGCGCTGCACGGCCCGCGCCGGTACACGGACGACGTCCTTGAGCGTGTCCAGGAGCATCACCACGTTGACGAACTGGCTCGGGAAAAGTTTCTCATCGGCGTTGTCGAAATTGGCTCGCAGCATGACCGTGCCGGTGGTGCTGTTCACCTGGGTATCGACGGCCGCCAATTGCCCGACGGCGAGCTGCACCACGTTGGCGCGATCGAAAGCCGTGACCGGGAGCCGGGCGCCCGCCTGCACGCGCTCCATCACTTGCGGAACGCTGTCCTCCGGCACGGCGAACTCCACGGTCGTCGGTTTGAGCACCGTGAGCACCACGATGCCGGTGCTCGAGCCCGTCTGTATGTAATTGCCCGGATCAACCTGGCGCAATCCGACGCGTCCATCCGTCGGCGCCACGATGCGGCAGTAGGTGAGGTTGAGCTGCTGCGCCTTGATCTGCGCCTTGTCGTAATCGACCGTGCCCTGATCCTGCTTGACGGTCCAAACCTGATCCTCATACGTTTGCCGGGCGATCGACTGCTGGCCGGACAGCGTCTCGTAGCGGCTGAGATCCATCTGGGCCTGCTTGAGCGTGGCCTCGTCACGGGCAAGCTGAGCCTCATCCTGCTCGAGCGCCACCTGGTAAGGACGCGGATCGATCTGCGCCAGCAATTGGCCTTTTTTGACCAGCTGTCCTTCCTTGAAGCCGACACTCATCAAATATCCGCTGATCTGTGTGGTCACGGTAACCGTCGCGAGCGGCGTGACTGCGCCCAGAGCGCGCAAGGTCAGCCGAATATCGCCGCGATCGATGCGCGCGACCCCGACCGGTTGATTGTTCCCTTCCTGAAACCTGCGCCGCCCCTGCTGCTGAGGCGGTTGGTTCACGAACGTCATGGACCGGTAGACGACGATTGCGACGGCTATCGCGACGGCGGCGCCGACGAGGGTCCAACGCAACCAGCGTCGTCGGGCGGCCGGCTCGGCAACAGAAATGTCATTTTCCATGGATCGATGATTCCACGCGGCGAAATATTAGATCAAAAACGGTCCGCCAGTTTGCGCGAAGGTGCGCGCAAAGAAGTCACGGCATCGACAAGAAAGGTCAGGGTGGAGACAAGTTGCATCACGGCCGGCGCGCGGGAGTCGCATGCGCGATCAGCGACGAAAGAAGTATGGAATCATCATCAGCAGCATGCCGATCCCGACCAGCGCGATGACGTTCGGAACGAAATAGGGATAGACCATGAGCGCGATGCCACAGAGCAGCGGCACGGCCGCACGCTGCTGCTTGCCGTAGAGCGCGAAGCCCACACCGATGGAGCCGAACAAGAGACCCCACAGCAGAGTGGCTTCGCTCATGTCGCCGACGTCCTGTCGGACTGCGCCCGCGCGCCGTTATTGGCTCTCTTTGCGGACCAGAAAGATCACCAGGTCCACCAGCTGCGTGGCGCCTCCGGCGCTCTGCGTATTCACGCGGTACTTGCCGTTGACGACGAGCGTCGGTGTGCGATCGACGCCGTAGGCCTTCATCAGGTCCTCGTCGTGGCGTACTTGAGTATCGACGCCGAAGGATTTCGCGGCCTCCAGAAATTTCGCCGCCGGCACGCCCGCCTGCTTCTGATAGAAACGCGCGGCATCCTCGATGGTCGGCATGTGCGACTTGAGCGTGCCCGAAGAGGCGTCCGTGGTCGCGAGCTCGCCCGTCGTCCACACCGCGTCATACATGGCCTCGTGGGTGCGGTCGGCGACGCCGAGCGCCTGCGCGGTCACGTAGGCGAGCTGGAACATCGGCCAGTCCTCGCTCGCGTTGAACGCGGCGGGCACATAATCGACCACGGCGTTGGGCGGCAGACTCTTGATCAGCTTCTGCATGTAGGGTCGAAATTGATTGCAAGCGGGGCAGGCATAGGAGAAGACCTCCGTCACGAGCACCTTGCCCGCCGGCAAATGGGTCGGTTGCGGCTGGGCGACCAGGACGTAGTTTCTGCCTTCGACCCAGGCCGGCGCGACCGCGGCGGGCGGCTGTGCGGGGACCGCACCCGCGAAGGAGGACAACGAGATGAGGACGATCATCCGGGCAAGTGCTTTCATCGATACTCCGGGCTGTACGCGTCGAGCGCTGATTCTAGACAATGCCCGGATCGCATGCGATTCGTCACGCAGAATCGTCGAGGGGAATGAGCGCCGCGGGCACATGACGGCGGAGCACGGCGTTGCGCGCCTCCCACTCGTCTTTCGGCTCGAGTTTTTCGAGGAATTGCACTTCTCCGGCGGCGTAGATCGCGATCGGTAGCCCGTCCCGATACAGAAGCCGGTTGCCCGCGAGCGAGGGCAGCCGCGCCCCCGGGGTGACGATGCCGAGAAGATTGAGCGGATCGGCGCCCGAGAGTGAGACGTACCTGCCGGCGTGCGGTCGCCGGCGCGTCTCACGCAACAGCGCCACTGCCTCGGGCGCGGCATACTGCTCGCCCGAGAAGCCGGCGATGAAGCGCCCGCCGCGAATCTCACCGCGGGCTTCCAGCCGGCGGCAGCACATCACGATGTCGCGCCACGGCGGCAGCCACGCCGCTTCACGGGCCAGCAGGCGCCAGAAAATCACGCCCCAGCGCCGCAGCAAGGTGCGCACGACATGCTCGATTGATTCCTCGTCGGGACGATCGCCCGCGCCGGGACGGCGCACCAGCGCCCAGCGCCCGGCATCCGCCATCGCAAACAGCGCGATGTGGCGCTTGCGCCGGCTGCCGCGGCCCGATGCTCGGCCGCGCGCAGCGCGCGGGACCAGGAGCGCGCGCAGCCCGCCGAAGCTGTCCGAGTTCACGATGCCGAGCGCCACGAGCTCGGCAAGCGCCTCCTCGACCTCCACGGGCAGCATGCCGACATGGTCGGCAATCTCGTCGAAAAACGACGCCCCGGAGGCCTTGATGTAGTCCATGACCGCGCGGGCACGCGAGCTCAGGTGCTCGGGGTCGTGTCCTTCGGTGAAAGCGGACCAGGCCTTGACGCTGCGCCTCGCCAAGAGCGTGATGGGCGTCGAGCGAACCGGCGAAGCGCCGCGATCGCGGTCGAAGGCGCGCGGCTCGAGCCGGGTCCACACGAAGCGGCCTGCGCGACAGTGCTCGTCCAGCCACTCGGGCTCGTACTCGGTGATGCGCGCGGGCAGGATGTCCGTCTCCCAGGCGCTTGCCGGGGCCTCGTAACCTTCGAGCTGGGCGAGCACGGCCGCCACGGCGTCCGATCCCTGCATGCGCGCATCGGGCAGCACGCGCTGCCACTCGAACAGAAAGCGGATGAAATCCCGGGCCGCCACGGGCTCGATCTCGGCTCGCAGACGCTTGACGGTGTAGCGATGAATGCGCGCGAGCAGACGCCGCTCGCACCACTCTTCCTCGAAGGCTCCCGGCGTGAACCGGCCGCGCATCGCAAATCCCTCGCCCTGCAGCGCGGCGAGCGCGGCGAGAACCGCTCCGGGCGCCAATCCGATCGAGTCCGCGATGACGCGCGCGCTCACGGGGCCCACGCCCTCGAGCCGCCCGCGCACGATCTCGACGAGCGCTTCATCCGAGGCAGGAACGCGCGGCTCGAACAATCCCCGCCGCTCGGTCGCGACCCACAGCGGTCGACGAGCTCCGTCGGCGGCCCGCACGATGCGGCCCTGTGCCTCGAGCTCGCGCAGAAGCTCCGGCCACGCCGGATTGCTGCGGCCCTCCTCCTCCGTCAAGAACGTCAACCACAAGAGCGCATCGTGCAGCTCGTCGAGCGTCGTTGCATCGGGCCATGCCTCGTCGCGAACGCGTGCGATCGCATCGGCATCGAGCTTGCCAAGATCCGCCGCGGAGGCCGCGTCGATCCAGCGCCGGCTCATCACGGCTTGCGTCCTGCGCTCCTCGAGCGGCGCATCGTCGAGATAGGCATAGGGACGCGCGTTCAGAGCCTCGAGGGCGAGCGGCGAGGGCTCGGTGAGGTCGTGCGCAATGACGCGCACCTCGCCCCGCTCCAGCGCGCGCAGCAGCGCCTCGAATGACTGGATATCCATCGCATCCTCGAGACAGTCGCGGATGGTTTGGCGCACCAACGGATGGTCCGGAATCTCGATCTCGCCCGGCAGGTTCTCGGCGCATGCGACCTGATCGGGGAACACCGAGGCGAGCAAATCCTGAGCTTGCATGCGCGCGATCTGCGGCGGAACTTTCTTGCCGCCGCGAAACCTCGGCAGGGCGAGCGAGATGCCCGCGTCCCAGCGCCAGCGCACCTCGAACATCGGCGCGGCGCACAGCGCCTGCACCAGGATGTGCCGCACCGAGCCCGATTGCAGATAGCGGGCGACCTCGGCCAACTCGAAGCTGTGCGCCTGGGTGAGCGACAGGACGATGTGATCCTCGGTCGCCGCGGCCTGCAGCTCGAAATTGAACGTGCGGCAGAACCGCTTGCGCAGGGCGAGTCCCCAGGCTCGATTCACGCGGCTGCCATAGCAGGAGTGGATCACGAGCTGCATCCCGCCGGACTCGTCGAAGAAGCGCTCGAACAGGATGGTGTCGAGCGTCGGCAGGGCGCCGAGGGCCGCGCATCCGGCCGCGAGATACTCGACGATTTGAAAGGCCGCCTCGGGCGAAAGCCCCACGGTCTCCGTCAGCCAGTCGACAGCGGCGCCGGGATGCGTCCCGAGGCGCTGCTGGATCTCTTGCCGCAGGCGCGAGACCGCCTGCGAGAGCTCATCGCTCCGTCCGGGCGCCTCCCCGAGCCAGAACGGTATCGAGGGCGGCTGGCCGTGCGCATCCTCGACGCGCACCGTGCCGCGCTCGACGCGCAGTATCCGATAAGAGGTATTGCCCAGCTGGAACACGTCGCCCTGCAAGCTCTCGACCGCGAAGTCCTCGTTCACCGTGCCGACGAGCTGGGCTTCGGGCTCGAGGATCACGCGATAGTCGGCATTGTCCGGAATCGCCCCACCGGAGGTGATGGCCGTGAGGCGTCCGCCGCGCCGCGGACGCAGCATCTTGTGGACGGCATCGCGGTGAATGAGCGCACCCTGGCGCCCGCGGCGCGTGCTGAAGCCCTCGGCCAACATGGTGAGGCATTCGTCGAACTCCGCGCGCGCGAGGTCGCGGTAGCAGTACGCCCGGCGCACGAGATCGTAAAGGGCGTCCTCTTGCCACTCCCGCGAAGACACCTCGGCCGCAATTTGCTGCGTGAGGACATCGAGCGAGCCCGCGGGCACCACGAGACGGTCCAGCTCGCCGCGCCGCACGGCATCGATGAGCGCCGCGCATTCGACGAGCTCGTCACGCGAGGATGGAAACAGGCGGCCCTTGGAGATCCCACCCACGGAGTGACCGGCGCGTCCCACGCGCTGCAGGAAGGCGTTGATCGACCGCGTCGAGCCGATCTGGCACACGAGATCGACATCGCCGATGTCGATGCCGAGCTCGAGCGAGGCCGTCGCCACTAGAGCCTTGAGCTCGCCGCGCTTCAAGCGTTGCTCGGCGTCGAGTCGTCGATCGCGAGCGAGACTGCCGTGGTGAGCTGCCACGTGCTCCTCGCCCACTCGCTCGGACAGATGACGCGCGACGCGCTCGGCCTGGCGGCGCGTGTTGACGAACACCAGCGTGGTGCGGTGCTCGCGCACGAGCTCGGCGAGGCGATCATAGACCTGGCTCCACACCTCTCCCGACATGACCGCTTCGAGTGGTGCCGGCGGTACCTCGAGCGCGAGGTCGCGCCGCCGCGCGTGACCGGCATCGACGATGCTGCACTCCCGCGCCGCTTGCACACCGGCCGCGGCGGAGCCCTCGCCGCTGCGCTCGCCGACCAGAAAGCGCGCGACCTCCTCAATGGGCTTCTGCGTCGCCGACAATCCGATGCGCGTCAGTCGGCGGCCGGCTAGCGCCTCGAGCCGCTCCAGCGAAAGCGCCAGGTGTGCACCGCGCTTGTTGTCCGCGATGGCGTGAATCTCGTCGACGATCACGGTACGGCACGTCGACAGCATCTCTCGCCCCGAAACCGAGCTGAGCAGGATGTAGAGCGACTCGGGCGTCGTGACCAGAATGTGCGGGGGCGTGCGGCGCATGCGAGCCCGCTCGCCTTGCGGCATGTCCCCGGTGCGCACCATCGCGCGAATGGGCACCTCGGGAAGACCGAGCGCCGCGAGCTCCGCGCCGATGCCCTCGATGGGCGCCTCGAGATTGCGCTGAATGTCGTTCGACAGCGCCTTCAGCGGCGAGACGTAGACGACCCGCGTCTCGTCGGGCAATGCACCCTCGATCCCTTCCCTGACGAGTTGGTCCATCGCGGCGAGGAACGCGGCAAAGGTCTTGCCTGAACCCGTCGGTGCGGCCACCAGCACGTTGCGTCCCGACTGGATGGCAGGCCACGCCTGCGCCTGCGCCGGGGTCGGCGCATCGAAGGTCCTCGTGAACCACGAGGCGACCGCGGGATGGAAGGAATCGAGAACGCTCACCATCAGAACCTATTGGCCCGCGAGCATCTTTTTCAAGTTCGAGAGGCCCGCCTGGTAGACGCCCGTGATCGTGTCCGTGGCGGCCTTGTCGTTCTCGTTATCGCCCGGGCTCGGCCCCTCGTTCTTGCGCTTGAAGCGGCCGGACCAGGTGATGGTCGACTTGCCTTCGCCGGCGGATTTCACGGTCACCACCGAAGTGTAGTGGCTCACGGGCAATACGCTCTCGATGATCGCGTAGCGGAACGTGCGGCCGCCAGGGGTGTACGCGAGGAGCTTCTCCTTGACGGTGCCACCATCCTTCAGCGTCAAGAGACGCACCGCACCCACGGCGTTGTTCTGTCCTTCGACGATCTCGTCCTTGGCGACCGGCGGGAGCCAGGCGTTCAGCTGATCGAAATTCTTGACGGTGTTCCAAACCTTGCCCGCGGGTGCCTGGATATCGACGGTCTGGGTGACGTGCAGCCACGGTGCGGCCGCATAGACCTGACCCGAAGCAATCGACAAGGCAGAGGCGAGTGCGATTGCATGGATTATTTTCATACGTTCTCCTTGATTGTTTTCCCCTAGGTGCCAGCCGCGGCCGAGGGTCGCAGCCAGCGAGCCGCCAGCGGGGGTATCAGCAGCAGGCTCACCAGCGTAGAGGATACCAGCCCGCCCAGTATAACGACCGCCATCGGCCCTTCGATCTCGTGACC
>JBEKWA010000007.1:0-134862 GCA_049513515.1 Steroidobacteraceae bacterium
TGGCGGAGAGGGTGGGATTCGAACCCACGTGCCGGAATTACCCGACCATCCGATTTCGAGTCGGCGCCGTTATGACCACTTCGGTACCTCTCCTTGACACAAAAATTTATGTGATTTTAATCCACGTTAACTTAAGCCCCACAGCATTAACTTAAGCATTTTTCCCCATTAACTTAACCAATTTCGATCCTGTGAAGCGCTAAGCGACTCGACGAGAAATCGATTTGTCAAGAGCCCATTAGCGGCTGGAAAGGGTTATTCTAGCGCATCGGCATTAGGGTCGCCTCCAGGACGGAACCGGCCTGCCCTCACGGAACCAAAGCCATACGACCGTGCGTAACGCGAACACACAAATCTGGAACCGGTGGTCAAGAATCAGCATCGCGGCATCGGCCGTCGTGTTGTTGAACACCTGTTCACCGCTCCCGAGTTTGATCGACCAGGTCAAGACTCTCGGCGAGCTGCGCGTTGCGACACGTAGCGGCCCCTTGTCGTACTACCTCGCGCAGGACGGTACTCCACAGGGCCCAGAGTATGATTTCGCGCGGCGGTTCGCCGACGAGCTCGGCGTCACGCTCAAGATCACTCCGATGCGCAGCTACGGCGAGATCTACGCGGCCTTGAGCTCCGGTCGCGTACATTTGGCCGCCGCCGGTCTCAAGGTGCCGCAGCGGGCGATTTCGGGGATCGAGTTCGGCCCGACGTATCAGCGCGTGCGTGAGCATCTCATCTATCGCCGGGGCGCGACGCGCCCGGGGTCTCTCGCCGACATCGGCAACGGCGAGCTCGAGATCGCGGCGGGCAGCGCTCACTCCAAGGTCTTGTCTGCAGCTCGCGAGCAGCTGCCCGAGCTGGTGTGGGTCGAGGACGCCACCACCAACTCACAAGCCTTGCTCGAAGGCGTCGCGGACGGCACGATCGACTACACGCTCGCCGACTCGACCGAGTTTGCATTCGCGCACGATGTGCACCCGGATCTGCGCATCGCATTCGATTTCCCCGGCAGCCAGTCGCTCGCGTGGGCCGCGAGCGACCGCTATCCCGAGTTCCGTCAGGCCATGGGTGCGTATTTCGCGACTCTGAATGCGGACGGCGAGCTGGCTGCGATCGTGAATCGATATTACGGACACTCCGAAGATGCGCAGCTCGCCGAGGCGCCGGACTTCATGCGCCACCTGCAGAACCGGCTGCCGCTCTATAAGAAATGGTTCGAGGAAGCGGCGGACGAGAGCAGCCAGGATTGGCGCCTGCTCGCCGCCATCGGCTACCAGGAATCGAAATGGAATCCGCACGCCGCGTCGGGCTCGGGCGCGCTCGGTCTCATGCAACTGACGATGCAGTCGGCGACCGCCGTCAAGGTCGCCGACCCCGTGGATCCTCGCCAGAGCATTTTCGGCGGCGCGCGCTATTTCCACCGTCTTTACGAGAAGATTCCTGCACACGTGCCGGAACCCGATCGTACCTGGTTCGCGCTCGCCGCCTACAACATCGGCTATGGTCATCTCGAGGATGCACGAGTGCTCGCCCAGCGCGCCGGTCGCGACCCGGATTCCTGGGATGACGTGCGCGAGTTCCTGCCGTTGCTCGCGCAAGAGCAGTGGTACACGCAGACCGAAAACGGCTACGCGCGTGGCTGGGAGTCCGTGCACTACGTGGATAGCGTGCGCAGCTACGTGGACTTACTCGAGTGGGTCGCCACCGGCAGCCCGGTCGGCCGCAACGGCCCTGCGTTGAACTAGCGCGGCTCTAGCGGCGCGCCTCGAAGAAGCGCCGTAAGAGCGCCCGGCTCTCCTCGACGCACACCCCTCCGAACACGTCCACCCGGTGCGTCGCGCGCGGCTCGCGCGTCAAGTCGAACAGGCTTCCGCAAGCACCCGCCTTCGGGTCCCAGGCGCCGAACACCACCCGGCCCACACGCGCATTGACGGCGGCACCCATACACATGGCACAGGGCTCGAGCGTCACGTAGAGCGTCGCAGACTCGAGACGATAATTGGCGCGCGCGGCCGCAGCGGCGCGCAGCGCAACGATCTCGGCGTGCGCGGTGGGATCGTGCGTGGAGATCGGCTGATTCCAGCCCTCGCCGATCACTTCGCCCGCGACCACCAACACGGCGCCCACCGGCACTTCCCCGCACTCAGCAGCGCGTCCCGCGAGAACGAGCGCCCGTTGCATGAACTCGACGTCTTGGGATGCCCCTGTCGCGGCCATCGGTCAGCCCGACCGGTAGCGTGTCGCAAGCACCAACGCGTACACCGCGAGGAGGGCCGCAGCGCTGTAGGCAAGCGAATTGTGGATGCCGATGTGGGCGCCCAACAGGCCCACCGATAGTCCGCTGAATGTCCGCAGCCCATTGGCCGACATGGAAAACACTCCGATCACGCGACCGCGAATCTGGTCGGGCGCGTTGATCTGTACCAGGGCCTGCGCCATGGAATTGAATGCGAGCTCGACGAAGCCTGCGACGAACAACAGCGCGAGCGCAAGTGGGTAGTTGCGTGACCGGGCGAAGCCGCAGAGAGCGGCGCACCAGATCATCGCCAGTACGAACGCGGTGCGAGGTCGCGGCCTGAGCCAGCCGCGGGTCTCCAGGATCAAGCCGCCGAGCAGGCCGCCGGCCGCGTCGGCGCCGAGCAGCAGCCCGTAGGTGAAGTCCGGCCGCCCGTGCTTCAAGTCGCGCGCGAACTCGGGCATCTGCGCCTGGTAGGCGTTGCCCACGAAAAACGACGCGGCGCCGACCAGCACCGTCATGGACAGCAGCACGCGATCTCGCAACACCACCGCCATCGTCGAGGTCATGTCCGCGAAACTGCCCACGCCGGCGCGAGGCGGCCGCGGCTCCCTGGCCGCGGCGCCGTAAGGCGCGTTGATCAGCCAGATCAACAGCGGCGTGTAAATCAGCGCGTTGACGAAGATGCCTCGCGTCGGGCCGAGCCCGAGCAACAGCGCCGCCCCGACCAGCGGACCCACGAGAAAGCCGAGGTACCGGCCGGTCGCATTCAGACGCACCGCGCTCGGCAATTGACCCGGCTCGACGATCTGATGAATCAAGACCTGCGCGGCCGGCATCCAAATTACGCCGGCAAGGCCATGAACGATGAGCAGCAGCGTCGCCGCCCCGAGGGTGACCGAGTCGGTCGCGAACAGAATTCCCCAGGTGATGGAGACGCTGATGAACAGTAGCATGCCGACTTGAATGAGCCTGCGAATGTCGAAGCGGTCGGCGAGAGCACCCGTGAAGCCGGCCAAGAAGAGGTACGGTACCCAGTGCGAAATGACCGCGATGCCGCCCAGCGCGGGCGAGTGAAAGCGGTCGAACATCACCTTGTAGGAAATGACGTGCTCGATGTTGTCGGCCATCATGGCGGCGGTAGCGCCCGAGACATAGACGCGAAAATCGCGATTGGCGAAAGACGCAAAGGCTTGATGCGCAGGCGCGGTCGTGGGCGCGCGGGCGGCAGGGGTATCTGTATTCAATGGGGTCCGGACCGGAATTGCGTGGTGCCGCAATTGTAGCCGGTCGAGGTGGCTGCACAAGCGGTAGAATCGGCCTCGGAGCGGGGAAGATGGGTCGCGAAGAAGAGATACGATGATGCGTGCAATAGGGTTGCTGCTGGCGATCGCCGTCTCCGGACCGGCGCTCTGCGATGAGGGCATGTGGACGTTCGATCATTTTCCCGCAGAGGCGGTGAAGAAAGCGTATGGCGTCGACATTGCGCCCGCGTGGCTCGATCACGTGCGCCTCTCCACGATGAGACTCACCAATTGCACCGCTTCGTTCGTCTCTCCGGACGGGCTGATGATCACCAACCATCACTGCCTCGAGTCCTGCCTGGGCGAACTATCCTCGAAGGACGACAGCTTGATGGAGCGCGGTTTCATGGCCGCGGCGCGCTCCGCGGAACGGCGCTGCGCCACCCAGCTCGGCGATGTGCTGGTCTCGACGGAGAACATCACCGCGGCCGTGGCCAAGGCCGGCGCGGGCCTGAGCGATCGCGCGGCGAATGCAGCACGCAAGAAGGTCCTCACGGAGATCGAGCAAGCCTGCGAGCAGGCGAGTGCGAAGAGCCGTTCCGGCCGCGTCACCTGCCAAGCCGTGTCGTTCTACGAGGGTGGCCAGTACTTTCTCTATCGGTACAAGCGCTACGACGACCTGCGACTGGTGTTCTCCCCGGAAACCGACATCGCCGATTTCGGAGGGGATCCAGACAACTTTCAGTTTCCGCGCTGGAGCCTCGACTTCGCGTTACTGCGCGCCTACGAGAACGGCAAGCCCGCCGTGACTCCCAACTACCTGCGCATCGACTTTGCGGGGCCGAGCGCGAACGAGCTGGTATTCGTGTCGGGGCACCCTGGCTCGACGGCGCGTCTCGATACCCGCGCGCAACTCGAGTTCGACCGCGACGTCGTCTTGCCGCTCACGCTGCTGCGCAGCTCGGAACTGCGCGGAGGCTACATCCAGTTCAGCCGCGGCAACCAAGCGGACATGCAGCTCATCGAGGCGCCCTTGAGCAGCCTCGAGAACTCCATAAAGGTCAGACGCAAACTCCTCGATGCCTTGCATCAGGACGATTTGATCGCACGCAAGCAGGCTGATGAGGACACTTTGAAGGCGCTCGCGAAGGCGCCGGGAACCGCCGATCCCTGGGCGCAGATCGAATCCGCCGTGGCGCACGAGCGTGCGCTGTACCTGCCGTACACATTCATCGAGGGCGGTGTGGGGTTCAACAGCATACTGTTCCGCTATGCACGGCTGCTGCTGCGGGGAAGCGACGAGCGCGCCAAGCCGAACGATGCGCGATTGCGAGAATATACCGATTCCTCCCTGCCCCGGATCGAGCAGCAGCTGTATGCGCGCGTGCCCATTTATGCGGAGGTCGAGACGCTGACCATGTCCTTCTCCCTGCAGCGCATGCAAGAATGGCTCGGACCGGATCACCCGCTGGTCCGTCGTTTGCTCGCGAAAGACTCCCCGGAATCGCTCGCGACCCGAGTCGTCGCGGAATCGCAGCTCTACGATGCCGGCGAGCGTAGGCGGCTCTGGGAAGGCGGCCGGGCGGCGGTCGCCGCCTCCCGTGATCCCATGATCGAGCTGGTGCGATCGATCGACGGCGACGCCCGCGCCTTGCGCAAGCAATTCGAAGACGAAGTGGAGGCGCCGATCACCGCTGCTTCGGCCACGATTGCGAACGAGCGTTTCAGTGCGTTCGGCACTCAGGTGTACCCGGATGCCACCTTCACGCTGCGGCTCAACTACGGTACCGTTAGTGGGTGGGTGCGGGACGGAGCTCAAGTCGAGCCCTTCACTTACCTCGGCCGCGCCTTCGAGCGCGCAAACGGGGTACCGCCGTTCAAAATTCCCGATACTTGGATGAAAGTGAAAGACCGTCTGGACATGCGCACACCGTTCTGCATCTCGACGAGCAACGACATCGTCGGGGGCAATTCCGGGAGTGCGCTCATTGACGCCCAAGGCCGCATGGTCGGTCTCATGTTCGACGGCAATATCGATTCGATCGCGGGCATTTACTGGTTCGATGCGGCGAAGAACCGCGCAATAGCGGTCCATCCGGCAATCATCCGCGAGGCGCTCGAGCAAGTGTACGGAGCCAAGGCTCTGCTCGCGGAGCTCGGTGCATCGTGAGCCAGGGGGAGGCAGCCAAGATCGGCGGTCTGAGCGAGCCCGGAGAGTATGACGAGAGCATGCTCGCGCTTCTGCAGATCATCTGGGGCGACGGCTTCTTGTCGCCCGGAGGTCGCGAGGAGGTCGCTCGATTGCTGGAAGGCAGCTCCGTTGCCGGGTGCAAGGTGCTCGATATCGGCTGCGGCCTGGGTGCGATCGATATGCTGCTCGTGCGTGAGCATGGCGCGGGCTCGGTGATGGGAGTGGACATCGACCCCCACCTGATCGAGCGCATGCAGGAACGCATCGCGCGCGCCGGATTGGGCGATCGCATTGAGGGCCGTCGCGTCGATGGCGGCCCGTTGCCGTTCGCTGCAGCGAGCTTCGATGTCGTCTTCTCCAAAGACTCTCTCGTGCAGATCCCGGACAAGGCCGCCATCTTTGCGGAGATTCTGCATGTGCTGCGTCCCGGCGGTCGCTTCATCGCGAGCGATTGGCTGCGCGGCGGATCCGGAGCATATTCGGCCGAGATGATCGAATTTTTTCGGCTCGAAGGCATCGCTTACAACATGGCCTCGCTCGAGGAGAGCGCCGCTGCGCTGCGCACGGCGGGCTTTCGCGACGTCGAGATTCGCGATCGGCACACCTGGTACCTGCTGCTGGCGCGGCGTGAGCTTGAATCGATGGAGGGTGCGCTCCTGCCCTTGATCGTGAGCCGCATCGGTGAGGCGCGAGCGAAATATTTTATCGACGACTGGCGTCAGATGGTGCTCGTCCTCGAGCGCGGCGAGCTGCGTCCGGGACACTTGAAGGCCGTTAAGCCCGCCTGAGACCGCGCCCCCGCCGTGTCACGCAGCAACTGTGCCGCTGCAACATCCGAAGCCGATGGTCACGAACCCCGATGCGGCGGCGTGCGCCGATAGCGACACCTCATCACCATCCTCGAGGAAGCATCGCGTCTCGCCGGAGGGCAGCGTGATCGGCCGCCGCCCTCCTTCCGTGATTTCGAGCAGGCTTCCGTAGCCCGTGATCACCGGCTCGGATATTGTTCCGGTCCCGAGTAGATCCCCCGGACGCAAATTGCAGCCGTTCGAGGTGTGGTGCGCGACCAATTGCGCCACGGTCCAGTAAAGCGCCGTGGTCGAGGCGCGGCTCAGCCGATGCATCGTCATGCCGCTTTCGCGCATGGCGGCGCTGCGAATCGAAGCCTCGAGCGTGATCGCATAGGCCCCGCGCGCCTGGTCCTCGGCGCTCCACAAGTAATCCAGGGGCTTGGGATCGCCCTCGGGGCGCGGCGGCTGCGGCACGCGAAACGGCGCCAACGCTTCCGAAGTGATTATCCAGGGTGAGACCGTGGTTGCGAAGCTCTTGGACAGAAAGGGACCGAGGGGCTGATATTCCCAGGCTTGGATGTCGCGCGCCGACCAGTCGTTGAGCAGGCCCAGGCCCGCGACGTGGGTGTGGGCCGCCGCGATGTCGATGGGTTCCCCAAGGGCGTTGCCGCCGCCGATCCACACTCCAAGCTCCACCTCGTAATCCAAGCGGCGCGTACGGCCGAAGGCGGGCGGCACGTCCGGGGATTTGGTCTGGCCTTGCGGCCGGCGCACAGCGGTGCCCGATGCCCGCACCGAGGAGCTGCGGCCGTGATAGCCGATCGGGATGTACTTGTAGTTCGGCAGCAGCGGATTGTCCGGCCGGAACTGACGGCCGACGTTGATTGCGTGGTGAATGCCGGCGTAGAAATCCGTGTAATCGCCGACTTCCGCCGGCAGATGCAGCGCGCACGCCGATGCGTCGTGCACATGCGGCTCGACTCGCGCACGATGCGCTGCGTCGCTCAAGAGCGATGACAGCGTGCGACGCAGGCCGCCTCGCACAGCAGGCGCGAGCGCGAGCATCTCGTTCAGCCGACCCCTCGCGAGGGTCGGCCCGACCTCGCGAGGCAGAAGGTCGGCGACGGCCGGCAAGTCCAGGATTCCGTCGCCGATCGCGACGCCCACGCGCGGCTGCTCGCCCGGACGAGAGAAGATCCCGAGCGGCAGGTTCTGGATGGGAAACTCGCGGTGGTCTTGGGCGGACTCAACCCAGCTGCGCAGCGCCGCAGCGTGCGTTGCATCGATGCCGGACATCAATTCACCTTTGCCCGTGGGAAACCCGACCACACGCGGCCGTAATCCGCCTGTCGCGACGGCGTCTCCATGGCCCAGCGTGTGGGACGGATCACGTGCCGCGTCTCGAACATGAAAGCCATGGTGTGATCGATCTTCTCGGGCTTGAGCTCGCGGGCGACGGCGCGCTCGTAGGTCGCGGCGTCCGGACCGTGCCCGCTCATGCAATTGTGCAGTGAGGCACCGCCGGGATTGAACCCGCCCGACTTTGCGTCGTAGCTGCCCTCGATGAGTCCCATGAACTCGCTCATCACGTTGCGGTGAAACCAGGGCGGACGGAACGTATCCTCGGCCACCATCCAGCGGGGTGGGAATATCACGAAATCGCAGTTTGCCGTGCCCGGCGCCTCGGAGGGACTCGTCAACACCGTGAAAATCGAGGGGTCCGGATGGTCGAAGCTCACGGTATTGATGGTGTTGAAACGGCGCAGATCATAACGGTACGGAGCGAGGTTGCCGTGCCACGCCACCACATCGAGAGGCGAATGTTCGAGTTGCGTCGTCCAGAGCCGTCCGGCGAATTTCTGCAAGAGTTCGCAGCTCTCGGCGCGGTCCTCGAAACACGCACCCGGAATCTCGAAGTCGCGCGGGGCGGCAAGGCCGTTGGCGCCGATCGGCCCGAGATCCGGAAGCCGCAACAGGCTGCCGTAATTCTCCAACACGTAACCGCGTCCCCGCGGCTCGGCGAGTTCCACCCGAAATCGCACACCGCGCGGTATCACGGCGATTTCGAGCGGCGCGACGGCGAGCGCGCCGAGCTCGGTGACGACGCGCAGCGCTCCTTCCTGCGGAACCAGCAGAATCTCGCCGTCCGAGAAGGAGACCACGCGAGCGCTCATGGAGCGGTTCGCCGCGTACAGGTGAATGGCGCAGCCGCCGACGGACGGCGCTCCGTTGCCGCCATACGTGATCAAGCCGTCGACGAAGTCCGTGGGCTCGCCGGGATAGGCAAGCGGATCCCAGCGCAGGCGATTGGGGCTCGGCTGCACTTCCTCGAACGGCCCGGAACGCAGCAGGCTCCGCCCCGCATAGGGCTCGAACGGCGGGTGGCACGCGCTCGGCTGCAGCCGGTACAGCCAGCTCCTGCGGTTCTCGTGGCGCGGCGCCGTGAATGCCGTACCCGAAAGCTGCTCGGCATAGAGCCCGTATGGCACCTTCTGCGGACTGTTGCGGCCGACCGGCAGCGCTCCTGGAACCGCCTCGGTGGCGACGTAGGATCCGAATCCGCAGAACGTCGCCCCCGCGGGCGAAGCCTCAACGAGCCGGGTGGTGGCAGACATGGCGCGGCCCCATTGGTAACATTTGCAACTAGTATGGGCGCGGCCCGCAAATGGTGTCAAATGTTACCAATCGCAGCGAGACGTGGGAATTCCAACGGCCGCCCTGAGACCGCTCGCCCGGAGCAGACCGGCGCCGCCGGTCTGTCACTCGAGCGGTTCATGCCATACCGGCTGTCCTACGCCGCCAACCTCGTGAGCGAGGCGATCGCTCAGCAGTACAGCGCCCTCTTCGACCTGACCATACCGGAGTGGCGCGTGATCGCACATGTGGCGGAACAGTCCGGAATCACACAGCAGGAGATCGGGCTGCGCACTCGTATGGACAAGGTGACCGTCAGCCGCGCCACCATCGCGCTCGTCGCACGCGGCTTCGTGTCGCGCAGCAAGAACGCCGCGGACCGCCGATCGCGCCGCCTCTGCCTGACGCCGGCGGGACGGCGGCTCTACGCCGCCATCGCTCCCAAGGCGCTCGAGCTCGAACGCGCCGTCTTCGGCCAGTTTTCCGCCGCGGAAATGGCGGCGCTCAGGCGATTCCTGCAACGCATCGACACCGCGGCGGCCGCTGCGATGTTAGCCAGGGCTGAACCAACCGCGTCCACTCGAGGAGCGTGACCCATGTCCGAGTATTCCGCCGACATCATCTGGCACCGCGGCGCCGGCGAGGCGTTCGTCGACTCGCGCTATAGCCGCGCACACGAATGGCGATTCGACGGCGGCATCGTCGTGCCGGCATCGAGCGCCGTCGCGTCCGTGCCGCTGCCTTACTCGAAGAGCGAGAATGTCGACCCGGAGGAGGCGCTGGTTGCAGCCGCTTCCTCCTGCCACATGCTCTCGTTTCTGTATGTGGCCGCAAGGTCGCGCTTCATCGTCGATGCGTATGAAGACCACGCGCTGGGCACCATGACCGCCGACGAGCGGGGCCGAAAATCGATCACGCGCATCGCGCTCAATCCGAAGATCCGATTCTCCGGCCCGCGCGCCCCCGATGCGGCCGGCGTCGAGCGCATGCACCATGAGGCGCACGAGCAATGCTATATCGCTAATTCATTGCGCGCGGAGATCACCGTGGTCGGCGAATGGAGTCACACGGCGGCCTGAGCCGGCTGCGCGTGCCTCATCTCGCTCATTGCCGCACGATCGCGCTGCCGCGGCCGCGCAGCACGTACTTCTGGATTTTGCCCGTGGCGGTTTTCGGTAACTCGCTCACCAGGCGAAAGGCCGTGGGCACTTTGAAATGAGCGAGTCGAGCCCGCGCGAACTCGACGAGCTCCGCCTCGCTCGCGCGCGCGCCGGGTCGCAGCACGACGAACGCATGCGGTGTCTCGCCCCACTTCTCGTGCGGCATGCCGACGACGGCCGCCTCGAGCACCGCCTCATGACGTAAGAGCATCGCTTCGACCTCGATGGAGGAGATGTTCTCCCCGCCGCTGATGATCACGTCTTTGAACCGATCGCGGATCTCGATGTAGCCGTCGGGATGGACCACTGCGGCGTCGCCGGAATGAAACCATCCGCCCGCGAATGCCGCGGCGGTTGCATCCGGGTCGTTGTAATAGCCGCGCATCACGACGTTGCCGCGCGCCACGATCTCGCCGAGGGTCGTGGCGTCGCGGGGCACATCGACCATCTGCTCATCCACCACGCGCAGCTCGCCCGAAGTGATGAGCTCGACCCCTTGACGCGCCTTCACCACGGCCCGTTCCGACGGCGTGAGCGCGGCGTGTTCCGGAAGCGGCTCGCAGATCGAAATGAACGGCGTCGTCTCGGTGAGGCCATAGACGTGCGTGACCTCCCAGCCGAGCTGGCATTCCAAGCACTCGATGGTGGCCGCCGCCGGCGGCGCTCCCGCGGCAAACAGCTTGACGCCACGCCGCAACCGCCGCCGCTCGAGTTCCGGTCCGTTGGCGATCCCGATCAGCACGGTCGGCGCCGCGCACAGATGCGTGATGCGCTCGGCCTCGACGAGTGCATAGGTGTTGGCCGCGTCCACCTTGCGCATGCACACGTGCGCGGCCCCGGCGGCGGTCACGGTCCACGTGAAGGTCCAGCCGTTGGCGTGGAACATGGGCAGCGTCCACAGGTAGCGATCGGCGGGCGTCATGGGCCAATGTGTCAGCGTGCCCACCGAGTTCATCCAGGCATTGCGGTGGGTGATCATGACGCCTTTCGGACGCGAGGTCGTGCCGCTCGTGTAATTGATTGCGAGCAGATGCGTCTCGCTGATGGTTTCGCTGTCCGGCGCGCCCCGGCCCGACGTGTCCAGACACTCCGCGACCAGCGACTCGTACTCGAGCCACCCCGAGCGCCGCCCCTCCAGGGCGACGAAATGCCGCACCCCCGGCATGCGCGCTCGCACGCTGTCGATCAGCGCGAGGTAATCGCCGTGCACGCAGAGCACCGTGGCGCCGCAGTGATTTGCCATGTAGACGAAATCGTCCGCCGCGAGACGGTAATTCATCGGCACGATGACCGCGCCCCGCCGCGGTACCGCGTAGAACTGCTCGAGGTGTTGATGGGTATTCGGGGCGATGGTCGCCACGCGATCGCCCTTGGCGACACCGAGCGAGGCGAGCGCGGCCGCCCAAGCGTCGCAGCGGTCGCAAAACTGCTCATATGTGAAGCGCCGCGATCCATCGACCACGGCTTCGCGTGCGCCGTGGACCTTGCGGGCGCGGCGCATGAACTCCAGGGGCGTTAGAGGCGTTTCCATTAGCGATCTGCCGGCCGGGAAACTTGTTATGGCCTCGAGTGTGCTGCGTACCTCGAGCTTTGTCGAGCGTGGGGGCTAAGCGTCGAACCGCACCGCGGAGGTATTTCCCCCGCAGATGAGCACCCCGACCCGCTCGTCGGGCGCCGCCACGTAGCGACCCGAGAGAAGCGCCGCAAGCGCGGCCGCCCCGCCGGGCTCCGCGACCACGCGCAAGGTGGACCAGAGCCGCGCCTGAGCATCGAGGATGGCCGCATCGGGAACCAGCACCGTGCGGCTCACGAGTCGCTGGGCAATCGGAAAGGCGAGCTCGCCCACCCGCCGCGGCGCGAGCGAGTCCGCTGCAACGCCGCCCGCCTCGGCATCGACGGGTGCGCCGGCCTCGAGTGCCCGAGTCAACGTGGGCGCGCGCTCGGGCTCCACCCCCACGATGCGGATGCGCCCCTGGTACCAGGAAGCAATGCCGGCGATCAGCCCGCCTCCGCCCACCGCAACGAGCAGCGTGGTCAGATGGGGCGCCTGTGTTTCGAGCTCGAGGCCGACGGTTCCCTGGCCGCAGAGGGTCTCGACTTGATCGAACGCATGAATCGGCAGTGCGCCCGAGGCACTCGCCCAGGTTTCGCTGGCAGCCAGCGCATCGGCATAACGCTCGCCCGCCACTTCCAGTGAGGCGCCGTAGGCCTCGATCTGCTGCACCTTGGCGGGCGATGCGACGCGCGGCACGAAGATTTTGGCGGGAACACGACACTTCATCGCGGCGAAAGCCACCGCGGCTCCATGATTGCCACCCGAGGCCGCAACCACGCCCGCCGCCGGGACCTGCCGTGTCAGTAGGCTCGTGAACGCGCCACGCGCCTTGAACGAGCCTGCGTGCTGCAGCGATTCGAGCTTCAAGGTGAGGGGAGCAGCGGGCAGTGCAAAGTCCGCAGCGTCGACCTCGATCACCGGCGTGCGCCGTACGTGCGGCGCGATCGCTCGATAGGCGGCGCGAATCTCCACTGGGGTGATCATCTCGCCTTAAGATACGCGTTGATCTGCGCGGCCCATTCGTCGCCGGCCTTCGTGTCCAGCTCAGCCATGTGCGCGACCCAGGGATCCGCTTGGGGCTTCAGCGCGGTGCGCCGGTACGAAACGGCAACGTGCGTGCACTCGCCCCGCGGCGTGATGAGCAACGTGATCAGCGTGCTCATCGTGTTCTCGAGCACGTAGGCGTACTGCACGTGGCCGTCTTGCGGCTCGAAGCGGGTATTGACCCACACTGCGGTCCCGTGTTGCCCGGACACCGTGAAAACCATGCCTGGCCGATCCTCGGCGCGCGCCGGCCAGATGAAGCACGGATCCCAGCCCGGCGCCCACAGCCGCTCCTTGTGCGCGCCGAACAGCGGCGCCACCTCGGACATGGGCCCCTCTGCCAAGAACTCGAAGTTGCGCTCGCTGTGGGCGCGCTCGCACGCGGCGTGAGCGCAAACAGATGCCTTGGATTCCACGTTACTTCTCCTTCAGCCGGTGGCTGTCGGCCGCACGCAAGGACAGGCCGTAGATCTTTCTCAGCGCGACGATTTGCGCCAGAGTCTCCTTCGCGAACGGCGGCTTTCCCTCGAATGCATGCAATACGATGCCCTCGAGCAGATCGCCAAGCGAAAGCTCCTTGAGCTCCGCGAGCCCCTTCAGCACCTTCAGCAGCCGCTTCTCCATGCGCACGCCGGTCTGCACACGCTCGATCTCGACCACGCGGACACCTTTTGTTACCTTGTTATAATGGTAACAACGTTTAGGCGGCCCGGCCAATCGGGCGCCCTGGGAAGGACGCCTGCCGGTCTCACATGGGGGTAGCGGGGCTGCGCGGATCCGCGGGCAACGGAATGAATTCCTGGTTGTCGAGATCCGGCAGCTTCATGCGTCCGGCGCGCCAATCCGCCTTCGCCTGCTCGATGCGATCCCTCGAGGATGAGACGAAATTCCATTCTACGAAGCGCTCGCCGATCGGTTCGCCGCCGAGAAGCATGACGATCGCAGACTCGCAGGCGAGGACGAGGACGGGCTTGCCGGGCGCGAACACTAACATCTGGCCCGCCCCAAAGCGCCGACCCTCGATTTCGATCACACCGGTAACGATGTACGCGGCCCGCTCCGGATACTCGGCTGGAAGCTGAGCTTTGGCGCCCGCATCGAGCCTCCAGTGCGCATAGAACAAGGGCGAGAGCGTTTTCACCGGAGTGTTCGCGCCGAACGCCTCGCCGGCGATGAGGCGCGCCCAGAGCCCGCCACCCTCGTAGGTCGGCAGCTCCGCCGCCGGATGATGGGCGAAGGCGGGCTCCGTTTCCTCGTGCTCGCGCGGCAGGGCCACCCAGGCCTGGATGCCGTGTAGCTTTCCACCCTCCGCGCGCGCACGCTCGAATCGCTCAGAGTGCGTGATCCCGCGTCCCGCCGTCATCCAGTTGACCTCGCCGGGTCGGATGGCCTGCTCGGATGCGAGGCTGTCGCGATGCATGATCTCGCCTTCGAGCAGGTACGTGACCGTGGACAGCCCGATGTGCGGATGCGGCCGCACGTCGACGGAGCGCGGAATGCCCGGAGGAAATTCAATCGGGCCCATGTGGTCGAAGAAGACGAAGGGCCCTACCATGCGCCGTTGCGCGGCGGGCAAGACGCGACCGACCTCGAATCCGCCGAGATCGCGTCGTCGTTGCTCGATGACGAGATCGATCATGGACATGCACGCCTCCGGACGCAGATCGTGCGCGGTTAACGCTCTAGACGCAACAGGCTCGCGGCGGTGGCCACGATCGCATCCTCGTTCGAGCGCGGCGCCCATCCGAGCAGCCGCGAGGCCTTCTCGTGACTGCCGTTCTTGCTCTTGCCGAGCTCCGGTAGTAGCTCACGCACGGTCGGATTGAACAACGCCGTGAGGCGCAACACCCAGTTCGGCAGTGATCGAGTCGGTGCCCGCTTCGCAGCAGTGCCCAAGCGCTCGCGGAGCACGCGAGCAATTTCCAAAAGTGACATGAAATCACCCGCAGCCGCGAGAAAGCGTTCGCCTTTGGCGGCGGGATTGATCATGGCGCGCAGATGCAAGTCCGCCACGTCGCGCACATCGACGACCCCGAACACGAGATGGGGCGCCGCGGGCATACCGCCGTGGAGCATGCGTGCCACGATTTGGATGGACGAAGAAAGGTCTGGACCCAGGACCGGACCGAGCACGGCGACCGGGTTGACCACGGCGAGCTCCAGCGTACCGCCCTCCTCAGCGACGAATTGCCATGCGGCCCGCTCGGCCAGCGTTTTCGATTTCACGTAGGCGGCGGTCGTTCGGTCGATGATCGACCAGTCGCTCTCACCGAACGGTGCTTGCCGGGGAAGATGGCCGTAGCCGATCGCGGCGAACGATGACGTCATGACGACCCGCTTGACGCCTGCTGCCCGCGCCGCGCGCAGCACGCGCAGTGTCCCTTCGCGCGCGGGCACGATGAGATCGTCCTCATGGGCGGGACTGCGCGGAGGGAAGGGCGAGGCCACGTGCAGCACATACTCATTACCGTCAACGGCCTCTTGCCAGCCCTCATCCCGCTCCAGGTTGGCCGCGGCGAAGGAGAGACCCGGATTCTGGCCTGCTTCCTCGAGCACCTTACGAACGTCCGCGGCGCGCTCCAGCCTGCGCACCGTCGTACGCACGCGATGACCCGCCGCGAGCAACCCGAGAATACAGTGGCTCGCGATGAAGCCGGATCCGCCCGTTACCAGCACCCTGCTCATCGCCCGCCTCGCAAGACGCCGTGCGTTTCGATATGCGCCCTCCGTGCCGGTCAAAACCCGGCGCCGGGCTATTGTGGCATGGCCTCGAGACACGCCTCGAAGACTGCAGCCGGTTGGGCCCATTGTCTTGACAGGCAACCAAATGGTTCCATAATATTCGCATGGACGACGACGCCGTTTTTCGAGCCTTGGCGGACGCGAGCCGCCGGGCGCTGCTGGACAGGCTGCATGCACGAAATGGCCAGACGCTGGGTGAGCTATGCCAGGGGCTCGAGATGACACGACAGGCCGTGGCGAAACACCTCGCGATTCTTGCGGAAGCGAACCTCGTCTCATGGAAGCGCCAAGGTCGGGAAAAATTTCATTTCATCAATCCAGTGCCCATCAACGAGATTGCGGAGCGCTGGATCGGCAAGTTCGAGCAGCCACGCTTGAACGCGCTGTCGGAGCTGAAACGCAAACTCGAGGGGAACGACGATGAATAGCCTACCGGCAAGCAAGTTCGTATACGTCACATACATACGCACGACGCCCGAGCGACTGTGGACCGCACTGACCACCCCCGAATTCACCAGGCAATACTGGTTCGGTATGCATTGCGAGTCAGAGTGGAAAGCGGGCTCGTCGTGGCGGTTGATATTTCAGGACGGGCGAGTCGCCGACATGGGCGAGATCGTGGAGGCCGAACGACCCAAGCGTCTCGTGATCAAGTGGCGCAATGAGTTCAAACCGGAACTGAAGGCCGAGGGATATTCTCGATGCACCATCGATATCGAGCCGATCGGCGAGGCGGTGAAGCTGACCATCACGCACGAGATGGAGCGCCCCGGCACCGAATTTATCGAGGCGGTATCAGGGGGTTGGCCGCGTATCCTCTCCAACCTCAAGTCACTGCTTGAGACCGGCGAGGTCGCGCTGAAGGACAGGACTACCTGACCTTCAATAGATCCCGATGGTCATGGTCGCAGCATTGAAGATCGCGATGCAGCGGTCGTCTTGGGTCGAGACCAGCCAGTGCGCACCGATATGACTTTGCTGAGTAACGTGGCCGCTCGGAGGAAGTGAGGCGTAGAGCGCCCGCGACCCGGAAGGATCCAGCCAATAGAACTTCACGTGCTCGTCGCTGCGATTGACCACGGTCAGCATCGCCGGCTGGGGCGTGGGCTTCGAGGCATATTCGGTCTCTCGTTGACAGCGCTTGGCCTCGCCGAATTTGGCGCACGGAATTACTCCGTCAATGCTTCCCGAGCCGTGAGGTGCCGTTGTGCCTCATTTTTGGGCGGTCTCGCCTGCAGCCTGACGCAAGAAGAGAGCACGAATTTCCTCGAGCTCCGCAGCACCGATAGCGCTCGAATTCTTGTCGTCGGTCATGAATTCACGCTCCTCGTTTAAGTTGATGTGGCCCAGGTCTCAGGCCCGAACGCCGCGCAGGACGACGATGGCCTAACCGCGGCGAGTCAATCTATATCGACTGCGAAGCGCTTCAGGTCCGCGAGCGAGCAGTGGCTCAGCGCACCTTCATGGGTAGCGCGCAACACCACGCGCGGCGCACGTCCGGCTTGCAGCGCCTCCTGCCAGCGAGGTGCGCACAGACACCAGCGATCACCGGGCTTAAGTCCCGGGAAGCCGAATTCAGGCAGCGGCGTCGAGAGATCGTTGCCGCGGGACTTTGAAAACTCGAGAAAATCCGCGGTCATGACGGCGCAAAGGGTGTGGCTGCCGATGTCCTCGCGACTGGTGTCGCAGCAGCCGTCGCGAAAGAATCCCGTCATCGGGTTTATGGAGCAGACTTCGAGTCGATCGCCGAGCACGTTCTTGGGCTCGTTGCGCCGCCCGCCGCCGCCCTTCCCTGCGGAATCTTTCAACATCGGAGTTCTTTGCATCGTCGCTTCCTTCCCGACTGCGAAATTGTATGGTTGCTTGCCCCGAGCTTGTCCAGACGCGTATACCTACAAGGATGCCAGCCCGAGATGGCGAAACTGAAGGCAGTGACCTTGGATCAATCTCCCCAGGCCAAGCTGACGAGCCGCCGATCGTGGATCGGACCCTATCAGTAAACGCGCGTCGTCTGTGCATCCATCGTGGTGGCTTCAATCGCATCGGGCGTCGCTCGGTGTCCTGTCATCTGCAGGATGTGAATGCGGTAGAAAATCGGCGAACGCTGTTCCCGATGCTCAGTCGCGACGCAAGCAGTCTGCCACCACATCTCGCGTTTCTGCAGAACTTCGAGAGCGTGTGAGCGCGCGCCTTCGTATTCGGGCGCTTCCGGTAACTCCTCGTAGCGGCCAAAAACAATAACGCTCATCCACTGATAGTGACTCGTCCGTTCATCAACCTCCAGACACACGAGCGGATTGGAGCGCATCCACTCGATCTTTTGCCCTAGCGTCGTGACACCGTAAAGGTGATCTCCATCGTATGAGAAATAGATTGGAACGATATATGGTTGATGACCGCGTGCGCACGCCAATCTGCCAAAGTCTGTTTGCCCAAGTGCGGCACTGCAGTCGTCCTTAGTCATCTCTTGAATCAGCATCCCAAGTTCTCCCGGTCGGAATTTCCTGGAGCCTTAGCCTAGTCCACCGATGATTCTGCTAGCAACTCTGGCTTGGTGGCCCGGCTACAGTTTCTACTTTCTGGCGCGCTATGCTACCGCTATCCGCGAGAGGCCGCTTCGGCGTCATCACTTTGATCGCTTGATTGACCGGTTACGGCCGGGAGCCGCAGGATCCACAGCTGCCCATGCGAAAGTTATCCGTTAACATTAGGTGAGTCTCGATCCTTTCTTGCCCCTCGCGAAAACAGGAATTGATATGCCGGATACTTTGCTTCTGCTGCGTGTGGAGCATCGAAACCTGAGTAAATTGCTCGGATTGATCGAAGATCAAGTGGCGGCCGCCGACACGGGCGCACCGATGGACAGGGATTTGCTGAGCCTAGCGTGGGAATATTTCTCCGACTATCCGGACCTATGTCATCACCCAAAGGAGGACCTCGTCTACGAGCTCTTAAGTAGACGCGACCCGGGCTCATGCGCTGGCCTCGGAAATCTGACCGCCGAGCACCTTCGGCTACACGAGCTGACGGAGGCGTTCGGCGAGGCGGTGCGTCGGTTGCGCGAGGAACCGCAAGCGTCGGAGCCAAGAGCGCGAGAAGTGATTCGGGAATTTACGGAGCGCTACCGGCAGCATATGAACGGGGAGGAGGAGCGGTTCTTTCGGCTGGCCGAGGAACAATTGTCCAGGGACGACTGGGCTACCCTCGATTTTGCGATGTTCGATCGGGACGATCCACTGTTCCACCCTGCGGCGGAGGAGCGCTTTTCGGCCTTGCGTCAGCGGATCGAGGCGCTGAGCGTGCAGGGGAAAGCACGCGGATCCGTACTTGACGCTGGCAATCGACTGCGGGAACTGTCGGGAGTCGATAATTTCAACGAGTTGATGAAATCGGCGGGAGTACCCTTTCGTCTGGGCCACCTCGCGGAGGGTGGATACGGAGTTGAGCGTGACCGCGAGCTGTTGCTTTATATCCCCGAATGCTCCGCGGAGCGCGCCGCGTGGTGTGCGTATTGCTATCTCTGCGGCCGTGGTTGGCCATGGATCCGCCACTCGGCTAATCCTTAACCGGGATCGCCGATGTCTCTTTCGCTCCTCGGCGGGTCACGACCCGAATGCGTCTTTGACGGGCGTCCGCTTTGCGGTGTTTGTAGCAACTACTCCCACTCAATTGTCTCCGGCACATATAAGCACCTAAAAACACGAGACTTTTTTTCAGGGTACGCTAAATTTACCGTCAAATACACCGTCGAATAATCTCGCTTGGCACCGATAGACGGCGATAGATGCCGAACGACTCAACCGGGTTGTGCTCACCCGCACTCCCTGTCGGGTGCAAGCAATGCAGATGTCTTCAAAGGTATACAAAACCGTTCTACCGGACTGCGGCCGTGTCACGTCGGCCGCGCGACACGCAAGCCGGAAGTGTCATGCGACCTAGCGTCGCTCGTACCCAGAGAGGAATGCCTCGACCGCGCGCCGTACGGAGCCGCTGAGGCTCTCTGGCTTCACAGTATCAATCACGCCTAGAAGGACACGGTGCAGCAGTTCTGATTCCAGCAGACTCAGGAGGTGAATCGCGGCGATCTTCGGATCGGCAGTTCGGAGTGCGCCGCGCTTCATTACCTTTCTCAAGAATTCAGCGACCTGTTTCTCAAGGGGCACCGTCGCCTGCTCGAATGACAGTCTCCCAATGTCCGAGTGCCGAGATTCGGCAATCGCCAGCCGTCTCACTGCAATCGCGTCAGCTGAATAGAGTACAAACATGAATTTTTGCCCGAAACTCACTAGCTCACGCTTCAAGTCATCTGTATCCGCGTCGAGTTTACCGGTGATTGCCTCTAATTCGAGTTCCTTTGCTTGGTGCATGACCTCGAAAAAGAGTTTCTCTTTCGACGGGAAGTAGTTGTACAGCGTCGCCTTCGATCCGCCGATCCGCTCACGGATGTCCGACATGGAAGCACGCTCGAAGCCGACCTCTCGAAACACTTCAGTGGCAGCTTTGATGATGGCCTGGCGTTTTGATTCAGTTTTGGTTTTCATGGGGTTTCGCAGGTGGGCGTTGGGCCCTGGATCGGCTTTTGTAGTGAAACGGTTGGCGCGTAGGCTCTGAGAAATGCGTCTACGGCCCGTTGTGCCGCCAGCATCGTCTCCTTCTCATCGGGCGCTGCCTCTCGCACGTGCAGGAGCAACGGTTCAAGGATTTCCGCCTCAAGCAGCGCACCGAGATAATCGGCTGCCAGATCAGGGTCGTCTCGGCGGAGCAGGCCCGATTCCATGCATGCGGCCAGGAATATAGAAACCTGCGACCGCAATGCGGTGATCTTGTCGAAGAAAAGCTTCCCGCTGCCGCAGCGCGCCGCCTCGGCGATCATCAAGCGACGCACTTCCAACTGTTCGGGTGAGCAAATGAAGTTGAGCACGCTCGTGCCAAAATTTCGAAGCGCGGCTTCCGGATCTCTCCGGGATGCGTCGAGGTGCCTCAGCGTGTCCGACATGTAGTTCTCTAAGGCCGCCATCATGCATTCGACGAAGAGTTCTTCCTTCGAAGGGAAGTGACTGTAGAGGGTCGCCTTCGAACCTCCGACGTGAGAGGTGATGTCAGCCATCGAAGTCCCGTCAAATCCCTGCGCGCGGAAGAGTTGATAAGCGCTTTCGAGAATTACCTGTCGCTTGCTGTCGCTTTTACTCATAACTTGGTCGCTTCCACACGGGTACTGAACCGTTCGGTACATTTTTGTTGACATCGGCCTTAAAGTCAAGGTACTGTACCGTACAGTTCATTTTCGGAGCTTGACACTGATGGAAACCAACAAGAGTCCACGTTTGGAGATGCAACGTTGCCGTCGCACCCTGCTGCTAGCTGTCAGTCTCGCGCTGGCCAGTGGCTGCGCGCAGATCCCCCGACTCGATCCGCCCCCTGCTATGAAGAAGGTCGACGAACTCGGCAGTTCACAGTCCTTCGCCGCCCCCGTGGCCGATTGGCCAAGCGATCAGTGGTGGCGCGCCTATGGCGACCCACAGCTCGATGCACTTATCGAAGATGCGCTGCACCACGCGCCCGCCCTCGCCGTTGCCCAAGCACGCCTCGAGGCCGCAGCCGCGCAGCTTCAGAGTACTGGCGCCACGCGCCGGCCCGAGGTGGCGGCATCCGTCGATCTTGCCGAGGCCAAGCAGAGCTACGACTTCGTGGTTCCACGTCAGGCCCTGCCGCAAGGCTGGAACGGCTATGGGACCGCCACCCTCAATATGTCCTACGAGATCGACTTCTGGGGCAAGAACCGAGCTGCACTGGCGGCCGCAGTCTCGGAGCAGCACGCGGCTGAGGTCGAGATCGCGCAAACGCGTCTGATTCTCTCGACCTCGGTCGCCTCCGCCTACGCCGGCCTGTTGCACCTGTACACGCTGCATGACAACGCGGCCGACACGCTCACGCTGCGCATGCAGACGGTCGCCTTGTTCCGGCAGCGCCATCAGTTCGGCCTCGAAACGCTGGCCAGCGTGCGCCAGGTTGAGGCACGGCAGGCGGCCGCCCAGGGCGATTTGCTCGCGATCGACGAGCGCATCCGTCTGCAGAGGAATGCCATTGCGGCGCTCCTAGGCGCCGGCCCGGATCGGGGCCTGGAGATCACTCGCCCGAAAGTCGCCTGGGCGGGTTCCCAGGGATTGCCTTCGAACCTCTCCCTCGAGCTTCTGGGCCGTCGTCCCGACCTCGTCGCCGCGCGCCTGCGCGCTGAAGCCGCTGCACACCGAATTGATCAGCGCAAGGCCGGATTCTACCCGAGTGTCAACCTGCTCGCGGTCGCGGGCTTCCAGTCCGTCGGCATCGACAACCTCTTCAAGGCGGCCTCGCAGTCGGGCGCCGCAGGTCCTGCGATCTCATTGCCGATCTTCAATACCGACCGACTCCAGGGCCAGTTCAAGGGCGCGCGAGCGGAGTATGACGCTGCCGTCGCCACGTACAACGGAACGCTCTCCGAGGCGCTACACGAAGTAGCCGACGCAGCCACGAGTCGCAAGTCCCTCGATGAGGAGCTCGCGGCCGCCCGGGCTGCCGTGGCCGCCGCGACGGAAGCGCACCAAATCGTTCGCTCGCGGTACGAGGGAGCGCTAGCGACCTATCTGGACGTCCTATCAGCGGAGGACTCGCTGATATCGGCGCGCCGCTCTGAGGCTGAGCTTGAGACGCGCGCGCTGATTCTCGATGTATCTCTGGTGCGAGCACTGGGCGGCGGCTTCGCACCTGAACCCCTGAGCAACCCCACCCGTAACCCCCAAACCTAAACATCTTCTCTAGGAGAACCGCCATGGATATGCAAGCTTCAACTGTCCACGAATCGACAGCCGACGCGTCACTAGTCAAACCCCGTAAGAAACAGCGCGCCGTGCTGTTCTCGCTGCTCGGCCTGGCCGTGGCGGCCGCCGGCGGAGGTGCCGTCGAGTACTGGAGGTTGGTCGGTTCCCGCTTCGTTAGCACCGACGATGCCTACACCGCTGCCGAGGTAGCGCAGGTGGCCTCTGAGACCGAAGGCTCGGTTATGCAGGTCAACGTGGTCGACAGCCAGAATGTGAGGCGAGGCGATATTCTCGTCAACATCGACGACACGGACGCAAAGCTGGCACTGCGTCAGTCCCAGGCGGATCTTGCCCGCGCCCAAGCGCAGGTGATCGCAGCCATCTCGGATGTCGAGCGCACTGGCATAGACCTGAAACGCCGGGAGGCCCTCGTGTCCTCGGGCTCGGTGTCGGGTGACGAACTCACAAACGCCAGGAACCGCGCGAGCGGTGCGCGGGCTTCACTCGATGCCGCTCGAGCGCAGGTCGCTCTCGCCCGCGCTCGTGTCGACAAGTCAGAAGTAGACCTCGGTCGCACGGTGATTCGAGCACCAATCGATGGCGTCATCGCGCGCCGGCAAGTCCAGCTCGGTCAGCGCGTCCAGCCCTCCATGCCGCTCCTGTCCGTTGTGCCGATCGACAAGGTTTACGTCAACGCGAACTTCAAAGAAGTGCAGCTCGCGAAAGTTCGCGCCGGACAGCGCGTCGAACTCACGTCCGACCTGTATCGCGGCAAGGTGGTGTATCACGGCGTCGTCGAAGGGTTCGATGGCGGTACCGGTGCTGCCTTTGCCCTGATCCCTGCGCAGAACGCGACCGGGAACTGGATCAAAGTCGTGCAGCGCCTACCGGTCCGCATTCGTCTGAATCCAGGGGAGCTCGCAGTCCATCCGCTGCGCGTCGGGCTGTCGATGGATGCCAAGGTCGACCTCGGCAGCAATTCCTGACCCCGCCCCTCCACCCTTGAGAGACTCTGCCATGACACACCCTGCCATCGATACCAAGGACCCGCCCTCTCTTGAGGGTGGGATGCTCTGGACCGCCGGCATCGTCCTCGCGCTGTCGAACTTCGTCGCAGTGCTCAACATGACGATCGCTAACGTCACCGTGCCAAACATTGCCGGCGCCCTTGGCGCGGGCTCCAGCCAAGGCACGTGGGTCATCACCTCTTATGCCGTCGCCGAGGCGATCACGGTGCCACTCACGGGCTGGCTGTCCGGCCGCTTCGGCGCAGTGCGGCTATTCTGTACAGCGGTCGTGCTGTTCGGCCTCTGCTCGCTCCTATGCGGCTTGTCCACTTCGCTCCCGATGCTGCTCGGTATGCGGGTGCTGCAGGGGATGGCGGGCGGTCCGCTCATGGCGTTATCGCAGACGCTGCTGCTACGCATCTTCCCCAAGCACCAGTCTATGCAGGCGATGGGCCTGTGGGCCATGACGACGCTGCTCGCGCCCGTAGTCGGCCCGGTGCTCGGCGGATGGCTGTGCGACCAGTACTCTTGGGCCTGGGTATTCCTGATCAACGTGCCCATGGCGCTGCTCTTCGGTGTCATCGCCTGGTTCATGCTCAAACGCTACCAAGAGCCGCCGGTCATCAAACCCGTTGACAAGATCGGCATGCTGCTCTTGATTGTTTGGGTTGCGGCGCTGCAGATCATGCTCGATGAGGGCAAGGATCTCGACTGGTTCTCATCGATTGAGATTCGCGTGCTCGCCGTTACTGCCGTGATTGGGTTCCTCTCTTTCTTGTTTTGGGAGCTGACCGAGGAGTACCCCATCGTCGACCTGCGCGTCTTTCGGCATCGCGGATTTTCTTCATGCATGCTAGTACTATCCCTGGCTTTCGGTGCCTTCTTCGGCATCAACGTCCTAACGCCGCAGTGGCTGGTCTATAACATGGGATACACCACCACCTGGGCCGGACTCGTGGTGGCTTGGGGCGGCCTGCTATCGGTCGTATTCTCGCCAATCGCTGCCAAGCTCGCGAACAGAATCGATCCGCGCATCCTCATCTTCATCGGCTGCGCCTGGCTCGGCATCGACACCTTCTGGCGAGCCTACGCGAACTCCGACATGAGCTACTGGGTGATCATCGTTCCGCTGTTCTTCATGGGTGTCGGCATGCCGATGTACTACGTGCCGCTCACCGGACTCGCTATGGGCTCGGTGAACGAGGAAGAAACCGCCTCGGCGGCCGGTCTCATGAACTTTGTACGCACGATTTCCGGTGCCATCGCCACCTCACTGGTGACGACCTCCTGGCAGAACCGCACGATCATTGCGCACGCCAAGCTTGCCAACGTCGTCGATCCTACGGGCCAATTAGCCGGCTCGCTTCCCCCGGGCACGAACGGACAGATCATCCGAGAAATGTTCAACAACCTCGTGACGAGCCAGAGTCTGATGCTCGCGACCAACGGACTGATGATGGTGATTGCCGTCGTCTTCGTCGCCGCCTCGATAATGATCGTGCTTGCCCCAAAAGCGGCACGCGTGGTCGATCCGGCAGCGGTCGGGCATTGAGGTCTTGACGTGACGGCACGCAAGGGGCCGCCCCGAGGGCATCGCGATTACAGCAATCGCATAGTAATCTCGGCATTCGTCTTCGCGCTCTTGTATCTGGGACGATGCGTGCTGATGCCGCTCGCGCTCGCGATCATGCTGAGCCTGTTGGTGGCACCGCTTGTTCGCGCGCTGCGGCGCCTACGAGTCGGCAGAACCGCTTCAGCGCTCATTGCGGTGGCGGCATTGAGCATAGCATCCATGAGTATTGCAGCGGCGCTTGGCAGCGAAATCCTGCGCGTAGCTGAGCGCCTTCCTCAATACAATTTGAATGTGCGACTCAAACTGCAAGCTCTCGAAAACACGGCCGTGGGCCCGCTCGGGCGAATTGCTGACGAAACGAGTCGACTCACAGAGGTCCGCCCATCTCCGGAGGCGATCCCCGGCCCGGTCGGTGATGTTGAGCGATCCCGGCGGACCGCGCCCTTGGGGGCGACGGTACTCCAGCCACCACAATTCGCGTCGCACCCGTCACAGCTGCTGTGGAGGCTTCTGACAACCGTGTGGGGGCCGCTCCAATTCGCAGGTATCGTAGTCCTCGTTCTCGTCTTCGTTCTAATGGAGCACGAATCGCTGCGCGACCGATTCATCCGCATCGCCGGCGCGACCGACATTCGCTCGGCCACTCTCGCACTGAACGATGCCGGCGACCGGCTGTCCAGGTATTTTGTTTCGCAGTTCCTCGTCAACCTCGCCTTTGGGTTGACCATCTGGATGAGCTTGAGCCTGCTGCACCTTCCGCAGGCCCTGTTGTGCGGAATCCTTGCAGGGACACTGCGCTTCGTGCCCTACGTGGGTGTGGGAATAGCCGCGCTGCTTACCGGCGCCCTCGCCTTCGCAATCGCTCCAGGATGGATGCTTGCGCTCATCACATTGGGTGTTTTCATCCTGCTCGACATCATCGTGGGACAATTGCTGGAACCACACCTTTATGGTCATGCAACAGGGTTGTCCCCCCTCTCGGTGGTGGTGGCGGCAATCTTCTGGAGCTCACTTTGGGGACCAGCCGGGCTGGTCCTCTCCACGCCGCTCACCTTGTGCCTGCTTGTTGCTGGGCGGCACGTGAAGGAACTAGGCGTGCTCGAGGTGCTATTGGGCAATGCGCAGCCGTTGACGCTACCGCAGCGGTTCTACCAACGGGCGCTCTCGGGAGATCCCCATGAGATCGTCGCCGACGCGCGAGCCTTTTTGAAAACGGATTCGCTAGCGGCGTACTGCGATCGCGTGATGATTCCGGCGTTGCACTTTGTACAGATCGACGCGGAGTCGGGTGCGATCACCGGTGAACAGCAACTTAAGATTCGGCGCGTCATCATCGATGTTGCCGCCGCACTCAGCGGTGACGGCGGCAAATTCCTGCCACGCCGTGGTCGAGGGGCAGTGCTCGCGGAGGTCAATGCCGGCCGCTGGCTGCGTCAACAGCGTGAGCAGCTGACCGGTAAATGGCAGGGCCCGCTCGGTGTTCCTAAGGGCTCCATCGTCATCTGCATGGGGGTTGGCCTGCCGGCCGACGATCTTGCGACCGAATTGCTCGTTCGGTTGTTGCGTATCGAGAGAATAGATGCCCGACATTTCTCGCCCGCGGAGATGGATGCCGGATTGCCACCTGGCGCGCACCCCGACGGCGTTTCCATCGCATTCCTGGTAAGCGCGTTCTCCAGCCCGGAACGCCAGCGCGCCCATTCGATCACTCAACAGCTTCGTGGCCTGCTTCCGCACGCAAACGTCGTTAGGGTCCTTTGTCCAGGAATTACGACCCCACGTGAGTCCGGTAAAAGCGCCGATCAAGCCGAACCCCTCGTGAGCTCTCTTGACCAGGCAATAAGGATATGCAAAGCCTGGCACGCCGGGCACCATGACGATCGCGATGCACCGCTGGGGTATCCCCTGGCGCACGATGTACGATCCGCATGAAGAACGTTCTCGAAGGTCGTCGACCGCACTTGGATACGGGTGGTTTAGTCGTCAAGCCGATGGCTTGCTTGCCATGCTTCCATGAAGGTTCGGAGACCGCTACCCAGATTGGCCGACTCCTACCGGCCTCGACGACACGGCCGTCTCGAGCCAACGGCTCATTGGCTAATAAGCCGCCACTGGTATTACGAAGAACCCTGCCGTTTAATCACATCGCGAGCACGACGAGCCGAGTTATTGCCAGTTTCCCCGTCAATCCCGCCCTTACGCGCCAGCCGGCAACCATGGCAAAATAAGGGGAGGCGCTGCTCACTCCCACTCAATTGTCTCCGGCAAGTATAAGTATCTGAAAACGGGTGGTTTTCTGGCGGAACGTGCTGAATTTACCGTCAGATATACCGTCAATTCATCTCGCTTGAGCGCGATAGACCGCGATAGATGCCGAAAGGGTGTTCTCTTTGGAATGACCTGACATCGCGGAGTTGGCGCATACGCCTGCCAGCGGTATAATAACTATACCTTAATTATACCGTTCAGCGAATTTGCAAAGCATCATGGGTTTCGAATACGACCCGGACAAGAGCGCTGAGAACAAGCGCAAACATGGCATTGACTTTGAGGTGGCTCAGAGACTTTGGGCCGACGCCAGGTTGGTGGAGATTCCCGTTCGCACTAGTGATGAACCCCGTTCGTTGCTCATCGGGAAGATCGACGAAAAGCACTGGTCCGCGATCATCACTCGACGCGGCGACAACATTCGTTTGATTTCCGTGAGGCGGTCACGGGATGAGGAGGTGGAACTTTATGAAAGCGAAGATCTTTGATCGCAAATTTGAGTCTGGCGGGAAAATCCTTGACCACGTCGACCTCAGCAGCGCTCGGCGTATAGGCGCGGATGCAAAGCGGGTAAATGTGGACTTCCCTGCTTGGATGGTGGATTCCCTTGACCGTGAAGCGCGTCGACTTGGCGTGACGCGGCAGTCGCTGATCAAGCTCTGGCTGGCCGATAGGCTTCGTCAGCCGATCGTTGCCGCGAAGAGGTGAGCCCGCGCGCCCACTTCGGCCTCTCGCGAGCGTCCGCGCAGCGGCAATCAAAATCCGTACGCTACCCGCGCTACGGTGGGAAGTTCAGCTTCTGTAACAGTGCTGAAAACCGCGCATCCGAGTGTAATGATGCGAACGGCGGATCGATCTTGAGATGCGTAAGCCCTCCATCCTCCTGGCGGTAAGCCCGCTCGAGCCACTCGAACGCCTTGTCTTTCTCGCCTCGCCAGGCATAGACCTCGGCGATCTGATAGGCGCCATCGGCTGCACCGACGCTGATGAGTTTTTCGAGCGCCTGTTGAGAGTCTTTGGCGTGACCCAGCGTATGTTGGGCCATCGCCATGACGGTAAGTCGGAAAATTTTAAAGGATATGCCCTGGCCCGTCGCGAGCGCGTCCTGCGCCTTCCCGTCGAGGAGCTGTAGGACCGCAAGATTGTATTGGCTGTAAGCGTCTGCCGGCTGAGTCGCCAACGCGTGACGGAACGCTTCATACGCCGCCGGGTAATCCCGCGCGGACGTCAATACGAGGCCAAGATGCTGCCAGACACTGCCGGACAACGGATCGAGCTCGCTCGCTTTTCGAAGCATCGCCACCGCATCCTTGTCACGCCCGACATCCCCTAGCACGGCGCCATACCTCCCCAGTACCTGGCTGTTCGTCGGTTCAAGCGCCGCTGCGTGCTTAAAGTCAGACTCCGCACCGGTCCAGTCGAAATGTTGGTCGTATCGTAGAACCCCTCGGGTCGAGTAGCCGTTCGCGAGACCCGGATCAAGCTCAATCGCCTGATCGGCGGCCTTATCTGGGCGCGGTCGCCTGTCTGATCTCCCACAAAGAACTCCGACATCGCAAGACCCGCATACGCATCGGCGTAGCGCGGATCGAGGCTGATCGCCTTCTCGTATGCCTCGATGGCCCCCCGATAGCCGGCCGCGGTGCCCTGATCGTGAAGCTGCCGACCGAGCAGGAAGGCGTTATAGGCCTCGGGGTTGGTTGTGCCGTGGGCGGCGGCCACCACCGCCGTACCAGCGAGTCTGACTTTCAGGGCCGAGACCACGGCGGTGGTGATCTCGTCCTGGATCGCGAACACGTCCTTGAAGTCCCGATCGAAGGTCTCGGACCGTAACGGCTGCGCGGTGTCGGCGCGGACGAGCTCGGTCGTGACCCGCAGCCTGTCGCCCGACCGGCGCACGCTGCCCTCGAGAATGTTCGCGACTTTCAGCTTCGCCGCAATCGTTGCCACATCGTCGGACTTGCCCTTGAACGAGAAGGACGAGGTGCGGGCGATGACTTTGAGGCCCGGTGTCCTGCCGAGCTGCTCGATGAGCTCTTCGGCGAGACCATCGGAGAAATACTCCTGGTCCTTCTTCTCGCTCATATCAGCAAAGGGCAGTACCGCGACCGACTTGTCGGTGATGCCCTCACCGGCAGACGCGGCGGGCTTCGACACCAGGAAGCGCTCAGCGAGCAGATAGCCGATACCCAGAATCAATACGGCGCTCACGACCCAGGGCAGCACAGAGCGATTCGCTTTCGGCCGCGGCGATACCGACGAGCGCGGACCGTTCGTCACGGGGACATCTGTGGGCGTGGCTGTTACCGGAGTCACTACGGCGGGAGCGGCTCCAACAGGTTCTATCGTCAGAAGTCGCATAATGCGCTCGGCGAATGCCGGTGGCGTCTCACCGCCAGGCAGCCGCGTCCATTGCACGGCGGCGAACGAATCGGGAACGTCGGCGCTGGCTTCCCCGGTATCGTCAATACAAACCGGCACCAAAAAGCTGCGGCTCTTGCCCATCAATTGGGTGCGGCTGTCGGCGAGGCGCCATTCCAGTCGGAAGTAACCCTCCCCACGTGCCTGGGTGTTCCGCGAAATCAGCGGGACGAACAGGGCACAGGCTTTGATCTGCTGCCGAATGGCGGTGTCCCAGGCGTCCCCACCGCGCAGCTCGCTCTGGTCGAACCAGACCTCGATGCCCGCCGCGCGCAGCGCATCGCAAATGCGCCGGGCAGCTTCCGCGTCTTGGGAGGCATAGCTGAGGAAAACCGCCCTGCCGGAGTCGGTCACGAGACTCCTCTTCGCGAGAGTCGCTTCCCATTGTGTCGTTCGAGGCAGTCGGCCATGCACTGGACTCTTCGTTTGTCGCTGATAATGCTACCCGAAGCGGCGAGCGGCCGCTGGCGGGCGGTCTTTGTCAGGGTACTGAGCGTCCCGGTTTGGCCGGGAGCGGCGGTAGCGACCTCCCCGATACCGGCTGTACGCACCTATCGGCGGTCAGCTCCCGATACGCACCCGGCGACAGAGGGCCGTGGGCGTAGATGCGATTTGGGTTTTTGCCAGTTTCACCCTGGTTTTCGCGCTTACGGATAGACCGCGCGCCGTGGCAAACTCTGAAGGCAGCCCTCTCACTCCCACTCGATCGTCGCCGGCGGCTTGCCCGAGACATCATAAACGACCCGCGAGATTCCCTTCACTTCGTTGACGATCCGGTGCGTGACGCGATCGAGGAAATCGTAGGGCAGTCGCGCCCAACGCGCCGTCATGAAGTCTACGGTCTCGACCGCGCGTAGCGCGATGACGTGATCGTAGCGGCGCCCGTCGCCCATGACGCCTACCGAGCGCACCGGCAGAAACACCGCGAACGCCTGACTCACCTTGTCGTATAGATCCTCGCGGCGCAGCTCCTCGATGAAGATCGCGTCCGCGCGGCGCAACACGTCCGCATACGGCTTTTGAATCTCGCCGAGAATGCGCACTCCGAGACCGGGACCCGGAAAGGGATGCCTGCGAACCATCTCGACCGGCAGGCCGAGGGCGACGCCGAGATTCCGAACTTCGTCTTTGAACAGATCCCGCAACGGCTCGAGAAGCTTCAGCCGCATGTGTTTCGGCAGGCCGCCCACGTTGTGGTGAGACTTGATCACGTGCGCCTTGCCGGTCTTGGCGCCGGCGGACTCGATGACGTCCGGATAAATGGTGCCCTGCGCGAGCCAGGTCGCATCCTCGAGCTTCGCGGCCTCCTCATCGAACACCTTGATGAACTCGCGACCGATGATCTTGCGCTTGGCCTCGGGGTCCGCCTCTCCTCGTAGAGCGTCGAGAAAGCGCTGCTCGGCATTGACGCGCAGCACGCGTACGCCCATGTGCTGCGCAAAGGTCGCCATCACCTGATCACCCTCGCCGAGCCGCAGCAATCCGTGATCGACGAACACGCAAGTGAGCTGTCGGCCGATCGCACGGTGCAGGAGCGCCGCCAGCACCGAGGAGTCGACGCCGCCGGACAGCCCCAGCAGCACGTGGTCCGATCCGACCTGCGCGCGAATGCGTGCCACGCTGTCCTCGATGATGTTGCCTGTCGCCCAGCTGCCCGCGCAGTCGGCGATCTCGCGCACGAAGCGGCGCAGCATCTCCGTGCCCTGCAAGGTGTGCGTCACCTCCGGATGGAACTGAAGGGCGTACAGGCCGCGGCTCTCGTCCGCCATGGCGGCGAGCGGTGCGTTGTCGGTCGCGGCGATGACCTTGAATCCGGGCGGCAAGGCGACGACTCGATCCCCATGACTCATCCATACGTCGAGCACGCGCCGCCCCAATGAGTCGCGGTTATCCTCGAGTCCGTCGAACAGCCGCGAAGTCCCGATCGGCCGCACTTGCGCAGCACCAAATTCGCGGTGCGTGGACGATTCCACCTCGCCGCCGAGCTCGGCCGCCATGGTCTGCATGCCGTAGCAGATGCCGAGCACCGGCACGTTCAACTCGAAAACGCAGCGCGGAACCGCGGGGCCTTGGGCCTCGTACACCGACTCCGGGCCGCCGGACAGGATGACGGCCTTGGGCGCAAAGCTCACGATCTCATCCGCGGAGGCATCCCAGGGAAGGATCTCGGAATAGACCCCGAGCTCGCGTACGCGCCGCGCGATCAGTTGCGTGTACTGAGCGCCAAAATCGAGAATTAAAACGCGATCGGCATGAATGTCAGGCATCAACCGATCCGATAGTTCGGTGCTTCTTTGGTGATCGTGACGTCGTGCACGTGGCTCTCGCGCACACCCGCGCTGGTGATGCGCACGAAATGCGGGCGCGTGCGCATCTCCGCGACGCTCTTGCTGCCGGTGTAGCCCATCGCCGCGCGCAAGCCGCCCGCGAGCTGCTGCAGGATGGAGACCAGGCTCCCCTTGTAAGGTACTCGGCCCTCGATGCCCTCCGGCACCAGTTTCTCGAGCTCCGTGGTGGTGTCCTGGAAATACCGGTCGCTCGAGCCGTGCGCCTGCGCCATCGCGCCGAGGGATCCCATGCCGCGATAAGCCTTGTACGAGCCGCCCTGATAGAGCTCTACGTCTCCGGGGGACTCTTCCGTGCCCGCGAACATGCCGCCGATCATCACGCAATGCGCGCCCGCCGCGATGGCCTTGGCGATGTCGCCCGAGTAGCGAATACCGCCGTCGCCGATGACCGGCACGCCCGTTCCCTCGAGCGCCTTGGACACTCGGGAGATCGCGCTGATCTGCGGCACACCCACGCCGGCGATGATACGGGTCGTGCAAATCGAGCCCGGACCGATGCCCACCTTCACACCATCGGCCCCGTACTTGACGAGATCGAGTGCGGCCTCGGCGGTTACGATGTTGCCGCCGATGACTTGCAGATCGGGATATGTTTTCTTGATCCGGGCAACGGTCTCGAGCACGCCGCGCGAGTGACCGTGCGAGGTGTCGACGACCACCACGTCGACGCCCGCCTCGCGCAACGCCGCGACGCGATCCAGCGTGTCCGGGGTCGTGCCCACCGCCGCGCCGACACGCAGACTCCCGACATCGTCTTTGCAGGCGTTCGGAAATTCCGTGGCTTTCTGGAAATCCTTGACGGTGATCATGCCCTTGAGCTCGTGATCGCCCGTGACCACGAGGACTTTTTCGATGCGGTGCTTGTGCAGAAGCGCGAGCACCTCTTCCTTGGGCGCGTTCTCGCGCACCGTGACGAGGCGCTCCTTGGGCGTCATCACCGAGGACACCGGCGCATCGAGCTTGGTCTCGAAGCGTAGGTCGCGATGCGTGACGATTCCAACGACCTGCCTGCCGGCAACAACCGGCACACCGGAAATGTTCTTGGCGCGGGTCAGATTGATGACGTCGCGGATCGACATATCCGGCGTCACGCAGATGGGGTCTGAGATCACGCCGCTCTCGAACTTCTTCACGCGATCGACTTCTCGGGCCTGGCTCTCGGTCGACATGTTCTTGTGGATGATGCCGATGCCGCCTTCCTGCGCGATGGTGATGGCGAGCCGCGCCTCGGTGACGGTGTCCATGGCCGCGGAGACCACGGGTAAATTGACTCGAATGTCGCGGGTCAGCTGGCTGGACAGGGAAACTTCGCGCGGCAGAACTTCCGAGTACGCCGGGACCAGCAGCACATCATCGAAGGTGAGTGCCTCTTCCAGAATACGCATGAGCGTCCACTAGGTTCGTCTAAGAGGCGGCGCATTGTACCTTGCGAGAGCGCAAACCGCTATTATTTCGCCATGGAAGCCCTGTCCGGTTCCCCCCTGCGCGCTGAGCGCGACATTTACAGTGTTTCGCGGCTCAACCGTGAAGTGCGGGTGCTGCTCGAGCGCGGCTTCGGGATTTTATGGGTCGAGGCCGAGATCTCCAATTTCTCGCGGCCAAGCTCGGGGCACTGGTATTTTTCGTTGAAAGACGCGAACGCCCAGGTACGCTGCGCGATGTTCCGGACGCGGAACATGCTGTGCACGTTCACCGCCCGCGACGGCCTGAAGGTGCTCGTGCGCGCCCGCATCGGGCTCTATGAGCCGCGGGGCGAGTTCCAGCTCATCGTCGAGCACATGGAGGATGCGGGTGTGGGCGCGCTGAAGCGCCAGTTCGAGGAGCTCGCCGCGAGGCTCAAGGCGGAAGGCCTGTTCGCGGCCGAGCGCAAGCGTGCGTTGCCCGCCCTGCCCCGTCGCATCGGCGTCATCACGTCGCCCTCCGGCGCCGCGGTGCGCGATATCCTGCACGTGCTTGCGCGGCGCTTTCCCGCCGTCGCGGTAATGATCTATCCGGTGGCCGTGCAAGGCCCGCAGGCGCCCGCGGAGATGATTGCGGCGCTGACGCTCGCCTGCCGCCGGGGCGAGTGCGACGTCCTCATCCTGGCCCGCGGCGGCGGCTCGCTCGAGGACCTGTGGGCATTTAACGATGAGCGCCTGGCGCGGGCCATCGTCGCATCCTCGCTTCCCGTGGTGAGCGGCGTCGGGCATGAAATAGACTTCACCATCGCCGATTTCGCCGCCGACGTGCGCGCGCCCACGCCCTCGGCCGCCGCCGAGCTGGTCGTCCCCGATGCCGCCGAGTGGCTCGCGGCACTGGCGAGCCTCGCGGCACGGCTCGGACGCTGCGCGCGCCGGCGTCTCGGTGCAGAGCGCGAGCGGCTGCGGTGGCTCGAGCGGCGTGCGGCTCTCGTGAGCCCCGTCGCGCGCTGCACCCAGCAAACGCAGCGCCTCGACGAGCTGGAGCAACGCCTGCGCCGCGCCGTATACCGAGGGTTCGAGAGTCGCTTCCAGCGGCTGCGCTGGCTGCAAGGGCGTGCCGCCGTGGCGAGCCCCGCGGCGCGTGTACGCCGACAACTCGCCGCGCTCGCGGATATGGAACAGCGCCTGGCCCGCTGCCTGCGGCACGCCCGGAACGTACGCATCGCGCAGTTTCGTGAATGCCAGAGCCGGTTCTGGCAGGCGAGTCCGCTCGCGCGCGTGCGGGACGCCGCCGCGCGGCACGGCGCGCTCGAGGCGCGGCTGCAAGCCGCGGGGCTGGAGTGCGTGGGCCGCGGCCGCGAGCGGCTGCTTCCGCTGCTGCGCACGCTGCACGCCGTCAGCCCGCTGGCGACGCTCGCGCGCGGCTACGCCATAGTCAAAGACGAGCAAGGTCGAATCCTGCGCAACGCCGCTGATGCACCGGCGGGCACCTTGATCGATGCGCGGCTCGCGCACGGTCACATCCGCGCCAAGGTCCAGGACCCGTGACGGCAACGCGCGCGCTCGTCGCGCTGGTTTTTTTGCTCGCCGCGGCGGGCGCGGCGCGCGGCCTGGAATTGCCGCGCGAGAGCGCGGTGCCGGGCGGCGTCAAGCTGCTGCGGCTCGAGGCCGCCGGCGACAGTGCCCCCCGGGTCGAGGCCGACGGGCATCGGGCCCTCGTCGTTCGCGACGGCGATGCCTGGATCGCGGTGATCGGGATCCCCTTGTCCACGCCGGTCGGCGACATGCAGGTCGAGGTGTACCAAGCCTCCGGCGCGCACCCGGTCGCATTCGCCGTGGTCGACAAGCACTATCTCACTCAGTCGCTCAAGGTGGCGCCGGGACAGGTCAATCTGTCGGCCCAGGATCTTGCGCGAGTGAATCGCGAGCATGCGATTCTGAATGGCGCTCTCGAGCATTGGAGCACCGCCCCGCCCGCGAGTCTGCGCTGGTCGCCGCCGGTGCCCGGCGTGCGCTCGAGCTCCTTCGGCATGCGGCGGGTTTTCAACGGCGAAGCGCGCAACCCGCATACCGGCATGGATATCGCTGCCGCAACGGGAACGCCGGTGTCGGCCCCCGCGGACGGCACGGTGCTCGACACGGGGAATTACTTCTTCACGGGCAACACGGTACTGATCGACCATGGCGAGGGTCTGATCAGCATGTACTGTCACTTGAGCGCAATCGACGTGCGGCCCGGTCAACGCGTCGAGGCCGGCGCCCGCATCGGCGCCGTAGGCATGACCGGACGCGCGACCGGACCCCATCTGCACTGGGCCTTGAGCCTCAATCGCGCCTGGGTCGATCCGGAATTGTTCCTGCGCTGAGGCGGGACGGCGCCCCGCCGGCGCGCTTGCTTGCGCCGATGGGACGCAGCCGATCGAACTAGCGGGCCGCTCTCAGGCGCCGCCGCCGCTGAGCATTTTGTCGACAGCGGGAGATTCCAGCCCCGGCGCTCCGAGGGCGGCTTGCCGTAGCCGCGCGCTGTGCTCCTGCACGGCGGCGCCGGACGGCTGCATCTCGATCTGGCCCTGGAAGAATGCACCTTCGACGATGCCGACCCGCGGCGCGAAGACGTTTCCCTTGACCTTCGCCGTCGCGCGGATACTGACCGATTCCGTGGCATACATGTCACCGTCGACCTTACCGTCGACTACGATCACGCGCGCGCGAATGTCGCCTTTCATCGTGCCGTCCGTTCCGACAGTGAGGCTCTGGGTGTGTGTGATCGATCCCTCGACGCTGCCCTGAATGATCAGGTCTTCCTGCGCCGACAGCTCGCCGCGGAACTTCAAGGTGGGACCGAGCACCGAGGCCCGTGGTGCGCTCTCGGCCGCGCGGGTCTCGCTCGGCCGCGCCTCCGGTGCGCGCGGTTCCGCCGCGCGGGGCGGAACGGGAGCTCGCGGCTCCATCCGCGGCTCTCGGGGCTCGGGACGAGAAGGATCGTGCGCAGCCGGGCGGCTGCCGGGGGCTGAGTTCATCATGTCGTTGTCTCCATCCTCGGATTTCTTGAACCAGGCCATTTCACGCCGCGCCCCCGGAAGTTCGGAGCGCGCGGGCATGCGCATCGGGCTTGGCGGCGGCGTGGCCGCTCTTGCCGTCCATGTCGATGCTGCCGCTGAAACTCGCGCCCTCCTGGATGCTCACCGAGGGCGCGAAGATGTTGCCGTGAACCTTGGCCGTGTCCTTCACGAACACCGACTTGTCGGCATGCAGATCTCCCTCCACGGTACCTTCCACGATGATCAACTGCGCAGTGATGTTCGCCTTCACAGTGCCCTGCGCACCGACCGTGAGTCGCTGCGTGTGGGTGACCGAGCCTTCGACCCGGCCCTGGATCAACAAGTCTTCTTCGGCGCTGAGATCGCCCTTGAAATAGAGCGTCGGGCCCAAGATCGAGGCGCGCTCGGCAGCGCTGTTGTACGGGTTGCTCATGCGGATTCTCCGGATCGCGACAGTGCGCGGAGAGACTAACCGGCATAATCCCCGCGGCAGTGGGACCCTCGTCACGAAAAACCGAGATCGGTCCGTGGCGTGGCCGCGACTGTCGCCGTTTGCGGACGCGGGCGGCCGGCGAGGCGGGGCCGCCAAGGCGCGGCCGGCGAGGCGGCGGTGCCTAGGTCTGGTCGCTGCCCGCTTTGCCGCTCGCCTGGTGCCTCAAGTAGTCGTTCAGGCTGTGGGCCAGCGAGACGAAGTCGGAAGGAATCATGATCACGGTGGTGCTGTTGTTCTCGGCTCCCACTTCCGAGATCATCTGCATGCGCCGTAGCTCGAGTGCTGCCGGGTTCGCGGTGATCTGCGCGGCCGCGGACGAGAGCTTCACGGAGGCCTCGAGCTCCGCCTCGGCCTTGATGATGCGGGCGCGCTTCTCACGAATCGCCTCGGCTTGCATCGCCATCACCTGTTGCATGGCGACCGGGAGCTCCACGTCCTTCATCTCGAAGCGCTGCACCTCGAGCCCCCACTCGGCGGTCGAGCTCGCGATCGCCTCGCGCAAAAGCGCATTGATCTTGTCGCGCTGCTGCAGCACCTCGTCGAGATCGTGTTGACCGATGATGTTGCGCAGTCCGGTGAGGGCCAGTTGATAGACCGCGGCGGGCGCATCGGCCACGGCGATCACCGAGCGCGCGGCGTCCGTGATGCGGTACCAAAGCACGGCATTCACCTTGATGGTGACGCTGTCCCGGGTGATCGTCTCCTGCTGTTCCGCCGAGACGGTGCGCGTGCGAATGTCCACGGTGACGGAGCGCTCGATGTGGAGCGGGATGATCCAGTAAAGACCCGGCCCGCGCAGCCCTTTGAAACGGCCGAGGCGGAATATCACGCCGCGCTCGTACTCCTGTGCCACGCGCAGCCCCGAAATCAGGATGACGATCACGATGCCGATGACGAATTGATTTAACGGAAACACGGCTATCTCGTCGCCACGGCGACCGCTGCCGCCGCGATCAAGGTCCCGCTACTGCGGTTCATGATCTTGATGGCACGCGAGCTGCGCAGCCACGCCCGCGCTCGCGCGGCGATGAGCACGTACCCCCCGAGCGTCGCGGGCAGGATGACCGCTATGGCGCCCACGATCTCGAGATGACCGAGCGCGTTCAGAGTCTCGAGGGGAACGACGGTGGGGAGCAACGCCAGGAAAAAAAGCATGGGCTTCGGATTGCTCAGCGTGAGCATGAGGGAGCCGATGAACAGCGCGCGCGGCGGCCGCGCTACTTGCGGCGCCGCGTCCGCCTCGAGCGGGCGCGCGGGCGCCGACCAGAGCTTGTAAGCAAGGTACAGCAAATAGAGCGCGCCCAAATATTTAACCACCATGAATGCCGCGTGCGCGTTTTGGGCGAGCGCGCTCAGACCGAGAATAGCGGCCAGAAACCACAGGAGATCACCGACCAGGAATCCGGCAATGAAGGCCGGGGCACCGGCGACGCCGCGCGCGAGTGACTGCGAGATCACGGCAGCCACGCCCGGACCGGGCGTCGCTACCGCCAGGAAATACGCAACGCAGAAGGTTGCGAACCCATACCACGACATGTCACACCCCCGTAGGGGGCATAGTCTACGCTACTCGATGCTCTCCCCATGCAGTGAGATGTCGAGACCCTCGCGCTCCTGCTCCTCGGTGACGCGCAGCCCCAGCGTCTTGTCGATGACGATCAGAATCGCGTAGCTGACCGCGAAGCCGTACACCACCGTCGTGAGCACGCCCTTGAGCTGCGTGAGGACTTGATGGCCGACGGTCGCGTCCACGCCGCTCAGCTCCTTGCTGAAGAACACGCCCGTGAGCAAAGCGCCGAGAATGCCGCCGATGCCGTGCACGCCGAAGGCATCGAGCGAGTCGTCGTAGCGAAAGGCATGCTTGAGAGAAGTGGCCGCGAAGTAGCAGACCACGCCCGCTGCCGCGCCGATGACGATCGCCGCGGACGGGCCGACGAATCCCGACGCAGGGGTGATGGCCACCAAGCCCGCCACGGCACCCGAAGCGATGCCGAGCACGCTCGGCTTACCCTTGGCAACCCACTCGGTAAACATCCAGCCGAGCGCTGCGGCGCCGGTCGCCAGCTGCGTCGCCAGCATGGCCATGCCCGCGCGCCCATCGGCCGCGACGGCCGATCCGGCGTTGAACCCGAACCAGCCCACCCACAGAAGCGATGCGCCGATGAGCGTGTACGTCAAATTGTGAGGCGGCATCGCCTCGCGTCCGTAACCCAAGCGTTTGCCGAGCACGAGGCAGCTCGCGAGGCCGGCGATGCCCGCGTTGATGTGCACCACCGTTCCGCCCGCATAGTCGAGCACCCCGGCAGCGCTCAGCCAGCCGGTGGGCTCCCACACCATGTGCGCGATGGGCGCGTACACGAGGAGCGACCACGCCGCCAGGAACAGCAGCATCGCGGAGAATTTCATGCGGTCGGCGAAGGCGCCGGCGATCAGCGCGGGCGTGATGATGGCGAACGTCATCTGGAACATCGCGTATACCGACTCGGGGATGGTCGGGGCGAGATGCGAGACGCTCAAGCTCGCCGCACTATCGCCGTGCACGTAGCGCACGCCATCGAACAGGATCCGCGACGCGCCCCCGAGGAAGCCGTTGCCGGGCGTGAACGCCCAGGAATAGCCGATCACCCACCACAGAATCGAGACCACGCAGGTGCAAGCAAAGCTCTGCATGAGAGTCGCGAGCACGTTCTTCTTGCGCACCATGCCGCCGTAAAACAGAGCGAGCCCCGGCACAGTCATCATCAGCACGAGCGCCGTCGAGGTGAGCATCCACGCCGTGTCGCCGGAGCTCAATTTGTCGGCGGCGAGCATGAAGGGCGCCGTCGGCGCGTCCGCGTGCGCCAGGGGTATGCACGCCAGGAATAACCCCAGGACGAGGCTCAACTTGATCATCGATTCGACTCCCTTAAATGGCGCCGGCGTCCCGTTCGCCCGTTCTGACGCGCACCACTTGCGTGAGCGCAAATACGAATACTTTGCCATCCCCCACCTTACCGGTGCGTGCCGATCTTTGGATTGCCTCGACCACTTGGTCCGCCAGGGCATCCGTTACGGCGATTTCGATCTTGGTTTTCGGCACGAACTCGACGACGTACTCGGCCCCGCGATATATCTCGGTATGGCCGCGTTGCCGCCCGAACCCACGCACCTCGGTCACGGTCATGCCGTGCACGCCGATATCGTTGATCGCTTTTCGAACCTCGTCCAGCTTGAACGGTTTGATGACGGCGCAGACCAGCTTCATTGACCTCGTGCCTTCACCTTCGATGCGCCCTCCAAGCCCGGAATGGGCTCCAAGCTAAGCATTGACCGTGCCATGGTCGCGGATGATCGCGGATTCAAAGACTTAGCATTGCGACCTGGGCGATACATCGCCCCTTCTGCACCACGATGGTGCGGCAGCGCCCTGTGTCGTGCTTTCCTTTGGCGCAGAGCCGCCTAGCGCTTGTTGCGCTGGATCAAGCGCTTGCGCTTGCGCCGCTGGCGCGGGGTGAGTGGATTGCGCCGGCCCGCGAAGGGGTTCTCTTCGCCTCGAAAGCTGACTCTGACGGGCGTCCCCATCAGATCGAAAGCCTTGCGGTACACGTTCACGAGGTAGCGCCGGTAGGCATCCGGTACGTGGTCTGTCTGATTGCCGTGAATCACTACCACGGGTGGATTGCGCCCGCCCTGATGGGCATAGCGCAGCTTGATGCGTCGCCCGCTCACGAGCGGCGGCTGATGGCTTTCGACCGCAGCCTCGAGCACTCGCGTCAACTCCGGAGTGCTCATGTCGCGCATGGCCGCTGCGTACACACGGCGTACGGTGGCGAGGAGCTCGCCGACGCCGCTTCCGTGACGTGCCGAGATGAAGTGCAGCGGCGCGAAGTCGGCGAAGGAGAGCCGTTGCTCGATTTGCCCGCGGATGAGCTCGCGCTGCTCGGGCGGAATGTTGTCCCACTTGTTGATGGCGATCACGAGCGCGCGTCCTTGCTCGATGACGGCGCCGAGCAAGCTCGCGTCCTGCTCGACCACGCTATCGTGCGCGTCCATGACGGCCACCACCACGTGCGCCGTCTCGATGGCCTGCATGGTCTTGATCACACTGAATTTCTCGACTGCCTCCTCGACGCGCGCGCGCCGCCGCAATCCGGCCGTGTCGATCAGCGTATAGCGCTCGCCGTCGCGCTCGAACGGCACCATGACGGCATCGCGCGTGGTTCCCGGCTCGTCGTACGTCACCATCCGATTCTCGCCGAGCAGGCGGTTGATGAGCGTGCTCTTGCCGACGTTCGGCCGGCCGATGACCGCGACCTTGATGCCGGTTGTCTCCGGCGTCTCCTCGGGATCGGGCGCAAGTCCCTCCAGCACGGCTTCGAGCAGGGGCACGACGCCCTGATCATGCGCGGCGGCGATGGGGTGCGGCTCGCCGAGCCCGAGCTGGTGAAAATCCGCCACGGCCGTATCCGGATCGAACCCCTCGGTCTTGTTGACAGCGAGCCACGTCGGCTTACCGCTGCGCCGCGCGAGTTGAGCCGCGAAATGGTCCTGCGGGGTGAGGCCCGCGCGTCCGTCGACCAGCACGATCAGCCGATCGGACTCCGCGATGGCGCGCTCGGTTTGCTCCACCATCAGGCCTTCGATCGAGTCGGCATTCTCGACCAGGCCGCCCGTATCCACCACGATGCAGGGGATTTGTGCGCGCCGCGCGAACCCGTATTGCCGATCGCGCGTGAGGCCGGGGAAGTCGGCCACCAACGCGTCGCGCGTACCGGTGAGCGCATTGAAGAGGGTCGATTTGCCGACGTTCGGCCGACCGATCAATGCGACCACGGGCAGCACGGAGTGCCTACTACTGAGTGGAAGGCGGCGCCGGTGTATCCGACGGTGCCGGCGCAACCGGCGCGGCAGCGACCGCCGCCCGCGGCGTCGCGCGGTAGGCCGCGAGCTTGCCGCTGTCCGTGAGTACCACCACCGTATCCTTGACGGCGAGCGGCGGATTGCTCACGCGAAACTTGGCAATGCGTTCGCGCGCCACGAGCTCGCCGGTCTGCTTGTCGAGCCAGTGCAAATACCCCTGGTAGTCCGCTACGGCGATCGCCGTGCTGGTCACGGCGGGCGTGCTCAGTCCTCGGCGCTTGAGCTTGTCGTTGCGCCAGACCTCCGAGCCGTCGCGCTGGCGCAGCGCGACCACGCTCCCGTCGGACTCCGTGACGAACAAATTCTCCTCATCCACGGCGAGGCCGTGATAGCTCGACATGTCGTGCGCCCACCAGATCTGCCCGGAGTCGAGCGCGATCATGGCCGTACGTCCCTGAAAGCCCGTGGCGAACACGTTGTCACCGACGACGCTCACGGCCGAATCGATGTCGACCAGCCGATCGAGCTCCGTTCTACCGCGTGGCGAGGCAAGCGCCGTGTCCCACACCGTGTCACCGGTCGTCAGTGACACCGCCATGACCTTGCCGTTGTCGAAGCCGCTCACCGCGATTTCCTTTGCGATCACCGGCGTGGCCGTGCCCCGGAGGCTCAACCGCGGCACCTGCTGCTCCACCGACCAGAGCTCCTTACCGCTGCCCGCATCGAAGCCGTGCAACCGGCCGTCCACGGAGCGCATCACCACGACTTTCTCGCTGATCGCCGGCGCGGACAAAAGCTCCGAGTTGATGCGCACGCGCCAACGCTCCTTGCCGCTCGCGCCCTCGAGAGCGATCACCCAGCCCTTGGTCGAGCCGACGACCACCATACCCGCGCCTGCCCCGGGACCCGCAGAGAGCTGCATCTTCTTGAACTTCTTGACCCAGACCTGGCGTCCGGTTTCGAGATTGACCGCGGCAAGTTCCCCCTTGTCGGATGCGGCAAACACCAGGCCGTCGTCATAGGCCGGACCGAGGCCGAGGCGCAGCTTCACCTGCTTCTTGCCGCCGCCGACTTTGTCGCCCCACAGCTCCTTCACCGGGAGCTTCGTCGGGAAAACCACGAGCTTGGCCGGGGGTTCGACGTCCTTGTCCTTGCTGCAGCCGGCCGAGACGAGCAACGCCGCGAAGACGGCAGGGAGCAATGCGCGCATCACGGTTTGGCCTGGGTCGAGGAAACGGGAGCAGCAGGTGCGGCCGGCGTCGGCGGAGCCGTCGCCGCCATGGGCGGACCGGCCGCGGGCACCAAACCGAGATCAGCGATTTTCAGCGCGAGCAACGCGGACTCCATGCTCTGCGGGTCGCCCTCGCCCAGCGCTTTCTTGTACAGCTCCGTGGCCTTTGCGGGATCTTTCTTGGCGTAGTAGGCATCGCCGCGCACCTCGTCGTAACGCGCCGCGAAAGTGCCGGGTAGGTCGGAGAGCGTCTTCAACGCCTCGTCGGGTTTGCCTTGATCGATCTGCACGCGCGCAAGGCGCAGGCGCGCGATGTGCTGAAGCTCGGCATCCTTGGAGTGCTCGATGACCTCCTGCAGCGGCCCGACGGCCCCGGCTTCTTGATTTGCGTCGACCGCGAGACGCGCCAGCACGAGCTGCGCATGATCGGCATACGGTGAGCGCGGGTAGCTCTTGATGAGGCCGTCCGCGATCTGTCGCGCCTTGGCAGGGTCGCTACCCTCGACGGCGGCGCTCATGTCGGCGAACTGCGCGGAGGCATCGAGCGCGCGGTCGTTCATGTGCTGGTTGTAGTACCGATAACCGAAGGCCAATCCCAGGCCGACGACCACCGCGCCGAGGACCCACGGGCCGTACTCCGCAAAGAGCTGCTTGACGTGCTCGAGTTGCTCGTCGTCGGTCAAATAATCTTCTGCCATGAGTGCTCTGCCAACCTCCGCCTATTTTAAAGACCCAACAACACGCCCAAGCGTTCACTGATCGCATCGATCGGGCACTCTTCCTGCGCCCGTTCCTCGCGCAACCACTTGATTGCGACGACCCCGCGGGCGAGCTCGTCATCCGCGAGGACAAACGCGAGCCGCGCGCCGCTCTTATCGGCGCGCTTGAACTGCGCCTTGAAGCTGCCGCCGCCGAGGTTCATCTGCAGCCGCACATCAGGCCGCGTGTCGCGCACTCGCTCGGCGAGCTTCAGCCCCTCTGCCTCGCTTTGCTCGCCCACCAGCACCAAGTAGATGTGCGGCCGCTCCGCCGGAATCGCCTGCGCCTGCTTCTCGAGCAACATGATGATGCGCTCCTGCCCCATCGCCCAGCCGATGCCGGGAGTGTCGGTGCCGCCGAGCTGGGCCACCAGCCCATCGTAGCGGCCGCCGGCGCATACCGTGCTCTGCGCTCCGAGCAGATCCGTGGTCCACTCGAACACCGTGCGCGTGTAATAATCGAGACCGCGCACCAGGCGCGGCTCGATATGATATGCGACTCCGGCGCTCGAAAGGTGCGCGCAGAGTGTGTCGAAGTGCGTTCTTGACTCCGAATCGAGCTCATCGAGGAGTGCCGGCGCCCCGGCGATCAGGTCCTGCATCTCCCGATTCTTGCTGTCCAGGATGCGCAGCGGATTGGTATCGAGCCGACGTTTGCTGTCCGCGTCCAGCTCCTGCACGTGCGCGGCGAAATAAGCGGTCAGGCGCTCCCGGTAGGCTGCCCGCACTGCGGGCGTACCGAGCGAGTTGATCAGGAGCTTGATGCGGGTCAGCCCCAGCCGCCGCAGGAGCCGCGCCGACAGCAGGATCATCTCGGCATCGATGTCCGGACCTTCGAAACCGAACGCCTCCGCGTCGATCTGGTGAAACTGACGGTAGCGACCGGCTTGCGGCCGCTCGCGTCGGAACATCGGACCCATGCACCAGACCTTGAGCCGGTTCTCACGCAGCAAGCCGTTCGAGATCATGGCACGCACGATGCCGGCGGTTGCCTCGGGCCGCAGCGTGATGTGATCCTCGCCTTGATCGACGAAGCTGAACATCTCCTTCTCGACGATATCGGTGAAGTCGCCGAGCGAGCGCTTGAAGAGCTGCGTCTGCTCGATGATGGGAACGCGAAACTCCTCATAACCGTAGCCGGCGAACACCTCGCGTGCAATGCGCTCGAGGAGCTGCCACGCCGGTGCCTGGGTCGGCAACACGTCGTGAACGCCGCGCAGGGGCTCGATGATCTTGCTCAAGAGAAAAGCTCCGTTTCAGCCGCGCGGCGCGCCCCGCGTAGGCGCGGCCGGCGCGCCCGCGGGCATGGGGCGCGGATCGCGGCGTAGCACGCCGTCGGCGCCGGCCTCGAACCGCGCCACGTCGCCCGACACGAACTGCGGCCCGATGGCCACCGCGCGATCGTTGACTTGGAGCTGCACGCCGCTCGCGAATCCCAGATACACCCGGAACGGCGCCATCCCGGAGAGTGTCTTGACACTGTTGGCCCGGCCGTTGCCCGTGAACACGGACTTACCCGTGTAGTCGTACACGGCTACCCGCGAATCGGCGGAGAAGCTCAGGCGCAGCCGTGCTCGTCCGACACCGGGGGTGAGGTCCGCCGCGCTCATGGGCGTCGCCGAGGAAGTGGTTGAGGCCGTCGCGATCGGCGCAGCAGCCGCCGTGCGGGTCGCGGCATCAGGGGGGGTCGAGCCGGCTTCGGCTGTGCCGCCGCTCGTGTCGGCCGCGTTCCCCGCCGGCACCCCCTCGGACGCGGCGGCCGGGATCGACTGCGGCGCCGGGACGCTCGCGCCGACGGGCGGTGCCGGGGCGCGGATCGATGCAGCCGGGGCGGCGTGCCAGGGCCGCCACCAGGCGATGCCGCCGGCCACCAGAGCAATCACTGCAAAACTGCCGACCGTCGGCCAGAGAGCACCGCCGCTCCCACCGGGCGGGTCGAGGCGGATGATCGGCGTGGGCACGGCGGGACCCGCAGGCTTGGCCTGCGGGGCGGAGGGCGCCGGCGCCGCCAGCACGCCGAGAATACTGGCGTACTTTCGCAGGTGCCCCTGCGCGTAAACCGACGGCCCGATGCGCTCGTAGTCGCCGGCTTCGAGCGCATCGATCACCCAGGCATCGAGATGCATGTCGTCCGCCATCTTCTGCGCGCTCATGCCGCGCTTCTCGCGCTCCGCTTTGAGCTTCTGACCCAGCGCTTGCGCGGCCTCGCTCATCGGTCGATGCCGGCGCGCAACATCTGAGCCTGCTCGGAATCGGGAAATTCGCTTTGAATGCGCCGGCCGAAAACGGCGGCGTCGGTGTTGTCGCCCAGTTTTCGCTGCGCGCGAAAACCGAGCCAAAGCACCTCGGCGGAAGGCTGATTGATCGCGAGATAGCGCTGCACATCATCGAGAGCTTGCTTGTAGTCGCCGCGGCTGTACGCGAGGTTGCCGAGTTGCAGCAGCGCCTCCGGCATGTTCGGCTTGATGGTGAGAGCGCGGTTGAAATAGCGCTCAGAGTCGACCACATCACCCGCGGAGCCCACGCATACCCCGGCGTTGAGCAACGCCACCTCGGGGGTCCTGTACACCGGGTTCTTGGCGACCTCGATGAACAGCTTCTCGCCGTCGGCCGTCTTGCCCGTCCGGCACAGGAATCCCGCATAGCTGTTCAAGATGTCGGGATCGTTCTTGCCGAGTCGCGCGGCGGCCGAGAAGGCGTGCTTTGCCTTCGCGATCTCGTTCAAGCGCTCGTACACCAGACCGGCGGTTTCCTGGACGTTGGCATTCTCGGGTGCCTCGCCGAGCGCGCGCTCGATCCGCTCGCGGGCTTGCGCCAGATTGTTGAGGCGCATGTACTCGAGAGCCATCTTCATGTTGGCGATCGCCGCCTGCTCGGGCTCGGGCTTCTTGTGCCGATCGGGTGGCTGGTAGGGGGGCGGTGAGGAATGACAGGCCGAGAGCACGGCGGCGAGAGCCGCCGCCGCGAGCGCCGAAAGAATTCGCCCCATCGGGCACCCTCTCCTCATCGAGCCTCTCCCCCTCATCGTTGCCGCACCCCTCATCGAACCTCCGCCGGGGCACGCGCGCCGGTCATCTTCGCACCGAGGCGCACCTGGGTGCGGTCGGTGACCCGCCCCGCGAGCTGCCCGCACGCCGCATCGATGTCATCGCCGCGCGTGCGCCGGATAGTGGCGATCACTCCGTGCTCGTTCAGGATATCGCGGAACTCGAGCATCGCGGCGGGCGCGGAGCATCGATAGCGCGTGCCCGGGAAACTATTGAATGGGATCAAATTGAGCTTGGCAGGGCGGCCGCGCAAGCGCCGCGCGAGCGCACGCGCGTGCGCGGGCTTATCGTTGATGCCATCGAGCATGACGTACTCGAAAGTCACGCTGCGTCCGTTCTGCTTGTCGATGTAGTGCCAGCACGCCGCCAGCAACTCATCGATCGGGTGCTTACGGTTGATGGGGACCAGCTGGTTGCGCAGCTCATCGTCGGGCGCATGGAGCGAGACTGCGAGGGCGACGTTACATTCCTCGGCAAGCTTGTAAATCTGCGGCACGAGCCCGGAGGTACTCAGAGTGACGCGACGGCGCGACAAATCGTAGCCGAGATCGTCGAGAAAAATGCGCATTGCCGGCACGACGTTGCGGTAGTTGGCGAGCGGCTCGCCCATTCCCATGAACACGATGTTGGTGATCGCGCGTCCGTGGGGGCGCGAGTCGCGCAATTCGCGATGCGCGAGAAACACCTGGCCGACGATCTCGGCCACGCTCAGATTGCGGTTGAAGCCTTGCTGCGCGGTGGAGCAGAACGAGCAATCCATTGCACAGCCGACCTGCGAGGAGATGCATAGCGTGCCGCGGTCAGGCTCGGGGATGTACACCATCTCGATGCCCTGCACGCGGTCCATGCGCAGCATCCATTTGCGCGTGCCGTCCGTCGATCGCTGCTCCTCGACGATTTCCGGCACCTCGACACGCGCCGTTTCGGCGAGTTGTGCGCGGAACTCCTGACTGAGATCCGTCATTTCCGCGAAATCTGCCACGCCGCGGCGATAGAGCCACTTCATGAGCTGGCGTGCGCGGAACGGCTTCGCGCCGAAGCGCTCGGCGACGAACGCCTCGAGCTCGGTGCGCGGTAAGCCGAGAAGATTGACTGGATCGCCGGCCACTTCGCTCAATGCCCCCCGATCGTATCCAGCGTTACGCTAGCGCGTACGCGGGCAGAGCTCAATTTCTCGAAAGAAATAGGCAATTTCCCGAGCCGCCGTCTCCGCCGCGTCGGACCCGTGCACCACGTTCTCATCGATGCTGTGCGCAAGGTCCGCGCGAATCGTGCCTGCCGCCGCCTTCTTCGGATCGGTCGCGCCCATGACCTCGCGATTCTTCGCGATCGCCGCTTCGCCTTCGAGCACTTGTACCAGCACGGGCCCGGACGTCATGAACTTCACCAGATCCTTGAAGAATGGCCGCTCGCGATGCACCGCGTAGAAGCCCTCCGCTTCCCGCTGCGACAGTTGCATCATGCGCGCCGCGATCACCCGCAAGCCCACCTTCTCGAAACGATTGATGGTCTCGCCGATGAGATTGCGGCCGACGCCGTCTGGCTTGACGATGGAAAGAGTGCGCTCGATGGGCATGGTTGACCTCGGGTAAATGACTAATGGCCCGCGACGGGGCGACAAAGACCGCGAAGTGTACTTTAGCGGGCGCTGTCAGGCAATCGGCAGCGCGGCCGGAAGTGCCTGTATTACTTGGAAAAACCGCAATTGCGGCGGCGGCCTCGGCAACGCCGCCGCGGCTAGACGCTAAAGCTCTCCCCGCAGCCGCACTCCACCTTGGCCTTGGGATTTTGGAACTTGAAGGCCTCGTTGAGGCCTTGCTTGACGAAGTCGACCAAGGTCCCGTCGATCAGCGGCAAGCTGGCCGAGTCGACTACGATCTTGACGCCCCGCTCCTCGAAAACAGCATCGCCGGGCTGAATCTCGTCCGCATAGTTCACCACGTAAGCGAAGCCCGAGCAGCCGGTTTTCTTCACGCCGACCCGCAAGCCCAGGCCCGACCCGCGCTTCGCGAGATGGGTCCGTACTCGATCCGCCGCAGATTCCGTCAACGATATGGTCATGTTGTCGTGTCCTCTCCTCTCCGAGCTCCGGGGGTGGTAGCAAGATGTACATAATACGCGCCACGAGACCTTGCACCGGGACCTGCAGCGCACTTTTTTGGCATGACAGCTTGCAATATGGGTATGAGCCGCCGGGCTCTCAATGCCCGGTCGCAGCCCGCAGTGCGGCGAGCCAGGCATCCTCCACCACGAACAGGCGCCCCAGCTTCTCCACCGGGGCCTCGAGGCGCTCACGCAGGGTGTGCACGCTTTGCGGCAAGCGGGGCTCGGGGGTACCGCCCTCGGCCTGTTCTGCGACCAAGGCTGCGGCGGCGATCACGTGGGGGCAGCCGAAAGCGAGGAAGCGGGCCTCTCGCACCCGCGGCTCGGCACCGGGTGGCGCCAATCGCACGTCGAACTGCACCCAGGTCCCCGCCGACGGGCTTCCTGCCGCGCCGCGGTAGCAGTCGGAGCCCTCGAGCGCGCCGATCCGCGCCGGATGCTCGAAATATCGACGGGTAAGCTCGTTGTAGGTCACGTGCCGGCGATCCGGCGCAGCCGCTCGACGGCGCGCGTCACGACCGCTGCCGCCGTGTCGATATCGGTCTCGTTCGTGAAGCGCCCGAAGCTGAAGCGCAGACTGCTCTCCGCCAACCGATCGTCCCGGCCCAGAGCGCGCAACACATAGGAAGGCTCTTGGGTGGCCGATGTGCAGGCGGACCCCGTGGACACAGCGAGGTACTCTCGCACCGCCGCGAGCAAGCTCTCGCCCTCAACCCCCTCGAACGATACGTTGAGCACGTGCGGCACCCGTGCCGCCTCGGCGCCGTTGCGAACCACGCCGCCCATAGCGCGGAGCGCGCCCCACAAGCGATCGCCGAGTGCCGCGATGCGCCCATGCTCGGTCTCGCGCGCGGCGCTCGCGAGCTCGAACGCCGCTCCCATGCCGACCGCCTGATGCGTCGCGACGGTGCCGGAGCGCAGCCCACCCTCCTGGCCGCCGCCGTAGAGGATCGGCATCAGGTGCGCGCCGCGCCGCCGCGATACGAGCAAGGCGCCCGCCCCTTTCGGGCCGTAGGCCTTGTGCGCGGACACGGACAGCAAATCGACACCGAGCGCCGCGAAATCGACCTCGCACTTGCCGACGCTCTGCGCGGCATCGACATGGATCCGCGCGTTGCCCGCTCGGGCGCAATGCGCCGCGATCGCGCCGACATCGGCAATCACGCCGGTCTCGTTGTTCACGTGCATGATGGATACCAGCACCGTGTCGGGCCGCACAGCCGCCGCCACGCCCGCCGGATCGAGGACTCCGTCCGCGCCGGGAACGAGGTAGGTGACAGTCCATCCGCGCCGCTCGAGCTCCTTGCACGGATCGAGTACGGATTTGTGCTCGGTGCGCGCCGTAACGATGTGTCGCCCGACCTCCCTGTAGTACTCCGCCGTGCCGAAGATCGCGAGGTTGTTAGCCTCGGTGGCGCCGGAGGTGAACACGACGTCGGCGGCCTGTGCGCCGACCGCCGTCGCCACTTGCGCGCGCGCCGCCTCGACGCGAGCGCTCGCCTCTTCGCCGTAGGCGTGGCTCGCAGAGCCGGGGTTGCCGAATGTGCCCTCGCGCATCAGGCACTCCGCCATGCGCGCCGCCACTTCGCGGGCTACCGGGGTAGTCGCCGCATAGTCGAGGTACACGGGATTTGCGCTCATTCGCGCGAGCGGCGCGCGGATTGGCCGCGCCTGCCCTGCACCGCGCTCAGGATGCCGCGCATGATGTTGAGCTCGTTGCGGTCGAGCTGCGCGCGATTGAAAAGCCGCCGCAGCCGCTCCATGAGGTGCCCCGTTCGATCCTCGAAGTCGATCTCGTTGAGCACCTGATGCAGGTGCGCATAGAAATGCTCCACATCGCCCGCGGGGGCGAGAGGCTGCTCGAGCTGCACGTGGGGCTGCGGCTGCTCGCGCGCCATGAAGAGCTCGTACGCCAGCAGCTGCACCGACATCGCGAGATTGAGCGAGCAATAGGCCGGATTCGCCGGGATGCGCACGAGTACGTTGCAGTGGTTCAAATCCTCGGTGCCGAGACCGTAGCGCTCCGAGCCGAACAGCAGGGCGGCGCGGTTTCCCGCACCGAGTCCCGCGATGCGCGAGGCCACTTCGCGTGGGGTCGTGAATTCCCAGTAATACGAGCGCGGACGCGAGGTCGTGCCGGCGATGAAGGCGCAGTCCCCGATTGCCTCCAAGACGCTGTTCACCACGCGCGCCTTCGCCAGGATGTCATCGGCACCCGCGGCGAGCGCATTCGATTCCGGGTGCGGAAAGGAGCGCGGACGCACCAGCGTCAAGTCCTCGAGCCCCATGTTCTTCATGGCGCGCGCCACCGAGCCGACGTTGCCTGGATGACTCGGGTCGATGAGTACGATACGAACTAGGGATGTCACTCTGTTATTCTAGCGCCTATCGCCATGCAACCACTTCTCAACATCGGCATGCGCGCCGCGCGCCGTGCCGGCGATTTCATCGTGCGGAACCTCTCGCGTCTCGACTCGCTCAAGATCGACACCAAGGGCCGCAACGACTTCGTCACCGACATCGACCGTAAGGCCGAGGCCGACATCATTGCGACCATTCGCCGCAGCCACCCCGATCACGCCTTTCTTGCCGAGGAGAGCGGCCGCTCCGGGGACAGCGAGTACGTGTGGATCATCGATCCCCTCGACGGCACGACGAATTTTCTGCACGGGTTTCCCACCTTCGCCGTTTCCATCGCGGTCGAGCATCGCGGCCGGCTGCAGCACGCGGTCGTCTACGACCCGAGCAGGCAGGAGTTTTTCACGGCCTCGCGCGGCGAGGGAGCGCAGCTCGAAGGTAAGAAAATTCGCGTGAGCAGTCAGCGCGCGCTCGAGGGCGCGCTGATCGGCACCGGCTTTCCGTATCGCATGGCCGCCGAGCACATCGATCATTATCTCGCGATGCTGAAGGCGGTCATGAACACGGCCGCCGGGGTGCGCCGTCCGGGCGCCGCCTCTCTCGATCTCGCCTACGTGGCGGCCGGACGCATGGACGGATTCTGGGAATTCGGCTTGAAACCCTGGGATACCGCGGCGGGGACGCTGCTCATCACCGAAGCGGGCGGTCGCATCGGGACGCCGGCCGGCGAGGACTACGTGCTCGGAGCCAACATCGTGGCCGGCAATCCGAAGGTGTACGAGGGCCTGCTGGCAACCCTAGGGCCACTCACACCGGCAGCACTGCGCGGCTGAGCGCGCCTCGGCCCTCAATCGCCTATTTGCGGCAGCTCCATCGGCTTCGCAGGGCGGCCGTGGACGACGATCCCGTGGGCGAGCGCAGACTTACGGATTCCATAGACGAAATAAATCGCCGTGCCCACTGCCAAATAAATCAGAAAGAAATGCCGTGTTGTCGGTGTGGACATCAAGCTCAGCAGCAACATGGCGCACATACCCGCTCCCAGTACCGGCGTCAAAGGGTACAAGGGGGTCTTGAATGGCCGCACGAGCCCGGGTTCGGTGATGCGCAAATAAATCACCGTGATGCATACCAGGGCGAACGCGGTGAGCGAACCCACGTTGGCAAGGTCGCCCAATGTGTCGAGCGACATGAAACCGGCCGCGCTCATCGCAGCGAGACCCACGATGATGGTGTTGATCCAGGGGGTTCGGAATCTCTTGTGGACATAGCCCAGAGACCGCGGCAGGAGACCGTCCTTGGACATCGTGTAGAAGATGCGGGTTTGGCCGTAGAGCAGCACCAGCATCACGCTCGTGAGCCCGGCTATGGCGCCCACCTTGACCACGACGGCGAACCAGCCAAGGCCGATGTAGTCGGCCGCAACGGCGAGAGGCGCCGGAACATCCAATAAATTATAGGGAACGATGCCGACGAGGACTGCGCAAGTGGCGATGTAGAGGACCGTGCAGATCGCCAAGGCGCCCAGGATCCCGATCGGCATGTCCCTGCCCGGGTTGCGCGATTCCGCTCCGGCCGTCGATACCGCCTCGAAGCCCAAGTAAGCGAAGAAAATCACGGCGGCACCATGGATTACCCCTACGATGCCGTACTTGGTGGAATTGTCGCCGGTGACCACGGAAACTATTGCCCGCCCGATTTGAGGCCAAAGACCCATGGGCGTGCCCGGCGCCGGCGCCGGGATTTGTGCGGGCACGAGCGGGGACCAAAGTGCCGGGTGCACATAGCGCGCGCCGATGAAAATAAAGGCGAGCACTACCGACACTTTGATAATGACGATGATGTTATTGACCGTCGCCGATTCCGAAACACCGCGCACCAGGACCAAGGTGACCAGTCCCACGATTACGATTGCTGGGAGATTGATCACGCCGGTTGCTATGACGTGACCCGCCGCGTCCATGACCGGCACGCCGGGCGCAGCCGTCAGTGCCGTAGGAACGACAATTCCCATGTTGCGGAACAGACTCACGCAATATCCCGACCAGCTCACCGCGACGGTCGACGCCGCAAGGCCGTATTCCAGCAAAAGCAACAGACCCATGATCCAGGCTGGCGCCTCGCCCATCGACGCGTAGGTATAAGAATAGGCGGATCCGGAAACCGGCAGAGCCGAGGCGAGTTCCGCATAACATAGCGCGACAAAGGCGCAAAGCAGCCCTGTTATCACGAACGAAACCATGATCGCCGGACCGGCGAACTGGGCGGCCGCACGGCCCGTGAGGACAAATATGCCTGCGCCAATGACGCAGCCAATTCCGAGTAGCATCAGATTCAGGGCACCGAGTGAGCGCTTCAGCTCTCCTTGCTGGTGCTCGGCTTGGATTTGATCGACTGATTTGCGCAGGAAAATGCGCCCTATTCCCTTGCCCACCATTCGTCGACTTCCCCTATGTAGTATTGGCAGCGCTCGAACGACGATAACAGGGCTCTTGCCCGCCCGCAATTGACATCCTGAGGGCCATCACCGCGATCTTTAGGAATCGAAATCGCATTCGCTGAGTGGTACGAGTCGTGTCTTGTACCGAAGCTTGTGGCCCAGATACAAGGCCAGAAATGCCGGCAAGATGAGATATCCACTAATGAAATCGAACCAGGAAAAGACCGGAGCTTGAAAGACTCCGATGTTTGCGCCGAATAGCACGACCAGAAACAGCGCGAGCGCGAACCACGGGCCATAAGGATACAACTTGGATTTGAATTTCAAGTCCGCCAAGGGACGACCCTGCGCGACCCAGGCTTTTCTGAACCGCAGATGGCATACGGCAATACCCAGCCAAATCAGAAATCCGCTCAAGCTCGATGCGTTGTAGAGCAATTGATAGATTTTCTGACCACCGACGTAGTTGGAGAGAAATGCGAATCCACTTACCAGGCCCGTGCCCCAAAGAGCCGCAACCGGAACACCACGGGCGTTGAGTCGACCGAAAATCCGAGGCGCTTTGCTGCCGTGAGACATCGCGTGCAGCATGCGCGACGCGACATATAGGGATGAATTGCCGCACGAAAGGACCGACGACAGAATGACTGCATTGATGAGGTTGGCGGCGTAATAGCCCCATGGCAGCCGCTGAAAAACCATCGTAAAAGGCGAAAATGCTATGTGGGCCTCGTCTGCACGGAGCAGGTTCGGATTCGTATATCCGATCAACGTCCCGATTACAAAAATAGATCCTATGTAAAACAATAATATGCGCCAGAAAACGGATCGAATGGCCTTGGGCACGTTCTTGCGCGGATCCGCGGTTTCGGCTGCGGCAATGCCCACGCCTTCCGTGCCCTGAAACGAAAACCCGGCAACCAGAAAAACTGCCAGCGCGGCGGTCCAACCTCCGACAAAGGGTGCGTGAGTATGCGCATTGGGGTCTGCCAAGAACCAATTCTGGAACCCGGCGTGTTGATTTGTAAGCATGCCGCCGATCATCAAAAAGCCTACGCCGAGGAAAATAATGACCGTAACAACCTTTATCCCCGCGAACCAATATTCGGCTTCGGCATAGGCTTTGACCGACAGCAGGTTCAAGATCATTACCAAGGCGAAGAAGCCCATCGCGCAAAGCGACGGATTGGAATGTGGAAACCAGAATTGAACAATGAGGGCGCCGGCCACCAATTCTGCCGCCAAGGTTACCGCCCAGCTGAGCCAGTAATTCCAGCCCACGGCAAAAGCGAGCGAGGGGTCGATAAAACGTTCGGCGTAAGCCTCGAATGAACCGCGAATCGGAAGCTGCGTCGCCATTTCGCCTAACGACTGCATCATGCAAAAGACCGCTAGGCCCATGACCGCGTACGCCAGCATCGCGCCGCCAGGTCCCGCTTGTGCGATTGCCCCTCCGCTGGCGAAGAATAGGCCTGTGCCTATGGCTCCGCCGATGGCAATCATGCCCAGCTGTCTGGAGTTGATGCTGCGATGAAGATCTGTTGCTGAGGTGGAATCTACGGGGTCTGCTTGTGCCATCCTGCCAATCGCTCGGTTCCCGTGGCCGGGTTGCACTCTACACGTTACCCCCGCCGCCGCAAGCGAATGTTGACCCATGCCACAACTGCCGAGAAACCGATCGCAAAGTACAAATAGCCCTGAGGAATCTCGACGTGCACGCCCTCGGCGATGAGCGACAGTCCGACCAGCACCAGGAAAACCAGGGCGAGCGCCTTCAATGTCGGGTGCCGGCCGATGAAGCGGCTGACCGTCGACGAAATGGCGATCATTACAAATACGGACACCACGATGGCCGCGATCATCACCTCGACGCGGCGCGCGAGCCCGATGGCGGTGAACACCGAATCGAGCGAGAAGAGGATGTCCAGGATCCCGATCTGCACGATGATGAGCCAGAAGGCGCGGGCCGTGCCGGCCGTACGCCGGGCGGCGCGTCCCTTCAAGAGGCCGACGATCTCCTCGACGCTCTGAATGACGAGCAGTACTCCACCCGCGAACAGCACCGCGTCCCGCACCGAGATATCGAGGCCCCAGAGCGTGAACAGCGGGCGACGCAAGGTGGTGATCCACACGACCGACAGGAGCAGCGCGATGCGCGTCAGCATGGCGAAGCCCGATCCGAGGAAGCGCGCGCTGCTGCGCCGGCGCTGTGGCAGCCTCTCGACCAGGACCGACAGCAGCAATATGTTATCGATGCCGAGTACGATCTCGAGCCCCGTGAGCGTCAGGAAGGATAGCCACGCCTGGGGGTCGGAAAGGACCGCCATCGCTACGGCAGACCGTCGACCTCTTCGGGCCTCGTGAGCTTGCGCTCGAGCAGGTCATCCGTCCGTAGGCCGAGATCGAGGGCGAGCGCAGCAGAAATGTAGATCGAGGAATACGTGCCCGCGATGATGCCGATGACGAGCGCAGCCGAGAATCCGTGCAGCGTCTCGCCCCCGAAGATCAGCAGGAACACCACCACCAGCAACGTCACGAGCTTGGTCATCAAGGTACGTGAGAGGGTCTGGTTGATGGACTCGTCGATGACCTGCGAGACGGCGAGCTTGCGGGCGTTGCGCGCACGCTCGCGCACTCGGTCGAAAACGATGACGGTATCGTTGAGCGAGTAGCCGATCACCGCCAGAATGGCCGAGATCGCAGTCAGGTCGAAGGTCATCTGCGACAGGGCGAAGAACCCGACCACGCAGATCGGGTCATGCAGGACCGCAAGGATCGCGCCGACCGCGAGCTTGAACGTGAAACGCATGAGCACGTAGATCATGATGAGCACGAGCGTCGCCACCAGCGCCCACGCGCCGTGGACGAAGAGCTCCTGGCCGACTTGAGGTCCCACGACCTCGGTGCTCAAGAGCTTGACCCCGGGGTCGACGCTCTTGAAGACATCGAGAATCTTCGCGCCGATCTGCTCGCCCTTCACGCTCGGGTCCGGCGGCAAGCGCACCAGGATGTCGCGCGAGCTGCCGAAAGCCTGTACGTGCGCAGCGTTGACGCCCGCCTTGGCGAGCGCCGCGCGTAGCTGGTCGATGTTCGGCGACTGCAGGAAGTTCGTCTCGATGTTCACGCCGCCGGTGAAGTCGATGCCGAGATTCAAGCCGCGCACGACCACCAGGGTGAGCGACGCGACGATGAGCACCGCCGACAGCCCGTACCACACCTTGCGGGTGCGCATGAACGGGAAGCGGGTGACCTTGTGGAAGAACTCCATGGATTCAGATCCTCGAAAGGCTCAGATGGACAACCGCTCGACCTTGCGCTTACCGCCGTAGATGAGCTGGACGAGCGTCCTGCTCCCCATGAGCGCCGTGAACATCGAGGTGATGATGCCGAGGACCAGCACCACGGCGAAACCGCGCACCGCCCCCGCGCCGAACAGCCAGAGCACCAATCCCGCGATCGCCGCGGTGATGTTGGAGTCGAAGATTGCCGAAAACGCCCGGTCGAAGCCGGCGGTGATGGCGGCGCGCGGCGAGACGCCGTTGCGTACCTCCTCGCGAATGCGTTCGTAGATCAGAATGTTCGCGTCCACCGCCATGCCGACGGTGAGCACCACGGCCGCGATACCCGGCAGCGTGAGCGCGGCGCCGACGAGCGACAGGAGCGCCGTGAGCAACACCACGTTGAAGAGCAGCACGATGTCCGCGATCACTCCGAACAGTTTGTAGTAGATCCCCATGAACACGAACGCCGCGGCCATGCCGAACACCATGGCACGTACGCCCTTGGCGATGTTGTCCGCGCCGAGGCTCGGGCCGATGGCGCGCTCCTCGACGGGCGTGAGCGGCGCCGCGAGACCCCCGGCGCGCAGCAAGAGCGCAAGCTCGCGTCCCTCGATGGGATTCACGCCCGTGATCTGGAACTGGTTGCTGAAGACGCCGCGGATGGTGGCGCGGTTGATGACTTCCTCGGTAGTCCGGTCGACCTCGACGCCCTGCGCATTCTTCTCACGCGAGCGGTCGATGAACACCACCGCCATGAGATGGCCGATGTTCTCCTCGGTATTTTTGAGCATCTTCGCCGCGCCGCGCGCGTCGAGGCTCACCGATACGGCGGGGCCGTCCTGAGTGTTCGGCTGGAACGAGGCATCGGTGAGCTGATCACCGGTGACCACCACGTCCCGCTTGAGGAGCACCGGCTGCTTGTCCCGCGAGTAGTAGAGCTTCGCGCCGAGCGGCACGTGCCCGGTGGCGGCCGCCTCCAGCGGATTGTCGTTCTCGTCGACCATGCGGAACTCGAGCGTCGCCGTCTTGCCGAGGATCTTCTTCACCTCGGCGGAGTTCTGCAGGCCGGGCAGCTGGATCGCGATGCGATCGACGCCCTCGCGCGCGACCTGCGGCTCGGAAACGGCGAGCTCGGGGCTGTTGAGGCGGTTGCGCAGGATCACGATGTTCTGCTGAACGGCATAGTCCTGCCGGTCCTTGATCTCCTGCGGCGTGAGCGCAAGCTCGAGGGCGGGCGCGCCGCCGACGGCGGTTTCGGTGAGATGCAACCCGCGATTGTCCCCGAGAATGGCGGTCTTGCCCTTGGCTAGACTGTCCGCGTCACGGAACAGCACGCGCACGCGGTTGCCCGCATAGTCCACCAGCACGTCCTGATAGGGGACGTGGGCGTTGCGGAGCGAGGCGCGAAAGTCCTGCTCGCGGTGGTCGAGCAGCTGCTTCACCGCGCCCGCGACGTCGACCTGATAAACGAGGTACACGCCGCCGCGCAGATCGAGGCCGAGCTTCAACGGGCTCAATCCGAGGCTGCGCATCCACTCCGGAACCCGCGAGGCCTGCGTGAGCGCCACGGTGAACTCGTTGGGACGCGCCTCCGTGATGACGTCGCGCGCCTTCAGCTGATCCTGCTTGCTCGCGAAGCGCAGCGTGAGGCGGCCCTGATCGAGGAATGCGCCGGTCGGTTTCACACCCTTCGATTCGAGGAGCTGCACGACGGTATCGCGGTCACTCGCCTGCACCGCAGCCCGGTCGCGTACGAGCTGCAGCGCGTTTTCCTCGCCGAACACGTTGGGAAGTGCGAGGAAGACGGCGAGCGCGAACAGGACCGCGACCAGCACCATCTTCCAGCGGGGATAGGAGATCATGCGTTCTTGACCGTCCCCTTGGGCAGGAGCTGCGCCACCTGATGCTTCTGCAGCTTGATGTTCACGCCGTTCGCGATCTCGACGGTCAGAAATTGCTCACCGACGGCTGTGACCTTGCCGAGGATCCCGCCCGTGGTGGCGACCTCATCGCCCTGCGCGATCTTCGAGAGCATCTCGCGCTGCTCCTTGGCGCGCTTGTTCTGGGGCCGGATGAGCAGGAAATAGAACACGACGAGCAGCACCAGGGGCAGCATCAGCGCGCTCATGATTCCTTGACCGCCGCCAGCGCCGGCCGCTTGGGCTTGGGCCGTGTTGATGAAGAAGTCCATAGCGTTATCCCCCGTTCTTACGGCACATGCCGCAACGCAAAGCCGGGCAGTATACAGGAGCATGCCCCGATCGGCTGCGGGGGCCGGGCATGGGCGCCGCTCTACGGGGACCTGCGGGCCGGCTTCAGGGGGCCGTGGCCTCGCGCTGCAGGACGTAGAACTCGGCTGCATAGGCGGCCAGCCGGTGCTGCTCGATGGCTGCTCGGATCTCGGCCATCAGCCGCAGGTAGAAATACAGGTTGTGAACCGTGCAGAGGTGCGATCCGAGGATCTCGCCGCATTTGTCGAGATGGCGCAAGTAGCTGCGGCTGTAATGCGCGCAGGTATAACAGCCACAGCCCTCCTCGATGGGGCGGGTGTCTTTCTGGTGCAGCGCGTTACGGATGTTCAGTACACCCCGGCGCGTAAAGAGGTGACCGTTACGGGCGTGGCGGGTCGGCATCACGCAGTCGAACATGTCCACACCGCGCATCACCGCCTCGAGTATGTCTTGGGGTCGGCCGACGCCCATCAGATACCGCGGCTTGTGAGCCGGCATCTGCGGGGTCAGGCCCTCGAGAACCCGAAGACGCTCGGCTTCGGGCTCGCCGACGGCGAGTCCGCCGATCGCCAATCCGGCGAAGCCGATCTCCTCGAGCGCCGCGAGGGAGGCCGTGCGCAGCGCCGCATGCACACCGCCCTGCACGATGCCGAACAACGTGCCGGGCGGCTCGGTCTCGTGGTACGCCCGCGCACCGCGCAGGGCCCAGCGCATCGACAGCTCCATCGAGTTGCGCGCTTCGCTCTCGCTCGCCGGATACGCAGTGCACTCATCGAAGCTCATGGCGATGTCCGAGCCGAGGATGCGCTGCACACGCATCGATTCCTCCGGAGACAGAAATACCGGCGCGCCGTCGATGGGGGAACGGAAGCTCGCCCCCTCCTCGGTGATCTTGCGCATTTCCTTCAGGCTCCAGACTTGAAAGCCCCCCGAGTCGGTGAGGATCGGGCGCTCCCAGTGCATGAAACGGTGCAGCCCGCCGTGCGCCTCGATGACCTCGAGGCCAGGCCGCAGGTACAGATGAAAGGTGTTGCCGAGCACGATCTGCGCGCCCACCTCGAGGAGTTGCTCCGGCGTCATCGCCTTGACCGTTCCGTAGGTACCGACGGGCATGAACGCGGGCGTTTCGACAGCGCCCCGCACGAACTCGAGTCGGCCGCGGCGTGCGGCCCCGTCCGTGCCGAGCAGCGCGAATTGCATGCGTGCACCCCCGTTCGCGGAACCGCTCATGGCGCGAGGGTGGTCGGTGCCGGCGTCGCGAACATGGCATCGCCGTAGCTGAAGAAGCGGTAACGCGCCGCCACCGCGTGAGCGTAGGCCCGCTTGAGCGCTGCGGTGCCCACGAAGGCCGCGCACAGCATGAGCAGGGTGGATTCGGGTAAATGAAAATTAGTCAACAGCGCATCGATGGCGCGGAACCGGTAGCCGGGGCGGATGAAAAGGCGCGTCGCTCCCCGATAGGGCGCGAGCTCGGTCGTGCGGTTCGTCCCGCCGGCGGCTGCGGCCGCCGTCTCGAGACTTCGAACGACGGTCGTGCCTACCGCGATCACGCGCCCTCCCGCCGCGCGCGCGGCATTGAACGCGGCGCACGCGTCCGCGCTCACCTCGAGGTATTCGCGGTGCATCTCGTGCTCCTCGATGCGGTCGGCGCGTACCGGCTGAAACGTTCCCGCACCGACGTGCAGCGTCACGAACGCGCGACGCACGCCGCGGCTTTCCAGCTCGGCCAGCAGATCGGCGTCGAAGTGCAGCCCCGCGGTCGGCGCCGCGACTGCGCCGGGGATGCGTGCGTAGACGGTCTGGTAGCGCTCGCGATCGGCGCGGTCGGGTGAGCGGACGATGTAGGGCGGCAGCGGCACCTCACCGTGGGTCTCGAAGAACTCCAGCACGCCACTCGAGAACTCCAGGCGAAAGAGATCGCCTTCCCGCTCGAGCATGCGCGCGCTGTGACCGCCCGCCAGCCTCACGGTGGCTCCGGCTTTCAAACCCTTGCTCGCGCGCGCGTGTACCAGCGCGACCTGGGCGCTCTCCGCGTGCTCGAGCAGGAGCTCGACTTTTCCGCCCGTGTCCTTGGTACCGCGCACCCGCGCGGGTACTACGCGGGTGTCGTTGAATACGAGCAAGTCCCCGTCGCGCAGGAGTTGAGGCAACTCCCGGAAAGTGCGATCGGCGAGCGCCGCACTTTCACCCTCGAGCACGAGCAGTCGGCTCGCGGAGCGCGGCGTCACGGGGCGTTGCGCAATGAGCTCCGTGGGGAGCTCGAAGTGAAAGTCCGTGCGCTGCATCCTGAAGCAATACTACCAACTGATCCGATCGCATATACTGCTCCGTCTGGCATGCCCGGATGGCGGAACTGGTAGACGCGCCGGACTCAAAATCCGGTGGTGGTGACACCGTGTGGGTTCGATTCCCTCTCCGGGCACCAGTCCTTAATTTATGGAAACCCTTTGAATTTCTGCAGCCACTGCGGCTCGGCCGTAGTATCGAAAATACCCGAGGGGGATCACCTGCCGCGCTTCGTATGCACGAGCTGCAGCATGATCCACTACAAGAATCCGCTGCTCGTGCTCGGCTGCGTACCGGAATGGGAGGGCAAGATCCTGCTCTGCCGACGTGCCATCCAGCCCCGGCTCGGCTTCTGGACGGTACCCGCGGGGTTCATGGAGAATGGCGAGACCATGCAGGCCGCTGCAGCCCGCGAGTGCTACGAGGAGGCCCTGGCCCGGGTCGAGATCGGGTCACTGCTCGCCGTGGTCAATGTCACCCATGCCGGCCAGGTTCACGTGATGTTCCGCGCCGCGCTCATCGCACCGCAGTTTGGACCGGGGCCGGAGAGCCTGGAAGTGGGACTCTACGACGAGACCGATATTCCCTGGGATCAACTGGCGTTTCCGAGCGGCGAGTTCACGCTGCGCCGGTATTTCGCCGACCGCGCCGCGGGGCGTGAGGACCATCATTTCACCGAGCTGACGCGGCCGCTCAAGCCGTGAGAGCCCTGGGTGAGCCGTGTGCAACGCCGCAGCTGTGGCAGAATAGCGGTCTCTTCGAGCCGGTCCGCGAGCCGGTCGCTTCGATAAACATGGGTCATTTAGAAGGGTAAAGTCATGGCGTTCGTGGTCACCGAAAGCTGCATCAAGTGCAAATACATGGACTGCGTGGAGGTCTGTCCGGTGGACTGCTTTCACGAGGGCCCCAACTTTCTGGTGATCGATCCCGACGAATGCATCGACTGCACGCTGTGCGAGCCCGAGTGTCCCGTCGAGGCGATCTATTCCGAGGAAGAAATCCCGTCGGGTCAGGAAAACTTCAAGCAGCTCAACGCGGAGCTCGCGAAGAAATGGCCCGTCATCAGCGAGATGAAGGAGCCGCCCGCGGATGCGAAGCAGTGGGAAGGCGTGAAGGACAAGCTGAAGCTTCTCGAGCGCTAACGCTGCGCCACTTGCAGCTGCTTGATCGCCTGCAATAGATCGCGCGGCGGCATGTAGCCGTTGATGAAATCCCCGCTCTCGGTGACGATCGCGGGCGTGCCGTGCACGCCGAGGCTTTGGCCGAGCGCGTATTCGCGCGCGACCGGTGTCGGACCGCAGGTTTTGTTCATGTCGAGCTGCGCCCCGGCCTTGGCGCGGGTGAGCGCGTCGTTGCGATCGGCCGAGCACCACACCACCTCGGCCTTGCGCCAGCTCTCGGTGTTCGGCCCGGTGCGCGGATAGAACAGGTAGCGCACGCGCACGCCGAGCTTGTTGAGCTCGGCCATTTCGCTGTGGAGCTTGCGGCAGTACTGGCAATCGACGTCCGTGAACACCGTGATGGTGTAAAGCGGATTCTTCGGCGAAAAGATCAGCATCTGCGTTTCGGGGACCGCGTTGATCAGAGCCACCCGCGCCCGCGCGCGCAGCGCCTCGGTGAGATTCGCGCGGGTCGCCATGTCGTAGACGTTGCCGTCGAGGAAGTACTTGCCGTCGGCGGTGAGATAGCTCACCTCGGCGCCCTGCACGAACTGATAGATACCGGGGATGGGAGAGCTCGCCAGATCCTCGACCTTGGTGCCGGCCGGCAGCAGCTTCACGAGCGCCGCGCGCGGATCCGGTGCAGCGTGACTATCCGCGGGAACCTGCGCCCTGAGCTGGCCGAAACCGGCCGCAAGAGCCACGACCGCCATCACGCACACGCTTCTCGACATCGACTACTCCGGGGAAGGACGCGAAGGGGTTGGACTGCGCGTTATGCCGCGGGTTCACCCGGTTTCGGACTAACCGCGCGGATGATGCTGCGCGTGCAGATCTTTTAGGCGCTCGCGCGCCACGTGCGTGTAGATCTGCGTGGTGGACAGATCGCTGTGCCCGAGGAGCATCTGCACGACGCGCAGATCCGCGCCGTGGTTCAACAGGTGGGTCGCGAAGGCATGCCGCAAGGTGTGCGGCGAAAGCTCCTTCTCGACGCCCGCCTTCTTGGAATAACGCTTGATGATGTGCCAGAACGCTTGACGGGTCATCCGATCGCCGCGGCGAGTCGGGAACAGGTAGTCGGTCTGCCGCTCGAGCAGGATCTCCACCCGCGGGCCTTGCATGAACTGCTGCAGCCACTTCACGGCTTCGTCGCCCAGCGGAATCAACCGCTCGCGATTACCCTTGCCGACTACGCGCATCACGCCCTGGTTCAAGTTCACTTGATTGTGCTTCAGGCTCACGAGCTCCGAGACGCGCAGTCCCGTGGCATAGAGGACCTCGAGCATGGTGCGGTCGCGGTGGCCCAGCGGATCGGTGACGAGCGGGGCCTCGAGGAGCGCATCGACTTCTGCCTCGGTCAGGGACTTCGGCAGCGACCGTCCGATCTTCGGCATCGCGATCTGTGCCGTAGGGTCGACCGAGATCAGGCCCTCGCGCACCATGAAGCGGAAGAAGCGCCGAAAGCTCGACAACTGCCGCGCCGTGGAACGCGGGCGCGATCCGCCCTCGACCCGTGCGGCGATGAATCCGAGGAGCTCGAGGCGCGTGGCCTTGAGCAAGCTGCTGTCGCGCTCCTCGAGCCAACGCGCGAGTGCAGTCAGATCGGCGCGATACGCGGCCAAGGTATTGGCGGACAAGCCGCGCTCCATCCACACCGCATCGAGAAAGCGTTGCAGGGCGGGATCGGGCGCCTCTCGGGTAGGCGGTACTCCTGCACCCGAGCTGCGTGTATAAACCGACCGTTTAAGAGCCGTCGCCATAATGTCCCGCGTAGAGGTCGCACGAAATGGTGCCTGTACTCGCTACTTCAGTATGCGAGCGGCAGTTGCGGGTGGGCGTGACCGGTCTCACAGTACCTTGCAAGTATTAACATAAGGAGAACCAGATCACAGAAGTGAAATTCGGGGCGTTCGTCGGACGCCTGTTCAGCGCTTATTGTCTCGTGCTGTTCGCGATCCTCGCTTTGATCGCGCTCACGGTTAACCTCTTCGTGCCCAGGCTGCGGGCGCGCCGCTGGGTGGCGGGAACCCTTTCCCGCGCGTTCTTCCGCCTCGCGGGGATTCCGCTGCGAGTCGAGGGTCTGGAACTGCTGCCGAAGGCACCGTGCGTCGTGGTCGCCAATCATGCGAGCTACATCGACGGCATCGTGGTGGCCGCGGCACTGCCGCCAGACTTCGCCTTCGTCATCAAAAAGGAGATGGTGCGCGTGCCGCTCGCGAGTCTACTGCTGCGGCGCCTCGGTTCGGCCTTCGTGGAACGCTTCGACCGCCACAAGGGGGGCGCCGACACGCGGCGCGTGTGGAAGCTCGCGGCCCGGGGGCAGTCCCTCGTTTTCTTTCCGGAAGGCACCTTCGACGCCAGACGGCAGGTGCGCCGGTTCCTCGGCGGCGCATTCGCGACGGCGCAACGCTCGAACATGCCGGTGGTGGCGGCCGCGATCCACGGCACGCGCGACGTGCTGCCATCCGGCGGGATCATGGTGTACCGGCGTGCCGTACACTTTGAGATTCTCGAGGTGCTCGGCGCGGGGGAGGCGCGGGAGCGCAGCCGTCAGCTCATTGCCGAGGCAGTGGGCGAGCCGCTGGCGCCGTGAGTTGCCGCATTGCGGGGCGGGGTTGATTCCCGGCCATAAGGCTATACTTGATGACTATCGCGTCAATATTGAGGGAATCCTTATGAGCTCCGATCCTGTCGTCATTCTTTCCGCCCGGCGCACCCCGGTGGGGGCGTTTCAGGGCGCTCTGGCCGGCCTTACCGGCCCGCAACTCGGCGCGGCGGCACTCAAGGCGGCGCTCGCGGATTCCAAGATCCCGGCCGCCGAAATCGACGAGGTCATCATGGGCTGCGTGCTCTCCGCAGGCCTCGGGCAGGCGCCGGCGCGGCAGGCAGCGCTCGGCGCAGGTATTCCCGCGAGCACGCCCGCCACCACGGTGAACAAAATGTGCGGCTCGGCGATGCGCAGCATCATGCTCGCGAGCGACCAGATTCTCGCCGGCTCGGCGCGCGTGATCGCGGCCGGAGGCCTCGAGTCCATGAGCAATGCACCGTATCTGCTGCCCAAGGCCCGTACGGGGTATCGCATGGGGCACCAGGAAGTGCTTGACCACATGTTGTTCGACGGCCTGCAAAGTCCCTGGGACGGCAAGCCCATGGGCGGCTTCGCGGAGGTGACCGCCGCGCGCTACGAGTTCACCCGTGAGAGACAGGATGACTACGCACGCGAGTCGGCGCGGCGCGCGCAAGCCGCCGTGGCGGGCGGCTCCTTCACGAACGAGATCACCCCCGTCACGGTCAAGACGCGCAAGGGCGAGACGGTGGTCGACAAGGACGAGACGCCGAGCACCATCGACATCGCCAAGATTCCCGGTTTGAAGCCCGCCTTTGCGAAGGACGGCACCGTGACGGCGGCAAGCTCGGCCAGCATTTCCGACGGCGCGGCTGCGGTGGTGCTGACGCGCGAATCGATCGCCAAGGAGCGCGGCCTCAAGCCCCTCGCGCGCATCCTCAAGTACACGAGCTTCGCGTGCGAGCCCGAATGGTTCACGCTCGCGCCGGTGGGAGCCATTCAGAAATTGCTGAAGCAGCTCGACTGGCAACCCTCGGACGTCGATCTGTACGAGATCAACGAGGCGTTTGCGGTGGTCACCATGGCGGCCATCAAAGACCTCGGCTTGGACCACGCCAAGGTCAATCTGCACGGCGGTGCGTGCGCGCTCGGCCATCCGATCGGCGCCACGGGATCGCGCATATTGACGACCCTGATTCACGCGTTGCGCGCCCAGGGCAAGAAGCGGGGTGTGGCGAGCCTGTGCATCGGCGGAGGCGAGGCGACGGCCATCGCCATCGAGGTGCTGTGAGCCTACGCTGACCGCACGCCCACCCCGCGAGCCGGGGTGGGCGTCCCTGCCCTGACCATGCCCAGTCCATTGGCCGTCCTTGGTTCGCAGCGTCCTTGGCTTCAACCATGGTGTTCCCCACTGATAACAGCGACGTCCATGAGAGAATCCCCTCATGGGCTGTTCATCAGGTGGACAGAGCGTGGTAGATGTCCCCACTTGGCCCGCAGGGGCAGGTTTATGGTCTACTACGCCGCCTTTTTTTTGAGCACGGCTCACCGACGAGTCGCTAAGGATAAGGACAAGTAGATGACCGATAACCCACGTGACGTCATGGAGTACGAGGTGGCGATCGTCGGCGCGGGCCCCGCCGGGCTCGCATGCGCCATTCGCCTGAAGCAGCTGAAGCCCGACTTGAGTGTCTGCGTGCTCGAGAAGGCCGCAAGTCTCGGTGCACATTCTCTGTCGGGTGCCGTGATGGAGCCCGGCCCGCTGGATGAGCTCTTGCCGGGGTGGCGCGATCATGCGCCCTCCGTTTGTGTGCCGGCGGCACGCGACGAGTTCCTGTTCATGACCCGGCGCAAGCGCTATCGGCTGATAACACCGCCGCAAATGGCCAATCACGGCAACTTCATCATCTCGCTGGGACAGCTGATTCCGATCCTCGGTGCCGAGGCCGAGAAGCTCGGCGTCGACGTGTTTGCGGGCTTCGCGGCGGCCGAGGCGCTGTTCGACGCATCGGGTGCGGTCAAAGGCGTGCGTATCGGCGACATGGGTCTTGAAAAGAACGGCGAGCCCGGCCCGAATTTCACGCTCGGCCCCGAGATCCACGCGAAGGTCACGATGTTTTGCGAAGGCTGCCGCGGCAGCACCTCGAAACAGCTCATCCGCCGCTTCAAGCTCGATGCAGGCAAGTCGCCGCAGACCTATGGTCTCGGCTTCAAGGAGCTGTGGCAGTTGCCACCGAACCGCGTGCAACCGGGCCTCATACAGCACACCATCGGCTGGCCGCTGGACAGCCGCACGTACGGCGGCAGCTTCCTGTATCACTTGAACAACGACCGGGTGTACGTGGGTTTCGTCGTCGGCCTCGACTATGAGGATCCACGCTTCAAGCCCTTCGAGGCCTTCCAGCAATACAAGAACCATCCGGAAGTGAAGGCGTTGCTCGCGGGCGGCGAGATCATCGCGGGCGGCGCTCGCACCGTGATCGAAGGCGGCTACCAATCCATGCCCACCCTCGAGATGCCCGGCGCGCTCTTGGTCGGCGATGCGGGCGGTACGCTCAACACGCCCAAGATCAAGGGCATTCACCAGGCGATCCGCTCCGGCATGACGGCGGCGACGCACTATGTCGAGACCGGCACGAGCATCGGCTTCGACAAGCGCTGGCGCGAGTCGGCGGGCGGGCGCGAGCTTTACAAAGTGCGCAACATCCGGCCGGGCTTCAGGCACGGCCTGTGGCTCGGCCTCGCGAACGCCGCGCTCGAGACCTACATCACCTTCGGCAAGCTCCCCTGGACGCTCGCCAACCATGCCGACGACAAGGCCTTGAAGCGCCTCGACGAATACGTCTCGCCCGACCGCCATTGGGGCGAGCGCGATCTGCCGCCGCGCGACCGCCTGGCTTTCGTCTTCTTCGCCTCGACCACGCACGACGAGAACCAACCCGTGCACCTGAAAGTCGCGGATTTGAATCTCTGCGCGACGCGCTGCGTATCCGAGTTCGGCAACCCGTGCCAGAATTTCTGTCCGGCCAACGTCTACGAAATGGTGGCCGACGGCAGCGGCGGCAAGCGCCTGCAGATCAACTCCTCGAACTGCGTCCACTGCAAGGCCTGCGACATCAAGGAACCGTACACCGACCAGATCACCTGGGTGACTCCCGAGGGTGGATCGGGTCCGAACTATCAGAGCCTATAGGCCGTTGGCGAGGGAAGCAGCGAAGAGCGTGAGCGCGCGCCTCGAGGCCGCCGTGGCCGAGCATCGCCTGGCATTCGATGCGGACCAGGTGCGCGCGGCCGAGCGTCTCGATGCGCTCGCCGCCGGCCTGCGCCGCTCGCGCATGTCTTGGTTTGCGCAAGTCGCCGAGCGCACGGTGCCGCGGGGGGTGTACCTCTGGGGCGGCGTCGGCCGCGGCAAGACGTTGCTGATGGATGCCTTCCACGCCTCACTCGGCTCGGTGCGCAGCGAGCGCGAGCACTTCTATCGCTTCATGCGGGGCGTGCACGCCGAGCTCGCGGCCGTCAAGGGTCGCAGCGATCCGCTGGATCTCGCGGCCGCGCGCATCGCACGGCGCACGCGCGTGCTCTGTCTCGATGAGTTCTTCGTCGCCGACATCGCCGATGCGATGATCCTCGCGGGGCTGCTGCAGGGCCTGTTCCGCCGCGGCGTCGTGCTCGTCGCGACATCCAACACCTCGCCTCGCGATCTTTACAAGGAGGGACTGCAGCGGCAGCGCTTCGTGCCCGCGATCGAGCTGATCGAGGCGCACGTCGACGTGTTGCATCTCGATGCGGGGATAGACTATCGGTTGCGCCGCCTCGAAAGCGCTCCGACGTACCTCGATTCGAACGCGCCCGAGACGGCGGTCGCGCTCGAGCAGCGTTTCGCCGAGCTCGCGGGAGGCGACGTCGCGCACCAGGTCACGCTGCACATCGAGGGACGGCCGCTGCGCGCCCGCGCCGTCGGCGCGGATATCGCGTGGTTCGACTTCCGCACGCTGTGCGAAGGCCCGCGCAGCCAGAACGACTACATCGATCTGGCCCGGCTCTTCGGCACCTTGTTCATCACCGACGTGCCGCAATTCACGCCGGCGGATGAGGACGCGGCGCGGCGCTTCATCATGCTGATCGACGAGCTCTACGACCGCGGCGTGAAGATCGTGGTGTCCGCCGCCGCCCCGCCGGCGCGGCTCTATCACGGCGAGCGCCTGCAATTCGAGTTCGAGCGCGCCGCCAGCCGCTTGGTTGAAATGCAAACGCAACACTATCTCGCCGGACGCCACCGTGCCTGATGGGCGGGGCGCCGCATTTGCAGCGCCGATGAGCCGGGCCTGGCATAATTCGCCCATGCCGACGGGGGCACCATTCTCTCGACCACATCGTGAGTCCCTTGTCGCGCGCGCGCCCATCGCGCGCGTGAATCCTTAAGGTACCAACATGTATCAAGCCAGCACAGAGCAATACCGCAAGACGGTCGCGGCCGTCGTCACTGCCGCGCGCCAGCGCAAATCCGGGCGCGGCATGGACACCAAGCGCTTCCTGGAGGCGTACTACGCGAATGTCGATGCGAACGACATGGCGGCGCGCGATCCTGCGATGCTCGCGGGAGCGGCTCTGTCGCACCTGAAGTTCGCGCACCGCCGCCGCGGCCGTGCACTGGTGCGCGTGTTGAATCCGACGCTCAAGGAGCACGGCTATACCTCACCGCACACCGTCATCGAGATGGTGAACGACGACATGCCTTTCCTGGTCGACTCGATCGGCCTCGCGGTTTCACAACGGTCTTTGACCATCCATTTTCTGGCGCATCCGATCTTCTCGGTTACGCGCGATGCTGGCGGGGCACTGCGCAGCATCGAGGAGCGGGGGCCCGCGACCGATCGGCACCGCCGGCTCGAGTCGTTCCAGCACGTCGAAATCGACCGCATCGTCGACCCGGCGCTCCTCGAGTCACTGCGCGCCGACATCGAGCGCGGCATGCGCGACCTGCGGGTCGCCTTTGCCGATTGGGCGAAGATGAGCGCGGCGGCGAGCCGCACCGCCGACGATCTCAACCTCCTGCACGCGCGTCTCGATGCGCGCGACGTGAGCGAGGCCCAGGCGCTGCTGTCCTGGATGGAGGAGCGTCATTTCACCTTCCTCGGGTTCAAGGAATACCGCCTGCGTACGCGCAAGGGCGAGGATGCGCTCGAGTCGTTGGAAGAAACCGGGCTCGGAATCCTGCGCACCGGTCACAAGCGTCCGCCCAGCATCGGCCGTACGCTCGCGATCGACATACGCCGTCAAAGCCGCTCGCGCGATCTGGTGCTCGTCACGAAGGCGAACTTGCAATCCTCAGTGCATCGCGCGGGCTATCTCGATTACGTCGGGGTCAAGTGCTTCGACCCCGCCGGGCGGCTGATCGGCGAACGGCGATTCCTCGGGCTTTGGACCTCCTCCGCGTACAACTCGACACCGCGCGAAATTCCTCTCGTGCGCCACAAGGTGAGTCAGGTGGTCCAGCATTTCGCGCTGGCGCCCGACAGCCACGACGGCAAGGCGCTGCAGCACATCCTCGAGTCGTTTCCGCGCGATGAGCTGTTTCAGGCGAGCGTGTCCGATCTCATCCGGCTGGTGACGGGAATCTTCGGGTTGCAGGAGCGTCCACGAGTGCGCCTCTTGCTGCGGCGGGATCCGTTTCGGCGCTTCTATTCCTGCCTCGTGTTCGTGCCGCGCGAGAAGTACAACACGCAGGTGCGGCAGCGCATCGAGCGCGTCATCGGCGCCGCACTGTCGGCGATCGGCATGGAGTCGCAGGTGCAGATCGCGGAGTCGAATCTGGCACGCATCCACCTCGTCGCGCGCACCCAGCCGAGCGAGTCGACGCGCATCGACGGCGATGCGCTCGAGCGGCAAGTCGCCCTCGCCGTCCGCTCCTGGGCGGACGACTTCAAGGCGGCCCTGCTCGCACGCTTCGACGAGGCCACGGCGCTGCGCCTGTTCGACGCCTATGCACCGGCCTTTCCCGCCGCGTACACCGAGGATTTCTCGGGAGAGGCGGCGGCGCACGACGTGACGTTCCTCGAGGCGGCGGCGAATGAGCCCGAGCGCCTGCATCTGGACATCTATCGTCCGGACCCGCGCCAAAAGCAGAAATTCTTTCTCAAGATCTTTCGCGTCCAGGAGGACGCGATTCCGATCTCCGACCTGTTGCCCATGCTCGAGAACATGGGACTGAAGGTGCTCGCGGAGCGACCCTACGGACTCGAGTTCGCGGGCAAAGGCCGCGCCTGGATCCAGGATCTCGAGCTCCTCGTCCAGGGCAACGTGCTCTCGAAGTTCGAGGAGCTCGCCGGTGAGATCAAGAGCGCATTCACCGCCGTGTGGACCGGCCGCATGGACAGCGACAGCTTCAACCAGCTGACCCTGAGCGCCGGGATTCCGTGGCGTATCGTGGTGGTGCTGCGCGCCTATTGCCGCTACTTGCTGCAAACCGGGCTGCCGTTCAGCCAGGGCTACATCGCGCAGGTACTCATCAATAATCCCGCGATCGCACGCGACCTCGCGGATCTGTTCATCGCGCGCTTCGATCCCGCGCTCGCCGCTACGGCGCGCAAGAGTGCCCTCGCTCGGCTCGATCACCGCATGCGGTCAAAGCTCGAGGAGGTCACGCGCTCCGACGAGGATCGGATCTTGCGCGCACTCTGGAGCGCTCTGTCGGCGACCGTACGCACCAACGCCTACCAGACCTCCACGTCGGGAAAGTTCAAGGATTATCTGTCCTTCAAGCTCGAGAGCCAGAAGCTGCGCGAGCTGCCTCTGCCCAAACCCATGTTCGAGGTATTCGTGTTCTCCACTCGCATGGAGGGCGTGCACCTGCGCATGGGATTCGTGGCGCGAGGCGGCATCCGCTGGTCCGACCGGCGCGAGGATTTTCGCACCGAGATCCTCGGCCTCATGAAAGCGCAGCAGGTCAAGAACACCGTGATCGTGCCGGTCGGCGCAAAGGGCGGATTCGTGGTGCGACGGCCGCTGGTGGGCGATCGCGAGGCCCAGCTGGCCGAGGTCATCGCCTGCTACCAAACCTTGATCCGCGGAATGCTCGACCTTACGGACAACATCGTCGAGGACGACATCGTCGCCCCGCGGCGCGTGGTACGTCACGACGGCGACGATGCCTATCTCGTCGTGGCGGCGGACAAGGGCACCGCCACATTCTCGGACATCGCCAACGCGATCTCGGCGGAATACGGCTTCTGGCTCGGCGATGCATTTGCATCGGGCGGCTCAGCCGGGTACGACCACAAGAAGATGGGCATCACCGCGCGCGGCGCCTGGGAGTGTGTGAAACGGCATTTCCGCGAGATCGGCATGGACGTCCAAAACGAGCCGTTCTCGGTGGTCGGCATCGGCGACATGTCCGGAGACGTATTCGGCAACGGCATGCTGCAGTCGCCTCACATTCGCCTGCTGGCCGCCTTCAACCATCAACACATTTTTCTGGACCCCGATCCGGACGCGGCGCGCTCTTTCAAGGAGCGGCTGCGCCTTTTCCGCCTGCCGCGCTCCTCCTGGGAAGACTACGCGAAGACGGTCATCTCCAAGGGCGGCGGCGTGTACTCACGCGCCGCCAAGAGCCTGACGCTGTCGCGCGAGGCGCAAGCGCTCCTCGAGGTGCCCGCCCAGACGACGCCCAACGAGGTCGTGAAAGCGATATTGAAGTCGCACGTCGACCTTCTTTGGAACGGCGGCATCGGTACCTACGTCAAGGCGGGCAGCGAGAGCAATGCCGACGTGGGTGACCGCAGCAACGATGCCGTGCGCATCGACGGCGCGGAGCTCAACTGCAAGGTCATCGGTGAGGGCGGTAATCTCGGCTTGTCCCAGCTCGGCCGCATCGAATTCGCCCGGCGCGGCGGACGGCTGAACACGGACTTCATCGACAACTCGGCCGGGGTCAACACCTCGGACTTGGAAGTAAACTTGAAGATCCTGCTGAACGGCGCGATGAGCGCGGGGGAGATCACGCGTGGAGGCCGCGACCGCTTGCTCGTGCAGATGACCGACGAGGTCGCCTCGCTGGTACTGCGCAACAATTATCTCCAGGGCCAGGCCATCAGCACCGGCGAGTTTCACTCCAAGGAGCGCCTGTCCGAGAACGCCTCGGTGATCCGTGCCCTGGAGCGCTCCGGCGATCTCAACCGCGCGCTGGAGTTCCTGCCCTCCGAAGAGGAAATCGCCGAGCGGCGCAAGGCCGGCGAAGGATTGACGCGGCCGGAGCTCGCCATCGTTCTCGCGTACGGCAAGATCTGGCTCTACAAGGCCCTCATCAACTCGAACGTGCCCGAGGATCCGTACCTCTCCTCCGAGCTCAACCGCTACTTCCCCGAGCCGGTGCAACGGCGCTTCGCCGCACGCCTGAAGCGTCACCGCCTGCGCCGCGAGATCATCGCGACCGCCATTACCAACAGCTTGATCAATCGTATGGGACCGGTGTTCCCGGTGCGTGCGCAGGAAGACACCGGCGCCGCACCCGCCGCCATTGCGCGTGCCTATTCCATCGCGCGCGAGATATTCGCGGCACGCGACATCTGGGCGCAGATCGAGGCCCTCGACAACCGCATCCCCGCGGTCATCCAGTACACGGCGATGTACCAGACCACTCGCCTGCTGCGTCACGCGAGCTACTGGCTGCTCGAGAACCTGCGCGACACACACGACATCGAGCGCGCAGTACGCCGCTATGGCGCCCCGGTGAGCGAGCTCTCGCGCGAGCTCAATGGCGTGCTCTCGGCCACGGCACGCGCGACCCTGGGCGTGGCCCGCTCGCGCTTGATCGAGCAGCACGTCCCCGAGCAACTCGCCGCCCGCATTGCATCGCTGGACACCATGCACTGCGCGCTCGACCTGGTGGAGGTAGCGACGGCGGGGCGCGTGACCATAGGGTATGCGGCGAAGGCCTATTTCGAGCTCGGCGAGCGCATCGGGCTCACATGGATCAAGGAACAGATCGACGGGCTCGGAGTCGAGGGCCAGTGGCAGGCCGCCGCACGGCGGACCATGCGCGATGATCTGTACGCACTGCAGCGCAAGATCACGGCGGCCGTCCTCAAGTGCCGGGGCCGCGACGTCACGGCGCGGGTCGATCAATGGAGCGGCCGGCACGCGGCATCGCTCGAAGCGCTGAAGCGTATCGTGGTCGATCTGCGCACCGGCTCGGCGCCGGATTTCGCCACGCTCTCGGTGGCTCTGCAGGCCGTGCGCCGGCTCGCCCAAGAATGAGCGCGGTCAGCAACCTCTTGGACGATGCACCCTATGGCGTTGAGTACCTGCGCCGTCGCATCCGCGAAGAATTTCCGCTCGCGCTCCATATCGGCATCGAGGTCGAGTTCGCCACGGACGACCGGGTCGTGCTGGGGGCGCCGTTCGAGCCCAACGCCAATCACAACGGCACCGCGTTCGGCGGCAGCCAGTTCTGCATCGCCGTGCTCACCGGCTGGGCCTGGACCACGCGCTACCTGGCCGCGCAGCAAGTGGCGGCGGATGCGGTGATTCAGGAGTCGACGATTCGCTACCTTACGCCCGCCTACGGAGCGTTGCGGGCCGTGCTCCAGCCGCCGTCGCCCGAAGCGGTCGACAAATTCCGTAGAATGCTACGACGTGCCGGGCGCGGGCGCATCCGCCTGAACGTCGATATCTACGACGGAGCAACACTCGTGACGCAGTTCCACGGCGTCTTTGCCGCATCGATTCGATAGGAGGGCGTGTGGCCGGAAAGTTGATCCTGGTTCGCCATGGACAAAGCGTCTGGAACGTCGAGAACCTGTTCACCGGCTGGCACGACGTCGACTTGAGCGATGCCGGCCGCGAGGAGGCCGTGCGCGCCGGCGGCGAGCTTTCCAAAGAGAAGCTCGAGCCGAAGATCGCCTTCACCTCCGTGCTGAAGCGGGCCATCCGGACGCTCTGGTTGATACTCGACACGACGGACCGCATGTGGCTGCCGGTGGAAGGCAGCTGGCGATTGAACGAGCGGCACTACGGCGCCCTACAGGGACTGAACAAGGCTCAGACGGTAAAGGAGCACGGCGCAGCGCAGGTCAAGATCTGGCGCCGCAGCTACGACATCCCGCCGCCGCCGCTCTCCCCGGACGACCCGCGGCACCCGCGCTTCGATCCGCGCTATGCGGACCTCGACCCGCAGCTGCTGCCGGCGACCGAGTCCCTCAAGGACACCCTCACGCGCGTGCTGCCCTTCTGGGAGAGGCGCATCGTTCCCGAGCTTCGCGCCGAGAAGACGGTGCTCGTGGTTGCACACGGTAACTCGCTGCGCGCTCTGGTGAAGATGCTCGACGGAATGTCGGAGAGCGACATCGTGGAGTTCAATATCCCGACCGGCGTGCCCATGCTTTATGAGCTCGACGAACAGATCCAACCGGTGAGCCGCCGTTTCCTCGGCGATCCGGCCGCGATCGCCGCGGCTCAGGAGGCCGTGCGGCGACAGGCAGAAAAAAAATGAGCTGCCCGGCTCAGGTATCGGGTGCGATGGTGACCTTGAGCCCGGTCAGCGCATCGGTGAAATCGACCTGGCAGGACAGGCGCGAGGTGGCTTCCTTGTAATCGGACAGCTCCTTCAAGAGCTCCATCTCATCGCTCTGCGGCTTCGGTAACCGATCGGCCCAGGCCTGATCGATGTAGATGTGGCATGTGGCGCAAGAGCAGAGGCCTCCGCAGATCGCGGCAACGCCATAGTCGAGCTCGCGCAAGATCTCCATGATCTTGAGACCGGACTTACCCTCCACCTCGTGCTCTTTGCCGTCTCGATCCACCACGATCATCCGCGCCATTAAGTTCTCCATTTCAAGGAAAGCCCGCAGCGGGCCCTCGCCAAGCCGACTAGTTTGCCGGAAGTTCGGCTATGCCACCACCGGAAGCGCGCGACAGCCGCGCAGCGATGCTGCGCCCGCGCTCGAGGATCCGCCCGTCCGCAGCCCCCGCCGCGCCGCAGTACACTTCGGCCCACAGCAAACACACGTAGTCGTACAGCCAGGCGAGGTCCTCGAGGCGCTGCGCCTCGGCGCCCGAGGCCGGACGCCCAAGATAGCTCGCCAGCAGGATGGCTCGGACGGTCGGCTCGAGGTCATTGTTGCAGGCCCACCCGGCGAGGTCCCAGAGCGCCTCCGAGACGTGGGCGTACTCCCAATCGAGCAGCACGAGGCCGCGCCCCGTCACCACCAAGTTGGCGGGATGCAGGTCGCTGTGGCATAGCACGCGCGCGGGACGGGGCAACGCCTCGAGCGCGCCCAGGCGCCGCTCGGCCTGCACTCGTAGAGGGTCGGCGCCGGCCTCGAGGCCTTGCATCCATGGCGCTCGCTCTTCACCCGACCGAAGTCGAGTCAGCGCGTCCCGGTAATGCGCGATCCAGTCCGCCGGACCGAGCTCCCGGCCATTGCTCGGCAGCGGCAAGGCGTGCACGCGGCGGGTGAGCTCCGCCACCTGCACGCTTGCGCCGGGCCGGCGAGCCTCATCCGCGCGGAGCGCGCGGCCCTCCTGCCATTGCGCCACCAGGACGCCGAGCCGCGGCTCACAACGCTCGATCACCGGAGCGATACCCGCGGCACTCGCGAGCGCCAGCACGCGACATTCCCACTCGCGATCGACCCCGGTTGGCGCGGGCTCTGCGGTAGGCATTCTCAAGGAATACACCCGGCCGTCCCGCATCACGCGGTGGCTTTCGTTCACGAGGCCGCGGCCGAGACGCTCCACCGAGACGGCGCCGACGCCGGGCACGTATCGAAGCGCGGCCTCCTCGACTCGGTCAGCTACCATGGGCCGGCGCGAGCGGCAGGCTGCGGCGCCATTCACGCATGCCGATCACGATGAGCGCCAGGTAGAGCGCGAACAGGAGCACCGTCAGATAGAGGCCCTTGGCGAAATAAAGGCAGAGGCTCGCCGCGTCGATGATCAGCCACCAGTGCCAATTCTCGTAGATCTTGCGCGCTACCAGGAAGGTGGCGAACACCGCCCCCCAGGAGACCACGGAGTCGACGAAGGGAAACGCGGCCGGTGTATAGCGGCTCAGAAAGTACCAGTTCACCGCGGACAGCGCGAGAATGCCCGCGGCGGCGAGCACGTTGCGCGAGAGCGACCAGCGCCTGACGTGGTGGGAACCGTCCTTGTCCACCGTGCGCCATTGCCAGAAGCCGTACACCGCCATCACGGCGTAGAACACGTTCAGCACCGAATCCATGTACAGCCGGGCTCCGAAGAACACCCACACGTACAGGCACGAGCTGACGAACGCGGCGACCCAGCACGCAATGGATTGGCGGATGGCGAGGAGCACATACGCCAGCGCAAGCACGACGGCGAGAATCTCGGTCCAGCTCGTCGTGCTCCAGGCCTGTCCGAGCTGCACCAGGAGCGATTGGATCACGGCTCGGGCAACCTCGGCAGCACTTTCATGACGAACACCAGCTGCGGACCGGCTCCTGCGGAGCGCGCGATCTCAGTGGTGAGGATGGCCATGACGCGCTCGAGCGGACCGAAGATCTGCGTGCTCAGCGCATTGGTGAGAACACGCACGTCCGGGTACGTGTTCAGCCGGTCGATGAAGGTTTGAATGAGCGGCCGATAGTTCTCGGCCAGCGGATACATGCTGATTTCGACGGCGCTATGCATTTACCTGCTCCCTACGCCGGCATTACCCGGTTCAGGTTCGACGGGTTCGCAGCGCATCGCTGCATCTCAGGCCCCAAGGACCACCCCAAGGATTCGCGAGAAGTGTAGCGTGCCGGGCGGGGGCGTGCAAAACTCCGGACGAAGCCGAAAGGGCGCAGTGGAGTCGGGTGCGGGGTGCGAATCTTTCAAGTCGATGCGTTCACGAGCACGCGTTTCACGGGTAATCCGGCCACGGTCGTTCTGGACGCGGATGGTCAGAGCGATACGGTCATGGCGAGCATCGCGCGCGAGTTCTCCCATGCCGAGGTCGCCTTCGTATCGGCCGCGACCGCGCCCGATCACGACCTGCGCCTGCGGTTCTTCAATGCGCGCAAGGAGGCGCCGTTCGTCGGACACGCGACTCTCGCCGCGCACGCCGTGCTGCTCGCGCTCGGCCGCCGCGGACCCGGAGTGGTTCGTCAGGCGAGCGGCACGGGAGTCATCGAGGTGCAGGCCTCGGAGGGCCGCGCCGGCAGCCCTCTCATCGAATTTCGTCAGACGGGGCCGGAGCTCTCGAATCCGCTGCCGCTCAAGACCACGCTGCGGGTCGCCGAGGCGCTACGGCTACCGGCAACCTCGCTCGACGAAATGATGCCGGCGCGCATCGCGCGCAAGGGTAGCTCGCGGCTCCTGGTGCCGGTCGGCAACGCGCGCGCCCTCGAGGGTCTCGCGCCGAACTTCGACACGCTTCTCGAGCTCGGCGGCGAGCTCGGCACCGAGGGCTTCTTCGTGTTCGCCGTGAATCGGGGCTCGGGCGCGCAGGACATGACGACCGAGTCGCGGATGTTCTGCCCGGCGCTCGGCATCAACGAGGACCCGGCGAGCGGCAACGCGCACGTCATGCTCGCCGCGTATCTGGTCGAGATGGGGCAGATCGGGATACACCAGAGCGGATTCCTAGGCTTGCAGGGACGGCACATGCAGCGGCCTGCACAGATTCACGTGCGACTCGAGCGCGAGCGATCGTCCTTGGTTGCCGCGCACATCGGCGGCCATGCCGTGCTCGTGAGCGAGGGAACGCTCGCGGCCTGAGGTCTTATTGCGCCGGCGACGGGGCGAGAGCCGCCGTGACGGGCAGTTCGGCCTTGAGCGTGCCGGCGATCGCCTTGAGCTTCGTCTCGACGTCCTTCGCGGTGGACACGGCCTCGTTCATGTTGCCGTTGCCGAACGCGCCCTGCGCCTTGGACCACTCGGAGGTCGCGTCGCTCAACGCGGACTTGGCCGCATCGAGATCGATGCCGGCCGCCATCTTGCGGTTCTTCTTCTGGTTCAACACGTCGAGGCGCGCCTGGACCGCCGTGAACAGCGCCGGCACTGCCGCCGACAGCGATGTCCATTGGTCCGATTGATCCTTGGCGATCTCGGACTTCTTAGCCGCGGCATCGGCCGCCAGGCCCTGGGCTTCGGCCAGAATTGTGGGGCCGCGGGCGAGCACCGCCTTGTAGTCCTGCGCATCGTAGGCGGTCTTCAAATCGTCGAGCTTCATCTGCACACCGGTGAGCTCCCCCGGAACATACTTTGCCGCATCCTCGGACACGCCGCCGAGCGTGGTCGCGATATCCTGCATCATTCGCTGTGCGGGTTCGCGTTGATTGGTGCAGGCGCCAAGCAGCGCGATCATAACGTAACAAACTAGAGCGGATTTTTGAAACGTGCGCAGACCTAACATGTCGAGTCTCCCGAGAGTAGCGAGCGATGTACGATCCTACTCCAAATTGTCTCGCGCTTAGAGCTCCCGCCGCGCCAGGTCGAGCCACCGTGCCTGCGCGCGTCGATAATGCGCGGGCCCGAGCTTTGCGCCATCCAGCAAGTCCTTGAGCGTGCGCCGCGCTTCATCGAGCTTACCGCGGCGTTTGAGCAACATAGCGTAGCGCAGGCGGCCTTCGGCGCCCGGAAAGGCGGGAGCAACCTCGGCGTAGGCGTGCTCAGCTTCCTCCAGCGCACCGAGCTCCTCGAGCGTGCGCGCGTAGAGGAGCCCCGCCTGCGAGGAATCGAACTCGGGATTGTGCTGCCTCAACCGTTCGAGCGTGGCGCGCGCGGGCTCGAACGCCCCCATGCCGAATTGCGCTTGCGCCAGACCGAGCAGCAGCGCCGGGTCGTGCTCGAAGATGCCCTTGAGGCCACCCTGATAGACGTCGGCGGCCTCTCTGAACTGCCCGCGCTCGCACAGCTCGTCCGCGAGGCGACGGCGTGCATCGACATTGCCCGAGACCTCCACCTCCGCGGCGGCGCGCCGCAGATCCCGATCCGGGTCGAGCATGCGCCCGACGCTCGAGCGAGCGCGGCGCGCCGTCCTGCCGCCGAAGACCTCCGGCAGGATCTCCACGACCACGTATGCCAGGGGTCCGGCGAGCGGCAGAAACGCGAGGGCGAGGACCCAGATCATGCTCCGCCCGGTCTTGATCACGTGCGCAATCAGGCCGACCTGCACGGCGAGCGACAGAATAACCATCAACGACACGTTCGACTCCGGAAGGGCGCGGGGCGGCCCGACCGCCATTGTAGACGAGTCGACCTATCGCTCGGCCACCCGGATCTTGCGCTCCACCTCGCGGCACTTGCCCCAGCCGACGTTCGACAACGAATAGCCGAGCACGTGCTCCGAGCGGGCATCCACCGTTACTTCCATTTCGCAACCGTGAAATCCCACCGGCGCACCGGCAGGTTTCTCGGGAAGGAACCAGACGTAGACTTCCTTCGTCGGAGTCGTGTCGATCTTACGGGGCTGGCCGAACGCCTCCTGCAGCCGGCTCACGGGTCTGCCGACGCTGTCGGCTGCGATGCGCGGAATCGGGCGCACCGCATACGTACTGTGACAGCCGGCGAATGTCAAAGCGGCCGCCGCCATGAGAGCGGTGGTAAGTGCGCGCGACATAATCAAACTCCGTGCGTAGAGCGAGGGGTCGAGTGTGGCTCAACTTCCCCTCCCCGCCGCCGACCTAGTTCGCAGAACTAGTTCGCAGAATGCGTGGCATACGCACGGCCCGCTTCGAGGTGCAGGGCGTGCGTCACACCGCGCGGCAGATCCTCGGGGTGGTGCACGGCGATGACGAGCGCCACCCGCCGCATCAGCCGTTCGAGGAGCCGCTTCATGAAAGCGCGCTGGGTCGGGTCGAGACCCGTGAGGGGCTCGTCGAGCAGCAGCACGCGCGGCGCGCCCGCGAGCGCGCGCGCGAGCAAGGCGCGTCGCAATTGCCCGTACGACAGCTCTCTCGGTCGGCGCTCGGCGAGGGCCGACAGGCCGAAGAACTTGAGCCAGCGAGCAACGATGCGCGTCTCATTGGGCGTCGTCGGTTCCGCGAGACCGATGCTCGCGCGCGGGCCGCTGGCGATGAGATCGCGCACGCTCACATCGACCGCGTACTCGGTCTGCAGCTCCGGCGAGACCAGACCGACCTGACGCTTCCAGTCGGCGATCGGTGTTCCCTTGGGAAACCCGCGCCGCTCAATGACGCCGCCGAGCGCGGGCGACAGATCGCCGTACAGGAGCTTCAAGAAACTGCTCTTGCCTGCCCCGTTTGCGCCGAACACCGCCCAGTGCTCGCCGTCGCGCAGCTCCCAGCTCACTCCGCGCAGCACCGGCTTGTAGTCGACGTAGAGATCGGCGTTGCTGATCTTGATGAGCGGCGGCCGCACACGCGTAACGACGCCCCTCGGCGCCGCACGCCGGCCGGGTGCCGCGCCGCGCCGGGGTGTCGCTGCGAGCCGCGGTGCCGCACCGCGGCCCATCGCTGTTGGCGCGCCTTCGCGAGCCGCGGCGCGCAGTCGCGATGCCGCCTCCGCTCGAAGCGGCCGCATGGCGATGACTCGTCCGGCATCGAGCTCGATGAGGCCGCGCGTACCCTGCGGCAGGTCGCAGGCGCGATGCGTCGCGACGATCCAGGAACCGCCGCGCACGCGAACCGCGCGCAGCACGCGATCGATGCGGCGGCGATAGCTCGCGTCGAGGCCGTTGTACAGCTCATCGAGCAGCAGCCAGTCCGGGTCGGGACACAGCGCGCGCGCGAGCAACGCGAGTCGCTTCTGACCGTAGGAGAGCGAGGACAGCCGGCGCCCCGCGAGCCGCAGCAAGCCGCAGGCGCGCAAGGTCGAGTCGATCTTGCGACGCTCAGCGGCCGTGGCGGGCGAGAGAAGCAGGTCCGTGCGATGCAGTCCCGTGGCGAGGAGGTCGGATACGGTGAGGTCCCAGCCGTAGCGGCTGTACTTGTCCTGCATCTCGGCCCCGAGGTAGACGATCCGGCTCTTCGCCTCGATGAGATCGACCTCGCGCCGGCCGAGACGGTAGGTGCGGCGACCGGCGGCGGTGGGAGTCGGCCACACATCGCCCGCGAGCAGCTTGAGGAGCTGCGTCTTGCCCGCACCGTTGGCGCCGAGGAGAGCCCAGCGCTCTCCCGGGTGCACATCGAGCGTGAGGTCGCGAAGGACCCAGCTGCGGCCGCGCTGCACCCCGACGGCGCGCAGCGATATGCCGAGCCTCATCCGCTCTTTGTCCTGAAAACTCCGGCGCGCTCGCAAATGCGGTCCTCGCGCTCGAGCTTGATCAGATGCGCCTGCAACGTAAGCTTCGCCCAGCCGTGGCGGTCAGAGGGAACGTCGTCATACACACGCGGCGTCAGCTCCTCGAGCGTCGCGCCCGCGCCGATACAGCGCAACACCTTGCTCTCGCGTGCCAGGCGGTGAGCTCGCAGCAGCTCGACTACTCGCTTACCGCGTTTCAGTATGTCGCCGTGACCGGGCGCGATGAGCTCGAAATCGTAGCCGCCGAGTTTATCGAGAGAGTCAAGGTACGCGGCCATTTCGCCGTCGGGCGGCAAAATGACGGGCGACACCCCACCGAGCACGTGATCTCCGGTGAACAGCAACCGTTCCCGGGCAAGCAGATAGCACACGCAGTTGGAGGCGTGGCCGGGCGTGTGGATCGCCGTGAGCACAACCTCGCCGAGGGCAAGAATTTCCCCGTCGCGCGGCAGGTGCTGGGGCTGAAAACGCTCATCTTGGCGGCCGTCCGCAGGCGGCGGTAAGCCGATGAGGCGCGCACCCGTCATCCGCGCGAGCTCCATGGCGAGCGGCGAGTGGTCGCGGTGGGTATGAGTGACGGCCACCCAGCGGATCTGCGGCCCGGCGGCCGCGAGAATGTTGCGCAAATGAGTCGCATCCTCGGGCCCCGGATCGATGACGGCCACGTCACGCTGGCCGAGCAGGTACGTGTTGGTTCCGGAGCCGGTCATCATGCCGGGATTGGGCGCGCGAACCCGACGCACGCCGGGGGCCAGCGTGACACTCGCGCCCGGCGCGGAAGGGTCCGGGATCTTGGTTCGCTCGTTCATTAAATTCGATTTCTGCGAGCCCGCCGCCGGCCCTCTCCAGACGGGAGAGCGCAATCTAGAGACACATTCGAGCCGGTCAGTGAACTCGGTCCCATTCTGACATAGTTGCGATGGGCCGCGGAGCCGCTACACTGGGAGCCATGTCGAACTCTCCAAACGCGCGACGGCTGGGGGGGCCAAAAGTCTGGGCCGATTTGGCGCGCCCCGACGCCGAGCAAAGCCAGCGCTTCCTCGCGGAAGCTCTCGCGTTGTTGCTCGCGGATTTGCTGCGCTCGGTGCTATCCGATGCAAGTCCCGCATTGCCGGCGGATGAGTCCGCCGTCGAGCGCTATCGATACCTCGCCGACTCGCTTGCCGATGGAGAGACCCGGCGGCGCACGAGCCTCGGCATCACACGGGCCGGTCTCGCGAAGCGCTGCGTCACCTGGTTGAAGCTCCTGCTCACGCCGGCTCCGAACGCTGCGGCGAGCGCGGCCATGCGCGAGTTCGTCGATGCCCTCGGATTGTTCCCCGCGCTATTCGACAGCGAGCCGTCGGCCCGCTCGCGCCGCGCACGTCTCACCTGGCTGCTCACTCACGATCGTCGCCTCGATGCGAGCACCCGCGAGGCGGCCACGGCGCTCATCGAGGCCTGCGAACACCTCGGCGTGTTGCTCTGGCCCGACACGGATCAGGACTGACATCACACTCCGCGGCGCAGCCACCCTACAGCGCCGCTGAATGGGTGTATAATATGGGCCCTTTTGTGCGGGAGTGTTGAATGCAGCCAAAGCGCAGTGCTTCCGTCGAAGCGGCCGACGCGCCGGCACCCGACAAGTCGCGCTTCCGGTTCCAGAAGCTGTTGGCACCATTCGCCCAGCGTAAGTCCGTCCTCGCACCGATCGTCTGGTTCTTTCTCGACTGGTTCGTGTTCGCCGCCACGATCGCAACCATGCTGATCGTCGAATCCTGGTGGGTGCGCGTGTTTGCCGCGCTCGTCGGCGGGCTGTGGATCGCACGGTTGTTCGTCATCGGTCACGATGCCTGTCACGGGTCCTACACGCCGAGCAAGACGCTCAACGGGTGGATCGGTCGCATCGCGTTTCTGCCTTCGCTCACCCCCTACAGCCTGTGGGAGGTCGGCCATAACCTCGCGCACCACGGATTCACGAACTTGAAGGGCCGCGACTACGTGTGGACGCCGTTCTCGCCGAAGGAGTTCGCCCGCCTCCCTTGGATACGGCGACGTCTGGAGCACATCTATCGCAGCGGCGTGGGACAAGGCATCTACTACATGATCGAGATGTGGTGGAAGAAGTTGATGTTCCCGAGCCGCAAGCACGTCAATCATCGCCGACTGACCTACACCTGGGACGGTCTTCTGGTGACCGCCTTCGGCCTCGCCTGGATCGGCGGTCTCGTGGCATGGGGCCTGTACAGCGGCAGATCCATCACCGTGTTGCTCATCTTCGGCTTTCTCGTACCTTTCCTGGTGTGGAATTGCCTCATGGGGTTCGTGATCTACGTGCAGCACACGCACCCGCGCGTGGCCTGGTACGAACGCCGCGACGAGTGGAGCGCCAATGCCGGCTACGCAACGACGACGGTGCACGTCAAGCTCAAGCGCCCGCTCGACGGTTTGATCCACTATATTCTCGAGCACGGTGCGCACCACGTGAACATGGGCATCCCACTGTACCGCCTCAAGGAGGCGCAGACGAGGTTGACCGCGACGCTCGACGAGCGCTTGAATTCCGAGGTCTTCTCGTGGCGCTACTACTGGAACACCGTGCGGCGCTGCAAGCTTTACGATTTCGCACAGCACGTCTGGATGGATTTCGACGGCCGCGTCACCTCGACGCCCCTCGTCGTCTCGCGCTAGCTTTGCTCGGCCGGGCTCCCCGGCGCGCCGGCTATTTGTTCAAGATGGCGGCGTGGTGGCGCAGATGATCCGCCATGAAAGTCTGGATGAAGTAATAACCGTGGTCGTACCCCGGCTGCATGCGCAAGTTGAGCTTTTGGCCGGCCTTCGCGGCAGCCGCCGCGAATTTCTCCGGCAGGAGTTGCTCCTTGAGGAACTGATCCGAGGTCCCCTGATCGATCAGAATCAACCCGGGATAAGGCTTGCGCGCGACCAGCTCCGTGGCGTCGTAATCGCGCCACGCGTTCTGGTCCGGGCCGAGATAGTTGCCGAACGCCTTCTTTCCCCACGGGCATTGCATGGGGGCCGCGATCGGTGCGAACGCGGACACGGATTTGTAGACCGACGGATTCTTCAGCGCTACCGTGAGCGCGCCGTGGCCGCCCATGGAATGGCCGAAGATCCCCGTTGCGGCCACGTCGGCGGGAAAGCTCTGCGCGACGATCTCGGGCAACTCGCGCGTGACGTAGCTGTACATTCGATAATTCGTCGACCACGGCGCCTGGGTGGCATCCAGGTAGAAGCCCGCTGCCTGGCCGAAATCCCAGCTGTCCGCATCGCCCGGCAAGCGCGGCTCGCGCGGGCTCGTGTCGGGGGCCACCAGCATCAGCCCGAGCTGCGCCGCAGTCTGTTGCGCATGACTCTTGATGGGGAAGGTCTCCTCCGTGCAGGTAAGGCCCGACAGGTAATAAAGCACGGGCACCTTGCCGGTTTTGGACTGGGGCGGCAGGTACACGGAGAACTTCATCGTGCCGCGCGTCTCGCGCGACGCATGCTTGTAAAAGCGCTGCACGCCCCCGTAGCAACCGTGCTCAGAAACCAGTTCGATCGAGCTCATGGATCACCTGTACCGTCGAGATATGTCCTTGAGCGTAACCCTAAATCAACCCCATCTGACTTGGAAGCCTTCATTAAATGAACATCGAATTCACCCCGAACGAGGCGCGCGTGATCGGCTGCCTGATCGAGAAAGAGATCACGACGCCCGACCAGTATCCGCTGTCTTTGAACGCGCTCACCAACGCATGCAACCAGAAGACCAACCGTGAGCCGGTGCTCGAGCTGAGCGAGACCGTGGTGCAGCAGGCGGTCGATTCACTCATGAAAAAATATATGGTGAGCGACAAGTCGGCCGGCTACGGCGGCCGTGTGACTAAGTACCGCCATCGATTCTGCAACACCGAGTTCGGGCCGTTGAAGTTCTCACCTCAGGAGCTCGGTATACTCTGCGTGCTGTTGCTGCGTGGTCCGCAGACACCCGGGGAATTGCGCTCGCGCACCAACCGCTTGGCCGAGTTCACGGACGCGCAGGAAGTGGAATCGACGCTGCAGGCTCTCATGGAGCGCGAGGATGGACCTTTCGTTGCCCGGTTGGCGCGCGCCGCCGGGGAACGGGAAGCGCGCTACGGTCATCTGTTCTCAGGCACGCCCGAATGGGTCGCTCCCGCAGAAGCCGAGCGCGAGGCGGCTGCGCTGCCGGGCACGGCCACCGCGGGCTCGGGGGCGACACTTTCGGAACGGCTCACGCAGCTCGAGGCCGTAGTCGAGGCACTGCGCCGTGAAGTGGAAGCGCTGAAAAGCGCGCCGCGTTAGTGAGGCAGCGACGCGGTTTGTTTGGCGATGCCGTCGCGTTCGCTCACCCACTTGGCAAACGCGTCGATCTCGCTTGCGCGCAGCCCGCGCGAGTCGACCTGATGTTCGGCGAGCCACTTCTGCATGGCGGCCATCAGCTGCGCCGCCAAATCCGGCGTGTGGTTGTATAGGTCCATGTAGGCGGCCCTCACATCGTCCAGATGATCGACGGCGAGATACGCTTCCGCGCGGTGCTCGATGGCCTCCATCAGCTCCGGCTTGAGCGTGAGCGTGTGATTGTAGTCGTCGATCGCCTCCCGGTAGGCGCCCAAGCGCAGGTGGATGTAGCCAACCTGATCCCAGGCTTCGACGATGTCGCCCTTATTGCTCAGCGCCTCGGTGAAGGCATCGAGCGCGACGTTGTATTGATCGCTCACGCGCTCCATGTCCTTGGCTTTCTTGTCGGGATTGGACGTGGCCGCGGCATCCGCCTCGAGCGCCTTCGCCTTGTCGAGCGCCTTGGTGGCCGCCCGCAACGCTTTTTTCACGGCGACGTCCGGCTTCTCGGACGACGAGGTCTCGGGCACCTCGTCCGGCATTGCCCCCGCCCCCGGCGGCATCTGTCCCCTGCCGCCGCCGCCCATGCCACCGCCCGGCATCACCTGGCCCTCGGCGATTCGAACCTGGGCGCAGCAGAGGGATATCGCGGCAGCGATGAGCAGCCATCGCACCGGCAAGCCCGGCCACGCAGCCGCGCCGGCGGGTATTGCTCGGGTGATCGGTGTCGCGGGCTCTCGGAAGTCCTTCATGCTCCGCCGATTCTAGAAGATCCCTAGCCCTGACGCGAGGCTTCTTCGATCCCGATGCGCAGCGTCTTCGTGGCGATGCGCACCTCGATCAGAAATGCGAGCAGCGCGGCGGCAAGCGCCAGCATGGACAGGATGAACATGCAGGCGATGAAGCCCGACAGGTCCCAGCGCAGGAACGCATTGACGAACAGCATCACCACCACCAGCGCGATGAAGAGCGCCGACAGGATGATGGATGTGATTGCCGCATTGATGTAACGGGCACGCCCTTCGAGCACGGCGAGCTGGCGGTGCAGGTCGCGTGCACGCGGCGAGTTCTGTTCGAGCAGCAGGCGGTCCTCCAGGCTGCGCGCTCGATCGACGATGCGCGCCAGGCGGCTGGTCAGAACGTTCAGCGTGACGCCGATGGCCGAGATGAGGAAGATCGGGGTGAGCGCAACTTGAATGAGATGCGCGATATCGAAGGCGGGGTGGAAAAGATCCACGGCGAGAATCAAAACGCCCCGACCGGCACGAGGACCGGCCGGGGCGCTGAGGAATCAGTCTTACTGCTTCGGAGCAGGCGTCGACTTCTTGCCCTTCTTGCCGCTGTGCTTCTTCGTGGATTTCGCAGGAGCGGAGGAAGAGCTCGCGGCCGGCGCACTGGCGGCGGGCGATCCGGTTGAACTCGGGGTATCGGCAGCCATCGCGGCGGCGGCAATTCCGAACGACAACAGGGCGGAGGCGATCAACTTAGTCATGGGGTCTCCATCAAAGGGGTTTACGAGCGATGCAGAGAATACGCCCGATCGGCGAAATTCAGCCGAGATGAAGATCATTTCACGATCCTTTGGCCGAGGCATTATCTCGCAGCGCCGGCGCGGGTTTCTGCCGGGTGGACACGTGCCAGTAGAGGTATCCGACGATCAGGCAATTGGCGAGGAGCACGCCGGCCGCGCCGATCGAGGGCCTGTGGATCAATTCCCAGAGCTCCAGAGGAATGAGCGAGGCCGTGATGATGACGGTCAACCATTCGGCCCAGCGGCGCTGCATCCAAAGACCGATACCCTCCACCGCAAACACCGCCGCATACGTGAGCGTGATCAAGCGCACCTGATGCACTCGCGCTTCCGACAGGCCGCTGAACCAGGAGATCGCCCGAGTGACGAGGTCGTGCTCGAGGCCGTGCGGACGGGCCGAAGCCCAGGAGAGAATTTTCGCCGTCAGCGTAGCGTCGTGCAGCTGCACCTCGCCCCAGGCGGCAAGCAACAATATGATGACTTTCACCAGCTTGTAGAGCGCGATGGTGCGCAGCATCCCAAAGCGCACCAGCGGCGCGGGGTGTGAGGAGGCGGCCATCCGGTTGCTACGCCTGGCCCGCGGGAGGTTGAAACTGCAAAGTCGCGTCGAGCAGCGCGGGAATATCGAAGACGGCGCGTTCGTTCTCCAGGATCAGCGGCGCGACGCCGGCGGCCGCCACCAGGGCGGCGGGGACCTGAATCCGATCCCGTTCCCGCGCGACCGTCCAAGTCTCCAAGCGCTTGTCTTGGAAGGCTAAATTCAATGCTCCCCAGCGCAGCAATGCGGCTCGCGCGAGCGGCGTATCGCCGCCCCATTGACGCTGGGCAAGCGTCATGGCGGAGCCCGCCGCGATCTCGTCCTGCGGCAGAGTCATCAATTCTTGGATGTAGCGCACCATTTCGTCTGGCGGCACATGCAATGTCAAATAGGGCGCGGCCGCATCGGTCATGGCGGCCTGCATTTTACGTCGGATTCTCCAGGCTGAACATGGCATTCTCGTCGTCGTACGCGAACGCCTCGGCGTAGCGGGCCCAGCGGATCACGGAGCGCAAGGTCTGCTCCGCGTCATCCTCGCTCATGAAGTCTTCCAGCTCGTCGATGAACCGGCTCTTGCGCGCCGAATGGCTCACCCGCTCGTCGAGCACCCGGCGGATATGCGCCGCCAGCGGCACGTAGGCGAGCAGATGCCGCAGGAAAATACGCTTGCGCTCGTCGATGTCGGCATGGGCAAAGGCCATGCCATCCTCGGTGAGCTTGAGATCGCCGCCCTCGAGTTCGGCGAACCGCAGCAGCTGCAGCGTTTCGGCGACGGGAAAGAGCTCGTCGATTTCCATCTGCAGATCGGAGGCGATTTCGGGCAGGTCCGCCTTGCCCTTGAAGGGCGCCGCCGCGACCGCCTCCATGAGGCCGGACAGGATGTTCGAGCCGACGTGCGGCAGGACGCTGCCGATACCCAGTCCCGGAAAGCGCTCCTGGCGACCGCCCGGGCCGACGCCCTTCGGGCGGGCCGTCATCTCGACATAGATGCGTTCCACGAGCTCGCGGAAGCTCGGATCGAGGCGATTGCGCGGCTGCGGCAGCGTCACCTTGATCTCGCTCAGGATGCGGCCCGGATTGCTGCCGAACACCAGGATGCGATCGCACATCAACACCGCTTCTTCGATGTTGTGCGTCACCAGGATGACGCCCTTGATGGGCATGCGGCCCTCCGCCCACAGATCAAGGAAGTCGGTGCGCAGAGTCTCCGCCGTCAGCACATCGAGCGCCGAGAACGGCTCGTCCATGAGCAGGATATTGGGATGGACCACGAGGGCCCGTGCAAATCCGACCCGCTGGCGCATGCCGCCCGACAGCTCGCGTGGATAGGCCGACTCGAATCCGTCGAGGCCGATCAAGTCGATTGCGGCCAGCGAGCGCTTGCGGATCTCCGCGCGCGGCAGGTTCTGCGCTTCCAAGCCGAGCGCCACGTTCTCGAACACGGTGAGCCAAGGGAACAGCGCGAAGCTCTGAAACACCATCGCGATGCCGCGCGCCGGTCCTACGACGGGATTGCCGAGATACTGCACCTCGCCCGCGCTCGGCTCTGCGAGGCCGGCGATCAGGCGCAGGAGCGTCGACTTGCCCGATCCTGAGCGACCGAGCAGCCCCATGATCTGCCCCTCGCGCAGCTCGAGGTTCATGCCGTCGAGCACCAGCAGCTCCTCGCCGTCGGGCTTCGGAAATGCCTTGCGCACTTGGCTGCACTGGAGCAATGGGGTGTTGTTCATGAGGAGTTCCTGTCAGGTCATCCGATATTTGCGCTCGGCGTAGTAATACAAGGGCCGCCAGAAGAGCCGATTGATGACCACCACGAACAGGCTCATCACGCCCACGCCGAGAATGATCTGATGGAAATTACCCATCGCCGCAGCATCCGCGATGTAGGCGCCGAGTCCCTTGGCCCGAATTTCCGTATGTCCCCAGGACACCAGCTCGGAGACCTGAGCGGCGTTCCACGAGCCGCCGGACGCGGTGATCGCGCCCGTGACATAGAAGGGCAACACGGCGGGCAGCGCCACGCGGCGCCACCAGAGCCATCCCTTGATGCCGAAGTTGGTGGCGGCATAGCGCATCTCCGCCGGGATGGTGGTCGCCCCCGCGATGATGTTGAAGAGGATGTACCACTGCGTGCCGAGGATCATGAGCGGGCTCAGAAAGACATCCGGATTGAGCTTCCAGACGACGATGCCGTATACGGCGATCGGGAACAGCAGATTGGCGGGGAATGCCGCCATGAACTGCGCGATCGGCTGCACGATCTGCGCCGCTCGCGGGCGCATGCCCACCCAGATACCGATGGGCACCCAAACGACACTCGCGAGGGCGATCAGGATGAATACCCGTGCCATGGTGAGGCACGCGAGGCCGCAGACGTGCAGTGCCTCCGCGAGCGGGGTGTTGACGACCAGCACGGCGAGGAGGTGCCAAAGGCCGGCGGCGACCGCCGCCACGAGCAGCGACACCCACAGCAAGTCGAGGCTGCGTCGCTTCGGCCGATCTTGCTCCTCGACCGGAATCTTGTCGGTGCGCTTTACCAGCCGGCTGGTCCAGAACACCGCGTTGTGGAACGCGAGTGTCGCCGCCTTGATGAGGCGCGAGCGGCGCATCATGGTGAGCGCCCAGGAGTCGGGCACGCGCTCGCCGGGCTCTTGCTCCACGCGGAAGCGATCGACCCAGGCCACCAGCGGCCGAAACAGCAGCTGGTCGTAGAGCAGGATGACGATCAGCATGGTGAGGATCGCCAAGCCGATGGCGCGCAGGTTCTTCTCACGTATGGCGAGCGCGATGTACGAGCCGATCCCCGGTAGCGCCACCGACGAATTGCCGACGGTGAACGATTCGGAGGCAACCACGAAGAACCAGCCTCCCGACATGGACAGCATCATATTCCACACGAGCGCGGGGAGCGCGAACGGGGTCTCGAGCTGCCAAAAACGCATCCACCGGGAGAGGCGGAACGACTCGGCCGCTTCGATGAGCTCGGTGGGCACGGTGCGCAGGGACTGATAGAAGCTGAACGCCATGTTCCACGCCTGGCTCGTGAAAATCGCGAAGATCGCCACGAACTCGGCGCCGAGAACCCGGCCGGGCGCGAGCGATAGAAAGAACACGGTGGTGATGGAAATGAAGCCGAGGATCGGCACGGACTGGAGGATGTCGAGGATGGGCACGAGCAAGCGGCCGGCGCGCTCGCTCTTCGCCGCCCAGGTGGCGTAGGTGAGCGTGAAAACCAGCGAGAAGAACAACGCCGCCAGCATCCGGAACGTCGTGCGCGCGGCGTATTCGGGCAGATGCGCGGGGTCCAGGGACAATGGAACCGTCTCGAGCTTGGCCAGCGGATCGAACAGGCCGTGAGCGGTCTCGCCGAGAAACGCGATCAAGCCCATGACCACGATGAATGCGAGCACGTCCCAGCGGGAAGCCAGTCCTTTGAGGAAGACGTAGGGCTCGAAGCGTCTCATCCGCCCATTCTCGCAGGACAGACCGTGAGCTTGCTACCTCTCACGAGCGCGAATGGGGTGGGCGCGCCTCAGTTCGGCTGCAAGCCGTAGACGTCGAGCTCTCCGGCGATGCTCGTGGAGCCGAGTGCGCCGCCGATGTTGTTGCCGCGGGTACCGACGTAAACCTTGCCGTTCGCGATGGCAGGCACCGTGAACTTGACGGCGTTGCCCGCGGCGTCCGCACCACCCGGAGCCATCGAGCTGTTCCACAGCTCGACGAGGCTCGTCGCATCATAGGCATGCAGCACCGCCGGGCCGCAGGCGCTCGATTGCATCGTGCAGTAATGACTGTTGTCGAGCGCCCAGACGACACCGTTCGTGGTGCCGGTCGCCGAAATCGCGGGCGACGGACCCGGAAATCCGAACGTCGCCGGATCGGTGGCGTGCGCTTGCTGAACGAACCGCGACGGGGTCGTGGAGGTCTGCAAGGCGTAGGAAGTCAGCGGACCGCCGAACGGTCCGAGATAAATCGTGTCGTTCCACATCGAGACGGTCGAGAAGATGGAATAGCCCGTCGCGATTTTTTGCCACGCGCTTGCATCGGTGCTGCTGTATCCGCCGAGCGAAGCCTGGTTCAATATGTAGAGCGATCCGTCCTTGCCGCCGCCCACCACCACTCCCACGGTCCCTGAACCCGAGGTCACGTCGGCGAGCACGGCGGCGCCGCCCGAGCCGAAGTCCTGGTCCTGCTCGGCGTCATTCAACTCGTCCTGCGGCGTAAAGTATTGGGAGACGGTGAAGGCTGCGCTCGGCGTGGTCGGATTGGGCGTGACTGAAAGCTGCAGCAGCGAATCGCCGTAGTCGTTGTTGGGTGCGCTCCCACTGGTCGCATCGAATGTGCCGTTGCCGGTGATCAAGTACAGCTTTCCGCTCGCATCCGCGGAGGGCGCGGCGCCGCCCATCCATATCCCGCCGAACTGCACATTCGGCGTCACGTTCAGCACGGAGACCTGCTTGAAACCCGATGCAGAGCTGTAGGTATAGCCCATGACCCAACCGTAGTAGGGCGGGGTGTCTTCGTGAGACGCCCACGCGATATAAACGCTGCCGTTGATGAGCGCAAGGCCGCAGCGCTGATTTTCGTAGAGCGCGCTGAAAGTTGTCGTCGTGCTGTGGTCGCCGGTGCCGGGGTAGGTCCCCTGGATGAGGACCGGCGAGCCGGCCTTCTCGTTGCCCGTCGTCACGTCGATCGCATGCAGGCGCTGGTAGAAAATAGTGCCCGCGGAGTTCATGGATTTCGACACCACGTAGAGCGTGCCGCCCGAGGAATCGATCACCGGTGTGCCGATCACCCCCACCTCGGGCGTGATGTCACCGCTGCCCCCACCCACCAGATTGCCCGTCGGGCCGGAAGGCACGGTGACCTCTCCGGCGCCTGCTCCGTGAGCGGTATCGATGAGGCTCACGCTCCACAGCTGCACGCATGGATTCGCGTCGGCGTCGAACGCGAACAAACTGTCGTGAGCGCTCGCGACGAACACCACGTTGTGTTGCGCTCCGTTGATCGTCAGATTTGCGGCCCACAGGGGCTGAGCGTACACCGCGCCGTCGGCGATGCAGGAGAAGAGCTTGCCGAAGGTCGCCGTGCCGACACTGCCGCCGGTGCCGCCGGTTCCCGGAGTCAAGGCGTATTCCTGTGCATCGACACCGTCGCGCGAGCTGTCGTTGCGGTACGTGAAAACGCCGGCGAGATCGGTCACGCCGAGCGCAATGGAGCTGCTCGTCGCCGGGTTCGTGACGCTGGTCGCAGTGATGGTGTAAGCGCCCGCAGTGCCCGGTGCGGTGAAAGTCGTGCTGTCGCCGCTGGTGCTTTGCGCGGGCGCGAAGGAGCCGCCGGTCGGAGCCAACTTCCAGCTCACGCCCAAGGGATCGTTGGTCGTTACCGACAGACTGGTCTTCTGGCCGAGCGTGAGCGCGGCCGCGCGAGGCGAGATGGCAATGGAAATGTTTGACGGTGCCACCGTCATCGTGACATTCACGGACTTCTGCTGCACTGGGACGCTGCTATCGGCGACCGCGAAGGTGAGCGCAGCGGAATTCGTGGCCACGGTCGGGGTGCCCGAGATCACGCCGCTCGCAGGCGTCAGCGACAATCCGGCGGGCAATGAGCCGGCAGTGATCGACCAGGTCAGCGGCGGCGTGCCGCCGGTGGCTGTCAACGTTGCGGTGTAGGGCTTGCTCACCTGGGCGCCGGCGAGCGATGTCGTGGTCAGGGCGAGGGGAGACGGCGCGATGGTGAGGCTCAACGTGCGTGCGCTCGACTGGGCAGGGCTGCCGGAGTCGGTTACTTGCAAACCGATCGGCGTCGAGTTCGCGGGCGCGGACGGGGTTCCCGTGATTGCGCCGCTCGCGGTGAGCGCGAGCCCCGGCGGAAGCGTTCCGCTCGCGAGTTTCCATTGAAAAGGCGACGTGCCGCCTGTGGCCGCGAGCGTGACACTATAATTCGTGTTCACTTTCCCGGCGGGTAGCGAGCTCGTGGATATGGACAACGGCGCCGGGGGTACTGGCGCAGGCGAGTTATCCTGCGACGAGCCGCCGCATGCCGCGAGCGAGCCCGTGACCGCAAGAGCGGCAATCAGGCGTATCCTCGCGCCGCGCGAATGATTCCAGGTCATCACATCCCCTGCGGTTATTACTATCGGCATGACTATATAGAGGATGCCCGAGCTCGAGCCGCGGACCGCGTCACCCTCACGATCGTGATCTGTCAAATCCTCGCGGCGCTGTGGGGGGCGCTGTCCGGGACTTGCCGATGATAGCCTAGCGCGCCCTTGCGTTGCGCAAGTACCTGCTCGCCGGAAGTCATGCAATATGTCATGCTTTGTTGCGGGGTCCGGCTCTCGTGCCGTACCGCCTCTCGAGGCATTCAACTCCGAGCACTCATGCACAACAGTTCGACCGCCCGGCGCGGGACGCAGGTGCCCCCGACCAGCTCGGCGCCGGCCGAGGCTTCCGCCCCGAGCTCTTTGCAGACTCCCGCCGCGTCAGCGCATCTCGAGGGGGCCGGTCTGTCGCAGACCACGCGCTTCGAGGTGCTGGGAGCGATCAGCTTTTCACACCTGCTCAACGATCTCATTCAATCGCTGATCATCGCCATCTATCCCTTGCTGAAGGGCGAGTTTCACCTGAGCTTTGCGCAGATCGGCGTGATCACCTTGACGTATCAGATCTGCGCATCGGTGTTGCAGCCGCTGGTCGGCGCGTACACGGACAAGCACCCGCAACCGTATTCTCTCAGCATGGGCATGGCCTCTACTCTGATCGGTCTCGTGACCCTTGCCCTCGCGCCGAACTATGCGTGCGTGCTGGTGGCCGCCGCTTTCGTCGGCGCGGGATCCGCGGTGTTTCATCCCGAGTCCTCGCGCATCGCGCGCTTGGCGTCGGGGGGACAGCACGGCCTGGCCCAGTCGATCTTTCAGGTCGGCGGCAGTGCGGGCAGCGCGATCGGGCCTCTGCTCGCGGCCTTGATCGTGATTCCGCACGGACAGCGCAGCGTCGCTTGGTTCGCGCTTGCTGCGATCGTCGCGATCGCCGTCCTCGCCAAGGTGAGCGCGTGGTACAAGCGCCACCATCTCGATCGCCCTGCGGCCGCGAAGGCGGCCCCGCGTCCGGCCGGCCCGCTGTCCCCTCGGCGGGCGGCCTGGTCGGTGACCATTCTGCTCGTGCTGCTCTTCTCCAAATATTTCTATCTCGCGAGCATCACCAGCTACTACAGCTTTTATCTCATGGAGAAATTCGGCCTGTCGATTCGATCGGCGCAGATGTACCTCTTCTTGTTCCTGCTCGCCATTGCCGTCGGTGGGCTCATCGGCGGGCCGGTCGGCGACCGCATCGGGCGCAAGCGTGTCATCTGGTTCTCGATCCTGGGCGTGGCGCCGTTCACGTTGCTGCTGCCGCACGTCGGTCTCGCCGCCACCGCCGTGCTGAGCGTGATCATCGGCCTCATCCTGGCGTCGGCCTTCTCGGCCATCCTGGTGTTCGCGCAGGAAATCCTGCCCGGTCGGGTAGGCGCCGTCTCCGGGCTCTTCTTCGGCTTCGCCTTCGGTTTGGGCGGCTTGGGCGCCGCCCTTCTCGGAGCTCTGGCCGATCGCGAGGGCATCGAGTTCGTCTACCGGCTGTGCGCATTCCTACCCTTGCTCGGTGTCGCGGCCGCGCTCTTGCCCGACATTGAGCATCACACCGCGCGGAGCCGCGCATGAGTCAGAACCTCGTCTGGCTCATCACGGAATACGGTTTGCTCATCGTGACCGCCAACGTTTTCGTGGATCAGCTCGGACTGCCGGTTCCTGCCATGCCCACGCTGATCCTGGCCGGGGCCATCGCCTCCGGTGCGCTCGGCCTGACCTCCCTTTTTGCGGCGTCGGTACTTGCGTGCATCGTGCCCGATTGCGTCTGGTTCCTCGTCGGGCGGCGCTACGGAATACGCGTGCTGAAAACGCTCTGCCGCATTTCCCTCGAGCCCGATTCCTGCGTCAGCCAGACGCAGTCGCGCTTCGAGCGCTGGGGCATCAACTCTCTCGTGATCGCCAAGTTCGTGCCCGGGCTCGCCATCATCGCCCCGCCGCTCGCGGGCGCCTTGCGCATCGGCTGGCCCCGATTCATCGGGCTGAGCGCGCTCGGCGGAGCGCTCTGGGTCGGGAGCGGGCTCCTCGCCGGGATGCTGTTCAAGACACAGATTCAATCGGTGCTCGTGCACCTGGATCGCATCGGCAGCATCACCGGCACCGTGGTCGCCGCGGCGCTGGTGGGTTATGTATTCTACAAGTGGTGGGAGCGCCGCCGCTTCTACAAGGAGCTGCGCATGGCGCGGATCAGCGTCGCCGAGCTTTATGAGCTCATGGAAGCAGGGGAAAAGCCCATCGTCGTCGACGTGCGCTCGCCTACTGCGCGCACTCTCGAGCCGCGCTGGATACCGGGCGCGATTCACGTGCCGGTGGACGATGTCGGCCGGCACGTCGCCGAGCTACCCCGGGATCGGAAGATCATCGTCTATTGCACCTGCCCGAGCGAGGCGTCGGCGGCACGCGTCGCCAAGGCGCTCATCAATCACGGCTTCAAGGAAGTCCGGCCCTTATATGGTGGCCTGGATGCCTGGATCCAGGCGGGCTACGCCGTCGACGGCACCCAGGAGACCCGATCGTGAGCGAAGGCTCCGCTCACCGGGTGGTGATCGTCGGCGGCGGCTTCGGAGGACTCTCCGTCGCACAGCGACTGAAGGGCGCCGGCGTGCGCATCACGATCGTCGATCAGCGCAATCACCACCTGTTCCAGCCGTTGCTCTATCAGGTGGGCACGGCCACGCTCGCCACCTCCGAAATCGCCTGGCCGATCCGACAGCTGTTTCGCAGGCGCAGGGACATCACGACGCTCCTCGGCACGGCTGCGGGGGTCGATGCGAACGCACGCGAGGTGCTGCTCGAGGACGGAGGCAGGCTCGGCTACGACACGCTCGTGCTCGCGACCGGTGCCCGCCACGCCTATTTCGGCCACGACGAGTGGGAGCCTTATGCCCCGGCCTTGAAAACGTTGGAGGATGCGACCTCGATCCGGCGGCGCATCTTACTCTCCTTCGAGCGCGCCGAGCGCGAGAGTGACGACGCCCTGCGCCGCGCGTGGCTCACCTTCGTGATCGTCGGCGGAGGCGCAACGGGAGTCGAGCTCGCGGGCGCCATCGCCGAGCTCGCCCACGTGACCCTGCCGGATGAATTCCGTCACATCGACACGCGCAAAGCGCGGGTACTCTTGATTGAAGCCGGATCGCGCATCTTGCCCACGTTCACCCCGGATCTGTCCGCCTATGCGCACACTGCGCTCGAGCGGCTGGGGGTGGAAATCCAGCTCGGCTTGGCTGTCAGCGAGTGCTCGGCACAAGGGGTCGTCTATGGTGAGCACCAGCTCGCTGCCAAGGTGATCCTGTGGGCGGCCGGCGTGCGCGCCTCACCCGCCGCCGCATGGCTCGGCGTACCCGCGGACGGAGCCGGACGGATCAAGGTCGCGGCGGATCTCACCGCTCCCGGCCGACCTGATATTTTCATCGTCGGCGATACCGCCACGATCGATGCCTGGCACGGCAAGCCCGTGCCCGGCATCGCACCGGCCGCGAAGCAGCAAGGCATACACGTCGCCGACACCATCAAGCGCCGGCTCGCCGGCGAGGACTCGCTCCGCCCGTTCCGTTATCGGCACTCCGGCAATCTCGCCACCATCGGCAGGCGCGCGGCCGTCATCGACTTCGGCTGGATCAAGGTCCGCGGTTACATCGCCTGGTGGATCTGGGGGCTCGCCCACATTTATTTTTTGATCGGGGTGCGCAACCGCCTGGCGGTGGCCCTCAGCTGGCTTTGGATCTACGTCACCGGGACTCGCAGCGCCTGCCTCATCACACAAGGCCCGCAGCGCTCCGAGCTGCGCTAGCTCCCCGAGCGACTCGGCGCAGCCGCTCGCGGCGGCTCCTCAAGAAAAGGCGGGAATTCCAGTCTGCGCTCTGCCGAGAATGAGCGCGTGGATGTCGTGAGTGCCCTCGTAGGTGTTCACCACTTCGAGATTCACCATGTGCCGGATGACGCCGTATTCGTCCGAGATGCCGTTGCCGCCCAGCATGTCGCGGGCGGTGCGTGCGATGTCGAGCGACTTGCCGCAGGAGTTGCGCTTCAGCATGGAGGTGATCTCCACCGCCGCGGTGCCATCATCCTTCATGCGCCCGAGCCGCAGGCAAGCCTGCAGTCCGAGGGTGATCTCGGTCTGCATGTCGGCGAGCTTCTTTTGCACGAGCTGATTGGCCGCGAGCGGCCGGCCGAATTGCTTGCGCTCGACCACGTAGTCGCGCGCGGTGTGCCAGCAGCTCTCGGCCGCACCGAGCGCTCCCCACGCGATGCCGTAGCGCGCGGAATCGAGGCACGTGAACGGCCCCTTCAAGCCGCTCACGCCAGGCAGCAAACAGTCCTTAGGGACGAACACATCGTCCATGACGATCTGCCCCGTGACGGACGCCCGCAAGCCGACCTTGCCGTGCAATGCGGGGGCCGTGAGGCCCTTGGCGCCCTTCTCGAGAATGAAGCCGCGAATGGCGTTATCCTCCGTCTTCGCCCATACGACGAACACGTCCGCGATCGGACTGTTGGTGATCCAGGTCTTTGAGCCCGTGAGACGAAAACCGCCGCTCGCCTCACGCGCGCGCGTGATCATGCCGCCCGGATCGGACCCGTGGTTGGGTTCGGTGAGTCCGAAGCAGCCGATCGTCTCGCCGCGGGCCAACGACGGGAGATAGCGCTGCTTCTGCTCGACCGTGCCGAACTGATAGATGGGGAGCATCACAAGCGAGGATTGCACGCTCATCATCGAGCGAAAGCCCGAATCGACGCGCTCGATCTCACGCGCGATGAGCCCATAGCTCACGTAGTTGAGACCGCCGCCGCCGAACTCCTCCGGGATCGTCGCGCCGAGAAGACCGAGCGCGCCCATTTCGCGGAATATCGCGGTATCGGTGTGCTCGCGGCGAAACGCCTCGACGATGCGCGGGGCGAGCTTGTCCTGCGCATACTCGCGTGCGGCATCGCGGACCATTTTTTCTTCCGTCGTCAGCTGCTCATCGAGGAGCAACGGATCGTCCCACTTGAAATTCGCGGCCGCCATGTTGTCACGCCCTTCATTCCCACGATGCGCGCGAGCATCGCATAAACGCCCGCTCCAGGCCATGACTCTTGGAATCGGCTTATGGGCGGGGCAGCATGCGGGGCCGCGAGCCGCGCCCGGGGAGCGGTGAGCAAGTGCGTATTGATGGGTGAATTCGGCTCCCAACAGGAAAATCTGAGTGGAGTAAAAGACCCAGAGGAGCAGCACCAGAAACGATCCGGTGATGCCGCACGCCGAGCGGAAGGCAAACCGGCTGAGAAAGGTGACGATGAGCAGCTTGCCGGCGAGGAACAGTGAGGCTGTGACGATCGAGCCCACCCATACGTCACGCCAGCTGATCTTCTGATCCGGCGGCACGTACTTGAAAAGCGTCGCGAACAGTAACGTCAACAGCGCAAAGCCGAGCAATGCGCGGCTTACGGGTCGGCATGGCTCATTATGTACAAGAACATCTGCCCGCAGTACACGGCCATAGTCGGCCGCATCCTACAGTCGGTTGCTGCGTGTCGCTCGGCGTCGTGCTCTATGTCGGCCATGTCGCCTTCATTCCGGTGGCCCTCGCGTTGCTTCTGTCCCTCGTGCTGTCAGGACCGGTGGAATTGCTCCATCGCTTCGGTCGCACACCGTCAAGGTGATTGCCCGCAAGGTGCGTCCGCTCGCGCAGTTCGCGAGCCGGCTCGACGATTTGCGCGCCTCGGCGGACAATCTCGCCGTACCGGCGCATGCCGCCGCCACGCCCGCGCCGGTGGCTGCGCCGCCCGCACAAAGCGCCCCGGCCATGCTCCTTGAAATCACGCGCGGCCTGATTCTCGGCACCGTCACGGTAATCATCCTCACTCTCTTCTTATTGAGCGGGGGTCCACCGATGCTCGCGCATGACCTCGGCGCTCGTAAGCGATCTAAACTCCGCCCACGTCATTTGCGTCATCGAGAAGGTGCGCGCCGAAGTCGGCCGCTTCTACGCGACCACCGCGCTGATCAACGTGGGCCTCGGCCTCGCGACCGGCTGCGCGATGAAGGCCTGCGGTATGCCGAATCCGTTTCTGTGGGGCACACTGGTGGCCGTGCTCAACTTCGTGCCGTACGCGGGACCCACGGCGTCGCTCCTGTTGCTGACCTCGGTCGCGTTCGTGTCGTTCGACGGCATCGCACCGGTGGCGGCGGTCGCCGGTAGCTTCCTCGCCCTGGCCACCCTCGAGGGACAGGTGATTCAACCCCTCCTCGTCGGCCGCCGCCTGCAATTGAATCCCATGCTGGTGTTTCTGGCTCTGTGGTTCGGCGGGCTGTTCTGGGGAATCGCGGGAATCGTGCTCGCCACTCCGTCGCTGGCGGCGCTCAAGGTGCTCGCCGAGCACTCGGCGGGCGGGAAGCCGCTCGTGGAGTTCCTTAGCGCGAAAACCACGCGCGCCAAAACGACGCCCGCCACGCCGGCCGCGGAGCGGGACACCGTCTCGGATGCGCCGTTGACGGCACGCGCTCGTTACAGCTGAGCAATCGTTCGGCGCGCCGGGCGAGATCAGCGCGTCTAGATCTCGATTTGCCGCGCGATCTCGACCACCCGCTGCGGCGGCAGGTTGAAGCGGTCGACGATCTTCACCGCATTACGATACAAAAACGCGAAGAGACCAATACGCCAGGCGGCCAGTGCCGATCCCCGCTTCTTCCGCACGACCAGATCGCGCGCCGCAACGAACCGTGCGCGGTCGAAATCGATGGGCTGATCCAGTCCACGGGCGCTGTTCAGCGCGGCCCGCAGGTCGGGAATCTCGAAAAATCCGAACCGCGCGACGATGAGCCACAGCCCATCGGCAAGTTGCTCGACCACCGTGCATTTGGGCTCCGGGATGCGCGGCGTGGTCTCGAAACGAATGCTGAGGGCCACAGTTCGCCGCGGCAACACACCGGTGTAGCGCGCGTGATCGACGATGAGTCGCGAGACCCTCTGATTGCTGCGCGTGATGAATACGGTCGTCCCGTCCACGCGCAGGATCGCGCCCGACTTCAACTGCGAGAGAAAGCGTTCAGCCTCCTCGGGTGTCTGCGTGAGCTCGGCCTGGATCGCCTCGGTGCCCTTGCGCCAGGTTGTCATCACCACGAAGATGATCGCGGCGAGGCTGAGCGGTAGCCAACCGCCGTCCTCGATCTTGAGGAGATTCGCACTGAAGAACGCCAGATCCACGATGAAGAAGATTCCGCCGGTGAGGACCGCCGCCGTGCGCGGCCAGCGCCAAACCTCCGCCATTGCCTGATAGAGCAGCACGGTCGTGAGCAGCATCGTGGTGGCGACCGCGGTACCGTAAGCGGATGCGAGCCGGTCCGAGCTGCCGAAGGCGATGGTGGTCGACACGGATGCCACCATCAGCAGCCAGTTGACGACCGGCACGTAGATCTGACCGTAGACCCGGTCGGAGGTCTGGCGGATGGTGAGGCCCGGCAGCCAACCCAGCTGCATCGCCTGGCGCGTCATCGAGAACGAGCCCGTGATGATGGCCTGGCTGGCGATGATGGTCGCGACGGTGGCGAGCAGCACCATGGGATAGATCGACCATGTCGGGACGATCAGAAAGAACGGATTGCCCGTCACTACTCCCTTATCGAGCAACAATGCGGTTTGACCCGCGTAGCTCAAGAGCAGCGCGGGGAGCGCGATGAAATACCATGAACGCCGCACCGCTCGCTTGCCGAAGTGGCCCATGTCGGCGTAGAGCGCCTCGCCGCCGGTGATGCACAGAAACACCCCGCCGAGCACCAGAAGTCCCCGCCCTCCGGAGTGCATCATGAACCGCACCGCGTGGGTCGGATCGAGGGCCGCCAGAACCTCGGGATGATGGATGATGGAGATGAGTCCGAGGAGGCCGATCACGGCGAACCAGAGCAGCATCACCGGGCCAAACGCCTGCCCGATGCGCTCGGTTCCGAAGCGCTGACTCGTGAACAGGACGATGAGAATCACCACCGCCGCTGGCATCACATAGGGCTTGAACGCGTCGGTGGCCACGTTCACACCTTCGACCGCGCTCAACACCGAGATCGCGGGGGTGATCACGCCGTCCCCGTAGATAAGCGCCGCGCCGAGCAGTCCCATGATGGTGAATGGCTTGAGGCCCGGTCCGTTGGCGCCGATGAGGGACATCAAGGCGAGAATGCCGCCCTCGCCGTGATTGTCGGCGCGCATCACGAACAGGCAGTACTTGATCGAGATCGTGATGATGAGTGTCCAGATGATCAGCGAGAGCGTGCCGAGCGCTCCCGCTCGACTGAAATGACCATCCATCGCCTGCACCACGGTCTGCAGGGTGTACAAGGGACTCGTTCCCAGATCGCCGAACACCACGCCGAGCGCCGCGAGCATTGTCCACCTCAACGGTGCGCCGGCGGCGGCGGCCGGCCCCGGCGTCGCGGAGGTCTTAGCGTGAGTGGCGATGTCCATGGGTTTTACCTTACTGGGTCGGATCCGGAGCGGCAACCTTGTTCGCCGATGGCCTGCAACGCAGGCATCGTCGTCGAATTCGATTTTCGGTGGCGGCCGACATGCGCAGACGCCGGCTTCCTACATTTCGCCGGCCCCTCGCCGTCGATACTTCAACCCTGCTCACCGTCTTGTTCGCCAGTTTCTTCGACTGGAATTACTTCCGGCCCATGCTCGCGCGCATCATCTCGGAAAAGACCGGCCGCCACACCGTCATCCGCGGCAACTTGCGGGTGCATCTGTGGTCCTTCGAGCCGAGCGCGCAGGTCGACGGCCTCACCATCGACAATCCGCCCTAGGCGGAGCACGCGGTCATGTTCGGTGCGGATCAGCTCACGGTGAGCGTGAGCCTCGGGCGCTTGCTGCGCGGACAAGTGGTGGTGCCGCAAATCGAGGCGCTGCATCCCATCATCGATCTCGAGCGCGACGCGCGGGAACGCGCGAGCTGGGAGCTCGAAGCACGCGAAGGCCGCCCGCAAGAGAACTCGCAGCCCGCCAAAATTCCTACGATCCGCCGATTGCTCATCAAGTCCGGGAAAGTTCGTGTGTCGGACAGCATTCGCAAGCTCAAGCTCGACGGCTCGCTCAACGCGACGGACGTATCGGGCAAGGAAAGCGGTGGATTCGAGCTGAAATGCACGGGGTCGCTCAACGCGAAGCCCTTCCGCGCGGACCTTCACGGCGGCCCGCTCATCAATCTCGACCCGAACCAACCTTACGAGCTGACGGCTCATCTCACCGCATCCGACATCAAGCTCGAGGCGCGCACATCGTTTCCGAAGCCCTTCGACCTCGCGAAATACAGCGTAAAATTCGAGGTGTCGGGAAACGATCTGGCGGACGTGTACTACCTGACCGGGCTCGCGCCGCCCGACCATCGACATGGGCATCGACAACGTCGATCTCGCCCAGTTCAAGACGGCGAAGCAGAGGCAATCGCCCTTGCAAGGCTCCATGGTGGGACGGCTCAAGGTTCACGGCTACGGCGCATCGGTGCACAAGCTCGCCTCCTCGGCGGACGGCACGGTGAGCGTCGCTCTACCCACGGGGCAAATGAGCGATGCGCTCGCCGAACTCACCGGCATCGATGTCGTGAAAGGCCTCGGCTTGCTGCTCTCGCAAAAGCAGCCGAACGCCGCGATTCGCTGCGGGGTGATCGACTTTCAGGCGCAGAAGGGCACGCTCAACGCGCGCTCGGTATTCATCGATACGACCAATGTCCTCATCACCGGCCGCGGCCACGTCGATCTCGGCGCCGAGCGGCTCGACCTGTCCCTGCAGGGCGATCCGAAGAAAGTCCGCTTCTTCCGGCTGCGATCTCCGATTACGCTGCGCGGCACGCTGCTCCACCCCGCGATTGGCGTGAAGCCGGAGAACCTGCTGGCCCAGGCCGGCGTCGCCGCTGCGCTGGGGACCCTGCTGACACCCTTTGCTGCAGCGCTAGCCTTCATCGATCCCGGGCTTGCCAAGAACAAGGATTGCTCGGCCGTGATTGCCGAGGCGCAGGCCGATGTGAGCGACCAGACCCTGCCGGGGGCATGCATATTCTCCACAAAGGGCTGATGCTGAGCTGCTTACCGCTACTTCTCATGAGCGCGGCGGCGAATACCGGGCTTACGGATTCTCAGGCGGTGAGCGTCCATGCCGATTCGGAGTGCAGTACGTAACGGTCATAGAGACTTCGAGAGGCCGAAGAAGAAGCCGCGGCGCGCACCGAACTGCGGCGCGCCCACGCCCACGCCCGTGCCGTTGCGGATCTCGTAAATCTTGTCGAAGACGTTGATCACGTCGAACCGAGCGGTCAGCGTGCCGGCGTTGGGTATGTCGAACACATGCGAGACACCGGTATTCACCTCTGTGTAGTACGGCAGGTGGGCGCCGTTCGGAATGTCCTGCCCGCCGTAGCCGTTCGTCTGACCCGGCGGCAGCTCGAGATCCGCGCGTAGACCCGACCCCAGCAGGAAATCCGCGCTCACACGCGTGCCCTCATGCAGATAGGAGACACCGCCCGAGGCGGTGTGCTGCTGCTCGTGATCGAGATGTACCCAGTTGCGCGCGATATAGTCGAGATCGGTCGGCGAGAAATTGAACTGCGCGGAATCGATTTGCTTGCCCTTCGCACTCTGCACCGCCAGGTTCAAGTACGCGTTGAAGCTTCCGTTAGTGTAGTTCCCGGTGAGCTCCGCCCCGTATTGTTTACCGTAGCGATAATTGAACGGCGTCAGGATGATGGGCGCGCCGAACTGGCCCTCATCGATCAGGTTCTTGGATTGCTTGTAATAGGTATCCAGTCCCAGGGTTAAGCCGTGCATGACCTTCTGCTGCACGCCGGCGTCGAAATAGTTCGCATGCTCGGCTTGCGGCGGCCGGGCGAGCTTGGTCAGCGGAGGCGAGGACGTGTTTTCGAAGAGCGCAATATCCTTGCCGCCCACCAGCTCGAAGGGGGGCGGCGACATGTAGCGCGAATAGCCCGCATGCAGCGTCGTATCGTCAAGCGCCTGCCAGACCACGTTCAGGCGCGGGCTCACCTGCTTGTCGCTCGTGTAGGCCGTGAATTTGTCGAAGCGCAAACCATAATTGACCGTGAAGTTCGAAAGCGGCTTCCACTCATCCTGGAGGTACGCGCTGTAGATCCATTCGGTTGCCGAGCCGTTGTCGACGATGGTGGTGGGCGTCGTGCCGAAGCCGCCCGGACCGGAAGCGTCGGCCTCGAGCACCTGAGAGGCAGTGTCGCTGATGGAATGATCGCTCTGCAGAAAGATCCCGCCCCGCAGCGTATGCTGATCGTCGAGCGTGTAGCCGGCGTCGCTTTGCACGGCATACGCCATGTTCTGCTTGTACGCTTGCTGCGAGATGCCGGTGAACAGCAGATCGCCGGGAAAATCCGGCTCGAATGCGAGGCTCGAGTAGCGCGCGATGAACGAGGACTGCACGTTCAGCGCGCCTACCGAATGCTGCCAGCTGAATGCGCCGAACTGAGTGACCTCGCGCTGGGTCTCGTTCAGGTTCTCACTGGGAAACATCGAGACACCGTCGACCTCGAGCCCGAGCGCCGGCTGCTCGCCGTATAGATTCGGTATCTGGAACTTGCCCACGGACGTACCGAGCATGAGTGCCACTCGATTCTCCTCGTCGAGGATGTCCTCGAAGTAGCCGAAGCCGTGGTACTGGGTGGTGTGGTCGTGAATGGGATTCGAGCTGCCGTCCGGAGATTCGATTCCGAGATCGTTGCGCAGGAAATCCCCGGTGACGAAGTAGCTGAAGGATCCCACGCCGCCGCCATAGGCGAGACTCGGCTGGACCTCCCCGTGACTGCCGCCGTACATGGACACGAACCCGCCCGGGGCCTGCAGGCCGCTCTTCGTCGTGATGTCGATGATGCCGGCGGTGTCCAGTCCATATTCGGCAGGCAAAGCGCCGGTCACGAGGCTGATCGAGGAAATAAGTCGTGGGTCGAGAGTCTGCCCGAATACCGCGATGCCTTCCGGGAGGATCACGCCGTTGATGCGGTACTGCAGACCCGCATGCTCGCCGCGCACGTGGTATTGCCCGAACGAGTCCTGGACGACGTCGGGCGCTTGCAAAATGACCTGGTTGAGCAGCGTGTTGGCGCCCCCCGGCGTGGCGGCGATCGCCTGAGCATCGATGGTGTAGGTCGAGGCGCCGGTCTGGGTCTGAATGTGCGAGCGCTCTTCGTCGAGATGCTGCGCAGTCACCACAATGGCGGGCAACGCTGCGTCGGTGCTCGCGGATGCAGCGGAGCCCGCGGTCGCCTCGGTGGCGGGGGCACTCGCGACTGCATCGCCGGTTACCGGCGCCGCAGTCTCGGACGCGACAGGCGTGCCGCTTCCCGCCATGGCCGCCCCGCTCACGAACAGCACGGCGACGGCGCAAGACGCCGCAGGCGTGAATAGAAGTCTGATCATCGACGAAATCCTCTGCAAAGCTGAAGGACCGCCGCCCCTGCGGGCAGCGCCGACACGAGACGGGATCAGCTTGCGAGGGGAGGACCGCGGCTGCGGGGTGTGGGTATCGCCGTGGTCGCGCTCGCCAACAGCGTTTCCTGCCGACGCTCCGGCGGCGCACGATTGAGCGCAGGCATCACCCACGAATGACTGAACGCGGGGGTGGCAACCTGGGCGAACGAGGGACACAGGCCGCACTCGGGCTCGACCGAACCGCCCCCCGTCGAGAGCTCGGGTCCGCGCATTCCCGACAGGTGGCCGAGCTCGTGTGCGACAGCACCCTGCTGGCCCGCAATGAGCAGAAGTACCAGGCAAACTGCCTGGAGCGCGTTGTTGAGGAGGCCGGAAGCCGGCCGCGAGGGAGACATCTGCACAAAGCTAACAGAATGGCGCCGGCTTTTCATCAGCCCCTTGCCAGGCCCTCGCCGCACAAATGCCTTGCGGCAGCGGTTTTGATTACAATGACGTGCGCGCCGAATTCGCCCGGGGACACCGACCAGGAAGGATTTCACATGAAGCTGCGAACTCGAATCGAAGGCGGAGGCACGCCCTCGCTCGAGCGCTGGGGCATCGATAGCGAGTACGGCCGCTTGCGCGACGTCCTGGTCGGACCCATCGATCACTTCAGCTGGCGCGGCGGCAATGCGGTCGCTCAGCGCAGCGAGCGGGTCGGTCTCAAGTTCGATTTCCGGACCGCGCGCGCCCAGTATGCGGAAATGCTCGACGCCTATCGTCAAGCCGACGTCGCGGTCCACGTCTTGCCCGCGGATCCGCACCTGCCTTATCAGATATTCGCACGCGATTCGAGCGCCATGACGCCCTGGGGCGCCGTCATCCTGCAGACGCAGAAGCCGTATCGCCGCGGCGAGTACGCGGCCTGTATTCAGTTCTATCTCGACGCCGAAATCCCCATCTATGATCTGATCACCGCCGGCAATGTCGAGGGGGGCGATTTCATGGTGTTGAAGCCGGGGATTGCCGCATGCGGATACTCGGGGGAACGCTCCATCGAACCGGCGGTGCGCCAGCTCAAAAGCTGGTTCGAGGCTGAAGGGTGGGAGATGCATACCTATGCGTTCGACCCGCACTTTTTGCACCTCGACGTGCAGATGGGCATGCTCGCGGAGGGACTCGCCGTGGTGTGCGTCGAGGCCGTCGAGCCGGAGCTCGTCGACTGGCTCGCATCGAAGGGCATCCGAGCCATCGCCGTCCCTTACAGTGATGCCATGCAGCTCGGCACCAACGTGGTTGCTCTGGGCGATGAGCGCGTGCTCGTCCCTGCCTCGAGCAAGAATCTCATCGCGGCCTGCCGCGCCGAGGGCCTCACCGTATACGCCCCGGATGTATCGATGATCGCCAATGGCGGCGGCGCGGTGCACTGCATGTGCCAGGCGCTCAAGCGGGACGGTATCGGTGGCACATGATCCAGGGCGCCGCCGCTTCGTATTGAGTGCGGCGGCCGCGGCGGGCATCGGCGCGGCGCTGGCGCGGCCGGGCGCGCCGGCGGGCAATGCGCCCTCACCCTCTCTCGCCGACCTCGGCGCGAGCGAGGCCGTTGCGCGCATGTCGCGCGGCGAGCTCGCCTGCGAACGCTATGCCCAGGCGCTGCTCGACCGGTGTGCGCAGGAACGCGAACTCAATGCGTTCATCACCCTCGACCCCGCCCGGGTGCTGGAGCAGGCGCGCGCGCGCGACGCGGAGCGCCGCGCCGGCGCGAAACCGGGGCCGCTGTTCGGTCTGCCCATTCCGGTCAAGGACAGCGTCAACACGCGCGACTACCCGACCACCGCCGGCACGCCGGCGCTGCGCACATTCCGCCCCCAGGCCGATGCCCCGGTGGTCGCAGCGTTGAAGGCGGCGGGCGCGCTCGTGCTCGGCAAGACCAATTTGCACGAGCTCTCCTACGGCTGGACCAGCAATAACCTCGCCTTCGGCGCCGTGCGAAATCCCTACGATCACGCCCGCATTCCCGGCGGCAGCAGCGGAGGAACCGCGGCTGCGATCGCCGCCCGGCTCGCTCCCCTCGGTATCGCCGAGGATACGGAGGGCTCGATTCGCGTACCGGCGGCGTTCTGCGGCATCGCAGGGTTCCGGCCGACGACGGGACGCTACTCGACTCAAGGGTGCGTGCCGATCTCCCCGTTGTTCGATCAGGTGGGGCCGCACGCGCGCGGCGTCGCCGATCTCGTCCTATTCGACTCAGTCGTGACTCGCGAAACGCCGCTTGCGCCCGCTACATCCTTGCGCGGTGTGCGCCTCGGTGTCGCACGCGAGTACTGGTTCGCAGGTCTCGATCCCGAGGTGGAGCGCATCACCGCAGGCGCACTGCGCCGGCTCGAGGAGGCCGGCGCCGTCCTCGTCGAAGCGCCGCTTCCCGGTGTCGCCTCGTTGGTCGATCGCGCAACCGATCAAATTCAGAACCATGACGTGCGCTTCGCCCTCGCCCGCTACCTCGCGACTTACGGGGCGCCTGTGGACCTGCGACAACTCATCGAGCAGGCGAGCCCGGACATCCGGGCCGTGTTCCAGAGCTACGTCCTGCCGGGCGGCGAGAACTTCGTCACCGAAGCCGAGTACGCGGCGGCGCGTGATCGCTACGTGCCCGAGCTCAATCGGGCCTATCGGGAGTACTTCGCGAACCACCGGCTGGATGCGATGGTCTTTCCCGCAACGCGTGTGGCGGCACCCCTCATCGGTGAGGAGACGACGCTCGACATCGGCGGGCACGCCGTGCCCTTCGAGGACGCCGTGGCGCGCAACATCGCTCCCGGCAGCACCGCCGGTCTTCCGGGACTTGTACTGCCGGCGGGACTGACCGCCGCTGGCCTGCCGGTGGCGCTCGAGTTCGACGCACCGGCGAGCACGGATCGAGCGCTCCTGTCGGGCGGAGCGCCGCTCGAGCAGGCGCTCGGACGCATCGCCGCGCCGCGTGTTTGAGACCCGCCGGACGCATCGGGGGCTTCAGCGCATCGAGGCATGAGCTTAGACTATCAGCGCCTCTCCCACCGCCATCCAAGGTAAGACCCGCATGATCAAAGTCAGTGTCCTGTATCCCAACAAGCCCGGGTCCCACTTCGACATGGGCTACTACCTCAATACGCACATGCCATTCGCGATGCGCTTGCTCTCCAAGGGATTGCGCAAGACCGAGGTCGATGCCGGCATCCAGGGCACCCGTCCCGGCGAGCCGCCGGCCTTTTTCGGCGGATGCCAGTTCTATTTCGACTCCATCGAAGCCTTCGCCGATGTGTGGAAATCCGCCGCGCCGGAGCTGACTGCCGACATTCCGCGCTACACCGACGTCGCGCCGCTCATTCAGTTCAACGAGGTCAAGCTGTCGCTGTGAGCCGGCATGCCGATTCACTCGTATTTCTCGACGCTCGTCTACACGGCTGCACTGCAGAGTCGCGGGACCCGGGCGCTCAATGCCCGGCTCCTGCGGGAATGCCGGCAGCTGCGCGCCGACGATGCCTCCGGGCGACACTGGTCCGCGGCGAATTATCCGGGTGGGTACACCTCCTACGCGTCTGCGCACCGATTGCAACGTCTCTCCCCCACCTTCGCAGAGCTGGAGCGCAAGCTCGACCGCCACGTACAGGCGTTCGCGGCCGCCGCGGAATGGGATCTTGCGGGCCGCCCCCTGTCGATGACCGATTGTTGGGTCAACATCATGGCGCGGCGGACGGCGCATCCCGGGCACCTCCATCCCCTCTCGACCTTGAGCGGCACTTACTACGTGGAAACTCCGGGCGGCTCGCCCGGCCTCAAGTTCGAGGATCCGAGGCTCGAGCGCTTCATGGCTGCGCCCCCGCGCAAGCCGCGGGCGCGCACCGCCAACAAAGCCTGGATCACCGTTCCGGCAAAAGCCGGGCACCTGATCTTGTTCGAAAGCTGGCTGCGGCATGAAGTCGCGCCGAACGGCCAAGCGGGCGAGCGCATCAGCGTAAGCTTCAACTACAACTGGTTTTAAAAATCCCCATGACCACCCCCACGACTGATGCCACGATGGCGGTTTATCTCGACCTCGAGAACATCGCCCTGGGCGCGCGCGATGCCAGTTATCCGAGCTTTGATGTCGGCAAAGTGCTCGAGAGGCTGCTGCTCAAGGGCGACATCGTGGTGAAGAAAGCCTACTGCGACTTCGACCGCTACAAGGACTTCAAGCGCGGTCTGCACGAGGCGGCCTTCGAGCTCATCGAGATCCCGCACGTACGTCAGTCCGGCAAGAATTCCGCCGACATCCGCATGGTCGTCGACGCGCTCGACCTCTGCTACACCAAGGGCCACGTCGATACGTTCGTCATCATCAGCGGCGACTCGGATTTCTCACCGCTGGTGAGCAAGCTGCGCGAAAATTCCAAGACGGTCATCGGGGTCGGGGTCAAGAACTCGACCTCCGATCTGTTTCTCAACAACTGCGACGAGTTCATCTACTACGATGATCTCGTGCGCAAGGAGCGGTCACGGCGCCGGCACTCGGCCGCCGGACCCGCGTCGCGTCCGACGGCGACGTCCCCGGAAGCCAAGGGTCCCGATGTCAGCGAGGCGCTCGATCTGGTCGTCGAGACGCTCGATGCCGTCACCGAGGAGCGCGGCGAGAACGAGCCCATCTGGGGGTCCATGATCAAGCAGGCCATCAAACGGCGACATCCCGGTTTCAATGAGCGGTTCTACGGCTTTCGCTCCTTCAACGACCTTTTGGCCGACGCCGAGAAGCGCGGTCTGTTGAGTCTGCGGCCCGACGAGAAATCAGGCGGTTACACGGTGCGGGTCGCGGAGAAGCCGCCGAGCCCCAAGGGTTGAACTCATCCCGGCCGCCCTCACACTGGAGGGACCAGTTAGCTAGAAAAACGGCCGGGTCATGAATACATCGCATCGACGGTCTTGGATGTGGGCTGAAGCTTGTGCACGCCTCGAGGAGGTGGAGCGCCGGCATCGTCATTTCTTTGACCTTCTGACGGCGCCGTCGGCGGCGCCCGTGTGGGAGCCGCCCGCCAATATTCTATCGGTCGGGCGCGAGCTGCAGGTCACGGTGGCATTGCCGGGTGCGCGCGGCGACGAGGTGGTCGCGCAAGTGACGCCCTCGGGGCTCTTGATCGAAGCGACCGTGTCGCCGCCCAGCTTCGCTGCGGGCGTCGAGGTGATTCGACTCGAGATTCCCTACGGCCGCATGCGGCGGCGCATCGAGCTGCCGCCGGGGAGCTATACCCTGCTCGAGTTTCACCTCGACGCCGGTTACCTCTTTCTGCGTTTGACGGGAACTAGTCTATGAACGAGAACGCAACCCCCATGGCCGCCGCACCCGCAACCTCGATCCCCGAGGACGTGCTCATCATCCTGCCCGCGACGGATGCGGTGCTCTTTCCGGGTGTGGTGCTGCCCATCGCGGTGCACGGCAAGCGCGCGCTCGCCGCGGCGCAGGAAGCGGTCCGCACCCAACGCCGTGTAGGCATCCTCCTACAGTCAACGGAGAGCGGCAACCCGGAGCCCGAGCAGCTCCATCGAGTGGGGACGATCGCATCCATCGTGCGCTTCGTGACGGCGGCCGACGGGAGTCATCACCTGATCGCGCAAGGCGAGCAGCGCTTCACGCTGCTCGACTACGTGAGCCAGGAGCCCTTCCTGGTGGCGCGCATCGAGGCGCACAAGGAACCGACGGTGGTGGGCAAGGAGATCGAGGCACGCGCACTCACCTTGCGCGAGCGCGCCATCGAAGCCATGCAGCTGCTGCCGCAAGCACCGGCAGAGCTCGGCAACGCGATCCGGGCCATCGAGTCGCCCTCGACGTTGGCCGACATCGTCGCGAGCTTCATGGACCTCAAGAAGACGGAGAAGCAGGAGATCCTGGCGACCTTCGACCTCGAGGAACGTCTGGATCGAGTGCTCGCGTTCCTCAACCGGCGCATCGAAGTGCTCAAGGTCTCGCGCCAGATCGATGAGCGCACGCGCGAGGCGTTCGACGAGCGGCAGAAAGAGGCGGTGCTGCGCGAGCGCCTGCGTCAAATCCAGAAGGAGCTCGGCGAGAAGGGCGATTCCGGCGCAGAGGTCGAGGACCTGCGCAAGGCCATCGCCGAGGCCGGCATGCCCCCGGAAGCGGAGGAGCAGGCGCAGCGCGAGCTCGCGCGTCTCGAGCGCATGCCCGAGGGCGCGGCGGAATACTCCATGACGCGCAATTATCTGGACTGGCTGATCGCCATGCCCTGGTCGAAGCTCGATCCGGAGCAACTCGACATCGAGCGGGCGCGCGCCATCCTCGATGAGGATCATTACGGTCTGGACAAAGTGAAGCGGCGCATCCTCGAGTTTCTGGCGGTGCGCAAACTGAACCCCGAGGGGCGCAGTCCCATCCTCTGCTTCGTCGGTCCGCCCGGCGTGGGCAAGACCTCGCTCGGCCAGAGCATTGCGAAAGCACTCGGATTGCAGTTCCGCCGCGTGAGTCTCGGCGGGGTGCACGACGAGGCGGAGATCCGCGGCCACCGGCGCACTTACATCGGCTCGCTGCCGGGGAATATCGTGCAGGCGATACGCAAGTCCGGACGCCGCAATCCGGTGCTCATGCTCGACGAGGTCGACAAGCTCTCGGCGAGCCATCAGGGCGATCCGTTCTCAGCGCTCCTCGAGGTGCTCGATCCGGAGCAGAACAACACGTTCCGGGACAACTATCTCGGCGTGCCGTTCGATCTGTCCAAGGTGTTGTTCATCGGTACTGCGAACGTGCTCGACGCCATTCCCGCGCCGCTGCGCGATCGCATGGAAATCATCGAGCTCGCGGGCTACACCGAGGAGGAGAAGCTGCAGATCGCCCGGCGCCACCTGCTGACGCGGCAGCTGTCCGCCAACGGCCTGAAGGCCGAACAAGTGCAGATCTCGGACGAGGCGCTGCGCCACGTCATCGTGGACTATACCCGCGAGGCGGGCGTGCGCGGCCTGGAGCGGCAAATCGGCGCGCTGTTACGCAACGCCGCAGTGTCGATCGCCTCCGGACGCGCCACCCAGGTCTCCATCGACGTCGGCGACATTCAGGGCATCCTCGGGGCGCCGCGGTTCGAGAACGAGATCGCGCTGCGCACGAGCGTGCCCGGCGTGGCCACGGGTCTCGCCTGGACGCCGGCGGGCGGAGATATCCTGTTCATCGAATCCAGCCGCGTGCGCGGCAGGGGCAAGCTCATCCTCACCGGTCAACTCGGCGAGGTCATGAAGGAAAGCGCGCAGGCCGCGGTCACTCTGGTGAAGTCGCAGGCGGACCGCCTCGGTATCGACCCGGCGGTGCTCGACGACAGCGATCTGCACATTCACGTGCCCGCGGGTGCCATCCCCAAGGACGGCCCGAGCGCGGGTGTCGCAATGGCGACCTCGCTCGCCTCACTCCTATCCGGGCGCACGGTGCGCGCGGATGTGGCCATGACCGGAGAAATCAGCCTGCGCGGTGTGGTGCTGCCGGTCGGCGGCATCAAGGAGAAGGTCGTCGCGGCGGCCCGTGCCGGCATTCGCACGGTCATACTGCCGGCGCGCAATCGCCGCGATCTGGAGGACATCCCCGAGAGCGTGCGCAATCGGATGGAGTTCGTGTGGGCGGAGAAGATTGACGACGTGCTCGCGCGCGCGCTGGAGGATGCGCCGGTCCGGCGCGCGGCGGCGTAACAGGGCGCGGCGGGACGCCAGAAGAGCACCATCAGGGGTTCTCGACGGGTGGGTGAAAAAAAATTGCTACCGTTGAGGGCGGGAACGCAGGAAGACCGGGACGGCTCGACGTCAGGGAGTATCGGAAACCCCCGCGATCGACCGCAGGTCAGGGCACATTTTGGATAGCGCGTCCTGCAGGAGCAGTGTCTCCTTCAGCTGTATATGGCGCCTCACCTCCGGGGTGCGTCAAGCACTGATTCCGAGGCAATCGCTTTATTATTGCGCAGAGCAGCCGCGCAGCCGGCCCGCACCCCGCGCCGCTAGCCTAGCGCGCGGCGAGCTGTTGCAATCGGGCAATGCGCTCGAGGGCCGGCGGGTGCGAGTCGTAGAACGCCGAGTGCACGGGGTCGGGTGTCAGCGTGGCGGCATTATCGCGGTAGAGCTTGACCAGCGCCGCCGCCAACCGCTCCGCGCTCGCATGCCGAACGGCGAAGTCGTCGGCTTCGCGCTCGTGGCGGCGCGACCACCAGGCCTCGAGCGGCGTGACGAAATAGGTGAACACCGGCACCACCACCAGGAACAACAGCAGTGCCAGGGCGGGCGAAGGCACTGCGACGCCGAGAGCTGCATAAAATCCCGGCTGCCGCGCGAGCCAACCGAGGAGTGCGAGTCCCGCGAGCATCGACAGACCCGACACCGCGAGGCGCTGGCGCACATGATGCAGCCGAAAGTGCCCTAGCTCGTGGGCGAGCACCGCCTCGATCTCGTCTGAGTCGATGCGCGCCAGCAGCGTGTCGAAGAATACGATGCGCTTGTTGCGGCCGATGCCCGTGAAGTAGGCATTGCCGTGCGCCGAGCGGCGCGAACCGTCCATCACGAACACGCCTCCTGCGGCCGCGAACCCGCAGCGTTCGAGCAGCGATTCAACGCGTGCGCGCAGAGCCGCGTCGTCGAGGGGCGAGAAGCGATTGAACAGCGGCGCGATGAAGCGCGGGGCAGCCCAGGCCAGCGCGAGGCTGACGGCGAGCCACACGAGCCATGCCCATAGCCACCACCAGGCACCCGCCCGGTCCATCAATGCAAGCGTCGCGAGTACGAGCGGCGCACCGATCGCGAAACCCAGAGCCCCCCGCTTGAGCATGTCGAAGACGAACAGCCGCGGTGTGATCCGGTTGAACCCGAACCGCGCCTCGATGCGAAACGTGCGCCAGACCACGAACGGCAAGCCCACGAGCTGCAGAAAAAGAAGTGCGCACAGCACGATCGCCGTGCCCTGCCAGGGCTCGGGCCAGTGCGCACGGCCGATGAGCGCCTGTATCGCTGCGAGGCCGCCGCCGAGCGTGAGCGCGAGCTTGATCAGCGCCTCGAATCCCGTTGCCCAGCGAGTCACGTGCGCGCGCGCCACGGTGTAGTCCGCCGCACGCTGCTGTTCCGCGAGCGCGATCCGGCCCGAGAAAAGCTCAGGCACGCGATCACGGTGCGCGCGCACGGCCGCGATCTGGCGCGAGGACAGCCACAGACGGACCGCGGTTTCGGCGATGAGCGCCGCCACGAACAGCACGGTGAAGTCGCGCATCGCGGGACTCGCGAGCGTCGCAATCATGGAAAGAGGTTAGATGAATTCGCCGGCGAGCGAAATATCAAAGGCTTCTCGACGGCCGAGCCCGGACTTTCGCCCGCGCGGGCGGGCGCTTGCACCGCGCGTGCCGTCGCCTCGGTCACCAGATGGTGGTGCGGCGACAAGTCGCATACCGGATCTGCATTGGCCGCATCGCCGGTCAGCAAGTACGCCTGACAGCGGCAGCCGCCGAAGTCGCGGACTTTCTCCGGACAGCTGCGGCAGGGCTCCTTCATCCAGTCGTTACCACGGAAGTGGTTGAAGCCCTGCGATTCGAACCAAACGTGCTCGAGGCTCGCGCTCTTCACGTTCGGGAAGGAGAGGCCGGGAAGCATGCGCGCGGCATGGCACGGCAGTGCGGTGCCGTCCGGCGTCACCGTCAGGAAAATCGAGCCCAGGCCGTTCATGCAGGGCTTCGGCCGGCGCTCGAAGTAATCCGGCACCACGAAGAAAATGCGCATGGCCCGGTCGGTGCGCTCGCGGTAGCGCCGCGTCGCCTCCTCGGCGCGCTCGACCTGCGCGCGGCTCGGCATCAGCTGCTCGCGGTTGTGCCACGCCCATCCATAGAATTGCGTGTTGGCGAGCTCCACGTAATCCGCGCCCATGCGATGCGCCATCTCGAGGATTTCCTCGACATGATCGATGTTGAGACGGTGCAAGACCACGTTGAGCACCATCGGATACTCATAGCGCTTGATGAGCGCCGCGACTTTCGACTTCAAGTCGAACGTACGCGTCGAGCTCAGGAAATCGTTCATCTGGCGCGTGCTGTCCTGGAAGGAGAGCTGGATGTGATCGAGTCCCGCCTCCTTCAGGGCGCGAATGCGCGGCTCGGTGAGCCCGACGCCGGAAGTGATGAGATTGATATAGAACCCGAGCTCATGGGCCTCGGCGACGAGAATCTCCAGATCATCGCGTGCCAGAGGCTCTCCGCCCGACAGCCCGAGCTGCACGGCGCCGAGGGCACGCCCCTCGCGCAGCACCTTGATCCATTCCTGCGTATCGAGCTCGGGGCCGCTGCGCGCGAAATCCGTTGGGTTGTAGCAAAAGGCACAGTGCAAAGGACATCGGTAGGTGAGCTCGAGCAGCAGCCAGAGTGGCGGCCCGGGCCGCACCGGCCCGCTCACCGAGCTCGGCGCATCCGCCGGCGCAGCCGCGGCGTTCATGGCAGCGACACCCAGTGCTTCTCGTGCGCCATGGCCACGAACGCAATCACGTCAGTTTTCAATCCACTGGTCGAGAATGCCTGCTCGAGGCTCGCCGTGATCTCATCGATGGTCGCGGCGCCGTCACAGCGCCGCAGGATCTCGCCGGCGCTCGAGTTCAGCTTGATCATGCCTTCCGGATAGAGAAGCACGAATGCGTTCTGCGCGGCCTCCCATTGCAGCCGGAATCCGCGTCCGATGGAGGGCCGCGATTGTGCGCTCAACTCGTTCATAACGGCACTCCGTAGCGTAATGCCATGGCATCGCTCATCTGCCAGAGCACGTCGAGCTTGAACTTCAGGATCTCGAGCGCCCGCTCCTGTGCTTCGCGTGTGGTGAAATGATCGAGCGTGAAGGCAAGGCCGAACTCGACATCGCGCCGCGCAAGACTCACCCGGCTCTGGAAATACGTGAGACCCTCGGGGTCGATCCAGCGGTAATGCTCCGGCCAGTTGGCGAGTCGCTGCTTGTGAATCTCCGGGGCAAACAGCTCGGTGAGCGAGGAGCAGATTGCTTCCGGCCATGGTGCCCGGCGTGCGAAGTTGACATAGGCGTCCACGGCAAAGCGCACCCCCGGGAGCACGTCGGTAAGCGCTTCGACATGGCCGCGTGTGAGGCCCACCGCCTCGGCCAGCCGCAGCCAGGAATCGATTCCGCCCGGATCCCCGCCGTAACCGTCGTGATCGAGGATGCGTTGCACCCAGTTGCGACGTACGGCGCGATCGGGGCAGTTGGCGAGAATGGCGGCATCCTTGATGGGTATGCTCACCTGGTAGTAGTAGCGATTCGCGACCCAACCCTGGATCTGCTCGCGGCTCGCCTTACCGGAGTTCAGTGCCACGTTGAAGGGATGATGGATGTGGTAAGCGGCTCCCTGCCGTCGTAACTGCAATTCGAATTCCTCGCGGCTCCAGGGTGCGGCTCGGCTTGCGCTCACAGGGCTATTTCCATGCCATCCCGCGCCACCTCGACACCGCGGCGCTCGAGCTCGCGCGCCTCGTCGGAGGATTCGTTCAGGATCGGATTCGTGTTGTTGATGTGTATCAAGATCTTTCGTACCCCCGCGGGCAGCCGGCCGAGCCACTCGAGCATGCCACCCGCGCCGCTCTGGGCCAGATGGCCGAGGTCGCGGGCGCGCTTCTTCGAGACGCCCACGCGGATCATCTCCTCGTCGCTCCAGAACGTGCCATCGACGAGCACACACGCGGCTCGCTGCATGAATTCGAACAGCCGCTCGTCGATCGCACCGAGTCCCGGGGCATACACGGCGGAAAGGCCGGTACCGCCGTCCTCGAGGACGAGGGCTACGTTGTCGCCTGGAACCGGCGCGGCCCGATTCGGCGAATACGGCGCCGGCTTGCTCTCCACCGGCAACGCGCGCCATCCTACATCCTGCACGTCCTCGACGATGAACGGCCGGTCGAGCTCCATACGGCGCCGATCGACGCCGCAAAAGTGGGCCAGCACCCCGAGCACGGGATTGCCGTGGGTCAGGTCGGCGTAAGTGCTGTCCGTGCACCAGACCGGCCACGGCCGGGCGGATTCGCGCAGCATGTAGAGTCCCGTCGTGTGATCGACCTGTCCGTCGACCAGGACGACGGCGCAAAGCGCGCTGTCGCGCAGCCCGCGATTCGGTTGCAGGTCCGGGTGAGCCTGTAATTGGGTGCGGATATCCGGCGAGGCATTGACGAGGATCCAGCGGGCCGGATCCCGGCCGCTGACGGCGATGGAGGATTGTGTGCGCGTCTGCGCGCGCAGGGTACCCGCCCGGAAGCCCGCACAGTTCGGGCAATTACAGTTCCACTGGGGAAACCCGCCGCCGGCGGCCGACCCCAGGATGCGAATTTTCACGGAAGAGTGGGCGCCCCCGCGGCTGCGGGCGCGCGCCCTATCGACATATCAGCGATTCGCCACGTACATGGTGATTTCCATGCCGAACCGAAACTCAGTGGCTTGCGGGGTTTCCCATTTCATGAGGCTGCTCCAGAAATTTGCTACAGCTTCATGCTGCTCCGGTGCCCGCCCCACAAGTATCGTCGCCATCATGAAATTCGGCTCATGATTTTCATGAGGCCCTCAGTGGACCTGCCGCGCCGGCCGCTGCCTGAACAGGAGGATGCAGCCGACGATGAACGCCAGCAAGACGGCCGAGGCCGTATAGCGGTTGAGGGCGAGTCCGCCCTCGGCGTGCGGCTTGTCGAAGAAGTCACCCACCACGGCGCCCAGGGGCCGGGTGAGAACGAACGCCGTCCAGAACAGCGCCGTCCGGGAGATACGCGTCCAGAAATACGCCGCCGCGACCACCGCCAGCAACCCCAGGAACAAGAGCGCGCTGCCCCCATAGCCGAGGTCCGCCGAATCGGCCGTCCAATCGCCAAGCGCCGTCCCCAGGGTCTGGGAAAACATGATGGTGACCCAGTAGAACATCTCGGCCTTGGGATTGGAGACGGTACTGACCGCCAGGCTCCCTTCCGAGCGGTACCAGATCACGAGGGATGCTATGAGCAATGCGAGCAAGAGGCTGGCTCCGCCCGCGTACCCGATGCCCAGCGAGCGATCCGCAAAATCCGCCAGGGTCGTTCCGACGGTGGTCGTCGCAATGATGGTGACCCAGTAGAGAAAGGGGTGAAATCGCGATGACTTGATCTGCGCAGTCACGGCGATGAGGAAGATCACCAGGAAAATGGCCGTCGCGACGAGATAGCCGAGATTCATCGACATGGACACCGCATCGCCGCCGGTCTCGCCCAGGGTCGTCGCCGCAATTTTAATGATCCAGAAGACCAACGTCACTTCCGGGACCTTGGCCGAACTCATCGTCGGGTCGCTTCTCATTGGGGTCTCACTTCTTGGAGTCTCACTTCGGATACCATGCATGAATGAGACTGCGCACGCGGTTGAATCTCGTCGTAGCCGCCCTGAGTGCCGCATTCGTGATCGCGTTGATCGCGGCCGAGATCGAGTCTACCCGCGAATCCGTGCGCGAGGAGATCGAGGCGGCCAATCGCGTGGCATCCCAATTACTCGGCCAGCTGGCGGTGCTGTACTCCAAGATCGGAGGGCCGGACCTGGTCCTGCAGTTCCTCGATCAGCTGGGGCGGGTACGCGCCAACGAGGTATATCTCGTGTCGGCCGACGGCGAGGTGCTGTATCGCTCGCCGCCCGCCACCTACAAAGCGGGCCGCGAGGCGCCCGCATGGTTCGCGCGGCTCTTCACGCCGCAATCCGCACGCGAGACGTTCGTCCTGCGCGGCGGCGTACGCCTGGTGGTCGAGGCGCAGCCCTCGCGCGCCGTGCTCGATGCCTGGGATGAAATCGTGCGTCTCTCGACGGTGGGCGCCGCGATGCTGATCGTGGTCAACGGTGTCGCCTTCTGGTCGGTGGCACGATTGTTCAAGCCGATTCCGGTCATCGCCGACGGGCTCGAGCGGCTGCAGCGCGGCGATCTCGCGTTTCGATTGCCGCCTCTGCCGGGCTCCGAGGCGAACGTCATCGGCAGCGCTTTCAACCGCATGGCGGCAGCCCTCGAGGACAAGGTGCGTGCCGAGCGTCAGGCGCGCGATGCGGAAGCGCGCCTCGAGGAGCGCCGCGAAATGGCCTCGCTCGCCGATCAACGCGTGGAGGAGGAGCGCCGGCTCATCGCACACGAGTTGCACGACGAGTTCGGCCAGTCGGTCACCGCGATCCGCAGTCTTGCGCTCGCCATCGCGGCCCAGGCGCCGGCCGCCGCCGCGGGCGAGCGGGACGCCATCGGCGACACCGCGCGGCTGATCTCGGACGAGGCGGCGCGTCTCTACGATGCCATGCACAGCCTCATCCCGCGCCTCGCACCGCTGTCGCTCGACGCGCTCGGGCTCTCCGCCACGCTCGAGAACCTCGTGCGCGACTGGCAGCGCCGCCATGCGGCGGTCACCATCGATCTCGTGCACAAGCTTCCGTCCGATCTCGGCTCGAGCGTGGCACTCGCCGTCTACCGCGTGGTCCAGGAGGGATTGATCAACGCCTTGCGCCACGCGCAGGCCACCCGGATCAGCATCGTGGTCGACGGCACGGAGGAGAGGATCCGCGTGAGCGTCGCCGACGACGGCATCGGTCTGCCGGCCGACTGGGCGCGCCCCGGACATTTCGGACTTCGTGGACTCACCGAACGCGTCGCACAGCTCGGCGGCAGGTTCGAGGTCGGCAGCGCTGAGCCGCGCGGGACACGACTCGCGGCCGAGATCCCCTTGAGGGCGGCGGCATGATTCGGGTGCTGCTGGTCGATGATCACGCCGTGGTGCGAACCGGATTTCGGCTTTTGTTGCAATCGATCGGCCAGGTCTCGGTGGTGGCCGAGGCGGAATCAGGCGAGGATGCCTGCCGCCTGTATTCGGAGCTCGAGCCCGACGTCGTGGTCATGGACATCGCCATGCCGGGCATGGGCGGCCTCGAGGCCTTGCGGCGCATGAGAGCGCGTCATCCGCAGGTGCGGGTGCTGACGCTCTCCGCGCACGATGATCCGATGCACGCGCGCCGCTGCCTTGCGGAAGGAGCGCTCGGTTTTCTGTCCAAGCGCAGCGCCCCCGAGGCCCTGGTGCAGGCAGTCACCGTCGTCGCGTCCGGGCGGCGGTACCTCGATGCGGCGCTCGCCCAGAAGCTCGCGCTGGCCGACTTCGACGGCGCTTCGAAATCGCCGGTGGAGCGGCTATCGGAGCGTGAGTTCGAGGTGTTCATGCGGCTCGCCGGCGGTGCCACGGTCCAGCGCATTGCGCAGGATCTCAAGCTCTCCGCCTCCACGGTCGGCACGCATCTGTACAACATCAAGCAAAAGCTCGGCGTCGAGAATCAATCCGAGCTCACCTTGATCGCCATCCGCTACAAGCTCATCGAGGCCTAGGAGCGGAAGACAATGACCGTCATGACGACCGGCCACGCGATCGCCGAATCGCTGATCGCGCACGGCGTGGACACCGTGTTCGGGATTCCCGGCGCCCATATGTACGATTTCAACGACGCGCTTGCGCAACGGCACGACGCGCTCCGCTTCGTAACCACGCGCCACGAGCAAGGCGCGGGGTACATGGCCTACGGCTACGCGAAATCCACCGGCCGGCCCGGCGTTTACACGGTCGTCCCGGGACCGGGACTTTTGAACTCGGCCGCGGCGCTGTGTACCGCATATGGCGCCACCGCACCGGTGCTTTGCATCACGGGCAACATCATGTCGCATCTCATCGGGCGCGGCCGTGGGCAGCTGCACGAGCTCCCCGATCAGCTGGCGCTCGTGCGCGGCCTCACCAAGTGGGCGGAGCGCATCGATCATCCGACCGAGGCACCACGCGTGATGGCGGAGGCCTTTCGCCGGCTCGCCTCGGGACGCGTGCGTCCTGTTGCGGTCGAGGCACCCTGGGATGTATTCGGTATGAAGGCCGAGGTGACGCCGGCAGCACCGCTCGGTGCCGAGCCGCCGCCGACTCCCGATGCCGAGACGGTTGCAGCCGCGGCGCGACTCATTGCCGCGGCGAAGCGACCCCTGATCACCGTGGGTGCCGGCGCGCTCCATGCCGGCGAGGCCGTGCTGGCGCTCGCGCGCTTACTGCAAGCTCCGGTCACCGCGCATCGCAGCGGCCGCGGCATCGTGAGCGACGACTCGCCTTATGGCATGCGTTCGGTGGCGGCGTACGAGTACTGGAAGGACGCGGACCTGCTCATCGGCATCGGCAGTCGTCTGGAATTGCAGCATTTCCGCTGGCGTTTCCTGCCGCGCGGCGTGAAAGTCGTGCGCGTCGATATCGACCCCACCGAGATGGTGCGCCTTGCGCCCGACGTGGGACTGGTCACCGACGCAGCACTCGGCACGCACGCCTTGGTCGCAGCGCTCGAGCCTCTCGTCGGCCGCCGCGTCTCGCGCGAAGAGGAATTCGAGGACATCAAGAGGCGCGCCGACGCCGTCATTCAGGGTGTTCAGCCGCAGATGAGTTACCTCGATGCGATTCGCCGGGTCCTGCCGCGCAGCGGCTTTTTCGTCGAAGAGATCTCGCAGGTGGGATTCACGGCGCGTTTCGGATTCCCCGTATACGGTCCGCGGCAGTATGTCACCGGCGGCTACCAGGACAATCTCGGCTTCGGGTTCAACACCGCTCTCGGGGTCAAGGTCGCACATCCGCGCGAGGCGGTCGTTTCGATCACGGGTGACGGCGGATTTCTGTTCGGCTGCCAGGAGCTGGCAACCGCCGTCCAGCACTCGATCAATCTCGTCACGATCGTCTTCAACAACGGAAGCTACGGCAACGTGCGCCGCGATCAGCAGGAAAAATACGACGGGCGCCTGCTCGGCGCGGATCTGATCAATCCAGACTTCGTGCGCTTGGCGGAAAGCTTCGGTGCGCGGGGGCTGCGCGCACGCGACCCTGGCGAGTTGGAGCGGCAGCTGGAGGCAGCACTCGCGGCGGATGTACCGACCGTCATCGAAGTGCCTCTCGAGCGCGGCAGCGAGACCTCGCCCTGGCCCCTCACCTTACCCCCGCTGCCCGAGGCGGGCTGACGGGCGTCGCCCGCGCGCCCGATCAGGCGGAGGCGTCGATGGAGATGCGGTAATCGGCGCCGGCGGACGCGCCGCCGTACAGATTCCAGTAGGTGAAATCGAGTCGCTGCCCGGGCTTGAGCTTCGAGGTGTCGAGATGCAGCACGTGCACGCCGAGGGCGTTCGGCGTGGTCGTCGCATCGGTCACGTTCTGCCAGCCGTCAAAACCGTAATGCACGTTGGCGGGTGCCGGAAGCACGATGATCAGCGAAACGCCTGCGCGCATGTCGCTGATGGGCGCATGGGGGGCCCAGATCGCCCGCCGCGCCTCGACGCGCTCGCCGCGATATCGCCGCCAGACCGCCTCGGGCCGATCGAAGGGACGCTCGAGCGCTCGCGAGGCGACGAGCTTCACGAACTCCGCGTGCGTCCAGGCGAGCGGCATCGCCGATCCCGTCGCTTGCCCGAATTGCAGTCCGGTTTGCTCAATCGATGGGGCATCCCAGATCTGTTCCGGCAGCATGCCGCCCGGTGAAGCCATGCGCGCCATCGCCTCCATGAGCGGCAGAGGATCGTGCCCGCAGACAATCTCGTAATGCGCGCGCTCGCCGGTGAGCAGCGGCCAGGGGCGGCCCCGCCCCACACCGTCGTAGGCGCTGCCGTCATCGTGCTCGCCATAGCCGTCGTCGTAATAGCGGCGCCAGCAGGGGCCATTCGGCGTGTCGACCTTGAGCAGCGCATCGGCGAGCCGCACGCTCCCCAGGATCAACGGGTCATCGGGCCGGCGCAGTCCGAAGCGCACGAGCTGCAGAAAATCCACGCCGAACTGCGCCGCGGCCGAAAGACCCGGGTCGAATGCCTGATTCCTGATCGACAGCACCTTGTCGAATGCACCGCGGTCCGCGATGGCCTGCGAGGGAGCCACGCGCACGTAATAGCCGGGGATTCCGTATTGCCGCGCGAGCGGTGTATCGCGCACAGCGGTCCAGTCCTCGAGGCGCGAGTTCCAGAAATCCGCGAAATCGAGCGCGAGCTCGCGCGCGTCGGCCGGCACATATTCGGCACCGCAGACCAGTGCTGAAATGCATGCGGCGAGTGTGAAGGTGTTGAGGCCGGCGGTCTCTTCCCAGCGATCCTGATCGCTTTGCGGCCCGTGACGCACAATGTATGAGAGAGCGCGCAGCACCATGTCGGCGACTTCCGTGCCTTCGAGCGCTCCGCGCTCGGCAAGCAGCGCCGCCAGCACCACTGGTAGCGCGGTCTCGTCGAGCTGCACGCCGCTCCAGTAGGGCTTCCCGCCGAGATACTGATTCTGATACCAGTGGCCGTCGGCGAGCTGCGAGGCGCGCAGATATCTCAGCGTATTGCCGGCCTCGCGCGTCGCGCCGACGGCGAGAAACGCGCCGGCGCACTCGACCAGATCGCGCGGCCACACCAGGTGATATCCCTCGCGCTCCTCTTTGGTGTTGCCCCACGGAATGCTCAGGCTCGCGACCATCGCGCCGGGGTAGGTCTTGTCCTGATGTACCCGCAGCACCATGGCCGAGATTTGAAATTGCCGGATGCAATTGGCCGGCAGGCCCTGCAAGTATTCCGCCGGCAGGCGCGATCTCGCGTACCAGTCTCGCCAACCCTGCAGGTGACGGTCGCGAGTTGCTTCGAAGGGCTCGAACACCGCCGTGAGCGCGAGCGTTGCCGCCGCCTCGGGGCTCGAGCCGAAGGCAAGGCCCAGCGTGCACGTCCGCGGCAGCTCGCCGAGCAGCGCCACGGTGCCGGGTCCTGCCGAGCCATACTCCCAGCTCATGGCGCCGTTGCGCGCGAAGTCCTGCCATCCGTCGCTGGCACCGGCATAGCCGGCACTCGCGCGGCCGAATGCGTCGCGCTGCCCTTCGCCGGCTGCCGCGAGCGCCAGTGCGAACGGCCCTTGCTGGGCTTGCAGGATGCGCCGGCCGCCATGGTCGGCAACCTCGGCGAAGTTGTTTCTGCCGGTGCCCCCAAGATGCGGTGCGAGCAGCGCATAGGGGCGCAGATCCGCATCTCCCGTGAGCGCGACCGCGATCACCATCGCATCGCGCTCGGAGCCCGGCACGATCGTGAGCTCCAGCTGGAAGCGAGCGTGTCGATGCACGACATGCACCGCCGGGATGCCGGGCTCGAGCAAATCGACCGTGTGCTGCCAGAGCCGCTTGATCTCCACCCAGAAACCGTTGCCGTCGGCCACGATGAACCCGAGATCGCGAATCTGCGGGATGTCGATCCGCGGGTAGTAGACCTCGTTCAGGATGCCGCCGCCGACCGTGAACCACAGGCGCGAACGACCCGCAGAGCAGCCGACCATCTCTTTGTTGCTGCTGCTCCAGGTCGGCTGCAAGCCGGGGCCGCCCGGCGCCGCGCCGCCGCGCGCAGCGCTCAAGCCGGCTCCGTGGGCGCGAGCAGCGCCCCCGCACGCGCCGCGCCAAGCATCGCGACGTCGGGATTTACGATGAGCCGGGTCGGAATGGCCTTGACGAACGGCGCCAGGCGGCCTTTGTCCTCGAAGCGCTGCCGAAACGCGCTCTGCACGAGAAACGTCTCGATCTTCGATGCAATGCCACCCGCGATGTACACCCCGCCGCGCGCGCCGTGCGCGAGCGCGAGATCGCCCGCAACGGCGCCGAACACCGCGCAGAACATCGAGAGCGCCGCCCGGCACCCCGCGTCCTTGGCCGCGCCCGCCGTGATGTCGGCGGCCGCGAGCGCCTGCGGCGTACGCCCGGCGAGTTGCTCGAGAGTCTTGTAAAGCGACTCCAGGCCGCCGCCCGAGAGAATGCGCTCGACCGACACTCTGCCATGCTCCTTCCACATGAGCTGGAGCGCCGCCAGTTCCTGGGCATCGCTCGGCGCGAATCCGATGTGTCCCCCTTCGGTGGCCATGGGGACCGAACGGCCGCCGTAACGCGCCAGACAGGACACACCGAAACCCGTGCCCGGCCCGAGGATGGTGATGGTTCCCCCGTCGAGGCCCGGCAGTGCCGGGCCGATGGTTCGCAAGTCTTTGTCCACCAGCACCGCGGCGGCATAGGCGAGCGCGCCGAAATCATTCACGAGCACGGCTCGCTCGAATCCGAATGTCTTGAGGTCGCTCTCCGCAATGTTCCAGCCGCGATTGGTGAAGCGCGCCGTGCCGTCGACCACGGGACCCGCCACGGCGATCGCCGCGACGGCGGGACGCTCTGCGCCGGATCGATCGAAGTAGGTACGCAGGGCATCGAGGAACGTGGGAAAGCCGCCCTCCAGGTCCCGACGCTCCCGGATGGTCCAGGGTGGCGGGCCCTCGGCGTCGACGATGGCAAAGCGAGCGTGCGTGCCACCGACGTCGCCCACTAGAATGGCTCTAGTCAGTCGAATCCCCCGACGTCCGACCCTCGCCTCGCAAGCGCTGGTCCACCTCGGCCTCCGCCGCCAGCCAATCCTCCATTTCGTGGCCCGGTTTGAAGCCCCGATGTTGCGATCGGAAGTAGGCGGCCTGCGCGATCGATGCGTATCGGTCCAGAGCGGGACGCGCCGCCTCGGTGGGCGCCGTCTGCGATGCGGTGGTGCGCGACGAACTAGACGCCGATTTGCGCTGGCGCGCGCGCGCCTTCGGGGGCGTGGCACTGGGGGGCGCCGCGCTCGGGGGCGTGGCACCGTTGTCCGGTCGAGCGATGCTGCTCGTGCCGCGGGTCGTCCTCTTACTCGTGGTCATGAAAACTCCAGAAGAATCGGTCCATCCGATGAACCTGCATAATCTACGATGGAAATGAGACAGATCGTCGAGCGACGAAAATGCTCGATAAGACTGTAACCGATTCAGCCGGATTGGCAACCCCGTGCGGCCGCTCGCAGCCGCTCGCGCGCAGAGAGGCGCTGCGCCGATTGATCGCGCGCAGCGGGTCGGAGCTGTGTTGCGCAGCGGCAGGATAGCTGGGTAACCTGCGATTATGAAAACGCACTCGGGTTGTTGCGCACGCGCCGCGCTCATCGTATGGACCGCGCTCGCGCTGCTCGTGCCGGCCGTGGGTCATGTCGCGAACGCGCCGCCGGCGCTGCACGTCGATCTCGACGCCTTCGATGCAATGAAGAAAAGAGTCGCGCTGCCGGACGGCATGACGCTCGCCTACATCGATACGGGCAACCCGACCGGTCCTCCCGTGGTGCTCATTCACGGCTACACGGACAATGCGCGTGACTGGGTGCCCATGTTGCCCTACCTCTCGAAGCGCTTTCGACTCGTCCTGGTGGACATCCGCGGCCACGGAAAATCGAGCAAGCCCGAGTGCTGTTACACGCGACTCGATTTTGCCTACGACATCAAGCTGCTACTGGACGCGCTGTCCATCCGGCAAGCAGACGTGGTCGGTCATAGCCTGGGCAGCATCATCGCCCAGACGTTTGCGGAATACTGGCCCGAGCGCACGAACCGCGTGGTGCTCATTTCCTCGACCGGCGGCCGTCCGCCCGGCTCGACCGCACCCCCGCAATTCGATTTCGCCGCCGAGATCAGAAACCTCAAGGATCCCATCGATCCGGACTCGCCGTTCATGATCGCCTGGTGGGACTCGCCGACGCCGGTCAACCCCGACTTCATTCGCCGCGAGCGGCTGGACTCCGCCGCCATTCCCATCGGAGTCTGGCTCGCGGTCCTCGATGAAGCATTGCCGACCGCCACGGCCTACGCCGATCTGCAGAGCACGTTGCCGCGCCTCAAGGCACCGACGCTCCTCATCTGGGGAAGCAAAGACCCCATCATGGAGGAGCCGGTACGCAAGACGCTCAGAGATGCGTTGCCGGGCGCGGAGGTCAATATCTTCGAGGGGCTCGGACACAATCCTTTCTGGGAGAATCCCCCCGCGGTGGCGCGCGTCATCAACGCGTTCCTGGGTGCCGGAAGCTAATTCAGCGCTTCGTCGAGTACCTCGACCCAGTGGCGCACGGGCAGCTTCGTCCCGCTCTGCAAATGCTGGATGCAGCCGATATTCGCCGACACGATGCACTCGGCGCCAAGCGCCTGCAATCGGCCGATCTTCAAGTCGCGCAGCTCGTTCGCGATTTCTGGATGTAGCACCGAGTACGTTCCGGCGGAGCCGCAGCACAGGTGATTATCGGCCGGCACCTGGACGTCCAAGCCGAGCGCAGCGAGATCTGCATCCACGCCGCGCAGCTCCTGCCCGTGCTGCAAGGTACAGGGTGAGTGAAACGCCAAGGGCGGACCCCCGCGCGACACGCGATCCTTGAGCGCGAATCCGATATCCGGAAGCAGTTCGCAGAGATCCCTGGTGAGCGCCGAGACACGCCGCGCCTTGTCCGCGTATTCGGGGTCGTGGCGCAACTCGTAGCCGTACTCCTTGATCATCTGGCTGCATCCGGAGGCGTTGGCGACGATCGTTTCGACGGAGCCTGCGCCGAGGAACGGCCACCAAGCATCGATATTGCGGCGCATGTCCGTGAGCCCGCCTTCGCGGTCACCCAGATGCGTGCGCAACGCCCCGCAACATCCCTCGGCCGGAGCGGACATCGTCTGAATTCCGGCAGCGTCGAGCACGCGCACCGTGGCGGCATTGATTTCCGGTCGCATCGCGGGCTGCACGCAACCGCCGAGCAAGAGCACCTTGCGATCGTGCGCGCGCGAAACCGCGCGCCCCGGCTTGCGATGCGCGCTCGAGGGAACTTTGCGTTTGAGCACCTGCGGCAACAGGGGTCGCAGCATCTGCCCTGCTTTCAGCGCGGGCGCGAACAGCCGTGACGTCAGTCCTTCCTTGAGCAGCCAGCGGATTGCCTGCTCGCCCGGCGGTCGGCCGACGCGCTCATCGGTGAGACGCCGCCCGATCTCGACCAGATGACCATATTCGACGCCGCTGGGACAGGTGGTCTCGCAATTGCGGCACGTCAAGCACCGGTCCAGGTGCTTCTGGGTGGCGCGAGTCACCTCTCCGCCTTCGAGCAGCTGCTTGATCAGATAGATGCGGCCGCGCGGCCCGTCGAGCTCATCGCCGAGCACCTGATAGGTGGGACAGGTCGCGTTGCAGAAGCCGCAGTGCACGCACTTGCGCAGAATCGCTTCGGCCTCCTCACCGTCCGCCGTGCCCTCGAACTCAGCGCTCAGCCTGGTTTGCATGGGTGCTCTTCAAAGGTCCGCATACAGGCGGCCCGGGTTGAGAATCCGTTCCGGATCGAAGGCGCTTTTCAGCGCTCGGTGAATGCGCATGAGCTCGCCGCCCAGCGGCGCGAAAGCGCCTCCGCTCTTGTCGGCGGCGCGCACCAGCGTCGCGTGCCCCCCGGCGCCCACGGCCTTCGCGCGCAGCTCCGCCGCCGGCGCCGCCGTGCGCCACCAGCGCTGCGCGCCGCCCCATTCGACGAATTGACGGCCGCTCAACAAGAATGCCTCCGCGGTCGGCGGGACCGACAGACGCCACAACGCGGTGCCTTTGCCCAGCTCATCGGCTTCGAGCAAGAAGAACTCGTGCTGATGATCACGGACGCTCTCCCAGAAGGCGAACGCCGCCTGTGGATCGACCTCGGTGCCGCCGAGCCGTGCGCGCGCCTCGAACACCGCGGCCCGCGAGCCCGCAAGCCGAATGCGCAGACGGCCGTCGCACCATACGCTCGCCTGCAGCGGCAGAGGCCGCGCGCGCCAGCGCGCAATTTCCTCGAGCGCGCGTTGCTCGCCCCACTCGAATTGCAGCGTCGCGGTGGCGGCGGGGGCCGACAGCACCTTGAGCGATACCTCGCAAATGATGCCGAGCACCCCCCAGGAACCGGCGATCAAGCGCGACACGTCGTAGCCGGCGACGTTCTTCATGACCTGGCCGCCGAACGTCAGGAGCTCACCGCGCCCATCGAGCAGCGTCAGCCCGAGCACGTAATCGCGCAGCGCCCCCACAGCCGCGCGCGAAGGCCCGGCAAGGCCCGCCGCCACCATGCCGCCGACGGTACCTCCCGTGGCGAAGCGCGGCGGCTCGAACGGCAGGCACTGACCTTTCGCGGCGAGGACGCTCTCGAGCTCGGCGAGCGGTGTACCGGCACGAACGGTGACCACCAGCTCGCTCGGCTCGTAGCTCGTGATACCGGCGAGGTCGCGCAGGGAGAGCGGCTCGCCGCGCGGGGGTTCGCCGTAAAAGGCCTTGGTTCCGCCGCCCACGATCTGCAACGGAGCGCGGCGTACGCATGCCGCCCGGATGCGATCCTTGAGCTGCGCGACTCCCGCGGGCGTTGCGGACATCAAAACCTCGGCAGGTCCGGGAAAGGCATCATCCCTCGATGCACGTGCATCTTGCCGTACTCCGCGCAGCGCTGGAGCGTGGGAATCACCTTGCCCGGATTGAGCAGCTCTTCGGCGTCGAAAGCGCGCTTGACGGCGAGAAAGCGGTCGCGCTCCGCGGGCGAGAACTGCACGCACATTGAGTTCAGCTTCTCCACCCCGACCCCGTGCTCTCCGGTGATGGTGCCGCCGAGCCTCAGGCTCGCCTCCAGAATCTCCGCGCCGAACAGCTCGCAGCGCCTGAATTGATCGGGATCGTTTGCATCGAACAGGATAAGCGGATGCAGGTTGCCGTCGCCCGCGTGGAACACGTTCACGCAGCGCAGGCCGTATTTCGATTCCATGCCTTCGATCGCGAGCAGCATCTCCGCGAGCTTGCGGCGTGGGATGGTGGAGTCCATGCACATGTAGTCCGGACTGATGCCTCCCGAGGCGGGAAACGCATTCTTGCGGCCGCTCCAGAACTTGAGGCGCTGCGCCTCGTCGCGACTCACTTCGATGCGTGTGGCGCCGCTCTCGGTGAGGACTCGCCTCATCGCGGCGATCTCCTCCTCGACTTCCTCGGGAGTGCCGTCGCTTTCGCAGAGTAGGATCGCGGCCGCGGACAGATCGTATCCCGCGTGCACGAAGTTCTCCGCTACTTCCGTCATGCGCCGGTCCATGAGCTCGAGGCCCGCCGGCACGATGCCCTTGGCGATCACGTTCGCCACCGCCTCGCCGGCAGCTTCCACCGTCGCGAAGCTCGCCAGCATGCAGCGCGCGAGCTCGGGCTTGGGCACGAGCTTGACCGTGACCTCGGTGGTCACGGCGAGCATGCCCTCGCTGCCGATGACGATGGCCAGAAGGTCGAGGCCGGGCACATCGAGCGCTTCGGAACCGAACTCGACGGACTCGCCGCCGGCGCTGAGGCCGCGCACGCGCAGCACGTTGTGCAACGTCAGCCCGTACTTGAGGCAATGCACGCCCCCGGAATTCTCGGCGACATTGCCGCCGATGGTGCACGCGATCTGACTGCTCGGATCGGGGGCGTAATAGAGCCCGAACGGGGCGGCGGCCTCGCTGATTGCGAGATTGCGCACGCCGCACTGAACCACCGCGGTACAGGACAGCGGATCCACCCGAAGAATCCTGTTGAACTTCGCGAGCGAGACGGTCACTCCCGCCCGGTGCGGGAGCGCACCGCCCGAAAGCCCGGTGCCCGCCCCGCGCGCCACCACCGGTACGCGCAGCCTGTGACAGGTGCGCAACGTAGCCGCAAGCTGCGCCTCGTTCTGCGGCAACACGACGATCATGGGTTGGACGCGAAAGGCCGTCAGGCCGTCGCATTCGTACGGTTGGGTCTGCTCGCGTCCCTTTAGAATGGCGTCCGCCGGCAGCACTTGGGCGAGAGCCGCGGCCACCTCCTCGCTGCGGGCGGCGAGTCGCGCCGCCTCGGCACGGTCAGGCTCCCGACCGCGCGGAGCATTAACGTGCGGATCGTGACCAAAAGGATGGGTCGGATAAGTCATGGCGCCGCCCGATTGTACTATGCGGCGCACCATGCTCCGATCGTGAGCCCCGTCCTACACCGAGCCCTGCCCTCTGCCGATACGCGGCAGTGCACGAGCCGGGGGTCGATGCGACCAAATTCAGACAGGGGGTCGCGATTCAAGCTCGCTCCGTCCGGCGGTGGTCTCCAACTACCGGGCCGCCCGGGCCATCGCGTTGCGGGATGAGCGCGGCGAGGCCACGAGGGAGGAGCTGCGCAAGGCCGTAGTGCATTATCGGGCGCTGTTCCAGGAACTCCTCGAGGTGAGGGAGTCGGAGCCGCGCGTCGTGCCGCCTCGACCGATGGAGCTAGGACTCGGCGAGGCGCGCCGTTTCGCGGTGCGCGTATTTCATGGCGGTCTGGATCGCCGCCGCAATCTCGTCTTGGCTACAGGGTTTGGCGAGCTTCACGACGCCGAACAGGGCCGGATCCACGGGCAGCTCGGCGTAGCCCGTGGCGAGGACGATGGGCAGTCCCGGATATTTCTCCTGCACCGAGTGGGCGAGCTGCAATCCCGTCATGTTGGGCATCGCGTGGTCGGTCACGATCACGTCGACGGTCTCGCCTGCAGCGAGCACGGCGAGCGCCTCCGCGGCCGAGGGCACCTCGATGGCTGCGTGGCCGAGATCCTCGATCAGCGCCGCCGTCCCCGTCAGCACCAGCAAGTCATCATCGACGATGAGAACGCGGTAGGCCTTGGAGGCCGGCGAAGGCGTCGACCGGTCCGCGCTGCGCACCAGCGAGACGGCGTTGGTCATGGCACGCGGCAGCCACCGCTCGACCACTGTGCCGACGTTCGGCGTGCTCTCGATGCGCAGCTGGCCGCCGGATTGCGCGGCGAGGCCGTGCACCATCGATAGGCCGAGTCCCGTCCCCTTGCCCGGACCCTTTGGTCGTGAAGAACGGATCCGTCGCCTTGGCGAGCGTCGCCTCGTCCATGCCGACACCGGAGTCCGATATGGCAATGCGCACATACTCTCCGGGCTTCAAGGACGACTCACCCGGCTGCTGGTCGACGACCTCGTCGGCCGCTCGAATGGTGAGCGTTCCGCCGGACGGCATGGCATCGCGCGCGTTCAAGGCAAGATTGAGCAACGCGAGCTCGAGCTAGTTCGAATCCACCAGCACCGGAGGCAGGCTCTTCGGGAATTGACACACGAGCGACACCTCGATTCCGAGGGCACGTTTCAACAGCTCGCCCATGCCGCATACGAGGTCGGGCAAATTCACCGACTCAGGCTTGAGCTCCTGGCGGCGGGAGAACGCCAGCAACCGCCGCGTGAGCGCCGCACCGCGCTGCGCGCACCGTGATATTGCGCGACAGGTCGCCGTTCGCGATCGCGGTCGACACCTCGGCGATGTTGCGCACCTGCGCGGTCAAGTTGCCCGCCATGGAGTTCACCGAGTCGGTGAGGTCTTTCCACGTGCCCGCGACGCCCAGCACCAGCGCCTGTCCGCCGAGCTTGCCCTCGGTACCCACTTCACGTGCGACGCGTGTGACCTCCGAAGCAAATGACCTCAGCTAGTCCACCATGGTGTTGATGGCTTCCTTCAGCTGCAGAATCTCGCCGCGCACGTCGACGGTGATTTTCTTCGACAGGTCGCTGTTCGCCACCGCGATGGTGACTTCTGCGATGTTGCGCACCTGAGCCGCGAGATTCGAGGCCATCGAATTCACGCTCTCGGTGAG
>JBEKWA010000008.1:0-132490 GCA_049513515.1 Steroidobacteraceae bacterium
CACACATTTTACAAACGTGCAACTCGGCGTTGCACGCCTTACACACGTCGAGGCGGCGAAGGGGAAGACTCAGTGCGGATAAGGAGGCTCCGCAACGCCAGCAGGCTAGGGAGTGCGCCATGCACAAAGTCTAACAAGTGAAACGTGGCGGCGCTTCTGTTTGAAGTGCGACCATTCCTGGCGATCAGCTTTGGTCGATCAATCACTTCCCTATTGACTGTCGCGGCCTCCTGCTCGGGCCGTCGATTTAAGTGCTGACCGAATCAGTTCCCTATTGGCTGAGCGGGCTGACTTTGTCAGTGCCTTCTTGGCTTAGTGGGCTAACCTTGTCAGTGCCTTCTTGGCTCAGCGGGCTAACCTTGTCAGTGCCTTCTTGGCTCAGCGGGCTAACCTTGTCAGTGCCTTCTTGGCTCAGCGGCTTGACTTTGTCGGTGCCCTCTTGGCTCAGCGGCTTGACTTTGTCGGTGCCCTCTTGGCTCAGCGGCTTGACCTTGTCAGTGCCCTCTTGGCTCAGCGGGCTAACCTTGTCGGTGCCCTCTTGGCTCAGTGGGCTAACTTTGTCGGTGCCCTCTTGGCTCAGCGGCTTGACTTTGTCGGTGCCTTCTTGGCTCAGCGGCTTGACTTTGTCGGTGCCTTCTTGGCTCAGCGGGCTGACTTTGTCGGTGCCCTCTTGGCTAAGAGGTACTAAAGAACCGATTACGCGACCGGCCTCGGCATAGAAAGCCGCAATACCGGAGTACTCAACGCCGCCAAATGAGGCGAGCTGACCCACTGCTAGGCTACTACTACTAAGAGTGTGTAGCGCTCCTGCGTATTTGATCGAAAGTGACCCGATGCGAGCGACAGCATTCACTTGATCGACCGAGCTTATCGCGCCCTTTAGATAGAGTTGGGTAGCGCCAGGCACAAAACTGGATGAATTGATTTCGACTACTTTTGTTGCTCGAAGTGTGCCGTCTGAATTTACCGATCCGTGGACCTCAACCATATGATCGACGAGGTCAGCCAAACCTGCTGATTGAGCAGCCGGAACTACGACGACTTGACCAAGCACTTGTATCTGACGCTTCGAGACGTCAACACGCTCTACGGGTCCCAGTGCCAAGAGATCGGTACCGGCTAGTGCTTGAAAGGTGGTAACAGCGCTTGTTGACGCCGCAAGCGAAGAAACCGGTACCGCCAACGGCGCCGCGATCATCGCTGTTGCTCCCCACACAGTGACTATGCGCATTGCTGTACGCGCGAAGTTAGTATTCATCCCTGTTCCCCTTCAACTCTTAGCGCCCTTCGAAAATCGTTATCGTCGTTGTTGTTAACGACGTAGTGATAAAATCCTATCCCGGTCTGGACGGCATCTGGATGAACTTCTTGTGACCTCTCGGACAACCAGTTGTCGATGTCGTCAGCGAACAGCTGTCCCCTCTCTCGAACGTACTTATCAAACGCTGCTAAATCATCTGGTCGTAAACCGTAATCTGCGTATATCGTTCGTTGGATACGCCCAGTGCCCCGCACCGATCTGCGGAAATTCACTTCAAGCGTCTCAGTTACGTTGTGTACTACCTCAGCCAATTGTCGAATGCTTTCGGCGCTCAACTGTTGGGGTACATACAAACGCGTCAACGCTCGATAGAACCCGTTACCTAGATCTTGTACGCACCCCGTCCTGATCAATTCGTCTAAAACGACTTTCGGTGGTATGGCCGGGCAATATCGCCGGGCCAAATCCACGAAGCCACTCACATCTTTCTTCGCCTGTGCCTCTGTTGGTGCAAAGGCGAGATCCCTTACTAGTCCATACGGGCCGATGTAATCTCGATCGGTATGCCAACCGAGCAACACCCGCGCTACCGAACTGAACCCTCGATCCTTGCCCAACTCCATTACGTCAGGCGCTTCCAGAACCTCCACTACTTCGGCGGCATCTATCTCTGTCATCAGGGCTACCGCGTCACCCGATACAACGGTTTTCGAAGCCTTGAGCTCAGTGCTCGCAACCTTGATATATGCATCCCTCAAAGCACCTGCGAAGGCTGGAAATGTCACGCCGTTTTTGAGCGCTATCCGAACCAGCGGTCGAAGTAAATGCCGAAACGCTGCTAAAAGGTTATGCTTAACAGATTGCGACACGGCGCAACATAATACAACTATTAATGTGACGAATTCCTCAAATTCAGGGATTCCACGGGATGCTGCACCGCGACAACACGGCTCTAGCCGGCGGGAATTTAACGTAATCTGGCGGCAGCTAACTGATTAGGCGCCCATTAACGTGGGTGGGGCCATGGCGGGTGTCCCCGACGCTATCTAACCGAGGTGGCTGCACGGGATGCGCTTTATTGTTATCAAGCTAATGCGCCAAATTCACTGAGGTTAATCCGTGAAAGCTGCCCGGCTGCTGATCGTGTTGCTGCTTTTTGCTGGATGCCACCCGAAAAGCGGGAACGACCACGAGGCGCCAGTTGATGTCACCACCTTGCGGCGAGGAATCGGTGGCGAACCATCTTCGCTGGATCCCGGTGTAGCCGGCGACACGATCTCTTATCAGGTGATCCGCGATCTATATGAGGGGCTTGCAACCGAGTCACCCGAGGGCCAGATACTGCCGGGAGTCGCGAGTTCCTGGAGCGTTGATTCAACGGGAACGGAATACACGTTTAACTTGAGGCATGACGCGAAGTGGTCTAACGGCATGCCTGTTCGCGCGCAGGATTTCGTCGCTGCGTGGCGGCGAGTTGTTGACCCCAAGCGCGCCTCCCAAGTGGCGGACTTTTTCAGACCGATCGCGCACGCGGCGGAGATAATTTCGGGAAAATCGTCTCCCGATCAGCTCGGCGTTCTAGCGGTGAGAGACGACCTTTTAATAGTTCGACTGCAGCAACCGGCACCTTACTTCTTACAACTTCTAACGCTCACTGCCAGTTTTCCGATCTTTTCCGAACAAGCCGCTAGCTCGCACAGTCCACAAGAATGGGTTTCAAATGGACCATACGTATTGGCAAGTTGGGTTCCCGCGGGCAACCTTAAGCTGACAAAGAACCGCAGATATTGGGACGCAGGCAAAGTCCGGATTCAGAATGTTGAATACGTTCCCACCACGGACGACAACGCAGAGCTCCGTCAATACCGAGCTGGGCAGTTAGACATCACTCAGACAATTCCCTCTTCAGCTTTACCCTCTCTTCGAAAAGAACGACCCGCCGAGCTTCTGATAGCGCCTTACCTGGCGACGGCATATTACGCAATCAACATGCACTCAAATGCCTACTCTGCGAACGCTAAACTGCGTCAAGCGCTTGCTATGGCAATCGACCGTCGGAAGCTTCAATCAACTTTATTGGTCTTTGGCCAAACTCCCGCTTATGGATTAATTCCTCCGGACGCTTGGAATTATGATCGGCAGTCGTGGCCATGGAGCTCCGCTTCGGATGATGACCGAGTTGCGCAGGCACGCGCGCTATTCGCAGCTGCCGGTTATTCCCCTAACGTACCGCTTCATTTGCGTTGCCTCATTAATGAAGGGTCCGGAATAAAGGCAGTCGCGATAGGAATAGCATCGATGTGGAAGGAAACGCTAGGCATCGACACGGAGCTAATTACGGAAGAATACCGAGTCTTCCTAAATTCGCGTAAAGACACGTCGCGATGGGATGTAGTGCGACTCGCATGGACTGCCGATTACAACGACGCAGGAAATTTTCTGGAGGCGTTTAGAAGCACTTCTCCTAACAATGATGCGGGCTACATGAATCCCCACTATGACTCTCTGCTTGATACCGCTGCTTTGACAGCCGACGCATCTGAGCGGAAGGCGAAGCTAGAGGAGGCGGAGAGGGTGCTTCTCTCTGACTACCCAATTATCCCCATATATTTTTACAGTGTGAAGAGACTCGTCAAACCATACGTGAAAGGCGCGAAACCGAATCCATTGAATAGGCTTTATAGTAAGAATTTATACATCGAGCCCAACTGACGAACTATGCAACCCAAAAGTTCGGCACAGATCTGGGTTTCGTATCCATCCTCATGGAGATGCGGCACCTTGGTTGAGGTTGCCGATTTAAAACCTGACGGCTTTAACCTTAGCTGCTCGAAGTTCACGGCTGTTCGCCGTCGCGAGACCTCAACGAATCGGTCGTCGACGAAAATTAGTGCGGCTTGTCGGAGAACGCCTGGAATGACTAGCTCGAGTAGATTCATGATAGAAAACGGTCACGCCCACCGTATTAGAACCCCGCTTGCGCAGCGCAACTGCCGATGTCTCTTGCATTTCAGAGACAAACTCCGCGCTTCGGTTCGATATCTTCTTTCTGATTAGAGGTAGCAGCTCTTTTTTCCCTGCGGGCAGAGCCACCGTCGCTAGGAATCGCGGGGTTTCAGGTGTTCTCATGTTGTAGAGCATTGTCGAGAACAAATCTGAAGCGCGATCCCCAAACGCCTTGATTGCCTGAAGACTTAACCCAGAGCTTCCGGACAGATAACCTCTTGCCTGAATTCTTTGGTCCGGTAAAACCTTTACAACACGGGCCCTAAGTAATTCGTCAAGAACCGCCCGCGGAGGAATCCCCCCACCAAACGACTTTACCAACGATTCGAACGTCGTCCCGCGACCATATATTTTCAGGATAGCTGGTTGTCCATTCCTGTCGATAAACTTTGGCTCGCCATGCCACGCAGCAAGGATGCGGTTTGTTGATTGCTGGCGGCGGTCGGCCCGACGACCTTCGTTATTTTGCTTGAGGATCCGTGAAATTTCGGCTCTTGGAATTCCAGTCGTCGCCGCGATGCCGGAAATGTTAATCCGCGGAGAATTCTCAAGCTGTCTCCTGGCAAGACTTCTCACAGATGCCTCGCGCAGTAGTAAATTCAGGTCGCCAGCGCTCAACCCCGCATCGATCACGAATGCAGTCAAAGGCTCCAACAGCTGCAGCAGTGCTTTGCGAACTACAGGTCGGACGTCGCCTCGAGGGGCGCTCATGGCGATATTCGTCCGCACACGCATTGATACTGCATAGCTCACCACATTTGAGGCATACCGCCGAGCGGCCCCGGACATTGAAACTTAGGTTGAGATGACCGCAGCATCGCTGCTTCGTCTTCCCATATCAATTCGGGCAATCATATCGAAGTGCGCATACACAATTGGGGACCGCGGTCGACGTCAACTCCTTCACATAGATTCGCCCACTTATCCGTAATTGAATATGTGCCGAGCCAGGCGAATTAAAGCCGTTGTTACCCGGACTGGTTAGATTGAGAGATTGACGGTGGAGGTGACCCAGCTCACCGCTGGCCTGGCACTCTCTTCTTCGCATTGCACCCCCATACTCCAAAGTACATGATTAGCCCTACCCCATGCCTCCTGGCCTGGTCTTCCTTTCTTGTCTTCAAGGGGATTGTTTGGCGACCGCACCGTATAACGAGATGTATGCGACGGAGGGCACTGCCCGCTCTCACTACCACAGGTATGCCGAATGGCTGGCCGCCCAGCCGGCCGAGCGTTTGGCCCAGAAGCGGGCGGAAGCGGACGCCTTGTTCCACCGGGTGGGCATCACCTTCGCGGTCTATGGGCAAGAAGAGGGCGCCGAGCGGCTGATTCCCTTTGACATAGTCCCCCGGGTCTTGCCGGTGGAGGAATGGGCGCGGCTGGAGGCGGGGCTCAAACAGCGGGTGACGGCGCTGAACGCCTTCATCCACGATATTTACCACGATCAGCAGATCTTGAAGGCGGGCGTGGTGCCGCCGGAGCAGGTGCTCTGTAACTCGCAGTACCGTCCGGAGATGCAAGGGGTGGACGTCCCCGGCGGCATCTACGCTCACATCGCGGGCATCGACATCGTGCGCGACGGCGCGGGCGAGTTTCGGGTCCTCGAGGACAACCTGCGGGTGCCCTCGGGCGTGTCCTACATGCTCGAAAACCGCAAGATGATGATGCGGCTGTTCCCGGAGCTGTTCTCCGAACACCGCATTGCCCCGGTCGAGCGCTACCCGGACTTTCTCCTCGACAACTTGCGCAGCGTCGCCCCGACCGGCGTCTCCGACCCCACCGTGGTGCTCCTGACCGCGGGCGCCGCGAACAGCGCCTATTTCGAGCACGCCTTCCTGGCCCAGCAGATGGGCGTCGAGCTGGTTGAGGGCCAAGACCTCTTCGTGCGCGACGAGGCGGTGTACATGCGCACCACCCAGGGCGCGCAGCGGGTGGACGTCATCTATCGTCGCATCGACGACGACTTCCTGGACCCGCTCGCATTTCGGCCGGATTCCATGCTGGGCGTGCCGGGGCTGCTCGCGGCGTACCGCGAGGGCCGCATCACCATCGCGAACGCCATCGGCACCGGGGTCGCCGACGATAAGTCGATCTATCCGTTCGTCCCGGACATGATCCGCTTCTATCTCAACCAGGTGCCCCTGATCGCCAACGTTCAGACCTGGATGCTGCGCCGGCCGGACGACCTCGACTACGTCCTCGGCCACCTCCCCGACCTCGTGGTCAAGGAAGTGCACGGCGCCGGCGGCTACGGAATGCTCATCGGCCCGGCCGCCACGCGGGAGGAGATCGAGCATTTCCGCAAGCTCATCATCGCCTCCCCCGAGCGCTACATCGCCCAGCCCACCCTCGCGCTGTCGACCTGCCCGACCTTCGCCGGGCAAGGCTTGAAACCGCGGCACATCGACCTGCGGCCCTTCGTCCTCTCCGGCAAGGACATCCGCATCGTGCCCGGGGGCCTCACCCGCGTTGCCCTGCGCGAGGGGTCGCTGGTGGTCAACTCCTCGCAGGGAGGCGGCACCAAGGACACCTGGGTGCTCGAAGACGCATGCTGAGCCGCACCGCCGATCATCTCTACTGGATGTCGCGCTACATCGAGCGCGCGGAAAGCCTCGCGCGCCTGGTGGATGCACATTACCGGATGTCGCTCCTGCCCCAGTCGGGCGATGCCATGGTCCAGTCCCTGAGCTCGACCATGACCGCCCTGCACATGGAGCAGGCCTACCGGGAGCGCCACGAGTCCATCGTCCCCATGGTCGTGTTCGAGTTCGTGAGCTTGGACCGCGATTACAGCGGCAGCATCGTCAATTGCCTGCGCGCCGCCCGCGAGAACGCCCGCGCGGTGCGCGGCTCGCTCACCTCGGAGCTCTGGGAGACGCTCAACTCCACCTGGCTCGATGCGCGCTCCTTCATGGCCCGCAGCACGCCGCGCACGGATATCGGTCATTTCGTCGAATGGGTCAAGGAGCGCTCGCATCTCACCCGCGGGGTCACCATTGGCACCATGCTGCGCGACGAGGCCTTCTACTTCACGCGCATCGGCACTTTCATCGAGCGCGCCGACAGCACGGCGCGCATCCTCACGGCGCACCAGAACGACCTGCGGCCGGGCGCGGACGCGAGCGTGGTGCCCGATCCCTACCAGTGGAGCGTTTTGCTCCGCGCCCTCTCCGCCTTCGAGGTGTACCGGCGGGTGTATCGGGACGTGATCACGCCCTATAAGGTGGCACAGCTTCTGATCCTGCGCGACGACATGCCGCGCTCGTTGACTCGCTGCTGCAAGGAGGTGTATCACAACCTGGAGTCGGTCCGGAACGATCAATCCCGGGAGACCGAGCGGCGCGCGGGAGAGATCCACGCTATGCTGCATTTCACGCGGATGGAAGCCATCATCGAGGTCGGATTGCCGTACTTTCTGCAGCAATTTCTCGCCCGCTTGCGCGATCTGGGCGATCGCGTGGCCTCCGACTTTCTCGTGCCGCCGGCGGAGGCTTAAAGACGCATGCAGCTGCATATCCGCCACGTCACCCGCTATCGCTACGAGCGTCCCGTCAAGTACAGCGTGCAGAGCCTGCATCTCACCCCGCGCCGCGACCGCTGCCAGCGATCGCTCTCCTGGACCATCACGGCGCCGGGCCGGCGGCTCGAGCAGATCGACGCCCACGGCAACATCTCTCACCTGCTGACCATCGAGCAGCCGCACCGCGAGATCCAGATCGTGGTGCGCGGTGTGGTCGAGACCGCCGATACCGAGATCCGGCCGGACGACGGCCCGCTCTCGCCGCTCGCCTATCTCTCCCCAACCATGCTCACGACGCCGAACGATGAGATCAAGGTCTTCGCGCGCGAAACCCTCGCGCACGTGAAGGAGCCGCGCGAGCGCGCGCAGGCGCTTGCCGAGGCGGTGCATGAGGCGGTGCGCTACACGACGAGCTCGAGCGACGTGCAATCGCCCGCCGCGGACGCCTTCAAGAGCGGCGAAGGTGTCTGCCAGGATCACGCCCACGTGTTCATCGCCTCGGCGCGTGCCGTGGGGATGCCCGCACGCTACGTGAGCGGCTATCTCTACACGGGCGACTCCAGCGATGCCGCAAGCCATGCCTGGGTGGATGCGTGGCTCGGGCCGGAGGTCGGCTGGCAGAGCATCGACGTCACCCATCGCCGGCCCGCAGTAGGCAATTATTGCCGTCTCGCGGTGGGCCGCGATTACCTCGACGCGGCGCCGGTGCGCGGCGTGCGCCACGGCGGCGGCGGCGAGCGCATGGAAGCGAACGTGCTGGTCGCCGACTCGGCGCTGCAGCAGCAGTAAGGTAGAATTCCCCCATGACTTATTGTGTCGGCCTGCTGGTCGATACCGGGCTCGTCCTTTTGTCCGATTCCCGGACCAACGCCGGCGTCGATCAAATCAACACTTTCCGCAAGATGGCGACTTTCCAGCGCCCCAACGAGCGCGTGCTCGTGCTCATGTCGGCGGGCAATCTCGCCATCAGCCAGGCGGTCGTGAACTTGCTCCACGACAACCTCGAGAACTCCGTGGAGCCCGCGAAGATCTATCGCGCCCCCAACATGTTCGCGGCGGCGCGCGTCGTGGGCGATGCGCTGCGCGAGGTGTATGCGCGCGATGCGGGCTATCTCAAAGATCAAGGTCACGAATTCAACGGCACGTTCATCTTGGGCGGTCAAATTCGCGGCGAGGAGCCGCGGCTCTTTCACATCTACTCGGCGGGCAACTTCATCGAATCCTCGCGCGAGACGCCGTATTTTCAGATCGGCGAGTCGAAGTACGGCAAACCCATCATCGACCGGGTGATCTCGTTCTCGAGCAGCCTCGCGCAGGCGGCGAAGTGCGCGCTCGTCTCCATGGACTCGACCATCCGCTCGAATCTCACCGTCGGCCCTCCCCTGGATCTCGCCATCGTCCGGCGCGATGAGTTCCGGCTTGCGACCCACATCAGCATCGATTTCGATAACGAGTATTTCAAGATGATCCGCACGCGCTGGGGCTTCGCGCTACAAGAGGTTTTCAGCGAGCTGCCGAACCCGGAGTGGTAGCGGCCGCTTGCGCCGGCCCGTGCCGCACGGCGCCGGGCGGTCAGCCCGCGCGGCGAGCGGGGTGATGCGCGTGCCAGTGCCGCGCGATCTCCACCCGTTCGCACACCCAGACATCTTTGTGACCCGCCACATGAGCGAGGAAGCGGTCGAGGCCGGCAATGCGTGCCGGGTGTCCAATCATCCGGGAATGCAGGCCCACGGACATCATCTTCGGCTGCACGGCGCCTTCCTGATACAGCCAATCGAAGGCATCGCGGTGCCAGGTCTCGTAGTCGGCGCTCGTCGCCAAGGGACCCGGCGCGTATCGCGAATCGTTGTTCGTGTGCGTATAGGGAACCGCCAGGTGATTCCTGCCGTTCACGTCGATCCAGTACGGTAGCTCGTCGTTGTAAACGTCGCTGTCGTAGAGAAAGCCGCCAGCCTCGACCAGGAGACGGCGCGTATTGACGCTCGGGCCCGTGCGGCAGCACCAGCCGAGCGGCCGCCGGCCCGTCGTGCGCTCGAGGCTCGCGATGGCTCGGGCGATGTGCTCGCGCTCCGCCTCGGCGGACAAGAGAAAATGATCCACCCAGCGCCAGCCGTGACAGCAGATGTCGTAACTTCTCTCGCGGATGGCGGCGGCGAGCTCCCCATGGCGCTCGACCGCCACGGCGCACGCATTCAGCGTGAGCGGCAGGCCATGCTTCTCGAACAGGCGCAGCACGCGCCAGACGCCGACGCGGCTGCCGTATTCGAACATCGACTCCGCGGCCAGGTCGCGGTCGCCGCGCGGCACGTAGGAGGCCTCAAACTCGGTCACCGTGGCCTCGGCGAAGCCGTCGCCATTGCCGATCGAATACTCCGAGCCCTCCTCGATGTTGAGCACGAAGCTGATCGCGAGCCGTGCATCGTTCGGCCAGCGCGGGTGCGGCGGGTTCTTGCCGTAGCCGACGAGATCTCTCTGTCCGTCGATCATCATGGAGGTAGTCCCCGATAGGAGGTTTATTGGGCACGAAGAAAATAGTTGCTATGATCCGGCTCCATTTCAGTTTCGCCCTCGGGCATCGAACACGACTGGAGCATCACTATGGATCTTGGCATTGCGGGCAAGACGGCGATCGTCTGCGCATCGAGCGCTGGACTGGGTAAGGGTTGTGCCATGGCACTCGCCCACGAGGGCGTAAGCCTGGTCATCAACGGCCGAACGCCGGCCACTCTCGAAAAGACCGCGGAGGAGATTCGCAGCGAAACCGGCGCGAAAGTAACCGCCGTGGCCGCCGACGTCTCGACCCCCGAGGGACGCGCGCGACTGCTCGCGGCCTGCCCGCAGCCCGACATTCTCGTCAACAATGCGGGGGGTCCACCGGGCGGAGATTTCCGCCGCTTCGGCCGGGAAGATTGGCTGAAGGCGATCGATGCCAACATGCTGGCGCCGATCGAGCTGATCAAGGCGACGGTTGACGGCATGATCGCGCGCAATTTCGGCCGTATCGTCAACATCACCTCGGTTTCCGTGAAAGCACCTTTCTCCTCGCTCGGTCTCTCCAACGGCGCGCGCAGCGGCTTGACCGGATTCGTTGCGGGCGTGGCGCGCGACATCGCCCGCCACAACGTGACCATCAACAACATTCTGCCTGGCTCCTTCGGCACCGCCCACTTGCGTCGCCAGGCGGGAGCCGCGGCGAAACCCGGGCAGTCGGCCGACGACGTCCTCGAGGAGTGGCGCGCGGGCGAGACCTCGGGGCGCCTCGGAACTCCCGATGAGCTCGGCCTGGTGTGTGCGTTCCTGTGCGGTGCGCGCGCCGGCTACGTCACGCGCCAGAACATCTTCCTCGACGGCGGCACGTACCCCGGCACGTTCTAGCGGCCCGGTACGGCGCGCGCGGCGCGGGGCCGCCCTCACGTCGATCCGACCCGATCGATGCGGCGGCCGCGCCCAGGTGCCCCCAGGACGCGCCCGCGATCCCACAGGCATTCGCCGCGCGAGAACGTCATGACGGGACGGCCGCGGATCGCCTGTCCCTCGAAGGGCGTGTAATCGCAGGCATCGTGCAACTCGGTGTGGCGGATGACGCCCTGCTCGCCGGCATCCCATAGCGCGACGTCGGCGTCCGCGCCCGGCATAAGGCTGCCCTTGCGCGGATAAAGGCCATAAATCTTCGCAGGATTGGTCGAGGTCAACGCGACGAAGTCCTCGAGCGTGAGCCGCCCGCCGCCGACGCCCTCGCTGAAGAGCAGCATCAGCCGCGTCTCGATGCCCGGCAGACCCGGCGGAACGTGGCGAAAGTCGGGACTCCCTCCCGACACTTTCTTGCCGTCCGGTCCCTCGAAGCGATACGGGCAGTGATCCGACGAGACCAGCTGGAAGGTACCGTTGGTGAGGCCTCGCCAAAGGAGCTCCTTGTCCGCCGCTTCGCGCAGCGGCGGGGAGCACAGGAACTTGGCGGCCTCCCAGCCCGGTCGGGCGAGATCCTCGACGGTGTGCACGAGATATTGCGGACACGTCTCGGCCAGCACGTCGATCCCGCGTGCGTGCGCCCAGCGAATCTGCTCGACCGCTTCGCCCGCGGAGACGTGCACGATGAGCGTCCTCGCGCCGCTCACCTGCGCGAGCGTGATGGCCCGGTGCGTCGCTTCCCGCTCGACCGGCGCGGGCGAGGTCTCGGCGAAGCCGGCGAGACCGTGGCCGTGCGCGTGTCCCACCTGCTCGGTCAGCCAGTGGATGCAGTGTCCGTTCTCGGCATGCACCATGGTGAGCCCGCCGTACCGCCGCGTGGTCTCCATCACTTGCAGGATGCGCTCATCGTCGAGCATGTATCCCGGATAGCTCATGTAGACCTTGACCGAGAGGTTGCCCTCCTGCATGAGCGCCGGAAGCTCCTCCTCGATGCTGCCGACCGAGGATTCACCGAAGATCATGTGAAAGGCATAATCGATACGCGCTCGTGCGCGCGCCCGCGCCGCGTAGTCCTCGGCCGATTCGCGCATGGAAGCGCCTTCGAGGCGGTTCACGAAGGGCATGATGGTGGTCGTGCCGCCGCACGCGGCCGCACGGGTCGCCGAGTCGAAATCATCGGCGAGTAACGCGCCCTGGTAGGCGGGCTCCTCGATGTGACAATGCGCATCGACACCGCCGGGGAGCACCAGGAGTCCGCTCGCGTCGACCTCCCGATCGGCGCGGGGTAGATCCCGCCCGATCGCGAGGATGCGCCCGTCGCGGACGCCGAGGTCGGCCAGGCAGCGGTCGGAGGCGGTGACGAGAGTGCCGTTGCGAATGCAGAGATCGAAATGCATGATGTTGCTCACAGGTGTATCGCGGCCTCGCGCCCGGCCGCGGTGAAGCGCGGGGCGTCGCGCAGCAGCCGCTTGGTTTCATCCGATTGCGGGTGGCGCATGACCGCATCCGTCGGACCCTCTTCCACCAGATGCCCGCCCTGCATGACCACAATACGCTGAGCGAGGCCGCGCACCACGGCGAGATTGTGCGTGACGAACAGCATGGCGAGACCCCGCTCGCGCTGCAAGTCGCTCAGCAACTCCGTGATGACGGCCTGCACCGACACGTCGAGTGCCGAGGTGATCTCGTCGCAGATCAGGAGTTCCGGATCGGTGATGAGTGCCCGCGCGATCGCGGCCCGCTGGCGCTGGCCGCCGGAGAGATCGCGGGGATAGCGCTCCGCCATGGACGCGGGCAGCGACACCTGATCGAGCGCCGCGAGGACCCTGCCGCGCCGCTCGCTGCTCGTCAGCTTCTCGAACTGCGACAAGGTCAGGGCAAGCGAGGCGCCGATCGAGCGGCGCGGATTGAACGATCCGTAAGGGTTTTGAAAAATGTATTGGATGCGCCGGCGCGTCGCGGCAGAGCGCACGCGCGTATCGAGGGGCAGCGGCTCGCAGTGGAACGTCATCGTGCCCCTGGCCTCGGCATGCAGGCCGCCGATGCAGCGCGCAAGGGTCGTCTTGCCCGATCCGGATTCCCCGACCAGCGCGACGCACTCGCCCGCGCCCACCTCGAACGTCACGCCATGCAGCACCTCGCGCCGGCCGTAGAAGGCGCGCACGCCGTGCGCCGCGAGGAGCGGCTTCACGCTCGTCTCCCGCACGGCCACCGGCCCGCGCGGGGGCAAATTCTCCCGATCGCCGGACCGCGGGCAGCGGACCTCGTGCCCCGGTGCGATGGTGAGGAGATCGGGCAAGTGCTCCCGGCAGGCGTCCACCGCGAGCGTGCAGCGCGGCGCGAACGAGCAGCACGAGAACTCGGCGCCGGCTTCCGGTGCGTGGCCGGGAATACCTGAGACCGGCGTGGCGTCGTCGATATCCGGTACCGCATGGATGAGAGCGCGCGTGTAGGGATGCGCGGGACCTCGCAGCACGCGCTCGGTGGGTCCGATCTCGACGATGCGCCCGGCATAGACCACGGCGACTCGTCGGGCGATGGCGGCGACCACCGCGATGTCGTGGCTGACATAGATCGCCGCGACGTGGTGGCGGTCGCAGAGCTGGCGCACGGTGTCGAGGACATGTGCCTGCGTGGTGACGTCGAGGCCCGTGGTCGGCTCGTCCATCACGATGAGCCGCGGCCGGTTGGCGAAGGCCATGGCGATCGCGACGCGCTGCAGCTGTCCGCCCGAGAGCTGATGCGGGAAGCTCTCGAGAAAGCTCTCCCGGGGCGGGAGCTTCACCGCGCTCAACAGGTCGAGGAGCTGGGTGCGATCGCGCCGCGCGCGCGGCTCGAGGCACTCCGCGAGCTGCGTCCCGATGCGCAGCGCCGGATTGAGCGCGCTCGCAGGGTCCTGCGGCACATAGCAGACGAGGCGGCCGCGCAGCTGCCGCAACTCCTCGGGCGCGGCGGTGCCGAGATCTCGGCCGGCCACCCGGATGGTGCCGCGCCCGATGCAAAGGCCCCGCCGGCAATGATGCAAGAGTGCGAGTCCCAGGGTCGTTTTGCCCGAGCCGGATTCCCCAACGATGCCTAGCACCTCGCCCGGCTCGAGCTCGAGCGAGGCATCGTCGACCAGGCACCGCCGGCCATCGGCGGTGGTGACGCAGAGACCGCGCACCACCACCGCCGCCTCGCCGCATCGCTCGGGGGTCGACACCGGGACTCTCATAGCGGGCCTTCGATGATTTCCGCGGGCTGCGGCGCGCCGGGACGATTTCCCCGGGCGGCCCAGCTGCCGTAGGCATCGGTCAAGAGGTTGACCCCGACCGTGAGGATCGCGATGAGCCCGACGGGCACGACCACCGCCCAGGGGTTCTGCGCGAGCCCGATGCGGTTCTCGTTGAGCATCAAGCCCCAGTTCGCAGCCGGCGGATCCTGCGCGAGGCCCAAGAAACTCAAGCCGGCGATCAGCGCGATCGAGTAAGTAAAGCGTAGTCCTCCCTCCACCAGCAGCGGGCCGATCACATTCGGCACGATTTCCCGAGCCATGATCTTGAGCGGCGGCGTGCCGATGCCCTTCGCATATTCGACGAAGTCCTCGCCTGCCACCCGTAGCGCCGCGGCGCGGATGACGCGCGCGACTTGCGGTGCGTGGATGGCGGCGACCAGGACCGCGATCAAGAGAAAGCTCGACCCGAGCACGCTCACGAACAGGAGCGCGAGAATGGTTTGCGGAAAGGCGAGCAGCACATCGAGTGTGCGCATGATGAGATCGTCCGCCACGCCTTTGAAGTACCCGGCGCTGATGCCGAGCAGGCCCCCGAGCGCGACGCCGAGGACGGTGGCGAGCGCCGACAGCGACAGAATTACGGTGCCGCCCGACAATACGCGCGAGAGCACGTCGCGCCCCATGATGTCGGCGCCGAGCGGCAAGTCGAGCGAAGGGGACTCGAATGGCGCCCCGACGAAGTCGATCGGCGGGTAGCGTGCAAAGAGGGGGCCGATGGCGACGAGGATGAGCACGGCAGCGGTGAGAGAGGCGCCCCAGATCGCGCTGCCCCTCGAGAAGAACTCGCGGACGCTGCGAATCCATGCCGGGTAACTGCCTGCGGCACGGGCCGCATCCGAGCGCGCCGCGGAGCGTGCCGCCGCACTCACGTGGCCTGCCACGATCGGCCTCCCCGCAGCCGCGGCGTCACGAGAATCGAGACGACGTCCGCGGCGACGTTGAGGAGCACGTAGGCGCTCGCCAGCAGAAGCACGATGGCCTGAATGATCGGGATGTCGCGCGCCTCGATGGCGTCCATGAGTCCCTGACCCAGTCCCGCGTAGCCAAACAGGTATTCGATCATCACCGTACCGCCAGCGAGATAGGCGAAGGTAAGCGCCACGACCTGGACGGTGGGCGAGACGGCGTTCGGCAAGGCGTGCACCAGGACGAGACGCCATCGCGGCAGTCCCTTGAGCGAGGCCATCTCCATGTATTCGCTGTCGAGCACGTCGATCATGGTCACTCGGGTCATGCGGAACACATACGGAAATATCACGAGGACGAGCGTCGCCACCGGTAGCACGAGAATTTCCGGCTTCGAGAGCGCGGAAGCGCCCGGCGCGACCATCGATACCGGCGGCAGCCACTGCACGACGACGGTGGCGAACACGACGATGAGACCGATGCCCACCACGAACTCGGGTACGCCCGCGAGCACCAGCGTCACGATCGAGAGGGTGCGGTCGAGCCGCTGGTCGCGCCTGAGCGCGGCGAGAATCCCGATCGCGATCGACAGTGGGATCCCGATCAGCCCGGTGAGACCCAGGAGGATCGCGGAATTCACGACCCGCGGTCCGACGAGCGCCCCTACCGGCTCACCGTTCACCAGCGAGACGCCCAGATGGCCGGTGCAGAGGTCCCGAAGCCAGCGTGCGTAGCGCACCGGCACGGGGGCATCGAGGTGCAGCTGCCGACGCAGCGCCGCCAGGGTCGTTGCATTCGCGCCTCGGCCGAGCACCGCGCGCGCCGCGTCGCCCGGCAGCACTTCGGTGGCGGCGAACACGAGCACCGTGACCAGAAAGATCGTGAGGAACCCGAGCGCAAGCCGACGCGAAATCAGGACGGCCATGACAGAGCGCTACGGGCGGGTCGCGACATCAGGCGAGCCAGATCTTGGCGAACTCGTAATCCCCGAGCGCCATGAACGTGCCCGGTGCCACGCCGTTCACGTTCTGCGCCAGGAGATCGACGATCTGATTGTGGGAGGGAATGATGTAGGCGCCTTGCTCGAAATCGAGGGTCTGCAATTGCCTCACGATCTCTCCCCGCTTCGTCGCATCGAGCGTGGAGAGCGCCTGCCGGTAGAGCGCCGCATAGGCGGGATCGCGCCAGTGCGTTTCATTGTAAGGCGAAGTCGGCAAGAGGCAGAGGGCGACCTGGGTCAGGTAGGAGTTGAACGTCCAGAAGTCCTGGGCGAAAGGCCAGGTCAGGAACTGCTCACCGAAATAAACGTCGGGCGTGACCTGCCTCACCTTGACCGTCACCCCGGCGTCGCGTGCCTGACGCGCGAAGATCTGCGCGGATTGAACTACGCCGTTGGCGATGTCGGCGGTCGTCAATTCCACGCTCAGGTTCTCGTGCCCCGCCTTTCTCAACAGCGTACGGGCCTGATCGACGTCGCGGTGGCGCACGAACGCCTGCGGCGCGCCGTCGAACAGCGAGAAGACATCGTTTCCGGGCACGCCGAACCCGTTCAGGGCGATCTTGATGATCTGCGCGCGGTCGACGATGAGCCGGAATGCCCGGCGCACATCGGGATTGTCAAAGGGCGGTTGGTCGACGCGCATGACGAACGGGGTCCATTGCGTCGCTTCCGACACGTGCGTCTTGATCGGACCGCCAGGCCGCATCACCCGCGCAATGGTGAGCGGGGCGGCGGCGAAGGCATCGATCTGCCCGCCCTGCAGGGCGTTGTAGGCCGCGGTATCGCTCGCGAAGGAATCGATGATGGTCAGCTTGTCGAGATACGGCGGCTCCTTCCAGTACCCCTCGTAGCGGGTGAACACGCTCTGCCGCCCCGGCACGAAGCTCTCGAACTTGAACGGCCCGGTGCCCACGGGCTTTTTCGGATCGTAGCCCACGGGCACGATCCCTAAGTTGATCGAGTCGGCCACGGCCTCGTCGAAGACGGCAAAGGGCGAATGCATGCCCACCTTGAGGGTGCGCTCATCGAGAATCTTGAAGCTGTCGCGGTCCATCGGACCGAGCTCCGGCGCCCCGAAGAGCGGGGCCTCGGGATTGGTCACACGGCGCAGCGTGAAGGCGACGTCCTCGGCGCGCAGCGGCTTGCCGTCGTGGAAGGTGACCCCATTGCGCAGACGAATCGTCCACACCGTGCCGTCCGCGTTCGATTCCATCGACTCGGCAAGCAGATCTTCGAACGCGCCGCCATGCCGGAGCTGGCGCAGCGGCTGAAAGAGACTGTGGACGCGCGCGGTGTCGGGCTGGGTCTGGTTTAGGTTCGCATCGAGTGTGTCCGCCGAGCCGCCGCCGAGCACCGCAACGCGCAGGTTCCCGCCGCGCCGCGGCTTCTGCGCAGGGGGCGCGTCCGCCGCCGCGCCGAGCCCGCTCAAGGATAGGCCCAGGGCCGCCGCCCCGGCGAGGACGCTGCGCCGGCTGATGGCGTGCGGGGCGTCCGTCGGGTCGGGTTTGCCGATCGCGCTCATCGGCCGCCGATGACCGCTACTCTCGAAGCCACGGGCTGTCCTGGCGAATCTCGATCAAGGTCGGCCGATCAGCCGCAAGCGCCTCGCGCATGCACTCGGCGAGATGCTGTGCGCTTTGTGCGCGAACGCCGAGGCAGCCAACGCTGCGAGCCAGGCTGAGAAAATCGGGACTGCGGGGCTCGACGCCGATGCGCGGCACCTGCCGCTGGTCCATCTGATCGACGATTTCCTTCAGCGCATCGTTGTTCCAGACGATCACCGGCAGCGCGAGGCGTTCCTCGGCCGCCGTGGCGAGCTCGTTGATGGTGAACATGATCCCGCCGTCCCCCGCGACGGCGATCACCGGCCGATGCGGCGCCGCGATCTTCGCGCCGACGGCCATCGGCAGCGCGACGCCCAGGGAGCAGTAAGAGCCAGAGTAGTACCAGCAGCGCTCCTCTTGCATCGGCATCGCAAATGAGCCCGTGTACACGATCTGCGAGGCATCGCCCATCACGATCGTATCCGCGGGCAGGGCCGAGCGCAGGATTTTCCAGACACGCGCGTGCTGCCGCTCCCCGGCCGTCATCACCGTGCCGTTCCGCGCGAGCACATCGCGCACGCGGCTCTCGCCGCCGGTTCGTGGCCCCGCAACAGGCCGAGCGGCGAGCGCGGATGCGAGGGCCTGCAGGGCCGCGCGTGCGTCGGACTGAATGGGGACGGCAGCGCCGTACTGCGACGTCAGCTCTCTGGGATCGATATCGATGCGGATGATGTCGCCCTCGATGGCGAGCTTCGGCAAGAAGTGATCGCCCTCCGCGACCTGGGTTCCGACCAAGAGCACGACGTCGGCCTGCGCCAGCGCATGCTGGCTCGGCTTCTGCAGGATGGAGCAGCCGAGCGAGAGCGGGTGAGATTCCGGCAGGATCCCCTTGCCGGCGTTCGTGGCCAGCACGGGTGCGCCGACGCGCTCGGCAATGCCGGTCAACGCCTCACGCGTGCCCACCGCTCCGCCGCCCACGAGGATCAAGGGGCTCCTCGCCTTGGCGAGCCGATCGGCGGCCTCCTCGATGGCCTTGGGATCGGGCATCGGGAGCGAGGGAGTACGGCGCGACTTCCATTCACCGGCGACGACGAGCGGCAGCACGTCCCACGGCAGCGAGAGGTGCACCGGCCGGGGACGCGCGCCGCGGAACACCCCGTAGGCGCGAGCAATCAACTCGGGCAGCTCGTCGGGATAGCGAACCATCGCACTGAACGCGGTGAAGCCGGCCGTCACCGCGCTCTGATCGTCGAGCTCGTGGACCGTGCCCCAGCCCTTGCCTTGCGTGTGCGTCGCGCACGCGCCCGACAGCACGAGCATGGGCAGCGAATCGCAGTACGCCTGAGCGATGCCGGTGGCCGCGTTCGTGACGCCGGGACCGCTCACGATCGTCAGGACGCCGGGCTTGCGCGTCGCACGCGCATAGCCGTCGGCCATGAGACTCGCACCCTGTTCGTTGCGACACTGCACATGTCGCATCTCGGCGCGCGCGATACCGCGGTACAAATCGACGGTGTGGGTTCCCGGCATGCCGAATACGGTGTCCACGCCATAGGCCGAGAGCAACTTCATCACGGCCTCGCCGCATCTCAGAGCAGTCACGTGCGTTCCCCCCCTCACTCGATATTTCCCGGCCTGCGAGACAGTCGCGGCTCATCATCGGCGACGGAGTCTAACGCCGCAAAAGCCGCGTCGTCATCAGCGATTCGTCGCTTCGATGCCCGGTCGGGCGGCGCTGCGGACTTGCGACGGCTTCTCGAGCCTCGATCGTTCAGATGGGCTCGTGAGGCGCCTCATTTTTCTGAGTTGACTTTGGCCGTGTAACTCGTATAAGAAAAAATCGCCGCGACGATTACTAATAAGATCGCGCAACGTGCCCTGAATTAGCGCGAATTAGCGTGCTGTGAGTGCATTTTTGGTGCATCACCTCGATCGCACTCGATCGAGTTTTTATATTTTCCCGGAGGGGGCATGAAGAAGAGGAAAATGCTGGATCACCGCCGCACCGCTATGCCCGGCCACTCGTGGCCCGGCCGCTCGTGCGAGCGCACCGCCGGGCCGCTCGCGCGCCACACTCCGATCTGGTCGCTGCTTTCGTGTGCCGTGTCGGCGGCTCTCGCCACGCATGCGAGCGATGTCGCCGCTCAAACGAGCAACTCGGCCGCTTCACCGTCGAGCCCGTCCGATGAGATTGCCGAGATTACCGTCACGGCACAGCGGCGCGTGGAGGACATTCAAAACGTTCCGGTGACCATCCAGGTGCTCACCGGCGACACCATGGCGCAGCTCAACGTCACGACGTTCCAGGACTTCTTGAAGTACCTCCCGAACGTGACCGCCGCCGGCAATGGGCCCGGACAAAGCAACATATTCATGCGCGGTCTCTCGACGGGGAGCCAGAGTCTGCAAGGCTCCGGGGGCGTCGGCAGCTTTCCGAACGTCGCGGTCTATCTCGACGAGCAGTCCGCGCAGATGCCCGGCAGAAATCTCGACATTTACTCCGCCGATCTGCAGCAGGTCGAAGTGCTCGAGGGGCCGCAAGGAACGCTGTTCGGCGCCGGTGCGCAGGCCGGCGTCGTGCGCTACATCACGAACAAGCCCAAGCTCGACGTGACGGAGGGCGCGACGAACGTTGGCTACGGCGTCACGACGGGCGGGGATCGCAGCGCGAGCGTCGACGCGATGCTCAACGTGCCGCTCATCGCCGATACGCTCGCCGCGCGCGTCGTGATCTACGACGACCGGCGCGGCGGCTACATCAACAACATTCCAGGAACCTTCAGCCGCGCCGCGACCGATCTCGTCTCGGTCAACTACTTCAGCGGCGCCGTGCCGCCCAACGGCGGGCCGATCAACAACTCCGCCGAGGCGGGCCGCGCCTTCAATCCGGTCACTTACGAGGGAGTCCGCGGCGAGCTTCTGTTCAAGCTCAACGAGGACTGGAGCGCGCTCTTGACGCAGTCGTACCAGAGCATGGAAGCGGACGGCGTATTCTGGCAGGAAGCCTACGACGGCGTAGGAAAGACACTGCCGGATCTGTCCGTGCAGCTCTTCAATCCCACCTATGACAAGGACCGTTTCGAAGATACGCAGCTCACGGTCAACGGCAAGGTCGGCGACCTCAAGCTGGTGTACGCCGGCGGTTACTTGGTACGCAACATCGACCAGCAAATGGACTACACGAATTATTCGCGCGGCCATTACGCCGGGTACTATCAATGCGATTATCCCGGGTATCCCTTCAAGGGCGGAACCGCGACCCCGGGCTCTGCGGGATTTTGCTACTCGCCGAGCGCGTACTGGCACGAGAAGGCGAAGAACACCCACCAATCGCATGAGCTGCGCGCGAGCACGCCCGACGACTGGCGACTGCGCGCAATCGGCGGCATCTACTGGGAAAACTACACGATCTACGATCAATCCGACTGGGCGTACGGCACCAGCCCGCATTTCGAGCCCATCGCGCCGCCGCCCGGCGCGACGAGCAACGATCCGAACACCCGCCCACCGGGGGTGGTGTACCTCCAAGACATCACGCGCGGCTACACGCAGAAGGCTGCGTTCACCTCAGTGGACTTCGATGTCATACCGAAGACGCTGACCGTGACCGCGGGCACCCGCTACTATGACATCAGCGACTTCGAGAAGGGCTCGAATGTCGGCAGCTTCGGCTGCGAGATCTACGGACCCTATGACGGCGATGTTCCGCCGAGCCCCTGCACGGTGCCGACGTCGAACGGCAACAACTTGAATGCGCTCAACTTGAACAAGACCTACGTGGGCTTCAAGAGCCGCGGCAACATCACCTGGCATGTCACCCCAGATGCGCTCGTCTACTACACCTGGTCTCAAGGATTCCGGCCCGGCGGGTTCAATCTCGGCCAGGGCATCATCACACCGAGCTCGCCGCTCTACGGAATTTATTCGCCGCCGCTCCTCTACGGACCGGACACGTTGACCAACAACGAGATCGGCTGGAAGAGCGAATGGTTCGGTCATCGGCTGCAGTTCAACGGCGCGCTGTATCAGGAAGACTGGAAGGACGTGCAGATCACGATCTTCGATCCGGGCGTCACAGGCAACAACATCTTTGCGGCGAATGGTCCCAATTACCGGGTCCGCGGTGCCGAGACCTCCTTCGTGGCGCGGGTGACTTCGGGCCTCACGGTGACGGGTTCCGGTTCGTTGAACTCGAGCGAGGTCGTCAAGACGCTCTCCCTGACCAACCCCAAGACCGGCCAGCCGATTCCCATCGAAAATCCCTTCGGCGCACTCGGCTCGCCCCTGGCCCTTTCGCCTCCCTTCCAGGCCAACATCCGGGCGCGCTACGATTTTTCGATCGACGACTATCACGCCTTCTGTCAGGCCGGCGCTTCCCACCAGGGAGGTACCGTCTCGACGACCGATCGGATCACGAAGACCCTGCAGGGTGTGTCCGTGGATTTCTACAATCCGGCCTTCACGACCTATGATGCGGCGCTCGGGGTAGCCAAGGACGCCTGGACCGTGGGGCTCTATGGCGAGAATCTCGCCGACACGCGCGGCGTCACTTTCTCGAGCTATGTCGAATGGGTGAAGGCCGACACGATCATCCGACCACGTACTCTGAGCCTCAAGTTCTCGTACAAGTTTTCGGACAAGAAATAGCGCTGCGAGAAGGGCCCGGCATGAGATGCCCCGTGATCGCAGCGAGGCTCCTGGCGGTCGGCCTCTTGGCTGTCGTGGCGGGCGCCCCGTGTCGTGCCGCGAGCCCGCCGAGCGAGACCGCCTATTACTCCGCGCTCTCGCAGATCAATTCAACCAATGTGCGCGATCTCGGCTTTGCGTGGGAATTCAAGACGGGCACTTACCGAGGGATGGAGGCGACGCCCGTCGTCGCCGACGGCGTCCTGTACGCCTCGGGTCCGTGGGGCGTCGTCTATGCGGTCGATGCGGTGAGCGGGGAGCTCGAGTGGCGATTCGATCCGCACAGCAATGGTCAGGTGGCACGCTACGCAAACGTCGACGTCGTCAATCGCGGCGTTGCGCTTCACCGCGGTAAGCTCTACGTCACGGCACTCGATTGCCGAACGTTCGCCCTCGACGCGCGCACCGGTGCGACGCTCTGGGAAACCGCCACCGCCGAAGGTCCGACGTACGCGTGTTCCGGCGCACCGCTCATCGCCGGCGACGTCCTCGTCGTCGGCAACGGCGGGGGCGATACCGGCCGCGGCGGCCTGCGAGGCTACGTGTCCGCATACGACCTCGAATCGGGCGCGCTGCGCTGGCGGTTCTATACGGTGCCGAAGTGCGGCGATGCGCACGCGGCCCCCGAGCTGAGGGCGGCCGAAGGGACGTGGGATGCCGACCGCGACCCGGCGTATGGCGGCGGCGGCGCCGTCTGGGACGGGATGGCTTACGATCCCGAGCTCAATCGCATCTTCATCGGCACCGGCAATGCCGCGCCGTATCTGAGTGCGCGGCGCGTGCACGGGCGGCCGCTTGACCGGCTGTATGCGGCATCGATCGTCGCGCTCGATGCCGCTTCCGGCCGGATGCGCTGGTACTACCAGACCACGCCGGGCGACATCTGGGATTACGACGCGAATGCGAAGCTCGTGCTCGCGGATCTTCGTATCGGCGGTCGAACGCGCAAGACCCTCTTGCAGGCCAACAAGAACGGCTATTTCTACGTGCTCGATCGCATCACCGGCGAGCCCCTGTCGGCGCAGCCGTTCAGCTTCGTGAACTGGTCCAAGGGCATGACCGCGCGATTCCGCCCCCTCGTGCCCGCGAGTTCAGACTATGCCCGGCAGCCGACGCTCGTTTATCCGGGCGCACAGGGAGCGCACAGCTGGGCTCCAATGTCCTTCGATCCGCGCACGGGCCTCGTTTACATTCCGACCCTCGAAGTGCCGAACGTGATCGTCAACCTGCAGACGAATCCCGGCGCGACGATCAAGTATGTCGACGGGGGTACCGGACCGGGTTTCGCGACGCCGGACGAGGACTATCGGCCCGAGGACGTCTCACCGCTGTTCGGTGCTCTGCCGAGCGTCCCCGATCGGCGTCCCGACGGGCAACCCCGGGTTCAAGCCATGCTCAAGGCCTGGGATCCCGTCCGGCAGAAAGCAATCTGGCAACAGCAAACCTCCGAGGGTCACCTCGTTCTGGATGGTGGCACACTCGCCACCGCCGGCAACCTCGTCTTTGCCGGCCGCGAGGACGGCCGGTTCTTGGCCTACGCCGCCGACACCGGCGCCGTCTTGAGGACGCTCGACACCGGCACGGCCACGATGGCGGCGCCCATGACCTACGAGATCGGCGGCACGCAGTACGTGGCCGTGATGCAGGGTCACGGCGGGAGCATCATGTACTCATACCAGGGCACCGCCGCGATGCAGTATGTGAATGAAGACCGGATCCTGGTGCTCAAGCTCGGCGGCTCCGCTGTTCCCAAGCCGGCGCCGCGCACTGAGGAGCCGTACCGGCAACCGCCGGCGCACGAGGGGACGGCGACACGGATCGAAGCGGGACGCGCGCTCTTCTACAGCTGGTGCTCCAAGTGCCACACGCTCGGAGCCAGCGCCGTGACGCCGGACCTCACTCGATTGAATCGAGGCACCGGATCCGTCGATACGTTCAAGTCCATCGTGCTCGACGGGGCACTGGTACCCTTGGGCATGGCACGATTCGACGACGTGCTGTCGCCCGAGAATGCCGCTGACATCCATGCCTTTCTCGTCGATCAGTCCTGGCAGGCCTACGATGCGCAGCAGAAGCGACTCGGATCGGCCCATGCATCGAACTAGAGGAGAGACCCGTGCCACACATCCATGTCCAGATCCTCGCGGGAGCCACACGAGCGCAGAAAGCTCAGCTCGTGAAGGAATTTACCGAGTCCCTCGCGCGCGTCATGGGGAAGAAGCCCGAATACACCAACATCATCATCGAGGAGATCGCGAAGGAGGATTGGGGCTATGCGGGATTACTGTCGGATGAGCCCGAGAAAACTTAGGCGGCGCATCGCCCGCGGAGGGGCAGGAGGTCGTTCGTCCGCATCAGTCTCGATGGGTCGCCATCTCGATGAGCCAGTCGCGGAATAGCTCGACCTCGCGCCGCGATCGATCGCGGCGCTGCGGTGCGCAGATGAAATAGGAGTGATCGTCGATGAACTCACGATCGAGCGCGGCCACGAGCCGGCCCATTTGCAAATAGGGCTCGGCCAGTATGCGGTGCGTCAGCGCGCAGCCCGCACCACAGGTCGCGAGCTCGAGCGCCGCCATGCTCGTATCGACTGTGGGCACGGAACTCGTCGGCAAGTCCGCGACTTGCAGGCCTTGACGCATGCTTAAGCGGTGCTTCTCATAGCCGACGATGGCAATCAAGCGCCGCTGAATGAAGGCCGCCACATCACCGCTCTCGCGCGCCTGCTCGAGGAACGAGGGACTGCACAACACCATGAGATCCTGATGCAGCAAGTGCTCCGATCTATAGCCATCCCAGTGCCCGGTGCCATAGCGAATCTCGAGGTCGGTGGTATCGTCCGGCGCGGGGTTATCCCAGACGAGCGACGACATCCGGATGTCGATCCGCGGATTGGCGGTCATGAACGCCGGTAGCTCCTTGACGAGCCACAACGCCGCGAGCGAGGCCGGTGCATGCACAGTGACCTTGACCCGCCCCGTGCCGCCAAAGAGGCCCACCGTCGTATCGGCGAGCTCGTCGAACGCCTTGCGCACGCCGGGCATGTAGGCGAGCCCCAAGGGAGTGAGCTTGATCCCCCGCGGCGTGCGCGCGAAAAGCGCAAAGCCCAGGTGCGCTTCGAGCGCGCGTATCTGATAGCTGATCGCCCCGGTCGACATGTTGAGCTCGGTCGCCGCCGCGGCGAAACTCATGGTCCGCGCCGCCGACTCAAATGCTTTCAGCCACATCAACGGGGGCAGCCCGGTCACGGGCCTCCCAGTCAGCGCCTGGACTTTGTCCACACCACCCTCGCACAAAAAATTGTCGTCACGGCACCAAAATAATGAGTTGTAGGGCTGCTCCGGGTCAAACTACTGTAGTCGATTGCATTCATCACGACTTTCAAGGATCAAGGTCACGACATTATGTCCCGTACAGTCATCATAGGCGCAGCGCAAGTCGGCCCCGTGCCCCGGAGCGAAAGCCGGCGGCAGGTGGTGCAACGGCTGCTCGAATTGATGCGCGAGGCCCATCACATGCGCTGCGACGTCGTGGCCTATCCCGAGCTCGCGCTGACGACGTTTTTTCCGCGGTGGCCTCTCGAGGATGAGGGCGAGATCGACAGTTTCTACGAGGCCGAGATGCCTGGGCCGGAGACTCGACCTCTGTTCGAGGAAGCGCAGCGGCTAGGAATCGGCTTCTCCTTAGGTTACGCCGAGCTCCTCACCGAGCACGGCCGCAAGCGCCGGTTCAACACCTCGATCCTGGTCGATAAAACCGGCAAGCTCGTCGGCAAGTATCGCAAGGTGCACCTGCCCGGTCACGCCGCTGTGTTGGAGCGCCCCGGACAGCACCTCGAGAAACGCTTCTTCGAGGTCGGCGATCTGGGCTTCCCGGTCTGGCGCGCGTTCGGTGGAATTTTCGGCATGTGCATTTGCAACGACCGGCGCTGGCCCGAGACCTATCGCGTCATGGGCCTCCAAGGGGTCGAAATGATTTTGCTCGGGTACAACTCGCCCGTGGGACTGGGCGACCCGTACGAGCTCGATGCGCTCGAGCCCTTCCACAATCACCTCGTCATGCAGTCGGGCGCCTATCAAAACGCGACCTGGGTCGTCGGCGTCGCCAAGGCGGGCTTCGAGGAAGGTTTCAACATGATCGGCCAGACTTGCATCATCGCTCCCTCGGGAGAGATTGTGGCGCAATGTGCCACCTTGGGAGACGAGCTGGTCGTTCGCAAGTGCGATCTCGACTTCGCGGCGCCTTACCGCAGCGATATCTTCAACTTCGCCGCGCACCGCCGGCCCGAGCACTATCGGCTGATCGTCGATCGGATCGGCTCCGTGCCGCCGGCAGACGAGCCGGCATGAACGAGGCCGCGTGGCAGATTCCGGGGTACCTGGACGCCTGTGACGGCCGTCTTTTCATGGACGGCGTCGATCTGGTCGCTCTCACCGAGAGCCGCCGGACTCCGCTCTATGTATATTCGGCGAAGCGCATCGCCGGCACCGCGCGCAGCATGCGTCTCGAGTTCGCACACCACCATCCCAGAGCTCGCGTTTGTTTTGCGAGCAAGGCGCTCTCGGCCATCAAGGCATTGCGCCTGATCCGCGCAGAGGGTCTCGACATCGAGGTCAATTCTGCCGGCGAGCTGTTCCGCGCAAAGCTCGCGGGATTCGCGCCCGAGCAGATCATCAGCAACGGCGTGTCCAAATCGGTCGACGAGTTGCGCGCGGCCCTGTCGCCACCCATCAAAGCCGTCAACGTGGACAGCCTGTTCGAGTTGTCGCGAATCATCGGCGTGGCGCGTGATCTCAGGGTGCGCGCCAACATTGCCTTGCGGGTGGTCCCGGAGGTGGACAGCCCGACCTCACCCGGCAACCGCACCGGCTCGGAAGGGACGAAATTCGGCATTCGGCAGGCGGAGTTGCCCGCGGCGCTCGACATGATCCGTCGGGCAGGCGATGCCGTCGTCACCGCGGGCTTGCATGCGCACATCGGCTCACAAATCACCGGCACCGGCCCCTTCGAGCTTGCGGTGAGCCGACTCGCGGAGCTGTTCTTGAGCGTTCAGCGGCAGCTCGACGCCCGGCTGGAACACATAAACATCGGCGGCGGCTTTCCGCTCCCCTATCTGCGTGGCTCTCAGCATTCACCGCAGGGCAACATTTTTTGCCCGCGGATCGATTTCGGCGACATCGCGAAAGCCGTGCTGCCCATGTTGTTGCAGAAGCTCGGGCCCGACGTCGAGGTCCTCGTGGAACCGGGGCGCAGGCTCGTGGGCGACAGCGCGGTCATGCTGAGCGCCGTGGAGAATACCAAGGAGCGAAGCGATGGGTGCTGGCTCTATCTCGACGCCGGCTACAACGTTCTGGTCGAGTCGTACACCTACAAGTGGTATTACCACGTGCTTACCGCCAACAAATTGAGCGAGCCGACGAAGGAGTTTCGGCTGGTGGGACCCCTGTGCGACAACGGCGATGCATTTTTCGACGTCGATGGCGAGCAGACGGTCGAGCGGCTGATCGAGGCCGCTCCGATTTTTGCCGGGCACCGAGAGATGCTCGAGTCCATGCTGATCCGCCTGCCCAAGATGCGCCGCCTCGCCGAGAGCACGGCGCCCGGCGATCTCGTCGCATTTCTCGACGTGGGTGCCTATACGCTGGATCAGTTCACGCCGAACAACGGGAGGCTGCGGCCGGAGGTCGGCATGATCGGCTTGGGCGGCGCTTACGAGCTCCTCCGCCGGCGCGATACGGAAACCGACCTCCTCTTCAACGAAATCCTGTGACGCAATGACTCGCGCGCCGTTGCCGGCCGGATACCGGACTTCATGGGACCCACTCCCGTGAGCCGAGCGCGATCGCTCACGGAGGTGGCTGCACACGGTCTCTGCACCGGCTGCGGACTGTGCGCGGGCATGTCGACGGGCGGGGTGACAATGGTCATGACGGCCGAGGGCTTTTTGCGGCCATCGGTCGCGCCCGACATCGACCCAAAGGAGCACGCGCGCCTTCTGGCGCTCTGCCCCGGCAGCCGCGTCGGCCCCCCCTCGAGCGATGCGCCGCGTGCGACCGACACGGCGTGGGGCACCCATCGCCGGATCGTGAAAGCCCACGCCCTCGATGCCGAGCTGCGCCATCGCGGCTCCTCGGGCGGCGTCATTTCGGCGATCGCGAACTTCTTGCTGGAATCGAAGAGCGTCGAATTCGTGCTGCACATCGCCGCCGATCCCGAAGCGCCGTTGCGCTCTCGCGTGCAGCTAAGCCTCGGTCGCGCCAATGTGCTCGATGCAGCCGGCGCGCGCTACGGTCCCGCCGCGCCGCTCGAGCGTATGGGCGAACTGCTGGAGCTCGGTCTGCCGTTCGCGGTCGTCGGCAAGCCGTGCGACATCGCCGGCATACGCAACCTCGCGCGACATGATCCACGTGTCACCCGCTTGGTGCGTTTCACGGTTTCCTTCTTTTGCGCCGGGGTGTCGAGCCTGCGGATCAGCGAACAGATCGTCGCCAAGTACGGACTGGGTCCCGAAGATGTGAAAGTCATGCGTTATCGGGGCTTCGGCTGTCCGGGTCCCACCCATATCGAAGCGAAGGACGGGGGCATATTCGAGCAGACTTACGACGAGACCTGGTCGGAAGAGTTGAATGAGGACATTCAGTTTCGCTGCAAGATCTGCCCGGATGCCACGGGGGAGCACGCCGACATCGTTTGCGGCGATGCGTGGGTCACCATGGACGGTTATGCGCATACCGAGCACGAGGGGTGGAATTCGGTCATCGCCCGGAGCGAAGCGGGCGAGCGGCTCCTCGAGCGCCTCGAAGAGGCGCGTGCGGTCGCGACCGAGCCGCTGTCCATCGGGGATCTCGACCAGATACAGCCGCATCAGGTCGAACGCAAAACGGAGGTGCTCGCGCGCCTAGTCGGTCTCGCGTTGCGCCGACAGCCCCTGCCCGTCTATCGCGGCCTGCGCCTCGCCCGCAACGCATGGACCGGGCGGCACAAATTTCTCTCGAGCGTCGTCGGCACGTATCGCCGCGTGCGCCGCGGCGGCAATCGAGAAGATCTCACGAGCCTCGCGGCGCCCCGCGGCCTCGAGCCCCCAGACCCAGCGACACGAGCGCCTCCACCATCTTGACGGCGGCCGCGACCCCATCGATGGCCGGCGCGCCGATCACGCGGGTGAGTTTGGCGGCCACGTCGGACATGCCCGCACAGCCGAGCAGGACGCAATCGGAGTGATCCACCTCCAGCGCCTTGCGACACTCGGCGAGAATCAGGCGATACGACGCCGAAGCGTCCTCTTCCAGGTCCAGAACGGGCATGTCCAGCATTCTGATCCGGCGGCATTTCCTGCCCATGTCGTATGCATGGACCAGCCGCTCCATGCCCGGAAGCGCGTGCGAGGGCATCGAGATGATGGTGAATCCGTCGCTGATGAAACTCGCCGCATGCATGGCGGCTTCCGCAATCCCGACGACCGGTGCGCGCGCCATTTCCCGCGCCGCCGGCAGGCCGGGATCGCCAAAGCAGGCAATGACGTAACCATCGAACCCTGCGGCGTCACCCGCGGCGATCTCATCCAGGACCCCGATCACCGCGACAGCCTCGTCGTATTGGGTTTCGATCGAGCGTGGGCCTTGCGCGGGCGACACTGTGACGATCTCGGTGCCCGGACTTGCGCAGCCCCTCGCGGCGGCGCCGATCTTCTCGGTCATAGTGAGCGTCGTGTTCGGATTGATGACTTTGATTTTCATGGGGATTCTCAGTGTATCCGTAAAATGCAAATCCATTCCCATCACCCTGATCGATATTTCCTACCATCGAAGTATTCTCGAGTACCGGGAAGAAGAGCGAGATCAATACGCCGTACTGGTTGCCGCCCGTGACCGTAAATCCATGCCCGGCTGAGCCGAAGTCCACCCCCGGGACGCGCGCTCTTTTCCTCACGGTCGGGTTCGCCACTCGGCATCGACTGCGGGAGGGAGGGAGCCTATCCGACTTACAAACATCGAGACTTTCCATATCTGATCGTCAGACATGAGGTGGCCCCACGCTCGCATCGCGGTATTGCGGATTCCGTTCTTTACGATCCAATGAATCTGCCAGTCCGGTCTACGTGTTGGAGTTGCCGCAAATTGGGGTACACGTGGGAGGAACGACGTAGTGCCCCAATCGCTGGTGTGACGTGCGTCCCCATGACATCCGGCGCAGCCATCCAGAAAAATCTTCATCCCGGCACGCAAATCGTCGTCAGAAATAGCAATTGGAGTTGCGGCAGGCGAGGCCTGTCGGGCCACGGACTTGTCCAGCATCTGACAAATACTCGCATCGCTGACCCCTCGGAAACGCGAATCTGCGTGGCTTCGTGTCCGTCGTATTTTATGGCAATTCCTGCACCCTGACGCTGCCCCACCTCCGCTCCGATTTTAAACGTCTCGACTGTCGGTCAGGGTTCATCGAGGTGGATTCATTCAGCTTTGGTGCAAGCAACAACAACCCATCTACGGGCTCAGGAGGCGGAAGTGCCGGTAGGGTTTCGATAGGGTCTATCAGCGTCGCGAGCGAACTGTTGCAGTTGGCCGTTCGGGGGGCACTGAGCTCGTTGAGCTGCGGTCTGTACAACACCCAGCCGAGCTCCGCCGGCGAGGTACCGAATCCCTACCTCACCGCGACGCTGGCCAATGCCGTACTCAGTTCCGTCGAAGTAGTGAACAACGGCAAAGGCGATAAGCAGCGCATGAAGCTCTGGTTCGACATCGATAGCATCGTCTGGAAATAGACGACTCACGTTGTTGCGGATCCACCCCTTGGCGCGCTGCTCAGCATCGGTATTTGTGAGGCCGGACACAGGGCGAACGGATACGAATCGACCACACTGCCATCCCAACTGGCTCTGAGCTAATGCCTGTTTTCATAGGGTGACTTATGCGGCTGCTGCGCCTTCAAGACGTTGAGATTGGCAGCAATGACCACGTATTCCGCCACGCCGCCTGCTGGCTCTGGTCCTCTGGCTTACCGCATTTGCCGCCACCACGGACCTCTTCGTCCACGGGTATACCGGAAGGTGGCCGCCGGGCTTCATCTTTGGGTCGTTCCTTTTGCTCTTCACGCTATTGACTCTCAAAATAGTCACCGCTCGCTTCCATCGCTCAAATTGGCTCGTACGGATGAACGATGCGGGAATTTATGTGCAATATCGTTCTTACCTGAACTACCAGTTGCCCTCCAATGATCCTTCGGTCGTGTTCCTTTCGCTAGACGAAATCGCTTCGGCCCGCCTCGTAAAGGAGCGCGTCGAAACGCCTGATCCGGCAAAGCCACGCGCCACTCAAACCCAATACTTACGCTATGTCGAGCTCGAACTGTCCGGCCATACCGCGCCTCTGATGGAGGCGTTGCAAGCGGAGCGTGCCGAACGCGCCCCTTTGCGAAAGCGCTGGTATGGCACCGGTTCCACGCTATACCGTGACTATCCCGTCACCATTGCGGATTCGAATTTTCTTCGTATACGTTGGGACGTCGTACCCAGCACACGAAAGTTCCTTGACGCCATGCGGCCCTATACCTTAATTGCTGATTCAGTGTCCTTAACCCAGGACTTTACGCAACTCAAATCACTCAGCCGCGAAGAACAACAGAGCCGACTGCGCGATCTCGTCGGCCGCGGCCAGACCATCACCGCCATTTACGCCGCCCAGAAAATCTACGGTGGCAGCCTAGGACAAGCAAAGCGGACAGTCGATTCTCTGCGCGACGATAAGGTAACGCAGTAGCTGTACCCCCGGGGGTACGGTGCCCGATCGACCGGACCGCCAACTGCGTGTGTTACGGGGGCACGCCGCTGTATCCGCTTGAAACCGTAGTGCCACAATCCTCAGCTATCTTCACACCCGCCCGCACCGCGCAGCGCAGCGCAGCCGGCGCCCCGCTCTGGAATTCACAATTGCGCAGGAGACTTTTCATGACCGTCCCGTACACGACTCGCCGCCCGGGCACCCCGGCTGCACTGCTGGCACTGCTTTTGCCGCTTGCCGCCCATGCCGACGGCGATCGTGACTACCTCCGGGCCGCCGCGCCTGAGGGCGCCATAGAACACATCCTCGTCATCAATCTCGAGAATGAGAGTGAGAACGTGACCTTCGGCGGCTGCCCGGCCAGTCCTCCTCCCGGCAACGCCAACTATCTGAACTGCACGCTCCTCAAGCAGGGCGAGCTGATCCAGAACTACTATGCAACCAGCCATGTGAGTCTCGGCAACTACATCGCCGAGGTGTCAGGCCAGGAAACCAATCCGACCCTGAACAGCGACTGCATCGATGCCGCTTCGTTCGCGAGTCCGCCGGTCGTCGGCCAGTTCACCGACGTCACGCCGGGTACAGATGCCAATACGACCGCAAATCCCCAGTATGCCGGTCAGGTGGTCGGTGACGGCTGCGTTTTTCCGAAGCGCACGCGAACCTCGCATGGCGCTCAGACAATCGGTGATCAGCTGGACCGGGCTCACCCGGGGAATGACGGCTATCCTCTCCGCTGGCGCGAATACGCCGAGGACATGGGTAACGATGTCTCCCGCGATGTCGGTACGCCCGACCCCCTCGGCGGCACGGACTGCGCGCATCCCGTCATTGGCACTCCCGATCTAACGAACAGCGCCGAGGGCAGCCCGATTGTGGACCAGTACGCGGACCGGCACGCGCCGTTCGTCTATTTCCATTCGGTGATTGACGATCGGGCGTACTGCAACCGGCACGTCGTGCCGCTCGGCAGCGTGCTCGTGGGCACCAACGGCGGTGCCGATGTGTTCTCTGGTCACCTCTATCAAGACCTGCAGCGCATCGAGACCACGCCGAAGTTCATGTTCGTCACCCCGAATCTCTGTGATGACGGACACGATGCCACGTGTGCGGGTGTCAACGTGGAAGGCGGGAAGACCGGCGGCCTCACCGGCGCGAACCTGTGGCTCGCGCACTGGATCCCCATGATCATGGCATCCCCGGCCTACCAGAGCGGCAAGCTGCTCTTGGTCATCACGGTCGACGAGTCCGGCTCGGACACCGGCACGGGGGCCAATGCGTGTCCCAATGCCGTTCAGAGCAGCTGTCTATCACCGACCGGACCGAATCTCCGCAATCCCGGCTGGAGCCCGCTACTCGGACTCTTCTTTCCACCGGGCACCTACCCGACCAGCGATCCGCCCGCGTATACGCTGCCGGGTGGCGGCCAGGTCGGGACTGTCTTGTTGAACAAGCGACTGATCGTGCCGGGCACTGTGAATACGACGGGCTACTACAACCACTACTCGGCGCTGCGCAGCTACGAGGATCTGCTCGGCCTGACCAAGGGCGGAGATGACGGTCACGGCCACTTGGGCTATGCAGGCACAGCCGGCATGCGGCCGTTTGGCAAGGACGTGTTCAACGCTGAGTCCTGGTGAGGCCGGGGGAGGCCCTGCTGCGGCGACGCCCGAGGAGACGTTGACGTATCTGCGGCCGCCGACTCGCCCCCCCGCGTCGGCCGACTCCGCCTAATTGATACCGGTCGGGAAGCGATATCCCGTGAGCGATTGCGGCCTGCCCATCAGAAAGCCCTGCGCGAAGTCGACGCCCAGGGCGCGCATGGCCTGCAGCTCCGAATCCGACTCGACCGACTCGGCCACCGTTTGCACGCCCAGATCTCCCGCCATGCGCACGATCGAGGAGATGACGGCGCGCGCGACGCGGTCGTTGGGCGCGGCGCCCACGAGCGAGCTATCGATCTTGAAGTAATGCGCGGGGATGCTGCGCAGGTACCCGTACGAGGGCGCGTTCGCGCCGAAGTCATCCAGAGCGACCTCGCTACCGAGGGCCTCGAGGCGCTTCATCGACTCCGCGATGCCGATGTTGCCCGAGGAGGCGAAGCGCTCGGTGATCTCGAAGCACAGCATCTGCGGCGGCAGGCCGCTCTTACTCACGCAGGAGTCGACGTAGCTCACGAAGCCCGCATCGGTCATCGACTGCGAGGAGACGTTGATCGAGAACACCGCCGGTGCACGCGACCAGAGCTTGCGATTGTTCACGAGCCACATGAGGAGCGTGCGCACGACCCAGCGGTCGATCGAGGGCATGAGATTGCGATGCGCGGCGGCCTTGAGAAACGTGTGCGGCTCGAGGAGCGAGCCGTCGCTCATGCGCAAGCGCAACAGCACTTCATAATGGCCCAGACCCGGATCCTCGTGCAGCGAGCGAATGGGCTGCAGATAGAGCTCGAAGCGCTCGGCGTCGAGCGCATTGTCGATCAGCACCAGGTATTGCTCGTCGCCGGCGGGTAGTGCCGGCGGTGCTTGGCGGCGCTCGTATTCGGCGGCCAGGCACACCATGATGGGCTCGAGGCGCCGCTCGAGCGGCTCCTGCGTACGTGCATCGGCGATCTGCGAATCGATGCTAAGGCGCACGGCGCCGATCACCTCGCCGCGCGTATCGCGCACGGGTATCGCCACCGAGTAGCGCGTGCCTTCGCGCGTGCCGTACTGGATCGAGTGCGTGCCCGTGTCGTCGCTTGCCAGGCAGTCCTCGACCAGCTGATGATCCTCGGGCAGCAGGAAATCCTCGCTGAGAAGCAGGGTGTCCGCGGCGAAGTCGTGAAACGAAACGCTGCACACCTCCGGTGCCAGCGCACAGATGAGCTGCGCAAACGCATCCAGCGTCTTGCTCGAGGCAGCGGCAGATTCTGTCAAGTTGTTGAGCATTCAAACACCCACGGTCGACTCACGGCGGACATCGTAGGGAGGGAGACGTCTTCGAGTAATGTCGGCGAGCCGCGACGTAGGGTCCCGGCGACTAACGAATTCAAGCTCTTGCGAGTGGGTTGCGCGGCTGGCGCGCGCCTCGTGCGCGCGCTGTGAGCGATCTCACACGGGTGTGCGGGGTGCCGGCCGCAGGGTCTGCCAGGGGATAGGCGCGAGCCTCGGGATCATACCGATCCAGCCGATGATGCCGGCGAGGCTCACGACCGCGCAGATGATCAAGGCGAGGGTGAAGTGGCCCGTGCGATCGACGAGGTAACCGGTGAGCCACAGCGAGATGGCGCCCGACATGTTGCCCAACGAGTTCTGGACTCCCACCCATCGGCCCGAGGCGCGCGGCCCCGCGAGGATCTGCGACATGGCGTAGACGCCGGGAGATGACGCGCCCATCAGCATCTGGAAGATGAACATGGAGACGACCGCGACGTTCTGCGAGCCCAAGGCCATTCCCAAAAGGCAGGGCACCGCGCCCGCGTGCGCCACCACCATGACGAACTTGTAGGCGAAATTCGCCGACCCGCGACTGCGGATGTAGCGGTCCACGGCCCAGCCCGTCGCAAGCGCCGAGAAGCCGTTGACGACGTAGCCGAGCGTGCCGACGTGCTCCATCTCGTGCATGGAGAAGCCCCGCTCCTTCACGAGAAATCCCGGCAGCCAGCCGAGCATGAAGTACCAGGTGTAGTTGCTCGAGAAGAGACCGAGGCTCGTGCCCCAGAGGCTTTTCTGCCTGAGGACCATCCCCCACGTCGGCGTCGCAGCATCGCTGCGTGCGCTCGCGAGCTTCGGCAGCTTCACGAACGCCCAGGGCACGAGCCAGAGGAGCGAGAGCAGGCCGAAGGTGACGAACGTGCCGCGCCAACCGACGTGGTCGATCAGAAGCCCTGCCGCGAAGATGCCGAGCCCCGGCGCCATGAGATAGCCGAATCCGATGATGCCGTTCGCGCGCCCCAGGGCCTCGACCGGCACCACCGCGGCGACGAGCTTCGATACGGCCGGAAAGCCGACGCTTTCCCCGAGCCCGAGCAGCAGACGCAGCGCGAGCAGCATGGCGAAACTCGAGGTGACGCCGACCAGCATGGTCGCCGCCGACCAGACGATGAGACCGCCCGCGAGCACGCGTTGCGCGCCGTAGCGCTCGGCGAGCCAGCCCACCGGGACCTGGATGAACGCGTACACCCAGAAGAAGGCGGAGAGGAGCCGCCCGACTTGCTCGTTGTCGAGCTTCAGATCGTGCTGGATCAGGGGGACGGCCGTCGGCAGGGCGCCGCGGTCGACGTAGTTGATCAGGAGCACGATCGCGAGCAGCGACACGACGAGGAATGGCCGCGTGTACCGGCCCGCGGTCTCTCCCGCGATACCCGCGATGGGTTTCGCGTCCGAGCTCAGCTCGCGTAGTCCGCTTGCTGGCGGTCGAGCATGCGCTTCAGCGCATCGAAGTGCAGATCCGCCCGGTCACGCCCGCCCACCTGGCCGCCCGCGGAGAACTGCGCGTGCGTGGCGCGCACCACGTTCTCGGGCACGAGCTTCAAGCTCCGCCCGGAGGAGAGCGCGAGCAGCTGCGCCTGCGCGGCTCGCTCGAAGAAATACAGCCGCTCGAAGGCCAGCGGCACGGTCTCGCCGACGATGAGCACGCCGTGATTGGCGAGCAGCAGCACGGACTTCGAGCCGAGGACGCGCGCCATGCGCTCGCCTTCGGATGCATCGAATGCGAGGCCGTTGTAATCGGCGTCGTAGGCGATGTCCTCGTAGAAGCCGAGGGCGCTCTGCACCGCCATCTCGAGGCGCGGATTCTCGAGCATGCTAAGCGCGGTGGCATAGGGCATGTGGGTGTGCAGGACGCAGCGCCCTTGCGGGGCCAGGCGATGCACGGGCATGTGGATGTAGAGCGCCGTGGGCTCGATGGGTCCTCGTCCGGAGAGCATCCGGCCGTTGAGATCCACCACCATGAAATCGCTCGCCTTGACCTCCGACCAGTGCAGCCCGAAGGGGGCGAGGAGAAACCGGTCGGTATGCCCCGGCACGAGCAGGGTCATGTGGTTGTCGATGCCCTCGTTCAAGCCGAAGTGATCGGCCAGGCGATAGCAGGCGGCCAGATCGATGCGCGCCTGGCGCTCGTCGGGTACGGACTTGAGACTCGCGCTCATGGCGAGTGACTTTATCATTTCCGCGGAAACGCAGCGAGGGTGCCCGCAGGGCTCGCTTTCATACCCCATTCACATAGAATGTGCACCATTGCTCGATGACCCTCAGCGACAGCGGCGGTCGAGCTCAACCAGTGCATCGCGCGCGGGCCGTGACAAAAACGATCGATCTGGTCTATTTCAATGCGGGTGGAGGGCATCGCGCGGCCGCGACGGCATTGGAGACCGTGATCCGCGCGGAAGAGCGCCCCTGGCAGGTGCGCCTCGTCAATCTGATGAAGGTGCTCGATCCCAAGGATGTGTTCCGCAAGACCACGGGCATGGACTGGGAGGACATCTACAACACCCGGCTCGCACGCGGCTGGAGCGTGGGCCTCGCGCAGGAGCTGAAGCTCCTGCAGGCGGCCATTCGCATGAGCCGTCGATCCATGGCGAGCCGGCTGCGGCGCCACTGGCGCAAGACCCGGCCCGACATGGTGGTTTCGCTCATCCCGAACTTCAACCGCCCGATGTACGATGCGGTCGCCTCGCTCACCCCGCACGTGCCCTACGTCACCCTGCTCACCGATTTCGCGGACTATCCGCCGCACTTCTGGATCGAGCCCAGGCAGGCCCAGCATTTCATCTGCGGCACGCCCAAGGCGGTCGCGCAGGCGCGGGCGCTCGGCTATGGCCCGGAGCGCGTGCACATGACCTCCGGGATGATCATCCGCCCGGACTTCTACGCGCAGGCCGAGATCGATCGCCGCGCGGAGCTGCGCAAGCTGAACTTGGATCCTGACCGCCCCACCGGCCTCGTCATGTTCGGCGGTCACGGCTCGCGCGCCATGCAGGGCATCGCCAAGCGGCTCACCGACGTGCAGCTCATCATGATTTGCGGGCACAACGCGGCGCTCGCGCAGCGCCTGCTCGCCATGACCGGGGATGCACGCGCACCGCGAGTCGTGCTCGGATTCACCTCGCAAATGCGCCACTACATGCAGCTCGCCGATTTCTTCATCGGCAAGCCGGGACCGGGCAGCATCAGCGAGGCCGTGCAGCAGGGCCTGCCGGTCGTGGTGGTGCGCAACACCTGGACCATGCCGCAGGAGCGCTACAACACGGATTGGGTGCTCGAGAACGGCGCCGGCATCGTGCTCGAGTCGTTTCGCTGCGTCGATGAGGGCGTGCGCTCCATCATCGCCCGGCTGGATGAGTTCAAGGCCAACCTCGCGCGCATCGAGAATCGTGCCGTGTTCGAGATCCCGCAGATCCTCGAGCGCATCCTGGAATCCCCCGCCGTGCGTGCCTTGCCCGCGGAGCCCGATACCCGCACCGCGCTCGCCCACTGACCGCGATGCCTACTTTCCTGCTCGCCTTCGGCGCGCTCTTTTCCATCGTCAATCCGCTGTCCGGTGCATTCATCTTCTTCGGCGCGACCCAGGGCATGGAGCCGAAGACGCGCGCGGCCGTGTCGCGCTGGGTGGCGATCTACGCCTTCTGCATCGTCGCGGCCTCGCTCTACGTGGGCGCGTACGTGCTGAGCTTCTTCGGCATCTCCATCCCGGTGCTGCGGGTCGCGGGCGGCATCGTCGTCTCCATGTCGGGCTGGCGCATGCTGAACGAGCCCGATGCCACCGAGCAGCGCCGCAGCGAGGCGCCCGCTTACCCGCGTTCCATCGACACCCCGCCGAGTCGTCTTGCCTTCTATCCGCTCACCATGCCCCTGACCACGGGTCCGGGCACCATCTCGGTCGCGATTTCCATCGGCGCGAGCAGGCCGGGGGGCACCTACGCATCGCTGATTTCCTTCTTCATCGAGACCGTCGCGGCGACCCTGCTGCTCGTGCTCCTCGTGTACGGCTTCTACCGCAACTCCGGGCGCCTCGCTGATCTCATCGGCCCGACGGGAACTACCATCGTCGTGCGCCTGTCCGCGTTTTTGCTGTTCTGCATCGGCATCCAGGTGTTCTGGAACGGCGCCGGTGAGCTGCTCGCGCATTTGCCCGCGGGCCCGGCCAGCGGCTGAGGGCGGCGGGTGCGCGTCAGCGCACCCGCTGCGGGACCTTGCGCAGCTTCGACACGTCGTACCCCATGGCCTTCAGGCGCTCGACGTCGGCCGCATAGGCGGCCGCGGAGATCTCCGGTGTGCGCGCCATGATCCAGGCGTAATCGCGCTTGCTGCGCGCGATGAGAGTCTCGGAGTAGTCCGCATCCAGATACGAGATCACGTACTCCGCCTTGATGGGCCAGATGAACTGCATGCCCCAGACCGCATTGCCGGTGTCCGGCACGACGGTGCCCACGGGCCGCATGGTTTGGAGCGGTGCCTCGAAGCTGCCCTTGCGATAGCGAAACGTCGTCTGGATGCGCCCGTCGGGTCGGAGCTCATAGGACTCCACAGCCTCGTACGCTTGGCGCTCGGGGTACGACGGGATGCTCGCGATCACGTACCAATCGCCCATGAAGCGCGGCAGATCGACGTCTTTGGCGACGGGCACCGTCGGCACGGCCGTGCTCACGCAGCCCGCGCCGAGCGCGCCGAGCGCGGCAAGCCCAAGGATCCAGACGCCGCGCCGGCCGGCATGCGCACCCCTCATGGGCGCCGCGCGAAGCGGTAATGCGCGACGACCCACTCCTGTCCGCCCGCATAACCGAAGAGCTCGGCGCACGCCATCCAGAACATGCGCCAGCGCTGATTCCAGAGCGCGGCGTCCGCACCGTACGCCGCGCGCAACGGGATCATGGCGGCGTCGCGATGCGCATCGTGGTTGGCGAGCCAGTGCTCGGCCGTGCGCCGGTAGTGCGTGCCGTCGAGGAGCCACTGCACTTCGACCTCGAGGTGCTCCTGAAAGCGCAGCAGCGTCCCGGTCGAGGGCATGAGGCCGCCCGTGAAAAAGAACCGGCCCATCCAGTCGTCCTCGGCGGACGTCTCGAACGGATACATGAGCGTGCGGTGCGCGAAAAGGTGCACGAAGAGCTTGCCGCCCGGCGAAAGGCTCCGGGCAATGCGCCCGAGCAAGGTGCGGTAGTTGCGCACGTGCTCGAACATCTCGACTGACACGCAGCGGTCATACGCGTCGGCGGCGAGCTCGAGGCCGTTCACGTCCGCGGTGCGCACCGTGACGTTACCGATCCCGCGGCTCGCGCAGCGCGCCTCGATGAACTCACGCTGCGGCCTCGAGTTCGACACGGCCTCGATGCGCGCGTTGGGAAACCGCTCGGCCATCCACAGGGTCAGGGATCCCCAGCCGCAGCCGAGCTCCAGGATACGCTGCCCGTCCTTAAGCTCCGCGCGCTCGACGTATAGTTCGAGCATCGCCTCCTCGGCCTCATCGAGGGTCTCGTTCCCGCGCGGGTAGTACGCGCAGGAGTACTTCATGCGCCGTCCGAGGACGGCCGCGAAGAACGCGGGCGGCAGCTCGTAGTGCTGCGCATTCGCCGCATCGGTGTGGATGGCGATGGGACTTTCGCGCAAGAGCTCGATACGCTCCTCGAAGCGCGCGACCTGCGGTTCAGTACCGCCGGCGCGCTCCTCGCGCAGCCGCGCCGCGCAGAGACGCCGGATGCCGTGGCGGATCAGCGCATCCGGCAAAAGACCTCGCTCGGCCCAGCCGAGCATGCCGCGACTTGCGGGTGCGGTGCTCAACGACGATGCTCCTTCGGAAACCAGGGAATGAGCTGCGAGGTCTCGGCCTGATAACGGCGATAGTCCTCGCCGCGGCTGCGCAGCGCCTGCGCCTCGGTGAACGGAATGCCGCTGATCCAGCGCAGAAACGCATACATGACGACGGGGCCCGACAGGCTCAGCCAGAAGAGCGGGCTTCCCACGGCCAACGCCACGTAGCTGAACCAGTGCAGCCACTCGAAGAAGTAATTGGGATGCCGCGAGTAGCGCCACAGGCCCGCGCGGCAGGTGCGGCCGCGATTCGCCGCGTCGGCGCGAAAGCGCGCGAGCTCGCGGTCCGCGAGTGCCTCGCCGCAGACACTCCCGATCCACACAAGGATGCCCACGATCATCCAGGGTGTGAGGTCCGCGCGCGGATTGCGCGCGACAGCCAAGAAAGGCAGCGAGAAGAGCACGATGAGGAGCGCCTGGAACTGGAACATGCCGAACATCTTTCCCTGATGCCCCTGCCAGTGCAGGCGCAGCTGCCGGTAGCGCCCGTCCTCGGGACCCTTGAGCACGCGCGGCGCGAGATGCGCCGCGAGCCGCAAGCTCCAGAGCGCGCCGAGGAGTGCGAGCAGCGCGCGCGGCAGCTCCGCGCCGTCGAGCACCAGGGCATACCACACGGCCGCCGCGCCGATGCCTCCCGACCAGATGACATCGACGATGCCGGCATTCTCGCGCCGCACTTGCCAGGCCCAGCCGGCGGTCATGGCGAGCGCCGCTCCGGCCCAGAGGATCGCGATCGAACACCCAGGGCTCATGGCTGCGCCTCCATGCAGGGCACGGCGCGTTCCGAAGCACCGCGGCGTGCGACATAGGCGAGCACGGGCACGGCCGCCCCCCAGCCGAGCGCGAGCCCGGCGACGGCGCGCGCCGCCGGCGGCGCGAAGTCGACGGCGGCGAAGCCGCGCGCGGCGCTCGCATAGGCAAGCGGTCCGCCCAGCGCACCGAGCAAGGCGCCGAGCCACGGACGGCGCGTGAGCCACGCGAGCGAGCGGGTCAGGGTGAGCGCGAACGATGCCCAGAGGCACAGGATCCAAAGCGGTGCGCCGTGCGCGGGCAGCGCGGGCGCAGGCGCGGCATAGCGGAGCCACCCGAGGAAGCCGAGCGTGCCGTCCACGATGAGGCCGAGAAGCACCGCCGCGGCCATGAGGTGCGCATCGAGCGCGCGGCGCCGCGAGAGCGCCAGCTGCACGGCGACGAAGAGCGTGGCCGCCGCCATGCCGAGCTCCGGCCGACGGTGCGACGCGCTCGCCACCACGGCGAACCATACGGCCTGATAGGCCGCGAAATTGACCACGCCGTTCATCCGGGAAGACTCGCCTGGTAAGGCAGGCCGGCCTTGGCGAACTTGAGGTGCCCCACACCGATGGAGCGCTCGCGAAAGCCGCCCTCGCAATAAGCGAGATAGAACTCCCAGAGCCGGATGAAGTGATCGTCGAAGCCGAGGCGCCGCACCTCGCTGCGCTGCGCGAGAAAGCGCTTGCGCCACACCTCGAGCGTGCGTGCATAGGAAAGTCCGAAATCCTCAAAGTGCGTGAGGTTCAAGTCCGTGACGCGGCGCTTGGCCTCGAGCATGGCGCTCACCGACGGAATGAAGGCGCCCGGGAACACATGGCGCTTGATGTAATCCACCTCGCGCAGCGCTCGCGCGTAGCGGTGATCCTCGATGGTGATGGCCTGCAGTAGCGCGAGACCGCCCGGCTTCAAGAGCGCACCGACTTTGGCGAAATAAGTCTCGAGGTAGCGCGCACCGACCGCCTCGATCATCTCGATGGACACGAGCTTGTCGTAACGTCCCTCGAGGTCGCGATAGTCCTCGAGCAGCACGGTGACGCGGTCGGCGAGGCCCGCGACCGCCACCCGCTTGCAGGCGAGCGCGTGTTGCTCCCGCGAGATCGTGGTCGTGGTCACGCGGCAGCCGTAGTGGCGCGCGGCGTGCAGCGCAAAGCCACCCCAGCCCGTGCCGATCTCCACGACCGCATCGCCCGGGCGAAGCTCGAGCGCGGTGCAGATGGCGTCGAGCTTACGGGTCGAGGCGGCCTCGAGCGTGTCGTCCTCGCCCGCCCAGAGCGCCGATGAATACATGAGGTCGGGCGACAGAAACAGCGCGAAGAACTCGTTGCCGAGATCGTAATGCGCGGCGATGTGCTCGCGGCTGCCGCGGCGGGTGTTCGGCCGCAGCGCCGACCAGGCCCGCAGCAGCCCGCCGCCGACTCGCGCCATGCCGCCCTCCAGTCCGTCGAGCAAGTCGCGGTTGCGCACCAGGAGCCGCATCAGGCCGACGAGATCGTCGCAGCGCCACTGCCCGCGGATGTAGGATTCGCCCGCGCCCACCGCGCCGCGCATGGCGAGCGCGCGATAGAGCGCCGGGTCATCCACGCGAATGTGCGCGCCGATTCCCTCATCGCCCGCGCGTCCCAGGGTCACGCGTCCACAGGCGTCCTCGATCACGAGCCGGCCGTGCCGGAGCGGACGCAGACGCTCGATCAACCGCGCACGTAGCGCGCGGTCCAACGTGCCTGGCGCGGCCGACGCCGGACAGCGCGCAAGAAGGGCCTTCTGCTCATCGATCATCGAAGCTCCACCGTTTTCGCGGGATGTGTGTATACGGGATTGCGCTTGGCCCAGAGTCTCAACGCCTGCCAATGAATGCCGGCGATCACCTGGGCGGTCATGAGCGGGTAGCGCCACAGCACGCGGCGCATGGAGGCGGCATCGAGCGGCCGGCGCTCGAGTACGAGCGTCGCGTCGAACTCGCGCCGTCCGCGATCGAGCACATCGATGTGCACGCGCAAGTTTTGTCCGGGCTCGCTCGCGCACCAGCCGTAGCGCCGATTCATGGCCATGAAGGGTGAGACGTGAAAGGCTTTGTCGAACGACCAACGCCAGGCACCCGCCTGCCGCTCGGCTTGCTGCACCGGCAGCGCATAGACATGCCGCTCGCCCCAGGGTGTGTTGGTGATCTCGGCGACGAGGCACTCGAGTCGCGTCCCGTCCGCGCTGAAGCAATAGTAGAGGCTCACCGGATTGAAGACGTAGCCGGCGTAGCGCACGTGGGTGAGGAGGCGCACGGGCCCTTGCGGCCGATGCCCCGAGGCCTGCTCGGCGTAATCGCGCACCACCTCGATGAGCGGCCGGTGCGCGGGGCCCAGGTAATCGCTACGACGGAACTCCGCGACGTTGCGCCGGCCCGCGGACCAGAGCCAGCGTCCCTCGAACACCTCCTCGGTCTCCTCGAGATCGAGATAGAGCTGCGCCATGCGATAGCGGAAGGCATGCGGCTGCGGGGTGTGCCGACGGTGACGCACCACGCCCTCGTACACGGCGCTCTTGAGACCCGTGGGGTCCGCCCTCATGCCGCGAGCTCGCGCGATGCGGGAAGCGATGCCGGCCGAGCCGCGTGCGCGGGCCATGGAGCCTCGAGCGCCGCGGCGACCTCGGCGGCGCTGCGCATGCCGTCCTCGTGAAATCCCCATCCCCAGTAGGCACCCGCAAACCAGGTGCGGCGCGCGCCCTGGATCTCAGATTTGCGCGCGCGAGCCGCGACGCTTGCGTGCGTGTACACGGGGTGGGCGTAGTGGAGGGAGCGCAGCACCTTGGTCGGATCGAGGGGACGTGTCGGATTCAGGGTGACGATCAGCGGCGCGGCGCTGTCGATGCCTTGCAAGAGGTTCATCCAGTAGCTCACGGTGCATGCCGTCCCCGGTTCGCGCGGAATGAGCGCATTCCACGCGGCCCAGGCGCGCGACCGCTGCGGCAGGACCGAGGTGTCGGTATGCAGAATGACGCGATTCGGCTGGTAGCCGATCGCGCCCAGGATGTCGCGTTCGGAGCGGCGCGGCGCGGCGAGCAGCTCCAGCGCCTGATCGCTGTGGCAGGCGAGCACCACCTGATCGAAGCGCTCGGTGCCCGCCAGGCCATGCACGGCGACGTGGCCGGCCGTGCGCTCGATGCGCATCACCGGGCACCCTGCGCGCACCGTCACGTTCCAGCGCGCGGTGAGCGCCTCGACGTACGTCGCGGAGCCTCCTTCCACCACGCGCCAGGGCACACGGCCGTTCACTTGCAGCAATTCGTGGTTTGCGAGGAACTGCACCAGATAGCGGGCGGGAAAATCGAGCACCTCGCGCGGCGGCGCGGACCACAGGGCCGAGCTCATGGGCACCAGATGCTCGTCGCGAAATGCAGCGCCGAAGCCGTGCTCGGCGAGGTACTCGCCCAAGGTGGGGCCGGGGCCCGCGATCGACAAGAGCGCCCGCGCCTCCCGGTTGAACCGCAGGATGTCGCGGATGAGTCCGTAGAATCGCGGCGACAAGAGGTTCCGTCGCTGACAGAACAAGGTCGCGAGCGAGGTGGCGTTGTACTCGAGGCCGCTCGCCTCGTTGCGCACCGACAGGCTCATGCGGGTCGGCTGGGAACGCACACCGAGCTCCTCGAAGAGCCGGGTGAGGAGCGGATAATGTGCGGGATTGAAGACGATGAAGCCCGTATCGACGCGATGCGCCCGGCCGCCGACGACCACCTCGTGGGTGTGAGTGTGGCCGCCGAGATAATCGTTCGCCTCATAGAGGGTCACCGCGTGGCGGCGCGCGAGCAGCCATGCGCTTGCCAAACCCGAGATGCCCGAGCCGATGACGGCGATCCTTTGAACCTTGCTCATGTGCCGCATCCCGTCGCGCGGCAGGGTCCTGACCGCAAGGTCCGATGTTGCGTAGGAATGCGCGCAGGGAGAAGGCGCGTCGCTCGCGACATCCGCTGCTCGGATGCGCGCGACCCTAGAGACGCCGGCGACTCGCCACGACTCGACACCATGTGCTCTCCTCGAATTTGCCCCACTGCGAGCTATTCGAGAGCGACCGAGGCCCGGATGCGCGCGGCGTCAGCCGAATGGAGCACCATCCACCTGGTGCACGGCTCACGGTGATGGATAGGGCAATCCCGTTCATATTCGCCACCGCGTATGGCAAGTCCGGAGTGCCGCAAACCTTCAAAAGTGTTCCCGTCGTGGCCAAACCCTTCGGAATAGGGGAGTTGAAAGTACTTCGCGCGACAGATGTATCCCCGACATGAAGCACACCCCGCGCTGTAGAGGCCGACGATGTAGATCATCTCATTCATGCCGCGCTGACCGAAGATGGTAACTCCCAATCGATACAGCGGCTCAGGCAGCGCCGAGCCCGCACGGAGCGAATGCGCGATGTCATAACCGACGCTTTTATCGGGAGTGAGCCCCGTGGGTTTGAGTGTCGCCGACATGGTCGCTAGGTGCTCGAGCGAAATCCCCAGGCTTTCGCCCCACGCTACAAAGCATCCTTCGCAATTTATGCACACGTGGCCATGTGCGCGCTCGTGCTAAGCGCGCAGATCATGCCGCTGGCCTAGGGGCATGGTTCTCCTAGAGGGGGGGAGTCTGTTCGTTGGCCCACATAGGATCGCGTTGGGGGCCGGCGACGAATTCCCATCTAGCCTTCGAGGCCCTGCGCCTTCAGGTACTCGTCGTAAGTGCCCTTGAAATCGACCAGCTTGCCGCCCGGCTTGAGCTCGAGGATGCGGGTGGCGAGGCCGCCGACGAACTCGCGGTCATGCGAGACGAACACCAGCGTCCCGGCGTAGTGCTCGAGGCCGATCTGCAGGGATTCGATGGTCTCCATGTCCATGTGGTTGGTGGGCTCGTCCATGAGCAGCACGTTCGGCCGCGTGAGGATGAGCTTGCCGTAGATCATGCGGCCCTTCTCGCCGCCGGAGAGAACGCTCACCGATTTCTTGGTCTCCTCGCCGGAGAAGAGCAAACGCCCCAAGGTCGCGCGCACGATCTGATCGTCGTCCGCCTTGCCCGTATACTGCGACATCCAGGTGAAAAGATCACACGGCGGCAGGAACTCGGCCTGCGGATCCTGGGGCATGTAGCCCGCCTGCGCATTCTCCACCCACGTGATGCGGCCGGCGGTGGGGGTGAGCTCGCCCGCGAGGCAGCGCATGAGCGTCGTCTTGCCGGCACCGTTCGGACCGATGATGGCGATACGTTCGCCCGCTTCCACTTGAAAATTCACTTTGTCGAGGACGTTGTGGTCCATGCCTGGGTAGCGGAAGGAGAGCCCGTCCACGGTAAAGGCCGAGCGATAGAGCTTTCTCGCCTGCTCGAAGCGGATATAGGGATTCTGACGCGACGAGGGCCGCACTTCCTCGAGCTTGATTTTTTCCAGCTGCTTCTTGCGCGAGGTCGCCTGGCGCGCCTTCGAGGCATTCGCCGAGAAGCGCCGCACGAATTCCTGCAGGTCCGAGATCTTGTCGCGCGCCTTGGCGTTCGATGCCTCCACCCGGGCTCGCGCCTGCACCACCGCCAGCATGAAGTCGTCGTAGTTGCCGGGATAGATCTTGAGCTGTTGATAATCCAGATCGGCGATGTGCGTGCACACCTGGTTCAAGAAGTGTCGGTCGTGGCTGATGATCACCATGGTGGCGTCGTACTCGTTGAGCGCCCGCTCGAGCCAGTGGATCGAGTGAATGTCGAGGTTGTTCGTGGGCTCATCGAGGAGCAGCACGTCGGGTCTCGAGAACAGGGCCTGGGCGAGCAGCACGCGCAGCTTCAACCCGGGCGGGACCTCGCGCATGGGACCGTTGTGGCGCGACTCGGGAATTCCGGCGTCGGTGAGAATGGCGCCCGCGCGAGCCTCGGCGTCGTAGCCGCCGTACTCGGCGAACACGGCCTCGAGCTCGGCCGCCCGCATGTAGTCGGCGTCGGTGGACTCCGGGTTTGCATAGATGCGGTCGCGCTCGGTCATCGCGCGCCAGAGTTCCGCATGCCCCTGCATGACCACGTCGAGCACGCGCTCGTCCTCGTAGCCGAACTGGTTCTGATTGAGCTTGCCGAGCCGCATGCCCGTCTGCAGCATCACCTCGCCCGCGCTCGGCTCGAGGTCACCGCCCAGCACTTTCATGAGCGTGGACTTGCCCGACCCGTTCGCGCCGATGAGGCCATAGCGGTTGCCGTCGAAGAACTTGACCGTGACCTGTTCGAACAGCGGCTTCGCGCCGAATTGCACGGCGACGTTGGACGTAGAAAGCATCGACTTCCGTTGGAGGTGAAAAAGGGGATGGCGGGCGCCGCTCGGGAGGGGCGCTGCCGGCGGCGGATTCTAGCCGAGCCGGGGGTTTTGCGCGAGGCTGGGCTTGCCGCGCAAGCCGCTTCGGGGCGCCGGACGGGCTATTTTTTAAGTCGGATCAAGCAAAAAGGCGCCCCGCACGGGGAATGCGGGGCGCCTGAGCGACACTCGTCTTGCCAGATCGTTCTTGTTATTCCTCGTTGATGAGCTTGGGCACCCAGGGGACGCCGAGTCCGGTCACGTCGTTGTATCCCGGTCCGGTTCCGCCGGCAGTCGATTCGGAGGTGTAGTTGAACACCTCGTCGACGCCCTCGCAAATTGCAATGCCGCAAGTGAAAATGCCGTAGGGCGCGGTCTGAATGTTGAACGGTACGGAATTCACAGTCACCACGCGCGCTTCGTTCAAATTCGCCGCGTAGCTGCGGATCAATGCCGTGGGCTCCTTCGGGGCGATGATCTGATTGATGGCGTCATGCAACCCCACGCCGTTCCCTTCGCTGCCCACGCTGTAGAGCCACGGGTTCGCGAAGCCGACCTCGGGCTCGCCGGCCGCCCGACGCTTCTGGTCGACGACGGCCATCACACCCGCCATCAGCGGCGAGGCCAGGCTCGTGCCGCCGATCGCGTTCTCGCAATACTCCTCCGTCTTGGAGATCGGCTTGCAGCCGTAATCCGCGAGGGCGTTGCCGGCGATGGTGAATGTCTCGCCGAACAGGTACCCCGTGTAGGGATCCGCGACCATGGCCACGTCGGGGCTGACACGCATCGGATTCGGCAATGGCTCGGTGTAGGTGCTCGCCAGGTTGAGCGTCGTCGCCAGGGCATAGGGAACGATGCCCGCCTGATACGCAGGCTGCGACTCGAGCAAGCTGATGCCGCCGCCGGAGCCTGCGTAGAAGGAGTAATCATCGTACGTGTAGCCGAAGTTCGAGACCGTCGCGACCCCGGAGTCCTCGATCAAGGTCTTGCTCTTCACCGTGACGTCGTTCAAGAACGCCCGATAAGTGCCCCAACCGTATTCGGACTTGTTGCCGTTGTCGTCGGTCTCGAGCGTCGTGCCGCCGACGCCGGTAACCCAGGCGCTCGTCGCGGGCCAAGAACCCGACGCCACGCCGTTCGGTGCGGAGAGATCGCCGTCATCGCCGGTGGAAAACAGCGTGGTCACACCCTCGGCGGCGCCGGCCATGGCGGCCTGGTCGAACGCTTGCTGCTCTCCCGGCGCAATGGCTTCGCCGTTGTCGCCCCAGCTATTGGTGACCACGTCGGCGAGACCGTTGTACATCACGTTCATGATGGCCACGGTGAGCGAGGTGCCGCAATCGCGCGATCCCACGAACAGGATTTTCGCGCCCGGCGCGCTGCCGTGCACGGCGGCCACGTCGAGCGACTGCTCCTCCCACCAGCCGTAAGGCCCGCACGGCTCATCGGGCGACACATCGTAAATGCCGACCGGAATGATCTGCGAGAAATTGGCGCTCGTGAGCCTGGGCAAGCCGTGGTTCGCCGCGTAGCGGTTGGCGTCCGACTCCAGCGTCGGCGAGGCATAGGCATCGACGATCGCGACGGTGACGCCGGCGCCGGTATACCTGACCTTGTTCAATCCGTAAGCCGCCTGGATTTGTTGCGGGGTGTAGCCGCAATTCATCCAAGGAATGGAGGCGCCGTACACATCCGCGGCCGTCGTCAAGGTGGCGATCTTTTCCGAACTACCGTAGTTGGTGTTGCAGTATTCGGGTGGATTCGAGGCTGCCACAGGCGGTGGGGTCGTTGCCGGGGCGCTCGATTTCTCGACCGACGCCGGAGCATGTAGCGCGCCCACGATCTCCGACTGGTGAAATGGCTGGCGCAGCGTCGCCGAATCGTCCAGGCCCTCGATGAACAGCACCTTGCCCGCCAGCGAAGCGGGGATGGTCGGCGCATTGTCGTTCGCGCGCAAGGTCCTGCCCTTATACGAGTAGAGGTTCTGCGTCACCTTGAACGCGCTACGCAGCTGAGAGACCGTCGCAGTAGCGGTCACGTACATGCCGTGCGGCCCCTGCGTCACGTTGGTCATGCCGGAGTGCTCGAGCAGCGCCTTGACCGCGGCGACATCGGCCCCGGCCGGCTCGAAGCGCTGGCCGAACTGTTGCGGAGTGATGTAGCGGCCGTATTCCTTGCTCTTCGGATTGGAAACCTCGGCGACCAGCGATTTGAGGCCCGCCAGGTTGGTGGCGCGCATATGCACGGCGACGGTCACGGAGGTACTCGCCGAGGCCGAGCCCGTGAGCTTCGAGCTCTTCACCCAAGTGGCCACGTTGCCGGCGACCGTCGTAGTCTCTGCCGCCATCGCCGCACAGGCGAATGCGGCGGACACGAGGCCGCTAACGATGATTCGAAACCCTGAATGTTTCATCACGAAAATCCCCTTTTATGATTTGAAGTTACGCCCGAGCCCGTGGGCTTGCATTGCCATAACGGGACTCGCCGGCCGCAGCCAGACAGTTTGAGCGCGGATCACCCCTCGATTATTGCCATTATGTGCAGCGACTCGACGCGGAATGCGCAAGTGCGTGCTTCTCAATTCGCAAACCCTAAGGACCGACTTGACCACAGCTTCAGGCTTATCCGCAAGTGGGAAAAATAAATACGCCACCCCTCGGCCGCGTTATGGCAAATTGATGCCAAAGTGTCGCGGCGCTTGCGCCGTGCGAGGGGTTTATGGGGGATCCAACATGAAGAATGCGCTCCGCGCTTGCCGATCGGCGGCGCTCTTGCTCACCGCCGCCCTGATCGCCTCCGCCCTCGCAGCGCACGCCTCGGCGGCCGACGCCGCGGGTCCGGATTACCGTGCGCGGGTGCTCAAGGTGCTCGAGCAAACCCCGCTCATCGACGGCCACAACGATCTTGCCTGGGAGATCCGCGATCGCTACAAGAGCCGGCTCGCTTCCATCGATCTGAAAGCCGACACCTCGAAGCTCACGACGGCGCCCGACCTGACGCCGCTCATGACCGACATCGGGCGCCTGCGTGCCGGGCATGTGGGCGGACAATTCTGGTCGGTCTGGGTACCCGTCGATGTGAAGGGTCCTGAGGCCGTGCAGATGACGCTCGAGCAGATCGATCTAGTCAAGCGCATGGCCGCCCGCTACCCGGCGGACCTCGAGATCGCCTACACGGCGGCGGACGTACGCAGGATTCACCGCGCCGGCAAGATTGCCTCCCTCATCGGCATCGAGGGCGGCCATCAAATCGACAACTCGCTCGCAGTGCTGCGGCAAATGTACGATCTCGGCGCCCGCTACATGACGCTCACCCATTCGCGCACCACCGGCTGGGCGGACTCGGCCACCGACACGCCGCAGCACCATGGTCTCGCGCCCTTCGGCGAGGCGGTGGTCCGGGAAATGAACCGCCTCGGCATGTTGGTCGACCTGAGCCACGTCTCGCCCGATGCGATGCGCGTCGCGCTGCGTGTGAGCACCGCGCCCGTGATCTTTTCGCATTCCTCGGCACGTGCGCTCGTCGACCATCCGCGCGACGTGCCGGACGATGTGCTGAAGCTCGTCGCGACGAACGGCGGCGTGGTCATGGTGAATTTCGCGACGGCCTACGTGTCCGATGCGCGCAACCGCTGGGAGGCCGATCGCGCGGCCGAGCGGGCTCGCTACGACAGCCCGCCCTTCGGCGGTCTTTATATCGGCCAACCTGACCGCGCCAAGGCGGCACTCGCTGCCTGGGAACGCGAGCATCCGAAGCCCGAGGTGACGCTCGCGCAGGTGGCCGATCACATCGAGCACATCCGGCAAGCCGCCGGCATCGACCACGTCGGGCTCGGATCCGATTTCGACGGCATTCCCGATACACCGCGCGGGCTCGAAGGCGTCGATAAATACCCGGATCTTCTAGTCGAGCTCATGCGCCGCGGCTGGAGTGACGGCGATGTCGCCAAGTTGGCCGGCGGCAACGTGCTGCGCGTCATGGCCGACTGCGAGCACGTCGCCGCAACCTTGCGCTCGCAACAACCGTCGGAGGCGGTGTTCGAGGCGAGCGAGGCGCCGGCGGACGAGAAGCGCTAGCATCGCGCGCCGGCCTATGGGCTACTCGACCACCACCGTCCCCAGCATCCGCGGATGAATGGTGCACATGTAGTGATAAGTCCCCGCCTTCTCGAACTTGAACGAGAAGTCCTCCTTCGTGTCGAGAGCGGACGAACGGAACAGGCCCGCATCGCTGAAGACGGTGTGAGGCTCTTCGTCGAGGTTCACCCAGGTGACCGTCGTGCCGGCCTTCACCGTGATGCTCGCGGGAGTGAACATGAAGTTCTTGGCGGACACCTGAATGATCTGCTCATCTGCCGCCCCGGCGCGCACCGCAAAGAGCGAGACCAGCAAGGCCGTCGCCAGCCGTATGCGCGCGCTCATGCGAGCGTCCTGTCCGCGAGCGCGAGGGAGCGCGGATGCGTCAACAGCGATACGCTGCTGATGCCGAGCACGCCGGCCAGTTGATCGGCGGGAACCTTGAGCGGACCGGGCCCCTCGCCCACACCCGCCGCAGGCTGCGGATAGGCCGTCGAGCGCGCGGTGTGGAACGTCACGTTGCCTTCCACCTTCTGCACGATCTGATGAATGTGACCGTTCAGCACGGTGACGGAACCGAAGCGGCGCAGATACGCCATGAGCTGCGGCGCATCGCCCGTTCCCCATCCCCACGGCTCGTACACGGACCAGAGCGGCATGTGCGCGAAGACCACGATCGGCGTGCTCGCCGAACGGCCCTTGAGATCGTTCTCGACCCACTCGAGCTGATCGGCACCCAAGGTACCGAGGCCGCCGGGCTTGAAATTGAGCACGTTCACGAGGGCGATGAAGTGCACGCCCGCATGGTCGAAGCTGTAGTAGCCCTTGTTGTTCGATGCCTTGCCAAAGCGGCTGAAGTACTCGCTCACCGTCGCATCGCTCGTATCGTGCTCACCCGGCACAGTGTGCAGCTCGGGCGTATTGATGCGCGAGAAGAGCTGCTGCGCGAGGTCGAATTCCGCGGGCCGAGAGAGGTGCGTGATGTCCCCCGTGTGAATGAGGAGCGCGGGAGCCTCCGGCATCGCGTTCACGAGATCGATGGCGCGCGTGAGCGTCGCCGACACGTCGGGATTCGCGTCCTTGTTGAAGCCGATGTGCGTATCGCTCAGCTGCACGAACAAAGGCCGGCCGAGCCTGCGATCGGCGTCGGCGGCCGCCGCGGCAAGATCGAGCGGGGTGAATACGCCGCCCGCGAGCACGAACAGCGTGCCCGCGCCGCCGTAGGCGAGGCAGCCGAGCGCCCTGCGGCGCGAGGGGGAATCGAGCGAGTCATCCGTCATGTCCATCTCCTGGGCCTTTGAGGTTCGGACGGAAGACTCCGCATGGCGCGAATTTATTCCAGGGTCAGCCGTGGCCCTCCTGGCCCTCGGCGGCGCGGATGAGGCTCACGAGCTTCAAGAGCTCCGACCAGCCGGTGTCGGACACCGCGCAGTAGCGCAGATTGCCCTCCTCCCAGAAGGCGAGGTGATAACCGTTGCGGGTGGTATCCGCCGGCAGGGCCCCCTCGCCCGCCCAGCTGAAGACGTTGATCACGTGCGCACCGTGCTGATAGACGAGCACCGCGGCGCGCTGGTGCTCGAAGTAGTCGGCGCGTCCGCCGAGCAGGTGGTAGCCCTGCGGCGTGAACTCGTACACCGCCGGCGAGACGTCGACGTGCCCCGCGAACCAGGGCTTCACGGTGTGCCGATCGGTCGATTCCACATCGACGAGATGCGCGGGCAGGAGGGAGCGGACGTGCGCATTGACGAGGTCGTCGAGCAATGCCGCGCGCGGGGAGATGACGGACGGAGCAATGAGAAAGAAGGCGAGAGCCGCCGCGAGCAACCCGCCACCCGCACCGGTGAGCACGCCGCGCCCGAAGGATGGGGCGAACCACCCACTTGCCGGCCGCCCGCGCCTGGCTCCGCGCCCACGCGCGGCGAGGGTCGTGAGCGCAGTGAGTGCGGCGAGCGGGTCGTCGGCCGAGTCGTCCGGAGTCCCTTGCTCGTGATGCGCGCGCGCCGGGGCTTCGCGATCGAGCGATTCGGTGATGCGCGCGGCGAGCGCGGCCGGCACACGCTCGTAGGGCAGCTCGGCGCGCAGCGCCGCGCGCATGGCCTCGAGATCCTCGAGCGCCGCGCGACAGTGAGCGCAGGTCTCGAGGTGCCCCTCGAAGGCGGCGGCGTCGAGGGCGTCGAGCTCGCCGTCGAAATAAGCATGCAGGCGGCTTTCGGCCTCAGCGCACGGCATCGCGTTCCTCCTCGGTCCTCATCGACCAGCGGGCCTTCAAGGCCGCGCGGGCGCGCGCGAGCCGCGACATGACGGTGCCGATGGGCATCTGAGTGACTGAGGCGATCGCTCGATAATCGAGCTCCTCGATCTCGCGCAGGATCAAGACCTCACGGTGTTCCAGCGGCAATTCCTCGAGCAAGCGCGCGAGACTACGCTCCTCATCGCGACGCATCGAGTCGGCCTCCGGCCCCGGTTCTTGCGAGACCAGCGCCGCGTGCTGCGGGTCGCCTTCCTCGGGCAAGGGCACGAAGCCACGACGCTCGCGCCGCGCATGCCCGGTCAAATGACAGTTGCGCACGATCGCGAAGAGCCACGCCTTAACGTCGCCGCCGCGCAATCCGTCGAAGCCTCGCCACGCGCGCAGCATCGCCTCCTGCACGACGTCATCCGCATCGGCAGGCGAACGGGTGAGCCAGCGCGCGAAACGATACGCCGCATCGAGGTGCGGCAGCACCTGGGCGTCGAATCGGGCGCGCCGGTCCTCCGCGGAACTCTGCTCGGCCGTCACGGTTCTCGACTTTCGCTCATTGTTAGCCTGGCTTCTCGGGGGAGGACTCGCGCCCGTGGCATTTTATTCCCTTCCCCGGCGCCGCGCCGGGCGGCTATCATTTCGAGCCCATGAGAACGCCATCGACCCTGGTCACGGGGGTGCTCCTCCTGTCCGTGGCGCATGCCGCGGACCCTCCCCCGCTGCAGGAAGGCCTGTGGGAAGTGCGTGGGCGCAGTGTCGAGAATCCCGGCGCCCGGGTCACTAATTTCAGTTACCGGCTGTGCCGCAATCACGCCTTCGACTCGGCCATGGACGCGCAGGTGAAGAGCGCCAAAGAGTGCAGCACCTCCTTCGACGACCTGGGGAACGGCAAATTCGCCGCCGCCTCGAGCTGCACACTCGGCGGTCGGGTCATCGTGTCGAAGGGCACCTATACGTACGACAGCGCGACCTTGACGCACGCCGAATCGCACGCCACCTACACGCCTGCCTTCAATGGCAAGACCGAGGAAACGCTGCTGCAGGAGCAGCGCTACCTCGGCGAATGCCCGGCGGGCATCAACCCGGGCGATCGGATCATGAGCGACGGAACGGTGCAGCGCTACGGGAAGTAGCCCCCACGGAGGTGGCCGTCGGGGGCGCAGAGTGCCGGCCGGCACTCATTGTCCCGGCCAGAACGCTGCCTCGGCCGCGTGCAGCGCTCTCGCCACCCGTTCGGCCCACACCGCTTGGCCTCCCTCTTCCTGGATCAGGTCCTGACGAATCTCGATCTCGACGTGGGGCAGTCCGCGCACCTCGCCGTGCTGCGGAATGGTGTAATCGGTCTCGTCGCTCACGAAGTAGGGCTCGTTGTCCGCGACCGTGATGTCCCGCTCCCGGCGCAGCATCTCGAGCACCAATCCGGCGAAGCGCCGGTCGCGGTTGTACAGCACGGCGGCGTGCATGTCGCGCTGCGCGCCCTTGTAGACGTCGGTCATGGAGTGCTGCGCGACCAGGATGGTGTGCCGGCCCGCCGCCTTGCGCTCATCGAGGAGCGCACGGATGTGCGCATGATAGGGATCGAAGACCTCGGCCCGCCGCGCCGCGACTTCGGCCTCGCTGAGATCGAGGTTGCCAGGAATCGCGACCCACTCGCTCAGCTGCGGGATCGAGCTGTCGACGGCGGGATCACGATTGCAATCGATCACGAGGCGCGAATAGTTCTGCGCCACGAGCGGCGCATCGAGGATGGCGGACACGCGCCGGGCGAGCCCCAAGGCGCCGATGTCCCAGGCGATGTGGCGGGTGAGTTCCACGGCGGACAGCCCCAGGTTCTCGAGCGAGCGCGGAATGCGCGCGCCCGCATGATCCACCACGATCACGAAGTTCGATCGCCCTTGCCGGCGCTCCTCGAGCACGGCCGGCGGCTCATCGCTCGCGAGCAGCTTGAATCCCGCACTCGATCGCTCCGTCATGCGCATGTCCCGTCGTTCGTTCATCTTTCTGCAATATAAATCATACACAGAGATTACCTACCAGGGAGGTGATCATCGCTACCCGATGTTAGGGTGAGCCATGAACGATGCGCCGGCAATCACCGCAACGCCCCCGCCGGCGGAACGCCCCACCCTGTGGCAGCGCGTGAAGTCGCACCCCCTCGCGCGCGTCGGACCGGGCCTCATCACCGGGGCAGCGGATGACGATCCGAGCGGTATAGCGACCTACTCACAGGCCGGCGCGCAATTCGGGTTCGCCATGCTCTGGACCATGCCCCTCGCCTATCCCCTCATGTCGGCCATCCAGTACATGTGCGCCTCAATCGGCCGCACCACCGGCAAGGGACTCGCGGCCAACATCAAGGATACGTTTCCGCCGCTCGTGCTGCGCGGCGTCGTATTCGCGCTGCTCGTCGCCAACACGCTCAATATCGCCGCGGATCTCGCCGCCATGGGAGAGGCCGGCGCGCTCGTGACCGGAATCGACCGGCACGTCATGACCGCGGTGTTCGTGACGGTGACGCTCATCCTGCAGATTTTCGTGCCCTACGATCGCTACGTGTTTTTCCTGAAATGGCTGACGCTCTCGCTGCTCGCTTATGTGGCCGTGCTGTTCGTGGTGCACGTGCCCTGGGACGAGGTGGCTCTGCACACGTTCATTCCGCGGTTCAAGCCCGACGCCGCGGCGGCGGCGGTCGTGGTGGCCGTGTTCGGCACCACCATCAGCCCGTACCTCTTCTTCTGGCAAGCCTCGGAGGAGGTCGAGGACATGGAGGCGGGTCACGACGCAGCGCTGGTGCACGATCCTACCGCGGCGCCCAAGGAGCTGCGCCGCATGCGACTGGGATACCTGGAGCGGCATGTTCTATTCGGACGTGGTGGCGTTCTTCATCATCCTGGCCACCGCCGTCACCCTGCACGTCGCCGGTATCACCAACATCCAGACCGCCGCACAGGCGGCGAGCGCGCTTCGCCCTCTTGCGGGAGAGTTCGCGTATCTCGTGTTTACCTTAGGAATCGTGGGCGTGGGCTTGCTCGGGGTGCCGGTGCTCGCAGGCTCGGGCGCCTATGCGCTCGCCGACACCATGGGATGGCGCTACGGGCTCGGCCGCAAATGGTCCGATGCGCCGGGCTTCTACGGCGTCATCGCGTTGAGCGTGCTCGCCGCACTCGTGCTGCAGTACTCACCCATTGATCCCATGAAGGGCCTTTTCTGGAGCGCCGTCATCAACGGCGTCGTGGCCGTGCCGCTCATGGCCTTGATCATCTTGCTCGTGTCCAAGAAATCCGTGATGGGACCCTTCACGGCGAGCCGCACGCTCGTCGTGCTCGGCTGGTTCGCCACCGCGGTCATGGGCGCCGCTGCCGTGAGAATGCTCATTCCCGGATAGCGGCGGCGGCCTACAGCGATCGATTTCTGACGCGTGCTAGCGTCGCCGGTTTCATGAAGAACAATACGAAAAGGCCGGCAAAGCGCACGCTCCAGGGGCTCGACTGGCTTAATTTCCTCCTCGCGGACGTCCAAGCGGGCGTGGGTCCGTTCCTGGCGATTTACCTGGCGAAGTACGGATGGAACGAAGAGCTCGTCGGCACGGCGCTGGCGGTCGGCGGGATCGCCGGAATCATCGCCCAGACGCCGGCGGGCGCCCTGGTCGACGGTGCGAGATCGAAGCGGGCACTCGTAGCCGCCGGCATCATCGCGCTCGCCGTCGGGGCGCTGGTGATCGCTGTCATTCCCAGGGTTTGGCCGGTGCTGCTGGCCCAAGTGCTGATCGGAGCAAGCTCGAGCATTTTCATCCCGGCCATTTGCGCCATTTCCCTCGGCGTCGTGGGTCATCGCTTATTCGACCGCCGTCAGGGTCGCAATCAGACCTTCAATTCCGCCGGCAACGTGATGGCGGCCGTGTCGATGGGCCTACTTGCATACTACGTATCGGATCGAGCGATTTTCTTTTTCGTGATGGCCCTTGCGATCCCCACGCTGTGGGCACTCGGTCGAATCCGCGCCGATGACATCGACTATGAGCTCGCGCGGGGAGCGAGCACCCAAGGTCGCCAGGAGCACGTGGCTCATGTGATGTTCATGTCGGCCTGCGTAGTGACCACGCAGTTCATCATCACGCTGCTCGCCTCTTGGGCCGGGGTGAAGGCGGGGGACTGGGGACGCAAACCCTTGCCACTCATCGGCTTCGCGGTGCTGCCCGTCCGCGGCATTCTCTACACCCTCACCGGTAGCGCTCCCCTCCTGATCGGGATCCAAGTCCTCGACGGGATCGGCGCGATTACCACTGCGGTGGGGATCGGCGCCGCGTTGAGTCAAGCCATCGCCGGCGGGCTCGTGCATCATTACGGTTCTCACGTGGGCTTTCTCTTTTTGGCCGGCGTCGCTTCGGCGGCGCTCGCGACGCAGGCGGCTCAGGCCCCAAAATGAATCTCGCAACGCCCACCCATGTGGCGACGTGGTCCATTGCCGCGGTGTCGGTCCTCGGCGTGATCGTCCGGCCATGGAGGGTTCCCGAGGCGCTCTGGGCGGTCTTGGGCGCGGCAGCCCTTGCGCTCTTCTCCTTGATTCCGGTGTCCGACGCCCTGGCAGCGATCCTCAAGGGAACGGATGTCTATTCATTCTTGATCGGCATGATGCTTCTCGCGGAGCTTGCGCGCGAGGAAGGGCTGTTCGACTGGCTCGCCGCCTACGCCACGTTGAAGGCGCGAGGGTCCGCAGCGCGGCTATTCATCCTGGTCTATGCGGTGGGCATCGGGATCACGGTGTTTCTTTCCAATGACGCGACGGCCGTGGTCCTGACGCCGGCCGTCTATGCCGCAACCAAACAAGCCAAGGCACACCCGCTGCCGTACCTCTTCATCTGCGCATTCATTGCGAATGCGGCGAGCTTCGTGCTGCCGATCTCCAATCCCGCGAATCTCGTGGTGTACGGCGCGCACATGCCTCCCCTTCTGAGCTGGCTGCGTCAGTTCGGCATCGCCTCACTGGTCTCCATCGGGGCGACTTTTCTGCTGCTGCGCTTCACTCAGCGGCGCGAGCTCAAGGGAACGATCGAGCGCGATGTCGAGCTACCTGGATTGGGTGCGGGCGGGCGCCTCGCTGCCGCCGGAATCCTGATGACGGCGGTCGTCTTGTTGATTGCCTCGGGCCTCGACTGGCAGCTGGGGTTACCGACGTTTCTGGCCGGCATGATCACCGGCGTCGTCATCATCGTCGTGAGGGGCGCCGCTCCTTGGTCCACTCTCAAGCACATCTCCTGGAGCGTCCTGCCGCTGGTCGCCGGACTCTTTGTGCTCGTGCAGGCTGTCGAGAGCACCGGTGTGCTCCAACCGCTCACACAAGCGCTGTCCGCAAGCGTCCAGTCATCGCCGGACAAGACCGCGCTCATCGCCGGCGGCGTCGTGGCATTTCTCTGCAATGCCATGAATAACCTGCCGCTCGGTCTCATCGCCGGCGCAGTGGCCACGGGTGCGCATCTCGCCCCGCGCGTGACGGGAGCACTCCTGATCGGAGTCGATTTGGGACCGAATCTCTCGGTCACAGGCTCACTCGCCACCATTCTCTGGCTGGTTGCTTTGCGGCGCGAGGGGCAGCACGTGAGCGCCTGGAAGTTCCTGCTCCTAGGCGGCATCGTGATGCCGCCCGCGCTGCTCGCCGCTCTGGCGAGTTTCGTCTGGCTGGCGATCCGCTGAAGGCATCAGGAGACTCGCTGCCGCGCCGATGCTGATTCGCGCATAGCGCCGCTCTCCTTCAGGCGTCGCGTCGCGACGAGCGTCGCCGCGCAGGCAAGCGCCGCCTCCTCGCCCTTGGTGATGAAATGCTCGCTGAAGAACGCACGATGCGTGTCGTGCTCGTGAAATTGCTGGGGCGTGAGCACCAGCGAGAGCACGGGTACCTCGGTGTCGAGCTGCACGCGCATGAGCGCATCGATGACGCTCGCCGCAACGAACTCGTGGCGGTAAATCCCGCCGTCGACGACGAACCCGGCCGCGACGATCGCATCGTAACGCCCGGATTTGGCGAGCAGTTGCGCCCTCAAGGGGATCTCGAATGCGCCGGGAACCTCGAAGCATTCGACCGCCTCGGGGGCGTAGCCGTCGCGCTCGAGGCGGCGCAGGAAGGACCCGCGGGCTTGATCGACGATGTCGCGATGCCAGCAGGATTGGATGAAGGCGATGCGCGCCGGCGCGGCGGTGGCTTCTTGAAAACGACCTTGACTCATTTAGATCTCCCAAGCCAGCAACAGCTCGGGGCGTCGAAGTGGATCCGCCAGGCGTGCCGCAAGACGGCCTACCCGCCGCCCATGGCATGGCCATGGCAGCGTCGCTCCTGTCCACTCGGCTCTCGTACATCCGGACTTTCAGACACCTCGAATCGAGATGCCTACCGTCGGCTCCGGGATCTCACCGGATCTGCTGCCTTGCCGTTCGGCAAGCGCCCGCGGGCTCATGCGATTTCTCGCCATCACCGCCGGTGGAGACTTTCGCTCCGCCCCGAGAACCTGCGCGCGGCCTCTTTCGCCTCGCGCCTTTCAATGATGCGGCCGGAAGGCGCGGCAGCGCAAGAGCGCCGCGAGCCCGAGCAGCGACCAGCCGTCGAGACCGCCCCCGCCCCCGCCGCCCCCGCCGCCCCCGCCCGTCGGCGCAGCGGTCACCTGAAGGCTCGCGGTGCTCACGGTCGAGGTCCCGACGGCGTTCGTGCAGCTGAGTGAATAGTGGACCATGCCCATGGCCGTCGGCTTCGCGGTGACGGTGCCGCTCGTCGCCTGCGCACCGCTCCAGCCGCCCGAGGCCGTGCAGCCCGTGGCGTTGATGGCCGACCAACTGAGCGTGGTCGAGCTGCCGACAATGATCGAGCCCGATGCCAAGCTGAGGCTGGGCGCGCCCGGCGGAAACTGCGCGAGCGCGGCGCCCGCCTGGATGAACCCGTAGCCCGAATCATAGTTCGGCGTGGACAAGCCCATCGACAGCGCTGTTTTCTGCAGCGCCGAGTAAATCTGCGCAGGGGTCGCCGCCGAGTTTGCCTGCAGGATGAGGGCCGCGATGGCGGCGGCATGCGGCGTCGCCGCCGAGGTGCCGAAGAAGTTCGGATAGTCGGGATTGTTCTGGCATTCACTGACGGTGGTGTTGAGCTTTCCGCCGGTCAGGCCGGAACTCGCGAGCGTGAACCCGAGAAAGGTGTCATTGGCTCCGTCCGGCCCGACGAAATCCGGTTTTTGGCGCACGACGGGCGTCGCGAGCCGCGTACCGCTCGTATCGAAGAGTGTTGGAGCCCCGCCCTCGGAGGAGTAGGCCTCGAGCACCGGCGGCGAGGTATTGCAGGCGGGGGTGGAGACATAGAAGGCGGCGCCCACGGCGGCCGCCGTAGCGGCATTGTGATGTCCCTGCACCGTGGCGCTGTTGGTAGCGAACTGGGTGATGCTGCTGCCGAGGCCGTCGTCCTGGACGGTGAGGATCACCCGGCCGGGGGCGGGCGTGCCGTTCGCCAGGCCGAGGGAGAACTGCAGATTCTGCTGGGCCGTGTTGAAGCTTGCGTTCGACGGATTGGCAATGATGAGAAGCTGGTAGGGGTCTGCACCGATCGCATTCGGTCCCGTACAGCTCACGGGATTGCCGTCGTAATCCTCGATGACGACGCCGTTCTGGCCTGTGACGCAGAGATCGAGCTAGTTTTTCGCACCGCCGCTCGCAGGGGCTCCCGTGACGTAGGGCTGATCCCACTCGACCACGACAGCCACCAGCTCGCCGGGCTGCATCGGCGGGACGCTCACCGAGAGAGCGTTGGTGGTCGTCTGTCCGGACGCGTCGAAATTGAGCAAGTACTCGTGAGCCTGAGCGCCGCTGGTGGACAGGGTGGCGAAGGACGGCGCGGCCTTCTCGTAGGAGAGGTTGCTGTTGTTGCCGGCGGCGGTGAAGTAGGCGGCGCCGGCGGCTGCCACGGTGTTGATCGCCTGCGCGACGATGCCGTCCTGGAAGTACGGCTCGTCGAAATAGGTTACGTCGTCCGCCATGACCTTTGCTCCGGCGCGCCATAGTCGAGGCAGGCTCCTCGAGCACGTTGACATCGGCGGGCAACGCTCCCGTGGATATGTCCGCGGCATAGTCGGCCGTGAATCCGTTGTACGCGTAGCCCTCGTATCCCGAGACCGGCACCTCGCTGCCGCTCTGGGCATAGATCGAATAGCAATCGAAGCTGTCCGATAGCACCCCGACGGTGACCCCGGTACCCATGAGCGTGGGATAGGTCGTGCGCAGCGCGGCGCTACCTTGGACGTAATCTCCCTGAGTGCTCACGGAACCCACGCTCGCGGTGCGCGGCATCGCGGCGCGCAGGGCGGCGAGCTCGCCGAGCGCCGCGGCCGTCTCGAGCTGCGACACCGGCAGCCAGCCTCCCACATCGTTCGAGTACACGGCCGGATGCTCGAGCCCGACGCCCAGGAGCGCCGCCTCGAGGGCGTGCGCATCACCGCGTGTCACGGCATCGATGGCGACCATGGGCACGCCGGTGCTTTTCGAGGTCGCGAATCGCGCGGCTGGACTCAGCGCGTGCAAGTCCGCGAGCGCATGTTCGCGGCGCGCCTGCGGCGCATGCCGCGCGAGATCCGCGAGCACCGAGTCGAGCTTGGCGGCGCTGCCGCTGCGCTGCGCGGCGGTGCGCGTACCGATGGCATACAGCTGAGATCGGCCGCCGGCCGCGCCTAGCCGGCCGTGTCTCGCCGGTCGACGCCCGAGCCGCTCGCCGCGCGGCCGGCGTGCGTCTCGAGCATGAGCCGGGCAGCTTGCAGGGCGGTCTCGATGGCGGGGCGCCGGTAGTCCCAGATCTCGCCGGCGGCGGGCGGAACGAGCGCCATCGTGGCGTTGGCCTCGAACAGCAGTACCGCGCCGTCGGGCGCGACCGCGAAATCGATGCCGCCGTACTCGAGCGCGAGCGTGGCGCAGACCCGTTCGAGGGCGCGCATCGCGCGCGGACCCAATACGCCCGGCATATCTCGCAAGAATCGCCGCTCCTCCTCGCGGAAGGCGGCATGACGGGCCATGTCGGCGCTGAAATAATGCACCTTCCAGTCGCTCGAGACGGCGAGGTGCAAGGGGTAGAGCACGCCGTCGATGAACATCACCCGGTACTTGCGCGCCCGGCCATCCGCGCCGCGCGCGTCGAGGTACTCGATCGCGAGCAGCTCCTCGCCCTTGAGCGCGGCGAGTGCGCCGGCGAGCGCCTCGCGACGCTCCACGTACACGAAATGCCGCCCCGTGTGAAAACCGGGACTGCGCAGCAACAGCGGAAAGTCGAGCCCCTCCTCGGACGAGAAGCCCGATTCGAGGCGGGCGCGCGTATATGTCTCGATGCGAGGGGCGATCACATCGGAAATCGCGCCGAGGCGGCTGGCATTTTCGGCGCGTCCCGTGGCCTTGACCCGGGCGGGCCGGTTGATGACGGGCGCCGTCGTGCGCGCCAGGAGGACCTCCGCGCGTTCGAGCGCAAGCCCGCACAGATCCGCATCCCCGATCGCATTCATGACGAGCGCGTGCGGCGGCAACGGTTGATCCGGATCGAAGTAGTCCGCGTAGATCGCATGAATGGTGAAGCGGCGATCGTCGACCCACAGCCGGGTCGGGATATTGCCGCCGCGCGCCGAGACCAAAAGGACGAGGGGTACACCGTGGCCGGTGCCGCGATAGAGCTGGGTGACCAGAGACCGGCCGGTGAATCCACGTCGGCGGTGCTCTGCCGCGCCCGCGATCCCGAGCTCGCCGAGGACCCAGGCCATGCCCTGGTGAGCCTCGTGCAACTGCGGATCGAGGGCGAGCGCGGCTTCGTACTCCGCGCGAGCGCCGGCGACGTCCTGCTCCTCGCGCAAGAGGTTGCCGAGATTCACGCGCCCGACCACGTTGTCGGGGTGGTGCGCGACGGCTTGTGTATAGGCCGTGCGCGCCGCCGATCGATAGCCGCCCGCCCAGGCGAGCGTCCCGAGCTCGATGAGCGCATTGAAATTGCGCGGATCCCCGCGCAGCACCTCGATGTAGGCCTGCTTGGCGACATCGTCCTGTCCGGCTCGACCGAGCGAGCGAGCACGCTCCAGGGCGGCAGCGATGCCGAGCGCTTCATCCGTCACTGCTCATCCCCCAAGTCTCTTCACGTTGGGTCGCTACCTTAGCACCCGCAGACGGCTGAGGATGGCGCGCGCGAATGAACGAATCGCAATGAAACAAAACTCAGTGCGCACGGTCCTTAAAAATGCAGAGAGATTTATCTTCAATGACGTGTCGATCACGATGTCACCATGTCTCGATACGCCGACAATTGAAAATTATTGTCAACCGGACGTAGAGTTTTCATCATGAACCACGAGCTCGACGATACCTGGCGACATCTGCGCTTCGGCGAATCGCTTCTCGCGGGCGGAGTCGAGAGTCTGTCGCAGGCCTGGAAGGCCTCGACTGTGGTCATCGGCAAGCTCTGGGACGGCGGTGCCGAGCGGTGGCAAGCCGCAAATCGACAAATTCAGGTCGCGTCCGTGAGCCTCGCCGACATCCTGCGCGCGCGCACCTAGACCTGACGCTCCGCTGCGAGCTTCCTCGCGGGTGAAACCGCCCGCCGCACTTTTGACGGGCAGCGTGCCCACTGCCTATCATCGCTCATGCGTAGTCACATTATTGCCGCGGCTTGCACGCTCGCTGCGGGCGCCTCGCTTCCCGCGGCACAGGCTCCCCAGTCCCAGCCCGCCGGCTCGCCGAGTGATCCCGTCGCCACGCTGGTCGGGCGTCTCGATCTCGAGCGCTACAAGGCGACCATCAAGGGGCTGACGCAGTTCGGCGACCGCCGCCAAGGCACGGACCGCAACCGGGCGGCCGTCGACTGGATCGAGGCGCGGCTGAAAAGCTACGGATGCTCGAACACCGAGCGCGTGCACTACAGCTACTCTCCCGACGAGAAGCCGCAGCCGAGCGGAACGCCGAAAGGGCCCGGCCCCGACGGGGCCGTCGGCGGCGGACACTATCGCGGCAATCGCGCACCGACCGGCGTGAACACGGACCCCATGCGTCAGCCGGACGAGAAGCTGCGGGCGCTCAACATGCAGCCGAGCGTGCCCGGCTCCCGCGAGGAAGTGTATTGCACCAAGATCGGCACGACGCATCCCGAGGAGATGTACATCGTCGGCGGCCACATGGATGGGCACGGCTGGGGCGAGGCGGCGAACGACGACGGCTCAGGCGCCGCGCTGGTCATGGAGCTCGCCCGGGTATTCTCATCGCCCGACGTCAAGAACGAGCGCTCGATCCGCTTCATCCTGTGGAACAACGAGGAGACCGGTCTGAACGGCGCCTACGCCTACGTGGCGCAGCGCGCGAAGCTGCAGGGCATCGAGTCGCCGCGCGGTTCCGGGCAGTATCCCGAGCCCCGCTGGCTCGGGATGATCCAGCACGACATGATGCTGTTCGATCACGGGATGCCGCGTGCGGATGGCACGGTCTCGAAGGACCAGCGGCCGGAGGCCGACGTGAACATCGAGTTCCAGTCGCAGGCCAAGCAAGCGGACGGCGCAGAGAAGCTGGCGTGGGCCCTGTACTCCGCCAATGAGGCCTATGCGACCGACTACCCGGCCGCCATCGGCCCGCACATGACCAATACCGACAGTACGCCCTTCATGGATCTCGTCCCCGCCATCAGCGTGCGCGAGAACGAGCGCGGCACGCAGATCGGGGCCGGCTGGGATCCGCACTGGCATCAACCGACGGACGTGTACGCGACCTTCAGCGACGCCGATTTCCGCTTGGGACTGAACGCCGCGCAGACGACGCTCGGAGCCGTCGCCCGCCTGACGGGCGCCGCGCTCGCCGCTGGCAGCGCGGCGTCCGCTCGCGTCGCAGTCGCAGTCGCGGCTCGCGCCGAGTAGCGAGGCGCCGTTTCAGCTCAATGCAGCGCGAGCGAGCTGTAATTGATGTGCACGAACGTGTAGCCCGAGCCGTTGGTCCGCAAGTGGCCGATACCCGGAAACGGCAGATGGGCGCCGCCGACCCAGTAGCGGTTCTCGGCCGCGTCCGCAAAAACCTTCTTGCGCTGAGCGAGCGCCGCGGCCGAGTCGGTGTCGAAGTGGATGGCCACCGACGGGTCCGGGAACTGCGCAGTAGCGGCGTGCATGAGGTCGCCCCACAGGAGAAGCTTCTGAGCGCCGCTCTCCACCATATAAAGAGAGTGGCCAGGGGTATGTCCGGGCGCCGCGACCGCGCGGATGCCGGGCGCCAGTTCCACATCCCCGCTGAAGGGCTTGAACCGGCCCGCCGCGACGTAGGGTTGGAGTGCCTGCATCGCATCGGAGAATGTGTCCTTTGCTTCCGCGGGTGCCGCCTCCATCTTCGCCTTGCTCAGCCAATAGTCCGCCTCTCGCTGCGAGGCGCGCACGACCGCGTTGGGAAAGGCCATCTTGCCGTCCGCGATCAGGCCGCCGATGTGATCCGGATGCATGTGGGTGATATAGATCTCGTCCACTTGCTCCGGCCGATAGCCCGCAGCCTTGAGATTCGCCATGAGCTTGCCGACCGTCGGTCCGAAGAAGGTTCCCGCACCGGTGTCGATGAGCACGAGCTTCGTGCCCGTGTTGATGAGAAAGCCGTTCACGGACGCCTCGACCGGGTTGGTGAGGAAAGAGCGGTTCAGATCATCGTCGAGCTGCTGCGGAGTGATGCTGGTGAGGAGCTTCGCGAGGTCCATGGGAAACGTGCCGTCGTTGAGCGAGGTGACCTCGAATTCGCCGAGCATCATGCGGTACCAACCCGGCGCCTGGGTCTTCAGTTGAGGCGCGCCGGCGAGCGCGTACGTTCCGCAGAAAAAAGAAAGCGCGCAGGCCGCAGCCGCGGCGCCCCAGCGAGTGTCGAGCATGGCTACTCCGAAGTGTTGGGAAGCACGCAATTATACCGGCTGCGCGGGCGCGCGCGCAGCCGCCTAGCGGGGGATGTGCGTGTCGAGCTCGCGGCGGCATTGCGCCGCGTTCGCGAAATGAATCGTGCGGAACCCCAGCCGCCCGGCGGACTCGATATTGGGAAGATGATCGTCGATGAACACCGTCTCGGCCGGGATCAAGCTGTAGCAATCCGTGATGTGATGGAAGATCTCGGGCTCGGGCTTCACCAGGCCCACCTCTCCCGAGATCACGATGCCGCGAAATCGGTCCCAGTGATCGTAACGGCTTCTCAGGAGCGCAAAGATCGGCGCCGACATATTGGAAAGCCCATAGACGGGAACGCCCCGTTGCACGAGTTCCTCCAGGAGCGCGACGGTATCGGGCATAGCCGTGAGCGAATCCTTGATGTGCCGCATGAGCTCGCGCATCTCGGCGGCGGGGCGCTGCATGCGGGCGGCGAAGCGCTCGATCGCCGTGTCCTCGCTCAGCGTGCCGCGATCGATGTCCACCCAGTCCGGATGGCGGATCACCGCTTCGCGCACGCGCTCGCGCAAGGCATCGTCGGTATAGAAGCTCGCGATGACGGCCTCGGGCTGCCAGCGGACGAGCACGCCGCCGAAATCGAAAATGACGTTGCGCACGAGAGATCTGTTCACCGGCTATCGCACATCGTGACTGGTCCCGTAGGGTAGTATGCCGAACGTGGCCCGTTCCCGTATTCGCCGCTGGCGCATTTTTTTCATCGTTTCGGGACTTTTGGTCATCGTGCTCGCCGTCGGCGGCGCGCTCTGGGTCGCACATCTCGACCGCGTGGTGACGCGCGAGTTCCAGGGGCGCCTCTGGTCGATCCCGGCGCGTGTCTATGCCGCACCGCTCGAGCTCTACGTCGGTGCGCCGGTCTCAGCCAACGAGCTCGAGCAGGAGCTGCGCGGTCTGCACTACCGCCACGGCGACCCGTCCGCGGGTGCCGGCATCTATCAGCGGGTGGGCAACGCCTTCGACATCCAGGCGCGGCGCGTGCGATTCATCGACGAGCTGCGCCTTCCGGAGCGCGTGTCCATCCACGCCGACGCGAGCGCCATCACGGGCATGCGTCTGTCGAGCGGCGCGGACCTGCCGGTGTTCCGTCTCGACCCGCCGGTGATCGGCAGCCTCTTCCCGATTCACGGCGAGGATCGCCTCGTCGTGGCTCCGGCCGACGTACCGCCGCTCCTGCGCAGCGGCATCAAGCTCATCGAGGATCGGCGCTTCGACGAGCATCACGGCGTCGACTTCTACGGCGTGCTGCGTGCGATCTGGGCCAACTTGCGGGCCGGACGGGTCGTGCAAGGGGGCAGCACGCTGACCCAGCAGCTCGTCAAGAACTACTTTCTGTCCGACGAGCAGACCTTCGGCCGCAAGGCGACCGAGGCGGTCATGGCCATGCGCATCGAGGCGCACTACTCGAAAGAGGACATTCTTGTTGCGTACTTGAACGAAGTGTATCTGGGCCAGGACGGCGCGCGCGCCATCCACGGCTTCGGTCTCGGCAGCGAGTATTACTTCGCGAAGCCCTTGGGCGAGCTCGAGCCCGCGGAGCTCGCGCTCCTCATTGGGCTGGTCAAGGGGCCGTCGCTCTATGACCCGCGCAAGCATCCCGATCGCGCGCTCGCGCGGCGCAACCTCGTGCTCAAGGAGCTCGCAGAGGCGCATCTCATTGATGCGCAGACCGCCAAGCGCGCGCTCGCGAGCCTGCTCGGCCTGCGTCCTCCCGGCGGCAGTTACGTGCCGGCCTACATCGACCTCGTGCGCAGACACCTGAAGCGCGACTACGCCGAGGCGGATCTCGCCGCCGCAGGGCTGTCCGTCTACACGAGCCTCGACCTGCACGCGCAAGCCGCCGCCGAGCGCGCACTCACCCAGAATCTGCAGCGTCTGGACGCCCGTGCACACGTGCGCACCGAGCATCTCGAAGGCGCCGTGATCGTCGTCGAGCCGAACTCGGGCGACGTCGTGGCCGTGGTCGGCGGACGCGACGTCGACGCGAGCGGATTCAATCGTGCGCTCGATGCGCGCAGGCCCATCGGCTCCCTGGTGAAGCCCGCCGTGTACTTGACCGCGCTCGAGAGCGGCCGCTACACCGCGGCGAGTCTCATCGAGGACGCGCCCATCGAGCTCAAGCTCCCCGACGGCAGCATCTGGGCACCGCAAAACTTCGAGCGTCAGGTGTATGGGCAGGTGCCGCTCGCCCGCGCGCTCGCCGAGTCGATGAACCTCGCCACGGTGCGCCTCGGACTCGATCTGGGTCTGCCGAAAGTCGCCGCGACGCTCGAACAGCTGGGACTCGAATCGCCGCCGACGCTCAACCCCTCGCTCCTGCTCGGCACCGTCGAGATGTCGCCACTCGAGGTGGTGCAGGTCTATACCACGCTCGCCGACGGCGGCTTTCGCACGCGCCTGCGGGCGGTGCGGGCGGTGCTCGATGAGCAAGGGCGTCCGCTGAAGAGCTTCAAGGTGCAGGTCGAGGCGGTGGCGCCGCCGGCGGCGGTCTATGAGCTCGATCGCATGCTCATGCTCGTGCCCACGCACGGCACGGCGCGCGACGCGGCGGCACGCCTGCCGCGCGGCCTGGTGATCGCCGGCAAGACCGGCACATCCTCAGACACCCGCGACAGCTGGTTCGCCGGATTCACGGGCAGTTATCTCTCGGTCGTGTGGGTCGGCTACGATGACAACCGCGAGACGGGGCTCACGGGCGCGGCGGGGGCGTTGCCGGTGTGGGCGGACACCATGGCGAGCTTGAAACCTTTGTCCTTCGACCCGGTCGCGCCCGAGACGGTGGAGGAGCGCTGGATCGGTTTCAACGACGGACTGGAGACGACGGCGACGTGCGGCGCGGATGCAGTCAAGATCGCGGTGCCCAGGAACACGCAGTTGCCCGCAAATCCCAGCTGCATATCGGCGCCGAAGCCCAGCGTGGGTGACAAGGTGAAGGAATGGATCAAGAGTATCGTGCATTGAGGCGAGTGACCGCAGTCGGCCTCGCGGTCAGCCTCTCGCTGCTCCTCGGCGGCTGCCCCTCGCCCTGGGTGCGGCCCGAGCCGCAGGGCGGTGGCCCGGTGATCCCGCCGCAACCGGCACCTGCCCCCGCGGCCCCGGCCACTCCGCCTCCCCCGCCGCCGCGACCGCAGGCACCGCCGCGCGAGAATCACCTCTCGCCCGCCACCCGCTCACTCGTCACGCAGGCGCACACGCTGCTCGCGCACGGCGACATCGACGGCGCATCTTCGACTCTCGACCGGGCGCTGCGCATCGAGCCGAGCAATCCGCTCCTCTGGATCGAGCTCGGGCGCGTGCGGCTGGTGGATGCCAACGCCCACCAGGCCGAGGTGTGTGCACGCAAAGCGCTCGCGCTCGCGAGCGGCGATCCCGCCACGCAAGCCCAGGCGGGCCGGGTGCTCATCGATGCGCTGCGCGCCCAGGGGCGCAATCAGGAAGCTCAGCAAGTCGAGAGCCAGCCGTACATGCACTGAGGCATGGCATGAATCGCAGAAGCCTCGCCGAGGCCTTGTTGGGGGCCGCACTCCTCGCAGTCGGTCATGGCGCAGTCGCCGGGGCCGGGGCCGAGCGCCCCGGCCCCGGGAGCCCGGAGCGTGAGGCCTCCTTGGGGCGAAATCTCCTCGATCGGATCCGCGCGCTCCTGGAATCGCTGAGGTCATCGCGGCTCGACCCCTTCCTCGCCGAGTGGCCAGGCGAAGCGCCCGCTCGCCGCGTCGCGCCGAGCACTCTGCCGGTCCTCAAGTACCAATCGGTGCTCGAGTCGAATACTTCGCCCTGGGCACGACACGTCACCGACGAATTGTTTCGACTCGCCCCTTCACTGCACTGGGGACAGTCCTATCCGGTGTCCGCGGTCGGCGCGCAGTTCCTCGAGAACTACGGCTATACGGAGATTGCGGGACTTCGTGGTCCGATTCCGAGCGAGCACATCGCGATCGGGTTCTTGATACTCGGACCCGCGACGCTCTATCCGCGTCATCGGCACGAGGCGGAAGAGATCTATGTGCCCGTGAGCGGAACCGCGGCCTGGCAGGGCGGCGATGGAATGTGGCGAGATGAGCTGCCCGGGACCGTCATCGTGCATGAGCGCAACGAGCCGCACGCGATGCGCACGTCGAGCGAGCCGATGCTTGGGCTCTACTTATGGCGCAGCGCCGAGCTCGATCAGAAGTCGCAGCTGGATCCGACGAGTTGAGAGGTGCGCCCGGCGAGGCGCTGTCCTGGCGTCCTGCGACCGGTCGCGGCGAGGACAAGTGCGCCGAGCCCCCCCAACAGCAGCACGAGACTCGAGGGCAGCGGCACCGGCGTGAGATTCGCGGCGATGGACATCACGCCGTCATAGGTCGTGCCTCCCTGCGCGATCTGCAGAGCGCCCGGGCCCGCGAGCGGCGTGCCGATGAGGAGCGAGCAAGAGCCCCCGCTCTGTGACCCGGTGCATTCGATGCCGGGAATCGTGGGCGTCGCGGCCGTCTCGGTGAATCCGGATGACAGGATCAAGTTGGCCGCAACCGTCGCTGCGGTGGTGCTGGGCGAGAAGATGTAGGTCTTCGAGGCGCCCGAGCCAGAGCTCGACACGTCGACACCGGCGGAGGTCGCGACGAAGCTCGAGCCGCCAAAGAGAGTGAGCGATCCGAAGCTCGCGTCCTGCGTCAGTGTGAGATCGAAACTCATCGTGTCGTTCGTGAGATCGAAGGAGACCGCGCCGCTCAGCGGCTCGCTCGTCGAGAGGCTGAAGGTTGGCGTCGTCGGGCAATTGCTGGCCATGCCGCAGAAGGCGCTGGACGGGTTCGTCGCGTTGCCCGCGAGCACCGAGCCCGAGCCCAGATTGAAACTGAGGATGGTGTCCGCCGCCACAATGCGCGGCAGAAGCGTCGCCAGCCCAATCAACGCAACTGCAAGGTGGCGCATGCCATGAACCCCGGTTGATCTCATGTCGGACGCGGCTCACCGCGTTGGGAGCGTCTGCGCACGAAGGGCAATCCGACCAGGCCGAGTGCCGAGCCTAGGAGGCCCAAGGCGCCCGGCAGGGGCACGGGTGCGGCGTTGCCGGCGAAGAGGATGTTGCCCATGACCACGACGCTCTGACCATCGACGCTGAAATTACCGAGCGGAACGCCATCCATCTGCAGCGATTGGGCGTTGGTCGTGATCGCGGTGGTGCCGGAGATCGGCTTGTCGTTCGGACCGAACGTGCTGCCGCCGCTGAACGGGATACCGTTCACGGTCACGCCGGCCAGCGCCCATGCGCCCGCGAGGGCGACCCCGTTGCTGCCGCCGGTATTGAACGTGTAATCGCCGCCGCCCTCCGAGTTGAGAGAGAGCGCGGACATGGAATTGGCGCCGAGAGTGCCGAGGGTGATGGTCGCGCCGTTGAAATCAAAGGTGTTCGCCCCGTGAGTGACGGTGCCCGTGAGATCGATGGTGTCGGGCATCCCCTGCGAGATGGCGAACGCGAGCGATGGCACGCTGCTGTCGAACGTGGCGGTGGAGGTGTTTGCGAGAGAAATCGCCGAGCCGCCCGCGAGCACCGAGGTGCCGTCGACCGTAATGCCCGTGATGTCGATCGCGCCGCTGGTGTAGTCGTAGATCACCGGCGCGGCGCCGGACTGGGCGATCAAAGCCAGCGCCGCAAGGAAGCCCGAGGCGAGCGCAATCGTCCGTGTGCTCATCGTGAGTGATCCCGAGAGGTCGACTTCGAAGAATTCTGTCGAGGCGGGAAGCATGGCCTCGAGGGACGGCGCCGGAATTGCAGCGCCGTGAATCTTTCATAACACCGCGGGCGACGTGCCTGCGGCGCCCTCCTGCATGCGGCGGCCCTACTGCTCTTTGGCCGTCTCGATGAACCGACTGAGAAGGTCCTGGGCGGCCAAACGATCCGACTCATCGTCCATGACGATCTGGTCGGCGGCGAGGTGCGCCGGATGCGTGTCAAAAAACTTGACGAGGTTGTCGGTCGCCTCCCAGAACGCCCGCCGATGCGCGTAGGTGGACGCTATTTCGGCGTCTTGTTGCGCCATGTTGCGGCGCGCCTCCACGAGCATTCTTTTCTGAAAGGCAGGCGGCAGCTTGAGCTCGAGCACGCTGGCCTCGTTCGCCGCGTTCAACTGGTGTATGTCGAGCTGATCACGATCGAGACTGCGTTGATGGCATCGAGACACCGACTTGATACGCAGCCTCGAGCGATCATCGAGCAGATCGGCAGGACCAAATCCATTCTCGTCGCAATGGCCGATGGTGGCGGCGACCCACTTGAAGCCTTCGATCACCTCGAGACGCTGTCTTTCGATCAGCCGCTGATGCAGCGGTACGCTGGTATCGCCCAGAGCGAGGTGGCTGTTCGACGATTCTTCCATCACTCGTTTCATGGCCGGTGAAGGACCGCTCGTCGAACCGGCAAGCGCACGGAGGAGCTCGGCATTCAACAGCTGATTGAGGCGGACGATTTCCGGTCTCGCCATGTCGAACTCATGCTGGACCGCCTGATCGGATGTCGGGCTTGGATCATCGGCCCTCGCTCCGGGAGCGAAGGCACTTAGCCAGAGGGACATGATCCAAACCGATGATCTGCGTGCTATGTCGCTTAGCCCGGCATCGCTGTGAAGATTGCGCACGCGCACTGCGAGACGACTAACCAAGTTTCTTTGCGAAAGTGACCGTGCACGGCCGACCCTCGACCCGCTGCCCCTTTCCCGAGTTGCCGTTGAACTGAACCTCGAGATGGTAGCCGTACTGTGTGCCCGGCGGCCGATGGCCGACCGCCATTTCGGCAGCGCCCACGAGACCACTCGCGTAGAGATTTGCGGTGCCATCCGGCGAAATCGGTCCGTCCAGCTGCAGCCATCCCGGCTGCCCCTTGACCCCTTTCTCAGCATGCAGAACGCCCTCTTTGATGAGGGACGGGAACTCGAAGGAATAGCCGAGCGCGCCGTTCGAGTTCGGACAGGACAGGATGGTGTCCCACCCGCCGTCGAAACGGTTCGCGCTTTCGGCAGCTTGGCCGGCGCCGACAGCGAGCAAGCACAGCAACGTGCTGAGAAACACTCGGGACATGGTGTGTGAAAATGTTGGCCCAGACCTCCAGCAGTATAGTATTCGGAGGAGCCGAGCGCCCGCGTCAGCCTGCGTGTTACGCGGCCTTTACATATTGTGTCGGAGGACCTCCGCGTGTCGTCGGTATTCGCAAAGCTCAACCTCAAGGACCCATCTGAAATACTCATCGTCGCGGCGCCCTCGAGCTTTGAGCCTGAGATTCAGGCGCTGTCGGGCGTCCGCATCCTCAGGGACGCGCGCAAGGCGAAGTCGGTCGACTTCGCGGTCGTGTTCGTCACCACCCGCGCGGAAGTCGACGCGGCAATGAAGCTGATCGCCGGCAAAGCCAAGGGTGACGTCGTCCTGTGGTTCGCGTATCCCAAGAGCACGTCGAAGCGTTATGCGAGCGAGATCAATCGCGACACCGGCTGGGATTCGTTGAACTCCGCCGGCTTCGAGACGGTTCGCCTCGTGGCCATCGATCAGGATTGGTCGGCATTGCGATTTCGGCGTACGGCCTACGTGGGCGGCAAAAATCCGCGCTGAAGCGGGTTCCTTTGCGGCTGGGCAGCCATCGCCCCGACGGCGTAAAATCAGCCCACAACCGGGGGACGCGATGACGCCGAGGCCCGTGTCGCCAGCGAGAAGCGGTTTCTGCCTAGTGTGTTGCGTGGCAGGCGCTCTCTGCGCGCTTCTTCTCTGTGAAGCGTCGGCGGCTGCGTCGGCCGACGGTGCGCGGCCTGTGACCGCGATTCTTCTCATCGGTCGAGCCGAGCTCCCCGATCCGGATTTCGCCGATTCGGTGGTGCTCGTCATGAACAACCTAGGTCCCGCCCCAGCCGGCATCATCGTCAACAGACCGACGCACGTTGCCGTCGCCGAACTCTTTCCGGACCTCAAGCGCCTCACGCAACTGCACGACAAGGTGTATTTCGGCGGCCCCGTCGACTTCGGGTCCATATGGTTCCTGTTTCGCGCAAGCACGCCGCCCGAGCACGCCGTTCAAGCGTTCGACGGCGTGTACTTGAGCGCAGATCGGGAACTGCTGCTGAAGCTCCTCGGCCGCGCGAAGCCCATGGACGGCCTGCGCATCTTCATCGGCCACACCGGCTGGGCGCCGGGTCAGCTCGAGGCCGAGATCGACCGCGGCTCCTGGAATCTCGAACGCGCGGATTCGGGCGCGATCTTCGGCGGCAAGGCCGAGCACCCCTGGCCCGGGTCGCAGCATCCCGAGCGTGGCGCATCGCCGGTGCTATGATTCGTCGCCGACCGGTGAAATGAGCGCAAACGATGGCCAACGAAATGCCGCGTGCCGAAGCCTACACGGGCCTGTCGCGCAAAGTGTTGCAGTACTCCGAAAGCTTTCTGCGGATCGTCGACAAGCTGAAGAAGCCCGGCTTCTCGGAGGCAGACTGGGCGCAGCTGGAAGAGCTCGTGGACGTGAAGAACTTTCGACGTCTAGGTGTCTTCCTGACCGATCGCGCGGAGCTCTCGAATTGGCAGCAGTACAAGCAGCTGATCACTCAGTACGGCGGCATGACCACCTGGGAGGGAACCCTGCGACGGATTACCGAAGTGCCTGGCCTCGTTTTTCTCGAGCTGGAAGAACGGAACGCTCGCGACGGCGTGACGGATGTCTCCCACACGGTCACTATCTACGAATTCGACTCGGCCGGTAAGCTGCAGAAGCTCGACGTCTATGTCGCGCCCCTCGGTAAGCGCTAACGCGCACCGACCAGATCGACTCGTCGGAGCGGCCCGCGCTTCGGGTATCCCCTGAATCGCACCCCGAGCGCGGGCGCGGTAAACTTTGCGGGTGAAAATCACATTACTGTCTTTTGCGGGAGCTTGCATGCTGTGCGGATGCGCTAAGGCGCCCCAAACCCCACCCTCCTCGAGCGCCACGCCCGCGCTGTCGTCGGGCATCGAGACCCAATACTTCGACGGTTCGGTTCGTCCGCAGGATGACTTTTACAAGCACATCAACGGCAAGTGGCTGGCGGATACCGAGATCCCTCCCGACAAGGGGAGCTACGGCACGTTCACGAAACTGCGTGACGACTCGGAGGCCAAGCTGCACACCATCATCGACGGCCTGCAGAAATCCATCGACGCGACCGATCCCGATCAGCAGAAGATCGCCGAGTTGTATTTCAGCTTCATGGACGAGCGCACGCTCGACTCCCTGGGGATCAGGCCGCTGGACGCGGAATTCGCCAGGGTCGATGCGCTGAAAGACAAAAAAGAGATCGCCGGCCTGATCGCGCATTTCAACGAGATCGGGGTGACCGCGCCCTACACACCGTTCGTGCACCAAGACGCCAAGGATTCGACCAAATACGTATTCGACGTCGAGCAGGACGGTCTGGGGATGCCGGACCGCGATTACTACCTCTTGAACGACGACAAGTTGAAGCAGGCGCGGGAGCGCTACGGCCAGCACGTGCAAAAGATGCTGGAACTGGCCGGCGACAAGACGGCGGCGGCGAAAGCCAAGGACATCCTTGCGCTCGAGATGCAGCTCGCGAAAATACAATGGACCAAGGTCGAGTTGCGCGACCCGATCAAGACATACAACAAGGTGGAATTTTCCAAGTTGGCGGGGCTCGCCCCCAGCATCGATTGGAGCCGCTATCTCACCGCCACCGGCGTAAAGGGCAAGACCGATTACCTTGTAGTCGGGGAACCCACCTATGTGCGCGGTTTCGACGAGTTGTTGCGGAAAATACCGCTGTCAACCTGGAAGACCTACTTCCGCTGGCACCTGCTGAGCGATTTTGCACCCTATCTCAGCAAGCCGTTCGTCGACGAGCATTTTGCGTTCTACGGCACCGCCCTGCACGGAATCCCCGAGAATAGGCCGCGATGGAAGCGCGGCATTCAGCTCGTCGAGAACTCGATCGGCGAAGGTCTCGGCAAGCTCTACGTGGCGCGATACTTTCCAGCGGAATCGAAGGCGCGCATGGACCAGCTGGTGAAAAATCTGCTGGCCGCCTACAGCGCCGATATCGGCACGCTCGATTGGATGACCCCCGAGACGAGGGAAAAGGCCCGGGCGAAGCTCGCGAAGTTCACGCCGAAAATCGGCTATCCGGACAGGTGGCGCGACTACAGCGCCCTGCAAATCGACAAGAGCGATCTCGTCGGCAACGTGATCCGCGCGCAGACGTTCGAATATAATCGCAATCTCAATAAATTGGGCAAACCGATCGATCGCAGCGAGTGGGGCATGACGCCGCAGACGGTGAATGCCTACTACAACCCCGAGATGAACGAAATCGTGTTTCCCGCCGCCATCCTGCAGCCGCCGTTTTTCGATCCGCGCGCCGATGACGCCGCAATCTACGGCGGTATCGGCAGCATCATCGGCCATGAGATCAGTCATGGCTTCGACGATCAGGGCAACCAGTATGATGGCGATGGCAATCTGCTCAACCCACCCGGCTGGTTCACGCAAGCCGATCTCGACAAGTTCAAGGAAAGGACCAAGGCGTTGGTGGCGCAATACGCCGCGTATGAGCCCATACCCGGCTATCACGTCAACGGCGAGCTCACGTTGGGCGAGAACATCGCGGACAACGCCGGACTCGCCATTTCGTACAAGGCCTACAAGCTCTCGCTGAACGGCAAGGAGCCGCCGCAAATCGACGGCATGAGCGGCGATCAGCGTTTCTTTGCGGGTTGGGCGCAGGCGTTTCGCGGCAAGTCGCGCACCGATGATGAGATCGTGGCGCTCAAGACGGATCCGCATTCGCCGGTGGCCATTCGCGGCACCGTGCCCGAGATGAATCAAAACGCCTTCTTCGACGCCTATGCCATCAAAGAAGGCGACAAGATGTATCTCGCCCCGGAGAAGCGCGTTACGCTTTGGTAGTTCCCCTCTAAAGAGCCCAATGGGCACCTTTGAGGTCCGGCGCCGGCAGCGCCGAAGGTAACAACGTGCTCCGCGCGTCATCTTGGAGTCTGGTGTCGCCGTCGACTCGGGTCGTCGCAATCCGTACTACAAACTGGTGAGCATCGGACGGGACGGCCTCGAGCATCAGCGTGCCGCGCCAATGATGTCCTCCGCGGTCATCGAAGTGCAGGTTCGCCTTGAGCGGCCCGGATGAGGTTAAATGGAAACTGCCCGGGCCCCACGGACCATCTTCGGCGTAAGCTTTCTGGAAGGCCGTCTGTACTGCACCGAATAGGTCGTCCGCGGATAGCTTGGTCTTGAACCATTCGGCGGTTTCCCAACGGTCCTTGTCGCCCTTGAGCCTCATGTCGACCAACTCCGCCAACCCCTTGAGATCGAGGTCGGGAATTAGCTGATCTGCCATTGCGCCCCGCACATAGGCGTTGTTGGGTTGCCAGTTATATTCGAGCATCAGGGCGATGGTTTGCGCCGTATCCTCACCATCCAGGACTGCCACCATGTGCAACGCCCCGTCGATGCCGGCCGACAAGCCGGCGGTGGTGAGGATTTTGCCGTTGTCCACCACGCGTTGATCGTTGACGACATTGATCTGCGCGTAGGTGCGCCGCATCCGCAGGATGTTCCCCGCCGTGGTGGTCGCGCTCAGACCATTGAGCAGACCGGTGTTGGCCAGGGTGAATGCACCGTTACACACCGACATGGTGTGCTCATCGTGCGCATTCTGTCGCTTGATCCAGGCCGCCGCCGCGCTGTTGCCGGGAGCTTCGTAGCCGCCACCGGGGATGACCACGATGTCGGCCTGCGGCGCATCGGCGAAACTATATTTTGGTACGACTTCCAGGCCCTCCTCCGAACGGATCGAGTGTTTGGTCGCCGCCACAGCGTATACGTCATATCCGGCGTGGCTGAACACTTCGTAAGGGCCCGAATAGTCGATCATCGCGACGTCATTGAATATCAGGATCGCGACTTTCTTGGGCGGGACAGGGGATTGGTCCGCGAGCACGAGGCTGGTAGAACCAAGCGCGGCGCAGACAATGGCCCACAAAAAGAATTCTCGCAGGTTTACTCGTAAGGACATGCTAAGTGCTCCGCTGCAGGTTGAATCAGAAAACCAATACGCTTGGGGTCGATGTTCATTCTCCGTTGACGAGAGAGTGCACTCAGGCGGCAAAGTGCTCAATGACCAATATCCGACCAGTTCGGACACGGCGGCGCGGCGGAAATCGAAATCGACGCATGTCTCTGCCGGCGGTCGATTGACAAACATAGCAGGCCGCGCTAATACTTCACCAAATAGGAAACTATCTACGCAGGGGGTGAAACATGCGAACGATGCGAGTTTGGCCGGGAATGTGCGGCCTGGCTTTGCTGCTCGGTGGCATCGGGTCGGGCCGCGCCGACGATACGAAGTCCGCGTATCCGGCCATGGCACGGATCGAGCAATACCGTGTGCCCAATGCGTCCGAGGAGATCGCGCTCGCGCGCAGTGCCGCGCCGACCTCGATTGCGGACGATGCCAGCGTTCTCACGCTCGGCGATCACGGTTATCAAACGGCATTCAAGGGGAAGAATGGTTTTGTTTGTGTGGTCCAGCGGTCCTGGGCGACCGGCTTTGATGACGCGGAGTTCTGGAATCCCAAGCTTCGTGCGCCGGTTTGCTTCAATCCCGCCGCGGCGCGTAGCGTGCTTCCCGCCTATCTCGAAAGAACGGAGTGGGTGCTCGGCGGCGTTTCGAAGGCCGATATGATCAGCCGTACCCGCGCTGAGCTTGCCGCGAACCACAACGCAACGCCGGAGCCCGGCGCGCTCGCTTTCATGATGTCGAAACAGGGATACCTGGGCGACAGCGCCGGCCACTGGCATCCGCATGTGATGTTTTTCTTCACCCACACTCATGTCGCCGATTGGGGTGCGGATCTCCCCGGCTCGCCGGTGTTTGCGGCCCAGACCGATTCGGACCCCGTCACGACGTTCTTCGTTCTGGTGCCCACATGGTCCGACGGAACACCCGCGGCCAAGGAGACTCATTAGAGGTCGGACTTCGGCGGGGACGCCTCTCCTGCGGCAAATCGCGCTTCCAGCTTGTCGAACGCGCCCGTCCAGCCTGCTTCATGGCTGCGACGGGTTTCCTCATCGTAAAGACGCGAATGGGTGAACGTGATCTCGGTGCCCTCGGGAATGGCTTTGAGCGCGATCTCGACGCGTGACTCGCCGGCATCCTCCTCGCCTTGCCAACGCCAACTCATCACCACCCGCTCGGGCCGAACGACATCCAAGTATTCGCCGCTGCACTCATGCTCCGTGCCGTCGAGCTTACGGAAACGTACGCGATAACGACCGCCCTTGCGCGGATCGGCTTCCGCGATCAGCACCGGACCGGCGTCCGGACCCCACCATCGCGCGATCCCTTCCGGGGTCGTGACCGCATCGAAGACGATCGACGGCCGCGCCCTGATGCGACGCACGAGAGTGAGGCTCGTCACTCCTGCCTGCCCCGGCGTTCGGCTTCCTTGCGTTCCGCATATGCGGTGAGGCGGTCGAGGCTGCCGGCCCAGAAGCGCTCGTAGCGGCTCAACCATGCGATCGCCTCGCGCATCGGCTGCGGCCGCAACCGGACGGTCACCGTGCGCCCCGATTTCGTGCGCGTGATGAGGCCGGCCTCGGCCAGCACGGCAAGATGCTTCATCACGGCCGGCAGCTTGATGGCAAAAGGCGCCGCAAGCTCTCCGACTGACGCGCCGTCCTTGCGCTCGAGTTGAGCGAGGATCGCGCGGCGCGTCGGATCGACGAGAGCGGCGAAGGTGCGGTCCAGGCGCTGCTGATAGTTCACTATGTCGGAAAGTATTGGCGCGCTGCGCCGCCTTGTCAACCGCAAGAGCGAGCGGCGGCGCCGGCCCGAGCTGACGCCCGCCGCCAGGGCACCCGAAGTTGCCGAGCGATGCACGGTGCAACCGCGCTCGCCCATATCATAGCTTCTCGAGATTGTCCCAAATGAAGCTCGTGATGTCCGCCTGCCGGCGGCGCTTTTCAGACTGCCGATAGCCAGCGGTCATGTGCCGGCGGAGAACTACGGGAAACTCCGGATTGGCAGTGCTTGAGCCGCAATGCACGGTACCGAAAACGCCCCTTTTCACGTTAGGTATCGAATGATGAAATCAGTCCGCTCGGCGGAGTATGGCCGCGAACTCGCTCGGGAACAGACTGGCCGCGTGGACAGCCCTCCGGTCGGCCGCGTTCGAGTCCTGAGTCGCACCATCATTTGGTGCGATTCCGCTTTTGCGGAGATGTTTGGTTACACGCCTCGAGAGCTGATGGGAAAGCCGACGCGCCTTCTGCATCCGACCGATCAAGTCTACACAGCCTTTCGGGACGCCGCTTTTCCCACGATCGCCCGCGGGGAAATCTTCCGGACCGAACTGCAGCAGCGCCGCAAGGACGGCACGCTCGGATGGTACGACATCAGTGTAGGTCGCTCGGCACCTGGGAGTGACGAGCAGAAAGGCGCATTCATCGACATCACGGCCCATCGCTGCGCATGGCTCGATGTCCTCGAGGCAGAAGAGCGTTACCGCAACCTCTTTGTCGCGATGGTTGAAGGCGTCGTCGTCCACGCGCAGAACGGACAGATCATCGAGGCGAACCCCGCCGCCGAACGGATTCTGCGGTTGAGCCGCGACCAGCTCTTGGGAAAAAACGCCGCCGGACCCCGAGTGGCAGACAGTCCGCGAGGACGGGTCGCCTTTCCCCGCCGAGGAGCATCCGGCATCGGTTACCTTGCGGACGGGTCAAGGGGTGAGCCAGCGGATCATGGGCGTACGCTCGCGCGGAACCGAATTGCGCTGGATCAGCATCAATTCGCAGCCCGTGTTCGAAGTGGGGCAGGCGAAGCCGGGCGCGGCCATCGTCACGTTCATGGACATCACCGAGCAGCGGCGGATGACCGATGATCTGCAGAAAGCGCAAGCCCGCTTGCAGTCCATCCTCAATAACGTGCCCGCCATGATCGGCTACTGGAACCGCGAGCTGTACTGCGAATTCGCGAACTCCGCCTACCTCGACTGGTTTGGGTTATCCCCGGAACGCGTCGTCGGCATGCACATGCCGGAGCTGCTGGGGGCAAAGCTATTCGAATTGAACGAGCCCTACGTGCGTCAAGCCCTGAGCGGCGAGCCGCAACACTTCGAAAGGGCCTTGATCAAGGCCGACGGCTCGACCGGCTACGCCGACGCGTTCTATATCCCGGATTTTGATCGCTCCGGGATGGTGCGAGGGTTTTTCTTGATGGGCTCGGACATCACGGCGTTACGTGCCTCGCTTACGCAGACCCGCGAGCTCACACAGCGTCTTGAGGGGATTCGCGAGGAAGAACGCAAGAACATCGCCCACGCGTTGCACGAGGGTATCGCGCAAGATCTATTCGCCGCGAAACTTACGCTCGATCATCTCAAGGCCCGTGCTTGCAGCGGCGAATCCAATACTCACGAAAATCTCTGGCGCGAGCTTTCGGAAGCAATTGCCGCGTGCATGCGCAGCACCCGGGAGATCGCGAATGAGGTCCGACCATCCTCTCTCGCTCATCTAGATCTCTCGGCCGCCATCACCGAGCACGCGCATCGTATCGAGTGCGTTTCTGGATTGAAGATCACCGTAAAAACGGAGATTCCTCTACCCGCACTCGATCCGGTGATTCGGTCGATCATTTTTAGGGCGGCGCAAGAGGCATTAACCAACGTGATTCGACATGCAAAGGCCGCGACCGTGGGCATCACGCTTGGTGTTCGCGGAAGTAGCATCACTCTCGAGGTGATCGACGATGGCTACGGAATCGAAGCTGGCGACACGGAGAAGGCAGGATCCCTCGGACTTCTCGGTATACGCGAGCGATTCGCGGCGCTCGGGGGAGAAGTGAGCGTTACGCGTATGACGCGGGGCACCCGCTTCTGTGCACATGTGCCAATGGGTTCCGCCTGAATCGATCATACGTACTTTACGGATCCGCTCCAACGTCGGTAGCCGTTCCCTCCCGCGCGCTTGGCCAGAAACATTGCGTCGTCCGCGTTTCGCAGCAACGTCTGAGGGTCGATGCCGTCGTGAGGGTAGAGCGCAATCCCGACACTTGCCGTGATCCGCAGGCCAGGTTCGTCGACTGAATGGTGCGCCCGCAGGACGCCCAGGATTTTCTCGGCAACTTGGGCGGCATCGGCCTGCCCTGAGATCTCCGACAGAAGCACGACGAATTCATCGCCTCCGAAACGACTGACAGTGTCCGTACTACGCACGCATCCCTGCAGAGCGCCCGCCACCGACCGCAATAGTCGATCGCCCACCGGGTGCCCCAACGTGTCGTTGACCAGCTTGAAACCATCCAGGTCCAAGAACAGAAGCGCGGCTTCACAATTGTGGCGGTGAGCCAGGTCGATGGCTTGCGTCAACCGAGATTCCAAGAGCAGGCGGTTGGGCAACCCCGTCAGTGAGTCGTGGTGCGCGGCATGGGCGAACTTCTGCGTGATGGCACGGACGACACTGACGTCGCGAAACACCATCACCGCACCGATGAGTTCTCCGTCGTCATTCCGCATGGGTGCTGAAGAGTGCTCGACTGCGAATCGAGATCCATCCCGCCGGATCAGGATTCCACTCGCGGCTGCGCTATCGACGTTCAAGCCCCTCGCCGACTGCACCGGATCTAGTACCGATTTTCGGCCATGATCGTCGGTGATGATGAGTACTTCTTGAAGGGCTCGCCCGGTCGCATCCTCTCGCGACCAACCTGTCATCTTTTCGGCGATCGGATTGAGGTAGGTCACATCTCCCGCTGCATCGACGCTGATGACTGCGTCACCGATCGAGTTCAGCAGGATTTGATCACGTTCCCTTGCCTCGGATAAATCGCCCGTCTGACCTTGGCTCTCCGTTTCGACTCGTTCGTCCTGAATCAGGAGACCGGTCTTCAGCGGTAGATCACGGTGCCCGGTGGCATCCCGTATGGTGCTCAGGACGAGCAGCCCGTCCTCGGTCTGCAGGGTGCTCAAGCGGATTTCGACTTGAATCTCCGCGCCGTTCCGATGGCGTGCGAACAGCTGCCGACTCTCACCCATCGGGCGTAAGCGCGGACTACGTGCATATGCAACTCGTAGAGCCGGATGGGCCGCGCGAAATCGCTCCGGAAGGAGCTTCTCTACTTGCTCGCCGATCAATTCTTCATTGAGATAACCAAACAGCGTTGCCGCGTGCTGGTTCGCGTAAATAATTGCTCCCCGCGAGTCGGAAATGACCATCGCATCCGGAGCTGCATCCAGCAACGCGTTCGCGTATCCTTTGATCGGGGTGAGATGCATGAGCGCGCCTACACATCCCAGGAGAGAATAAAAAGCGCTGCCGACACGTGCGCGGGATGACCATCGCGAACAGAATCCAGAATCCCTCTATGGCTCTCAGGCATATGCGTGACTCCCGGCCGCAACGTCGCATTGCAATCGTGCTCGCTCGCTTGGGGGGAGGTGAATCCGTAGTTACCGCAACGGCGTGCGGGCGGTCGGGGCCACGGAAATGGAGGGCAATATGCCGACCCAAATGCTGCGCCAATTGGCAGTCGCCCTAGTCCTCATTGCAATGCTGGCGCCCGCGGCGGCAGCAGCCGTTCCGCAATCGGCCGGCTGCGGCAAGACGCTCGCCAGCGGCACCTACCAGATGGCGGATCAGAACGTGACCCGGACCTACCGCGTTTTCGTACCGTCCGGCTACAAGCCGAGTACGGCATACCCTCTGGTGATGGTATTTCATGGTTGGGGAGGCGACGAGAACGAGTTCCTGGGCGATAGGAACGTCACGACGCTTGCCGACAAGCGCGGCTACATCATCGTAGCACCGCGAGGGCTCGGATCGGCCACTCCCGATTCAAATCGCAACTCGTGGTCATTCCGCGGTTCCACGACAGGCATCGCCGGACCGGGCGAGGATGGCGCCTCCCACCAGTCAGAAACCACGGCCGGTCCAATCTGCGACCCTGCACGCACTTCGAACTACACGTATCCGTCCTGCAGGAATATCGCTCGAAACACGTGCTCGTGGACGCAGTGTCAGGCCGATGACGTCGCCTTCACAATCACCCTGGTGACCAAGATCGAATCCACGCTATGCGTCGATACGGCGAGGGTCTTCGCATCGGGAGGCTCGAACGGCGGGATGTTAACCTGGGAGCTGGGCCAGAATGCGCGCAGCGCCCCAATTTTCCGCGCGATTGCGCCGATAATCGGCTTGCCACATCGCGGTTACCTCGATATGCCGGGAAAATCAGGCGGAATGCCGGTCTTGGTAATAACAGGTATGCAGGATTCGACCGTACCACCAGGGGCCTGGGAAGATACGGCTCATACGACGACCAGCGACGGTGACAGGTACTACTACACCGGCGCGTCCGCCATCACCCGGCGCTGGGGAATCATGAATAGCTGTCCGTTCACCCAAACGCCTGCCGTACCTTTCAACGCAGCGACCACGGCAGCGGACTGCCGCACCTATTGCGCCGGCAACCCGGCCGGCTGGTCAGGCGGCTCGACCGGCAGCGGCTGGCCGAAAGTCCTCGATTGTCGGGCCCCGATGGGCCACACCTATGACTTCGCGTGGACGTGGAAGCTGATCCTCGATTTCTTCGACGCCCATAGCAAATGAGCGCGCTATGCGCTCCCGTTCGCTTCTATGGCGTGCCGCGTGCGGCCGCATACATGAGCGCGGTCCGGTGGCCGGTGCGCGGAGGCGGGGGATCCTCGTTGTAGCCGACTGCCGGATGAAATACGGTCGGCGTCGCTTGATCGACCTGGATCCCCGATCGCTCGAGCAACATGCGCACCGCATCGACATCCCCGTGATAGGCGGCAGTCATCAGCACGGTGACCCCCCTTTCTGTCATGGAATTCGGATCAGCGCCGCGATGCAGAAGCTCTGCCAGCGCGCCGTTGGTGCCGATCGCCGCCGCATACAGCATGGCGGCACACGGCGTGTCGCCCCGCAGGCCGTCGCGCCTCAGGAGGCCGGCGGCGAGATAATCTTGCTGGTGCAAGATGGCTCGCAAGGTGGGCCCGACCGTCGTCCCCAACCCATTCCCTATGCCGATCACCCTCTGATCGGCAAACGGCGAACCGAGTTGCGCCCCATGGTTGAGGAGCGCATCGATGAGTTCATGATCCGAATCCGCCACGAGGTTGAGCGCGGTCGCGCCATCATGATCGGTGCGGCTCGGATCCACACCGTGATTGAGCAGCAGGAGCGCGAGCTCGGGATCCTTCATTGCAAGATTGAGGGGCGGACCGCCGAGACAGTCGACGGGCACATGTCCGCCGTGCTGCAGGAACAGCATCGCGAGCGATGGCGATTGCCCGCCTTCCATCAGGGTCCCGCAGAGCAACGGACGCCCATACGAGTCGCGCGCGTCGGGACTCGCGCCGGCGGCAAGCAATTTCGAGACGATCCCGGCATCGTGCCGCGCAACCGCGGGAGCGAGGGCTGCGTCGAGAGCCGAGGAGTCGAGATGTCCAACCTCGAGAGCAAGGTCGAGAACGTCATCGCGCCCGTTCGCGACCGCGATGGCCAGAGGCGACCCGCCGGGGGCCGAGGCGCCGAGTTGGGCGCCGTGAACCAGCAAAAGGCGCGCAATGCGCATATCGCCATCGAATCGCGGTGTAGAAAGCAGCACGCCCAGAGCAGAATCCGGGTGCGTCGGATCGAGCATGCCGTCCGCTTCCGCGCCGGCGTCGAGCAAGACACGGATCGTCGCCTCGAAGTCCCGTGGCGAGCGCTCCGGGCGCCAGCTGAATGCGCCCGGAACGCCGTGAAACTGTACGGTGGTCTTGAGGTTAAGGATAGCCACCGCAATCGGACGAACGTCTATGCCCTCGACGGGACCCCCCACGCGGGCACCATGCTCGATCAACGCCCGCGCGATCTCAGGCTCCGCCTCCCCCGCGGCCACATCGATCAGGCTGATGCGCCGATCGCTGCGCGAGGGAGCGTTCACGTCGACGGCCGGAGAGCGCAGCAACCGCTGAACGTCCGCGAGCTCGCCGTAATGACCGCGTTGAACAGGGCTTCCTGGTCGTTTTTTGGGACCGGACGCGGCGGTTTGGGCGCGGGTTTGAATCCCGATGTTGGAGCGGCCCCGCCTGCCGCAGCCGTCGACACTCCGATTGCGCCTGAGGATCCCGTGGCACCCGGCGGTTTGACGACGACCGTGATCACCTTCACCGCGGGCGCGGTCAGGGCAACGGTAGCGCCGCCCATGTACTTCGAGGGGCCGTCCCACACTTGAACAACCAGGTCGTTGACCTTGCATTGATCCGCCGCGCATGCCACCACGGGCGCGACCGCCAAAAATGCAAGCGACGCGCACCAGGACGTCTGTCGGCGACCGCACCGGCTACCGTACAATGGGCCGCAACGCCAGTACTAGGATCGCAGCGAAGATCAGAAGCGCGAAGCCGACAACAGCCGGCAGAATCCATCGGCGGCGCGACGCTTCGATCTCCATCAGCAACACCTCATCCGCGGGTGCTGTGAAACTCGTTAACGCTCGCTTGTAGGCTCGCCACAAGAGTGCGTACGGCGCTCCCACCATGAGCAAATAAAACCCGAGGAAGATAGATACACTGCCAAGTAGATGGTGCGCAGGCCTATCGAACGATCCATAGGCGAACCATAAAGCACAGCCTTGCGAGAGCATCACCCCGAACACGAGAATGTACAGGTGCGCAAAATAAAACATTTTGAGGAAAGACTTGATCCTCTTTTCCTCGGCAAGGGATTTAACGACGTAGCCTCGTTTGCGTGGGTCGCCAGAAAAGACGACGACTCGCCCGGCTGGCGTATCCCGAAACGAGCGATCGACTATAGCGTCGATAAGACCCATGACGACTAACTCCCATGTCGGTAGCGTGTGGCCCGCCCTGTGTCGCAGTTTCGCATAGGGCAAATCGCATCGGATACTCGAAGAATGTGAGCGTGTTCTCCTTTTGCGGTCAACCGAAATGACAGCCAGGGGCAGAGAGTACGCATTGGCGGCCGATGAGAAGCCCATCTCGGGTGCCTGCGTTAGCGAACTCCTGGCGAAAGGCGGATTTTGGACCCGGACGGGCTTTTTCGCATTCCCGCAAGTCCTCGTCGTGTGTTCAAAGCATCCGATCCGGATTCTCATCCGTATCTTTCTGTGTCGGCCGCCGGCAATCACGATTCGTTGTATATTTCGTAGCCCATCGAGCTGTCCCGGGGCAAGGTAACGATTGAACTCACGTCCGGCACCGACAACCGGGCGCAATAGTCGTTGTTCCCCAACCTGCCTGCGCTGCCGTATCCTGCATCCCGTCGATCATCAAGCGGAGGACTCATGGGCCAGTTCACCCTTAGGGGCAGTTGCCTCTGCGGTGCCGTGAAATTTGAAGTTAGCGGCGAGCCGACGCGATTCTTCCACTGTCATTGCTCGCGCTGCCGTAAAGCGACCGGCACCGGACACGCCTCAAACCTATTCCTTCAACCCAGCGTGCTCCGGTGGCTCAATGGCGAAGAGCAGGTGCGGACGTTCAAGGTGCCTGAAGCCAAGCGATTCACCAACAATTTCTGCGCAACCTGCGGCAGCCGCCTGCCGCGTCAGGCAAAGGACACCGATAGCGTCATCATTCCGGCCGGGTCACTGGACGACGACGCTCCGATCAAGCCGCAGGCGCGCATCTTCTCCGGGTCACGTGCAAGCTGGTCCTGCACGGGTGACGAAGTGGCGGTCTATCCGGATTACCCGCCTCCTTAGCGGTGCGAGGAATAGACCCTTTCGCCTGCGAGCCAGGTCTCCTCCACCTGTATCTTCCAGATGTCCGCAAGTGGAATCTTGAACAGATCGCGGTCGACGAGGATGAAGTCGGCCCATTTGCCTGGCTCGAGAGAGCCTAGTGTCTTCTCTTGATGCTCGGCGTAAGCAGCGTTCAGCGTGAACGCGCGAAGCGCTTCGACCAGGGTCATGGCTTGTTCGGGATGCCATCCCCCGGGAGGCTGGTTGGCGTGATCGGTGCGGGTCACCGCGGCATGCAGGCCGAAAAATGGATTGTCGGACTCGATCGGGAAGTCGGAACCGCCGGCGATCACGGTGCCTTGGTCGAGGAAGGTGCGCCATGCGTAAGCGCCCCTCAAGCGCTCGGGGCCGATCCGGGCTTCGGCCATGTTCTTGTCGCTGGTCGCATGAGTGGGCTGCATGGAGGCGATCAGGTCAAGCTGCTTGAAACGTGGGATGTCGGGCAACGCGACGACTTGTGCGTGTTCGATTCGGTTGCGCAGCTGCCGGCCCGTGCCCGTCGTGCGATAGGCGCCCTCGAACGCATCGAGCACTTGATGATTGGCCGCGTCGCCGATCGCGTGGATGTTGACTTGATAGCCGGCCTTGAAGGCGGTCTCGATCTTGTGCTGCATTTGAGGCGTGGTCATGAACAGAAGTCCATGTTGGTCGGGTTGGTCCGAATAAGGGGCCAACAACGCGGCGCCGCGGCTGCCCAATGCGCCATCCGCGAATAGCTTGACCGATCGCACGGTGAGCCGGTCATTCCCGTACGCAAGAAGCGGCCCGTGTTTGGAAAGCTCTCTGAAGTCTTCGCCGGTATCTGCAATCATGGCGTATACCCGCACGGACAGGCGTCCCTGATCGGCGAGGCGTTTGTAATCCGCGACGACGTTGGCGGCGACCCCCGCATCGCCGACGCCGGTCAGGCCTACGGCATTCATATGGGCCATCGCGGCCTGCAAGGCGGCCATTCGCTCGTCCTCGGTCGGCTGCGGTACGACCGCCTCGACCAGGTCCATTGCCTTATCGACCAAGACCCCCGACGGCTTGCCGGCCGCGTCCCGCTCGATTCGTCCACCCGAGGGATCGGGTGTGTCCTTGGTGATGTGCGCCGCGCGCAGAGCCTTCGAATTGAGCCACTTCGCATGGCCGTCGATCCGGTCGAGGGCGGCCGGTCGATCGGCAACGGCCGCATCGAGCTCTCGAGCAGTGGGGAAGCGTCCCAGATTCCAGATGACTTGATTCCACCCGCCGCCCAACAGCCAGAGACCGGGGTGCGCGCGCGCATACGCCCGTATCGCTTGCTGGGCCTCATCAAGGCGGGTGGTCCCGGTCAATTGAACTTGCACGCTCCCAAGGCCAAGATCGAGAACGTGACCGTGCGCATCGATCAGCCCGGGCAGCAGGGTCTTCTCATGCCCATCGATCACTTTCGCTGTCGGATACTTCGCAGTCAGCATGGCCGCATCGCCCGTCTCGAGAACCTTGCCGGCGTCGAAGGCGAGTGCCGAGAAGGTCTGCGGGTTTGCACCGGCGAGAGTGTAGCCGTGGACATCCACCACGATCGTCGGCGCGCCCGCCGCGGGAACCGCGACGAACAGCCACGCAACAATCGAGCACTTGAGCTTACTCATGGTATCCCCGGGAAACACCGATCTCGATGATGCGCGATCGCGCGGGTCGTGAACAGTCTTGATCGAGGTGGAAGGCAGCGCGTTACACGCAGGCCTACCCCGTCCTCTGGACTGGTGGACGATCTGCTCACAGCCAACAAGCGCCCTGATACCATCCCGTAGAAGCGACGCGCCAGGAGACAAAGATGTCCAATATCGGCTATAGCGCATTTCGCGCTCTCGATCCGTTTTTCTCCGTGGTCATGGAAGGACTCTCGAAATACACGGATGGGGGGCACTATTTCGACACGCTAGCCGACGACGTCCTGTTTGAGTTTCGCTACCATATAGCGAGTTGGCCGCACTCCGTGCGAGGTCGGGCAGAGCTCATGTCGCTCTATTCCGGGTATGGCAACAACATCTTGCTCGAGCGCGGCGATGCGCTGGCCGTGCATCCTTCAAATGACGGTCGCGTGGTTACCCTCGAATACGAGGTTCACGGCAAGGCACTCAAGACCGGCGTTGCCTACCATAACAGGTTTGCCTCGATTGCCTTTATTGAGAACCGCAAGATCGCGCGATGGCGCGATTACATGGATTCTCTGGCGGCGTGGACGGCCCTGACTGTTGGCGCGTAACGCATTGCGAGGATTTACGCAAACCGAGGGAAAATTGACGATTCCTTCAACTGGTTTGATCGAGCCTACCGATCGCGGAACTCCGACGTATTGCGAGCGCATGCCGATCCCCTACTAAAGAACGTTCAATCCGATCCGCGCTTTGGGACTCTTCTGAAGAAATTAGGATTGGTCAATTAGCGCGACCGGCCGCAACGACACCGGCCATGATCGGTCAGTTATGGATGCCGAAGGAGCGTCCGATGGCGGCCGAAGATACCCAAACTGCAGGAGGCATTTATTCCGCTGCCGCAATCTCGATTGCGGTCATCATGTTCGCTGCGTTCGCCCGCAATTACTATCTAAGAGCGTGGATGGGACACGCGCCATAACCTTCATGGTTCACGTCCACGGATTTACGCTCTGTTGGTTTTATCGGTGCGCGTGGGGTAATTGTGCCATGTTATTCGAGCCGTGGGCTGCTCGGCGCGTTGGTGGGGTGCGTAAGAACCAAACGCTGCACGGGCCATTCCCTCTACGGCCGGGCCGGAAGCCCGCACGAAGGGTCACGCATCTCAGTGTCATGGCACCCAGAATCGACACTAACTAAAATATATGACTTTAATGATTTCGAAGCCTACTGGGGAGACATCATGAAATTCGGGACGATGCCATTCCTAACCACGCTATTCGTAACCGGTGTACTGACGATCCCGGTTCGCCTCGCCGCACAAAGTTCAAGCTCCGAAGTCACCACCTTCGATGCTCCCGGTGCCGGCTCGGCCGCCGGTTCGGGCTCCGGGACTTTTCCCACCAGCATCAACGACGAGGGAACTATCACGGGGCGCTACATTGACGCGCACAATGTGAACCACGGTTTTTTGCGCACTTCCGGTGGCGACGACTTCATCACGTTCGATGCTCCCGGCGCGGGCAAGACCGCAGGTTCGGGACAGGGGACCCTTCCTGAAAGCGTCAGTGACGGGGGGTCAATCACGGGACACTACATTGATTCGAACAATGTGAACCACAGTTTTCTGTGGACTCCATGAGCGCGGGCGAAATGCAAGCGATTCGGATTCGGCGAGCGGAGGAAGGTGATGCGCCGGTGCTTTCGGTACTCGCCGAAAGAACCTTCCGCGCCGCATTTGCAGAATCGAATACTGCCGCGAACATGCAGCTGCATTGCGCAGCGAACTACGGCCACGCATTGCAACTCGCCGAGATTCGTGATTCACGACGCGAGACGTGGGTCGTCGAAGCGAACAATCGATTGGTCGCGTACGCACAGCTGCGGCTCGATGCGCCACAGCCGGCGATCTCGGCCGTGAAACCGGTCGAGATCCAAAGGTTTTACGTGGACGCTTCACACCATGGGACCGGATTGGCTCACCAACTCATGGCGCACGTTCTCGCGCGCGCCCAGGCGGCCGGCTCCGCGGCCCTATGGCTAGGAGTGTGGGAACGGAATCTCAAAGCCTTGGCCTTCTATCGAAAATGGCGGTTTGATGTCGTGGGGGAGCACACCTTCAAGCTCGGCGACGATCCTCAACGTGACTTGGTCATGTGCCGCGACCTGCAATCGAGTGAGGGAACCCCGAGCGGACGTCCGTTACCCGCCGCTTAGGATTGCGCTACCAACCCTTTGAAGGATGCGAAAGGTGTCTCCGCGCGGCGGCTGTTCCGTGAAGACGTCCAGGTTAGAGCTTTGATCGGCCAGGCGAAAGCCGGCCACTGCAACGAACTTGGAACCGGAGGACATGTTGAGCGTGGCCATGACGCTCCACTACAAGGAGCTGTGCGACGCAGCGCTGCCTGGTTACGAGGCCCAAGTGGCGGTTGACTATTCGCGCTGGCGAGCCTCTCAGGCAAAGGCGGTCTCACAGCTTGAAGCTTCTCCGGACTTCAAGAGCCAGCAGGTCGATGCCAAGAAGGCTTTTGAACAAGTCCGAGCTCAAGCCGAGCAAGCCGGCGGAGATCAACTTCGGCAGCAAATGGGACACTGCATCGCATCTGCGAGGAAGCGCTCGTCAACCAATTCCACTTCGGTACTCCTGTATACGAGGCCCCCGTTTACCGGACCACCGCTCCGCCCGATCTGATCAAGCCGGCCGCGGCCACGGTGAAGCCCGGGGGCGTTAACCGCACGGCCGCGCCGCCCGCAGTCGGTGGCGGCATGATGTCTCACCCATAAGTTACGCCGGCCGCCCGCTCGTGCTGGGCAGTGACGTGCGCGTTACTCCGCACCCCTCGGGACGCGGGCTCGCGCCGGATTAGGCGGTCCGCGCTAGTTTGTACATAATCCCTGCGGGGTTTTGAGGAAATACCAATGAAGCGCACTTGGACAATCATCGGCGTCAGAGATGTTCCGACCAGCTTCACATGGTACCAGTCGCTCTTTGGGCAGCCGAAGACGGCTCCCGGCCATGACTATTTTGGTCAGGTTCGTGATTCGGATGGAACCGTCCTGCTATGTCTCCACCAGTGGGGTGCGCATGAACATCCGTCCTTGATGAGCCCGGATAAGGCGCCGCCCGGAAACGGGCTGCTCCTGTTTTTCCGTGTCGATGATTTCGACACGGCGCTCCAGAGGGCCCGCGCTCTTGTCTCCCGGCTCGACGAGGAGCCTCATGTAAACCCGAGCACTCAAACGAAGGAGTTCTCCCTTCGGGATCCGGACGGCTATTACGTCACAATCAGCGCGCTCTGACTCTGGCCCTTCACTCGATAAAGCAAGTAAGCGTAATATCCGACTACATTCATAACCGCATCGTCTTGGCTAGTAGAGATCGCCAATGAACACTAGATCGGGCCGGAATGTATCGCCATGTTAGCGTCGGAGAAACTGGGACCGTATGAGGTGCTTGGTGGAGTGGAGGCTCCAGGCATGCGTGCCGAGGTGCGTCTGTTTCGCCGCACGCCCGCGAACCAACGAACCTGGACGGCGCCCTCGAACGTACTGACCTTCCGATTTTCGCCGGGAAACACGGTGTGGACACGCGCGATTTCACAGCAAGCCGGGTTCATACCGGACGGACCGTTGACCTTCCGGCCCCGCTCGGCAAGCTGGGAGAGTAAAACCAATGGCCTCCCCTTTCGTTGCATAATCGCGCACTTTGATGCCCCTCTGTCGTCGGGGGAAGAGTGCGTCGGCAGCGCCTGCAGTATCGCGGATCTCTCGATGATTCAGATGATGCAGCTGTTGCATGACGAGATTCGCGCGCCGGGATTTGCGAGTGCGGCCATGGTTGAGTCGATCACCGAAGTGCTTCGCATCAAGCTTTCCCGGTTGTCGGAGCCGTCGAGCGCACCTGCCGCTACATCGCCTCCCTTGGGAAGGCTCGATATTGCGTTGATTCACGACTATATCGAGGCGCAGCGCGGACGTTCTCCTTCGGTGACCGAGCTTGCCAAGCTCTTCAATATGAGCCGGCGTAGCTTGCTCAGACGCTTCCGGAGTGCGACCGCCATGACGGTCGTCAACTACATCACGCAGATTCAACTGACGAAGGCCAAGAGGCTGCTAGCAACTACCGACAGGCTCGTCAAGCAGATTGCGCTTGATTCGGGCTTCAGAAGTCCTAGCAACTTCGCGCTCGCCTTCGAGCGCCACGTAGGACTGACGCCAACGGAGTTTCGGCATGCTGCTCGAGGCGGCGCGCGCCCACGCGGCGCCTGACGCCCCCGGCCGCTCCGCTTCCCAGCGCGTCCGGGAAAAATCCAGCCTGCTGACTCATTTAAGCAGACATTTGTCTCAGGATCGCAAGCCGTTGCGTCCTCGATCCGCGGCCGAATTACCTATCATCGACTTGGGCACTCGGGCATAGCCGATCTACGCGTGAGGGATCGTCGAGGAACAGGCATCCAAGCGATGGCCTTTTCGCCGGCTGCTGCGCGCCGATTCGACGCCTCTTGCTTTCGCGAAACCTCGTGAGGAACAGACCGCGCTGCTGAACTTTTGACTGGTCGGATTACGGCGAGCTGGGCGAAAACATAAAAAAGCCGCCAATGGGGGGATCGACGTGAACCACAGCATGAGCGGTTGCTCGCGCGCAGTCAGTATGGCGGCACTAGCCGTCAGCGTATTGTCGGCTGGGATGTGCGCGACACTTCCCGTCATGGCGCAGACGGCGCCATCCCCCAGCTCAAGCTCGGCGCAGGCCGGCGACATCACCGAGATCATCGTCACGGCCCGTCGCGTGGAAGAACGTCTGCAGGATGTACCGATCTCGATCACGGTGTTCAATCAGGAACGACTGAGCAAGCTCGACGTGACGACTGCGGCCGATCTTGCCGCCTTCACTCCCTCGCTATCGGTCAACACCAACTTCGGAATCGAGAACAGCAGTTTCGCCATTCGCGGCTTCGTTCAGGATGCAGGCACCGCACCCTCGGTGGCCACCTATTTCGCGGACGTGGTCGAGCCGCGCGGTCCTACGCAAGGAACGCAGGCCGGCGATGTCGCAGGGGTCGGCAGCTTTTTCGATCTGCAGAACGTCCAGGTGCTCAAAGGCCCACAGGGCACGCTCTTCGGTCGCAATACAACGGGCGGGGCGGTGCTGTTCGTGCCGCAGAAACCGACCGCCGACTTCGGCGGCTACGGCGAGGTTTCCGCCGGCAACTACGGCATGTATCGCGAGCAGGGAGCGATCAATATGCCCTTCAGCGATACCGTGCGGTTTCGCCTCGCGGTCGATCACATGAAGCGCGACGGCTACCTCAACAATATTTCGGGCATCGGACCCAATGACTTCAACAATGTTGATTACACCTCGGCGCGCGCGAGCTTGGTGGTAGACATCACCCCCAACCTCGAGAATTACACGATTGCCTCGGAGAGCTACTCGAACAACAATGGCAGCGTGCAGAAAATGATCGGCTGCAACCCGGCGGGCTACAAACCGGTCAATCCCGCCGTCGGACTGGCCAACTTCATCGGCGTGTTTTCATGCGTGCAGCTTGCGGCCGAGGCTACCCGAGGCGCCGGGTTCTATGATCTGCAATCGGGCGTTCCCAATCCCGTGTCTCTCATCAATCAAATGCAGTTCATCAATACCACGACCTGGAACGCAAGCGATTCGTTTACCCTGAAAAACATTCTCAGTTACGCTCAATTCAGGGATTTTCAGAGAACGCCGCTGTTCGGTACGAACTGGCAGGTCAGTGAATTACCGGCACCCTATCCTTACATTTTCTTCCGGGGGATTCCGCCGGTTTTCAGCGGGGCATTCGCGGCCCCGGGCCTGAACTCGGCCAATCAAGCGACTTATACCGAGGAGTTTCGCATACAAGGTGCGAGCGCGGACCAACGTCTGGCCTACCAGGGCGGTGTCTACGCGGAATGGAGCGATCCGCTCGGGTCGGTGGGCAATCAGTCAGAACAGCTCGCGGCATGCAAAGATCCGGCGACACTCAGTACCTGCACCGATCCGATCGGCAGTGCGTTCACTGCGGCCATTGGTTTCCCCACGACCGTCGGCGTCGTCAACTATACGGTCGGAGAAACGCAGTTCCGCGATCAGGGCCTTTACACTCAAGAGAGCTACAGTCTGACGGATCAGCTGAAGCTGACCGGGGGCGCGCGTTACACCTGGGACTCCGCGGCTAACGAAGCAACGCGCATCGGCTACCATTTCCCGGTGGAGCCGCCGTACGCCGGCGCTCCCACCGCGGCGTGCACGGATCCAAATACGGCACCCACCTGCTCCGCCTCGGTGCACGAGAAATCGAGCGCGCCAACGTGGCTGCTCGACTTGGACTACAAGCCGATGGAAGATCTTCTGGCATATGCCAAGTGGGCCCGCGGCTACCGTGCGGGCGGAGTCTTCTCGAACGCTCCGCAAGACCATCGCACCTTCCAGCCCGAAAAGGTGGACGACTTCGAGCTCGGCCTGAAATCTTCGTTCCGCGGACCGGTGCACGGAACGTTCGACATCGCTTTGTTCTACAACAATTTTCGGGATCAACAGATCCAGTTCGGCTTCGAACCCAGCGTGAATCCGGTCACCGGTGCGCCGGCACCCGTGGCGCCCACGACCGCCATCATCAACGCAGGGAAGTCGCGGATCTACGGCGCCGAGGTGGATACAACGCTCGTGCCGTTCCCGGAGATCTCGGCCCTGCAGGGGCTTCGGTTCGAAGTCAATTACACCTACCTGAGGACTGAGATCATTCAGATTGCCCCCGTGTCCACGACCGATCCCAACTACGTGCCCGCTACTTCCTCGACCACGCCGGGCTCGCCCCTCGTGCTCTCCCCCAAGGACAAGTACGTGGTCTCCGGCGCCTATACCTTGCCGATCGGCTCCAACATCGGCCGCCTAACCTTCGGGGCGGATTTCGTGCACACCGACAAGCAGCTGAGCACGTATGATTATCAAAACCCCGCCGTTGTAGCGGCGTTGGATGGGAATTTCGGCACACTTCCGCCCACCAATCTCCTGAACCTCAATGCGAGTTGGGAATCGATTTTCGCCACGACGATGGACTTTTCGCTGTTCGCGACCAACGTGACGCAAGACCATTACTACTTGTTCGTACCGGGTCTCGACTCCGCGGGCAACGAGTTCGCCTCGCTCGGTGAGCCGCGCATGTATGGAGCCCGATTGCGTTATCGGTTCGGTAAATAGGCGGGGAACCAAGGATGGAACGAAAGGCTCGCGCCTCTGCGCGGTGTTACCGCGTCGTTCAGTGGGCTACCGGCAACGTGGGTGCGCGCGCATTGCGGCGCGCGATCGAGCATCCGCGAATCCGCGTCGTCGGGGTCTATGTACACAGCGCGAACAAGGTAGGCGCGGATGCCGGCTCACTCGCCGGGATCGCGCCGATCGGCGTGGCCGCGACCAACCGAATCGAGGATATCATCGCGCTGCGTCCGGACTGCGTTCTCTATATGCCGCACGTATGCAACTACGACGAAGTCTGTCGGTTATTGGAATCAGGCGCAAACGTCGTGACCACTCGAACGGAGTTTCTCGACCCCGCGTCGATGGACCCCGTAATCCGGGCGCGGGTGGAGGATGCCTGTCGACGCGGCCACACATCGATTCACAGCACCGGCAGCAGCCCCGGTTTCGCGACCGAAGCCTTGCCGATCGTACTGTTGTCGATTCAGCGGCGTCTGGACTATTTGAGCATCAACGAATTTGCCGATAACGGGTCGCGCAATTCGCCCGCGATGCTGTTCGAAGTCATGGGCTTTGGCAAAAAACCGGGAAGTTCCTACGACGGTCTGCGGGCCCATCTGCGCGAGGCGTTTGGACCGACGTTGCAGCTCGTCGCCAGGTCGGTGGGCATGCCGCTCGACGGCTTCGAGGTGCGCGGGGACGTTGGGATTGCGAGGCGCGACACGGCGATCGCGGCGGGAATGGTCCGCGCAGGCACCGTCGCTGCCATGCGCACCGTCGTGTCGGGCATGCGAGCTGGTACTGCCCTGATGAGCTTCACCGCGACCTGGTATGTATCGCCTGACGTCGATACCGAAGGCGATGAGCCCTGGGATTTTCGGCCGTCCGGGTGGCGTCTGCTCGTAAGAGGGGATGCGCCGTTCGATGTCACGATCGGTTTTCCGGTTGTGCCCGAAGACTTTGCGAATATGACACCCGGCCTGACGGCGCATCGGCCGATCAACGTGATTCCCTACCTCTGCGAAGCGCCCCCGGGCATACGCACGACAATCGATCTTCCGCAGATCATCCCCGAACTGGGCTGAAGAATTGGGGCACAGGGGACGCTCGTCAGGGTTGTTTTCTGCCGTACCCTTCGATTTGGGCGGCATTCCCATCGGCCGACCAGCCGTCATTCGACTCCGGTATCCATACGATCATTCCACGTTTCACGGCGGGACGTTCACCAATCCGGGCGTGCCACGCGGCAATGTTCGGGAACGCCGCCAATCCGCCGATATGGTCCTTGTATTGATCGACCCATGTCCACGATGCGATGTCTGCTATGCCGTATACATCGCAAATGTAGCTGCGGGTTTCCAGCTGACGCTCCAGCACACCATAGAGCCGGTTTACTTCCTTGCGGTAACGATGAATGGCGTAGGCGTAATCGCGCTCGTCTCGGTCGGGCAAGTTCGAAACTCGAATGAACCAGCTGAGCTGACCCGCCATCGGGCCGAGTCCCGCCACTTGCCAGAACAGCCAAGCATCAACCGTGCAACGCGCCGACTCCTCCATCGGATACAGTAATCCGCTCTTGCGAGCAAGATATTGTAGGATCGCACCGGACTCGAACAGTCTGATTTGTGCGCCGCCGGCAGTCCAGTCGATAAGCGCGGGGATCCGGCCATTGGGACTAATTTCAAGAAATTCCGGCCGCTGCTGCTCGCCCCGAAGAATGTTCACCGGGACTACTTCATACGCGAGTCCCATTTCCTCCAGCGCGATGCTCACCTTCCGACCGTTGGGGCTTGGGAAGTAATAGAGCTGTATGGGTCTGCTCATCGCTTTATCGGCCTGAAGTTCACCTCCACGCGAGGCTTGGCCTCGAAGCCGGCGTCGGGAAAGGTTGAGACGTCCCACAAGTCGCGTCCGCCGATGTCGAAGAACACGGCAGGCTTGTCGCTGCGGTTCTGTAGGTGATGGGCGTTGGGGTCGTTCATCCGAAACGCCACGCAGTCGCCTGCGCCGAGGATTTCCTCTCCCTCATTCGTCACGAGCACCAGCTCGCCGGAGACCACCACCACGACCTCGTCGTTGGTCTTATGCCAGTGGCGTTGCGTCGACCAGGCGCCCGGACTCAATTCCACACGGTTAACGCCGAACTGCGTAAGTCCGAATTCCTTCGTCAGCGGCCAAGTCCTGCGACCGCGGCAAGGCTGGTCGTGGGGCGGCGGATAGCTTGTACCCTGAACCGCTTTCTGTGCATCAAATTTCGCCTTCTTCACAGCGTCTGTGCCTTATTGGTAGCGCGGTCAGGCTTTCGTAGTGGGACGGTCGCTCATCAGGAGGTACGCGCCCGCCTGGGGTAGACATAGAATCAAACTCCGATTGTGTCAAGAATTACCCGTATTGCAATTGAGACAGAATCGTCGTCATTAGGACGAATGGAAACCGGCATCTCAATCGATCTTGTGGCATGCAGCTGGGTGCGCGCAGAGATACACTGGATCGTCGCACTGAAGGCAAAGCGCTGCTGGAACCCTGGAGGATCCGTGGATGAATGACCTCGTTTGGACCGCCGGACTGCCGTTTGCACTCGACTACATGCTTCCTGAAAAGCCGTTGGACCCGGAGATGCGTGAGAGCGCGTCGCTTTGGCTTTTTGAGGAAGGCGGCGCCTTTGGCTTTCCACGCAACGGCCTCGAGGCTGTGGGCAAGGTGTGGGAGAACCATCGCTATGATTGCAACTTTGCCCTCGCGAGTGGCCGAGTACTTCGCGAAAGCTCGCGCGGGCCGACCCGGCCCTCGATGGGGTCCGACGGTCGTTCCAACGTTCTGGGTGCCGGCCCCCTCGTATTTCGCTGCGTCGAGCCGTTCCGCAAGTGGGTGGTGAGCTACGACGGGGAGGCATTTGACGGCTCGGTCCAGCAGCAGATCGCTCGCGAGTTCGCGGTCTATGCCGACGCCGGACCCTATAGCTTTCCGCGCACAGCGATCTCTTATGAGGTTGAACTCACGATGGCCGCACCCGCGTGGGTACAGGACTACCGGACAGAAAAGCTGGCCGGCATGAGTGACAAAGAGAGGACCGACGCAGGCTTGATGGGTTACGGCTATCGGATTGAGCAACTCTTTCGGGGCGAAGGTACACTGACGCTCGACGGAACGCGACGCCACTTCAAAGCGGTTGGCTCACGCATCCATCGCCAAAGCGTACGTCCGATGGCCGCTTTTCGTGGACATTGCTGGCAATCCGCCGTTTTTCCCGACGGCCGCGCCTTCGGCTATATCGCATATCCTCTACGCCTCGAGGAGAGCGAGGAGGATCGCTACAACATCGGCTATCTCTATCAAAATGGAAGGATGTATCCGGCTCGCGCCAGAAGCATTCCCTTCTTGCGCAAGATCATGCCGCGCGGAGACGATGTCTCGGTCGAATTGGAAACGGATCTCGGTGTGACGAAGATCGGCGGGATCACGGACTTGTCGACATTTCATCTCGGCAACCAAGGGGTGAATGGCTTCAACAATCAACAAAGCGGCGCCTGCTATCGACTCGATGGGATGACGGCTTTTGGAATGATCGAGCGATCTTCGCCGGCGGATCTTTGTACGATCGATGCAGATCGCGGTGCGCCGGCGACTCCCCAGGCTCATGGTCCATGAAGAGAGCGGACGCGCTTCTGGAGCGTGCCCGGCGGGAGACCGGACTCGAGCAGTTCGGAGAGGACAGCTTTCGCGAGGGGCTCGAGAGGCTGGTCCATTCCGCCGATACGGAGGCGCATCTCACCGCGATGGGCGCGACGGTCTTCGACCTGTCGGTGCTCGACCTGCTGAAGCAGCGCTTGACGATCGAGGACTGGTTCGCCCGACACCCCGAAATCGACGCGCAGGAAATCTCCGCACCCCTGATCGGCTTAGGGCTGCCGCGCACGGGGTCGACGGCGTTGTCCTGCCTGCTGGCGGAAGACCCCGCGGTACGCGTAATGCGCAATTGGGAACAGATGCAAGTCTGCCCTCCCCCGGAACGGGCTACCTACGAAACCGATCCCCGCATCGAGGCAGCGCGCGAGAAGATGCGGATTCGTAACGAGCGCTTCCCCCGCATGAAGCAAATGGTGCCCAGCAGCGCGACATCTCCCGTCGAATGCCAGAATTTAATGGGCATGGAATTTCGGTCGCAAATCTTTCAGGCAATGTTCCACGTCCCAAGCTACGTCCGCTGGCTATTCCATGAGGCGAACCTCGTCTCCACTTACCGCTTCGTCAAGCGCGTACTCAAGCTGCTGCAGTGGCGTTGTCCGCCGACCAACTGGCGGCTCAAGAATCCTTCGCACATCCTGTTTATCGACGATCTGAACCGGATTTTTCCTGACGCGCGATTCTGGATGACTCACCGAGACATCGGGGCGGTTGTACCTTCCGTCACCGATCTCTACTTCGAGCTGCAGAAGGCTTTCACAGAGCGGGTCGACAAGACGTGGCTCGGCGCGATCAATATCGAGTTCTGCGAACTGGGTATGCGGCGCGTGATCGCATTTCGCGATGCCGGCAACGATCATCGGTTTTTCGACATCAAATTCGATGAATTCCAGCGCGACCCGTTTCCGTCGATCGAGAAGTTGTATCGGTTTTTGGGTGAGGAGTTGAGCGACATTGCCCGCGCCCGGATGGCCGCATGGCGCGATGACACGCCTCGCGACAAGCATGGCGTGCGCAGTGTCGATCCCGCCGATTACGGCCTCGATGGCGAGGCGTTGCGCGATCGCTTCATGTTTTATCGGCAGCGCTTCGGACTTTAGTTCGTCCCCCATGACGCGGTCGGATGGACTTACTCGGTTATCACCCCCGGGCGTCTCGCGCTTACTTAAGCCAGCCGGCAATTGCGGCGGTGTCCCACTCCTGGACGATGGTCGGATTGACGTTGAAGTTGCTGTAACGGATCCAGGTGGGCCGCACGCGCCAGTACACGAGACCCGGCCAGCTCTGGCGGGTGGGGCCGTCGGGGAAACGATCGAAGTAGTAGGCCTGCACGTCGGGCAACTCCGCCGCCCCGGGAATCTCGGCAATGCCTTCGTATTGCACGGTGCGCTCATGCTCCCAGCCGATCACGAACGCAACGCGGGGATTCTTGATGAGGTTTTGGTGCTTGCGCGACTGAGTCACGGTATCGAACAGGAGTTCCCAGCGGTCCGTGATGGCGACGCCGAGCACTGCCGCCTGGGGGGCACCCTGGGGCGTAACACTCGCCTCAATTGCCCAGGGCTGGGCACGCATGTAGGAGAGCAGCTGGGGTGGGGTCAGGGGCTGATGATGTTCGCTCATGGGGGCATTGTGCCTGATGGCCGGGGCCGTCGACATTCGTGGAAAACCGTGAGCCGACGACGGCCGGCCCTGAGGCGCCTACTCACAGAGCGCTTGAGGACGACCGCTTCGATCGGCCCGTCATAGGTGCGAAACCGTACAGACGGCCGGTGCCCCCATAATGTATTTCTCGAGCACACGAGCAACCCGCGTATTGGCTGGGGTATCCGGTCTATCCGGACAACTTCCAAGGTTTCGGAGTACGGCAGATTTCTGCGGCGCGACAACTGGCACTTCCCCCGCCTCTCGTGCTCCCCGGTCAGGACGCAATCTGCCGTACTCCCTCTTAGAGCGGTTCACGCTTCGTTGGAGCGGGATCTCGCCTCGAAGCGCGTCTGTACGTTACTGACGGAATCACGGAGTTTGGCCGAAACTGGGACGGGCTGATGCTCGGCGACGATCCCCGCCAGATGCCCATCGATGCGCTCGAACAGATCCACGTCCGGCTTGTCGCCGGTGCTCAGCGGAATGTGCGGTCCCAAGTAGCGCGCAGGCCAGAGCTGGTCGCGACAATGAGCGGCGGTGTGCGTCTGCGCCAAGTAGTTACCCCGCGGCCCCACCTCGCCGGCCAGATTGAGTGCGAGGGTATCTGAATTGATCCTCACGCCTTGCCACATTGTCCGAAGCAATCCGGCAAGTTCGTCGCAAAGGCACAAGGCCTGCAGGGAGAAGGTGATGCCTTCGTCGAGCGAGCCGAGGTAGTCGAGCGTCGCCGGACGACTGTAGAACGCCTGCATCATGCCTGCCGAGATCTCCCATACCGCGTCCTGGTTGAAGCGGCGCGCAACCGAATGGCCCGCGAATCCGGTGAAGGATGGAAGGCCAAGATGTCGCCGCACCTGATGCGCCACCATGTCCCCGAGCGAGGCCTGCGGAAAATTTCCGATACCGCCCGTCGCAGGCTCCATAAAGCAGACGTCGGAGCTGCCGACGACGAAGGAGCCGCGGCGCGCCAGCTGGCCGAGAACCATTGCGGCGAAATCCGTGGCGAGGCTATTTGCCATGCACCCTGCCAGTGTGATTGGAGTCGAGGCGCCGCCAATGGGCAGCGTTCCGACACTCATCGGCACGCCGGCACGCGCGCCCGCGATGATCTGATCGCTATGGGTTCGCCAATAGGATAGTGGCAGCGGAGTCACGATTTGCAGAAAGTACGGCTTCTGCTCCAGCTCCTGCGGCGAGCCGCGTACGGCGGACGCCATGTCGATCGCCGCCTGGAACGACTCCGGATGCTCACACAGATACTCGAGGGGCTTCGAGGTATTTTCGATCAGTATTGCAAACTCGTTGACTTCGCCGAACATATCCGAGCGCGGCACATCCTTGCATGCCACGCACACACCGTCGATGTTGGGGAGAGCGTCGGCTACGCGGGCGATGGTGGCCAGGTCGCTGCCGGTGCTCTCCCGCCTCTCCCCGCTCGCCAGATCGTAAACTTTGATGCAAGTCATGCCCGGCAGGAACCAGGTGTGCGACATGTCCAGCTCGATGTAGTCGCGGCCCATGCGATCCCAGAGTCGCGCGCTTTTCGCCGTCGTGCCGAGCGCGGCGCGCACGAGCGCGGGATCGAAGCGCACGATCCCTTCAGCGCTGACGTCGCAACCGGCGGCGCTCAGCAGACCAATCGCCTCTGTGCCCGGTTCGAACGCGCAACCGGTGTCACGGAGCAATTGCAGGGCCGCATCGATCAGCAGCTCGACATCGTGCTTCGGCAGCAGATCATAAGCGGGGGTATGTTCGGCATGACGTCCACGATCCAGCACCCTTGCTGCGATCGCCGGTCTGGGCGGGCGTCGGCGCCTCGGTAGTGCTTCTTGCATCGAGATCCATGGGCCTTCAGCGAAAAACATATCTTCTCTATACGCTCGCCAGGCAGGTCAGTCATCCGTATAACCCACGTGGACAGAACCACGCATTTGTGGCCGGATAACCGAATGGAAATCGAAATGAGAATCGAATCGCGCTACGCGCCGCTCTTCGAGCCGATAAAGATCGGGCCGGTAACGGCGCCCAACCGCTTTTACCAAGTGCCCCACTGCACGGGCATGGGCCATGCCCTGCCCCGTACGCTGGCGGCAATGCGCGGCATCAAGGCCGAGGGAGGCTGGGGCGTCGTATGTACCGAGTACTGCTCGATACACCCGAGTTCCGATGATCACCCGTTTCCCTATGCATCGATTTGGGATGACGGCGATATAGCGAACCTCGCGGCGGTGGCCGATGCCGTACATGCTCACGGCGCCCTCGCAGGCATCGAGCTCTGGCACGGCGGCAGCTACGTAAGCAATCTTGCCACCCGAGTTCCATCTCTAGGTGTCCGCTCGATGCCCTCCCGCGAGGATCCCATTCAGTCGCAGCGGATGGACCGCGGCGATATAGGTCGCTTCAGGCAGTGGCATCGACAGGCAGCGCTGCGAGCACGCTCTGCGGGCTTCGATATCATTTATGTGTACGCCACGCACGGATACCTCGTATCCGAGTTTCTGTCGCGGAGCCTCAACGACCGGATCGACGAGTATGGCGGTTCGCTCGCGAACCGGACGCGGCTATTTCGCGAGCTGCTAGAGGACACAAAAGACGCGGTCGGCGATCGCTGCGCCGTGGCGACTCGCTTCAGCGCGAACGGACATGGCGACGGGCATTTGAGCGGCGAGGAAGCTGAAGAGGTACTCGGTGCGCTCGGACCGCTGCCCGATCTCTGGGACATCGTGATAGACGACTATGAGGAAGAAATGGGATCCTCGCGCTTCGTCAAGGAAGCGGCATTTGTATCTCGTGTCCGGCGGGCGCGGGAATTGACCGGGCGACCGGTCGTGAGCGTCGGCAGATTCACATCGCCGGATGTCATGCTGCGTCAGCTCAAGAGCGGCGTGCTCGATTTCATCGGTGCCGCCCGACCTTCCATCGCGGATCCGTTTCTGCCCACGAAGATCCGTCATGGACGTATCGAGGACATTCGCGAATGCATCGGCTGCAACATATGCTACGCACATAACTTTCGGGGAACGGCGCTACGCTGCACGCAGAATCCCACGATGGGTGAAGAGTGGCGGAGCGGCTGGCACCCGGAGCACGTGCCTGCAGGGCATGGCGCGGTACTGATCGTTGGCGCCGGACCGTCCGGGCTGGAAGCCGCCAATATTCTTGGAAAAAGAGGCTTCACCATTACGCTTGCGGACGCAGGACACGCGCCGGGTGGCCGCGTCACACGCGAGTGCCGTCTGCCCGGACTCGCCGAATGGGCGCGGGTCCGCGACTACCGCACCGGTCAATTGAGTCGAATGCCAAACGTGTCAATCTACCTTGGCAACCGACTAGCGGCCGCGGAGGTGCGCGAGTTCGACGCTGATTATGTGTTGATCGCGACAGGAGCTCGCTGGCGGCGAAGTGGCCTCGGTCGTTCACACATGACGCCCATTGCAAGCCTCGCGGGGGACGTGTTGACGCCCGATGACATCATGGACGGCGCGCGCCCTCAGGGCCCGGTGACCGTGTTCGACGATGATCACTATTACATGGGCCCGGTTCTGGCGCTGCAGCTCGCGCGCGACGGCGTGCAGGTATGTTACGTCACCAGCGAGGGTCACGCGGGCGCATGGAGCCGGTACACCGCTGAGCAGTTCCGCACCCAGCGTGAGTTGCTCGAGGCGGGTGTGGAAGTCATTGTAAACCATACCGTTGATGGCTATGACGGGACAACCGCGACGCTCGGCTGCATCTACACGGGACGAAGGCATACGCGTGACGCGCGCAGTCTCGTGCTCGTGACGTCGCGTGAACCGGAGGACTCGCTTTATCGCGAGCTGGTTGGACCGGAGGACGATGAGGCATCCTCCCGGATCATACGAATCGGCGACTGTCTCCAGCCCGGGATAATTGCCGCGGCGGTGTATTCGGGCCACAAGATTGCTCGAGAACTGGGCGAGCGATTGCATGCGGTACCGCGTGCGCGCGATCGCGTTGAGATCGGGCGATAGCTCTTCTCTCCGCGCGCGCTGGTCAATCGGTTTTGCCTACGAAAATGGTTTCGTTGGAGGTATCGCGTCTCGACGCCGCATCGGCAACCGCCTCAGCAAATACATCGATTGTCGAAAGCGAGCCGACTTGCTCGCGCCGAGCCTCGGTCATGCCGCGCTCCATTCGCTGGAGCAGCCTTGGCATTATAGTCCCTTCAATCATATCGCCGCTGACAACCACAAGGTCGATCCCAAGATTCGCAAACTCCGTGCGCCGGGCGCGCAGGGCCTGCTCGCCGGCATACTTGCTCGCGGCCACAGGCTCGTAAGGACCCGTCGACCCTTTCTCGGCATAGAAATGCGCCATGTGACTGGTAACGAATACTATTCTTCCGCCGCCGGACATCATCGGCAATGCGCCATCCACGATACGCACCTGCGCGTCAAGATTGAGCTGCATCGCGTAGTCGCGCCTCGCTAAGAGGGATGCGGTGGCCGCGCCGATCCCGCGCGAGGCGCCGGTTACCAGTGCGACGAGTTTCTTGTGCTCCGTCAACGATTAGATCCTGTGACGCGCGGGCCGGGCGACTTACGGCCTGTCGTCAGTTTGTTGGTGACCTCGCGACGCACGCGTGCGGCGGCCCGTTGGCCGTGCGTAGACAGAAATGCGCGCACGGCGTGCGGATCGCGCTTCGCGAGTTCGCGGAGTGCCCATGACATTGCCTTAACTACCATCTCGTCTCGATCGTCCAATATCAGGGCGCAAACGGCAAGCGTGCGCGGCGCATCGCCGGTCGCGGATGTCGCTCCGCGGGACACTGCGTTCAGAGGCACGGTCGCTACGAGGGCAGCGCGGCGCCGCCATCGATCCGGGGAAGCGGCGAAACGCGCGATTTCCTTGTCGGAAATCCGGCCTGACCGCCACGCGACGCGCCGCCGCTACCGCCCGGGGTGCCGCACGCAGCAGCTCGTACGCAAGGTTCCTTTGTCCCGACTCGAAGGTATTGAGCGCGAAGGCCAGCACCTCGGCATAGCTCGATGCGCGGTGATCGCGCAACATGTTGCGCGCAAGCGTGCGAACAGGCAGAGACATCCTTACCCGTTCCTCGGCCCGATCAGACGGGAGCGGCAAAGGCAGCGAAGTCCGCTCCAACGATCAGGGACGTTCACCATTCGCTCAATGCTTAGAATCACGGTTTCAGCGTTTCCGTAATGGGCTGCGATCGCCCCATAGCGCGCAATAGGCGAAATATTTGGGCGATAAGTCACATTTTGACTCGAGCAGTACGTCAACCGCCCGGTCGGACGAGCGTTTTGTGAGATATCTGACGCTTCCTCGAGAAGCTTGCAATAAGGTTCTTGGCCGAAATCGCCAGTCTTTCGAACACTTGGGAGATACCATGAAGAAATCGACTATGTATTTGACCGCCGCCGCGCTCATGTGTGCCGCTTTGGTTTCCACGCAGTCTATGGCGCAGACCGCTCCTGTGCCGGACCATCCGCGCGAGAATGAGGTCAATCAGCGACTCGACAATCAGCAGGCGCGCATCAACCAAGGCCTTGCGAACGGTACCATGACGGGGAAGCAGGCTGCCCGCGATGAGCGACATGATGAAAATATCGCGCAGCGCGAGGCGGTCGACGAATCCAAGCACAACGGTCACATCACCAAAGCCGAGCAAAGCCGCCTGAATAATTCCGAAAACAAGAACAGCAAGCGCATCTATCGCCAAAAGCACTCCTAAATGATAATCACGCGGCGGCAACGCCGCGTGATTTCAGGCGGGCAAACGACCGCGGCGTCGTGCGATAATGGCATTTCAATGTCATTATTTGCACCATGAAGACCACCATGAGTTCGGCTGGGGGCATGATCGTTCCCAAGTCGCTTCGGCAAGCCCTCAACCTAGAGCCCGGCCAGCCCCTTGAGGTACGAGCCGGCGAGGGGCGGCTCGATATGGCGGCCTGGCCCTACCAGGCTCGCAGTTGCAAAAACCGACGTGGATCACAAAATTGGCGTTCTCGGATGGTAAATTCGTTGGCCGCCCCCATTTCCTTTGGGCCGCGGTGGTGCAGAATCGCGTCGTCTTCCAGGAGCCACGAATGAATGATCAGACCGGCCGCGTGCCGCCTCGCAATTGGCCGGCCTTGTTGATGTTTGCAGTTACCTTGGGCATAGCGCTCACGCTGGTTCCCTGGTATGGGATCGTCCACGGTTACGCCCTCGGCGCTTGGGTTGCATTCGCGGTGCTCTTGAGCGTCACCGAACTGTCGATCACCTGCGGATATCACCGACTGTTTGCGCACGGTGCCTATCGGGCCCATCCCGCGTTGAGAGCAGTCTTCCTTTTGTTCGGAGCCATGGCTCTGCAAAATAGCGCATTGATCTGGAGCGCCGGCCATCGCGTGCATCATCGGTTCATCGACGATCCCGAACGGGATCCATATTGCGCGCGGCGCGGGTTCTGGTTTTCGCACATCGGCTGGATGCTCCGTAACTACCCAAGCGGCGACCCCGATTTGAAGTACGTGCGCGAACTGCAAAACGACCGGCTCGTGGCATTTCAACATCGGCATTATCTGGCGCTCGCCGTCGGCATGAATGTCGGCGTGCCGCTGCTGCTGGGCTGGGCGTTCGGCAACATCGTCGGCATGCTCTTACTCGCCGGGGTTCTGCGGCTCGTCATCAGCCACCACCTGACATTTTGCATCAATTCCCTGGCGCACATCATCGGCACTCGCCCCTACACGACGACGAACACGGCGCGCGATAACGCCGTGGTCGCATTGCTCACGTTCGGCGAGGGCTATCACAATTTTCATCACCAATTCGCGCACGACTACCGCAACGGCGTGCGCTGGTGGCAATGGGATCCCTCCAAGTGGTTGATCAATGCGCTGCATTGGGTGGGGCTCGCCAAGAACCTGAAGCGGGTGCCCTGGTTCAAAATTCGCCGCGCGATGCTCGAGACCCAGTTTCTTAGGGCGCAACAGGCGCTCGCGCGCCAAGCCGGTTCTCCCCGGTTTGACGAATTGCGCCGGCGTGTGGCGGAGGAGTATGAGAGCTTCAGCAAATCAGTCGCAGCCTGGACGGCGTTGCGCGAGCAATCGATTGCGGATGCGAAGCGTGCGCTGGTTGATCGGTGGGAGAAATCGAATCTGCCGGCCCGGCTCAAAGCTCTCGAGGATGGTTTGCACGAGCAGTATCGACGCATGCAACTTATCGGAGCGCAATTAGGTACCGCGCGCGTTTGAGCGCCGATCCTTGCGGCGCAGCCTGCGGCACAGCGGGATACGTTGCGCCGTCCGTGCTTACTTCTCCTGGATATAGCGACAAACCAAAGCTCTCTCCAACGCCATAGCCGATCGGGGCCGGGCAATCCGGGGTCGATTGCCCGAGCACGCCGCGATACATGCGGATCCCCACCTGGTGAAGTACACCGTGGCCTGCCTCACTGCCGCCGACCGTGATCCGCAAGAAGCGGCGCTATATCTCGCCGCGGCAGCTTATCTCGGGGCTTGGTGGGACCGTCACTGACCTACATTGGTTGCCAAGGGCGCGCGTTCGGCCGCCGGGCCAGATCGGTTTGACTTTCATTTATCTTTCGATAACATTGGAAATATGAAATCCAGGGATGCTATAAGCAGCCTCGCTGCACTTGCCCAAGAATCGCGATTGGCCTTGTTCCGTTTGCTCGTCAAGCGAGGTCCCGAAGGCTACACGCCGACCGACCTGAGCGAGAGGCTCGGCGTGCCCGCGCCGACCTTGTCGTTTCATCTGAAGGAGCTTCAGCGCGCGGGCCTCATCGAGGCCCGTCGCAACGGACGACATCTATTTTACAGCCCGAACTTTGCGCATATGGGCCGACTCATCGAGTTTCTCACGGACAACTGCTGCAGTCTCGCCGACAAGGATTGCGGATCCGTATGCGCTCCTGCGTCCGCGGATAGTGCTCAAACCAAGAGGAAACGTGCATGAAACGCTTTCACATCCACGTCAGCGTCGAAGATCTCAACGCTTCCATTCGGTTCTATTCAACCTTGTTTGCGGCGCAGCCAACCGTGCTCAAACCGGATTACGCCAAATGGATGCTCGACGATCCGCGAATGAATTTTGCAATCTCGACGCACCGTCAACCGATCGGTGTCAATCACGTGGGTTTTCAGGTCGATTCTGATCGGGAACTGCGCGGCATGCATGCGCAACTGCACGCCGCCGATGCTCAAGTGATTGAAGAGAACGATCAGCTTTGCTGCTATGGTCGGTCGGACAAGTACTGGGTTACCGACCCCACGGGCATCGCATGGGAGACATTTCACACGCTCGGCAGCATCCCCGTCTATGGAGAAGATACGGCGGTGTTCAGCCATGGCGCCTCGATCGTTCCGGTACCGAGGGGTGCGAGCAAGGGGTCTTGCTGCATACCCGCGGCACGCTCGGTAGACCCGCCAGCCGGCGAGGGCTTCTGTGCGTGATGCATCAGATATGCGTCGCGGAACTTCGATGGACCTAGGCAAAATGTCGCTCGGGGAGAAGCGGAAGTGACTGTCTTCGAGCGGTACCTCACAGTCTGGGTATTCCTTTGCATCGTCATTGGGATTACGTTCGGTCAGTTGCTTCCCGATCTATTTCAGGCGATCAGCGCGCTCTCGGTCGCCCAGGTCAATCTGCCGGTCGGCTTGCTCATTTGGGTCATGATCATCCCAATGCTGGTCAAAGTCGATTTCGGTGCATTGGGTCAACTCCGCCGCCATGCGAAAGGCATCGGCGTGACACTGCTCGTGAACTGGTTGGTCAAGCCTTTCTCCATGGCATTCCTCGGATGGCTCTTCATTCGACACCTTTTCGCCCCCCTGCTGCCGGCAGACGAACTCGACAGCTACATTTCCGGCCTCATCCTGCTCGCGGCGGCACCGTGCACGGCCATGGTATTCGTGTGGAGTCGCCTGACCAACGGGGATCCCCTCTTTACACTGTCGCAGGTTGCGCTCAACGACAGCATCATGGTCATTGCTTTTGCTCCGCTGGTTGGCGTGTTGCTCGGTATTTCGGCGATCACGGTCCCGTGGGGCACTCTGGTCACCTCCGTGGTGCTGTATATCGTCATTCCTGTCGGCCTCGCCCAGGCCTGGCGAACCCACCTGATGAAGCGGGGTAAGGTGGCGTTTGAAGCAGCCATGCAGCGGGTCGGACCTTGGTCCATCGGCGCACTCCTCGTCACGCTCGTCCTGCTATTCGCATTTCAAGGAGAGGAAATCCTTCGGCAGCCGCGGGTGATCGCCCTCTTGGCGGTTCCCATCTTGATTCAGGTGCTCTTCAATTCCTCTCTCGCCTATTGGCTCAATAGGGCGGTGGGTGAAAGTCACAATGTGGCGTGCCCGTCGGCGTTGATTGGCGCCTCGAACTTCTTCGAGCTCGCTGTGGCGACGGCCATCAGCTTATTCGGCTTTCACTCTGGGGCGGCGCTGGCCACCGTCGTCGGCGTTTTGATCGAAGTGCCGGTAATGCTGTTGGTGGTGAACATTGTCAACCGGTCCAAAGGCTGGTACGAACATGGCGGAATCCCCTTCGAGGCAAAGTCATGACCGAGATCACGATCTACCACAACCCCGCCTGCGGCACCTCCCGCAACACGCTCGCGCTCATTCGAAACGCCGGCGTCGAACCGACCATCATCGAATACCTGAAGGATCCGCCCGACCGAGCGACGCTCGAGATGATGATCACGAAGATGGGAATTGGTCCGCGCGGCCTCTTGCGGCAAAAGGGCACCCTTTATGCCGAGCTCCGCCTCGACGCCCCGCACTGGACGGATGCGCAGCTGATCGATCACATGCTTGCGCACCCTATTCTGATCAATCGACCCATCGTCATCACACCTTGGGGCGTCAAGCTCTGTCGTCCGTCGGAAGCTGTTCTGGATATTCTTCCCCTTCCCCAGAAGGGGCCATTGTCCAAGGAAGATGGAACGCCGCTGATCGACGCGATGGGTCGCCGCATGAGTTGAGCCGCATGATCTCGACGTTCGAACTGCGCATTTGCTTCCAAGAACGGAGGACAGCACGGAGATCCAATGCTCCGTGAAGACGTGCGATGCATACTTTCACTAGTTCGCGGTAGCTGGCGAAGTTGGAGGTCATATGAGAGCCCAGCAGATACGTGCGGCACTGGATCGGCATTGGAGCGCATCTGATGCCAACGACTTTGAGACGGAGCACGACATCTATCTCGAGGATGCGGTGCTTGAATACCCGCAGTCAGGCGAGCGAATTCGCGGTCGGCGCAACATACAGATCACGCGCACGAATCAGCCGAGCAAAAAGCGCTTCGCTGTGCGGCGAGTCATTGGCAGCGGTGATCTTTGGATCACCGAGTTTATTCTGACGTATGACGGAAAGCCTTCTTACACCGTGAGCATCATGGAGTTCAGCGGCGACAAAGTTGCACGGGAAACACAGTACTTTGCGGATCCGTTCGAGGCCAGCACGTGGCGCGCTCAGTGGGTTGAACGGATGGACGAAACGAAAGGCCGTTGAGCTCGCGGCTTCCGCTCATGGCAGACAGTCGCATGACCATCGTCTTCGAGTCACCCGATCAGCCTGAAGTGATCGCCCTCATTGCCGAACTGGACGCGTACCAGGACACCCTGTACCCGCCGGAAAGCAGGCGCTACCTGGACTTGGCTTCGTTGAAGCAATCCAATGTCTTTTTTGCCGTTGCAAGAGATAGTGCAGGCCGGGCGATGGGCTGTGGCGCTGTAGTGCTGTACCCTGGATTTGGCGAAATCAAACGCATGTACGTCAGTCGCCGCGGCCGAGGGCAAGGCGTCGCCAAGAGACTTCTAGTTCTGCTCGAGTCGCAGGCAACCCGCTCTGGTTGCAAATTGCTCACGCTCGAGACCGGACCGTACCAACATGAAGCGCTGGCACTGTATGCCTCAGCCGGCTATGAGCGGCGGGGACCGTTCGGCGACTACCCGAGCGACCCGCTGAGTGTGTTCATGCAGAAACACATCTCAGCCTGAGAAAGCGGCGGCATGCCTCAATCGTGGGTCGGGGGCCACTGAGTGGCATCGATGGTGTTGCGATACGCGTGCCACGTCGCGTGCCCGAGAAGCGGGAGCAGGACGACGAATCCCAGGAAGAGGGTGACGAAGCCCAGCACCACGGCCGCCGCGATCAGCAGGCCCCAAACCAGCAAGGCCGATCTGTTTCGGAGTGTCGCATTGATGCTCGTAACCACGGCGGTGACCGCATCGGTGCGCCGGTCCAGCAACATCGGCAGCGAGAACGCGGTCGCGGCGAACACGATCGCCGTGAAGAATGCGCCGACGATCGTGCCGATTCCGAGATACGGAATGAGCGCGGTCCATGTCGGAAAGGCATCGCTCGGGCGAAAGACGCTCATGACGGTCGCGGCGCGTACCCAAACCATTAGTATGATCAGCAGACACAGACCTAGCACCAATGTATCGCGCAAGTGGGCGCGGCCCCGCCGCAGGCTGAACATCAACGTGGGTTTGCGGCCCTGCTCCAGCTGGTAACTGATCGAATAGAGGCCCATGGCCAGCACCGGGCCCACGAAGACGAAGCCGCTGGCAAGTCCCAGGTACAGGGCGAGGAGCCCGAACCGCCAGGTCAGGAACGCGATCGTCGCCCCGAGCCCCGCAAGCAGCACGCCGTAGAACAGACTCTGCCGGGGAGCACGGACCAGATCGCGCCAGCCAAGCCGCAGCCACTGCAGCGGGGCAGCGGCAGACACCTGCCGGCACGGGGCAACGAACGGCAGATGATCCGCGTGCGAGTTATGACCGGGAGAGGACTCGGGCACCATACTGGCCTTCTGCACTGCCTTTTCCTTTCGGAGGTTGGTGCGAACCGGTTAGCGACGCCGTCGTCCGAGGCATCCGAGGCAAAAGCAGAGCGGGCGATGGTGAATCGAACCCAAACTTACGGCATTTCGTGATGCTAATCAATCAGATAGTGAACGGCCGAATGAGTTATGCGATTGGACCCACGCGTTCGCCACATTCGCCGCGGGGCGCGTTAGGCTAAGCGGTAGTAGCGTCACAAATCCGCATTGGAGCCGCAGGAATCAGCGATGCAAATCAAGGATCACGTTTTCATTGTTACGGGCGCCTCCTCAGGGATCGGGCTGTCGACTGCAATCGCGCTGTCTGATCGCGGCGCGAAAGTCGGCCTGCTCGCTCGCAGCACCGAAGCGTTGCAAAAATTGGGACAGCAGCTTCCGGCCAGCCTACCCGTCACTGCAGACATGACGCAGTTTGACCGCGTGCGGGAAGCAGTACGCGCTGTGCACCGGCATTATGGCCGCATTGATGGACTCGTAAACAATGCCGGGCGCAGCTATGTGGCTGCAGTAGAAGAGGTCGATCCCGCGATTTTCGACGAAATCTTCCACCTCAATGTGTTGGGGCCGATCGTCGCGATGCAGGCGGTGATTCCGCTGATGCGGGCGCAAGGCGGCGGAAGCATCGTGAACGTCAATTCGGGGACCGCGTTCATGACTGTCCCGGAATACAGCGTTTACTCGTCTTCAAAGCGCGCACTTCTTGGATTCAGCCTCACGGCGCGCGCCGAACTGGGAAAGGATGGCATCGCGGTCAGTGAAGTCTACCCCTTTATCACGGCGACGAATTTTGGCAAGAACAGGATGGTCAACTCGGCCGGCGGCGGACCGCCAGCCGATTACGCCGCTGGAGACAAACCCGAATTGGTGGCGGGACTCATTCTGAAAGCAATCGAAGAGGGACACGCTCAGTATTTCGCGAATGACGGCCGGGGTTTCGGCCTAGGAGATCCCGGCACTCGGCCACTTTGCGCATTCGGGTTCCCGAAGCCGCAGCAAGAAAGCCGCCGTTCGCGGGTCATGATGGGCTAAATTGGCGGTGGACACACGACCGAAACATAGCGCGCGATGAGCCTCGATTATGAGATTGGCAAACATTGTCCTGACGGGGGCGTTCATGTTGCCGGCGAGCGGCGCCGGTGCGGCTGCTGAGGCCAAGCCATTTCACCTGGAGGAGGCCAGCATCGCGATGTGCAGGCCGCCTATAGGTCCGGGGATACGACGGTCGTCAACGGCGACGGCGAGCATTGGCGTCCCCGTAGGCATCGAATTCCTCGGCAGACCTTGGACCTTGGTCCGAGAGTGTACTGATCGAGATCGCCTACGGCTATGAACGCGCGACCAAGCACCGTCATCCTCCGCCGACCACGCCGCCTCTTTAGTCTTCGCGTTAGTCGTCACCGGCAACAACCGGGTACGACAATTCGATCACGGTGCCGTGTCTTGTCTACGGGACTTGCCCGCGAGCTCTTTCGCCCAGTCGCTAAAAGTGGGATCGATCCGATCAACTCGACGCAGCGCCTCGTCGCTGCCGAATTCGAGTTGCCCGGCCGGACCCATCGGCGCCTCGCGGCGCTCGCGTCAAACACTCGATAAGAGAAATTCTCGATGCCGTCACAGATGACAATGTCTGATTTCGTCAAGATTCGTCACGATATACAGCTCGCACCGTGGAGTCATTAAGCCTTAAAGGAGTCGGTGATGAAGAAGCAACGTGGCGTAACCCAGGCAGAAAGGGAATTTGATGCTGAGGTGGCGAAGTTCAACCAAGAGGCGCAGAGAATACTGGATGACCGCAGCCTGTCCATGAGCGCTCGAAGAAGGCTCATTAGCCTGAAGGGCAAAGCATTGCTTCGACCTTCCGCGTCGGGTTCTCAGTCGAGCTCCACTCGCTGAGTGCATATGTCAAGTCTCACCAAAAGTGAGACTTTGCGACACGATGTCGCTTGAAGAGTTGTCCCCACGATAGCGGCGGGGACCGCCCGTGTCACCGGGCGAATCTAGGAGCATGAATAAAGTAGCTGCTCCGACAATGAAACGAAGCGCCGCGAGGTGCGGGGTACCAATCGCAAGAAGCGTGTCCTTCTGGTAGCCACACACCGGATGAGTGCTAGATAGTTGGTATGGTGAAGACATCTGAATCTGCGTTAAAGATCGTGATTTTTGAACAAGCGGAAGTGGCCATTACGCTTGACCAAAAGGTACAGGAGGCGGGAGCAATGACCAGTCTCTTCATTCTCGTGACCCACACGCCTCTCGGTCGGCTGCAGACACCTACCCCGACGTTACTCGACAAGCGGAACGTGGAAACCCCGTATCGCTCCCCTTCCGGGGACAGTCTGTCGCAAGACAGACCTATCTAAACGCCAGTTTCAACTGCGAATGCCGGCACCTGGAAGACTGTGAGCGAATCATCGCGGCCAAGACTTGTTGCGGTCCTGCCTCCGCGGCTCGCGGAACGACCACTCCGAATAAATCGCTGGATCGGCCACGCACATAGCAAACCACATTGTCCGCCCAACGACAACGATCTCTCTGACCGCAAACTTGTCACGCTGATCAACGTCTTCACCGTTGAACCCGCGAATCAGCAACAACTCCTCGAACTGCCAATTGCGGTCAATACGGTGCGAAAAAGGCGCCCCAGAACCGGACCTTCGTTAAGTACGTTGTAATTGGCATGCAGCAGCCGGCATCCGATTGTGTTCTTCGTTACTGTCCTGTCTTGAATCTCTGCCATATTCGCGTGATGGTGCGCGATTGTTCGCTAGAGGTTTCCGTTTCGACGAACAACCGGTTTTGCTGGTCGCGCGTCGGATAGATGAGAGTGTTCGAGGCGATGGAAGCGTCGAGCAGAGGCGTCGCTGCCAAATTGCCGTTCGCGAACCCGATGGCATTGGAAATGTTCGCCACGACCTGCGGATTCATTAGGTAATTGATCAACAGGTAGGCATTGGCAACGTGCGGGGGCGTCCTTGGGTATGGCCAACAGATCGTACCCCACTAAAGATCCTTCCGCCGGGATCAAGTAGTCGAGTTCAATGCCGTTCTTCGCCTCTTTTGCGCGCTTGATTGCCTGAACGAAATCGCCGCTATAACCAAGTGAAATGCAGATATCGCCGTTTGCCATGGCTTGTATTTCACCCGACGTGTCAATGGTACGAATATAGGGGCGTACCTTGACTAACACGTTCTCGACGTCGGCAAAATCCCGGGGGCTCGGTGCGCTGGGATCTCTCCCCAAATACTTGAGCACGATCTGCACCACTGCGACGGGGTCGTCGATGAAGTTGATTCCGCAGGGGGCCGGTTTCGCCGCAAACACGGGGTCGAGGATCAAGCGCCAGCTCGTGAGAGGAACGTTTGACAAGCGCTCCGCGGTGACATTCTTGTCGAAGCCAATACCGTAAGTTGACGACATGTACACGACACCATAGGCGTTTCCAGGATCACTGACCGATAGCTTTGACATGATGGCCGGATCGAGATTGATAAGATTCGGCAGCCTGGTCTTGTCGAGAGGCAAATAGGCGCCGCTGCGAATTTCCCGCGCAAAGCTGCCGCTGGTAGGAACGACGACATCAAAACCGCTATGTCCGGTCAACACCCGCGCCTCCAGCGTTTCGTAGCTGTCGAAATATAAGACGTGGACTTTGATGCCCGTCAGTTTTTCGAATGACGTAAGGGTGTCGGGCGCCAGATAATCAGCCCAGATGAAGAGGTTGACGATCTCATCCTCATGGCTCTTGTCGGCCGATTGGACAGGTTGTGTCCCCGAATCCGACTTGCCGCAACTGATCATGAAGGATGCCGTTAGGCAGAGCATCGCAATCAAGCGGCGTTTACCCGAAAGCATTATTCGATCCTTGATATGGACGCCCCAGCAATCCCGATACAGCCCAGCCGGCGATTCGGACCTTAAAACCACCATAGCCACACTCCCCAAATGCAGGCAAGCTATTTGTCGCAAGGTACTGCCGCGCCACCGCGCGACGCGAAAGAGCACGATTGTCTTCCGGGAAGCCGACACTCACCAAGGACGGCAACGGGTCTATTCTGTTGAAAAACTAAGTGATTCTCTCCCTCTTCGGCGTAAGGTTTTTGGCGGGAACGCCTTGTATAAGTGAAATATTCGGTTAGAGGATTCGTCGTTGGTGTATTCGATTCCCGATTCGCAGTTTTCGCTTCTATGTGGCTGCAAATGCGGATCCGGTCGGCGGTGGACATAGCCATTTGGATAATCTTCGGAGGTTCTGCGCCGTGGCGGCGAGCAGGAACTCATCGTGCGCTCCACTGGGCCCACGTAACCGCAATCGATCGAGCTTCAAGATCCGCTTTAGGTGTGCAAACAGCACCTCGACTTTCTTTCGATCGTTGCGCGATTGCTTGTAACGGCGCGTCCCGGCGACCGCGCGTGCCACATCGCGGGCAGGTTCATAGATACTGCGGGCAATCTTGCGATATGGCGTGTTCGGACAGCAACGAGATTTAATTGGACAAGTTGCGCATTCGGATTGCCTGGACTTATAAATCATCGTGTCTTCTTTGGTAATGTGCGTGCGCGGGTTTGTGAAGACGCGCCAATCACTGCGCAGCGCATATCCTTGCGGGCAGCGATATTCGTTGCGTGGCCCGTCCCATCGAAAATCGCTGATGTGCAGTGTCTGGTCTGTACGTTGACTGTGATCCCACACCGGCACATGCGGTTCAATCTGCTTCTCGTTCACCAACCAGTTCAGCATCGCCGCAGTTCCGTAAGCCGTGTCACCGATCAAGCGCTTGGGCTTCAAATCGAAGCGCTCCTCGACCCGATCGATCATCGTCCTGGTCGCATCGTTCTCTTCGGTTCGATGCGCCGCCGTCGCTTCAACGTCGACAATGACGCCGGCGTGGATGTCCACAAGGTAATTGGTTGAGTAGGCGAAGAACGCGGGACATCCCGGTGCCGCGGTCCAGCGTGCTCCGGGGTCGGTCAGCGAGATGTTCTTCGGCGTTGTGCCGATCTGACCCACCTCTTCCAGCGCTTGCAGATACTCGTGCACCGCGCGCGTCCCGAGCTGCGGGTTACTCCGGTCGATCCCTTCCTCACTTGGAACACCGCGGCGTCGGTTGGCATCGGCCTTCACGATGCTCGCATCGACTGCGAATCCCTCGCCTCGTACCAGTCCTTCCGTCATGCATCGCTGTAGGACCGCCTCGAATACATGTCGGAAGACATCGCTCTCGCGGAAGCGACCGTGCCGGTTCTTCGAGAAGCTCGAATGATCAGGAACCTTCTCTTCGAGCCCGAGGCGGCAGAACCAGCGATATGCCAGGTTCAAATGCACTTCCTCGCATAGCCGTCGCTCCGAGCGAATCCCGAAGCAGTAGCCGATCAGTAGCATCCGGATCATCAGCTCTGGATCCACTGAGGGTCGACCGGTGTGGCTGTAGTAGGCTGCAAGGTGTTGATGCAGATCTTCCAGATCCAGGAATCGATCTATACTGCGGAGCATATGGTCCGCAGGCACGTGTTCGTCTAGGTTGAAGGAGTAAAAGAGGCGGTCTTGATTGCCGCTGCGTTGTCCCATCATGCCGGTGCGCTCCCTTCGCCGCTCCCGGAAATCTATGACCTCGAAAACGCAGCTCTGTTCAATAGTTTTTCAACAGAATAGGTCGGCTCCGGAATTACGATCGGACGTGCGTCGGTCAGCGGCTGATCATCAATCTGGGGCCGCCTTACGCAGTCCGATCTAGCGGCACATCGGTCAACGCTTTCGCCGCGATCTCAAAGGAGCGCAGGCGCGCGGCGTGATCGAACATTTGAGAGGTGATCATCAGCTCGTCCGCGCCGGTTTGCTTGACGAAATTGCGCAAATCCGCGCGTACCACATCGGGAGTACCGATTGAGGCACACGACAGCACCTGATCGAGGATCGCCCGCTCCTGCGGCCCGAGGCGCTCGGTGTACCCCGCAACGGGCGGCGGCAGCTGCGAAGGACGGCCGCTGCGCAGAGTCACGAACGCCTGCTGCATCGAGGTTGCCCGGAATTTCGCCTCCGCCATAGAATCGGCGGCGAACACGTTAAAGCCGAGCATGACGTACGGTTTGGCGAGATCTCGCGAGGGCCGAAACTCGCTGCGGTACAGCTCGATCGCGGCCATCATCTGCGCCGGCGCAAAATGCGAGGCAAACGCATACGGAAGCCCAAACGCCGCGGCAACCTGCGCGCCAAACAGGCTCGAGCCCAAGATCCACAGCGGCACGTTGAGCCCAGTCCCGGGCACCGCGCGCACCGCCTGGCGGGGCGAATCGGAGAAATAATCGGCGAGTTCCTGTACATCGCGCGGAAACTCATCCGGGTCCGAGGTCAAATTACGGCGCAGTGCCTGCGCCGTTCGCCGGTCGGACCCGGGTGCCCGACCAAGGCCCAGATCGATGCGGCCCGGGTACAGCGACTCAAGCGTGCCGAACTGCTCGGCAATAATAAGCGGGGAATGGTTGGGCAGCATGATGCCGCCGGCGCCGACGCGAATCGTGGAGGTGCCACCCGCCACATAGCCGATCAGCACGGCGGTCGCCGCACTCGCGATTCCCGGCATCCCGTGATGCTCGGCCAACCAAAAGCGCCTATAGCCCCAACGCTCGGCATGGCGCGCCAGGTCAATCGTGTTCCTGAACGAGTGGGCCGCATCGCTACCCTGCGTGATGGGCGAGAGATCAAGGACGGATAAAGGGATCATGAACGGGAGATGGGGGCGCCGTCGGCCATTCTCAACTTAGAGTTAATCACCCGAAACCGGACGGTCGCGACGGTCAGCAACGGGTCGATGAGGTCCATTTCGACCAGTGTTTGCAGCCGTTTGGCGCCCGGGGGTCTCAGATCGGCCAACAGCAGATCCGTTGTCGCGCGAACTGCCACGGTGCGCATGCCGATTCGCTATCGGTGTTGTCGCGGCTCGCCGGACACGGCGCGCCGTACCTGCTGCAGCAGATGCTCGTGTTACAGTGGGTAATGCGCCCCGCACCGGCCATTCGCGGTCGCTCTGACCGTTAGCTTATCCTGGCTCGCGCTCGGCGTTGGATGGGGAATCGTATTGCGCGTCCGGCACTGGATCGAACTCAAGATCTAAACGTTGCGCTCCTCGTACGAGAAGGGCATGCTCCGACCTGCGCCGCTGGCGGCGCGACAATAAAACGCGACCTCTATTCGGGGGTTGTCTTAAAAAAACTGTTCTAATTTGATTGGGGGCAAACATGCAAACGATATTCAAGACTTTGCTCGTCGGGGCCATTCTGGCTTTGGGAACGAATGCGGCGCTTGCGGCAGACGCGGCGGTCGGGACGTGGAAGCTGAACGTCGCAAAATCGACTTTCTCTCCCGGACCCGCACCGAAGAGTCAGACTCGCTCCTATGCCGAATCCGCACAGGGTCTGACGCTGACGCTGAAGACGGTCGCGGCCGACAGCAAGGAAAGCACGTCCACGCTGACCTTCAAGGATGACGGCAAACCCTATCCCAACAGCGGTAACCCTGACTTCGACACGGTATCCGTCACGCGAGTCGATGCGTTGACCGTGCACAGCACCCAGATGAAGGCGGGCAAGACGGTCGGCACCGGGGTTCGTACGGTGTCCGCGGACGGCAAAACACTGACCTTCAAGGCGAAGTTGACCGATGCGAACGGCGTAAAACACGACGACGTATCGGTGTACGACCGCCAGTAGCCGTCAGGACACCGGCCCGCCACCAGCTACCCCAGCGCCTGCTCGACCGCATCCGTTGATTGCATTGCCCGATACCAGACGTTCGCTACCGGCGGGTAGGGGTCTACTCCGGGCGATCGTAAATCGAACAACTAGAGCTTGCGGACCACGTCGCCCAGTCTCCGTGTTTGCCACACGTTGAGCATTTTCGTCATCATATGCAGCTGAATTCGCGCATTCTCATGTACACGAAAACAGTCATCCTGATAACTTTCAACGGCGTCGAGCTCCTCAATGTCTCGCTCTATGGCGAGGGGGGCACCCATCGAGTAAGCCACACCGGAAACTGCGACAATCAACAGATTGTGAAGCCTCATTTCGTCGAGGCTCAGCCGCGGGCCGCCCTGGGTGGCATACTCTTCGGTAAATACGCTCAACAGTTCGTCTAGATGTTCATCCCAGATAAACGGTTCGGCACCACTAATCGCGCCGCTAACGGACTGAGCCACACTGATTTGTCCGGCGTTTGCCCAGTCCATAAAACCGCACTGCAAGGTGCCGTCCACGTCGCGCCAAAACCAGCAGTTATCAATATTGGCATTCCAATGGGCCAACGCGATAAATGCAGGATTGCCGTATAGAACTTCTCTTATCCGGTCTTGTGCAGCAACCAGATCGGGAATATCACCGATAAACTGCGCGCGGAACTCTGGCGCGCGGACGTTTTGCGGAAACAGCTTCGGATAACGCTCGATGAAATCGAACATCCGGTTCGCACGCTGTATTAATTTCTCTTCCGGGGTGCGGATTGCAAACACCGCCGAGGCCTGTTTGCGGTTGTAAGGGAATTTTTTGTCAAACTCTCGTGACAGTCTGCCGCCCCGGTGTGCTCCCGATAATTTTGCCAGACCTTTCAGAATGGCCTCGTAGTGTTCCACGATCTCCGGCACGGTGTAATCCATGCACTTGGGGTAAAGTCGTTCCACGCCGTTGCGGCCATAGGTTATGCACTCGGTAATAATGAGCCCGGTACCGGACTTAGACTCGACGTCAGCGAACAGGCAGGCGGGCACGGTAACGGGAAAGTCCGGCGCTCTGGAAAGCACCGCAAAATTCGCTTCCGAAATCATCATAGAGCGCGCTCTATCCCACAATTCATTGTCGAAATTCCGCGAGAACTTGATAAACAGCTGCTCGGGTAAAGCCGGATCGGGCAATTCGTATGCCAAAGTCAGCAGTAGCTTCTTACCGGTGCCACCCCCAAGGAATTCTTCCGCTTTAGTAATGCCGCGAACCCTGTTGTTGGCGGCTAGCGCGCCGGAGGTATGAAAAGCCTTCGTGAGAAAGTCTGCCCCACCTGAGACCAGCGTCTCGGCATCCGCGGGAATCTCGAGGCCGAAGATCTCGCCGGCAGCCCAACGCTTGTCGACGGAGGCGGCCTGTTCGTTCTTATCAAAAACCAATTGGTTGACTCTCTCGTGATGCGCTCGTGTCCGATCAAATTCGATCGCGGAGCGCGGCTTATCACCGCGAATATATCGCGGGCGCGTCGATAACATACGTTATCCGTTAACCTACGCCATTAATAGACCGCGATCGGTGCTCACGGACACTGCCTCCCGACTTTGGAGTAATTCCTGTGCGATGCGGCGCTTCGTGCAGTCCTGCTGCTGGCCTCGATGATGGCGGTTTCGACCACCTCCCACCCGGCAGTTCCACAAACGCTGGATCCGGTCTTAGCCCGACGGGTCGACGCCGCCGTGCTCCGCGTGCTCAACGAGGACCTCGTGCCATCCGCCTCGATAGCCATCGCGCGCGGCGGCGGCCTAGCCTACGCGGCCGCATACGGCCGCGCGGGGCTCTCACCGGTGCCTCCGGCTACCACGCAGACGCGCTATCGTCGAGGGAATGGAGCAGTACCGGCCGCTGGCGGGCTCGAAGGCGGCCACATTCGGTTGTGCGAGGCCGATCTCTCGAAAGTGGTGACCGTGTCCCTGGTTCACGACGCGACTGTGTTACACAGGCCCTCGACGCGATCTATCAAGCCCACCCTTATGAGGAACCGGGTAATTTACGTCACCGAAGGATGGCGTAGCCGATCGACCGGTGCGGATGAAAACAATCCAAATCGCTGGTGGAATCAAAAGTCCAACTGAGGGCGCGAGAGCACAGGAGAGCGCGTATGAGCGTTGAGCTGATCGGAACACGGTGCATTGTCCGTCGATTCCTCGCCACCGATGCGAAATCCGTCGCCTCGGCGGCTAACGACCGTCGCATTTGGCTTCAGCTGCGCGACTTTTTCCCACATCCGTACCATGTCGCCGACGCCGAGCGCTACATCGGTCGCGTTGCGGTGGTGGACCCACCGCTTTCACTGGTGATCACTGTCGATGGTCGTGCCGCCGGCAGCGTGGGCCTTCAACCGATGACTGACGTTAATCGGCGAACCGCTGAGATCGGGTATTGGATTGGCGCGGCTTTCTGGGGACGCGGGATTGCAACCGAGGCCGTCACCCTCGTCACGGATTGGGCATTCGGTGCCCATGGCTTTCTTCGAATATTTGCCCAGCCATTCGCGGGAAACTTGGCGTCGCGGCGGGTGCTCGAGAAGGTCGGATACGAGCTGGAGGGCACCATGAGGTGCAGCGCCGTCAAGGATGGGGAGGTTCGCGATCAGTGCATGTATGCGCGTCTGGGTCCAACGGCGAAGCGCGGATGACATGGCAGGCGCCCGATGCCGATCGCCGGTGTCCGGAAGCAGTCAGTCGCAAATGGCGGCTTGTGGGCTCCTCGTGAAAGCTATGCGAAAGATCACCCTTCGTAAACCAGGCCAGCCGCCCCACGGCAACTTCGATCCGGCAATCACATAACAGCAAACACAGGAGAAGGGACATACGTTGCACTAGTTCGACAAACGCAGGTTGAAGGCGCGGGCAGCGCATTTGGGGGCGTCGAGTCTCAGCGGTGGTAGAGGGTACGAGTAAGAATGCTAATGAAAAACTTCTCTCATCGGATCCGCGGTAGTCGCAACGCTAACGTTCACCGGATTATCTGTACATGCGGGCGGCGTGGACCCCAGAAGCGCGAGTCAGCAGGCAGCCCATTTTGATTTCAATTTGGGGGAGATGCCGAGCCACGCCGGACAAAATGCCGGAGACAAAATCGTGGGAACTTGGCATGTGGTCTACACGACCGAGGGGTCGACGTCTGGCGAGGCGTTCATTTAATGGCACAGTGGGCACGGAATGGGAGGACATCAATTATCCTGTACTGGCGGAAACATCTGTATGGGTTCGTGGAAGAGCACCGATCGCTCGCATGTCTATCGGAACCACTACGCGTGGCTCTACAACAACGGAGTACTCGCCGGGTACTTCAACGAGACCGAGACCGATGAAGTGTCGTGGGACGGCAATTCGTACAGCGGATTCAATACCACCACACTTAATTTTTACCCGCTACCCCCGGAGACGACGCCAACGGTGATGGTGTTAACGGGCACGGCAACGGCGACACGGATCGCACCGTAGTTTGAGCTGCTTCATGCTCGCGTCGTCCCGGATCCTCGGACGGCGGGAGCGTGGGGCCAATGGCATGGATGGCGGCCACGTCCACGGCCGCAAGGGCGTACGACGACGTGGGAGGGTTTCCACCTGTGTTCCGCAAAATCATGGGCCTGACGCCGTCTCAGTACCGCCAACGATTCTCTCGAATCGGTTGATAACCTCCACCAACTTGCGCGCAAGTCCGTCGTCCTCTGGCGGCGCAGTGGACAGGCGTACCGCGCGCCAGCTAGCGATGAGACCCTGGTTTCAGCGTCAAACCTAGGATCATCAGCGCAAGGAAGATTCCTCCCACCGCAATCGCCAGCCCATTCCATCCACTGAAGCGTGAATTTTGATGGTGATCGGGCGCGACCATCGCATTGATGTGATTGACGTGGCGCTGCACAGGAACCAGCAACAGCGGCGACAGAAAACCGATCAGAAAATATGGCTGCGGGAGCCGCCAGGCAAGCGATGCGGCAATCCATCCAATGGCCAAGGGCCCCGCGGGCAGGCTAGGCTCAATGTTAAGAGTGCGCTCGTCGTCGCGGATGAATTCGAAACAGCTGTAGCACCAGAAGAATCCAAAAAAGGCGCGGGCCCAAGGAATGACGAGGGGTTCGAAGCGCTGCTTGATAAGAACCCACTGCTTGTAGAACCAATAGACTTGATAGAGCCCCAGAGTACAGACCGACATCACCACCAGTTTAGTGGGCGATACGGCGAAAAAGAAGACTCCCCGGTCGCTTTCCAGCGACCGCACGTCGGCCACTGGTGCTCTGGGTGGCGCATAAACGTTCTCCTCCATGAGCTACTCCTCGTCGGCATATCGCAAGCCCTGAAGGTACCTTCAGCGTCGTACCGGGCTCAACAAAAAAGCGTGCAATCTGCCTGGCCGGTCACAAATGTGCTCACAAACTACCCGAGCGCCGAAACTTCGTCGGGCAACCGAAAGGCGGACTGCCCGGTCATCAATGCAGCGTGGCCAGATATGAGGAAATCTCGATCATCTCCGCAATGCTCAAACGCCTGACCACCGGCACCATGGGTGCAACGTTGCTGCCCGCGCGAAGCCCTGCCTGGATGTCAAACAGCTGCCTAGTGATGTAACTGGGCGAGCGGCCGGCGATGCCGGGGATATTCTTTGCGCCTTTCAAGTCTGCTCCGTGGCAACCGGCACACGCGATAGTTCTGTCTTGTCCCCCGCCGCTGACCAGCTCCTTGCCGGCCTTGACGGCGCCAATTGGGACGTAGGCGAAGAACTCGGCGCGCGAGTCTCGGTGTTCGAATTGCTCTACATCTTTCGGCACCTCTATCACCCGCTCGCCAATTGGCTCCCTTGGCCCAGTCTTATCGACCGCGAGAATCCATCCGGCGACGCGGGTGCGCGGCGCACTTGCTGTTTCAATCACCTTAATTCGAAACTGCGGCCGCAACTTTGAAAAATAGTCGGCTGCCGCTTTAATATCGGTGTCGGTTGCCACCGCCGCCAACTCGGTCATCAGCTGCGGCGGAGCTCGAGTAGGAACCGCGGTACGTCTTGCGCCGGTCCTAATATCGGCAACTTGCTGCACGATGTAGGCTGGAGGTAGTCCCGCCAAGGCGGCGTTTTCTGGTCGACCGCTGCCATCGGGGAGATGGCAGTAGCCGCAAGCATAGACGCTCGGTTTACGGCCGCGTGCGACCACTTTCGGCATGGCCGGATGATCGGCCGGATGCCAATCCGGCGCGCTGAAAAGATCTATTAATTGGCTTGGCAGAAAAGTGATACTGCTGAGAGGCACGTGAACGGGGTCGCGGTTAGTTGGCGGATCTGGCCGACTTGGTGGATTGACCGGAAAGAGCCAGTCCGGTGGTCTCGTCGGCGATGCCAGCTGGTCAGTGGGCGGTTCCGTCTGGGCCAATGCGCTTAGGGGGAGCGCCAGCAAACATGTGAACAAAACTATCCCCACTCGAAAGCACTGCGTGACTCGGTATCGATTCAAACCGGTCTCCTGCCTCTCCGCCAATTCGCTGCACATTGGCGACTCTGCCTCTAGCACTCATTATGGTGGACGAAGACCAGGTATACGACACATCCGGACCACTCGATACCGGTCGGTCACGAGTCTCCAGATAGAGTCCATTGGAAACCATTTGCGCTTCTTTAAGCTTCGTGACAATACCGTACGGTTGCAGGAGTCCCCGTGATCAAGCTCATCGTAGTTATCAAGCGAAATGCGGCTATGTCGCCGACGCAATTCCGCGAATATTGGCGTACCGAGCACGCCCGGAAGGTGCGTTCTATCCCGGCGTGCGCGAAGTACATCCGTCGCTACGTCCAGGCTCACACGCTCGAGGCGGAGTACGCCATGGGCGAACCCGCGTATGACGGTACCGCCGAGATTTGGTTCGATTCGGTACAGGACAAGGATGCCTTCTTTTCCGATCCCGATTATCTCGCCAATGTCGCGCCCGATGAGCGTGTATTTGCGGACATCGACCAAACTCGCTTCCTCCTTTGTCGCGAGGAGCAAATCAATCTGTCGCCCGCAGAGTCAGTCGGCGCCTCGACTGCCGATCAGGAACAACCTACGACCATGCTCGATGTTCATGCTCCCCACGGCGATGTGCATACCTGGAAGAGCTTCTTTATCCACCTCGCCACGATTGTCATTGGCCTCCTCATCGCCGTCGGCCTCGAACAGACAGTGGAGCACTTCCATCATCGCTATCAGGCCCACGAAGCCCGCAAACGCCTGCTCGAGGAGGTCAAGGCCAACGGCGAGCTCGCGAAGAATGATGCCTACTCCGTGCGGATGCACGAGAAACACCTGCGGGAGGCTCTTCTTGTGCTCGATCGGGCCCGTAATCACGCCCTCCTGCCTACGGATCACATCATTACGTACCGGCGATGGAGTCCGGTTCAGGTTGCTGCTTGGAAGATCGCACGCGACAGCGGGGCTGCTGGATATCTCTCTGCGGCTGAGCAGGCGACATTCGAGCTCGCCAACTGGGACGCGGAGACATTCAATGCCGACAACATCGCGGCCACTGCGGCCATCGAACGCGCCGCCATCGTTATCAACGTGGACCTACTAGACAGAAACGCCGCCCTACCACCCGTAGAAAAGAGCGTCTACTTCGGTGAGAAGGGCGAATCCGCGGCCGAGGAGGCCCTCACGCTGCGCTCCGCCGGCGCGCCACAGATTTCTCGTCTGACGCCAGCCCAGATTGAACGGCTGGAGCAAGCGATCCAGTCCTCCATCTACGACGATCAAATGCTGCTCAATGACTGTCGTCACCTGACGGGCCAAGCCGAAGAGATCCCCGAACACATTCACGCCGATTAGGCTGGCTCTGGTCCGGTCTCGAGCGACTGCTTGGAGTCTCCGTGACCCAGTCAGGGCTCCGCGACGACAAGTGGCCCATTGCACTCAGTCAGTATCCGTGACGAGGGCCGCACTCCCTTTCTCGGCGCCGATAACGATACCCGTTTGCAGGGTTAGTGGAGCGGGCGATGGGAATCGAACCCATGAACCCATACTCCGCCCTCGCCTTTCCATCGGGCGATCAAATGGTTACATCATCCGAGCAAGGCTGCGTGTGATCTGCGTGTGATCCGGCCGCGATTCGACATAAGTCGTTGCGCCGGCACTTCGCATCCCGGCGAGCCATCTTCTGCAACCGGGATGACGCACCTCCGCACGCGCAAGGGATCCGCCAAGCTACGTGGCAGATGCTGCAAACTAATGCTAATCTACGCGAATCGTCTTACGTCATGGTGATCGATCGGAGTCTCGTATGAGTACGATAACTGTCTCTTCAAAGTACCAGATCGTAATACCGCTAAAGATTCGCGAAGCACTGGGGATAAAGCCCGGCGAGAAACTGCATGCCATCGAATATCGTGGCCGGATCGAGCTTGTGCCGGTTCGTCCAGCGCGTGCAGCGCGGGGTTCGCTGAAGGGGATCGATACTGACGTGCCCAGGGATAACGATCGTGTATGAATGTAGTCGACTCCTCGGCCTGGCTGGAGTACTTCGCGGACGGGCCTAACGCCTCCATATTTGCAAAACCAATCGAAGCGACCCGATCGTTGCTTGTTCCGTCACTCGCTCTATACGAAGTCTTCAAGCGCGTGAGCCAACAACGCGATGAGGACGAAGCCTTGCGAGCTATTGCCGTCATGGAACAGGGCAAAGTCTTGGATCTCGATCGGGCGACGGCGCTTGAGGCGGCGCGCGTTTCGATTCAGTACGCCATTGCAATGGCCGATAGCATCATGCTGGCCACGGCGCAGCGACACCGCGCGACGCTTTGGACCCAGGATGCGGACTTCGACGGATTGCCAGGAACGAGGTACTTCGCCAAACGCAGGCAGATTCGCGGCACTCAAGGTATGCCAACGGTCCAATAGCAGATGATCTACCGCACTGCAAAGGCACGCCAGCCCGTTTCAATGGCTCGGATGAACTCATGGGCCGCCGGCATTTAATTCTGGGTCGTCAACTTGAAGTCATGGGCAAACACGACGAATCGTTCGATCGCACTGCCATCCTTATCCGTCAGTAGGAACCGCATTGTCATCGCGTGACGCACAAGCGCGTGCGGGGGGCGAGTCCGAAATAGCTTCGACGATTACGCTCCTTCACGGGGCTGTCACGCCGCCGCTCGCGTGCCAATACGTTGGTCTACCCGATAGCGGACTCACGGACGGCAGAGCCGCGCCCTGCGGGTTAGCGGCGCTCGCTAACTGTCGTCGAAGGGTGGGTGGAGCGGACTTATTGCGCCGCGCATCCCCTGCCGAGTTGGCTCAACTTTATACAGTAGGCGCGCGTTGCGAAGCTGGGGGGCCTAATTGAAATCAATAGGTGGGGCGCGACCGCAAGTAGCAATATCCCTTGTAACCTCGGTTGGTGGCGTAGCGTACCGACTTCATGGTTAGCCAAGTCTATGATGTTGTAACTATACCGGAGTCCAGGGCAGCTTGAGGAAGGAACTCTTTTGGCTGAGAAATATAAGCCGCAGCAAAACCACCTTCTCGCCGCCTTGCCGACCGAAGTGCAGAACCGTCTGATCCCGCACCTCGAATTGGTGGAGTTGCCATTTGGCAAAGTCTTGTATGAATCTGGAGACATTCTGCAGTACGTCTACTTTCCCGTCGATTCCATCGTTTCGCTGCTGTATCGGATGGAAAATGGCGCCTCGGCGGAAGTCTCGGTCGTGGGCAACGAGGGCTTTATCGGAATCGCCCTACTGATGGGCGGCGAAAGCACTCCGAGTCAGGCCATTGTGCAGAGTGCTGGTGACGCGTATCAGCTGCCGGCCCAGCGGTTCAAGGATGAGTTCCAACGCCACGGCGAAATGCAAGTATTGTTGCTCCGGTACACGCAAGCCCTCATCACCCAAATGACCCAGACCGCGGTCTGCAACAGGCACCACTCGATTGACCAACAGCTGTGTCGCTGGCTCCTGCTGTGCCTTGACCGCGTGCCGAGAAACCGACTGACCATGACCCAGGAACTCATGGCAAACATGCTTGGCGTGCGCCGCGAAGGCATTACCGAGGCCGCCGGCAAGTTGCAGAAGCAAGGTGCGATCGAATATGGCCGCGGCCAGATCACGGTGCTAGACCGGCCCACGCTTGAGAAGCTCTGCTGCGAGTGCTAGGCCGTAGTGAGAAAAGAAACCGATCGCCTGATGCCTTTTGGCACAGGCCATACGCGTTTGCCGCTTAGCCTGAAATAGGGTTTTTGCGAGTACCGCATGTGTTGAATTAGATGGAGGTGGTGACGGCGGCTACGGGACCGTTGACGGACGAAGAGTCCGGTATAGTTTAGGTTTGTGTCATTATCGGTGCGCTCCGCACTATTGAGACTTGCATAAATGCCTTGCAACTTTCCCTCTCGCCGTTGGTCCAAGATAATGGGTAGTCTTGGCGAGGCGAGCGATGAGCAAAGCGGAACAAGAGGGCAAGCTTTTACAGCG
>JBEKWA010000009.1:0-130387 GCA_049513515.1 Steroidobacteraceae bacterium
CTGCTCCGGTTGCGAGATGAGGCGGATTGCCTCACCGTGCAACATACGAAACAGAACCTCAGACCTCAGCCACCCTCAGCCCGTCAACGGAGCTACCCCTACCGCGTGAGCGGTTTAGTCCAACGACCCGATCCGGTCTCTCACCAACGACAGCTTTACGGGAGCGAAATACTAGGTCTATGGCGTCATCGCCAACATTTACTTTACGGGTAGATGGATTGTCGAACCTGGTCAGCTGAATCATTTCTTCAGGCGCATGGTGTAGGACGGATCGCTTCGGTCGCGCGCCCTTCCGCGTGTGCCGAAGCTCGGCTCACTCGCGGGAACTGGATCGGTGCGCGTGAAATCGACGAGCATCATGCGTCGCGCGATCCGCCACTCGCCGTCTCGCTTCTCCACGCGGTCGACATAGCGTCCGTAGACGACGAGGTCGCGCTCCGGGCCTGCCCCGTCGGCGGCGATACGATGTGAGGAGATTGTGTAGTGTTCGGCCCAGGCGGCGGCGCCATTGACCTCGACCAGCTGGTTGCCCGTGTTGTGCCAGGTCACCGTAAATCGGCTCAGCACCGCGCGGCCGAGCGCGAGGAAGGCCTCGACGTCCAAGGTTTCGTGTAGCTCGATCACTGCGTCGGGATGGAAGCAGGAGCGCATCAGCTCCTCGTCGCGGCGATCATTGGCGCGGCAGAAGCGTACGTGCACGTCCTTGATCTGCGCTTCGGCCAGGAGGTCATCGATCGTGTTCGGCATGAGGGCTCTCACACGCTCCCATCATCGATCCCCGACCGCTTCACCTGCTCCGTGAATGACGGCAGAGAAGTGCGCTTGATCGCCTCCCACGCATCGAGCTGCTTCTCGAGCTGCGCGTGGAACCCGGCATAGGTCTCGACCTCCTGCTTGGTCGGCGCGGTATCGGCGTCCTCGAGGTTGCCCGCAAAGGCATAGATCTGCTCGTTCAGCATGTCCGGGAAATTGAGATTACCCTCCGAGCCCTTGATGTCGACAGCCATAAGCTGGCGTTGGATGCGCTCGGCCGTTGCAACGAGTGCATCGCCCTGGGCGAGTAGCTTCTTCTGTGACGCTTGACCGTCGAGCTTCTTGTGCAGCGTCGCGACTTTCGCCTCGACTGCGCGGATATCGTTGACGGCGCGGTGCAGGGCATCCATGTCATGCCAGACCTCGACGGAGAGCGCGAACTTCCGGCGAAGACCCTCTTCCGGACCCTGCACCCGCGGGTCGCGCAAGAGTTGCAGCGGCACGGTCTGTGTTTGTCCGTCGACGGTGAGCTTGACGGTATAGGCCCCCGGCAGCGCGATCGGTCCGCGCGGCGCGAGCCCGGCGTAGAAGGCGCCCGGAATCTGAACGGGATCGTCATAGCGCAGGTCCCAGACGAAGCGGTTCATGCCGGTGGCCTTGGGGAGCGTATTGCTCGCGATGACCTGATCGGGCCACTCGGGCGGCTGCTGTTCCTTCGCGGGGGCTGCGCTCGAGAGATGGCGCACGGGGTTGCCGGCCGCATCGACGATGTCGATGGTGACTTCGCCCGAAGGCTGTGCCGAAAGGTAGTAATCGATGAGTGCACCGGCCGGCGGGTTGTCCCCGGCCGGGCGGCGCGAGTCCACCTGATCGGGATAATACAGCCGGTAGGCGGCTTCTGGATTGTAGAGCTGAACCGTCGGCGCGGAAGAGCCTGCGGCGATCTGGCGGAGGGCCGTCACGTCCTGGAGGATCCAGAAGGAGCGTCCGTGGGTCGCGACTACGAGATCGTCGCCGGCCGCCGCGAGATCGTGGAGCGGGGATAGCGGCAGATTGAGCTGCAGGCTCTGCCAGTGCGCGCCGTCGTCGAAGGAGACGAACGCGCCGGTCTCGGTTGCGGCGTAGAGCAATCCGCGTTTCGCGGGATCTTCCCGCACGGCATGTACGACGGCGCCGTCCGGCAAGCCGGCATCGAGGCGCGTCCAGTTTTTGCCCCGGTCGGACGTCCTGAAGACGTAGGGACGGATGTCGTCGAGCCTGTGGCGGTCGACCGCGACATACGCCGTCGCGGCATCGAAAGGCGACAGCTCGATCATGCTGATCGTGCTCCAAGCAGGCATGTCATGCGGCGTGACGTTCGTCCAGTGCCCGCCGTCGTCGCTCGAGACCTGGATCAGCCCGTCGTCGGTGCCGACCCAGAGCTCGCCGCGCGCGAGCGGCGATTCCGCGATGGCGAAGATGGTGTCGTAGTACTCGACGCTCGTGATGTCCTTCGTGATCGGTCCGCCCGAGGCGAGTTGCTTGGACTTGTCGTTGCGGGTGAGATCCCCGCTCACGGCGGTCCAGCTTTTGCCCGCGTCGCTCGTTTTGAACAGCCGCTCCGCACCCCAGTAGAGAGTCTCGGGATCGTGCGGCGACATCATGAGCGGCGAGGTCCAGTTGAAGCGATGCTCGAGGTCGGAGGCCGGGCGCCCCGAGGCATCGAAGGGCCACACCGCGATGTTCTCCGACTGGAACGTGTGATGGTTGAAACGGTTGATCCCGTTCTCGGAGTCCGAATAGATGATCTCGGGATCGCGCGGGTCGGCGAGCACGAAGCCGCATTCGCCGCCGCCGGCGACGTCCCAGTCGCGCTCATCGATTGCACCCTGGTCGTCGGCGCTCTTGATCCAGACGTTCGAGTTGTCTTGCTGTGCACCGTAAACCCGGTAGGGGAAGCTGTGGTCCACGGACACGTGATAGAACTGTGCCGTCGGTTGATTGTTCGCCTGCGTCCAGGTCTTGCCGCCGTCGTCCGAGATGATGGCGCCGCCATCGCTGCCGTTGATGAGCCGATCGGGGTTGCCGGGATCGATCCACAGCGCATGATGATCGCCGTGGCGCGCTGACACCAGGTTGAACGTCTTGCCGCCGTCTGTCGATTTGAGCATCCCAGTGTTGAGCCCGTAGACGACGTCGGGGTTCTTGGGATCGGCGTAGATCTTCGAGAAATACCAGGCACGCTGGCGCAGGCGCCCGTCGTCGTTCACGAGTCGCCAGTGCTCGCCCGCATCGTCCGAGCGATACAGACCCCCGTCCTTGGCCTCGATCATGGCGTAGACGCGCCGTGAGTCGGCGCCCGACACCGCGACATCGATGCGCCCCAGAAGCCCGGCGGGCAGGCCATTCCCGGCGAGGCGTGACCAGCTGACGCCGCCATCCGTCGAGCGATAGAGACCGCTTCCGGGGCCGCCGCTCGAGAAATTCCACGGCTGACGCAGCGCTTGCCACAGCGCTGCGTATACGATCCTCGAGTCGTGCGGATCGAAGGTCACGTCGATGGCGCCGGTGCGGTCGTCCTTCGCGAGCACTTTCGTCCAGGTCTTGCCGCCATCGGCGGTCCGAAACACGCCGCGCTCCGCATTCGGTCCGAAGGCATGGCCGAGTGCGGCGACGAGGACGATGTCGGGATTCTTGGGATCGACGATGAGGGCGCCGATCTGGCGGGTATCGCCAAGCCCGAGACTCTGCCAGGTCTTGCCGCCGTCGACCGACTTGTAGGCACCGTTCCCGTAGGTCATGTCGCCGCGTGGACTACCCTCGCCTGTGCCCACATAGAGAATGTTGGGATCGGAGGGCGCCACGGCCAGGGCGCCGATGGAGGTGATCGGCGTGTGATCCGTGAGCACGGTCCAGGATGCACCACTGTCGGTGGTCTTCCACACTCCGCCCGCCACGGCGCCGAAGTAATAGATATTTGGCGCACCGGGGACGCCTGCGACCGCGAGTACGCGGCCGCCGCGATAAGGCCCGATACCGCGCCAGTGCAAGGCTGCGAAGCGGCTCGGATCGACCGCGGTTGCCGCTGACTGCGGAGCGGCGGCGTGCGAGGCCAGGGTGAGGGTCGCGGCGCAAAGTGTTGCCTGCAAAGATACGGAGAAGCGAGCGCGCATCAGGGGTCTCCCGGATTATTATTAGAAGGGGCGGCGACCGGCGGTTGTCCCGCTGCACCGAGTTCGCGATTGAGCGTCGGCAGGTCTTGATCCAGCAAATGATGCCACTCGGCTAGCGCGGCGGTGAGCATGTGCGAGAGCGCTGTGTATCCCGCGCGCGCGTCCGGTCCCGGATCGGCGTCGGCGCCGTCGACGGCGTCCTCGAGCTTTTCCAGATCCGTCGATAGCGCCTGCAGGCTGTCGGTGCGCAGGGGCTTGAGCCGGGGCGCATTGGGTGGACGCGACGGTGCGGGGAGGCCCGACAGCGCCAGAGCCTTCGCCATGAATGAGGCGATGCCGACCTGCGGGGCACCAGTCTGTGCGAGCCGCGGCTCGAGCGCTTCGAGGAGCTTACGCGCCTGATCGCGAGCGGCTGCTACCTGCGCGCCCGCCTCATCGATCTGCCGCGCGAGCGCGAACTCCCGCCGCAGCGCTGCGACGGAGACAGGTACCCGCGGATCGGGTTCGAGTTGTAGAGGTTGCTCGTAATGGTGTCCGCCAACGCCGAGTTCCACGGTGTAACGGCCGGGGGGCGCCCACACGCCGTCCTTCGGCGGTCCGGGCTCCGAGGCAGGCGTGAGGCTCGGGTAGCGCAAGCTCCAGACGAAGCGATGCATGCCGGGCGCGGGCGACACGATCGGGGGCGAGGGTAGCCATTCGCTCGCGAATTCGAGCTTCGTCGGGTCGGGCGGCGGAGCCTGATCTTCGCTGCTGAAGCGGCGCACGAGATGGTTCTGCGCATCGAGAATGGTGAGGGTCACGGGACCCGCGCTCGTCGCCGGCAACGCATAGTCGATGAGCGCGCCGTCCGGAGGATTGGCCGCGAGGGGCTCGTCCTTGGGACTGGGCGTGCCGATGAATCCCGCGGGGCGCAGACGGATCGCCGCCTCGGGTTTGAACAGCGCGACCTCGTTGTGCATCGAGCTCATCTGCCGCAGCGCCGAGACGTCGTCCATGATCCAGAAGCCGCGGCCGTGCGTCGCGATGACGAGGTCCGCGCCATGGACGTCGATATCGCGCACCGAGGTCATGGGAAGATTTTGCTCGAGCGACTGCCAGTCGGCACCGTCGTCGAACGACACGAACACTCCACGCTCCGTGCCCGCGTACAAGAGTCCCGGACTTACCGGATCTTCGCGCACGACGTTCACGAACGCGTTGCGGGGAATGCCTGCGTCGATGCGCGTCCAGCTCTTACCGTCGTCTCCCGTGCGATAGATATACGGAGTGTCATCGTCCAGGCGATGGCGGTCGATCGCGAGGTACGCGGTCGCCGGGTCCGCGTGCGAGACTTCGATGCCCGTCACCTTTGACCACGGCGTCAACGCCGGCGGCGTGACGTCCTCCCAATGCGCGCCCGCATCGTGCGTGCGCCAGACGAGCCCATCGTCGGTTCCGACCCAGAGCGTGTCGGCGGCGAGCGGCGAGGGCGCGATCGTGTAGATCACGCCGCGGCGCTTGCTCACATGGTCATCGTCGGCGGCGGTCGGGGCATCGAGGTTCGGTGGAATCCCGGCATCGGGGCGCGTCAGATCGGGGCTGATCGGTGCCCAGTGCTCGCCGCCGTCTGCCGTGCGAAACAGGCGCTGATTGGCGAAATACAGGATTTTCTTGCCGCGCTTGGAGAACGCCAACGGTAGAGTCCAGGCACCGCGGTAGTGAATCGCCGGGTAGGCCAGCGTCGGATCGACGTCGCGCGTTTGCCCGGTGCGCATGTCGAGCCTCGAGACTGTGCCGCCGTAGATGATGTCCGGGTCCTGCGGATCCGGCGCGATCATGCCGCTTTCGTCGCCCGCCGTGATCTCGTGAAACTGCTGCAGGCTGATGCCGTTGATGTTCTCGGTGCGACTCGGAAGGGCGACGGCGCCCGAGTCCTGCTGGGCGCCGTAGACCCAGTACGGGAAGCGGCTGTCGGTGCTGACGTGATAGATCTGCGCGGTCGGCTGGTTGAACCAGCTGCTCCAGGTCTTGCCGCCGTTGAGGGTGATGAGCGTGCCCTGATCGACGCCCATGATCTGGCGGTTGCTATCGGTCGGATCGATCCACATCGCGTGAAAATCATCACCGGTGGGATCGCCTTTCTGGGCAACGAAATGTTGCCCGCCGTCATCCGAGCGCAGCACGATCGTATCCATGACGTAGATGCGGTCGGCGTTCTCGGGATCCACGGTCAGGCCCGAGAAATACCAGCCTCGATTCCAGATGCGCGAGTCGCTCGACACATGCGTCCAGTGCGTACCGCCGTCATCCGAGCGATACAGGCCGCCTGCATCGCGCGCTCCGTCGACGAGCGCATAGAGCCGGTCGGGGTGGCTCGGAGCGGTGGCGAGCCCGATACGTCCCGGCGACGCCGGGAACCCGTTGCCGCTGATTCGATGCCATGTGTCACCCCCGTCGTTCGTGACGTAAAGACCGCTCCCCGGCCCGTTCGACGGCGGATAGACGCTCCACGGCGGACGCCGGGTCTGCCACAGTGCCGCGTAGATCGTATCGGGCGCGCCGGGCCGGAAGGCGAGATCGATGGCACCTGTGTCGGGGTTCTCGAACAGCACTTTATTCCAGTGCTCCCCGCCGTCCTTCGATCGGAATACGCCCCGCTCCTCGTTGGGACCGTAGGCATGTCCGAGGGCGGCGACGAATGCGACCGCAGGGTTGCGTGGGTCGACGAGGATCCGGCCGATCTGGCGCGAGTCGGCGAGACCTAAGAACTTCCAGTGCGCGCCGGCATCGGTGGATTTGTACACACCGTTGCCGTGAGCAATGTCCGAGCGCATGTCGGCCTCGCCCGTGCCGACGTAGAGCATCGAAGGATCCGACGGTGCGATCGCCAGTGCGCCGATCGAGCCGTCCGGCTCACCGTCGAATATCGGCTGCCAGGTGCGCCCGGCGTCCTGCGTGGCCCATACCCCGCCGTCGACGGCACCGAAGTAAAAGTGACGGGGATCGCCCGGGATGCCGGTGACGGTGAGGACCCGTCCCCCGCGAAAGGGCCCGATGAGTCGCCACTTGAGATCTTGATACAGGGCGGGCTCGACTGCCGCACGGGCGCTGAGCACGCCCAACAGTCCCGAGAGGAGCAAAGCAAGCGTGCGCATCCGCTTATTCTGGCATCTAAGTGCATTTCGTTCACCTACCAGAAGATCGCGCGGCCTCAGGCTTCAGAACGTGTACGTCACGTTGATGCCCACGTCCCGCGGTTTCTGATAGAACGACACCTGCTGTCCCTCGCTCCCGGCGAACGCATAAGTCAGGGGCCGCGTGTCGGTGAGGTTCGTCACCCACAAGCTCGTGTCCCAGTGCTGCAGAGGATTCTTTACGCCCATCCGCGCCCCGAGGTCGTGCCCGCGGCCGAAACTCGTCGGATCTCCCAGATAGGGATGTTCCGCACTGACGTAGTGGTCATTGGCCTGCGCATACATCGCAAGATTTGCGCTCACCGGATGCTCGTAAAGCACCATCCACGTGCCGCTGAAGGCGGGTGCGTCGGGGAGCATGTGACCGACCGGCACGGGCGTGAAAAGCGCGAGGCCGTTGTCGTTCGTCAAGGTCTCAGTCACGCGGGCATGCAGATAAGTGGCGCCGAGATGGATCTGCAGGCCCCGGAACGGACGAGCCTCGATATCGCTCTCGACGCCGTCGATGCGGGAGCGCGGCACGTTCCCGAGTCCCGCGATCAAGGGCTGCGTGCCTGCCGGGCCCGCCCAGAGCGAGAGGCTCGACTGGCGGTCGCGGATGTCCGTGTCGAACGCCGCGGCGTCGAACTGCAGCGAGTCGTGAAAGAACCGGCTCTTGATGCCGAGCTCGGCGGTGCGCACATGCTCCGGTTGCACGTAGTTCCAGTCCACCTGCACCTGGGCCGGCTGCCCATAAAAAATCCCCGCCTTGTAGGCGGTCGCGATGCTCGCATACAGCATCACCTTGTCCGTGATGTGGTAATCGGGCTCGAGGCGGTAGGAGACGTTCTGATTCCAGCGTGATTCGTCGAGCGCGGCGAGTACGGTGTTCGGGATAATGGGCCCGGTGAACCCGCGAGCCGCGTAGGTCAGTAGACCCGTTGGATCGATCGTCATGCCGTCGAAGCTCACCTCGTCGCGCGAGTAGCGCACGCCCGTGACCAACGTCCACTGGCTCGAGAGATGGGTTTCCGCATGGGCGTAGAGCCCTTCGGATTCTTGTGTCTGGATGAAATTCGTCGCCGTGATGGCCTTGCCGCCCTGCGTGATGTAGTCGGCGAGCCCATAGACGAACGTCCAGTCGAGCGAGTCGCGGCAGTGATACCAGTTTTGACCGTACTCGGCGCCCACGATCCAATCGACGAAGCCGCCCGGGACGGAGGCGACGCGCAGCTCCTCGCTGAATTGCTGCTGCTCGAAGTTCTTCGTCCAGTTGTTGTCCGCGGCCGGATACCCGTCGTAGTTATCGAGGCTGTGATCCGAGAAGTCATCGAAAGCGCTGATTGAGGTCAGCACCAGACCGTCGAGGCGCACGTTCAGGTTCGCGACGACGCCCTCGCCGTTCTCGTTCTTGTAGAGCGGCAGGCCCCCGACTCTCACCAGCTGGCCGCCGGGCGGACTGTCCAGACGTCCCGCTGTCGGGAACGGCTGGGGCGGAATCAGCACCTCGACGTTCGGGGTCGAGGGCGAGGAGGGCACGGAGTGATCGTAAACATAATGAAAGTTGAGGAGGAGGTCCGCCGAGTCGGTGAGCCGTATGTCGAACAGCGCTCGCGTCCCGCCGCGATTCAACTTGCCGTACTTCCGGCCCGTATCGATGTCGGTCTGATACCCCTCACCCTGGATGGTCGCGGTGCCCGCGAGCCGCGCCTTGATGGAATCGGTGAGCGGCCCGCTCAGCGCCGCGGTGACATCCGTCGTTTCCCAGCGGCTGTAATCGACGTCGATATAGCCCTCGAACTCATCGGTCGGGCGCTTCGAGATGATGTTGATCGCACCGCCCGCCGTGTTCTTGCCGTAGAGCGTTCCCTGCGGGCCCTCGAGGATCTCGACGCGGTCGACGTCGTATAAAGCCTCGGTCAAAAATCCGGGAAGGCTCGCGAAGACATCGTCGAGGTACGTTCCGACTCCGCTTGAGTTGTTGGTATTGAAATCGTCGAGCCCGATGCCCCGGATGAGAAAGAGCGGTGTCGAGTCCGTGGTCGAGTTCATGGTCGAGAGGCTCGGGGAGATTATCGAGAAGTTGAGCGGCTGCTGGATGCGCAGCGCCTCGAGCTCCGCGCCGCTTGCGGTATCGATGGCGACGCCGATGTCCTGCACGTCCTGACTGTGCTTCTGCGCGGTCACGACCACTTCGTCGAGGGTGTCGGAGTTCGGGCCGACCCCGGCGTCGCTGTCCGCTGCCCGGGCAGCAATGGATAAGAGTAGGGCTGCCACGGGCAGGCAGACCGATTCGGCAGTTGACATGAATGAGCGGGTCCACGAAGAAAGACCGTGCTAACTCTAAGTGGCGATAACGCTCTACTACCAGCGATCGTAGCTGGCCCAGCGATCATAGCTGGGCTTGAGCCGAGCGAGCGGGGCCCGCGGTTGCGTCAACGCCCGAAGGCGACCAGCGACTCGATGAATTCCTGGATGGGGCCGTACAGTGGCGCGGTGGCGATGAGGACCATCAGCGCGCCCGCCATCAAAACCCTCGTATCGAGGCGCCTGCGCGGCGATGACGGCGCCAGGAGCTCGCGCACACGCCCTTGCACGTCATCGAAGGCGACCGCCATGCTGAGGACGGGAGACCGACGCTCTGCGGCCAAGGAAAGTCGTGCCACCTTGATCAAAGCAGCCGCGAGCGTGACGCGTTTGCAGGGATCGCCACCGCTCGCATGCGCATCCGCCTCGAGCTCTGCCGTCGCTCGCCATCGCTCGGTCAACGCATCGCCTGCCGGCATCCAGGCAAGGGCATCCGGACTGGTCAAGAGAAGCAGGAGCTTCAGATTGTCGTGCGCCGCTACGTGCGCTGCTTCATGGGCGATGACTTGCTGAAACTCCTCGTCGCTGCAAGCCGCGCGCACGCAGTGCGCGGCGAGCACGCGCGGGCGCCACCCGCCCACGACGGCGACCAACGGCTCCCGTACGTCGACGATCTCGACCCCCGCGACTATCTTGCAACCCCGCGGTGGACCACAGCTCAAGAGCAGCGCCCGGGTTGCCGTCCACGCCCGCCATCCGCGCAGCATGCCGTGTCCGATCGCGAGCAGGGCGAGGAGTGTCAGCGCCACGAGCAAGGGCCCGACACGTTCCGTCTCATGGCGAGGCTCGTAGACGAAAAAAGCCGGCAACACGACGGTCAGCGTCAGAAACGAGGCGCCGACCGACGGAAGCAGTCGCAATGCCAGCAGCTCGCCCGACGCCAGGCCGATGCGCTTGACGCCCGCGTGCCAGCTGCCGGCGACCGCGATCGAGAGCAGCAGGCTGCTGAGACCATAGACCCCCGCCAGCACTAAAAACAATGTCCCGGTGAACCTCACTCTTCGGCCCTTTTGAGTCGCGCGCGCTCCGCCTGAACGAGCGCATCGAGCTCATCGAGGAGCGCGGCATCTTTGCGACCGACGCAGTGCACGAGTGTGGATAGAATTGCCGAGCGAGCGCCTGACGCTGCGAGGAGATCCTCTAGCTGGCTCGATGCCGACTCATTCAGCATTTGCTCACGCGAGCATCGAGGCTCGTACACGAACGCGCGGCCCCGACGGCGCCGGATCAATATGCCCTTTCGATATAGCCGATCGAGTGTGGTCATCAACGTGGTATAGGCGAGTTCCGGGAATGCAGGAAGAATGTGGCGAACCGCGACCGCGCGGCCCTTCCCCCAAAGCAGATCCAGCACCTTCGTCTCAAGCGGACCCAAACATGGCTCCTAGCGTGCGGGTATTCAGCAAGTATAGCTATCTCGCGACACTTGCGCTCGGAGACACTCCTCCTCGGTCTGGCGCCGGTTCCCGTCGGGCAACCCGGCATCCTCCGAGGTTAATTAAGCTCAAGACGGCATGATGCGCATCGACGAGCTCAACGCCGCGGGTACCGTGACGTTCTCTGCGGGCGACGATGAGCATGGTACGCAAGATCAATCCTGTCGGAGCGTCTCAGCTATCCGGCTATGGCACAAATCGGCCTCGCCGACTCTGGCTACTGTATCACCGCACGAATCTATGAGTTTTTGATCTGTTGCGGGTCACTACGCATGAGTCTCAGCCCCTAGTTGCAACTCATCTGCCGGTGCCGTGCTTCCCGTCGGTGTTCTCGCGAGCAGCGCGATGAAGCCGGCCAGGTCCCAATGCGCGAGGATAGGAATGAGTCCTCGGTTTACCACTGAATGCTGGGGGAGGGCCGCAGTGACCGCGAGCCGCAGCAGCATCAGCCCGGCATATGCAGCCGCAGATGCGTTCAGCCTCCGTCGGGTTCGATCACGGCTCACCCACAGCGGACCGCTCCCGCGGCTGTGATCGCACGCGATGGCCGCCAACCCCCCAATTAACACGATTTGCAGGGGTAACAGCACCGGATAAGGCAGCCAGCCCGATTCCCACGCCGAGAAGGGAGGTAACCAACGCGGTGCCAGCAAGAGAGCTTCGATCTGGCCGATGACTCGCGCCATAAAGATCGCAAGGCACAGCCACAGCGCTGCACAGCGCCGGCGCTCGCGAATCGTCGGCGTCACGAGCCGCCGAGCCCGAGCAGATGTTCACAGTGTCGCGACCAGTCGCTGGCGAACCGTGCTTCAGGATCCCAGCGGCGCTTGCGCTGCATGAAATCCGGGAACTCCGGGTAACACGTCAGTAGCTGGTCGCGATACGCATGGCGGTGATAGGTCAGAAAATAGCTGCCCCCCTGTTCGATCGCGCGGTCGATGAGCCGGCGGAAATCCGCACCGGATCGTGCCAAGCTGAGCGGGTCATGATCCACGTGCAGGTTGAAAATGACGCAGGCGTAGTCCTCCTTGGCCCACTTCAGAAACGCGTCCCGATCGCGCTGGATGAGACGAATCGTTCCGTAGATGAAGTTCACCTCGTGCGCCCCGAAGTCCTCGCGCACGGCGGCCATGAGTGCCACGAGACGGTGACGCGGCACATACAACTCGGTGATCATTTCCGTGCCGGGTACGCAGGCCCCCAGATGGCGGTCGAGCGCTCGATGGCAATCGTCTAAGTAGATGTTGAGCTGATGCGTATCGTTCCAATACACCTGGCCGCTGGACCGTAAGTAAAAGTCGGTAAATTCCCGGAACGCTTGGCGCTTGTTCACGTGCGCGAGATAGAGCAGGCGGCGCCAGTCCGACTGCGACAATCGGATCTGATTCGTAGCAATGGGCGTCTCGTTATCGATGGGCCGGTAGCACGAGAATATGCCGTCCGACATGAATCCTGTCATGCGCGGATCGGTGGCGAACTGAAAATCACCGAATATGTAGCCTTGCGCAATTCTCGTCTCGAACGCCCGCAACAGTTCCGGCAAGGACAGCAGCCCTACGATGCGCTCGACTTTCCGCCGCGGTACGAGTTGCAGGGTGACCGCAACCACCGCGCCTAAGAGCCCGTACCCGCCCACCACCAACGAGAACAGCTCCGGTTCCCGCTCGCGCGAACAGACGATCGAGTCACCGGATGCCGTCACGAGATGGACCGCCGCCACATCGGCCGAGAACGGCGGACAGGTCAGACCCCGGCCATGGATGTTGGCGGCCAGCGCGCCGCCAATTGTGAGCTGATCGGCGCCCGTTTGTTTTTGGCGGATGCCCCACGCAGCAGGTTCCCCACCTGAAGCGATAGATAACCGCGCATCAGTTCCGGCCACGTCGCACCCGCTTGGACGGTGATCAATCCGCGCTCGCGATCAAAGTCGAGAATTCGGTTGAGTCCTCGCAAATCGAGCACGCAGCCGCCCTCGATGAATTGCTGGCCCCCCATGGCGTGCCGCCCCCCGGCAATCGCGACGGTCAATCCGCGACGGCGTGCCTGCAGCAGGGCGGCGCGAACCTCTTCCACCGAGTTAGGACGGCGGGTGAGTGCCGGCCGCGAGGCGTTTAGGCGCGAGTGCACGTCGTTGAGCGGCGCAATGCTTGCCGATGAACGTCGGCGCTGCGCGAGGACGTCGCGTAGCCTCGATGACCTGCCAGCCATGGTTGTACTCGCCGTAATGGAGACGAAGTCACCTTACGCGTCGAGGAGCGCCATGCAATACTATGGAGAAAAGGTTTCGAAAAACGATACCCATGGGCGCGGCTGGCAACACTTATTCGCAGGAGCGGGACCGCATTGGACGAAACACATCAGCTGGTCGACGCACTCAAGCGTTGCGTCAAGGCCCGAGGCCTCACCTACCGCACCCTCGCGAGCCGTATTGGACTGAGCGAGGCGAGCGTCAAGCGCATTTTCGCTCACCGCAGTTTCACCGTTCGCAGGCTGGAGCAAGTGTGCAAGGCCATGGACATGAGCGTCACCGAGCTCATCCGCATGATCGATCGCAGCGCGAGCGCCGTCACTATGCTGAGCGTGGAACAGGAGACGGCGCTCGCGCGAGACATCGCGCTGCTCAGTTACTTCTACCTGCTCCTGAACGGCTGGACAGATACGGAGATCTTGCGCGAATACGAATTCGACGCAGCTCAGATCGAGCGCTTGCGCAGTCGACTGATCGAGCTCGAGTTGATCGAATCACTGCCGCGGCGGCGGATCCGACTGCGCGTGAGCCGCCGGCTCGTCTGGCGGCCCGATGGACCGGTGCGTCGCGCCCACGAACGTCAGGTGCAGAAGGAGTTTCTGCGTAGCGCCTTCTCGGGTCGTGGTGAGTTTCTCGGCTGGCAGCCCGCCGAGCTCACCGAGAGCTCCGTCGGCGTCCTCAAGCGCAAGCTCGAGCACCTGCACGACGAATTCCTGCAGATGGCCGAACTCGACACGCTTTCTTCGCAGCCCCGCCACAGCACGGCGCTGCTGGTGGCATTCCGACCCTGGGTGTTTTCTTTGGTAGCCGCCCGACAGCGACGGCGGCCGCGTAGATTTGAAAAAGACGACGCTACTTCTTCAGCGTCACCCAGATGAGATCGATCGGGTTCTTACCGATGTTCCCTGATTGGTGTCCTACGCTGATATCGATCGTGGGCATCCAGCCGACCTCTCCATCCGGTGAGGGATTCGGATAGGGACGCTCGGGTTCCTTGTACGTTTTCGCTGCCCACTGGCCCCCCTTGATGTGAATGTAGAGCATGTCCGGGCAGTGCGCATGCACACCCTCCCACTGGCCAGGCTCGACCGTGAAGCGCTGCACGATGACCTCGTCGTTCTCGAGCAAGTCCTCTCCCGGAATATTCGGGTAGTTGAGATATTGGTACTTCGGCTTGCCTCCGGGGGCCGGCGCGGCGGATTGAGCCACCGGCCTGAGAGTCACCAAGTCCACCTCGATCGGTGCCGCACCAGTGTTGGTGCTGCCTTCGTCGGCGGGATCAGTGGCGTTCTGCCACGCAACCCGACCGTCTCTCCACACGGTCGAGCGTCCCGTCGCCTGAGATCTCAGCACACCGCCCTTGATGAACACCAGCAGCTGATCAGCCGGGTGCATGTGACGGCCGGTCGACTGGCCGGGCGGGATAATGAATTTCTGCACGAAGACGCGTGCGTTGTCGAGCAGGACCTCGCCATGCAGACCCGCATAGGAGGGGTCGTTCTTCACGGACTCGGCGGCGATTGCGCAGACCGGCAGTGCGGCGAAACCGCATAACACGAGTGCGCACAACCCGGTTCGGACTGCTGGAGACTTCATGGGACACTTCCTTTCAGAGTTCATGGCCCGCGCACCGAATAGGCGCCCTCGGCTTGCCACGGAGAGCCTGGGACCGGACAGGGTTCCGAGCCGCTACGGCCGGTTACCGACCACTTTGAGACATTCGACCGGCTAATATTGCCAGATAGATGTGTGAGCCGCCGCAGTGAATATCCTCGGTCCCTCTGGAAGTCTGCGGGCAGCAGCTGCCGCCGACGCGTGGCAGACCCGCGATTTTCATTGCCTCCAGATCGCGCGAGATAATTTCCTGCTGACTTACACTGCCAACGCTAAATCGTACGCGAGTAAACCAAAAAGCCCGATTTCTCGGCGACCTGGTCATACAGCTTCATCGCGGCGGCATTAGTCTCGTGCGTTTGCCAATACACCTCTGGAGCCCCCGAGCTCTTGGCATGCTCGTATACCTTCAGAATCAGGGCGCGCCCAATCCCTTTGCCGCGGGCGGAAGAAGTCGTGAAAAGATCCTGCAGATAGCAAATCGGAGCGATATCGGTCGTGCTTCGGTGATAGAGAAAATGCACCAGCCCCAGCAATGTTCCGGCCTCCTCCGCGACCAGAGCGTGCATGGGCTCGTGGGCGTCGAAGAATCGCGACCACGTCATCTGGGTAACTTCCGACGGCAGAGCCGTCTCGCCGGACCGGCCGTAGAACGCGTTGTAAGCCTCCCAGAGTTTCAGCCACGCGGGAAAGTCATCTCTGCGTACCGGTCGAATTGTCAGTTGCATACGATATTCCAGTGTTGCATCTTGATCCGGGGCGATCGACGAAAGCGGGAGACAAAAGCATACCTGCCACCCGCCGATCATCGACAAACTCTGGGCGGGTGCCCCGACCGTGCGCTCGCTGATTGGCGGCTAGGCTGCGAGGCGCGAAGCGCCGTCGAACTGTCCCCGTATGGGTAGCTTAGACACCCTCCGCAGCAGTGACATCCGGGGGGTGGGGGTCCTCCCAGCCGGTCGCCGGCGCCGATTCACATGGTATGGAAAAGCAGAACGTTGCACCGGGTCCCTCATTGGCCATCGCCCAGAGACGCCCATGATGAGCCTCGATAATAGACCGCCTGACCGAAAGCCCAATCCCCATTCCATCGCTCTTCGTTGTATGGAAAGGTTCGAACAGTTTGTCCGCCGCATCGGGGCTGAAACCGACTCCCGTATCCATCACGCTAAGGCGCACGTGATCACCCTCATACCGCTCGCTGGTATGCGCCATCGTAACGGCGTATGCGAGCTTCCGCGTTTGCCGGAGCGCCCGAGGCCACACACGACTGCCAAATCTCGACAATTCCTTTGCGGTCATCCGGATGGTGCACTTCCGTCCAGCCCCAACCCGCAGCGTGTCCCGCGGTCATGCCCGTGTAATCGAGCCAGCGCTGATTCAAGTGCTCCACTCGACCGTCAGGAAGCGCGGCCCAGCCCAAGCCTGGAAGCGCATCAATGAGTTGATTGAGTTCGACTCGCATTTCGCGATCTCTGCACAGCACGTTATTTTAAGCGTCATCACCCCGAGTTTCGAGCGGGAGATGCTGCGGCGCGTCGCCTAACTATGCACTGGTCCGCTCCGCCCGGGAGCGATACAACCACGCGACAATCACACCGAGTATTATCGTGAGAATACCATCGCAGACGATCTGCTTGATGACCACGGTTGCCGGCATCGGCTGCACCACGAAGTAAATCATGTAGGTCGGCACGACCGTGAGCAGTGCGACAGCCACTCCAAAGCGCACGCCCTGTGCGATCCACGGCTTGGCCTCGGCGCCGCGCGCATAGATCCACACAAACGCGCCGGACAGGATCACGTGCGCAAGTATCATCAGCGGAAAATACTTCCGCTCGTCGCCCTCCGCCCGGAATAGGTTGCTCAGAAGCATGTAGTCGGGACGCAGCAGCACACCGTGAACGACGAAGCTACCTACGAACCACACGGCGAAAAGCACGATCCAGGCAATGAGGAATTTCTTGTTCATGGTCCATCCCTTCTGTTGCAGGCCACGGTGCAAAGCCCGATTGGGTTCCATCCGGGGCAATCTGAGTCTACCGCAATGCGCGAACGACTGTCCCGTCGTCGGCAATTGATGTCCGCAACCGCCGTCGGCGTCAAGGTACACTCCAGGCAAGGACCTTATGAAAGCGGCGGTTGTTACACGTTACGGATCACCGGACGTCGTGAAAATACTCGACGTGCCGAAACCCACGCCCGCAGCCGATGAGATCTTGGTCCGAGTCCATGCCGCGACAGTCAATCGGACAGATTGTGGTGAACTGCGAGCGCACCCATTCTTCACACGGATCTTCTATGGGCTGCGCCGACCGCGACGAACCATCTTCGGGTTGGATTTCGCCGGGGAGGTGGAAGCGGTGGGCGCTCGAGCCATATCGTTCAAGCCGGGCGACCGGGTTTTCGGCCTGTGTCCCTCTAGGAGCAATGGCGCTCACGCCGAGTATGTCTCGGTACCCGAGCGGGCCGCCGCGCCAATGCCGACGGGCGCCGGCTTTGACGCGGCCGTGGTCTGCGAAGGCGCTCTCTACGCAAACGCCGTTCTTGAAAGAATCAATCTGAAGATCGGTCAGAAGATTTTGATCTACGGGGCCAGCGGCGCCATCGGCACGGCGATGGTTCAGCTGGCGAAGTCATCTGGCGCAGCGGTGACGGCGGTCGTTGCAACTCGACATCTTGAGCTTCTCAAGTCCCTCGGTGCGGACCGTGTCATCGACTATACGTCGGAGGACTTCACGCGGATTGGGGAGGCTTTCGACTTCGTGGTGGACGCGGTCGGAAAGACCTCATTTTTCCGATGCCGCAAGCTACTGAAGCCCCGTGGGATCTTCGCCGCCACGGATCTCGGACCTTGGGCTCAAAACGCAGTGCTCGCAATATGGTCGTCGATCACACGGAGCAACCGCGTCGTCATTCCGGTGCCGGGGCGGATCGACGGGTTTGTCCGCTTCCTGAAAAGCCGCATGGAGACGGGCCAATTCAGAGGGATCTTCGATCGAAAATATCCGCTCGCGGCGATTGCGGATGCCTACCGCTATGTGGAGACCGGGCAAAAGGTTGGCATCGTCGTGATCGATGTCGCGGCGGCCGACAAGGACGCGCGCGTTAAACCAGTCTAAGACGCATCCAGCCGCGCAGGCATTAGGACCCGGAATCCAGTATGCTTGTTGCCTATGACGTGCCCTTCTCGGCACGCCGGCGCCGCAAGGAGCGCTGCGACTGGGTATAGACCAGCCAGGCTTGCGGTACCGTGGCTTCAGGGCCAACGGCGCTCACAACTTAAACCAGGAGTTGGAGCTTGCCATGAACGCACTTATCGATAGCGACTCGTCCTTCAGCGATTTCCACGTTGCCGATCTCGCCCTCGCAGACTGGGGTCGCAAAGAAATAGCCATTGCGGAAACTGAGATGCCAGGGCTCATGGCAGTCCGCACCGAGTATGCACCGCTTCAACCGTTGCGCGGCGCGCGCGTGGCCGGTTCTCTGCACATGACTATCCAGACCGCAGTGCTGATCGAAACCCTGCAATCGTTGGGCGCCGAAGTGCGTTGGGCCTCCTGCAACGTATTCTCGACGCAGGACCACGCCGCGGCGGCTATCGCCGCGCGCGGAACAGCGGTGTTTGCCTACAAGGGAGAAACGCTGGATGAATATTGGGACTATACCCATCGCATATTCGAATGGCCCAGGGGTGAACAGGCCGACCTGCTGGTCGATGACGGTGGCGATGCCACCGGATTGCTGCACTTGGGAGCGCGGGCCGAGCGTGATCGGTCTGTAGTCGCGCATCCGAGTAACGAAGATGAGGCCGCCCTGTTCAAGGCCATCGAGGCCACACTCGCGCGCGACCCACACTGGTATTCGGTGCGCCTCGGCGCGCTACGGGGCGTGTCCGAGGAAACCACCATCGGCGTCAAACGTCTTTATCAAATGGAGAAGGCCGGTCAGTTGGCCCTCGCGGCTATCAATGTCAACGACTCCGTGACGAAGAGCAAATTCGACAACCTCTATGGCTGCCGTGAGTCTCTCGTCGATGCCATAAAGCGCGCCACCGACGTCATGGTTGCGGGCAAGATTGCGGTCGTTGCCGGCTATGGCGATGTGGGTAAGGGCTCGGCGCAGGCGCTACGCGCCCTCTCGGCGCAAGTGTGGGTAACCGAGGTTGATCCGATCTGCGCGCTACAGGCGGCGATGGAAGGGTATCGCGTCGTGACCATGGAGTATGCAGCCGAGCATGCCGACATTTTCGTCACCGCCACCGGCAACTTTCATGTGATCACGCACGCTCACATGGAGCGCATGAAGAATAACGCCATCGTCTGCAATATCGGCCATTTCGACAACGAAATCGACTGCGTCTCGCTCAAACAATATACGTGGGAAAACATCAAGCCTCAGGTCGATCACATCATCTTTCCCGATGGCAAGCGCATCATTCTCTTGGCCCAAGGCCGATTGGTGAATCTCGCCTGCGGCACGGGCCACCCGAGCTATGTCATGGGCGCATCGTTCGCCAACCAGACGTTGGCGCAGATCGAACTCTATACGAATACTGCCAAATATCCGATCGGTGTTCACGTACTGCCCAAACATCTGGACGAAAAAGTGGCGCGACTGCAGCTCAAGAAGCTCGACGCCGACCTCACGTTACTGACCGAGCATCAGGCGCGTTATATCGGTGTCGAGCGGGCAGGGCCGTATAAGGGCGATGGCTACCGCTACTGACGAAGCGAATCTAAGGTCTTCATCGCGTCCCGCTGCCGAACGAAAAATGCAAACGTTCACTCAGTCGTGCAGGCCGGCGAGCCGCAGGCCCTGCACTGCGGCAAGCTCCTCACGGATCGTCCGCTTCATGCGCGCCGCGAGTCGACCGCTATGGTGCCTGCAAACATTCGACGCATACGCGGGTTCCGCCACTCTCTCCACGGCCGATCGACAGCCGCGCGCCGATGGTTGCCGCGCGGAACTGCATGATCTTGAGGCCCATGCCCGTGGCGGCCGGCGCCGGTGGGATACCCGTGCCGTCATCCTCGATGGCGAGCCGGACTATTCGCGTCCGTGAGGACGATGCCGACGTTGGAAGTTTCGTAAAGCGTCCGGAACTTGAGCTCGCGCGCGCGTAGTCTCAGATCCGATTTCCGTAGTCGGTGAGTAAGGAAAATAGTTAGGGCGCAAGTCACAAAAAAGAATCCGAAAGAGGCGACGTGGCCGGTCTCCGAGCGAAATGGCGACAGGAAGAAGAGCGCCGCACACGCGGCGCTGAGCACGCTCGCCAGCAAGCCGGGTCCCGCAGAGCAGCGCGGCTGCTGTCACGGTTGGATAGAACGTGATGAGCGCGAAACCGCCGTTTGCGGGCAACAGCAGGGATCGTAGACCGAGCGCAGTGCCTACGAGTGCTATTGCGCCGAAGTAGCGAATCCAGAAGCGACCTAACACACCCTCCTGAGTGAGAATCTTGTTAAACAAGGCCGCCGGCCTGGATGTATGCTTATCCAATGCGATGCTCTAACCGTCTTTAGCGCTGTTACAACGCGATGAACAATGGTAACGCACGGTCGCCGACGCGCTTACATCGGATTTCTGCCGCGTCCTACACATGCTGCGCAGCATCGCTGCGGGGTTGTCGCTATATTGAAGTAACCTTACCGACAGGGAACGTGCGATATGAAAGAATCCAGACAAATTGATTCGTTGATTCGGGACGTCGAAGAATTGATCTGCACCCTTGGTCAGGATCAATCTCCACAAGTTCGAGAGCTGAGCAGTCGCGCGCAAGCCTCCATCGACTCGCTTGAGGCGCAGCGCAAGAGTGCCACTCGACGAATTCGTCGATACGCCGCGTCGGTCGACCGGTACATCACCGGCTATCCGCGGCTCGGATTTGCGACAGGCGTTATCGTCGGCGGCCTGATCGTCTACGCGGCGGGGCTGTTCGGCCCGAAGGATTGAGTCCTCTTCCCGCCGCTGCCTTCCAATTGGGACCGGCTACCTGGGGCCTCCTACGCCGACCAGGGCAGCAACACAATCTTGCCGCCCAATCCACCCCTGTCGATGCGCGCATGGACTTCGCCCGCCGCTACGAGCGGCAGTCGCTCGATCACGGCCGGCTGAATGGCGCCGGTGCGTAACAGCTGGAACAACGTCACCATGTCGGCCTTGAATTCCTCCGGGTGAGTCGATCGACGGGACGTTATGCTATAGAAGAGGGCGCTGCGGCCCTGCAAAAGGAAGCTCGCTGTGCTCCATAGCTTGAGCCTCGCCAAACCGAAGCCTGCGGCAATCAGGCTTTCACGGCCGACTGCCATCGTTTGTGACCCGTAGCCCACGAGCAGTCCGCGAGGCGCGAGGCACGCAAACGAACGGCTGAAGTGCGCGCCGCCGATCGCATCGAAGGCGATATCAACGCCGGCCCGGGCCGGACTCAGTCGGCGCACGGAACTGACGAAGTCAGCCGCTCGATAGTCGACTGCGGCCGCCCCGAACCGCTCAATCACACCCAGGTTCGCCGCGGAACAGGTGCCGATCGCCTTCAGGCCGAGGTGGCGCGCGAGATCGAGCAACGCCGTACCGACAGTGCCCGAAGCGCCTATGGCGAGAATCGTGGCGCCGGACGGTAGCTTGCGGCAGCGAGTGAGCATCTGAAACGCGGTGAGATAAGCAAGAGGGATGCAAACCGCAGCGCTCGGGTCGATCCCGTCGGGCACCGGCACGAGCCAGCGCGATGGGCGGATCGCATACTGCGCGTAGCCACCCACGACACACAAGTCGGCGACCATCTCACCCTCGAGGGGGTCGGCCACGCCGGCGCCGACCTTCTCGACCACGCCAACGATCTCGTAGCCAGGCGTGAACGGCAGCGGCCCCTTGAAATCGGGGTAGCGCCCGCGCCGAATCATCGTATCCGTAAAACCGGTACCGGCGGCGAGCACCTTGATGCGAACCTCTCCGGGCCCTGGCTCTGGAATCGTCGGCTCCTCAGCCATTTGCAGGACTTCCGGGCCGCCGAATCGCGAGATGCGCAGGTGCTGCCAAGACATTCAAGCAGCATAGGCGCACGGTCACTGCGCGTCGAATCGATCGCGGCGCAACATTGACGAGAGACGCCGACCTTCAATCCTTGAGCCCGGATGCTTACACTTACCAACTGGGTTATCCAATGCGGGGCTTCATCCGTGCCAGAGACACATTCCGGCGGCTGTCAATGCGGCAAAGTCCGTTACGAAGTTCAAATGGACATCGGTGAGGTCCTGGCTTGCAATTGCTCACGATGCGGCAGGCTGGGTTCCTTGTTGGGGTTTGCGCCGGCAAGTCAATTCAAGCTCCTGTCGGGCGAGGCCGATCTGACAAAATTTGAATTCAACAAACATATGATTGAGCACCAATTCTGCTCGACGTGTGGCATTCAATCGTTCGCGATCGGAACCCATCCGAAGAGCGGCGAGAAAATGGCGGCGATCAACGTCAGGTGCTTGGACGGGGTCGACGTCGAGACGCTCAAGGTGAAGAAGGTCGACGGCAAGAGACTGTGACCTAGTCGCGCGTTAGACCGGGACGCACGTCCCGGCTCCGGTTCGACTGGTCCGCACCGGTTCCATCCAGATCACCGTGCCGGCGGTGCGATTGGCAGCGTGAATAAAAGCCGCACGATGCAGAATCAAATTGAGAGCGAAGAGCAAGCCCAGCGGACCCGGAATACAAAAGAGTCCGAGCAAGCCGTATGCGATCAAACGCTGACCCGAGCGTGGCATGGTCGAGCTGCGCTATCGCGTATGAACTAACTATCCGACGGCAAAGGCGCCACCGGAAAACGTCAGAACACTAAGCAATATCAACAGCACGAAAAAAACAGCGTGAAAACATACGTGCAGCGTATCGGGCCTTATTCCGTTACGCGTTGGTAGGAACGCATGCGTATGCGCGAATCTTTCTTGGTAGCGCGCGGCTCGTACGGGGTCTGCCACCAGCAAGTAGGGCACCCACCACGCGCGCAGCATGCCGTCCAAACCAAAGCCGTAGCTGATCCAAAGCCACCACATCAGCCACATCGGAAATCCGGTAGCTGGGTAATACACACTTGCCGCAAAACCGATCGCGAATGGCAGCGTGCTGAGCGCCCGACGCGTCCGGGGCCCATTGCGAGGAGCTCGCGGCGCGTAAAACCCATTTCCATCGACTATTTATAACACTCTGCGCACGACCTGAAGCCTCCTTCGATTGGGCTGCATCCTCGCACTGCCCGCGGTCCCGGTGCTGCCCTATCATTTTTCAGGGCGCACCTACGGCTTTTTGCTCTACAATCCGCGATCGAGTTTGGCAGCCGCGCGAGCGGTATGGACAAAAAGCGGAGGGATGCTATGCGCCGAATCGTGGCCGCATTCATGATCTTGGCAGCGCCGGCAGCGCTGGCGTACACGGCGGATGAGCTCGCCCAAAAGAACGTCGAGGCAAAGGGCGGGATCGAAAAGCTTCACGCCATCGAGTCGCTGCGCTTCTCCGGAACGCTTCTGGTCAACGGTGATGCCATCAAACTCGACTACGTCACCCTCATCAAGCGGCCGCAATCGGTGCGCTACGAGGCGGAGTTGCAGGGTTTGACCCAGGTACAGGCCTACGACGGCACTCAGGCTTGGCAGATCAATCCCTTCCAGGGCCGCAAGGATCCCGAGAAGCTCTCCGCCGACGATGCCAAGGCGCTGGGGGAGGATGCCGCGGACTTCACCGGCGTGCTGGTAGATTACAAGGCCAAGGGCTACACGCTCGATTATCTCGGCACCGAGGACGTCGACGGCACGGACGCGCACAAGCTGCGCGTCACGCGGCCGAATGGCGACATCAGCTACGTCTATCTCGATCCCGATTATTTTCTCGAGATCCGCACCATCAACCGCCGCATCGAGCACGGCGTGCCGAAGGAGACGGTGACCGACTACGGGGACTACCAGAAGGTCGACGGCGCGTATTTCGCCTTCGCGCAGGTGTCCTACCCCAAGGGTTCGACCGACCGGCAGAAAGTTCAATTTGACAAGGCGGAGCCGAACGCCGCGACGGACGAGGGGTTGTTTCACTTCCCGGCCGCGCGCGTCGGCGGTGCGTCGGGCACGTGAATCGCGGGAGAGAGACTCATGCGAATTAAATTGGCGGCCGCGGGCTGCGTAGTTCTGTCTGCGTTCGGGGTGACGGCGTTCGCGCAGGACCATCCTGCGGTGCTCGATGCGGGAGCGATTTCAGGGCTCGGCGCTCGCAATGTCGGCTCGGCCGCCATGAGCGGGCGCATCTCGGCGCTCGCGGGTTATGCCGATCCGTCCGGCAAGATCACGCTTTTCGTGGGCGCTGCGAGCGGCGGTGTGTGGAAGTCGACCGACGGCGCCACCACGTTCAAGCCCGTGTTCGATGAGCAGCCGGTGCAGTCGATCGGCGCCATCGCGGTGGATCCCTCGCATCCGATGAATGTCTGGGTCGGCACAGGCGAATCCTGGACCCGCAACAGCGTCTCGATCGGCGACGGCATCTATAAGTCCACCGATGGCGGCGAGACTTGGACGCACGCGGGGCTCCCGGATTCGGAGCGCATCTCCAAGATCATCGTCGATCCGCGCGCCGCCGGTACCGTCTATGCCTGCGTGCCGGGCAAGCTCTGGAGCGACTCGGACGCGCGCGGCCTCTACAAGACCACCGACGGCGGCGCCACCTGGCAGCTCGTCCTCAAGGGATCGAATCTCTCGACCGGCTGCGGCAGCGTTGCGATGGATTCGCACGATCCCGACTTGCTCCTCGCAAGCCTTTGGGACTTTCGGCGCAAAGGCTGGACGTTTCGTTCCGGGGGCGAGGGGCCTGAGGCCCCCTCCGGCAGCGGCCTGTTCCGCAGCGCGGACGGCGGCAAGACCTGGACGGAGTTGACCCCGGCGGCCAACAAGGGAATGCCCGCGAAGCCCTACGGACGCATCGCGCTCGCATTCGCTCCGAGCGATGCGAAGACGGTCTACGCCTTCATCGAGTCGACCGACTCGGCGCTCTGCATTTCGCATGACGGGGGCGCGACCTGGGAGTCCGGCGACAAGAGCCAGTGGATGGTATGGCGGCCGTTCTATTTCGCGAACCTCACCGTCGATCCGCGCGATCCGGCCCGCGTCTTCAAGACCGACGGCACGCTGATCCTCAGCGAGGACGGCGGCAAGAGCTTTGCCTCCGTGGGCGGATTCGTCGGGATGCACGGCGATGTGCACGATGTGTTTGTCGATCCCAATAACTCGAAGCATGTCTTCGCCGGCGATGATGGCGGCCTGTGGATCTCCTTCGACGGGGCGAACAAATGGTGGAAGACGGACAATCTGCCGATCTCTCAGTACTACCACGTGAGCCTCGACAAGGCCGATCCCTACCATGTCTTCGGCGGCCTTCAAGACAACAGCTCCTGGGTCGGCGACTCCGCCTATCCCGGCGGTATCACCAGCTCGCGCTGGGAAAACATGTACGGGGGCGATGGTTTCTGGATGTTCGCGGACCCGTCGGATTCGCACTATGTATACGCCGAGGCGCAGGGTGGCACCATCGGCCGCGTCAACATGCGCACGCACGAGACTCGCGACATTCAGCCGAAGCTCGGCGCGGCCGATCTCGAGCGCTACACCAAGCTCCGGTTCAACTGGAACACGCCGATTGCGCTCTCGCCTCACGATCCGGGGACCGTATACATCGGTTCGCAATTCCTGTTCCGCTCCAAAGATCACGGCCAGACCTGGGATCGCATCTCCCCGGATCTCACGACGAACGATCCCGAAAAGCAGCAGCAGGAGCAGTCGGGCGGCATCACCGTCGACAACTCGGCCGCCGAGATGCATACCACGATTTATTCCATCAGCGAATCCCCGCTCCAGGCGGGTCTCATCTGGGTCGGAACCGACGATGGCAACGTGCAGCTGACCCGTGACGGCGGCACGCACTGGGAGAACGTCGTCGGCAATCTGCCGGGTGTTCCCAAGAACGCCTGGGTGAACTGGGTGCAGGCGAGCCGCTTCGCGGCGGGCACCGCCTATGTCGCATTCGATCGGCATACCTTCGGCGACATGGCGCCCTATGTCTACGCGACCACCGACTTCGGCAAGACGTGGCGGGCGCTGGTGACCCCGCAGATGACGAAGGATGTGCGCGGCTATGCGCACGTCATCAAAGAGGATGTGGTCGATCCGCGGCTGCTGTTTCTCGGCACCGAGTTCGGGCTTTGGATCTCGGTCGATGGCGGCACGCACTGGGCGCAGTTCAAGGGCGGTCACATCCCGACCGTTGCCGTACGCGATCTCGCCGTGCAGCCGCGCGACAATGATCTCGTGCTCGCCACGCATGGCCGCGGCATCTGGATCGTAGATGACATCACACCGCTCCGTCATCTGACGCCCGAGCTCCTGGCTCAGGACGCGGCGTTCGTGTCGGCGCGCCCCGTGCAGCAGCGCATCGAGGCGCAAGGCGGCTGGCCCACCGGAGCCGCGGCCTTCATCGGCGACAATCCAACCACCGGCGCGGTCATCACCTACTACCAGCGTACCCGCCACCTGTTCGGCAAGCTCAAGATCGAGGTCTTGAACGACAAGGGCGAGGTGGTCGATGAGCTCCGGGCGAACACCCGCCGCGGACTGAATCGCGTCGTCTGGACCATGCATCTGCATGCCCCGCACGTGCCGCCGGCGGCACAGCTCGCGTTCGCCGGAACTCAGGGACCCCGCGTGCCGCCCGGCGTCTACACCATCCGCATGGAGAAGGGCGGCAAGACCTACGAAACCAAGATCACGGTCGGCCTCGACTCGCGCGTCAAATGGACCGTGGCGGATCGCAAGGCGCAATACGAGGCGACCATGAAAGTCTATGCGCTGTTCAACGACGAATCGGCGCTGTTCGCGCGCATCGCGAAGCTGCGTGGTGAGATTGCGCAAGCGTCCAAGAATCGCCCCGCCGGCGATCCCGCCTTGGCGCGCCTCGCCGAGTTCGACGGCAAGCTCGACGAGCTGCGCAAGAAGATCGTTGCCACCAAGGAAGGCGGCGCCATCACGGGCGAGGAGCGCCTGCGCGAGCACACCGATCAGCTCTACGGTGCGATCACCTCTTGGGACGGCCCGCCGTCCGCCTACCAGCTCGCGAATACCGAGGCGCTGCGCGCGCAGCTCGCCCAGATCGATGCCGATTTCTCACGCCTGACGAAATCCGAGCTCCCTCCTTTGAACGGGATGTTGCAAGGTCAAGGCGGGCAGCCCCTCACGGTGCCGCCGCTGACTGCGTTCGACGATGACGACGCCGTCACGGGATCCGGCGGCAGCGCCTCCGCCGTGCGGTCCGATCCCGATGCGGTCGGTGCACGGGAGCTGCCGAGAAACCTGCGGCTCTGGAACTGAACGTTCCGCATCCGCCGAGTTGCGAGCGGCAGCTCGCTTCGCAGTTCGCCAAGAATTTCGAGATGTCATGGTTGAAGGCGGTTTGGATCACGCCATCCGATTGGGTGGCGCCGTTCCTCAGGCTGTCCAGATCCGCAAGTGAGCCGCGATGGATCAGGGCACCCCCCCGCGGCGAGGGCTTGCGCTCCCTTGTCCGAGCGGTCAGGCCGAGCACCTGATGGCCGGCAGCGATCAAGTCCGTGACGATGGCGGAGCCGACGGCGGACCACAAAATCGCGAGCACTGACGCGTGTCCTACACTGCTTCGAGTCATTGCGCCTACAGAAGCTCCCAACCGGAGTTGTTATTGTGTTGTTTAGGAGCTTTCTAACCCCCCGGAAGTTGGACTGGCGTACGCGATTTCGAGGCTGCCGGCGTTCTACGGCTCTCCGGCTCCTCCTCTGACGACGCGATTGCGGCGCCAATTCAATGGGGTCGCGGATGACTTTGCTCGAAGGAAACAACCAGGAACATCAAATATGGATAACCGAACTCGAATTCTCGCACGGATTGCCGTTGCTTTAGCAGCGATCACTTTGAGTGTCGCGGCCCAGGCGAGCAATCATGTAGCGGACGACAAAATTGCAGTCGCCAAGGCCGCCGTTGAGCACGCAGAGCAAGCAGGCGCCCCAGAAGCGGCCCCGGTGGAATTGGCCTCGGCGCGAGACAAGCTCGCCCGCGCCGAGAAAGCAAATGCCGATCGAGACCTAAAGCCAGCCGCTGACTGGGCTGATCAGGCCAACATAGACGCTCAGGTCGCCGAAGCAACCGCCTCGCTGGCCCGTTCGAAGAAAGCCGCCATGGAATTCGATGCAGGTCTGCAAACGCTTCGTCAAGAAGCCGCGCGCAGCTCGCAGCCGCCTCAATGAAAGGACATCACATGAATACGAAACTTATTACAGCAATTACATTGGCGCTCGGGATGGCCGCCTGCGCAACGGTTCCCCTGGACACCTCCGCGCTCCAGAACGCCCGTAGTGCGGTTCGCACCGCGGAAGCGGATCCGAACGTTCAAAAATACGCTGCATTGGATCTGCAATCGGCGCGGAACGAACTTGCGGAAGCCGACGCGGCGGCCGTACGGCGCGATGAGCGAGCCATCGCCCAACCGGCATACCTCGCAACCCAAACCGCGCACCTTGCACAACTTAGGGCGGGCGCGAAGGCGAACGATGCTCGGGTGGCGGCCGGACAGGCCGACCGGGATCGAATTCAGCTGAACGCGCGGACCCAGGAAGTCAATGGCGCGATCTCGGCTCGCGATGATGCGACCCAAAGGGCGGCGAATGCGAACGCGGCCCGCGATCAGGCGACTCAGCAAGCCGCCGCTCTGCAAGCGGAGTTGGATGCGCTCAAAGCAAAGCCGACCGACCGTGGGTTGGTGCTGACTCTGGGAGACGTGCTATTTGACACCGGAAAGGCAGACCTGAATCCAGGCGCGTCGCGAAATCTGGACCAGTTGGTGCGATTTCTGACGGATCACCCTGAGCGTCGTGTGGAGATCGATGGCTTCACCGACAGCGTCGGTACGGACTCATTCAATCTCGATTTGTCACAGCGGCGCGCGGAGACCGTGAAATCGGTGTTGGTGAATCGAGGAATCGACTCGTCGCGCGTCGTAACTCGGGGTTACGGCAAGGACTTCGGTGTCGCGAGCAACGCGGATGCCGGCGGCCGACAGCTCAACCGCCGCGTGGAGATCGTAATCGGTGGCGAGGATGGCGCTGCGGTTGCCGCGCGTAGCCATACGTGAGCGAGGATGCATTGGGCGAGGCGGTGTTTGGGACACCGCTCCGCCTCTTTCGTAGAGGTGCCACCCACAAGAATCGAGGCACGTGTGCGACCGTCGATCAAGCGTATAGCGAACGCATCGGAGCGATCCTTCCAGCAGGCTGTGCTACCACCTCGGCGACATCGCCTTACCCAAACAGAAGAAGGAATGACTCATGGAAAATTCAGTGAAGACCCTCGGGAAGCAGGGTCAGGCCCTTGCCGATACGGCGACCGACAAAGTGCAAGGCGGGATTCGCGAAGCGGGGGCGACTCTTTCAAACAAAGTCGACGAGATCCGCGATGATGCGGCTCCCGGCTTTCGTCAAGCGGCGGCGCGAGCGCAGGCGATGGGCAAGCAAGGGCTCGACGCAGTAACCGATGTCGCCGGGCGCGCCCGCGATACGGTCTCTTCTGCCTCGCAATCCATCATCGATTACACCAAAGAGAATCCCGTCAAGGCGCTGGCGATTGCGGCCGTTTCGGGCGCACTGCTGGTAACCGTGGCGAGGGCGATCAAGGCATCACGCGATTGATCGGTCGCCGCAGCGCGCGTCTCTGACGCGCCCTTCGCTCTAGAGCACGGGTTCGTAGGGCTCGGGCTCTATGGCTCGCGCCGGTTGGATTTCGAGATTGGCGCCGTCGGACACACCCGACACCCGGTAGCGGCCGGCGCACGCTTTCTTTTCCTTTGTCGATGCGCCAGTTTCGCGATAGCCCGATAAGTATCGTGTGCCGAATCCCGCCACACTTGTCACTCCCTGGCCGATCGAGACCTACGTCAGTATTCGCTCCAGGCCACCATGCACACGGGTCATATCGACAAGGCAGCACGGGCCAAACGTCCGCAAAGGAGAGGAGGAACATATGTGCCCACTATGCATCGCAAGCACGGCAGCAATGGTCGCCGGCGCCGGATCCTCGGGAGGAGTTCTAGCGCTGTGGATCGGCAAATTCAGAACCTTGTTCAAGGCGAATCGTTTCGGACTGTCTCGAAAAGCAAAGGAGACATGAAATGGCAACCGGCAAAGAGAAAAGCGAGGAGCAGCGGAAAGGGCAGCTCGCGATGAGCACGCCCCCGATCGTGTCACAGCAGGAATGGGACGCTGCGCGCCAGCAGCTTCTCGTGAAAGAGAAGGCATTCACCCGCTCCCGTGATGCGCTGGCCGCCGAACGCCGGCGGATGCCTTGGATGGCTGTGGACAAGAAGTACCAGTTCGACGGACCCAAGGGCAAGGCAAGCCTGTTCGATTTGTTCCAAGGACGCCGTCAGTTGATCGTCTATCGTGCCTTCTTCGAGCCCGGGGTGTTCGGTTGGCCCGATCATGCCTGCCGCGGTTGCTCCCTGGGCGCCGATCAGGTCGGCCATCTGGCCCATCTGAATGCCCGCGACACAACACTCGCCTACGCCTCGCGCGCGCCGCAAAAGGACATCGAGCGCCTGAAGGCCCGAATGGGCTGGCTGATGCCTTGGTATACCATCACGGATAGCTTCGACACCGACTTCGGTGTGAACGAATGGCACGGTCACAATGCATTCTTTCGGGACGGCGATAAGGTGTTTCGCACGTACTTCGTCAACGAGCGTGGCGACGAGGCGATGGGTACCACCTGGAGCTACCTCGACATCACGGCGCTCGGCCGTCAGGAGACTTGGGAAGACTCGCCGCAAGGCTACCCACAGACTCCGCCGTACAAGTGGTGGAACTGGCACGACAACTATGACGCCGAGACCTCGCCCAGTGAGAAGTGGGTGGAAGTGTCCGATGCCAAAGAAGCCACTTTCGAAAAGCCCGACGCAAAGGCGGATGCGAAGCGCTAATCGAGAGAGCGATCACAGACTACATAGGGCCGGCACTTCGCCCGCAGCGAGGGCACCCGCCTGGGCGCGAGGCGCCGATCCTCACGGCATCCTACTGCGCCGCCAGATCCACTTGTTCTGCTGCCGCCCTATCAGGACACCGCTCAAGACATCACTTGCAGAACGAAGTTCATTCGTCTGCGCCCCCACCTTCCCACACTCGAACTCCGCGGCTAGCATGCGAAAACATGTCGATCCGCGATTACATCAAGCGCCGCTTTCGCAACCTCTCCCTGCTTTTTGCGCTTCCTTACGCGATATTGCAGATGCTGCGCATCGTCGTTCTCTACTATCCCGATGCCTTTCCACGAAAAGTGTCGGTCTTAGTACTCATGTTCACCGACTACCGCGTCTTGTGCGTGGTGCTCGCTTGGTTCGCCCTTAGAATAATCACGATTCCCTGTCCCCGATGTTCCCGGCCGCTCGGTGCTGCAATCGCGGTCATCTGGGGAAGCCAAAAGATCCATCGCTGTCCGAACTGCCGCGTGAGCATCGACGCGCCGGTCAAAGAGAGTGAGGTGATTTAGAGCCAACGCGGGTGCGCCGGTACCAGTGATTTAACCTAACGAGTTACCGATGTACCTGTAATCCATACTGGCCGCGTGACGTACTAGTTACTCGGCATCCGTTCCCCGTATTTTCTTGTGTTGGGTGACGTGCTTCTCTGTACACGCTAGGCAACTAGTTGCAAGGTACACTCTATGTGACAAACGCCTTAATTTGTCATGTTTTGGGGGCATGGAGGGAGGCAAGAGACAGGGTAGGAGTTGGCAGAAGTGACCATCCTATTGTCGTATCTGGTCATGTCGCTGGTCTCCAGCTGCGCCTTTCTGTGGGTACTTCTGCATCGTGGCAGCAGAGCCCACCAGAACGACAGTCAGCAAGACTGGGATTCAATGTGATCCTGCGGCAGATGCAAGTTCTCAATTAATGGTTCAGGGCAGGTAGGGTCCAAGGCCGATGACGGCGGTCAAGGGATCGCTCACACTGCCATCGCAGAGGACTCGGGTCTCGATGTCTGCGAAACCAGCGCTTCGCAAATACAATGAGACCAGTTGTGCATGTCCCGCATCATCGAGCGCCCGCCAGATAGCTACAGCCTTTGTGGGAAAGCAGCGGTTCGAGAAGCTTATGACGAGAGGCTGGCGAGGCTTGAGAATCCGCGCGACCTCGCGAAGCACCGCCACAGGCTGCTGCAGATATTGGATCGACACGCAAATCATTGCCGCGTCCACCGACGAGTCGCACAGGGGCAACAGGGAATTGCGGTTGAGGTCCAAAACGAACCGGCGATCAAGCCGCGGGTTTCTGGCAAGCTCGTCGGCATTCATGCCATGCCCGATGACTTCCGCATAGGCGACGTCTGACGGTAGATGGCTGACCCAACTGCTCATGAGGTCGAGAAGGACACCGCCGGCGGGCAACCTTTCCCGGTAGAATGATGTCAATGCAGATATCGCTGCGTCGTCAATATGAGTGACGAAACGCGGTTGTGCATAAAAGTCGGAATCATCCCCGACATCCCATTTTTCGAATGCCTCGGGCGGAAACTCAAAGGTATCTGTCGTCGGCCTGTTCATCGCTGCTAATTAGCGCTCCAATTCACTTCCCAGGTCTTGCCGCCGTCGCTCGAAAACGACTGCTCGAAATTAGCGGACGTCGGCGTGATATCGGATATGACGAATCGAACCAAGATCGCTCGGCCGTTGAGCGTAACCTGGTCATAGAACTCCCCGCGCCCGTTGCTGAATGCGCCGATGGTCGGCGCGGCTAGTGTGCCGATTCCGTCGCGCGAGGTCCACGTACGTCTTGCTGATGTCCACCGCAGACACGCGATTCGCCTTTTCCCCACACTCGGTGCCGCGCGGGCTAGCGCTGCGGCCGCGAAAGATACTCAGGCGAGGCGTGCGATGATCTGAGGGAGATCGACGGTCGTCCGGATGCCGGCCGGTGCCTCGCAGATATACGGGATGGCGTTGACGGGCCGATGCGCGGTAAGACCCGGTGTCATGTCGGCATAATCCTCGAGCGGCACCGGAAAGGATATGGAGATGTCGAGTGGGCAATCTCCCTGCAGCACGATGTGCCAGCCCGATGGCGAGCGGAACTCCCACTTCGCACCGTCGCTCGTATCGACATCTTCGGACACGAACCAGGTTGTCGTGAAGCTCATTAGGGGCTTTCCATTCCGCATACACGAGACGGTCGTCCTCATCGCGGCGACGGTTCCGGCCGGAACAACGCCTGCTGCAATGTGAACGTCCTTGCGTGCGAGCCCTTGCGCGCCGTGCACTTCCACGTGGTCGATCGGCAGCCCGAGCGCCGAAGCGACTAGTTGCAGCGAGGGGGCGAAAGAGAGTCGCGCATGGTGTAGTTGTGCTTCATTGGCCGGCCCCGGCCGCTTGCCGAAACCCATCATGTCGAACAGCATCTCGGGGGAATTACGGGACGAGCAATCAGCGAACTCATCGATGCGCAGGCTATCCAGGCGACGCTGGATGGAGGCGAGCACGATCGGGATTGCTTCGGTGATGAAGCCGGGGCTGGCGCCGGTCGCATGGATCGAGCTGTCGCCGCGCCGACACGCTTGCTCGATTCGCGCGCAGATCGCGGCATCGAGCGCCGCAGGGTTCTGCAATTCCATCCGAGTGGTGACGATGTTTGAGCCGGATTCGAGAATTCTGTAAATCTCGTCGTAGTTACAGACGTGCGGCATGTACAGCACGCAATCCGGCTTGAGCGCCAGCACGTCCTCCATCTTGTTGGTCGCAGCGACGCCGATGGGCGCTATTCCGGCGAGTTCGCCCGCATCGCGGCCCACTTTGCTTGTACTGTGTACCCATACGCCGACCACATCGAGATCGGGATGCTCGATGGCGCGGCGCAGTGCGCGCGACCCGACGTTGCCCGTCGCCCATTGAACCACGCGATACCGCTTCCTTCCCGTCGCACCTGACTGCATGTCTCGACCCTTCCATATGGGGACGGCCCCCACCGCACATTACCGATCGGCCACGGGCGCCGCCAGCGATTTAACATTGATTTTGCTGCATTGGAGCGGCTCGTGCGCGGTGGCCGCCGGCGCCCGTCGGCCGCCGCGGCGCTGCCTTGTCCGGTTCCGAATGCCAAATACGATCTTCTTCGCAGGAGCCACAAATTCTGCGAGGTTGACGTGCGAGCATTGCCGGACCGCTGGATCGTCGCCATCGGAGGATCGGCGGTGATGCTGCTCATCGGAACCGTTTACTCGTGGGCGATATTTGCTCAGCCGCTCGTCGTCGACTTCGGCTGGGACTTGACGACCACGACGTGGGCCTATGCGATCGCGAATTTCTCCCTGGCGACCGTGGGGGGTCGTAGGTGGATTCTGGTTGGACGGAAGGGACCGCGGTCGGTTGCGATGACCGGCGTGGCCCTCCGGGGAGCCGGCAATGTGCTCGCCGGGCTGGGCACACCGGTGTTCGGCGCTCCCTGGCTCTACCTAACTTACGACCTGATGGGAGGGATCGGCGCCGGCATGGCGTACATCACGCCGCTCGCGGTCGTGACCAAGTGGTTCCCCGAGCGGCGCGGTCTCGCTGGCGGACTCGTCGTGGGAAGCTTCGGACTCGGCGCTTTCATCTATAACCAGTTCATCCCCCGCCTCCCCGCTTTCCATTCCTTCTCGGTCGCGGGCGGTATCCCGCTGAAGCGCGCTGGCAAAGTCGTGGGTGCCGTTGGCGTGAGCGGCGGTTCGGGCGAGCAGGTCAGGCGGTCGCTGAAGCAGGCGCCTCTGCCTTCGGTTGAGGACGGAGCGTGCCATGCTGAGGCGAATATCGGTCTCGACGTTCCTGGCTCTCCCCTCGCCACTTGCAGCGTCGTTTGGGATTTCGCTGCCAATCCTTAGCTGCAGCAATGCTTTCCACGTCGGGCTGTTGAACGACGGATTCTGATGACGCCGGGCCGGCGTCAATGCCCTGGCGGTCGCACGAACTACGATCCGCCAGGCTCGTGCACCCGTGAGGGCGCATGTTAATGTAGCCCCATTCATCGGCCTGACAGCCAAGTAGAAAGTTTCTGGCCAGCGACGAGCGGCCGCGGAACCGGTGCGGCGCGGAGCGGATGACGACTGGTTCGCTGCTCCTGGTAATCGGGGCGAGTAACGTTCACGCGGAGAAGGGTATGGACGCGCAGCACCGCACTCAGGAGAGCTCGCGGATTGCACTGATCGAGCGTGGCGGCTAGCGCATGATCAAAACGCCGCGCATTCCCGGCTGGTGATCACACCCACGGATTGCTGATGGAAGGCCTTGCGGTAGAACTCCGACACTTCGGTGATTTTTCTGCGGGTCTCGACCGAGTCTTCCGCCGCGATGATCATGACTTTCGAGTTTTCGCGAACGACTGAGTGGCTGACCGGATCGAGCCAGTCGCCATGCGCATCATAGACGGTGAAACCGTCCGGAAACCGGGGCGCGACATTCTGCCGTACGAATACCCGCCATTCCTTCGGAGTGACGGGACCTCGACCCTTGACGCTCAAGCCGAAGAATAGCTGAGCGACCAACATCGGTCGTTCGCCCGCCAGCGGGCACGACGTTTCCTGCGTGGCTGAGATTCGTGGGATTGCCAGCGCGATGAGCGCCGTCGCGATGGTGAGTCCGATGTGCCGCACAGGGGGATCAGCGCGGGTCCGATCCGACCACGGCAACGGGAGCGGGCTGACTGCTCACCCAGCGATAAATGGCGCCCCACAGGGCACTAGCCACGATCGGCGCCAGCCAGAAGAGCCACAGCTGCGACAGTGCCCAGCCGCCCACGAACAGAGCCGGTCCCGTGCTGCGGGCCGGACTGACGGAGGTATTGGTCACCGGAATGCTGATCAAGTGAATCAGAGTGAGGCTCAGACCGACGGCAACGGGGCAAAGCCCTTGGGTGCACTGCCGTGAGTCGAGCCCATGATGACGAACAAAAAGCCGAACGTCATGACGATCTCCGTGAGCGATGGCATAGGCCATGGTTAGTACGGATGAATTCCGCGGCCAGACGTCGGGTCATTGCAAGCAGTCCCTGCGCTCTTGTTAATTTTAATGACTTTAATTCCAAAGCGGCGGCGAGTCCATTCGCGATGGCTGCCGCCCAATCTTAACCTCAGTGGCTTACGTGCCCGCAGCGGCTGGCGATGTTTTGCGGCGCTCGCCGAGGAGTGCAACCGACTGCTTCTCGTCGATTAATTGGAGGCGGCCATCCTCGCTCGCAGTCGCTCCTCGGCGGATCAGTGCGATGACCTCCTTCGGGGTGAGGGATGGGTCGAGGGCAAGTAGCTTGGCGGCCAGATTGACGACATTCGGGGATGCCATCGAGGTGCCCGAGAGCTTGAGCCTCGTTCCTCCGGGGACCAAGCTCTCCACGTGATAGCCGTCCGCGTGCACGGCCACGATGTCGCCGGAGCTGGTGAATGCGGTTTCATCGCCCGCCTGGTTGACTGCGCCGACCGTGATGAGATTCGGCAAGCGCAACGACGCCGGCACATCGTCCATGAAACCGGGGTCACTATCGCTGTTGCCGGCAGCCGTGATGAAGAGCGTCCCGGGAGCGGACTTGATTGCCGTTTCGATCGCATGGCGCCAGATCGCGAAAAGCTCCGCCGCTTGCCTCTTGCGCTCGACGGGATCCGCGCCCCCACCGGTCTTCGAGAGCCAGGTCTCGAATTCTTGGGGTTCGTCGCCCCAGCTCATGTTGACCACGCGCACGTGGCGGGTGCGGAAGTAATCGGCCATTTGCCGGAAGTCCGCGCCGAGCTTGCGTGCCCATGCCTCGCTCGGGGGAAACGGCAAATCCGGTAACTGATCGTTGAAGCGTGCCACGACGAGCCGCGCGGCCGGGTTGCCGCGCACCGCAATGCCCGCGCAATGCGTGCCGTGGATGAAATGGCCGATCACCTTGGTCTCTTCATTCAGCTGATGCGCCTGTTCCACGGAAAGCGCAGTGTATTTCTTCACCGCCGCCTCGGCGTCGCTCGAGTCGAGGCCCTCGCGCAAGTCGTTGACACCCTTGATCAGCTCGAGGACTTCCGAGTAGCCGTCGCGCTGCTCCGGCGTCAGCGGATGCAGCCAGCTCTGCGACGGAAACCCCTGATCGTCGAAGGCGAGTCCGTGCGTTCCACTCGCCGTCGCCTTGCGGTCCGTGTGAAGCTGGTCGGGGAACAGCGTCACGTCGATACCCGAGTCCCATATTCCCACCAGCACCGGAGTCAGATGGCGGCGGCGATCCAGCGTGACTTCGCGTGCAGTCCAAATGTCGGGTTTGGGCGTGTTGTGTTTTGCGATGTATTCCTGCAATACGGCCGCACGTGCGGCGCCCAAGGGAAGCGCAGCCTCGAGCTCGTTGCGCGCTGCGATGAGATCCGCCGCTTCGATGTTGTTCACGGCGCCCGACTTGCTGACGGCCGGATCGATGTCGGTCTGCACGCCGCCGATCACCGCCGCTCGTGTCCTCAAGCGCGCCGAGGCATACGAATTGCGGACCGAATCCTGCACGACGTCCCAAGGCAGGGGATCGATGGCCGCGCCATAGTGCTTGGTGAAGGCCTGCTCATACGCGACGTTGCCCACGGCGTGCGCATCAATGGCCGCCTGAAGTCGGGCCAGGACAAAGAGTCCGCTCGTGAGCTTCTGCGACGGCTTGTCCTCGAGCGCGCGCAGCGACGCGACCGTTTGCAGCGCGTCTTGGTACTGGCCGTCGAGCTCCTGCAGATCGAGCTTTTCGCTCAACAGCTCGCGCAGCGTGGACCGGTCCTTGATGTCGTAATCATTCAGAACCCGCTCGACGTTGGCGCGGACCTCTTTGGCAAATGCGGCGAATGTTGGATCATCCGCATCGATGAGTGCAGACGCGGAGCCGTTGATCGGATAGCTGAAATGGGGCAGATCGGACTGGCTCGAGATCGTGGCCCTCTCGGGCGCCGTGTGGGCGGGGCGCGAGGTTGCACAGACGAGCGCGCAGCCGATCAATCCATATATCAAGCTCCTCATGCAATGCCCCCGCGCTATTGCGACCAAGTCAATCGGGCGCCCATGTGCTCGAGCTGCCGCCTGCTGACTCGCGTGCCCGGGACGAGAGCCTTGAATTCTTTGTGGTGCGTCGACTTGGACATGGGAGCCCCCTCCCAGCGTAAGCGGGTACTCGGAGATTAGCATTTCTCTATACAGAACCCGAAGCGGCTGCTAGAAAGACCCGTACTAACAGGAGATTCCCATGAGCCTCTCGCCGCGAGACCAATCCTCCGACCCTGTGGACTTCGATATCGGCGCCCGTGAAGCCCAAGTGCTGGGCAAGCCGCAACGCATCGAGCCGCTCAAACAGGAGGACTTCGATGACGAGGCCAGGGCTCTCGTCATCACCATCCGCGAGTCGCTGGGCATTTCCGAGCACTCGGTCGTGCCGGAAGCCTTCGCCACGATGCTGAAGCATCCGGGCCTTTATCGTTGCCAGATGGAAATGGGAATCCAGCTCCTCGGCAAGGGGGTCCTCTCACCACGCGAGAGGGAGCTTGCGATCATGCGTGTGGGCTGGCTGTGCCGCGCGCCCTATGAATGGAGCCAGCACGTCGATATCGCCAAGCGCTATGGGGTGACGGTCGAGGAGGTCGAGCGCGTGACACAAGGCTCATCCGCGCCGGGTTGGACCGACCACGAGGCGGCGATTCTAAAAGGCGTCGAGGAACTGCTGGGCGACCAGATGATTTCGGACGACACCTGGAACGTGCTCGCGCGCTCCTGGAGCGAACGCCAGTTGCTCGAGTTTCCGACACTGGTCGGACAATACGTCGCGATCGCCTATTCTCAGAATGCGCTGCGCATGCGCCTCAATCCGGGCAAGCGAGGTTTATGGCATCGCTGAGGGATTGAAATGACGGGCGGCGAGTTCCCGGCACTGCTCGCGGAGTTCGTCGAGCGCCGCGGACTGTGACACCGATCGGGTCTCCCTTGCGCGCCTTTTGCTATGTTATGGAAAATCGCGGAAGGCTCTGGTCATGAAGAAAATTCCAAACGGTGTCGGTCCCAATTACCCGCAGGTCGTGGTTCTCGTAGGCGCGACCGGCGACCTCTCGAAGCGCAAGCTCATGCCGGGGCTGTTTCATCTGTCGACTGCCGGATTCATTCCCGGCTGCCGGATCATCGGGGTGTCGCTGGATGAGCTCGATAGCGACGGGTTTCGGCAGGAAATGCGCAAGTCCGTGCTGGAGTTCACGACGCGCAAGGTGGACGACCCGGGCTGGGAGTCCTTTGCCCAGACCTTGAGCTACGTGCCGCTGACCGCCGGGCCGGCCGCTCTCAAGGCGGCCGTCGACGATGCGGAGCGATCGCTCGGCACCGAGAGCCGCCGGCTTCACTACTTGAGTGTTCCGCCGAACGCCGCCTTGTCCGCGGTGCGCCTGCTGGGCGACGCCGGTCTCGTCGATCGCTCGCGCGTCATCATGGAGAAGCCCTTCGGCACCGACCTGAAGAGCGCCGTGGAGCTCAATGCGCGGCTCCATGAGGTGTTCCGCGAGGATCAGATCTTTCGTATCGATCACTTTCTCGGCAAGGAGCCCGCGCAGAACATTCTCGCGTTTCGATTCGCCAACGGATTGTTCGAGCCCATCTGGAACCGCAACTTCGTCGATCACGTGCAGATCGACGTGCCGGAAACCCTCGGGCTCGGCAAGCGCTCGGCCTTCTACGAGCAGACCGGCGCGTATCGCGACATGGTCGTCACCCACTTGTTCCAGATTCTGGGGTTCATGGCCATGGAGCCGCCGACGTCCCTGGAGCCCGGCCCCATCGGCGAGGAGAAGAACAAGGTGTTTCGCAGCATGCTGCCGATCAAGCCGAGCGAAGTGATCCGCGGCCAGTACATCGGTTATCGCTCCGAGGAGGGCGTCGCCACGGATTCGGACACCGAGACCTTCATTGCCTTGAAGTGCCACATCGACAATTGGCGCTGGGCGGGCGTGCCATTTTTCCTGCGCACCGGCAAGCGGCTGGCCGAGGGCCAGCGAATCATTTCCATCGCCTTCCGCGAGCCGCCGAAGAGCATGTTTCCCGAAGGCTCGGGAATCGGCGCTCAAGGTCCCGACCATCTGACCTTCGATCTCGCCGACGCGGCCAAGCTCTCACTGTCCTTTTATGGCAAGCGCCCGGGCCCCGGGATGCGGCTCGACAAGCTGAGCCTGCAGTTCGCGATGCACGACACCAGCCATATCGGCGATGTGCTGGAGGCCTATGAGCGGTTGATCCTGGACGCGATGCGCGGCGACCGGACGCTCTTCACGACCGCCGAAGGCATCGAGCGCCTCTGGGAAGTCTCGACGCCTTTACTGGACGCGCCGCCGCCGGTGCGCATGTACACACCGGGATGCTGGGGTCCGAATGCCATTCATCAACTCGTCGCCCCGTACGCGTGGCGTCTGCCGTTCGAGCGCGCCTGGCGCGATCCCAACGCCACCGGGGGATGACTTCTCGCGATTCACCGCATCACGGATTTTATTTATTCGGCATCGAGCGGCTGGTCTCCATGAGCAAGCGGACGAACAAATACATCCGCGGCGTCATACTCGCCAGGTCTATCCATTCATGGTCTGTGTGAAAGGCATCGCCGACGAAGCCGAGCCCGTCGAGTGTCGGCGTCCCGATGGACATGACGACCGCGGATTCCGAGGCACCGCCATTGCCTGACAGCGTCAGGGTCTTGCCGAGCTCGGCATAGATCGCTTGCGCGCGCGCACCCAGCGCATCGATCTGGACATTCTCGGTGAGCGGCGGATAGGTCGATCCGTCGGCCGTCACCGCGATCGTGGTGTCCGGCACGATCGGGGGCAACAGTCCCGATTTGATCTGGGCGAGGACCACATCGAAGTCCTCGCGCTTTCGAAAGCGAACGTCCAGCGTGGCTTCCGCGAAGTCGGGGATGATGTTGTTGCGGGTGCCGGCTTTGATTACCGTCAGGTTGACCGTCGTGCTGTCGCCCGCGTGCGGGAATACTCGCTCCAGCGCCGCAAGCTGATGCACGAGCTCCACCGAGGCGTTCCTGCCATTCTGGGGCACCATCCCAGCGTGCGCCGAGCGGCCTTTTACCTGGATCGAGATGTCGCCCGCGCCCTTGCGCCACACCGTGATCGCATCAGGGGGATCTCCCGGCTCCATGTTGAATTCGACATCGTTCTGCCGGGCGAGCGTCTTGATGAGCTCGGTGGAGCCCGGCGAGCCGAGTTCCTCGCTGTCATCGAGCAGCAGAGTGATGGTCGCATAGTCCTTGAATCCTAGATCGTGCAGTATCTTGAGCGCCGTGACGGCGTTGACCACCCCGCCCTTCTCATCGCCGACTCCCGGTCCCGTGGCGCGGTCCCCCTCGATGCGGAACGGACGCTTGGCCGCGGTGCCCGGGCCAAACACCGTGTCGATGTGCGCGATGATCAGAATTTTCGCCTTCCCGCTCCCGTGAAAGACCGCGACGACATTCGGCGGCAAATTCGCAGCCTCGGCGGGTTCGTCGCGGACCAGGGCGCCGCTTGCCTTCAGTCGCGCTGCGAGAATTTCCTGCACGCGTTTGCCGCCGGCTACGTCGCCCGATCCGGAGTCGACGTCGACGATGCTCTTGAGGAGTTCGAGCGCCCCCGCGCGATTGGCCTCCACCGCACGGTAGAGCGCCTCGTCCCGAGGCGCCGCAACGGCGGCTCCGCCGAGTGCAAGCCCGACACCGGCACAGACCATGCCCTGGATCAAGCTCAACATGCGTGATCTCCGCACCGCTGGGCTAGTTACGGCTGTTTCCCGAGAGCACGGTGACGACTCGCTTGTCGCCCGGGCCCGCGTAAGCGGTCTCTCGATAAGTCACGGTGTCGCCCATTTTCACTTCCACGGTATGAGTCCCCGGCGCCACGTCGATTACGCGTGATCGATGGCTCTTATCCTGCGCGTCGCCTGCTTGCACCCCATCGACGAAGACCCGTGCACCCGGAGCTATGCCGGTGACGATGAGCTCGGGCCGGTCGGGCGCGGGCTTGGTTCTGTGAAACCAGCCGCAACCGGTCAACAAAGCCATCATGATGAAAAGAGTCGCTTTCAATCGGAACACCTCTGTGCGCTGCAGCCGAGCGTAGCATGCGGCTTCGGCAAGCGTCGACCACCGGGGGCCTTGATGAAGGCCTCGGCTCCATGCCAAACGAGCCCGAGATTTCAGGGCCTTTGCGCGTATATGAGAAGCGCTCGACGGGGCATCACTCTCGCTGCGGTGCCATGGAGACGCCCCCTCGCGCGGCCGCCAGCGCGTGCGCGATGCGCGGCGCCGCGTGCGGGCGGGCGTACATTGCCTCGAGGTACTGGCGCAGCCGCGGGAAGGTCTCGAGCAGTTCGAGCTCATTCGCCCAGTCGAGAGTATAGGCGACCACAAAATCCGCGACGCACACCGTGTCTCCGACGACGAACCGCCGGTCCGAGAGGTGCGCGTCTAGCACCTTGGCCATGTCGCGAAAATCGTCGCGGGCGATCGGAATCTCGGCGGCGAGTCGCCGCGCCGCGGGGTAGAGCCGCGTGTGCCGAGCGATCCGCCAAAGAGGCTGCTCGAGCTCAGTGGCCGCGAACAACAGCCATTGCGCCATGAGTCCTCGATCCTCGAGGCTCGTGGGCGTGAATCCCTTGTCGGGGTACTTGTCCGCCAGGTACAGCACGATGGCCACCGATTCGATGAGCACGAGGTCGCCGTCGACGAGCACGGGTACTTTGCCGGCTGGGTTGATCTTGAGAAACTCGGAGGTGTGATGCTCGCCCGCCGGCAAGTTCACGAGGATGCTGTCGAAATCGAGCTGCATTTCCTGAAGTGTCCAGCGCACGCGGATCGAGCGGGTCGGTGGAAATTCGTAGAGCTTGAGGGTGTGACTCATGGGCGTCTCCGTCTTTTGACTATTGATTCCCGCTGCCGCAGGCGGCCGCACGTCCGAGGAGCAGTTTTCTGTCGCGCTCGTTCTGGGTGAGCCCCGCGGCGCGGGAGAACTCCGTGCGGGCCTCATCGAACCGGCCGAGCTTCTCGAGCAGATCGCCGCGCACGCTCGGCAATAACGCGTAATTCTTGAGGCGCGGCTCGGAACACAGCGTCTCCACCAATTCGAGCGCCGCGGCGGCCCCGAACGCCATCGACACGGCAACCACGCGATTGAGCTCGACGATGGGGGACGGGGTGATCTGGGCGAGCGCGTCGTAAAGCGCGACGATCTGCGCCCAGTCCGTATCGGCTGCGGTGGGCGCGCGGGCATGACAGGCGGCGATCGCCGCCTGCAGCGCGTAGGGCCCCAAGGTGCCTCCCAGCGCTTGGGCGTGCTCGAGCGCGCTCAGTCCGCGGCGAATCATCAGTTGGTTCCAGCGAATGCGGTTCTGCGCGAGCAGCAAGATGGGTTCGCCCTCGGAATCGACGCGCGCCGCGGTGCGCGAGGCTTGAATCTCCATCAGGCCGACGAGCCCGTGTACCTCGGCTTCCGCGGGAAGGAGCTCCGCGAGAATGCGCCCGAGTCGCAGGGCTTCCTCGCAGAGCGCCGGCCGCATCCAGTCCCCGCCGCTCGTGGCGGCGTAACCCTCGTTGAAAATGAGATAAATCACCTCCAGCACCGAGGACAGGCGGACGGCGCGCTCCTCGGCACGCGGCGCCTCGAATGGCACGCGGGCTTCGGCGAGCGTTCTCCTCGCGCGCACGATCCGCTGCGCGATCGTGGGCTCGGGCACCAGAAATGCGCGCGCGATCTCCGCGGTGCTGAGGCCTCCCAAGAGACGCAAGGTGAGCGCGGTGCGCGCCTCGGTCGATAGCACGGGATGACAAGCGATGAACATCAGGCGCACCAGGTCGTCGCCGATGTCATCGTCCGCCGCCTCCGACGGATCCTCCCCCGCCGAGCCGAGAAGTGCCGCCTCGTGGGCGATGGACTCGTGACTGCGCTCGAGGAGCTTGCGCCGCCGCAGCTCGTCGAATGCTCGGTTCTTCGCAGCCGTCATGAGCCACGCGCCCGGTTTGTCGGGTACTCCGGTCGTGGGCCATTGCTCGAGTGCGCTCACCAGCGCCTCGTGCGCAAGCTCCTCGGCCAGCCCGACTTGCTTCAGCATGCGGGCGAGGCGCGCGATGATCTTGGCCGATTCCATGCGCCACACCGCCTCGATCGTGCGTTGAAGGGACGTCCCGGACATCAGGGCAGGCCGCGCGGAGTCAGGTGAAGCACGGACCGAACTCGCGGACCTCGACCGTCGCCCAGTGCGCGGCCGGGCATTGCCGGGCGATCGCGATGGCTTCCTCCCGTGACTCGCACGTCAATAGCAGGAATCCACCGATCATCTCTTTGGCTTCGGAAAAGGGACCATCCACGACGCTCACCTGATTTTCCTGGACGCGGACCCTGGCGCCGCTTCGATCCGAGGCGAGCGAGTGCGCGATGGTGAGCAGCCCGCGCTCCTTCAGTTCTTCGCTGAACCGAAGCATGCGCTCGTACAGCTCGCGACCCTCAGCCTCGCTCCGCGCCTGCCGCTGTCCGGGAGGCTCAATGATCAATAAAGCATATGCCATCGGGATCTCCTCTTCAGTGCTTGCCCGGCCCCTTGAGTTTTGAGCGTCGCGTTTCTTGCGTTGCTCGCAGCGCAGGTGTCAGCGCCGCGCCGAAATCCGCAGGCTCGAAAACCGGCCGCGCCTCGATCACCCACTCGCCCGGCCCGGGATTGGGGCAGCGCTTGAGCCACTCCATGGCTTCCTCGATGGATTTCACCTGCCACAACCAAAAGCCGGCGACGAGCTCCTTGGTCTCCGCGAACGGGCCGTCAACGACGGTGCGCTGCTCACCCTTATAATGTACGCGCTTGCCCTTGACGCTGGGATGCAGCCCCTCGGCCGCAAGGAGAACGCCGGCTTTGATGAGCTCTCCGTTGAATTGTTCCATCGCGGTGAGAGTCGCCTCGCTCGGCGGTGCACCGGCTTCGCTCAGTGCGGTCGCCTTCACCATGACCATGACTTTCATGCCCTTTCTCCTTCATTGACAAGCGATTACGCGAGGTTACCCGGCGGTGGCGGGCGGCCGAGGGACCCTGCTTGCCGAATCGATGCCCTCAATAGGACGACGAATGGGCCCGCCTCGTTTCGACATGCATGCGTTTACGGTGTCGCCACGTCGAAATCCGGGCCTGTGGTTCGTCGTACAGTCTAGGAATGCGCTCATTCTCGTACGTGCTAACACATAGGAGCACCTCATGCCGGACCTCATCCCCTATCTCGCCTTTGACGGCAACTGCGCCGACGCCATGCGCTTCTACGAGCGCGCGCTCGAGGGCAATCTCGAAACCATGATGAGCCTCGGCGATTCGCCCATGGCGGCCCAGGCCCCCAAAGAGTCCTGGCACCGGATCATGCATGCCCGGCTGGCTTTGCCCGGCGGCGCCATGTTGTACGCGGGCGACGCCATGGGACAGATGCCGTTGCAGGGCATGCACGGTGTGTCGATCACACTCAATTACGACACGGTGGCCGAAGCGAAAAAGATCTTCGAGCGGCTGGCCGATGGCGGCAAGGTGAGCATGGCCATTGCGCCCACGTTCTGGGCCAAGAGCTTCGGCATGGTGACCGACAAGTTCGGCACGCACTGGATCGTCAACGGCGAGCTGCTGCCGGTCTGAGGAGTCTTCCGCGTCGGCCGCCACACGCCACAGTACAATGGCGCATCTTCGGCCGCTCGCGAATGATTCCCACCGAAAACGCCACCGTTCCGACACCGATCGACGTTCCGGGATCGAACTCCGAACCCTCGGCCGGCCGGGAAGCGGGCGGGGAGGTTGCGGGGGCGGTCGCGAACGCCGCCCCGGCGGACCCCTGCAAGAACTGCGGCGCGATCCTGATGGGGGCTTACTGCGGGAGCTGCGGGCAGCGCGCCGACGTGGCTCTTGCGTCCGGCGCTTCGGCTCCCGCCGCGGCCCGGGAGCCGGCGCCGCGAGTCTGGGCGGCACCGCGACAGTGGGCGGCACCGCGACAGTGGGCGGCAGGGCGCTTCCGGGGATCGCTCTGGTGGGACTCATCGCCCTGATCGCCCTCGAGATCGGCACCGTCCCCTGGCTTTTGGCCCACGGCATCAGCGCGCTCACGCTCGGCATGCTCGCTGGGAACACGATTTACCCCCGGCTGGCGGGCGTCGCCCACGTGTCGCGCTCGCCTGGTGGGCGGGCACTCGCGTTTTCGGACTCGATCGGAAGACCGCGATGTTGATCGGGGCCGGTAGCTCGATCTGCGGCGCCGCGGCCGTCATGGCGGCGGAGCCCGTGGTGCGCGGCCGCGCCGAGCAAGTCACCGTGGCCGTCTCAACGGTCGTGGTGTTCGGAACGCTCGCGATTTTCCTGTACCTCGCGCTCCATCAGTTGAACGCGCACTATCAACTCTTGTCCGTCAACCCGGTCCGCTACGGGATCTTCGCAGGCTCGACCATTCACGAGGTGTCACAGGTCGTGGCCGCAGGGCGTGCCATTACCGATGCGGCGGCGAACACGCCGCTCGGCCTGGCGGCGCTGCTCGTTGGCTGGCTGATCTTCGGCGGTCTCGCGATCAACACGGCCGTCTCTGCAATGCTAGGCTGATCGCGACCCCGCGTGGGGCCGACGATCGGAGGCGGACATGACAGCGACGCGCACCCGGGCGCGAGATCTCGGGCTGCCCTTGTCGGGCACGCCCGGACCTCACAATGCCATCACCGACGTGCCCGGCGTCGAGGTGGGATTTTCGACCGTCAAATCACTCGCCACCGCTCCGGGGGATCGTCAGATCTACACGGGCGTCACAGCGGTGCTGCCGCGGGGCCACGCGCGCAGGCCGAGTCCGGTGTGGGCCGGCCAATTCGACCTCAACGGTAACGGCGAGATGACCGGCACGCACTGGATCGACGACGCCGGCTATTTCCTCGGTCCGGTCTGTCTCACCAACACCCATTCTCTCGGCATCGTCCATCATGCCGCGGTGGGTTGGATGATCGAGCAGTATGCCGAGCACTTCCGCCACCACGCATGGGCGATGCCCGTGGTTGCCGAAACCTACGACGGGCTGGTGAACGACATCTGCGGACGACACGTCGAGGAGCGGCACGCCCTCGAGGCGCTGCGCACCGCGCGCGGGGGTGCCGTGGAGGAGGGGAACGTCGGCGGCGGCACGGGCATGTCCACCTATGAGTTCAAGGGGGGGACGGGCACGAGCTCGCGCCGCTGCACCCTGGGCGCGCAGACATACACCGTGGGTGTGCTCGTGCAATCCAATTTCGGGCTGCGGCGCGATTTCAAAGTGCTCGGCGTGCCGGTGGGCGCGCACATGCCGCAGGGCGTCGTCCCGTCCGCCGCCGGCCGCGAACAAGGCTCCATCATCGTGCTCATCGCCACGGATGTGCCGTTGACCCCCACGCAGCTGCACCGGCTCGCCAAGCGCGGCGCCATCGGCATTGGCCGCACCGGCACGCGCGGCGGCCATTATTCTGGCGATTTGATGCTCGCATTCTCCGTGGCGAACGAGCTCTACCTGCCCGCGATCGGCGAAGCGCAACCGCACAGCTTCCGCACCGAATGGCTGAACGATGCATTGCTCGATGAGATTTACGGTGCCACGGTCGAGGCGATCGAGGAGTCCGTCCTGAACGCGATGATCGCCGCGGAGTCGGTCCCGACCTGGAAGCCGCCCGGCTTCACGCTCGAGGCCATCGACCATGCCCGGTTTCTCGCCGTGCTCGAGGAGCACCGTCTCGATTTTCAGGGGCGCAAATGATGGTAGGCTTTCGCCGCGAGGGCGTGCCGGTGTCGTGAGGTGACCGGGCTCGAACGCAGAGGAACGGATGCAGCGCGAACAGATTGTTTTCGTCGGTACCAGCGATCTATCGGGACACTTCCGCGGCAAGAGTTTTCCGCTGGCCGATCTGCCCTCGCGACTGGAGCGCGGTGTCGGCCTTGCGCCCACCAACATCTTCATCTCGGCCTTCGGCCCGATTCAGGTGACGACGTTCGGCACCGTCGGCGAGGTGTTCCTCATGCCGGATCCCGACACTCGCGTTCTGGTGCCGTTCGAGGGAGGGCCGGCGGAGTACTTCTTTCTGGGCGACCTCAAGACGGCGCAGGGCACGCCGTGGGATTTCTGTCCGCGCGAGGTCCTGCGTCGCGCGCTCTACCGGCTGGAGCGCGAGTCGGGCGTCCACATGCTCGCCGCCTTCGAGCAGGAATTCACCTATAGCGGCGGCGGCGGGGAGAAGTGGCAACCTTACGACCTCAGCGCCTACCGGCGTCAGGGACCGTTCGGCGAGGCGCTGCTCTCTGCCCTGCGCCAGGTGGGCGTGATACCTGATTCCTTTCTGGCCGAGTTCGGCCCGCAGCAATACGAGGTCACGGTCGCGCCTGCGAAGGGAATACGCGCCGCCGACGATGCCGTCATCACGCGCCAGCTTGCTCATGCGGTGGCCTTCCGCCTGGGAGAGCGCGTGAGCTTCGCTCCGATTCACGACCCGAACGGCACCGCCAGCGGCACTCACATCCATTTCAGTTTCCTGGACAAGGACGATCGGCCGGTCCTCCACGACGCGAAGCGCCCCTGGCAGATGTCTCTCGTGGGGAGCCAGTTCCTCGCGGGTATTCAGCACCATCTGCCCACTCTATGCGCGGTGACGGCGCCCTCGGTGGCGTCCTATTATCGCCTTCGCCCGAATCGTTGGGCGCCCGTACGTGCCGATTCGGCACCGCTCGATCGCGGTGCCGCGGTGCGCATCTGTCCGCTCTCGGGTACCGATCCGGAGCTCCACGCGCGGCAGTTCAACATCGAATTTCGCGTCGCCGACGCAACGGCGAGTCCTTATCTCGCGCTCGCGGTCCTCATCCAGGCGGGCCTCGACGGCGTGCGCCGCAAGCTCACCCTCGAGACACAGAACCCGGCAGCGTTGCCCACGAGTCTCGCGGAAGCCTTGACGCTTCTCGAGCGCAGCTCAGCGGCCGCCGACTGGCTGGGAGAGGACTTGCTCTCGGCTTACCTATTGTTCAAGCGGGCAGAGATCAAGGGGTTGGAGGATTTCGACGAGAAAGAGATCTGCCGCCGCTATGCCGAAGTCTATTGATACCTTTCCGGAGCCGTGCGATGACCCAGCCCACCAGCCGTGAAGTCGAGATCGATCCCAAGCACACCACGCTCTTGTTCGTCGACGTGCAGAAATACAATTGCACTTGGGAGGGCGGGGAGTATGCGCATCTGAGCACCGCCGAACGGGAGGCGCACTACGGGTACTTTTTCCGAACGTTCCGGGAATCAGCACTGCCCAACATGGTGCGGCTGCAGAACTCTTGCCGTCGTGCCGGTATCGAGGTGACTTACACCGTCATCGAGAGCATGACCGCCGACGGCCGCGACCGCTCGCTCGATTACAAGATCACCGGGTTCAACGTCCCGAAGGGCTCGCCCGATGCCCGCATGGTCGACGAGCTCGCGCCCTCGGACGACGAGATGGTGTTTGCGAAGACATCGTCGTCGGTGTTCATCTCGACCAACATCGATTATGTTCTGAGGAACCTCGAGACGCGCTACCTCATCATCGCCGGCTGTCTCACGGATCAGTGTGTCGATTCGGCGGTGCGCGACGCCTGCGACTTGGGGTACCTCGTGACGGTGCCCACCGATGCCACCCTGACCCTATCGCCGGAACGGCACGAGTGGTCGCTCAAGAACAATCGTGGCTATTGCAGGCAGCGCACCACTCGCGAGCTCGTCGAGGAGATCGCGCGCCTCACGGGCACGTGAGCCGCCCGCTCGTCACGCCCCCCGGCCCCGCGGCCACGCTGCGCGAGCGCGACGCGCGGGTGATCGCGAACATCGCGCGGCTGCGCTTCTCGCCGTTGTCATTGGTCGGTGGGCACGGCTGTCGGCTGATCGAGGAAGGTGGGCGGCAGCTCCTCGATCTCTCCGCCTCGTTCGGTCCCGCCGTGCTGGGAAACGGCCACCCGGCGATCACCCGGGCCGTGACGGCCGCGTGCGAGAACATGGCGGGCGCGAGCCTGCTCGCATTTCCCAACGAGAACGCGGTGGCGCTCGCGGAGGAGCTTTTGCGAATCACGCCGGGACGTGGGGCGCGCCGCGTGTGGTTCGGCCATTCCGGCTCGGATGCGAACGATTGCGCGCTGCGCGTCATACAGGCAGCGACCGGACGCTCGCGCTTCATCTCCTTCATCGGCTCCTATCATGGCAACCTGTCGGGCTCGATGAGCATCAGCGGGCACACTGCGATGACTCACACTCTGCCGCGAGCGGGACTCTTGCTGCTGCCCTATCCGGATCCCTTTCGTCCCGCGTTCAGCGCCGCTGCCGTGCTCGAGCTCCTCGACTACCATTTCTCCACGACCTCGCCACCCGGGCAGGTCGCCGCCATCTTCATCGAGCCGATCATGGCCGACGGCGGCGTCATCGTGCCGCCGCCGGGCTTTCTCGCAGCCATCCAGCAACGCTGCCGCCGCCACGGCATTCTCATCATCGTCGATGAAGTGAAGGTGGGTCTCGGGCGCACCGGCAAGATGCACTGCTTCGAGCACGAGGGGCTCGAGCCCGACGTGGTCGTCTTCGGCAAGGGGCTCGGCGGAGGGCTGCCGCTCTCGGCGGTGATCGGGCCGCAGCACATCATGGATCATGCGCCGGCCTTTGCCTTGCAGACGACGGCCGGCAATCCCGTCGCAACCGCCGCGGGCCGCGCCGTCCTCGACACCATCGCTGCCCAAGGCCTGGTAGAGCGGGCGAATACGGTCGGCGAGCGCCTGTCGAGCGGGCTGCGCGCTCTCTGCGCGCGCCAGCCGCTGATCGGTGAGGTGCGCGGGCGCGGGCTCGCCCTCGGAGTGGATCTGGTGCGCGACCGCGCTTCGCGCGAGCCCGTGCCGGTGACGACCACGGCGAAGGTGATCTTTCGCGCCTACCAGCTCGGTGCCGTATTCTTTTATGTGGGCCTGCGCGGCAACGTGCTGGAGCTCACCCCGCCCCTGACCCTGTCCGAGGCCGAGGCCGACGAGGGCGTCGCGATCATCGATCAGGCCTTGAGCGACGTCAGCCGAGGCCTCGTCTCCGATGCCGACGTGGCGCCGTTCATGATGTGGTGAGATAGTGTCGCAGGGGACCTGGCGCTGATCGGGTTCAAGCATTCATGACGAGTCTCGCGTCGCGCCTGAGGCTTCCGGAAGCGGTCGGACTATCGCTTTCCGTCATTTCCCCGACCGTCACCGCTGCTTTCAACATCACCCTGGTCGTGCAGGCCGTGGGCGAGGCGGCCCCCCTCGTGTTCGTGATCGGCATGGTGGCCATGGCCCTCGTGGCGCTCTCCTTCATGGCCTTCACTCACCGGGTCGCGCACGCAGGCTCCGCCTATGCGTATATCTCGCACACCTTCGGCAGCCGCGCGGGATTCATCACCGGCTGGACGTTGCTGCTGACCTACCTCGGTTTCTCGACCGGATTCGCCGCGCTCGTGGGGAATTTCACCTGCGCCGCGCTCAGGGGATTCGGGATCGAGGCGGGCAACTGGTGGATCGCGATCGGCGCCGGCGGGATGGTGCTCGCCTGGTGGCTCGCCTACCGCGACATGCGGCTCGCGGGCCGGCTGATGCTGCTCTTGGAAGGGATTGCGATCATTGCCATCGTCGGCCTCTGCATCAGCATCCTGCACCAGGTGCATCTCGACATCGGCCGCATGGGCGCGAGCTTTCACCCGACCTCGCAGTACAACGGCTGGGTGGGCGTCGGATTTGGCATGGTGTTCAGCATCTTGAGTTTCTCGGGCTTCGAAGGCGCGGCCACGCTCGGCGAGGAGACCATCAATCCCCGGCGCAACATTCCCATCGCCCTGCTCGGCACCGTGCTCGGCTCCGGTGTCTTCTTCGTATTCGTCGCCTATTGCGAGGTGGCGGGGTACGGTCCGCAGGGCATCAAGGACCTCGCCGCCTCGCAGGCACCGCTCGATGATCTCGCGTTGCGCTTCGGCTCGCCGCGCCTCGCCATCCTGCTGGATCTCGCCGCCGCCGTGAGCTGCTTCTCGGGCATCATCGGCGGGCTGGCGGCGGCGGGCCGCATCTTGTTCGCCCTGAACACGAGCACCATCGGCGTGCTCGCCCTCATTCTCATCTACGTCGGCGTGGGCGCCGCCGAAACCGTCGAGGCCTGGCGCGAGCGCCGCGCAGTATGGGCGGGGGTTTGCACGTTGGGACCTGTCCTCTTGCTCTGGGTGCTCTACCGCAACATCTACCCCGTGCCCGAATTCCCCAACAACTTGTGGCCTTACTTCGCGTTCGTCTGGGCCATCGCCTCGTTGGCGCTGATACGGCTGCGTCCGGGCGTGGCCGTGGCGCCGCTGCCGCATTACTCATGACCCGCGCAGAGCCGATACAGCGCGCGGCTGGCCCTTTTTGTACGCCGATGCGAAGATGGGGCGCACCGCGGGATCGGTCGGAACACGGGAGAAGGGAGAGAATGAAATTCGCATGGGGCGCCATGCTCCTCGCTGCGGGTTGCGCCATAGCCTCCACGAGTGCTGCCGCCGCGGAGCCCACTGACCTCGACCCGGGCGCGCAGCTGCCGCTCGCCGAGACGCATACCACCGCCAAGCTCGATCCCACGAATCCCCGGCGCCTGTTCGTGCTCGATACGGCGTTTCCGGCTGCCGAAGCCGCCAAGACCTACGTGCTCGACGGCACCACCGGCGCGATTCAGGGCATGTTCAACCAGGCGTACTGGCCGAACTTCGCCGTCTCGCCCGACGGCTCGGAGCTCTACGCAGTCGACACGTACTGGGAGAAGCACACTCGCGGCAAGCGCAGCGATTACATCGTGGTGCGCGATGCCCAGACGCTCGATGTGAAGGAAGACATTCCGTTGCCTGCGGGCCGGCTGCTCGTCGTGTCGAAGAAATACAACTTCGACGTGACACCCGACGGCCATTATGGATTGACGTACAACCTTGCACCCTCCACGGCCGTGACGGTCACCGACTTGAAGGCGCGTAAGTCCCTGGGCTCCATTCCCATCCCGGGCTGCGGTCTCATTTTCGCGCAGGCGCCCAATCGGTTCTCCTCCCTCTGCGCCGACGGCTCCATCGCCACCGTCACCTTCGATGAGCAGGCCAACGGCAGCATCCAGCGCGCCGCCAAAGTGTTCGACGCCAAGAACGACCCGGCCTTCGAGCACTCGGCATGGGACAAGAAGCATCAGATGCTTTATCTCGTCACGTATGCGGGCGATGTCGTGCCGGTGAGTCTCGCGGGGGAGCGCGCCGCTCCCGCCGCCAAGTGGTCGCTCACCACGCAGACCGAGCGCGCCGCGGGCTGGCGACCGGGCGGCTGGCAAATCAGTCACTTTCATTCCGCGAGTCGGCGTCTCTACGTGCTCATGCACCGCGGTCACCCCTGGACCCACAAGGACTCGGGCACCGAGGTTTGGGAATTCGATGCGCTCGCCGGCAAGCGGCTGCAGCGGATCAAGCTCACGGAGCCTGCGCAGTCGGTGGCCGTGTCGGCCGACGACAGCCCCCTCGTCTACGTGATCGGCGACTCCTATCGCGTCGCGGCCTATCACGCGGGCACGGGGAAGCTCGTTTATCGATCCAAGCCGCTCGGCTTCACCCCGCAGCTCCTGACCGTGTGGGGCGACTGATGGACCCCCTGCTCGAGCTCACGGTGGCATGGGCGCTGGCGGTGCTCTTCGCAGCCTCCACCGCGCACAAGCTCGCGGCGCTCGCGGAATGGCCGGGGGTGGTGCGCAATTACCGGCTGTTACCCGAGAGACTCACGGTACCCGCCGCCGCCGCGCTGCTCATCGCTGAGGCGCTCACGGCCGCCGCGCTCGTTTGGCCCGCCACGCGCCGGTTCGGCGCATGTGCCGCGGCCGCGCTGCTCATCATCTTCGCCGCGGCGATCGCGATCAACATGCGGCGCGGGCGCACGAGCATCGACTGCGGCTGCTTCGGCTCGCGGCTGCGAGAGGGACTCTCCGTCTGGATGGTGGCCCGAAATCTGGTCCTCGCGCTGCTCGCGCTCGGGCTGCTCCCGCCCGGGAGACCGCGCGAGCTCAGCGCGCTCGACATCGCCGCGGCCCTCGCCGTCGTTGCGACCCTGTCATTTCTTTATCCGGTGCTCGCCGTCGTCTTGCGGCCGCCGCCCGCGACCTTCGTCGAGAATTTCGAGGCCGGCCCGACGGCGCGGCAGGCGCGCTAAAAGAGCTCTGCATGCAGGCAGCACTTCCCTACATCGTCGTCTTGCAGCTGCTGGTCACGCTGGGTCTCGCGGTGCTCTTGTTCGGTCTCGCGCGGCAAGTGGGAATTTTGCACGAGCGCGTCGCTCCGATGGGCGCCATGGCGAGCGACCAGGGACTCACCGTCGGCGAGATGTCGCCGAAACTCTCGGTAACGACGCTCGCCGGCGATCAGCTCGTCCTCGGCGGTGCGAGTCCGCACGAGCGGAGCCGATTGCTGCTGTTCGTGTCTCCCACGTGCCCGGTGTGCAAGAAGCTCCTGCCTATCGCCCGCTCCTTCGCGCACGCCGAGCGGCTCGATGTCCTGCTGATCGGAGACGGCGACGACGCCGAGCAGCGCTCCATGATCCGCGAGTTCGGCCTCGAGGGCGTTCCCTACATCAACTCACCGCAGGTGGGCATGACGTTTCACGTCGGCAAGCTCCCCTATGCCGTCCTGCTCGACGCCGCAGGAGTGATTCGGGCCAAGGGCCTCGTGAACAATCGCGAGCACCTGGAGAGTCTCCTCATCGCCGAGGAAACCGGCTTCGGCACCATTCAGGCGTATCTCAGCGCCAAACAGCAAGCCGCAACGAACGGAAGAGATCGCCCTTATGAAAGCCATTTCTAGAAGCCGCTTTGACCGGCTGATCGAGCTCGCGAGCCGCAAGGTCGCGCAGCGGGTGTCCCGCCGCAGCTTTCTCACGCGCTGCGGCAGCTGGCTCGTCGCCTCCTCCGCGCTGCCGCTCTTGCCCGTGTCGCGGCGCGCGCAGGCCGGAGATGCGCCGCAGAAAGCCAAGGGGACATTCGCCTCCGAGTTCGCAAACCATGCGCAGACCAAGGACCCCACGCAGTGCAATTACTGGCGCTACTGCTCGAGCGACGGTTACCTCTGCGCTTGTTGCGGCGGCGGCCCGAGCACGTGCCCGCCGGGCAGCTCGCCCTCGCCGACCTCCTGGGTAGGCTCGTGCATCAATCCGGACGACGGCAAGACTTATCTGATCGCGTATCGGGATTGTTGCGGCAAGGACTCCTGCGGCCGTTGCTCGTGTCTCGGCCAGGAGGGTGATATGCCCGAGTACCGTCCACAGGTGAACAACGATATCGTCTGGTGCTTCGGTGCCTCGAGCATGGTATATCACTGCTCGAGCGCCGGACTGGTCGGTCTTGCGGAGTGAGGCGGGACATGCCTTTCCCCATTCGCAAGCATCGAACGCCTCGCAGGAATCGCGCGTTGCGCGGTGCCGTTCTCGTGGCCGCCGCGGTGTTGGCCGGGCAAACTCAGAGCGCGCCCGCCACCGGCGCGTCCGCCACTGACGTGCCTGTCGCCCAGGTGCCCGGCACCAACGTGCCCGACGCAGTCACCCGCAAGACGGGGCTGCGCGTCGAGCCCATGGCGCGCCCCGCGCGCATTTACGCCGAGAACTGCGAGGGATGCCATGGCTGGGCGGGCGTATCGGTGACCGAGATCCCGACCCTCGCCGGACGCATCGGCTACTTCGCGCGCATTCCCGAGGGGCGCCGCTACCTGATGCAAGTGCCGAACGTCGCGCTCAATCCAAGCTCGGACGAGGACATCGCCGCCATGATGAACTGGCTGCTCGCCACCTACAGTCGCAAGCAGTTGCCTGCGGACTTCGTGCCCTACACCGCGCAGGAAGTCGCCGAGCTGCGCACGGCGCGCATCGATGTCGCGGCCGCTCGCCGGCGCGTGGTGGCGGCACTCGTGGCCGCCAACCAGTTACCCTCGCCCGATGCGCTGACGATTCCCCATGCCTCGCTTTACTAGCCGAGCTTCGGCTAACTGCCGCGCGTCGCGCCTCATCTGCCTGGGCGCGGCGGCATGCGCCCTTGCGCTCGGTGCGGGAGCGAATCCGGTGGCGGCGCAGAACGCAGCCGCGGGGCAGAGCGCACCGGATGCCATTGCCGCGGGCCGCGAGAAATTCGTCCAGTGCGCCTCTTGCCACGGCGCAGACGGACGCTCGACGGTCGTGCCGGAGTATCCGAAAATAGGCGGGCAGACCGCCGAGTACGTCGTCAATGCGCTGAAGGCCTACCGCGACGGGCGGCGGCTCGGAACATATGCCGCAATGATGACGGCGGTCGCGAAGCCGTTGTCCGATGTGGATATCGCAAACCTTGCGGCGTACGTCGAGTCGCTCGACGCGTCGCATTGTCCCTGATCGAGGAACTCCCATGCCGAAGCTGATTCATTCCATGATTCGAGTGCTGGACCTGAACCGCGCCGCGGAGTTCTACCGCCGCGGTTTCGGCCTCGAGGAGACGCATCGCATGGAGTTCCCGACGTTCACGCTACTGTATCTGCGAGAGCCTGAGAGCGGGTTCGAGATCGAGCTCACCTGGAACAAGGGGCAGGCCGAGCCTTATGTGCATGGCTCGGCGTACGGGCACATGGCGTTCTGCGTCGAGGACCTCGACGCGCATCACGCACGCTTGAAGGGCCTCGGTTATGCGGTAGGGGACTTGAAAGAGCTCGCCGCTCCCAGCGGAGCGGCGAGATTCTTCTTCGTTACCGACCCCGACGGCTACAAGATCGAGGTGCTGCAGCGAGCCGGACATTACGTGTGAACGGCGGCCCCGCCGTGTTGGCGGGGCCGCACGGTCAGAACTTGTAATTCAGCTGAATTCCGGCAGTGCGCGGCTGGTTGGTCGAGTACCGCACGACTTGCGGAATGTTGAACTGGAAGCTCGTGTTGTTCGCCGACACCAACGCGGCCTTGTTGGTCAGATTGTCCACGAACAGAGCGGCATCCCAGCCGCCGCGGCCGAGACCTACCCGCGCATTCACCAGACTGTAGGACGGCAGCTTATAGCCGAAGTAATACGCCACGTCATAGGATGTTCCCACGAAAGCGTACGCCGCGCGCCCGGTCACCCGGTAATCGCCCACGGTGGTCGCGTAATTGAGCGATACATCCGCCGTGTCCTTGACCACGTTCATGATGGGCACCTGGCATTTCGTCCCTGCATTGCAGGGGTGGGTCACACCGTCCGGCTCGGCGACGAGGTTCTCGAGGAAGTTGGTGTACGAGGAATTCGGCTGCGTGAGCTTCGCATCCGTCCAGGCACCGCTGAAGGTTGCCGTCCAGTCGGTCGCGAGCTTGGCGTCGATCTCGATCTCAGGTCCGAAGGAGCGGCCGTTGCCGGCATTGTCGTAGTACTGATAGCCGCATTGCAGGGTGAACACCTGCTGCACGCCCAGCCACTTGATGTAATAGACGTCGCTGTTGACGGTCAGCCAGCCATCGAACAGTCGCGCCTTCTCGCCGAGCTCGTAGTTCCACACCGAATCCGGTCCGAACTGGAGCGCGCCCGCCGTGCAGTGCGGATACTGAGTTACAGGCGGGAGAATCTGATTGGCGCCGCCGGGCCGGAAGCCCTTGGCCACGGTGCCGTACAGGGTCAGATCACCGTTGGGCATGTACGACAGGTCCACTCGCGGATTCGCGCCGCTATCGGCAGCGTGAGTGATCTGCGAGTTCGGCTGCGGTACGAAGTACGGCCCGTCGAGGCCCCACGAGTACTCGTCCTGGTGGCTCTTGTACTGGTAGTAGCGCACACCCGCGGACAGTTTCCACTGATCCGTGAACTTGTACGATGCGTCGGTGAAGAAAGCAGTCTGCCTCACGCCGTAGGCGTTCCACGACGTGAAGAATGATCCGTCGGGCACCACCGGAGTCGCAGCGAGCGGATTGTTGCTGATCTCGTTCCACACCGAGTTCAGGTTGCTGTAGAAGGCGCCCGCCACCCAGTGAAAACCGCCGATGTCGTGCGAGGTGAGCCGGATTTCCTGGCTGATCTGGTGTGACGGATCGCGTTCTGCGTAGGCAATGGGAACGTAGGGAGTACCGCCGCCATTCGTATAGTAGATCGATGTCGAGGCGTCCTGGACTTGCACCCCCGTGCGGCCGAAGTACGAGCTTGCGCTCGTCAAGTCCGCGATGCCCACGTTCGCCTTGATGGTCAAGCCGAAGATCGAGATGTCATCGCGAATCCCTTCGCGCAACGGGAATGCCTCGTAATGCGCGTCGTAGACCTGCGCGGGCGGCTGGCTGCTCGTGGGAGTGCCGTCGAGCAGGTCATAGCCCCCCGTGTGCAGGCTCTGCATCATGGCCTCGCCGAGAATCGAGAAGTCCTCGCTCGGCTTGTAGAGCAGGCTCAGGCGGCCGCCGTACAGCTGCTCATTGTTGGCATCGTGATACACGTTGGTCACCGGCACCGTGTTGAGCGGCTGCGTGTATGTCGGGACGCCCAAAGCGATCGGGAACGGATGGATGGTGATGTTGTCGATCCAGCCGCTCCTGTAGAGGTAGCTCAGCACCACGCGCGCGGCGAGAGTTTCGCCGATCGGCATATTCATCATGAGGTTGGCGGAGCCGTTGCCGCTGCCTCCTTGCGTGTCCGAACCCGTGGCCTGCACCGAGCCCTCGTAAGTACCGAGCTTGGGCTCATTGGTGAGCACGCGGATGGTGCCGCCCATGGATCCGGAGCCATAGAGCGTTCCCTGCGGTCCGCGCAGCACCTCGACACGCTGCACGTCGTAGAGATCGGGATCGATCACCACCTTGCCGGACTGCGAGACGGCCGGGGGCGACAACGGAATTTCGTCGAGGTAGAAGCCGACCGTCGGGGCCGCACCGCCGTTCGAGGCGAGACCGCGCGCCTCGTACTCGGTGAGTCCGGGGCTCGCAAAGCGCATCGAGAGGCCAGGCACCTCTTGGGTAATTTCCTGCACGGTACTGATGCCCTGCGCGATGAGCTGATCGCCGCTCAGCGCCGAGATACTGATTGCCGTATTTTGAATGGTCGAGACGTAGCGCTCGGCCGTGACCGTGATCTCGCTCAAACCGGACTCGTCGGCCGTGCCGGCCGCGGTGGCGGTGGCGGAGGCGGTAGCGGTGGCCTCGGTCGCGGCCGAAGTCGCCGCATCCGTCGCCCTCGCCGCCGCGCCCAGACAGGCAGCCGCCACGAAGCTCGCACACAGAAGACGCAATGCCGAGCCCGATATTGCCTCGAGTTCGATCGACGCCATGATTTATCCCCTTGTTTCGATTATGTAGCGGCCGCGCTCGAGCAGCGGATGGCCGCCCTCGTTTATAGCAAGGAACGTACCAGACCACCCCGGCCGAGCTCTCGGAGGTGGTGCTCTGCCGCCGCCCGCGCGGCTTGTCCGCGATTTTCTTATATATCTAACCCGTCCAGTGCTTGCTCCTCAAGGCGCGATCCTAGCGCGATCTTGCGGTCGATGCTCGAAGATGAGGCGCGAGGGGGTACAGGGTTGCACCGAAAGGGCGCAAACGCGCGCTCTTACCCCGCGCTCGCTGTGCGCTTATCATCCCGCGGCAAGCAACAATCGAACAAGGGGAATGGGTGATGCGGTCATGGATCGTTGCGATATTCGGCATGTTGACTCTCGGCGCGGTCGGAGCATCTGCCGCCCGGGCTGATGCGGCGGCGGGCTCGCTGCCCGATGCGCTCACCGTATTGAAGGCGCATCGGTTCGTCGATCTGACGCATGCGTTCGCCCCCGGCATTCCGCACTGGAAGGGCGCGCCGAACGAGCGGGTCAAAACGCTCTACACGGTCGCCAAGGACGGCTTTCGTATCAACGAATACTGTCACGTGGGGCAGTGGGGTACCCACCTCGACGCTCCCGCTCACTTTCACGAAGGGCTGCTCACGGCGGACCGCATCGATCCGAAGGACATGCTGATGCCGCTGGTGGTCATCGATGTGCATGACAAGGTCGCCAAGAATCCCGACTACGTGCTCAGCGTCGACGATGTCATCGCCTGGGAAAAGCGCCACGGGACGATACCCCGCGGCGCGTTCGTCGCCATGCGTACCGACTGGTCGAAGCGTTGGCCGGACGATGCGGCGCTCGCGAACAAGGACACCGCGGGCGTGTTTCACTATCCGGGCTGGACGAAGGCGGTGCTCGAGCTCCTTTATGAAAAGCGCGGGATCACCGCCTCAGGCCACGAGACCACGGATACCGATCCGGGTCTCGCGACGACCAAGGACGATTACTCGCTCGAGTCGTACATCCTCGGGCTCAATCACTTTCAAGTCGAGTTGCTCGCGAACCTGGATCAGGTGCCGGAGGCCGGCGGTCTGGTCTGGGTCACGACGCCGAAGGTCGAAGACGGCGCCGGCTTCCCGGCCCGCGTGATTGCGATCGTTCCATGAGCGCTCCCAAGGCTGGGCTTGCACCCATCGAGTACGCCGATGCCTCCCCGGAGGTGCGCGCCGTGTACGACGACATCATGGCGACGCGCAAGGTCGACTGGGTCAACAACTATTGGAAGGTCCTCGCGAATGATCCGTCGACCTTGCGGCGCATGTGGGCGAACACCAAGGAAGTCATGGGTCCGGGTGCGCTCGACCCCCTGACCAAGGAACTCCTCTACCTGGCGGTCAGCGTGACCAACGGCTGTCGTTATTGCATCGCCTCGCACGGCGCCGCCGCGCGCAAAAAGGGCCTGACGCCGGAGCAGCACGCCGAGTTCATCGCCATCGTCGGCCTTGCGAACGAGACCAACCGGCATGCCTTCGGGCTCGATCTGCAGATCGACGATCAATTCCGATGACCGGCTAACGCCCCGCGGGCTAGTTGCGGTAGCCCGCGAAGGAGCGCCGGCCGAAATCATAGCGGATATCCGCCGGCAGGAATCTCACCACGAGGTGGAGGAGCAGGGGGAGCAGCAGGAAATCGTCGATGATCCCGAGCAGAGGCAGGGCGAAATTGACGGGCTCGAGCGCATAGAAAGCCAGCAGGCTCGCCGCGGGCAGCAGCCACAGCGGGCGTTGCGGATGCCGCAGGGCGTACCAGATCAACCGGAGGTCGCGGGCGCCCAGACGCCATAGTCGGAAGAGGCGGAACATGTTGAATGGACCGTGGACCGACCCGGGAGTTCGCCGCCAATGACTGATCGCGCTCACGGACAATGTGCTAGCCTTGCGATGCACAACCCCGATAAGAACAGCCTCGCCCGAATATCAAAGGCGATTCCGACCCGATAGATGAATAGCAGCTTCGCCCTTCGCCCCACGGCTGGAACGCTCGATGAAGATGCCTGGGAGGATCTTCTCAGCTTTATCGAGGAGCGGCGGGTCATTCCTATCGTGGGACCCGAACTGCTGCGCGTCGAGACGACGACGGGGCCGAGGCTTCTGCTCGACTGGGTGGCCGAGAAGCTGGCAGGGCGGCTCAATGTCAATGTCGCGGAGCTCCCGCAGCCTTATACGGTGAACGACGTGGTGTGCTGGTTCCTCTCCGCCCGCGGCCGGCGCGAGGAGGCCTACGTGCGCCTGCGCGGCATCATCAAGGACGCCAACTTCGAGCCCCCGGCGGCGCTGCGGCAGCTCGCCGCCATCACGGACTTCGATCTGTATGTCTCCACGACCTTCGATCCGCTGCTCGAGATGGCCATCAATCTCGAGCGATTCAACGGCGCGTCCGGGACCGAGGTTCTGGCCTACGCGCCCAACCGCGTGGTCGATCTGCCCTGCGAGCGGGATCGACTGCAGCGGCCCGTCGTCTACCAGCTATTCGGCAAGCTCTCGGCTTCGCCGACTTATGTAATTTCGGACGAGGACCTGCTCGAGTTCATCTGCGCCCTGCAGAGCGAGCACCTGGTGCCGGAGAAACTGTTTCACGAGCTCGAGCACAATCATCTCTTGTTCATCGGCAGCAATTTCACCAACTGGCTGGCGCGGCTGTTCCTGCGCATGGCGAAGCGGCAGCGACTGTCCGATCCACGCGATGTCGGCGAAGTGCTGGCCGACGATCACAGCGGGCAGGACGACCGGCTCATGTCCTTCTTGCAGCAGGTGAGCGTGCGCACCAGGATTTACCTCGGCGCGGAGCGCTTCGTCGAGGAGCTGCACGCGCGCTGGCAGGCGCGCCACCAACCCGCCAATACTGCGGCCGGCGCCGCACCGGCGCGCTTCGTCGCGCCGGCCCGCGACATGCCGGACAATGCAGTGTTCATCAGTTACGCGCGCGAGGACTTGCCCGCGGTCCAGCAGATCAAGGCGGGGCTCGAGGCTGCGGGCATCACGACCTGGTTCGACATGGACCGGCTGGAAGCCGGCGACGACTACGACCGCAAGATCCAGCGCAACATCGCCCGCTGCTCGTATTTCATCCCGGTCGTGTCGGCCAACACGCAGCGCCGGCTGGAAGCGTACTTCCGCCGCGAATGGAGCTACGCCCTCGATCGCGTGCGCAACATGGCTGATGGCGCCATTTTCATTCTGCCCGTGACCGTCGACGCGACGCAGCCGGCCGAAGCGCTGGTGCCCGACAAGTTCAAAGCCCTGCACTTCAATCACCTTCAGGGCGGCGAGGTACCGGCTGAATTCGCGCATCGGCTGCGCGACATCATGCGGGCGCGGCCGGCATGAACGACATCAATTCAGGCCGGGCGCAGAATCCGGCCGCCACCGTCGACGAGCGCAATCCCTGGCTGGGCCTCGCTTCGTTCACGGAGGAGACGCGGGCGTATTTCTTCGGACGCGACGAGGAGGTGGCCGAGCTCGCCCGGCGCGTGCAGCGCAAGCTCCTCACGGTGCTCTTTGGACAGTCAGGTCTCGGCAAAACGTCGATCCTGCGCGCCGGGCTCGCGCCGCGGCTGCGCAAGCAGGGATATTGTCCGATTTACGTGCGCATCGACTACGGCAGGGATTCGCCGGAGCCCGCGGAACAGATCAAGGAGGCGATCAGCCGCGCGGCCCGTCATTCCGGCGAGTGGACGCAGAGCGGGGTCGCGGTGGCGGGCGAGTCGCTGTGGGAGTACCTGCACCATCGCGACGATGTGCTGCGCGACGAAGCGGGGAAGACACTCATCCCGTTCCTCATCTTCGATCAATTCGAGGAAATATTCACCCTCGCGCAAAGCGATGACTTCGGCCGCGCGCGCGCCGCCAAGTTCATCGACGAACTCTCGGATCTCGTCGAAAACCGGCCGCCCAAGGCTCTTGAGGCGAAATTCGAGGCGGACGATTCGTCGGCGGAGCGCTTCGATTTCGCCCGCAGCGACTATCGGGTGCTGATCGCGCTGCGCGAGGACTATCTCGCACCGCTCGAGGGCTTGAAGAAGAGCATGCCGAGCATCTCGCAGAACCGCCTGCGGCTCGCGCCCATGACCGGCGCCCAGGCGCTTGCCGCCGTGCTGCAGCCCGGCGGCAAGCTGGTCACGGAGGAGGTGGCCGCGGCCATCGTCCGCTTCGTCGCGGGAGGCGCGGAGCTCGCGAACGCCGAGGTCGAGCCCTCGCTCCTCAGCCTCATCTGCCGCGAGCTCAACGATGCGCGCATTGCGCAGGGGCGCGAGGAAATCTCGCTCGATCTCTTGGCCGGGTCGCACGCGACCATCTTGAGCAACTTCTACGAGCGCGCGCTCGCCGATCAGCCGCCGGCCGTGCGCCAGATCATCGAGGACGACCTCCTGACGACCTCCGGCTTTCGCGAGAACATCGCGGAGGAACGGCTCATCAGCCGCTTCAAGGCCGCCGGTGCCGCCCCGGGTACGCTCGCGACGCTCGTCAACCGCCGCTTGTTGCGCGTCGAGGAGCGTCTCGACGTGCGCCGCGTCGAGCTCACTCATGACGTGCTTTGCAGTGTGGTAAAGGCGAGCCGCGATTTGCGTCACGAGCGCGAAGCTCGCGAGGCGACTGAGCGGATGCTCGAGGCGCAGCGCGCGAACGAGCTCGCCGCGCGCAAGAGCCTCGTGCGCGCGCGGCAGATCGCCGCCGTTTGCGTGTCGTTCGCGCTTCTGGCGGCGATCGCCGCGGGTTTCGCCGTGCTCAGCTCGCGGCGCGCCCACCGCGCGGAACAGCTCGCCGAGCAGACGCGCTCGGGGGCCGAGCACTTGCTCGGCTACCTCACCGACGAGGTGGTGCGCGAGCTGGAATCCTTCGGCCAGCTAAAGGTGATCGCGGAATTCTCCAAGCGGCAGATCGACTATTTTCACTCGTTGCCGCCCGAGCTCCGCACTCCGGAAAGCGTGCGCAACGGCGCGACCGCGATGGTGCACTACGCCCGTGTCATGCGAGCCCTCGGCGATCTCGACGCGGGCAGCAGCAACGCCAACGAGGCCGTCGCATTGCTGGAGAACCTGCGGAGCCGCGGCGACCGCTCCGATGCAAGCGCCATCGGACTCGCCATGGCGTATGCCGTCAAGGGCGCCATTCTCGACAATCGCAACGATCCCGCTGGCGAAGTGGCGAGCCGACATTCCCTCGAGATATTGGCCCCGGTGGCCGAGTCCTCGCAGGCCTCGCCGGCCGCCCGGCGCGCGTATCTCGAGGTCCTGGTGCGGCGCGGCTACGAGCAACTCGCCAACAATCGCAACGATGACGCCGTGCGTACGGAGCAGCAGGCGATGGACCTCGCGGTAGCGCTCGGCGCGCGGGAAGAGACCAATTTCGACATGGCTGCCATCTATGCCGAGGCCGCAGGCTGGCAGATCTCGGCGTTCCTGAATCTCGGCCGCAACGATGAGGCGCGGCGAGTCGGCGAGGATGCCCTGGCGCTATCCGATCACATCCTCCTGGCTCGACCCGGATTCCGCTTGGCGCTGCACGCGCAGCAGATCAATATCGGTGTACTGTCGGGGGTTGCGCAAAACGATCTCGACCCCGCGGCGGCGCTGCGCTACGCCCTGCGCAGCGAGCAGATATCGACGGCGATTCTGCGGCTCGACTTGAATAGCTTCGTGGCCGCCAACAACCTCGGGGTTGCGCACCAGAACGAAGGCGATGCGCTGTGGGCCGCGGGCCGCCTGGAGGAGGCCATCCCTTACTACCGCAAACAGTTCGACGACTTCCAGAAAGCGACCTCCGGCGGATCGAACCAGACTCTGCTATTCATGTACCAGATGACGGTGGCTGAATATCCTGAGGCGCGGCTCGGCAACTTTGCGGCGGCGGAATCGTTGGTCGCCGCAACGTCTCCCTATGTCGAGAAGCTGCATGCCACGGAACCGGCCGACAGCATACTTCCCGGGCTCGCCCAGGCACTGACGAAGGGCGGCGAGGCGGATATTGCTTTGGCGCGAGACGACTCGGCGGCCGCACGGCGTCTCGCCACGGAAGCGGTCAAGCTGGCCCAAGCAGTCAAGCCGCAGAAAGGTTTCCAGGAAATTCAAACCTACGTCACCCTTTACATCGCCTCCGACATCGCCGGCCGAGCGGAATATCTTCAGGGCGATTATGCGGCGGCCGAATCCGCCGAGCGTCTGGCAGTCGAATCGCGCAAGAAGTACCTGACCGATGCCGTCGGCGACCGGCGTGACGTGGCGGTCAAGTCGACCTGGCTGGCGATGGCGCTCGCCCATGTGGGCAAGCTCGATGAAGCCGCGCATACGATCGGCCCCGCCGTGCAGTTCGAGCGCGAGCTTGCCGCCAAGAATCACGGCGATCAGTGGGTGCCGGTCGAGCTCGCCGGCGCCCTCTACGCGCAGGCGCTCGCGGACAAGAAGCAGAGTGCGGCCTTGTTGCGCGAGGCGGCGCGGCTGCTCGACGGAACGGCGCCCACGGTGCGCAACACCCACGACGTGAGACTTTGGCGCGAGTGGATTCGCCAGGCGCAGCAGCCACGGCAAATTTGAGACCTTCTAGCGGGCGGCACCTTCGATGAGGGGAATGACGCCGGCCAGGTTGGCCGTCGTTCCCGCCGGGAGCCCGTGGCGCGCGACGATGTACTCCGGTCGATTGTAGGCAAGCCAGGTTTGCCTCTGCGCGTCCTCCCACACCAGGACCTTGAGCGGCAGGTCGAGCCCCGAAACGGGCACCGCCTGCATCAGCGGCGTGCCTGATTTCGGATTCCCGAACACCAGCATGCGCTCGGGCCGCATGGCGAGTCCTACTCGGGCCGCGTCGGCCGCGAAATCGAGCCGCGCGAAGATCGTGATGCCGTGCTCCTTGAGCTGACTCTCGAGGCGCTCGATGGTCTCTGCGACCGAATGGTTCGACGCAATCTGCTCGAAACCACGATCCTGATTCTTGGCGTCAGTCGTCATGGAACCTCCGCGTGATACCGGGATTAGGGTCGAAGGTCACGGATTATGGCCCGCCGGACGGCTACTCGCAGCATTGACGACCTCTCCGGAAAGTACGCAGCGCCGTGCAAGACGTGTCCGGTGGTCTTGATCCAGTTATCGAGAACTGTCTGGGGAATGCTAGCGAACGCCGCCGGCTGCGATCAGCGAGCTCGGGCGCCCGCTCGGAGTCGGAAGATGCTGACAGCGGCTCGCCGCAGGTACTTCTCGAGATGAGCGATGTGATAAAGTGATGAAAACCAAGGCATTTGGCGGCTTCCCGGGCTATGCGCGCGGTGCCGTCGAGGTTTTCGGAGCGCTCCCATGCAAGCGGTGTGGTACTCGCAAACCGGTCCCGCCCGCCAGGTGCTGGTGCATGGCGAGCAACCCGATCCCGAGCCGAAGGCCGGCGAGGTGCGTGTGCGCCTGCGCGTCTCCGGCGTCAACCCTTCCGACGTAAAGTCGCGCGCCGGGTCGCGGGGACCGCTCAAGACTCCGTTTCAGATTCCGCATTCCGACGGCGCGGGGGTCATCGATCGTGTGGGCGCCGGCATCGCGCCCGAGCGGGTGGGTGAGCGGGTATATGTCTGGAACGCCGCCTGGGGGCGGCCGATGGGCAGCTGCGCCCAGTTCGTCGCGCTGCCCGCGGAACAAGCGGTCGCGTTGCCCGAGGGCACCGACTTTGCGCTCGGCGCGTGCATCGGCATTCCCGTCATGACCGCATGCCACGCGCTGCTCGCGGACGGTCCCGTCGCCGAGAAGACGGTGCTCGTCACGGGCGGTGCCGGCAACGTCGGCCGCTATGCGATTCAGCTGGCGAAGTGGAGCGGTGCGCGCGTCATCGCCACCGTGAGCGGCGCAGAAAAGTCGGCCGTTGCGAAAGACGCGGGCGCCGACCTCGTCATCAATTACCGCACGGACGACGTCATCGAGCGGGCGCACACGTTCACCGCGGGACAAGGGGTCGACCGGGTCGTCGAGGTGGAGTTCGGGGGCAATCTCGCGACCACGAAGGAGGTCATCAAGGCGGGCGGCGTCATCGCCGCATACGCATCGATGGCCGATCGCACGCCGGCTCTGCCTTTCTATGAGCTCATGTTCAAGCACGTCACCCTGCGCATGCTGCTGGTGTACTCGCTCAGCGAGGCGGAACGCCGTGCGGCCATGCGCTCGATCGCGAACGCGCTCCGCGACGGCGCGCTGTTGCCGCTCGTCGGCGCGCGCTTCGACCTCCAGGAGTGCGCCATAGCACACGAGGCCGTCGAGTCCGGCGCGCTGATCGGCCACGTGTTGATCGATATCCCATGAGCGGCCGCCATTAAAGGTCAGATCGGAGCGCGTGGTCGAATGAGCGATTCGATTCAATTCAATCTGTCGGGCCGCCGCGCGCTGGTGACCGGCGCGGCTTCCGGCATCGGGCTCGCCACCGCGGAGCGTCTGGCGCGCGGTAACGCGCGTGTAGCTCTCAACGACGTCTCGGTCGAGCGGCTCGAGCTCCAGGTGGATCGGCTGAGGCGCGAGGGATTCCCGGTTGAGTCCGTTCCGGGTGATCTCAGCGACTCCGACACGGCGCATGCAGTGGCGCGCCGCGCCGTGGAGCTCCTCGGCGGCATGGACTTTCTCGTCAATAATGCTGGAGCGCCGCTCACCAAGTCGCCGATACCGCCGGGCGATCTCGACGCGCTCACCGATGCGTTCTGGGACCGCATTCTGCGCATCAACCTGCTGAGTGCCTTCTGGACGAGCCGCGCGCTCGCGCCGGAGCTGCGCGCCGCGCGCGGCGCCGTGGTGAATACGGTATCGATCGCTGCGCTGGGCGGCGGGGGCAGCAGCGCCGCCTACGCAACCGCCAAGGCGGGGCTCGCGGGTCTCACCCGAGAGCTCGCCCGCGCGTTGGCACCCGAGGTGCGCGTGAACGGCATCGCGCCCGGCTTCGTCAACTCTGCCTGGGAGTGCTCCTTCGGCGATATCGAGGCGGCCGCTCGGGCCACGGTGCCGCTCGCGCGGGTCGGTGAGCCCGCCGACTATGCCGAGGTCATCGTGTACCTGTGCGCCGGTGCGGCATACATTACCGGTGAAGTGATTCCCGTCACGGGCGGCGCGCGCATCTAGCGATAGTCAACCTTGACTCCCCCCCATGTGCTAGGCTAGCGCCTGATCGTCGACGTCCCCGCCCATCCCTGCGCTCTCTAAGGAGTGCTGAAGTGGTCTGAGTCACCTGCGATCTGGTGACAGGTATGCGGTTCTTAGCAAACGAGACGATCTCTCCTTGACTTGACTGCCGTTCCTGCCGTTTTGAGCGGCCTTTTCGCCTCCGGGCAAGCAGCCGCTTTGAGTCAACTGGAGTTTCTTTATAATGGCTAAAATTTATGTTGGTAACCTGCCGTTCTCGGCCACGGATGCGGAATTACGCACTCTCTTCGCCGAGCACGGCACCGTCGAGAGCGTTTCGCTCCCCACCGATCGCGAGACCGGCCGCCCCCGCGGATTCGGCTTCGTCGAGATGAATCGCGCCGATGCGTCGCGCGCGATCCAGAACCTGAACGGGAAGGACCTCGGTGGTCGTGCGCTGCGGGTCAACGAGGCGCAGGATAAGCCTCGCTCGGGCGGCGGCGGCGGCATGCGTAGCAGCGCGGGACGATATTGAACCGCGAGCTGAACGATCGGCAGGGCCCGGCTAGTCCGGGCCTGTCTTTCAAGGAGAGCGCCATGGGCTTCGAGAAATCACCCAATCGCATTCCCAACGGGGGCCTGGCACCGCAGGTCGGCGAGACTAACGGCGATTACCGCGAGCGCCTCGCGCGAGTGCACGCCGAGGCGCTGGAGCGCCGGCAGCAGGAGCTGAACGAGCAATCGGCGCCGCATAACGATGCATCGGCCAGAATACGCATCTGGGAGCGGCTCCATCAGATCGATCTGCCGCGCAATCCCGCTCATCGTTTGATCGACATCATCGCGGCGAACACCGGGCTGAGCGCGAGCGAAGTGCTGGCCGAGCAGCAAATCCGGGCGAATGCGCGGATGCCGAAACCCGCAGATTCGATCTGAGGGCGCTCGCCGCCACTTCAGGCTGCATCGCGGCAGGCATGCGCGGAGGGAGCTGAGACATGGCTAAACCCAATTACCGGCAGCAAAAGAAGAGCAAGGAGCAGGCGCGCAAGGTTCGGCAGGAGGAGAAGCAGCAAAGGCGCCGGTCCCGCGCCGAGGATGAGGCGGCGACGACCGCCGAGCCGGAGCCGGCCGCAGCCACGGGCAACGTCCCGCCGAAGCTGGTCTAACGGCGCATTGTCTCCTTGATGTTTGCCGGCGCGAAACGGCGCCGGCGCAGGTCCGCTCGAATCATTTCGGCGGCGCTTTAATTGGAGCTCTTTGCATGAGAATCACTGCCCGCAAGAGTTCGAAGATCACCGGTCGCGAGCGGCTGCTGAACGAACGCACGCGTTGCGCGCCACTGCGCGAGGTCTTCCCGAATGTCGATCAACTGCGCATCGAGCTCGTCTTCAACGATGCGAGCGCTTTCATTCCCTCGCCGCAGTTCCATACCCTCTACCCCGCCGCATCGGCGTTCTTCCGGTTTGCCTGCCCGTGCGCCGATTGTGACGGCGACTTCGACTTGACGGGCGCGGTCGCGGCGTTGCTGGAGAACGCGACGGGGCGGCGGCGCATCGATGCTTCGAGCAGCGGCAGGATGGAGTGCCAGGGAGTTCGATTGCGCGACATGGCGGGCCAGAAGGGCTGCCCCATGCAACTCAGTTATCGTCTGATCTCGGCTGCCGTCCGCACGCCGAGCGTCGAGGTCGTGAGCGCCTGAGCCGCGCTAGGGCCGCGCATGGGTAACTACGAATTCACCATATCGCTTCGCATTCGCCATCCCACGATCGCGCCCGCCGAGATCACGCGCAATCTCGGCATCGAGCCCCAGCACGCCTGGCAGGCCGGCGATCCGCGGCGCAACCCGGCAGGGGTCGAGATCAACGGGACTTACAGAGAAAGCTACTGGATGGCTCGCCTGATGGCGAAACCAGAGCTCGCGGCGGATCGTGTGAGCGTGGAGAGCGAGGTCCTCAGGACCCTGGCGACATTGCGTCGCGCGTTCGGTTTTCTAGTGACGCTCAAGGCGGAGGGCGGCGTGGCGGATCTGCACGTCAACATCTTCGCGCGCGAGGAGTTCAGCCTGGAGTTCCTGCCCGAGTCGCTGTCACTCTTGGGACGCCTCGGTCTCACCGTCGCGATCGAGGTCAAACCGCATCCGCTCGAGGTCGGCGCGGTTGCGCCGTCGAGCGCTCCCCACTAGCAGCCCGACGGGCTGCTAGTCGTTCCGCGCCGCGCCCGCGATCCGCGGTCGCTGCTCGACGCGTCTCAGTCGGCCGCCGCCGTTACCGCGCCGTGCACGGCCGGTCGCCGTACCAGAAAGCATAGCGGTATGAGCGCCACGCACAGCCATGCGGATAGATAAAAAAGATCCAGCGAGGACAAGAGGTAGCTCTGGCCGATGAGTCCTTGAGTCATCGCGCCCGCGGCTGCCTGATCGTTGAGACCGAACCCGTGCATCTGCGCGAGTGATTGCTGGTAAGCGGGGGCATAAACATTCACGGCATCCGCGAGCCGCGTCTGATGCAGCGCTGCGCGCCGGTCCCAGAGCGTCGTGGTCAGTGAGGTCGCAAAGCTGCCTGCGGTGATGCGCAGGAAGTTCGAAAGCCCCGACGCCGACGGGATCTTCTGCGGGGGCAATCCATCGAAAATGACCGCGAGCATGGACACGAAGAACGTGCCCATCGCAAATCCCTGCACAAGTTGCGGCGCCGTGAAGGCGAAGAAGCTCGCATCCGCCGTGAGGTGCGCCCGCATGAAATAGGAGAGCGCGTAAAAGCCGAAGGAGCTCGCCGCGAGCAGCCGCGGATCGAAGCGGTGCATCAACCGTCCCACGAAGATCGAGGTGATGATGGCGGTCACGCCGCTCGGCGCGGACACGAACCCCGCCCAGGTGGCCGTATAGCCCAAATAGCTCTGCAGCCACAGCGGCATCAGCACGATGTTGCCGAAGAAGACGCCATACCCCAGGCACAGCGCGACCGTGCCGAGGGTGAAGCTGCGCGACTTGAACAGGCTCAAATCGACGACGGGATGCTCCTCGGTGAGATTCCAGATGAGCCACGCGGCGAACGCGATCACCGTGACGAGGAGAAGCGCGACGATGAGCGGCGAGTGGAACCAGTCGAGATCCTTGCCCTTGTCCAGCATGACCTGCATCGCGCCCACCCAGATGAATAGCAACATGAGACCTACGCGGTCGATCGGGATCTTGCGGGTCGGGGTCTCCTGCGATTTGAGATTGTTCCAGCAAATGATGGTGCACACGATTCCCACCGGCACGTTGATCAGGAAGATCCACGGCCACACGTAGTTGTCCGAGATGTAGCCGCCGAGCAAGGGTCCCGCGATGGGGGCCACGAGCGTCGTCAACGACCAGACCGTGAGCGCCGTATTGCGCTTCGCGGGTCCGAAAACATTGATGAGGAGCGCCTGGCTCCCCGGAATCATCGGTCCCGACACCGCCCCCTGCAGCACGCGAAAGACGATGAGCGAGGGCAGGCTCCAGGCAAGACCGCAGAGGAGCGAGGCGACGGTGAACAGGGCGACCGATACGACGAATGTGCGCACCACGCCGTAGCGCTGCATGAGCCACCCCGTCAGCGGCACGGAGACACCGTTTGCGACCGCAAACGAGGTGATGACCCAGGTGCCCTGGTCGGAGCTCACGCCCAGGTCCCCGCTGATGGTGGGAATGGACACGTTCGCGATCGAGGTGTCGAGGACCTGCATGAACGTGCCCAGGGCAAGGGCCACGGCCGTCACGGCCTTCAAGATGCCGCTGAGCGTCGGGGCCTCTGCGGCAATGGCGGGATTCGCGCTCACGGCATCGCGCTCAGGGGCCCGCCGCCACCACGGCCGCGCCTTCGGCCCGGCCGCCGGGACCCGTACGACTGAGGTGTGCGGGCTCATTGGCCTTCGGCCCCGCATTGTCCGCGATGATCTGCGCGATGCGCGCATCGACCGCCGGGTCGTCGCCCGCGCTTGCCTCCGTCGGCAACGGCGCATTGCGCACCGCCGCGGTTATCACAGGACCCGAGGTGTCATGTAGATCGACGCGCACCGTAGTGGAGAGACCGACGCGCAGCGGATGCTCCCTGAGCTCATTCGGATCCAGCAGAATGCGCACCGGCACGCGCTGCACGATCTTGATCCAATTGCCCGAGGCGTTCTGCGCCGGTAGGAGTGCGAACGCGCTGCCGCTGCCCGCCGCAATGCCGACTACGTGGCCGTGATACGCGACGCTGCCGCCGTAGAGATCTGTATGCACCGTCACCGGCTGGCCGGCTCGCATGCGCTGCAACTGCACTTCCTTGAAGTTCGCATCGACCCAGACGTCCTCGAGCGGCACGACCGCGAGGAGCGGGGTGCCCGCGGCGACCCGCTGACCGACTTCCACGGATCGCTTGGCGATGACTCCGCTTACCGGCGAGGTGAGCTCCGTGCGGTGCAAGGCGAGCTCGGCGTTGCGCACCGCCGCCGCGGCGGCGAGCACCTGTGGATGGTCCGCGATGGTGGTGCCGTCGATCTGTGCGATGGTCTGACCCAGTTGCTCGCGCGCGGCGGCGACGTTCGCGCGCGTGGTCGTGACCGCATCACGAGCGTGAGAGAGTTCCTCGGCGGAGATGGCGCCGTCCGCGATGAGTCCGCCGCGGCGCTTCAAGTCCTCATCCGCAGTGCGCTCTGCCTGCTCACGCTCCTCGATCTGCGCGCGCAGCTCCTTGCTCTGCGCGAACAGTCCACGCACCTGCCGGACCGCGCGCGCGAGGTCCGCCTCCGCATTGGCCACGCCGATTTTCGCATCCGCCGGATCGAGCTCGAGCAACGGTTGTCCCGCGTTCACGAGCTGGGTGTCGTCGGCCTTCAAGGAGAGCACCGTGCCCGGTACCTCGCTCGTCACTTGTACGACATCGCCGTCGACGTAGGCATCGTCGGTCGATTCGTAGTAGCGGCCGTCGACGAACCAGTAGGCGCCATAGCCAATTGCTGCCAGCACGACGACGGTGCTGAGGGCCAAGAGGCCTAGGCGCCGTGTGCTACGCGGCGAATTGGGCGTTTGCGATTCTGATGTCGAGGGTGCTTGCGTGCTCATGGGTTTACTCGATTCAAGAGTTCAGGAGTATTCGGCGCGGGGTGCGTGTCGGCGACGCGCGGGTCCGTGACATGCGCGTCCGCGCCGATGCCGGAGATCCGGGGATCGAAGCTGCCGCCCACGGCCAGAAGCACAGTCACGCGCGCGACCGCTTGGCTCGCCAGGATGTCCACCATGGACTGACGCGCCAAGAGCACTTGAGTCTCGGCGTTGAGTACCGACAGGTAGCTCGCGAGTCCGGCGCGGTAGCGCTCCTCGGCCAGTTTGTAGGCGGCCTCGCTTGCCTCGAGCGTTTGCCGCTGATCGCGCTGCTCGCTCGCCAGCGCATCGAGCCGTGTGAGCTGGTCGGCGGTCTGCTGGACCGCGTGTAGCACGGTGTCGTTGTAGCTGGAAATGGCACCGTCGAGCTGCGCTTCGCTGCCGCGGTACTCGGCGCGCAGGCGACCGCCGTCGAAGATCGGCAGCGATATCAAGGGCCCCGCTCCATGGCCGCGCGCATTCCATTGCACCAGGTTGTTGAGGCCGAACGCGCCTATGCCTGCGAGCGCGTGCAAGCTCACATCCGGGTAGAACGCGGCCTTGGCGGCGAGTCGCTGTGCATCTGCGGCTTCGACGGTCAACCGCGCCGATAGCACGTCGGGCCTGCGCGCGAGCAGGTTGATGGGCAAATCGGTCGGCACCGGCAGCGCCGCCTGCACGTCGAGCACCGGGCGCTGAATGGCTGCGTAGGCATCGGCGCCCTGGCCGGTCAATGTGGCGAGCTCGTGAATGGCGAGATCTGCCGCGGCGCTTGCCTGCGTGCGCGCGACGCGCGACTGCGGCAGCTGGCTCTCGGCTTCGCGGATTTCGAGCTGCGTGTCGAGCCCCGCGCTGACACGGCGCCGCGTGATGTCGAGAATGTTCTGGCGCTGCGCCTCCGAGCGCTGCGCGATGTCGGCCAGCGCGTCCTGGCGATAGAGCTCGATGTAAGCTTGAGCAATGGCGCCCGCGAGCATGAGGCGCGCGTTGTCCTCATCGAGACGCGCAGACCCTGCGAGATCTCGCGCCCGATGTACCGCATCCGCCTGCTTACCCCAGAAATCGAGGTCCCAGCTCAAGCTGGCGCCGGCCTGGCTCATCCAGAAAGTATGTCCGGCAAGCGGCGGCGGGATGATGTAGTTCTGCGGGGCCCGCTGATACAAAGAGCTCGCATCGAGGTTCGCTTTCGGCGCGAGCGCAGCCTGTGCGGACTGTACCTGCGCGAGCGCCTCGCCCACGCGTGCCTGCGCCTGCGCCAGTGTGGGACTGTCTTTCAGACCCTGCCGGATAAGCCGATCGAGCTGCGGATCCTGAAAGGAATCCCACCAGCTCTCGGCGACCGGCTCGACCACTACGCCCTTGAGTCCAACGTCAGCGTTGACCAGCTTGCGCGGGTGCGGATCTTCCTTCGGCGGCGTCACACATCCCGCAAGGACGGCGGCGCCAAAGAGTAGCAAAGCCTTGAGACGCATATTGACCTCACGCTTCCGTGCCGGCGGGGGCCGACGCCTTGGCGTCGAGCGTGGCTTCCAGGCGCGTATTGAGCTTGATCAACAGCCGTTTGAATTCCGCGACTTCCTCGCGCGAGAAATCGGCGAGCGCGAGGTTGAGCTTGTCGACGACCAACGGAATGAGGCTCTCGACCGTTTTGCGACCCGCATCGGTGAGCTCGAGGTCCACTTTGCGCCGATCGTTGCCGCGGCGAACGCGCGTCAGCAGTCCCAGGGCCTCGAGCTGATCGATGACCCGGGTCAGCGCACCACTGTCGTGCCGGTACTTGAGGCAGATGTCCTTCGGATTGACCGCGATACCATCCCGGACCCACGTGAGGATGACGTAATGGATGAAGCTGAAGCCGCGCTCGGCAAAGAGTTGCTCGAGAACGTCATTCATCATCGACTGCCCCCGCTTGATGAGGTAGCCGATGCTGTTCTGCGCCTTGTAGGTTGACGCGTGATAATGCTGCTCAGACATTTAGTGCCTCGGCATTTACTGCCTAAACAATCTCTGCTTAGGCAGGTATTATCCACGCCCATCGACCGCTGTCAATCGGCGCGCCGCTTGCGGGTGTCTTCGAGGGAATTAACTTTTTAAATCAAATGGTTACATATGCGGAGAAAGCTCAGGCATCCTTTCGCAGGCACGGGCGTAGACATAGAGTTGGGCACAGGGCTAATCGCGCCAGGTTTTTCGACCTCGGGGGCCCGGCTACACTCGCGTCGTGCCCGATCTTTCCTCATCTGACGCCGCCTTCCAGCGCCTTCCGGCAACCGACGCAGACCTCCTTTATATGGTGTCGCCTCTCCAGATCGGCGCGCCCAGCGTGCAGGTGTTGCGGGAGTTGATCGAGGCAACGCCATGGCGAGCAGAATCCGTGATCCTCTGGGGCAGGCGCTACCCGCAACCGCGGTTGACTGCATGGTATGGGGATCGGGACGCTCGCTACGTCTATTCAGGGATCGAGCTCGATCCGTTGCCTTGGACGCCGCGTCTGCTCGCGATCAAGGCGAGTGTCGAGCGCGCGACCGGAAACCGCTTCAACAGCGTCCTCATGAATTACTACCGCAACGAGCGCGACAGCATGGGTATGCACAGCGACGATGAGCCGGAGCTCGGCGCCGCTCCGATCATCGCTTCCTTAAGCTTCGGCGATGCGCGCACCCTCATCTTCAGGCATCGGTTCGATCGCAGCCGGAAGCCCCTTCGCATCGAGCTCGGCGACCGCAGCTTGTTGCTCATGCAGGGCGCTACCCAGCGCAACTGGAAGCATGGCATCGCCAAAGAACGGCGGCCGCGAGGTGCGCGCGTCAACCTCACGTTTCGCCACATCCTGCCCGTCGGTGCGCGCTAGGCGTCAGCTCCTCGCCCGGTGATCGACACCGGCACGGGCCGGATGACTCCCTTGTGCCAAACGCGCAATTCCACCGTTTGACCCACGCGCAAAAGCGCGATGGCGTTGCGCAGCTGCGTGGCGCTCTCGAGCGCCATGCCGTTGATCGAGACGACGATGTCCCCGGGCTTGATGCCGGCGCGCTCGGCGGGGGAACCGTGCGCGACGTCTTCCACCAGTACGCCGCGTGCATTGACGAGCCCCAGGGATTCTGCCCGCTCGACGCTCAGGTCGGCGAGCTTGATCCCGAGCGCGCCGCGCTTCACGGCTCCGTAGGTGATGAGCTGCTGCATGACGGCCTTCACCATGTTCACCGGGATGGCGAAGCCGATGCCGATGTTGCCGCCGTTCTCGGAGGCGAGAATCGCGGAGTTGATGCCGATCAGCTCGCCGCTGGTATTCACCAGCGCGCCGCCCGAGTTGCCAGGATTGATCGAGGCATCGGTCTGGATGAAATCCTCGTAGCCATGCGGATTGATGCCGGTTCGCCCAAGCGCGCTCACGATGCCGACAGTTACCGTGTGCTGCAGGCCGAAGGGATTGCCGATCGCCACCACCCAGTCGCCGACCTCCAGATGCGATGAGTCGCCGAGCGGCATCTCGGCGAGATGCGGCTCCTGCACTTTGAGCACGGCGATGTCCGTGCCCTCATCGCTCCCGACCACGCTCGCCGTGACCCGCCGGGTGTCGAGCAAGGTGACCGTAATCTCGCTGGCGTTTTCTATGACATGTCGGTTCGTGACGATGTAGCCCTTGCGCGCGTCGACGATCACGCCGGATCCGGCGCTTTGAAACTTGCGATGCCGCACGGTGGGCTCGTTCGGCAGGTTGAAGAAGCGGCGGAAGAAAGGATCCTGGAGCAGCGGATTGTTCCGCGGGACGCGCTCGGTCAACACGCCGCGCGTCGCGATGTTCACGATGGCGGGCGATGCGACCTTGATCATGGGTGCGAGCGAGGGGAGCGCAACGCCGCCGCCGCCGGCCGCCGCCGAGGGCTGGATCCACGAGGCGGACAGAATCATGACGAGGACGGCGACGAAGACGCGAGAAGCGGACCGCAAGAGAACCTCCGGTGTGTCGAGAGTGCGCATCCTATAACAACGGCCGGCGCCGGCGCTTTGCGCTACGATGGTGCCCGTTGCCGCGCGCTCACGAGAGCGCGGCGCCCAATCATCATCGGCTCATGCGCGGGGGTTTCATGAGAATCGGTCTGCAAGTTCCGAGCTTCACCTGGCCGGGAGGGCCCGCGCACATCGCCGGGAAGCTCGCGGAAATCGCGGGCGCCGCCGAGGATGCGGGCTTCTACAGCCTCTGGGTCATGGATCATTTCTTCCAGATCGTCGGCGTGGGTCCGCCCGAGCATGACATGCTCGAGTGCTACTCGACGCTCGGCTATCTCGCGGCCGTCACCCGACGCGTGAAGCTCGGTCCGATGGCGGTCGGTGGGGTCTACCGCCACCCGGGCATCCTCGTGAAGACGGCGACCACCCTGGACGTGCTCTGCGGCGGCCGCAGCTATTTCGCCCTGGGTGCCGCCTGGTTCGAGGGAGAAGCCAAAGGCTTGGGCGTGCCGTTTCCGCCCATTGCCACGCGCTTCGAGCGGCTCGAGGAAACGCTCCAGATCGCGAGGCTCATGTGGTCCGACGAGGACGGCACGTATCTCGGCAAGCACTATCATCTCGAGCGTACGCTCTGCCGGCCGCAACCGCTGTCGCGCCCGCACCCGCCCATCCTCATCGCAGGCGGAGGTGAGAAGAAGACGCTGCGTCTGGTTGCGCAGTACGGGGATGCCTGCAACATCTTTGGGCCGCCGGCGGTCGTGGGCGCGAAGCTCGCGATTCTGCGCAGTCATTGCGATGCGCTGGACCGCGACTATGGCGCGATCGAGAAGACCTCGCTTGGTACCGTCGATCTCAGTGCAGGCAAGTCCTCAGCTGCGGATGTGATCGAGCATTGCAAGGCGCTCGCGGCGGTGGGCGTGCAGCACGCCATCTTCAACATGCCGAACGTGCACGACATCGCACCTCTCGAGACCTTCGGTCGGGAGATCATTCCGGCAGTCGCCGGCTTCTGACCGGCGGCGACGGAGCGTGATGAATACGAAGAAGCGTTCGGGGCGATCGTGGACGGTGCTCGCTACCGCGCTGCTCGCGTTTTCGGCCGGCGCCGACGATCAGCCGCGTCGTGCGGCCGACGTCACCGCCGAGCGTCTGGCCTCGCCCGCGGCTGCCGATTGGGTCGCGCCCGGCCGCGACGCCGCCGGCACCTACTACTCGCCGCTCAGAGAGATCGATGCGGGCAACGTCGCCAAGCTTGGCCTGGCCTGGGACTACCGCCTCGGCACGTATCGCGGGCAGGAGTCGACGCCGCTCGTGATCGACGGCGTCATGTACGCAACCTCGAACTTCGGGCGCGTGTATGCGCTCGATGCCGCGAACGGCAAGGAGCTCTGGATCTACGACCCGCAGATCGATGGCCAGTGGGCGCGTTATGCCTGCTGTGACGCGGTGAATCGCGGACTCGCCGCATTCGAGGGCGTTCTTTACGTGGGTGCACTCGACGGTTGGCTGCACGCGGTCGATGCCCGCACCGGCCGGCGTCTCTGGAAGGCCGATACGCTCGTCGCACGCAGCTCGAGCAAGCCCTACACCATCACGGGTGCGCCGCTCCTCGCGAGCGATCTCGTGGTGATCGGCAACGGCGGAGGGGACTTCGCGGGCGGGCGCGGCTACGTGAGCGCTTACGACCGGCAGAGCGGCCGTCTGCGCTGGCGCTTCTTCACCGTGCCGCGCGACCCCGCCCTGGGCCCACAAGATCAGCCCCATCTCGAAGCGGCCGTGAAGAGCTGGGATCCCAAGCATCCCTGGGCGGCCGGCAGCGGCGGCACGGCCTGGGACGGCATGGCCTACGATCCGGCCCTGGGCCTCGTTTACATCGGCACGGGCAACGCGGCGCCTTATAACTTGCACCTCGCGGGACAGCGCGGCGGGGATGAGCTGTACGCCGCCTCCATCATCGCGATTCATGCGAGCGACGGCACGCTCGCGTGGTACTACCAGACCACCCCGGGTGATCGCTGGGATTTCGACAGTACCGAGAAATTCGTTCTCGCGGACCTCGAGCTCGGCGGCAAGCGGCGCTCGGTGCTCATGCAGGCTCCCAAGAACGGCTACTACTATGTGCTCGATCGCGCCACGGGCGAGCTGCTCTCCGCGAAGCCCTTTGCCTTCGTGAGCTGGGCTCGCGGCGTCGATCCGAAGACCGGGCGTCCGCTCCTCGATGCGCGCGCCGACTACGATCACGGCCCGGCACTGGTCTTTCCGAGCGAGGTGGGCGCCCACACCTGGCAGCCCATGGCCTTCGATCCGACGCGCGGCGTCACCTTCCTGCCGGTGATCGAAGCGGGCAACGTCATTCTGGAGACGAGTGATCGGCGCGCAGGACTCGTCGAGGGGCAGTACACCACGCCCGCGTTTGCCCCCGAGCTCTACGATCCGAAAGGCATGCGCTCGCTCTACGGTGATTTGCCGCCACTCGCACGGCTCGAGCGCGGTTTCAAGACCGATCCCGCCTCGCGCGGATTTCTTCGCGCCTGGAGCGTTGCCGAGCATCGGGTGTTGTGGGAGGCGCAGACTGCCACGAGTCTCGACGGCGGCGTGCTCGCGACCGCGGGCGGCCTCGTCTTCCAGGGCGATGCCAATGGCTATTTCAATGCCTATGCGGCCGACACCGGCCAGAAGCTCGCCTCGATCGCGCTCGGCAGCTCCGTGATGGCGGCGCCCGTGACCTACGCGGTGAACGGCACGCAGTATGTCGCCATCGTCGCGGGCTACGGCGGTGGCGGCGTGATTGCGGGCGCACCGCTGGATCCGGAGTCCGCCGCGTACAAGTACGGCAACGAGGGGCGCATCATTGCATTGAAGCTCGGCGGGCCACCGCCGCCCTTGCCGCCGCTGCGCACCGACGTGCCCATGCCCGAACTCCCCGGGCGTCCCGCCGATGCGCAGCAGATCGCCGCGGGCGAAGTGCTGTACAACCGCTATTGCTCACGCTGCCACGTGATGGGCCGCGGCAACCTTCCCGATCTGCGGCGCATCACGCCGGTGACGCACGCGCTGTTCGATTCCATCGTGCTCGGCGGCGCGTACTCCGTCAAAGGCATGGGGCGATTCGATGATGTGCTGTCGCCGGCGGATGCGCATGCGATTCATGCATGGCTCATCGATCAGGGTTGGGCGTTGAAGGCGGAACTCGCGAGCGCGCCGCATTGATGCTGCACGTGCCGCGAACTCCGCGCCTTCAGCCGCCGGTATCGAGCGGCTGTACCCGCACATCGACACTCAGCTTGTGGCGGCTGCCGCCGAACAGGATGCCGCGCAGTGGCGATACGTCGCCGAAATCGCGTCCCCAGGCGAGCGTCACATGTCCCTCGCCGACGAGACAATCGTTGGTGGGATCGAAATCCACCCATCCGAGCGGCGGGCAGTAGACCGACACCCAGGCATGCGAGGCGTCGCCGCCCACGGCCGCTGCGCCGCCAGGGCGAACGGTGCGGATGTAGCCGCTCACGTAACGCACCGCGAGGCCGCCGGCGCGCAAGGCGCCGATCATGAGGTGCGCGAAATCCTGGCATACACCGCGGCGGCTCTTGAGCACGTCCGTGATGGAAGTGCGGTTGGTGGTCGTGCCCGGCGCATACTTGAACTCGCGGTAGATCTTGCGCATGAGCGCCTCGGCGGCGCTGCCGATCGAGCGTCCCGGCGGGAAGCAATCCGCCGCATAGTCCCAGCAGACTTGCTTGATGGGGACGTGATCCGAGCGCATGCGGAAGCGGCAGGCCTCGAGCTCGGTCGCCGAGAGCGGCGCGGCGTGATAGCTCAGGCGCTCGCGCAGCTCGTCCCAGGGCTCGCAGGATTCCAGCGGCGCGGCCTCGCGCGGGAAGATCTCGACCGTCATCTCGGCGATCACCGACAGACGATCGTGCGATCGATCGTACTCGAGTCGTGCGATGCCGTTGCCGAATGCATCCAGGTCTTCGTGCTCCGAGCTCGGCAGCGGGTCGAGCTTGAGTGCGTGATCGAGGCAGCGCTGATAGGCGAACTCGCGCGGCTTCAAGTGCAGCAGGTGATGCGAGTGCGCGACGTCGCCGCCGTACTCGTATACCGTCGCGTGACGCACCGCATAGCGCATCAGGCGGACACCGCGTCGACCTCGAAGTCGACGTGCGAGAAATGCTGCGAGGTGAGCTGCTCCGAGAGGGCCCCCGCCGCCGCGTTCAGGTTCTCGAGGCCCTCGGCGAAGCGGCGCCGCGAGTCCGCCGACAGCTCGAGCTCGTTTGCGAGCGGCGCGTACTTGAGCGCGATCAGCTCCGAGATGGGTGCGTAGAGCGTGTCCTGCGCGCGCACGTTCAGCGATTCGGCGAACTCGATGAGCAGCGTGTTGATGGCGCGCCACTGGAAGGCGAGGGCGCGCGGATTGCGCTCGTCATAAACGAGGAGATCCACCGTGAACCCCCACACGGGTGGGGCACGATGCCGGTTGCGATAGGTGATGGCGCTGTCGCCGATATCGAGCAGCCATTCGAGCTCTTGCCGCATGGGCGTCGCGGGATGGACGAGACGGCGGGCGATCACCGCGGACAGGAACAACAGGCGCTCGAGGCGCCGACCGATCATCATGAGGCGCCAGCCGTCGTCCTGCGTCATATCGTCGTGCGCGAAACCGGCGAGAGCCGCGAGCGAGATCAGCAATCGATCGAGGGCTTCGCGCGCATCGGCCCGCGCGTTCTCGGCGCGCCGGTAGTCGCGCTGCAGAACCGTGAGTGCGCGCCAGTTCTCCCCCGACAGGCTGCTGCGCACCCGCGCCGCGCATTCGCCCAGGCGCCCCACGTCCCCGCCCAGCGTGAAGCGCTTCTGCGCATCGAACAGCCTCGCGGCGCCGTAATGCTTGCAGATCTCCATCGCCTGCGACCAGAAGGGGAGATTGCGCCGTAGGCCCAAGGTGGCGCGCAACATGCGCATCTTGAAATCGCAGCGCTCGGCGTAGCGTCCCATCCAGAACAGGTTCTCGGCGAGCGTCGACGGCAGGTCCTGCTGATGGCGCAGCGCCGTGCGGTCGACCCGCGCGATGGGCGCGGTCGACTCCTCGACCGCTTCGTCGGAGTCGCACAGCACCCAGATGTCCTTGCTACCGCCGCCGCGCTGCATGGAGACGATCTCGGCGTGCGCGTCGGAGGCGAACCGCGCGAGGCCGCCGGGCATGACCCGGTAGCCTTCGGGTGTCGCGATTGCATAGACGCGGATGCCGAGCGCACGCGCCGAAAAGCGGTCCGCGCTTTTCGTGTACCAGACCGGCGCCTGTGAGAACGCGAGATGCTCCTGCGCGACAAAGGCATAAGGACGAGCGCGCATGCGCTCGATCAGCGCCGCGCGCTCGACGGCGTCGAGATCGCTGCCGAACACCGCATCGAGGTTTTGGTCCGGGAACGTCGGCTTGATGACCAGATTCTCGAGGTTCGCGATCACCGACTCGAAGGCGGGTCGCTCGCCGCACCACCAGGTCGCGACCGAGGGCAGGATCAAGCGCTCGCCCAAGAGCCGCTCCGCGATGGACGGCAAAAAGCCGAGCCACGCGGCCGACTCGAGCACACCGCTGCCGAGCGCGTTCGCCGCGACGACGTTGCCCTGGCGGATCGCCGCGAGGAGTCCCGGCACGCCGAGCGCCGAATCGGCGCGCAGCTCCACGGGATCGCAGAAATCGTCATCCAGCCGGCGCAGGATGGTGTGCACGCGCTTAAGTCCCGCGAGAGTCTTCAAATAAACACGCGCGTCGCGGACGGTGAGATCGTGGCCCTCCACCAGGGGAAAGCCGAGCTGGCGGGCGAGGTAGGCATGCTCGAAGTAAGTCTCGTTGAAGGAGCCGGGGGTGAGCACGACGGCGAGCGGCTCATCGCCGGCGCCCCGTAAGAGCTCCGCACGGAGCGTTGCGAAAAATGCGCCCAGCGGCCGCACGTCCATGTTTTGCGCGAGATGCGGGAACGCGCGGCGCACGATTTGCCGGTTCTCGAGCGCATAGCCCGGGCCCGAGGGTCCCTGCGTGCGGTCGGCGAGCACCCACCAGCGCCCGTCGGCGGAACGCGCGAGATCGGCCGCATAGAGAGAGAGCCAGCGATCCTGCGGCGGACGCACGCCCATGCACGGCCAGAGAAAGTTCGGATGACCGAACGGGATCTCCGCAGGCAACGCGCCTTGCGCAAGCAGCTCCTGCGGTCCGTACAGATCCGCGAGCACCGAGTTCAAGAGCGTCGCGCGCTGCGCGACGCCCGCTTCGATGCTCTGCCACTCGTCCGCCGTCATGAGGTAAGGCAGTGGATCGAGGATCCAGGGACGGTCCCGGCCCTGCTCATCGGCGTACACGTTGTACGTGATGCCGTTCTCGACGATCATGCGCCGCGTGAACTCGGTGGCGCGCCGCGCGGCGCGCGCATCGTCCTCGAACACGCCCTCGACCAGCGAGCGCCAGTGACTGCGCACCTGTCCGTCGGCATCCAACAGCTCGTCGTAGCGACGCGGATCGCTGCGGTAGCTCTGAAGTCTAGGGTCGTTCACCGGCTCGGCGGATCGCGCAGGTCCAGGGTGAAGGGGAATTCATCACTCGATTCGGCGGGTGCGGGGTGCATCGCACCCGGCGTGTGCCCGATGCGAAAGAAGCGCGCCAGGCGCCGGCTCTCGGCCTCGAATGCGTTCACGGGAAAGGTCTCATGGCTGCGCCCGCCCGGATGAACCACATGATATCGACAACCGCCTTCCGATCGATGCATCCAGGTGTCCACTATATCGAATGTCAGCGGCGAATGAATACCGATTTTAGGATGCAGCGCCGACCACGGCTGCCAGGCGCGAAAACGCACACCCGCGACGTATTCTCCTTCGCGCCCGGTGGGGCGCAACGGCAGTGCGCGCCCGTTGCAGGTCGCGACGTAGCGATCGGGCGCGAGTCCGCTCACCTTGAGCTCGACTCGCTCGAGCGAGGAGTCGACATAACGCACCGTGCCGCCCGCGGTGCCTTCCTCGCCGAGCACGTGCCAGGGCTCGAGCGCCTGACGCAGCTCCAGCTGCGCGACGGCGAGCGCCTGATCGCCGAGCTTCGGAAAGCGGAATTCGAAATGCGGCGCGAACCAGTCGAGACGCAGCGGAAAGCCCGCGCGATTCTGCTCCTCGAGCACCGTGGAGAAATCCTGCCAGACAAAGTGCGGCAGCATGAAGCGGTCGTGCAGTTGCGTTCCCCAGCGCGCGAGGCGTGCCGGTGCATACGGCTCGCGCCAGAAGCGGGCGACGAGCGAGCGCAGGAGGAGGAGCTGCACGAGGCTCATGCGCGCGTGCGGCGGCATCTCGAAGGCGCGCAGCTCCAGAAGGCCGAGGCGCCCGCTCGAGGAATCGGGCGAGTACAGCTTGTCGATGCAGAACTCCGCGCGATGCGTGTTGCCGGTCACGTCGATGAGGAGATTGCGCAGCAAGCGGTCCACGAGCCACGGCGGCACTTCCGCACCCGGCGCGGGGAATTGCTTGAAGGCGAGTTCGAGCTCGTGCAGCGAATCGTTGCGCGCCTCATCGACGCGCGGTGCCTGCGAGGTGGGACCGATGAAGAGTCCCGAGAACAGATACGAGAGCGAGGGATGGTTGTGCCAGTAGGAGATCAGGCTGCGCAAGAGATCCGGACGCCGCAAGAAGGGCGAATCGGCGGGCGTCGCGCCTCCGAGCACGATGTGGTTTCCCCCGCCGGTGCCGACGTGCCGTCCGTCGATCATGAATTTTTCCGACCGCAGTCGTAAGGTGTGCGCGGTCTGGTGAAGATATGTGGTGAGCTCGACGAGCTCGTCCCAGCTCGCACTCGGCTGCACGTTCACCTCGATCACGCCCGGGTCGGGCGTCACCTTGAAGTTGACGAGGCGTGGATCCGGCGGCGGCTCGTAGCCCTCGATCACCACCGGCTGGCGCAACGACTTCGCGCTGGATTCCACCGCAGCTACGATCTCGAGGTAGTCGTCCAGGCTGCGCGTCGGCGCCATGAACACGTGGAGCACGCCGTCCCGCTCCTGCGTGCACATCGAGGTGCGCACGACGTCGGCCGGCTTTGCCTCGGCGGTTGCGGCGGCAGCCGCACGCGAGCCCCTCGGGAGCGTGGTCGCCGCGAGCGGGCGCGGCTGCGCCCCGGCGGCTTGCGCGCGCAAGTCCCGGTAGTGCGCGAGCGGCGCGAGGTTCTGGTTCGGATCGGGCGGATAGACGTGCGGATAGTCGGCCGGCTCGACCGAGGGCAGCGAGTCGAGCGGCAGGCGATAGCCGATGGGCGAGTCGCCGGGAGTCAAGTAGCAGCGCTCGCGGCGCAAGAACCACCGTCCGCTGCGCCAGGCCGCCCCCTCGACCGGCCGGGTAATCGGCAGCACGTAGCCCACCGGCGCGTCGAGCTCGCTCTCGAAAATGCGCGTCAGTCGCGCACGCTCGAGCGGATCCGCGACCTTGGAATGGCTCGCATCGACATTGGCCGGGAGCTTGCGTTCGCGCCATGCGTAATAGAACACATCCTCGTAGGCGGGGAACACGTGCTCGGCGCCCACGCCGAGCGCCACGGCGATCGCGGCGAGGAGCCGCGGTGCATTGGCCTGTGCTTCCGGATAGCGACGTCCCTCGTCCGCAACGAGCGCGCGCTCGGTCCAGAGCGGCTCACCGTCTTTGCGCCAGAAGCAATTCAGCGACCAGCGTGGCAACTGCTCGCCCGGATACCATTTGCCCTGGCCGAAGTGCACGAGACCTGCCGGGGCGTAGCGCGCCTGCAGCTTCCAGAAGAGTTCCACGGCCAGGCGCCGCTTGTTCTCGCCCAGCGCCTCGGTGTTCCACTGAGGTGTGCTGGAATCCTCGCTCGACACGAGCGTCGGTTCGCCGCCCACGGTGAGACGCACGTCGCCGGCCTCGAGCTGCGCGTCGATGCCTTTGCCTGCGGCATCGATGGCCGCCCACTGCGACTCCGAGTAGGGTTTCGTGACTCGCGGTGCTTCCCAGATGCGCGCGACACTCATCGCATACTCGAAGGTCGTCTCGCACGCATCGACACCGCCCGAAAGCGGGGCCGCGGAGGAGGGCTCCGGCGTGCACGCGAGCGGGATGTGACCCTCGCCGGTGAGCAGGCCCGAGGTGGGATCGAGTCCGATCCATCCCGCGCCCGGCAGGTACACTTCGCACCAGGCGTGCAGGTCGGTGAAATCCTGGGTAGGCCCGGCTGGGCCGTCCACCGGCTTCTCGTCGGCGACGAGCTGGATGAGATAGCCCGACACGAAGCGGGCGGCGAGCCCCAGGTGGCGCAGCAGCTGCACCAGGAGCTCCGCCGAATCCCGGCAGGAGCCGGAGCGCTTTTCCAGCGTGACTTCGGGCGGCTGTACGCCGTGCTCCATGCGAATCAGATAGCGGATGTCCCCCGCGACGCGACGATTGATGTCCACGAGGAAATCGATGGTCGGCCGCCGCTCGCGCGGTATGCCCGCCAGATATTGGGTGAAGAGCGGCGTCGCCGGGCCGGTGCGCAAGAAGGGAGTGAGCTCGCGCTCGTCCGCTGCCTCGTATCGGAACGGGAAGTGCTGCGCATACGGCTCCAGGAAGAAGTCGAACGGGTTCAGTACCGCCATCTCCGCGGTGAGATTCACCTCGACGCGCAACTCGCGGGTCGGTTTGGGGAACACCAGGCGGGCGAGATAGTTCGACTGCGGATCCTGTTGCCAGTTGATGAAATGATCGGCGGGCTCGATTTTCAGTGAGTAGGCGAGGATGCGCGTGCGGCAATGGGGCGCCGGCCGCAGCCGCACGATCTGCGGGCCGAGCGTCACCGGCCGGTCGTACCGGTAGTGCATGAGATGATTGAGCGCTACGTGAATCGACACCGGGCGGGCTCCGAGACGAGGACCTTCGTGTATAGCACGCGCACCGCCGGCGTGGGAAACGGCACAGGCGTAGCCCCTCACGCCGCCGAGGCGGCGGCGGAGCTGGCCTCGCGGTGCGCGTTGATCGTGTCGTGAATGAATCTGAGCTTGCGGATGGCGGGCGCGGAGAGCACGAAGGGATAGCTGTCGGGCAGCCCGAGCCCGCGGCTCAGGTTATTGAGGACGTACGTGAGCGACAGCCAGGCCTCGACCATTGCGTCGAAATCGCGGTAGTTCGGGTTCAAAGGATCCGGCGGCGGCTGCATTTGCGGCTCGTCGCGGCGCTTGGGCCGCAACGCGAGTCCCGTGGCGCCGGCCGTTTCGAGGGCATCCACCATGTGGAGAAAGTGTGCCCAGGACTCAGCCCAGTCCTCCCACGGATGCATGGTCGAATACGCGCTGATGAAGCTGTCTTCCCAGTGCGCCGGCGGTCCTTCGCCGTAGTGCCGGTCGAGCGCCTGTTGATAGTCGGCGCGCTCGTCGCCGAACAGTGCGCGAAAGTCCTCGAGCCGCGGCCCGAAGGCGATCAACTGGTCCCAGAAGTAATGACCGATCTCGTGGCGGAAGTGCCCCAGAAGGGTGCGATACGGCTCCTTCTGCAGCGAGCGCTGCCTCTCGCGATGCACATCGTCCGCCTCGTCGATGTTGATGGTGATGAGCCCATTGTCGTGTCCAGTGAGCACCCGATTGGCGTCGCCGTCGGTCGAGTTTTCCAGAAATTCGAAGGCGAGGCCGCCGTTGTCACCATCCTTCGGTCGGATCGGTAGATCCAATCCCAGGAGCGTGTAAAGCATGCGACGCTTCGCCACTTCGAGCCTGAACCAGGCGACTCGATTCCGTTCAGAGGACAGATCTGGAATAATGCGATTCAGACGGCACGAGCGGCAGAAATCGCTGGTATCATCCGTGGCCACCACCCAGTTGCAGACGCTCACTTGATCGTAGTTCGCGCACAGGCGATAGGGGCGTGGGTCCGCCGAGGGAATCTCCGCTCGCCACACGCCGTTTTCTTCGGGGGTAAGCGCCGCCATCAGTAGCCGGTCGGGTAAGAATGCGAGCGAACGGCCGCAATTCAGGCAGCGAATGTTCTCGAAGAACACCAGATTCTGACAGTGGCTACAATGAAAAGTCTTCATCGGGACTTGAGCGCAATGGGTATGTGATGGGCGCCGTGGTGTAGTTTTAAGGAAGCGCCTCAGGCCACCGGCGCATTTATCCGCAAACGGTAATTGTAAGCGATCGGCCAATTGAGTAGGTTGGTGTCAGCCGATGGCCGACGGTGCCCACGCGCGGGCATGCCTATCGCGCGCGGCACGCGCCCGCTAGGGGCGTCGCCCGCCTTGCAGGCAGGCAGCGCACCTACGGTGGGTTGCAAGGAAGTCCTACGGGCGGAAGCCGCCACAGGTGACATAAATGCCCCCTCATGGCGACGCACCAATGAAAATTCGCTTCGGCTACGAACTCGTCTACACCTGCGCCCAGCCGGTGCCGATGATCCTGATGCTGCATGCCCATCCGAGTCACGCGCCGGATTTGCTCGTGCCGGATCAGCTCGTGACGGATCCGGTGGTGCCACTCGATGTGTACATAGACGGCTTCGGCAATACCTGCACGCGCATTCTCGCGCCCGCGGGCGGCATTCGCTTGACTGCCGATGCCCTCATCCGCGACTCGGGTACGCCCGAGCCTTCGCTCCTCCACGCGCAGGAGCATCCGGTGGAATCGCTGCCGCACGAGGCGCTCGTGTATCTGCTCGCCAGCCGTTATTGCGAGACCGAGCGCTTGATGGACGAGGCGTGGCGGCTGTTCGGCAACATGACTCCCGGGTGGGGACGCGTCCAGGCGGTGTGCGATTTCGCGCACGAGCACATCTGCTTCGGCTATCACTTCGCGCGCTCGACCAAGACCGCCGCCGAGGCCTACGCCGAGCGGCAGGGCGTGTGCCGGGACTTCGCGCATCTGGCGATCACGCTGCTCCGTTGCCTCAACATTCCGGCGCGCTATTGCACGGGCTATCTGGGCGATATCGGCGTGCCGGTTGCCGATGCACCGATGGATTTCTCCGGATGGCTCGAAGCGTACATCGGCGGCGCCTGGCATACCTTCGACCCGCGCAACAATGAGCGGCGCATCGGGCGGATCCTCATCGCCCGCGGACGCGATGCGGCGGATGTGGCCATCAGCACCTCTTTCGGACCCAATTTCCTGCAGGTGTTCCGCGTCTGGACCGACGAAGTGAAAGACTGATCGCCTGCCGTGGCGGCCGATGCTGCGGGCTTGCATTCCCCTCAGGCGCCGGGTTCAATGCTGCCCGCGATCCTGAAAGGCTGGGCCAGCATTGCCGTCATTTCGAATTCTCCCGTGGTTGACGGCTCTCGCGTTCGCGGCATGCGGCACGCAGCCTTCGCGCGGCTCAGTTGCGGAGCCTGCCGCGGCGGTCGCTTCCACGGCGGCCGCTCCTGCGCCGAACCCGGCGAGCCAGCGTCTCGACGATGCGCTTCGCTTGATATCGAAGAAGCAATTCGACGTCGGCCTGCCCGCCTTGACGGCCGTCATCGATGCGCGTTCCTTCGTCAGCCTGCCGAGCGACGATCGGTACCGAGCGCTTGACGCGGCCGGCCGGGCCGAAATGGGCTTGCAACACTGGTCGCTCGCGAAGGGCTACATGGCGCGCGCGGCGGCGATGCCGCAGGCAACCGCCGACGATACGCTGTCGCTCATCGCGATAGACGCGCAGTTGCATGATCAGGTCGCGGTCGCTGAGGTACTGACCGCACTGGCACGGCGGTGGCCGGAGCAGCTCGGTGAAATCGACGAGGATTACCTCGGGAACACGCTGCATACTGCCAATCGATTGCCGCGCGACACGGCGCTTGCGCTGCTGCAGGCGCTGTACGCGGCGAACTTCAAGCTCAAGTGGGATATCGAGCCGAGCGACTCATGGCGCGAGCTGACGCTGCTGTTGGTTGAGCAGCGACGGCTATCCGAGGCGGTCGAGGTTTCCGCGCGCATCACCGATCCGCAGATCCTCGTGGACATGCGCGCCGATCGGCGTTTCGACGCCGTGGTCGCGGCGCATCCCGAGCGTTTCGACGTTGAAGCGGCTGCCTCGCGGCAGATCCGAGAGCTGCAGGCGAGGGACGAGGACGGAGCCAATTCGTTGCGCGTCAAGACACTGTTGATGGCCGCGCTCATGCGTCGCCACCACGCGGCCGCTGCGCTGGCGATTGCCGACGAGGCCCTTACCGAGATCAGCGATACCAATTATCCCGAGCGGCGCTATGTTGATTACCTTGCGGAGTATGGCGGTTTGCTGAGCCAGCGAGCCTTCGCGCTGCTCGATCTGGGACTCTGGGACGAGGCCGTCGCGCAGCTCACGGCGGCCGCCCGCGAGTTCGAGCACGACAGGGACAATGTCGGGGCCGCAATCGACCTCGCTCAGGTCGAGTGCGATCTCGCTCGCCCTGGCGAGGCGCGTTCGGTGCTCGACCAGCTTGCGTCGGGCTTGAGTCCCTATGGAACGATGCAGCTCGAGGGCGTGAGGCTCGATGTCGCATCTCAAGAGGGCGATGCCGCGCAGGTCAAGCGCTCACTCCGCTATCTCAGGGAGCATCGCGGCGATGCCGCCTTGACCTATCTGAGCGCGCTGATCGTCGTCGATCAGCTTGATGACGCTGCACAAGAATTGCGCCGGCAGCTCGCCGACCTCAATACTCGCCAGGAGGCGCTCGGAGTCGTACAGACCTACGCGCTCGAGCCGGCCACGCCTCGTGATCTTGAGATGCGCGCACGCTGGCAATCGGTGCTCGCACGCCAGGACGTGCAGGCGGCCATTGCGCGGGTCGGCCGAGTGGAGAGCTATGACATGGAGGGCTCGCTGTTCTAGCCGCAGCGCGTCGAGCGTCGAGGCCTCAGGTTCGCAGTTCCACCCAGACAGGCGCGTGATCGCTCGGCTTCTCCCAGCCCCGCACATCGCGCTCGACGCCGGACGCCGTCAAGCGAGGCCGCAGCGCGGCGTTGAGCAGTAGATGGTCGATGCGCAGACCCGCATTGCGCTCATAGGCGTTGCGGAAGAAATCCCAGAACGTATAAAGGGTCTCGTCCGGATGCAGCGTGCGTAGCGCGTCGGTCCAGCCTTGCTCGAGCAGCGTCGCGAAGGCCTGGCGCACCTCGAGTCGAAACAGCGCATCATCCACCCAGCGCTCCGGCTTGTAGACATCGCGCTCGGTGGGAATCACGTTGAAATCGCCGGCGAGAATGGTCGGCGTCTCGCTCGCGGCGAGCGCGACGCCGTGCGCAAGGAGCCGTGCGAGCCATTTGAGCTTGTAGTCGTATTTCGGTCCCGGTGCCGGGTTGCCGTTCGGCAAATAAAGACATCCCACGGTGATACTGTGCACGGTCGCCTCGATGTAGCGGCTGTGAGCGTCCTCCGGATCGCCCGGCAGCACGCGGCGAATCTCCACGGGCTCGGTATTACGAGCGAGAATCGCGACGCCGTTCCAGCTCTTCTGGCCGTGCCAGATGACCCCATAACCCGCTTCGCGGATGGCTGACTCCGGGAATTTCTCCTGCGGGATCTTGAGCTCCTGCAGGCACACCACGTCGGGGGTTCGTTGCGCGAGCCAACGCAAAAAATTCGCGAGGCGCGCCGTGATCCCGTTGACGTTATAGGTGACGATCCTCACGCCGCTATGGTAACGGATACGAGGGGCCGCGGCGGAAGCGTCGCAGGATCGGCTAAAGCGCCGCTATCCTCTCGACGTTGGATTACTTCGCCTGTACGGTGTCGGCGACGAGCGGACCCGCGCTCGCTTTATCGACTCGCCCCTGCACCTCGTCTCGGCAGAGCTTGGACGCCTGGTTGTAAGAGATCAGCCGATCGCCGTACATGCGCTTTTTCATGCATGCAAGCATCTGTGTGACCATCTGACGCTTGACCGCCAGCGGCTGTCTTTTCCAGTCCGAGGTATTCGAGTCCGACGCGAATGTCTGTGAAGTTGCGAGAACGGCGCTGGCGGCGGCGAGAACCAAGGTTAGACGCTTCATTTACTTCTCCGCACCCGATGCCGTGGTTCACATGCCACGAATCACCTGCTCGTGCCGGAGCAGTATGTTCGCATCGCGGCGATGCGCCAGGCCGCGGCCCCGTGACTGCCTGTCGGTGGTGACCTACAGGGTTTCTGCGGGATGATTAGGGGTGCGACGGGGAACGCGCTACTCGCGCGCGGCGCCGGTGGCAGCGCGTGCGAAGGCTCAGCTCCGAGCCTTCGCCGGCCTCACCTTAGGGGACGTACTCCCACAGGTCGTTGAGCAGCCCACCCGCCCCTGTGGAATCGAAGCCCTGTCCGCCGAACACCCAGAAACCGCCCGCGTGGTTCGTCCATGCGGATGCGGAGTTGCGCGCACCGGGTTCGTTAGTCGCCGCCGTGGTGTGCTTGGTTCCGTAGATGCCCTTGACATCGGCGGTCGAGGAGCCGGCAACCCACGTCCAGGTGCCCGCGGTCGGGTTGTACGTCCACAGGTCGTCGACACTGCCTTGCGTGCCCGTCGAGTTGTACGCGAACCCGCCGAAGAGCCACAGATTGCCGGAATTGTCGATCCATGCATCGGAGCTGCCGCGCGCCCCGGGAACGTTGTTCGTGGCCGCGACACCCCGGGTGCCATAAACGGCGAGGGCGGCTATCGTGCTCGACCCCGAGACCCAGGTCCAAGTGCCTGCGGTGGTGTTGTATTCCCAAAGGTCGTTCATGTAGCCGAGATGGCCCGACGAGTCGTACCCCTGACCGCCGAACACCCACAGGTCGTTGGAGGAGTCGATCCAGGCGCTCGAGAACTGCCGCGCGCCCGGCACGTTGGCGACGCTCGACGTGCCTTCGGTGCCGTAGCTGCCGACCTGATCGAGGCCGTTCGATCCGGACATCCAGGCCCAGCCCAGCGTCGGACTGAACATCCATAGATCGTTGAGCGAACCGCCGGTGCCGGATTGCGCCTGACCGTTGCCACCGAACAGCCAGAAGTTGCCCGAGTTGTCCGTCCACGACACCGCCGAGTTACGGGCACCGGGCACGTTACTCAATGAGGCCGTGCCCGGCGTACCGTAAACCCCATAGGCATTTTGCGTACTCGACCCGCCCACCCAGGTCCACAAGCGCGAGGTGGGATTGAATTCCCACAGGTCGTTGAGGTTGCCGAGATTGCCGGACGCGTCATAGCCGTAGCCGCCGAAGAGCCAGAGGTTGCCGGAGGAATCCGTCCAGGACACCCCCGAGCTGCGTGAGCCCGGCGCGTTGCCTGCCGCGGCTACGCCGGGCGATCCGTACGCGCCGCTCACGTTGGTGCTCGTCGACCCGCCCATCCACGCCCAGCCGCCAGCGGTGGTGTATTCCCACAGATCGTTGAAGTACACGTTGTGGCCGTTGCTGTCATATCCGGCGCCGCCGAGTAGCCACAGATTCCCAGCCGAGTCCGTCCAGGTGACGCTCGCGTAGCGGGCCCCGGGGGCGTTGCTCGCTGAAGGCGTGTATTGCGTGCCGTAGACACCGGCGCTGCCCTGGGTGTTCGAGCCGCTCATCCAGGTCCATGCACCGGCGCAAATGATCGACACCGTGGTTACGTTGCCGGCACCGACTGTGCCGGACCCTGCGGTCACCGTGCAATCCTGCCCGGCGGGTTGCGTCAGCACCGTCACGGCGTAGTTCGAGCCTTCGGCGACCGGCGTCGTGAATGCGAAGGGGCCGTTGATGGTGAGCGTGAGATTGCTCCCGCCATTGTCCTGCAGCACGAGCGATCCGGTAGTCAATCCCGATAGCGCGCCGCCGACGCTGTAGGTGTTCACGCAGGTGACGTTGGCGTTGGTCACGGCGCTGCCGGCCACTGTGCCCGAGCTGTTGGTCACGGTGCAGTATTGTCCGGTCGGCTGATCGAGCACCGTGACGGCATACGGCGAGCCTGCTGCGATCGGCGTGGCGAAGGTGTATGAGAAGGGGCCGCCGCCGGGGGCGAGCGGCAGATTGTCACCGCCCTCGTCCTGCAGGACCAGACCGCTGCCCGTCAGACCGGTGACGGTGCCGCCGATGTCATAGGTGTTATCGGTACAGTTGATGACGACGTTGGTCACGTTGCCGGCTGCGACGGTGCCCGAGCCGTTCGCCACGGAGCAGGTTTGTCCCACGGGCGAGGTCGAAATGGCGACCGCATAGCCTGACCCGCTCGCGATCTTGGTTGAGAACGTGAACGTCGTGTTCGAGGATACGGTCGTCAAGTTGGTGTTGTTGTCCTCGAGGATGATGCTACGGCCCGACAAGAGACCAGTCACGGATCCGCCGATGGAGTAGTCGATCGCCGTGCAGCTGACGGTTGCAGTGACGTCGCTGCCTGCAATCGTGCCTGAGCCGTTCGAGACGCTGCAGGTCTGGCCGGCGGACATACTCTGGACGGTGACGCTGTAGGGCGAGCCGCTGGCCACGGGCGTCGCGAAGTCATAGGGGCCGCCGTTTGCCGTGACGGTGAGCGCATCGCCGCCGTTGTCCAGGAGCACGACGCTGTTGCCGGCGAGCAGTCCGCCGACTATCGCCTGCACGTTATAGTCGTTGTCGCCGCAGCTGATGTTCACGTTGGTTACGTTCGCGCTCAGCACCGTCCCCGTGCCGTTGCTGACTGTGCAATTCTGGCCGGGGGGTTGCGAGGACACGGTCACCGAGTAACCTGATCCGCTCGCGATCGGCGTCGAGAAGGTGTAGGCATGGTTACCCGGTACCGTCGTCGAGTTGCCGCCGTTATCCAGGAGCACGACGCTGTTGCCGCTGTTTAGCCCGCTCACCGAGCCGCCGATCGCGTACGCGTTGGGCGTGCAGACCACATCGATGCCCGTGACGTTCGCACCGCCGACCGTACCGGTACCGTTGCTCACGGAGCAGGTCTCGCCCGGCGGCTGGGTAAAGACCGTCACGTTGTAGGCCGAGCCGCTCGCCACGGGGGTATTGAAATTGTATGTGTTGTTCGTGAGGATCGTCAGGGTATCGGCGCCATTGTTCTGCAGCGAGAGCCCGCTGCGTAGCAGTCCCGAGACGGTCACCTGGACGTCATAGGTATTGTCGGAGCAATTGACCGCGACGCTGGTCAGGTTCGCGCCGGCCACCGTACCCGAGCCCATGGCGACCGAGCATGTTTGTCCGGCCGGCTGCGTGAGGATGGTGACCGAGTAGCCTGAACCACTCGCTACGGGCGTCTCGAACACGAATGCGCCGTTCGCCGAGACGACCGTGGAGCTTCCGCCATTGTCCTGCAGCACGATGCTGCGGCCGGCGAGCAGGCCCGCGAGCGTGCCGCCGACCTGATAGAGATTCGAGACGCAGACCACGCCGATGTTCGTGACGTTGCTGCTTTGAACCGTGCCAGTACCGTTGCTCACGGTGCAGGTCTGGCCCTGAGGCTGACTCGCGACGGTCACCGCGTAGGCGGAGCCGCTTGCGACCGGCTGGTTGAAGTTGAACGTGCCGTTCGAGGAGATCGACAGCGTACTCGCGCCGTTGTTCTGGAGCGTGAGGCCGCCCGCGGCGAGACCCGTGACCATGACCGCGATGTTGTACGTGCCGTCCGAGCAATTGACTGCGACATTCGAGACGTCGTTCGATCCCATCGTGCCCGTGCCGTCGGTCACCGAGCAGCTCTGACCCGAAGGTTGGGTGAGAACGCTCACCGCATAATTCGTTCCGCCGGCCACCGGCGTAGAGAAAGTAAACGTGCCATCGGCGGAGACGGTGGTGGAATTGGTGCCGTTATCTTGCAGGACCAGTGATCGCGCGGATAGAAGACCCGAGACAGTCCCGCTCACGGTACGATCCATCGCCGTACACGTCACGAACAAACTGCTGACCGGGCTCGCACCTACCATGCCCGTACCGTTCCATACCTCGCAGCTCTGACCGACCGGTTGACCGGACACCGTGACCATGTAATTGGAGCCCATCGGCATGGCAATCGGAAACGAGAAGGGGCCGTTGCCGGCAACGGTAATGGCTGTAGCGCCGTCGAGCTCGAGCTGCAGTACCGTGCCGGTCGCGAGGCCGTTGACGCTGCCGCCCACGGTGATGGGGTAGTTCGCGGCCCCACCATTGCCGCACGCGGCCGCGAGCACGCTCAGCGCGCCAAGCAGACAAATTTTCAGACCGCGGCTCAGGCTTTCCATGGGTTACCCACTAATGAAATCCCTGGAAACTCTAGCCCGGGGCCCTCCCCCCCCACAGTGACCATCTTCACGATATGTCTCATGGCGGGCGTGCGCTGAATCCCCATTCGCATCATTCGTTAAGCCTATGTGAGCCCCGGTGTCGTAATGGCGCTGCAGTTTGTCGATTGAGCCGCCGGGCGGCTTCTGGGACACTGCAGCGTGGTTGCAACGACGAGCGCTACTTTCGATGCCGCGCGGCGCTGGTATGTGCTCGGTGTGCTGATGTTGGTATACGCCCTCAACATCGCCGACCGCTTCGTCATGTCCACCCTGATCGAGCCCATCAAGGCGGATCTCGGACTGTCGGATTTCTCCATCGCATTCCTCACCGGTACTGCGCTGGCTTGCTTCTACGTGACCGCCGGATTGCCGCTCGCGTATCTCGCAGACCGCGCGAATCGGCGCAGCCTGGTAGCGGCGGCTCTCGCGGCATGGTCCGTCATGACCGCCTGCTGCGGCATCGTGCAGAATTACTGGCAGATGCTCATCGCCCGCATCGGTGTCGGCGTTGGCGAGGCCGGGGGCACGCCGCCCTCGGTGTCGCTCCTCTCTGACTACTTCCCGTGGCGCTCGCGCGCACTCGCGATGTCGATCTATTCGCTCGGGCTCTCCTTGGGCTCCGCGGTCGGCACGAGCGCGGGCTACGTGAGTGATGCGTGGGGATGGCGCGCGGCCTTCCTCGTGCTCGGGGCGCCCGGCGTGCTCGTCGCATTTGCGGTGCGGACGACCATCGCGGAGCCTGCGCGGGGCCGGCTCGATGCGGCGCCACCCCCTGCAAAGGCAAGCCTCGAGGATACGTGGGACTTCGTTCGCCGCCAGCCCGCGTTGTTCCATGCCTGGATGGGCGCCGCCGTTTACACATTGTGGGCCTGGGGATTGATGTGGTGGACACCCTCGTATCTGGTGCGCTCCCATCACATGTCGTTGGGTGCCGCCGGAGGCGCGCTGTCGCTCATGAACGGCATCGGCGGGACGGCGGTGCTGCTGCTCACTCTGGTACTCATGGGCAAGCTCGAGAAGAAGGATGTGCGCGCGGTGCCGCTCTATGCGGCCGTGACCGTGTTGATCGGCACGGTTCCCTCCATCTTCGCCTACGCGGCCGCATCGAGGCAGGTGACGCTCTTCTGCCTATGGATTTTTATTCCGCTCTCCTATGCGCCCTTCGGGCCCACGTATGCGCTCGTGCAGAACCTGACGCCGTCGTCCATGCGCGCCCAGTCGACGGCGATCATGCTGTTCCTCGCCAACATCGCGAATCTGGTGATCGCGCCGCAAGTGGTCGGCTTCGCGAGCGACCGTCTTGCGCCGCTTTATGGCGCCGAGTCGCTGCGATGGTGTCTGGTGCCCTTGGCGTTCGTCGGTTTCTGGGGCGCCTGGCATTTCTGGCGATGCGCGAAGTACACCGTCGCCGGGCTCGAGCGCACGGGCAACGCCGTGCTGCCCTAGCGCCGCACGGACGTCCCGTACCGTCGAGAGCTTCAACAGCGTGTCGAGCGTAAGGTCGGTGAGGTCCGCGACGTCCTTCACGCAGACTTCGAGGATCAGATCCTACTCGCCGGTCACCGCCGCGCAGGTGATGATGCGCTCGTCGTCGCGATTCACGAGCATTTAGGCGGAGAGGATCTTGCCGAGCGCGGCGGGGTTGATCACAGCGCGATAACCCGCGATCGCTCCCGATTCCTCGAGTGCCCGCACACGCCGCAAGCATGCGGATTCGGACATACGCACTCGGCGCGCGAGCTCCACGTTGGAAAGTCGCCCATCGCGCGCGAGCTCACGTAGGATGCGGTGATCCGCGGTCCGAAGCTCCATGGCGCATTACTCCACTATATCCACGGTTATCGGCATAATCCGCCGATCGTGGCTCGATCTCGCAGGAATTATGGCAGGTATTACGGGAGTAAACGCCTTATTCTGAGTGGGGTGTTACACGCCTCGCAGGCAATGGCGCATATATTGAATACCGAGGAGACCCCATGAGCGCAACGAGCGAAGCGGCCGCATCCGGCCCGGCCCCGCAATTGGCCAACCCCCTGGGCACCGACGGTTTCGAGTTCGTCGAGTACACCGCAGCCGCTACCCGCCACCTCGCGCGACTCTTCGAGAGCATGGGGTTCAGCCGCATCGCACGTCACCGCTCCAAGGACGTTGCGCTCTATCGGCAGGGGGACATCAACTTCATCGTCAATGCCGAGCCCAATAGCCTCGCGCAGCAATTCGCGCGCGATCATGGCCCGAGCGTCTGTGCCATGGCCTTTCGAGTCAAGGATGCGGCGCGCGCCTTGCGCGATGCCGTGGCGGCGGGAGCGCAAGAGGTTCGTGGCGCCGTGGGACCCATGGAGCTCAACATCCCGGCGATCGAGGGCGTAGGCGGCAGCCTCATCTATCTGGTGGATCGCCAGACGGGACCGTCCATTTACGACATCGATTTCGTGATGGAAGCGGGTGCGGACCTGCACCCCGCGGGAGCGGGCCTCAAGGAGATCGATCACCTGACCCACAACGTGGCCAAGGGACGAATGGATTACTTCCAGGACTTTTATCATCGCGTGTTCAACTTCCACGAGCACCAGTACTTCGACATCACGGGCGAATACACGGGCCTCACCAGCCGCGCACTCGCCTCTCCATGCGGCAAGATCCGCATCCCGATCAACGAGTCGAAGACCGGGGATGGGAGTGAACAGGTCGATCAGATCCAGGAGTTCATTCAGCAATATCGCGGCGAGGGCATCCAGCACGTCGCGCTGCGCACGGACGATATCCTCACGACCTGGGACCGGCTACACGCCAACGGCGTGAAATTCATGACGCCGCCGCCGGATACTTATTACGAGATGCTGGAAGAGCGTGTGCCCGGGCACGGCGCGAATGTCGAGGAGATCCGCAAGCGCGGCATCCTCTTGGACGGTGCCAAGGGTCGTTTCCTGCTGCAGATTTTCACCGAGACATTGATCGGTCCCATCTTCTTCGAGATCATCGAGCGGCGCGGCGATGACGGATTCGGTCAAGGCAATTTTCGCGCGCTGTTCGTCAGCATGGAGCGCGATCAGCTGCGGCGCGGTGTTTTGAAGGTCCCGCCGGGGGGCAAGAAGCCTTAGCGGATCGTCCGCGATGAGCGAGCTGCCTGAATCCTTGTTTCTGAATCCCGTGTGGCACGCGTTGCACGGTCCGCATCGCCATCTCGCCCGCGTAGAGGGTGCCGCCTGCCGGTATCTGGCTGACGTGGCGCCCTTTGCTGCGATCGATGCCCCGAGTGCGGCGGCGTTCGCAGAGCTACGCAGTTTGCTCGAGCCCGACGAGTCGATCTGGATCATCGACTATGGCCGGACCGCTCCGGGCCTCGCCGTCGTGGATGCGCTCGAGTGTGTCCAGATGGTATTGCCCAGCACGGTCGACGTGCCCGCACCGGCGCGCGAGGTGCTCCCCCTCAGCGCCGTGCAGGCGCACGAGATGGTGTCGCTCACCGACATCGCGTTTCCGGGATTTTTCCGTCCCGCCACACATCGCATGGGATCTTTTTTCGGCCTGCGCATGCGCGGCGAGCTCGTCGCCATGGGCGGGGAGCGCTTGCTACTGTCGGGACATCCGGAAATGAGCGCGATCTGCACCCACCCCGAGCACCGGGGCGAAGGGCTCGCGACGGATGTTATCCGACACCTCGCAAGATTCCATCGCCGGGCGGGCTTGGTCTCGTGGCTGCACGTTGGCGCACCCAATCGCCGCGCCATCGACCTCTATGCCGGCTTGGGATTCGAGCGCGTGCGCAGCCTCATGCTCCATCGCATCACGCGCACGGGCTGATCGCTACGACCGAAACCCGATACGCGCGTGCGTGCCATCGCAGAAGGGCTTCTGCGCGCTGCCGCCGCACCGACAGAGGTACGTGCTCGTCACGCGTGCGACTACGCGGCCGGTGCCGCTCGTGATCTCGAGATTGCCGCGCACCTGCAAGGGCCCGTCGACCTGTGGGTCGACCGCGAGCACTCCGTCGCGCACGGGCAGCATGTCCGTCTGTCCGCTCTTGGGTTCGCCCGTGGCGGAGAACTCGATCGCGTGATGCGAGCCGTCGCAAAACGGCTTGTTCTTGGAAGCCCCGCATCGGCATAGGGTTGCGCGAAAGCCCGACTCCGTGCCGTCGAGCACGAGCGGCGCGCGGAACGCATACGGACCGTTTTCGCGAATGGCGGCGAGGTTGACGGGCGGTGCGCTCTCATCGGGGCGCCCGTCCTTGCGTCGATAGCGTATGGCGCCGGACGGGCACTCTTGAGCGATGGCCACGAGGCGCTCCACGTCGACGGCATCGGGGTGAATCCAGGAGCCCTTGACGTTGGCGAGGAACACGCGCGGTGCTCCGGTCACGCAGAAGCGCGCGTGAATGCAGCGGTGCCCCTCGTAGATCAACGTCATCGCTCGGCCTTCCACGTACTCGACACTGTCGACGACGGTCGTCGGGTCGCTGCCGTTGGACGCGGGGATCCCCGCGGGTATCGCAACCGCGGTGGGCTGTGCGACTGCGGCGACTGGCGGCAGCGCGGCGGCGGACGCCGCGGACGCGGCTCGCGGTGTGGCAACATCGAAGCGCTTGGCCGCGCGTTCGGAGAGTGACTGGAGCAGTCGCGTTCCTTCTTGAACGCGGGCTGCCGCTCGATCCGGAAGCGCCGCCGCCGCGCGCGTCAGCTCCGACAAGCGCTCGATGAAAAAGCGCCGTGCCGCCGGACCCGGCGGTAATGCAGCCGCATCGCGAAGCGTCGTGAATGACATGCCGGCATTGCAGTGAGGGTTCGAAGGCCCCGCGGGCAACCGCGCCGCGTGTTGTCCGAACTGTGCCATGGCGCGCATGAGGCCGGTCGCGAGATCGACGGCGAGCGTCTTGTCGGGGTGAGGGGCCGCCACGGCATAGGAATATGCGAGCAGCCGCAGCATCAAACCGTAAGCCGCATTGGCCACGTCGACGGTCGCGCTCGCCGACTCCGTTTCCAGCCAGACTCGCCCCTCGGGTCGCGGCGGACGGCGCAGCACTGGATTCACAGCAGCCGGATGGCTCGGCGCGAAGGTCGGGTTGGCCGCCCGGAGTGCTTGATATTCTTCCCGGATGGCGCAAAACCGCTCGAAGTGCGATCCCGCGCTGTGTCCGGGCGCGCCTTCTCCCTGCCGGACGATGGCGTCGAACGCCTCCATGGCAGTCTTCGAGCACCGCACCGGCCGCGCCCAGGGCAGTGCCGTCTCGGTAGAGGAGAGCTGCAGAGCAGGTTCGCCCGAGAACGCGACGGCTTCTCCCACGCGCGCGACCAGCGCCCGGATGCCTTCACCGAGCACCTTGTAGAATTCGCCGACGGTGGAGTAATCGATGGGCATGGGAGTGAGGCGCCGCGCCGAGACGGCGCGCTGGAACATGCGTTCCGGCTCGAAACCGACGCCCTCCGGCTCGTTCGACTCGACGGGACGCTCGAGATAGACGAAGTGCTGGAGCGAGGCCTCGTTGAACGGGGCGAGCTTCACGACGATGCGGGCCGGGAGACGGCCGGGATCCAACGGGAAGTTGGTGCGCCCGAAGCTCGGTGCGCCACCCAGCGCCGAGGTGATGTTCCATACGGCCACGAGGTGGCTCATTTCGTCGATCGCCACCGCCATGATTTCCCGACGCCAGCGCGCAACCGCGTCCGCCTCCGCACCGCTCAGCCCCTCGCCGGGGGATTTCAGGCTGAACGCCGCATAGAGATAGGTGCACATGAGGTTGTGCTCGATCTCGGCCGCTTCATAGAGCGCGTGCAGCAACGCTTCCCGCGTCGCATGCTTCAGCTCGGGTGCGGCAGTCGGAATCTCGACGGGCCCCTGCGATTCCATGGCACGATGGTAATCGAAGCACGCAGGGGTGGCACGCTGCGGGGCGCCAGGGTGGTCGCATCCGAGTCTTCGCGCCCGTGAAGTGGTCGGCGGTCTTATAGCGTAATTTCGGGAGAATCGCGCTCCATATGCGCCTCGCCTTCGTCTCTGTGATGTTACTGCTGTCGGGTGCCCTCGCGCGCGGCGCCGAGCTCTACTACCTCGATCGCGATGCCTTTAATAACGAGTACGTCGGTCCGGTGGGACCACTCGTTCTCTCGGGGGAGATTGCGCCGGGTGATTACGATCGGCTGCTCGCCAAGATCGCCGAGGACGACAAGCGCTTCCTGTCCCACAACAAGCTCGTCCTCGCCTCCAGCCAGGGCAACGCAGCCGAGGCCATGAAGATCGCCCAGTTGGTAAAAGCGCTGTACACGCAGGTTGTCGTGGGCCCCCTCACGGGGCGCTGCGCGGGCGCCTGCTTCTTGATTTATGTCGCGGCGGTGGAGCGGGGGACGGACGGCGAAAATCTCCTCGGCATGAGCCGCCCGGGACTCGCCGAATCGGAATGGGTGGGTCGCCCCACCACGGAAGCCGCATTGTTTGAGGACGGCATGCAGGGGTCGGTGCGGGACTTTTTGGTCGCAAACGACGTGCCCTCAGACCTGCTCGAGCAAATCTTTCAGCGCCCGAGCACGGATGTCTACTGGCTGTCCGATAGCGAGGAGACGGCACTCGGAGCAAAGTCGCCCGCCTTCGGGAAGTTTCTCGCTAAGAACTGCAAATGGACCGAGGGGTTCGAAAAGGCGGTGTATCGGGGCGAGCGACCGTTCGAAGACCTGAAGGCGTTTGCCGATTGTCGCGCTCGCACGACTCTGCCGGAGGCCCGCAAGGCGCTCACGCTCGCGCTGAAAGAGGCCGCGCCTGCCGCGCCGGGAACAGCAGGGGCATCAGAAACCTTCGCCGCGCCCGGGACGAAGCCGAGCGCAAAACGGGTGAAGCCTACTCGAAAACGACCCGCGGAAAGTAAAACGACACCGTCCAGTTAGGCAGGTCGACGATCTCGCTGATGCGCAGATCACCGCACACGCTGCAGAGCAGGTAAGCATCCATCGCAGGCATGCCGTGCAGGCGTGTCAACAAATCGACCATCGACCGCACGGCGGAACGCGCGGCCTCCATCAAGTCCGGACCGATGCCGGTGGCAACGTCGTAACCCTTCGTATCGAGGTGCCGCGTGACCGGGCCCGGCGTGCGGAAGCGCGGAAACGTGAGCGGCATTTGCTCGATGAGCTCGAATTTCAGCGTGACGCGCATGGGACTCTCGATGGCCGTGCCGCAAACCTCGCCATCGCCCTGCGCGGCGTGCGTGTCGCCCACCGAGAACAGCGCGCCGGCGACCTCCACCGGCAGATAAAGCTCCGTGCCTTGCGCGATATCGCGCACGTCCATGTTGCCCCCCACGCGGCGGGGCGGAACGATGCTGTGCTTACCCGGCGCGGCGGGCGCGACCCCGATGGTGCCTGTGAAGGGCTTCAAGGGGACCTTTGCCCAGCGACCGAAGAGGCCGGGGGCAACGGTGTCCGGATCGTACTTCCACAGGTGCAACGCCGGTGCCTTGAACTCGTCGGCTAGAAGGCCGAATCCCGGGATGTTCGCCGTCCACCCCCACCCGGAGGGCTCAAAGCCTTGGAGCGTCACCTTGAGCACATCGCCCGGCCGCGCGCCTTCGATGAAGATCGGTCCGCAGACCGGATTGATCCGGCCGAAATCCATGCGGCTCACATCCTCGACGGTCGAGGCGGGGGAGAGCTGACCGCCGGCGGCGTCGAGTACGTTGAATTGCAACGTCTCGCCCGGAGCAATGCGCGCTGCGGGTTCGAGGCTGTTGTCCCAGCCGATGTGTGACTGGTGGATGGTGTGGGGGTGGTTCATGGCGCCATTGTAGCGCGGTCCGCAGGTCACGAATGAGCTAGGATCCTGGGAGAAGACGGAGATTTCATGTCGCTCGAAGAATTCGGTTACCGGCAAGAGTTGCGCCGGGCGCTTACGACCAAGGATCTGTTGATTTACGGCATGGTGTTCATGGTGCCCATCGCCCCGTATTCGGTATACGGGTTCGTGTGGGAGGCGTCGCACGGCATGGTCCCGCTCGCCTACCTGATCGGCCTCGCGGGCATGATCTTCACCGCCTTGAGCTATGCCGCCATGTCGGGCGCTTTCCCGCTCGCGGGCTCCGTGTACACTTATGCGCAGCGGGGCTTGCATGAGGTCGCCGGTTTCTTCTCCGGATGGCTGATCCTCCTGGATTACATCCTCGTGCCGGCTCTTCTATACCTCTTCAGCGCGGTGGCGTTACGTCCGTTGGCCCCGGGAGTGCCGGCGTGGCTCTGGCTCGTGATCTTCATATCGTTCAACGCGACGGTGAACCTCGTGGGTATCGAGCTCACGGCGCGGGTCAATCGGTACATGCTGCTCATCGAGCTTGCGACGCTCGCCCTGTTCGTGGGTTTCGGCCTGGCGGCGCTCTATGGCGGCGCCGGGGCAGGGCACCTCACCTGGGCTCCGCTCTATAACTCCGGCGCGTTTTCCTGGGCCACCGTGGCAAGTGCCACCTCGGTCGCGGTGCTTTCCTTCCTGGGCTTCGACGGCATCTCGACGCTTTCGGAGGAGAACGGTGGCCGCCCGGACGCCATTGCCCGCGCCACCGTGCTGTCCCTCCTACTCGTCGGTGCCCTCTTCATGTTGCAAACCTGGGTTGCCACCGATCTTTCGCACGGAATGAAGTTCTCCTCATCCGAGACCGCGTTCTATGACATCGCGCAGCGCGCGGGCGGTGCGTGGCTCAAGCTCATCACTATCGTGGCCGTCGTTCTTGCCTCGGCGATCGCCAACGCCATGGCGGCGCAGGCAGCCGTCGCACGGGTGCTGTTCGCCATGGCCCGCGATGGAAAGCTCCCGGCCGTCCTCGCCAAAGTGCATCCACGGTTCAAGACGCCGTACGTGAGTACCATCGGAGTCGCGGTCGTGTCGCTCCTCGTGGGCTTGTTGTTCGCGGTGCGCATCGATGACCTTACCGTGATCGTGAATTTCGGTGCGCTCTCGAGCTTCGTGCTGTTGCATCTGTCCGTCATCAATCACTATTGGCTGCGGCAGCGAAACGGACGCTGGCTGCGCCATCTTTTGTGTCCCCTGCTGGGCCTCTCGATCATTCTGTTCGTGCTGTATGAGATGGATCGCTCGGCGAAAATCCTCGGCGGCTGCTGGATCGCAATCGGCGCAGTCTACTACTCGATCCTCGCCCTTCGCGGCCGGAGGCGCATCCCCGCGCCCGATCGGAGAGCAGCGTGATCTTTTCCCTCGGTAACAAAAGAATCGAGACCGCGGGCGAGGACTATTACATCGCGCCGGGCGCCTGCGTGATCGGCAGCGTGCGGCTCGGGAAGGGATCGAGCGTCTGGTTCAACTGCGTGCTGCGCGGTGATAGCGACTGGATCGAGCTCGGCGAAGGCACCAACGTGCAGGACGGCAGCGTCATCCATACGGACGAGGGCGAGCCGACCCTACTCGGCAGGAACGTATCCGTCGGGCATTGTGCCCTCCTGCACGGCTGCATCGTGGGCGATTCGACTCTGATCGCGAATGGGGCGCGTATCCTCGACCGGGCGCGCATCGGACGCGACTGCGTGATCGCGGCCGGTGCGCTCGTGCCGCCCGACAAGATCATTCCGGATGGTTCGGTAGTCATGGGAGTGCCGGGAAAGATCGTGCGCCAGGTCGGTCAGGAAGATCTCAAGATGATCGCCCACGCTGCCGAGCACTATCGCGGACGTATCGCACTCTATCGGAAGGAGTTGCGGGTCGACGACCGCTGATCGTCCGCGTTGCCGCGCGCGGCTCAGGCGGCGCGCAGCGGAGGTGAAGGCCGCGGTCCGGAGCGTCTCCTGGCGCTCGCCCTTGCGCGGTCGATCGACCGGCACTTGTTGACCGACTCTGCGACGATAAGCTTCCGGCAGGTCAGCGCACCGTGTCGCGATAGGCATGCCAGGTGGCATGGCCCAAGAGCGGCGTGACGATAAGCAACCCGAGCAGCAGAGGCGCGTATCCGATCACGGTCAGTATCAAGATCAGCGCACTCCACAGGATCATCGCGGGAATATTGCCGAGCACGGCCTTGATGCTCGCAAGCATCGCCTGGGTGGCCGTGGCGTGCCGATCGATGATGAGCGGGATTGCAACCACGGAGATGGCGAAGACGCCAGCCGCCAGGATGCCGCCCGCTCCGATATAGCCAAGCACTTGCGAACGGTTTGCCGAGTCGATGAAGCCGCGATACATGGTCTCGCTCACGCTCGGTGCCGGGATGTGAAAGACGCTCCCGAGCAGGACTGCGGAGAGGGCAAACCAGACGACTGCGCAGACGGCGAGAATCGCGCCGAATTCGACGAGTGCCGGCGCATTGCGCATGAATCCTTCGAGCGATTCGTCAAAATTCGCAGGCTGCCCCAGCGCGTACCGGCGAGACATTTCGCACAGGCCCGCCGACATGGCGGGTCCGACGAGCAAGAATCCCGTGATCGCCGCGGCGACGAAGTAGGGATGCGTGGCACAAAACACCAGGAGCGTCCAACCGAGCGCCACGGTGAGCGCGCCGTAGCCCAGACTCGCGCCCCAGTTCCTCTGCATGTCGCGCCAACCGCGGCCCACCCAGAGGAACGGCCTGAACAACGGTACGTGCAGAATCTCGAGATGGAGAGATCGATCTTGACCCGATGCGAGTGTCATACCCATGGCCGTATCCTCCGTGCGAATGTCGCCGAGCGCTTGACTATAACCCCAGCGAGGTGCTGAGAGAATGGCCGACCTGACAGGTGGCCGGTGGCGCATAATGGCGCTGCACCGCGACATCCGCGGTCACGGTGCTGCTGATGTCGGCCTACACGTTCGACTTTGGGAGGCGAGCTGACGATCGTCAGGTCTCCAAATCCTCACTGGTTATCCCGAGATGCTTCATGACCTTCCGTAGATCGCGCCGGAGCTTCGCCAAGCGGGTCGTGTTGACAGCGGTCTTGAGGGCGTCCGGCAATCGTTGCAGCGGGTAGCCTCCGTAAGCTCCGGATCGGGTCACGTTATTCGTCACGGTGGACCGCCCGGCGAGATGGACGTTGTCGGCCAGCGTCAGATGTGCCGAGACCACGGAATTTCCGCCGGTCATGAATCCTCGACCAATCTTGGTCGAGCCGGCCATCATGAATCCTGCCGTGTACAGACCGTTTTCTCCGAGGTCGCAGTTGTGGGCGATGTGGCAGATATTGTCGAGTTTCGCCCCGGAGCGAATGTAGGTCGACGTGAGAGTCGCTCTATCGATGGCGCAGTTGCTGCCGATCTCGACCTCGTCGCCGATCACGACATTTCCCAGCTGGCATATCTTGATGGGCTTGCCTTGCGGGCCAGGCGCGTATCCGAACCCGTCACTCCCGATGCTGGAGTGGGGATGAATTTCGCAATCGGTTCCCACCTCGCAGGCCGAGCCTACGAAGACGTGAGGATGCAAGATCGTGCGCGCGCCGATCGATACGTCGTTCTCGACGACCGTGTGACTCCCGATCCAGCAGCCGTCCCCGATGACGGCGTTCGCGCCTATCACACAATAGGGGCCCAGGATGACATCGTCTCCGATCTTCGCGGTGGCGTGGACCAACGCCGTGGGATGGTGCTGGCCCCATTGCCCGAAACGCTCGCGTTTTCGATCGAAGTACGTGAGCAGTGCCGCCATCGCGGACGGCATGGCCGTCACCGAGAACAAACACCCTCGCCATTGTTGCGTGGCGTTGATGGATGGGAGGAGCTTACTGTGCACGATGACAATCGCCGGATCGTGACTCACCACGGTATCCAGGTGTTTCTGCTCGCTCAGGTAGACGAGGCTCTCCGAGCCGGTTTCCTCAGGTTGGTCGCATCGCGTGGCGGTCGCGGCTAAATCACCCTGAAGAAAGGTGAAAATATCGGAGTGTCGCTCTTTTATCGTCTCGGCTCTGAGCACAAATCTCCATGGATTTGATGGAAGGGCAGCGCTACGTCGTCGGCAAGTCTACACGAGCGCAAAAAACGTTATTTTACTTCTTATGGCAAAGCGGCTCTGTGCGCTATCGCACGTAGGACAATAATCAATCTCGTGTGGGGCGTGAGGGAATTACTTTAATTCGCATGCGGTGATCCAGGCGGAATGCGCACGATTTGCAGGGGCGCGTCCCCCCAGGCGTCGATAGCCGCCTGGCAGTAGGCGGCATCGTAGGGTCCGCGCGCGAACTGCCCCGGCAGATACTTCTCGCACTCAATGGAGAGCGCTTTCAGCTGCTTCAAGTCCAGCTGTTTTATGGGAGGGGTGTGGATATGAGTCGGCTCGTCCGTCCGGGGCTGCGGCGCCGGTGCACGCGAGCATGCGGCGAGTATGCCGGCGAGGGATAGAACATGCAGCATCAGCGGCCTCATTGCGCGGATCCGCCCCGCGCCTCCATCGCCTCCTCGGTCCTGTCCAGGGGATTGCATGGGGCATTTTACCTTGGGGGTCTATAACTGCGCGATCACGGCGCATTTTGCCGTTGACGGCGTCCGCCGGCGGGCGCGCAATACGGCTGAGAGCGAAAACTGCTCCCAGCCGTGGGTACGACGCATTGACCTCCAACCGGGGTGGCGAATCCCTCGGACTGGCTGCTCGGGCGCTGCGCTCGATTTGACAGGCTGATCGAGCCTTGCTCGAGCGCGCATTGCATCAGGCGCCCGTCGACCCGACGAGCGATCGCAGGATGTCGCGCCAGCTGACGATACCGACGGCGCTGAGCCCCTCGTCTACGATGGGAATACACGATACCCGATGGTCGATGAATAGCTGGATCGCGTCCGCGACGTTCGCCTCGGCCGAGAGCGTCAGCGGCGACCGTGTCATGATCTGGTGAGCCCGCTTCTTGAGGGTCGCTGAGTCGCGCGCGTTCTCCGATACGGTTCCCACATACGGACTGATGGCGCGCAGCAGATCGCGATCGGAGATGACCCCGCAGAGCTTCTTGTCCGAACCGATCACCAGCAGATGATGGAAGTGCAGCGAGTCAAAGATCTGCTTGACGGTCGCGAGCGAATCGTCGAGCTCGACGGTCACGAGGCGCCTGGTCATGATGTCCCCGAGCTTCATGCATCCTCTCGGGCCTGGGCCTCAACCGCCGTCGTGCCCGGCGACTCCGGCGGGGGCGGCGGGCTCTCGGAGTCGGCTGACGGTGCCGCAGCGGTGGGCTCCTTATGATACGGGAGCCAGGCGTAGATTTCGGGTGAGGTTTGAGGGTACTGGAGGAATACTTCGCGCTCCTCGACCGTTCCATCGTCCTTGCGCCGGCGCAGTCGCCAGGTGGCGAACAGCGTGAAGGCAACCGTCAGCACGATCACGTAGCCGAAGAACGCGCTGGGCGAGATGAGTTGGATGGCCAACGTTCCGGTGGTCGGCCCGATGGCCGCCCCGAGTGCCCAGACAAACAGAAGCGTTGAGGACAGGGCCACATAGTCACTCTTGTCGGCTCGATCGTTGGCGTGCGCGACCCCGACCGCGTAGAGGCTCTCGGCAAAGCCACCGAAGACCGCAAACAGGATCCCAATCAGGAAAAAGGGCATACGCCGATCGACGCTCACCAGAGCCGCGGCGACCGCGAGAATTCCGAGGCCGAGACCGATGAGGGCATGCAGTCGGTCGATCTTGTCCGAGAGATGACCGATCGGCCACTGCAGAAAGAGGCCACCCAGTGACACGCAGGCCATCAAGATTACGACGTGCTGCTGGTCGAACCCGATGCGCACGCCGAATAGCGGGCCGACGGTGAAGAAGCCGGTGAGGACCAAGCCGTTCAGCAGACACGCCATCACGCTCGCGGGCGAGGTGCGCAAAGCCTTCAAGATCTCGAGTTTCACCCGTTGCGGAAGCTGCGGCGCACGGACGTTGATACCGACCATCGGCACGAGTGCCAGCGTGGTCGATATACCCGAGAGAATGAGAAATTCCGCTCCGCGCACGTCGAGGTTTTGTGCGAGCAACTGTCCCGCGCCGTAGAACAGCCCGTATACGAGCACGTAGAGGGTCAATACCCGGCCACGCTGCTCGTTCGGCACCAGGGCGTTCAACCAACTCTCGACGATGATCGCGAGGCCGGCAGCATTCAATCCGATCATGAATCGGAACAGCATCAAAACAGGCACGCTCTGCGCGAAATACAGGCTCAAGATCGCGACCGCCTTCATACCCGCGAATGCCGCGTAAGCGCGCTCGAGCCCCACGGGTGCGATGATCTTGTGGTTGTAAAGACATCCCACCAGAAAGCCGAGCGCTTCGCCCGTCGCGATCAGACCGATCGTGCCCGGCGACAAGCCCATTGCCGAAAATCGCAAGGGCAAGAGCGATCCCAGCATGCCCGCGCCCAGCATGGTCAGCGCCGTGCTGAGCAGCGGCGGAGCCACGCGCCAGGGCACGAAGACCGGAGCGCGGGCGACGGCAGCGGCCTGCATGCGGTAAGCGTCTTCCATGACTCACGTTAAGCGAACCCGCCAAGCGGCGCAACGACCGCACGGCACGCTCAGGCGGCGCCCTCCGCGCTGTAGCGCGCAAGCAGTCCAGTACGTACCGCGCGGTGATAGACCCGCGCGAATAGATAAGACACGGCGAGCAACTCCACTGCGGCCACCGCCCCGCCCTCGAGCAGCAATCGCGTGGGGAACGCTCCTCCAGCCAACAATCCGCGCATTCCCTCGAAGACGTACGAGGGCGGCAATGCTCGTGCGACGGTCTGCATCCATACCGGCAAGATGGCGAGCGGGTAGAAGACCGCCGCGAAGGGCGAGAGCAGCGCGGGAAGCGGCCAGAGCAGCCACTCCGCCGCCGGTCCGAAACGCAGCACGATGGCCGTCGCCAGGATTCCGAGGCTGATGCCGAACACGAACAGCACCATGATGAAGGCCGCCAACGAGGCGCCGAGCGAGAAGAACTGCAGGTGAAAGACTGCCGTGGCCACCACGAGCATGGTGACGAGCCCGAGACTACTCGTGAGCATGCTGGTGAGAACGAGTCCCGTGATGTATTCCGAGATCGACAGCGGCGAGGAGAACAGGTTGAGGAAATTGCGCGACCACACATCCTCGAGAAACGCGGTGCTGACTCCCTGCATGATACGCTCGCTGAAATCCCACAATAGCACCGCTCCGAGCAAGGTCGGCACGAAATTGACGCCGCTGCCGCTCACCGTATTTAGGTAGCGCGTAATGAAGCCCCACAAGACGATGTCGATGGTGACCCATACGACGAGACCGAAGACGCGCACCGGGCTCTGGCGAAGAAGATAGAGTTGCCGCAGGACGATCGCAGCCACCGGCCGCGGTTTCATCGATGCGCCTCCGGCAGCGTCAAGGGCTCGCGGGCCACGCGTATGAACAGATCCTCGAGGCTCCCGGCCCCGTGCTCCCGCGGCAGCGTATTCGGGTCGCCTTCGAGCAATACCTTGCCTCGCGAAAGGAACAGAACTCGGTCGCACACCGCCTGAACCTCGTGCATGTTGTGTGAGGTCCACAGAATGCCGCAGCGCTCCTCGGCCGCTAGGTTCTTGATCCTTTCGCGAATAATCTGCGCGGCCGAGGGATCGAGTGATGCGGTCGGCTCGTCGAGCAGCAACAGCCTCGGGCGGTTGATGAGCGCCTTCGCGAGCGCCGCGCGTGTTTGCTCGCCTGAGGACAACAGACCGCATCGAGTGTCGCGCAGATGCTTCAAGTCGAACTCCTCGAGCAACTCGTCGACACGACTTGCGAGCGCCTCGATCGAGTAGAGCAGTCCGAAGAATCGCAAGTTTTGCCTCACCGTGAGATTGCCGGGGAGCGACGCGTACACCGCGGCGAAATTCGCGCGCGTCAGCGCGAGAGCGCGCGCGCTTGCGATGTCGATCGAGTCGATCTCGACCTCGCCGGCGGTCGGCTCCAGCACTCCGAGTATGACGTTGATGGTGGTGGTCTTGCCCGCGCCGTTGGGCCCGAGGAGTCCCACGATCTCACCGCGGCCAACCGTGAACGACACATCGTCGAGAGCCGTTACTCTGGCATATCGTTTGGTCAAGCCCGCGACGCGCAGTGCCGGCTGCACGTCGTCGACGCGCGATCTCGAGGTCAAGTTAGTCATCGCGCGATTATGCACATTTTTTCAGCGATCGAGCCGCATCGATCATGTTCGCGTCGCGATCGCGTGGCCTGCCTCTTTCTTTGCATATCGATGACTTAATTTCGTTCTCCGGTACACAAAGCTCTCGCAGACTATCACCACGCGAGCGACACCCATGTCGTCGCGGCGTACTTAATCAATAGGAGATCACGCATGAACAGCTTCAATCTGACCGCGGTCGGCAATCTCTCGAAAGATCCCGAGTATGCCGTCAAGGGAGATGTCACCTATACGAAATTTTGCCTGGTCGGCAATGATTATGCTGGAAAAGATGAGCAGGGCAACAATCGCGAAATCGTTACGACTCTATGGTTCGTGGCATTCGATGGCCTCGGAGAGGCGATAGCGAAGAACGCGCGCAAGGGCGATCAGCTTGTCGTTCACGCGCAACTTCGCTCGGACAATTGGACCGACAAGGATGGAGAAAAGCACTACGACCATTCGTTCGTCGTACAGGGCTTCCGGTTTGGCGCCCCCGGCAAGGCGAAACGCGAGGAGCTTGCGCGTCGAATGGAGCGTGAGCTCGACGAGCTGGAGACCGAGGCCTAGCGAAGCGCCATCTCAATACCGGAGAGCAAGAGGAAGTCGCCATGCACCATCCCCAGAATCGAAGGGTCCGCCGCATTTCGCTATCACTGTCGGTCCTCATTGCTGCGCTCGCGGTCTGCGCGCCCGAGCTGTGTCTGGCACAGGCGTCGCCCTTCATGACCGGGGCGAGCGCGCTGCAAACCAACATCTTGGCGTGGCTTACGCCGATCGCAATCATTTTGATAATGGCCTTGGGCGGTATGGCCATGGCGAATCGAATGTCGTGGGGATGGTGTATTGGCGCAATTCTGGGGATCGCCATCGCATTCGGCGCACCCCAGATCGTGACGTGGGTGCGCGGCATGTTCGGCGTTTAGGGGGGGCGTGGTGAGCGAGCTCGACACGGGATTGACGGAGGATCCGCTGTTCGTCGGCGCTACCCGGCCGCCGATGCGCTGGGGTGTCACGTACTCGGCACTCCTCTTCAACATGGTTTTTACAATGGAGGCGTTCTTGCTCACGAAAAACCTGTTGATGCTCCTGCTTTGCGCGCCGATCCATGGGATCGGCATGTTGCTCTGTGCCCGAGATGCCCGGTTCTTCGACCTGCTTCTGCTCTGCGCTCGCACGCGGCTGCCCGCGTTCTTCGCGAATTGGCGATTGTGGAAGGCCAGCAGTTATTCGCCCCTCGCAACGGGATTGCCCGATCGCGCCGGCCGCCGCCGAGTCGACTCGATCAAGCTCGCTCACGCGCATCGGGAGGCATCGCCATGCCGATCCTGAGGCGGGATAGCGCACTACGCCGCGAGTTCAGCGCCGCGGGACGTATTCCATATCGCGCACATGTGGCGTCGACCGTGATTCGCACGCAGTACGGCGACTACGTGCAGGCCTTGCGGATTGGCGGCGCGAGCTTCGAGACACGGGACGATTGCGAGCTCAACAATTGGCATGCGCGTCTCAATGTCCTTTGGAGGAACATTGCGAGCCCGGGGATCGCACTGTGGTCACACCTCATCCGCCGATCGGTTTCTTTGGACGAATCGAGAGATGAGTCGATGACGCAGCCCGGCAACCTCTTTGCCGAATCGCTGCATGCGCGCTATCGCCGGCGATTGAGCCGCGAGACTCTCATGCTCAACGAGCTCTACGTCGCGGTGCTGTATCGGCCGGTGTCGGGAGCGGCTACAGGCCTCTTGGCGCGCGCCGTCGCGCGGGCGCAGCGCGATGCCTGGCGAGCCGAGTTGGCGGATGCGCTCGATGCCTGCGACAAGATCGCGCAGACGCTGCTTGCCTCCCTCGACCGATACGAGCCGGAGCTGCTCGGTTGCTATCGCAGAGGGGAGGTTTGGTGCTCGTCACTACTCGAGTATTTCGCGCTGCTGATCAACGGAGAGTATCAGCGCATACCGCTTCCGCGCGGACCTCTCAACGAGGCCCTCGCAAGCACCCGGTTGTTCTTCGGCACGGAGACCATCGAATACCGCACGCCGACGGAGACTCGAGCCGGCGCAGTGTTGGGAATCAAGGAGTACCCCACTCCCACCGTGGTCGGCATGTACGACCGGCTGCTTTCGGCACCTCTGACTTTCGTTCTCACACAGTCGTTCGCATTCTTGAGCAAGTCGACCGGACAGGGTTTGCTCCAGCGGCAGTTCAACCGGATGGCCAATGCAGGCGATTTCGCCGTGTCGCAGGCGGCCGAGCTCAAGGACGCGCTCGATGCCCTCACGAGCAACGAATTCGTGATGGGTGATCATCACTTTTCGCTGCTGCTGATGGTGGACTTGCCGGAGATCGCCGCGGGCGAGCGATCGAGTCTGACCGGCCGGCTCAAACCGCTCAATGATCAAGTGGCGCAGGCGCGCAGCATCCTCGCCGATGCCGGTATGCTGGTCGCGCGGGAGGACCTGGCGCTCGAGGCCGCCTTCTGGGCGCAGTTGCCCGGTAACTTCCCGTTCCGGACGCGGAAGTCCCCGATCACGTCGCGAAACCTCGCGGCCATGGCACCATTCCATAACTATCCGGCAGGCCGCGCGGACGGCAATCATTGGGGCCGAGCACTGACCGTGCTCGTGACCAGCGCGCGCTCGCCTTATCACTTCTCGTTGCATGCGAGCGATCCCAGCGATCCCGACGGCGGCAGCCGCAAGGACACAGGTCATACCTTGATATGCGGTCCCACGGGATCTGGTAAGACAGTCTTAATCGGCTTTCTGATCGCCATGCTGGCGCGCCGTGGCACCACGCAGGTGATATTCGACAAGGACCGAGGATTGGAGATCCTCGTGCGCGCCTTGGGCGGGGCCTATTTCCCTCTGAAGAACGGCGTACCGACGGGCTTCAACCCACTGCAGCTGCCTCCAACATCCTCCAACATCGAATTTCTGAAGGTTTGGCTGTGCGAACTGAGTCGCGCGCGAGCGCCGGACGGTCGTTCTTCCGTGCGGGAGCGCGTCGACCTCGAGCAAGCTCTGCGCGGCACCTTGGCGCTGGATCCTTCCGCGCGGCGTCTGTCGCGGCTGGTGGAATTCCTGGATCCCACGGATCCGGAGGGCCTGTACGCACGCCTTAGCTGCTGGTGCGAGAGCCATCGCGGCGACTATGCCTGGGTGTTCGACAATTCTGCAGATACCCTCGCGCAGCGCCTCGCGGGTCGCACGGTCGTCGGCTTCGACGTGACGGAGTTCCTCGATCACGCCAGCACTCGCGCGTCGGTCACTTTGTATCTATTTCATCTGGTACGCCAGTTGCTCGATGGGCGCCGCCTCGTTTGCTGGATGGACGAGTTCTGGCGGCTGCTTGCGGATCCCGCATTCGAGAATTTTGCAAAGGACGGTCCGAAGACCTGGCGCAAGCTCAATGGAGTCATGTGTCTCGCGACGCAGAGCGCGAGTGACGTGTTGCAGAGTTCCATCAGCCGGACGCTTGTCGAGCAGACGCCAACCAAGGTGTTCTTTCCCAATGCGGACGCCCGCCACGAGGAATATACCCAAGGATTTGGACTTTCCGACCGGGAGTTCCAGCTGATCAAAGAGCAGCTCGAGCCCGGGTCTCGGACATTCCTGGTCAAGCAAGCCCACCACAGTGTGGTATGCCGCCTCGATCTCAAGGGCTTCGACGCCGAGCTTGCCGTGATTTCCGGCCGTGCGGCCAAGGTGACCCAGATGAGCGAGTTGATCGCCGCGAACGGCCCTCTGCCGGATGACTGGCTGCCCGCATTCATGGCGGCGAATACCGACGAACGAGAAACTTCCAAACAGGCGGGGTAGTGGTCATGGCCAAAGTTCGGTGGATAACGATGTCCTTGCTGCTCTTCGTCGCGGCCGCGCAGACCGCACGCGCTCAATGGGCGGTCATCGACGTCGGAGCGATCGCGCAACTGATAGAAGAGGTCCAGACCCTGCGCCAGCAGCTCATTACTGCACAAGCTCAACTCAATCAGGCACAGGCCGCGCTTGCCACGACGACGGGCAACCGGGGTATGCAGCTCCTACTCAGCGGCACCAATCGCAATTACCTGCCGACGAGCGCCGCGCAGCTGACCGCCGCCTCACAGGGAACGGGCGCTTATCCCGGCCTCGCCTCCGGTGTCCAGGCTTCCATGAGCTCGAATGCCGTGATGTCGCCTTCACAGCTGGCGGCGCTTCCACCGCCGGCTCAGCAGCAGGTCATTGCCGATCGGCAAGCCATCGCGCTCCGCCAAGCGGTGGCCGCGCAGGCGCTGTCGAACTCGAGCACCCGCTTCGCTGCGATCCAGAGCTTGATCGCGGCGATCCCAAGCGCAACAGATCAGAAAGGAATCCTCGACTTGCAGGCGCGCATCAATGCCGAGCTCGGCATGCTGCAGAACGAGCAAACCAAGCTGCAAGTGCTCGCCCAGGCCACGGAGGCGTTGTCTGCGGCCAACGCGCAGCGCGAGCGGGAGCAGGTCATCGTCGGTCAAGGCCAATTCGCGACCCGCTTTCAGCCGGCGCCGTGAACGTCATGGGATTTTTCGCAACGTTCTGGAGTTGGCTGAACAGTCAGCTGGCGGCCTACATCGGGAACAACACCGCACGTCTCGCGGGCGTTCTCGAGCCCACGATCGTGACGTTTGCAGTGCTGTACGTGATGGTGTGGGGGTACTTGCAGCTCACGGGCCAAATCGAGGAACCGCTCGTCACGGGCGTCAAGCGCATCGTGCTGCTGGCCGTCGTCTTGGGCGTCACCCTGAACCTGTGGTTGTACAACACGGTGATCGTGGACACGTTCTACAACGCGCCCGCGCAGCTCGCAGCGGCCGTCGTCGGCGCCGGTGATCCGGTCGGCACCATCGACGCGATCTGGGAGAGTGGAGGGACCGTTGCCGGCAACCTCTGGACGAAGGGACATGCCTTCAGCGGCTACGGCTTTGTGTTGGCCGGTGCGGTCGTCTGGTGCTTGATCGGGTTGCTTTGCGTCTACGCCATGTTCTTGATCGCTCTCTCGAATATCGCACTCGCCGTACTGCTCGCGCTCGGGCCGCTGTTCATTGCGATGCTGTTCTTCGACTCGACGCGTAGGCTCTTCTCGGCATGGATCGCGCAGCTCGCGAACTACGCGCTCGTCACCATCCTGACGGTGATGGTGGCCGCCTTATTGCTGCAGGTGGTTCAGTCCTATGCGGCACAAACCGCCGCGCGTGGCAGTGCGATCGTCACCGTGGATGCGCTGCACATGATGCTGATCGCAGGCTTGGTTCTGTTGATTCTGCGGCAGGTCATGCCCATTGCCTCGAGCGTCGCGGGCGGAGCGGCTTTGAGCTCGTTCGGCATGGTGAGCCGCGCTCTAACCTTGGGCTGGCGGCGAGGAGTAGCAGTCGCCGGTCCGTATGCGAAATACGCCGCGCCCAGAGTGATACGTGCCGTTGCCGCCGCCCCAGCTTATGCGGGACGCGCCGCGATGGCCGGCGCTCGCGCGCTCACCCATGATCGGCGGCAGCGGCGGCTGTGAACACCGACAACAAGAAAATGCCTATCCCGGAGAACGTCATGCGACTGGTTTGCCTTCGTTCAATTCCGCTGGCTGTCATTTTGCTGGGCGGATGCGCCAAACACGATCTTCGTTGCGATGCTCACCTTACCCCGATCAACCCACCGGACCCGCCTGCAGTGCCGGCTGATGCAAAGCCCTCCGAAAGGGGCTTGCGGTGAGCACAGAGCCGGATCTCCTGGGCTATTTCGAGGAATCCCGGTCGTGGGACGCCGATCGAGCGGCACAGCAGCGTCATAGCACTCGAATTGCCTGGTGGGTTGCCGGCGCGGGATGGGCCTGCGCGGTCTGCGGCGCGCTCGCGCTCGTGATCCTGATGCCGTTGAAGCGGGTCGATCCATTCGTGGTACGTGTTGACAACACCACGGGAGTGGTCGATGTGGTCCCGGCGTATGACGGGCGGTCGACGCCGCAAGAGGCGGTGACCCGCTATTTTCTCACTCACTATGTGACGGTCTGTGAGCGGTTCAACTTTGCGACCGCCGAAAGCGATTACGAGGAATGCGGCGCATTCCACTCTCCGCAACGCAATCAGGCTTGGTACGCGATGTGGACCGCCACCAATCCGGATTCTCCGCTCAACGTCCACAAGGACGGCAGCACGGTGAGCGTGCAGGTCAAGGCGGTGAGTTTCTTTACTCGCGCGAGCGGTCTCGCCGATCTCGCACAGGTCCGCTACCTCAAGGCGCTCCGAGCCGGTGCCGGCGCCGGGGATAAGTTTAGTCACTGGGTTGCGACCGTCCAATACGCGTACACACAACCCGCGAAGGATCCGCGCACGAGGCGATGGAATCCGCTCGGTTTCAAGGTCATCGAATTCAAGGCGGAGCCCGAGGCTCCCATCGAGGGATCGGCTGCCAAGGGACCTCCATCATGATTCTTAGCAAAGACACCCAAGCTGCTCTGCGATTCCTCGCCGTCGCGGCGACGATGCAGGGCGCGTTTATTTCGCCCGTGCTGCATGCCGAGACGGTGCCGATTCGAGGCGTCGCGGACAGTCGAATCCGCCACGCCCCCTACAACGGCGACCAGGTGTATCGAGTGCGGGGGTTCGTCGGCTACCAGATCGATTTCGAGTTCGAGGCGGGAGAGAGCTTCGTCGGTCTCGGCGCGGGAGACCTGGAGGGAATCTCGTACTTCGGTACGGAGAACCACCTGTTCTTGAAGCCGAAGGCGGCAAAAGTGGCCACCAATCTCACGGTGCTCACCAACCGCCGCCGCTATCAGATCGATTACACGGCGGTTGCGCAGCGACCGGGACCGGATGATCCCGATGTCATCTACGCGGTACGTTTCACGTACCCTCCGACCCCCGCGCGGACGCAGGCAGAACAGGCTGCTGAGCGTATTGATACGGCGCTCATAGAGGCTTCCGCCAAGCGACCGCGGAATATCGACTACTGGTATTGCGGCAGTCCGACGCTCAAGCCCACCGCCGCGTCGGACGACGGGGTGCATACGCGACTGCGGTTCGCCGCCAACGCCGAGCTGCCCGCTATTTTCGTACGCAACGCCGACGCCACCGAGTCGCTCCTCAATTTCAGCATGGATTCCGGCGATGTGGTCGTGCATAGAGTCGCCCGTCAGTTCATCCTCCGCCGCGGCAAGCTCGCCGGGTGTATCGTTAACCACGGCTTCACGGGCGCTGGATTACGACTCGACTCCGGGACCGTCACGCCGGACGTGCAACGCACCGTGCCGGGAATCGTGCCGTGAGCGCCGCGGATGCAGGCCCGGAGGAAGTGGCCGGCGAACGTGCGACGACGCTCGTCACTCGCTCGGTCTCCATGCAATCCCGGTTGAGCAATATACTTGCCGTATCGCTGATGACCATGCTCGGGTTGGGCGCTCTCATCTGGTACTACGCGAACAATGCCTCGCGGCAGACGCGGATGCGGAGCAACGTTCAAAATACGGCGGCGAGTCGTGCCGCAGGCGATACCGTGTTGCCGAGCCTGGGTCGCATCGACCCGCCCTTGCCGCCGCCTGTGTCGTCCGCGATCGATGCGCTGCCGGCATTTGCCGCCCCGCCGGTGAGCGCTGCCGATCGGGCGGCCTTGACTGTGACGACTTTGCCGGAGATCCCGCTCGCAGCGAACACGGCAGGCTACACGGCCCCTGCACCGCCGACCCCTGAGGAACTCGCGCGGCAGCGTCGGCTCTCGGGCGCCGTGTTCTCGACTTCACAGCCCGCGGCGGGCGTCACGCCGTCCGAAATCGATTCGGCTTCGGGACCTGCGCCCGGGAGCGTATCTGCGGCGGCGCCACGTTCCGGCGAGTTGTCCGCGCTCCTGCATGCTGCGCCCAACCCGGCCGCCCGCGCCGCGATGCTGCCGGCACAGCGCCTGCTGCTGCCCAAGGGCGCCTTCATCGATTGCACTCTGGAGACGGCGATCGACTCGACGCTGCCGGGAATGACCACTTGCGTGATGGCGACGGACGTCTTCGGAGTCGACGGCAAGGTGGTGCTGATGGAACGTGGCACCAAGTTGATCGGCGAGACACAGGGCCAGGTGCAGCAAGGGCAAGCACGCGTGTTCGTGCTGTGGACCGAAGCCCGTACCCCCGCGGGCGTGGTGGTGCCCCTCGCATCGCCCGGCGCGGATGAGCTGGGACGTTCGGGGCTGCCCGGCGAAGTGAACCGCCACTTCTGGGAGAGATTCGGCGCTGCCATGCTGATCTCGATCGTCGATGGAGCCGTCGAGGCCGCCTCGACAAGAAACGGCGGCGGCACCCTCGTCGTCGACCCGGCGGGATCGCAAAGCGTGATGACCGAGGTGCTCAAGGGAACGGTGAACATTCCCCCGACCGTGGTGAAGAAGAATGGAGATCGCATCCAGGTGTTGGTCGCCCGGGATCTGGATTTCAGATCGGTTTATGAGCTGCGAGCTGTCACGGGCCTCCGCTGACCGGCACGCCGAGTCGTCGGCGCTTGCGTTGACGATGCGCGCGCTGCGCCCGCTGCTCGCCAACCCCGAGGTCACCGAGCTCTGCATCAACCGGCCCCAGGAAGCCTTCGTCGAGTTGCGCAGCGGATGGCAACGGCACGCACTGCCTTTCGCCGATTTCGAATGGTGCAGCCGACTCGCAAAGCTCGTGGCCAACTCGACCCAGCAGCGCGTCGACGCGACGGCGCCGCTCTTGTCGGCGTCGCTGCCGACCGGCGAACGTGTGCAGGTGGTGTTGCCGCCGGCGACCTCGCCCGGATGCGTTGCCATCGCGATCCGCCGACCCGCCGATGCGGTGTGGAGCATCGACGAGCTGCAGCAACGCGGCATCTTCCGGCACGCGCGCCGCGCCGCCGATAGGCTGGACGACACCGAGAAGGAACTCCGCCGGTTGCTTGCGGCAGGAGATTACGCTGCTTTCATGCGAGCGGCGGTCGCGGCTCGCAAGAACATCCTCGTGTCCGGGCCTACGGGGTCGGGGAAGACCACGTGGACCAAGGCGCTCATTCGCGAGATATCGCCGGATGAACGGCTGATCACGATCGAGGACGCCCAGGAGCTTGTGCTCGATCGCCATCCGAACCACGTGCGCCTGTTCTATTCGAAAGACGACCAGGGCGTCGCAAGAGTAACCCCGAAACAGCTGCTCGAGTGTTGCCTGCGGATGAAGCCAGACCGGATTCTTCTAGCCGAGCTGCGCTCCGAGGAGGCCTTCGACTACTTGCGCAACGTCAACTCCGGTCACCCCGGGTCGATCACGAGCATACACGCCGCGAGCGCGGACCTCGCCTTCGAGCAACTGGTGCTTTTGGTGAAACAGAACCCCGGCGGCCGCGAGCTCGCACGCCAGGACATCAAGAGTCTTCTGTATCTCTTGATCGATGTCGTGATCCAGTTCGGGGTCGAGGCACACGAACGCTTCATCAAGGAAATCTGGTACGAGCCCGAACGTAAGCGTCGCATCGTCGGCGGGGAGGGCTGATGTTGGGCGAATCGCTCATCCACGGTTGGCCGAGCGTTCTCATCGGCTACGCGGCTGTCCAGTTGCCGATGGTCGTGGGTCTCGCGCGGAGCGGGGGCGCCTGGCATCGATTGATCGCCTCGCCTCTCGTCGCCGCTCCGCTCGCCGCGTTGGTCGAGGGTGCCATGAGCGCCTCAACGCCGCTGCTTTCGTACCTGGGCAGCGTGCGGGGCGTGGCCGAATTCGCGCTCGCGACCTCCATGAGCGCCCTGCTTGGTTATGCGGGTGGCCGAACGCTGGCAGCCGATGCCGCACCCGGCGACTCGCATCGGCGCGGGGCCCTGGTCGCGGAGCGGCCCTCCCGCGTCGAGAGGCAGCCTGGCCCTTCGTTTCTCGCAATCACGGTGGCCGGGCGTGCGGTGGCTCTCGAGGATGAGACCAAGCATTTCAAGCTGATAGGTACCACCGGTACCGGCAAGAGCACGGCCATTCGAGAGATCCTGAGTGCGGCGCTGGCGCGCGGCGATCGCGCGGTCATCGCCGATCCCGACGGCGGCTATCTGCGTCGGTTTTTCAATGCGGACCGCTGCGACACGATACTCAATCCCTTCGACGAGCGGTCCGTGAAGTGGGATTTATTCTCGGAGATCAGGACGCCCTACGACGTCGAGCAGCTGGCTCGCTCCCTCATCCCGGATCACGAAGGCTCGGATCGCAGCTGGCGCGGGTACGCGCGTACCTTCTTGAGTGCGGTTACTCGCCGGGCGCATGAAGCCGGTGTGACCGACACGGCAGAGCTCTATAGGCTCATGATGGTGGCTGACCGGACGGAGCTGCGTGCGCTGGTAGAGGGTACGCCCGCGCAGCCGTTTCTCGAAGAGCACAACAGCAGGATGTTCGACTCGATCCGCTCCGTCACGAGCGCGGCGATCGGCCCCCTCGAATACATTGCTCAGCAGAAAGGTACGAAGTTCTCGATCCGCTCCTGGGTCGCCGAGGATCGCCGTGGCGTGCTCTTCATGCCTTACAGCGCAGGGCAGATCGCCGCATTGCGCTCCACGATCTCCGCCTGGATGCGCCTCGCAATATTCGAGGCCATGGATCCGCGCGAGCCCGCGGCCCAAGGAACCGCGCGGCGGCTTTGGTTCGTGGTGGATGAGCTCGATGCGCTCGGACAGATCGACGGACTGAAGGACGCGCTCGCCCGCCTGCGCAAATTTGGCGGCCGATGCGTTCTGGGCTTCCAATCGCTCGCGCAGGTCTCAAGCACTTACGGGCCGGGAGAGGCGCACACGATCGTCGAAAACTGTGGGAATACCCTGATCTTGAGGTGCTCCGCGAGCGAGGGCGGCGGAACGGCGCGCTTCGCATCGCAGCTGGTCGGGGAGCGCGAGGTCTTGCGGACTAGCATCTCGCGGAGCCGCCGTGCCACGGAATTCATCGGCACGACATCCCGAAGCGAGCATGTGAGCGTCGAACATGCGCTCCTGGCCTCGCAGATCGAGCAGCTCCCCGACCTCACCGGATACTTGAAGTACGCCTCGGAGCCGACCTGGCAGCGCGTGCAATTGAGCGCGCCCGCTGTCTGGCAGGACGGTCGCCGCGCCGATGCTGCTCGAGCGCGGAGCGCGGCAGCGCGGTCGAACGAGGGCCATGAATATGAGTGAGCGTGCCGGTACCGCTGACGAGACGACGATGAAGCTCGGCCTTTTGATGGAGAGTGCGCAGGCCCATCAGAAAATGGCGGAAGCCCACCTCGAGAAGCTGCGCGCCCACACCCAGGATCTCGACGGCGTGGTGCGCGAGGAGATTCGGCGCACGCTCATCGAGGAACTCGAGGAGTTGACCGCCGAGAGCCGCCGAGCAGCGCAAGCGCTCAACAGCATGAAACATGCGGCGCACCTCCGCGGCTTGGTCTGGACCATCTCGGGCGTCCTTTTGTCGGCCGCCATTCCGAGTGGAATCGCCTATTGGCTGCTGCCGTCGGCGTCGCGGATCGAGGCGCTACGGGCGCGACGGGACGAGGTCCAGGCAAGTCTCACGCGCCTCGAGGAGAGCGGCGGCCGCATCGATTGGCGGCATTGCGGCGAGCAAGCGCGCCTATGCGTTCGTGTCGATCGCAGGGCGCCCACGTACGGCGACCAAGCCGACTACTACATCGTCAAGGGCTACTGAGTCGTGGACTGGGTCGCGGCGATTTTCAATGTGAACGGCGTACCCGTCGCGGCCGCGATCGCGCTCGGGGTCGGGCTCTGCATATTCGCGATGCGGCGCCGCCCGGCCGAAGTTCACAAACGAGGCGCGGTGGTCCGTGAAGGCGCGACGCCGCGGAGTGCGGCGCGGCTCAGCCGCTGGAATCCCTCACAGCTCACTTTGGTCGGCGTTCCGGTGGGCGCGCGAGACGAGACCAAGCACTTCAAAATCCTCGGTACGACCGGAACCGGTAAATCCACGGCGATCGGCGAGCTCTTGGCGCAGGCACTCGAGCGCGGCGATCGCGCGGTGTTCGCTGATCCCGACGGCGGATATTGCGGACGGTTCTTCGACCGTTACCGAGGCGACATCGTGTTGAATCCATTCGAGCCGCATTCCCTCAAATGGGATCCCTTCTCGGAAATTCGCAACCCCTACGACATCGAGCAGCTTGCGGGCAGTCTCATTCCCACGGTTCAGGACGCGGCCGCCGGCGAGTGGCGTGCTTATGCGCGAATATTCCTAGGCGCGCTGCTGCGCGGCTGTCGTTCGAGTCGCGCCGACTGCGCAGAGCTGTGGCGGCTCATATCGGAGGCGTCACCGTCTGAGCTCAGAGACGTGGTCGCGGGCACCCCGGCGCATCCGTTTCTCGACCCGGAAAATGCACGCATGTTCGGCTCGATCCGTTCGGTCGCGGTCTCGGCTCTCGCCGCGCTCGAACACGTCCGCAGGCAAAGAGCGGCTCCGTTCTCCGTGACCGGCTGGGTGAGACGTCCCGCAACGGGCTCATTGTTCATACCCTACAGGGCCGGACAAATTCAGGCTCTCAAGTCGATCATCGCAACATGGGTGCGACTTGCGATCTTCGAGGCAATGCATGGCGCGGAGGGCGTCGACCAACGCCTCTGGTTCGTGGTGGACGAGCTCGACGCGCTGGGCGCCATAGATGGGTTGAAGGATGCGCTCGCGCGGTTGCGCAAATTCGGAGGGCGTTGCGTCTTGGGCTTCCAATCCGTTGCGCAGGTCTCCGGTACGTACGGCGTCGATGCACCCGCCCTCATCGAAAATTGCTGTAACACGCTCATTCTGCGCTGTTCGGCAAGCGAGCACGGCGGCACCGCGCAGTTTGCTTCGCGGCTCGTCGGCGAGCGCGAGATGTTGAGGAGACAGGTCTCCCGTGGAAGCGACCGTGAGGGCCTGCTCGGACGACGCGGCGCACGGCGCTCGAAGAATATCAGCGAGCAGCGAGTGACCGAGGCAGCCGTGATGCCTTCGGAGATCGAGGCCCTAGCAGACTTCTGCGGCTATATCAAAGTCGCCTCGGCGAGCGAGTGGCGCAAGGTCTCCTTCAAACGCTCGAAATTACCTCATAGGAGTGACGCACATGCCGGACGCCGGTTCGACGAGCGATATCAACGTCCGCTCCGATAGCTACTGGATTGTCCACGCCTTGGGTGAGTGCGGCGGCTGCCGCGCGGCGACGCGGTTTGTCGCCCTCGCGCTGCCACCGCGACACCAGTCGCTTACGCTCGACTGGGACGTCCGGAGGGACGAATTCGTCTCGTACCGGTGGGAGACCGCGGAGTCCAGTGCGTTCCTCTTCTACATCGAGTATTTGTCGGACGATGCACGACGGCGCTTGCAGGCCGCCGCGCCAAGCTACCGTTTCGCTCTGAGCGAACGGACGCAAGGCTCGTACTGGGCGAATCATTGCGCGAGCTGCGGCGCGCCGGTGGACGACCATGACCTCTTCTGCGAGCCCGATGGAGCCTTTCTCCCCACGAGCGCCGCAACTGCTTCCGCCGTCACGCTCGTGCGCGTCGAGGAAGTGCTCGAGGCGGGCGTTGTGGGTTACGCTTGCTCGCCCCAGTTTTTCGAATCGATGCTCGGGAGCTGACCGCCCGTGGCGGTCTATTTTCTCAACATCAAGACCTTCGGCCGTTCGACCGGGAGCAGCGCGCCGGGCGCAGCGGCGTACCGCGCCGGCGAGCGAATACGCGACGAGCGAACGGGACGCACCTACGATCACACCGACCGTGTGGACGTCATGCACAAGGAGATTCTGGTCCCGAGCCGGTTAGCCGACGCGGACATGAGCTGGGCGACCGATAGGGCCACCCTCTGGAACGCCGCGGAGGCCGCCGAGACCCGCAAGAACGCCAGAGTGGCCCGGGAGTACCTGATCGCGTTGCCCGTGGAGCTGTCGCACGAGCGGCAGGTGCGGGCGGTACGTGGATTCGCGCAGGAGCTCTCCGAGCGGTACCGTTTTGCCGTCGACGTCGCCATTCACGCTCCCCGGGATTTCCCCGGGAGCGATCCGCGGAACTTTCACGCGCACTTACTCGCGACTACGCGCGAAGTATCGCTCGAGGGTCTCGGGCCGAAAACCGCGCTCGAGCTCAACGACGCGCAGCGACGCGAGTTCGGCCTCGGCCCGGCCATCAACGAGCTCCTGTATGTGCGTCAGCGCTGGGCCGACGTTGCCAACGAAGCGCTCCAGTCGGCGCACGTCGATGCGCGGATCGATCCTCGCTGCCTCGACGCCGACGGACACGCTCGCGAGCCCAGGTTGTGGATCCCGCGCATACCCTACGAGATCGAGAGGCGCGGCTTTCGCAGCGTGGTCGCCGAGCAATTGCGCGAGGATCATGCACGGCTCGAGACGCAACGCGCGCGGGCACTCGAGACAGCGAGCCCCGAGCGAACGCGCACTCCCCTCAGTATGGAAGACGTGCGCCGGCGGGCGATCGAGAACTGGCTGCGTCTTCGACGCGAGGCGCAATCCGACGAGACCCACGCGGCCGGACGCGACCGGGAGGATGATCTCGTCCGATGAGCGCACTCGAGCCGACGATTCGATCGGTCGCATTCGCCTCCTGTTATGTGTATGCGCCGTGCGGTGCGTGCAAAGTGGCTGCCAGGTCGCGCTCGCTGTGTGCGCTGATCAAGGCCGCCGAGCCGGCGCTTGTGCCGCTGTACGCGCGGTGTGTGATGCGGCAAGCGCACCTGATACCGAGCCTCGCGGAGTTCTTTCGAGCGATCGACGTTCTAATTCCGGTACCGGCCTGCGAGCCGAGCCGCTCGAGTCGCGAGTACCTGCCCAATCGGCTCGCCGAGGCGCTGGTCGCCGAAGGGCTTGCTGCCGGCACTTGGAAGGGCCTGCTACGGACCCGCGCCGTGACCAGGTCGGCGACGGCGGCGCCTGGACGCCGGCCGACGGTGCGGACCCATTTTGACTCCTTGAGCGTCGTGCGCGGCGCCGATCTGCCCGATGATGCGCGCCTGCTGCTGATCGACGACGTAGTGACCAAGGGGAGAACGCTGCTTGCGGCTGCGATGCGGCTGCAGGAGGCCTTTCCCCAAGCGCGCGTCACAGCCTTCGCGCTGCTACGCACCTTGGGCTTCAGGGATGGTCTCGAGGGACTGCTCGAGCCTTGCGTCGGCCGGATCGGCTGGCGCGCCGGGGATGCGTGCCGATATCCTTAGCCCCATTCAAACCTTTTCGATTCCCCTCGCATCTAATGTTGCAATGGACGATTTAGCGGGGAGTAGGGTGGGAACACTCCAGTTTCGGCGAATTCCGGATGTGAGCGATTCCGACACCGAGGCGGCGATAGCGGCGGCCGTGCGCGGCGACCTGGCCGCGTTCGAGACCATTTACCGCCAATTCGCGCCCCGGATCTATGGTTTGTGCTTGCGGCTCACGGGTCAGCGGGAGGCCGCCGAAGACTGCACCCAGGAGTCGTTCGTCGCGGCATGGCGTGCGCTCGGGCGCTTCGAGCAGCGGAGTCTGTTCTCCACCTGGCTGCAGCGAATCGCGATTCGCACTGTACTCGCTCGCCGCCGGGGGTTGCGCGCGAGCCGCGAAGTCGCTGAGCCGGCCGAGGGGTTGCCCGATGTGCCGGATTCAGGGAACGCCTTACCGCCGATCGATCTCGAGCGTGCCATCGCGGCATTGCCGGACGGTGCACGCGACGTTCTGGTGCTGGTCGGCATCTACGGCTACAGCCATGACGAGGCGGCGAGCGCCCTCGGTGTCGCGGAAGGCACTTGCAAAGCTCAATTGCATCGCGCGCGCGGTTTGCTGAGCACCGCGCTCGGCTTGGAGGAGAAATGAAAGACGTTCGGGAGTCGCTCGAAACGCGGTTCGGAAAGCTGCCGCGAGACATCGTCCCGCCCCGATATCTCTGGCCCTCGATCGAGCGCGAGATCGAGCGGCAGCCGCTGCGGACCCCGCAGATGGTGCTCGCCGCCGCCGCCGCTATCGCAGCGCTGATGATCGCGGGCGCCGTCGTCTGGGCGGTGCTGCACGGCAGGGTTGCCGCGCCGGTTGCCGACACGCCGAGTTTCGCCATGAGCCTCGATGAGCCGCACGATGCCGGCTACCTCGCCGCCCGTGCCGACGTGCTCGATACCTTCAAGCAGCGGCTCGCCATGCTCGATCCGGCCACCCGCGCCAAGATTGAGGCGAACCTCGCCGTCATTCACAAGGCGCGCGACGACATTCGCAAGTCGCTCGCGACGGATCCGGACAGTCCGGTGCTCGAGCAACTGCTCGAGAGCGCCTGGCACGACGAGTTCGACCTGTACGACGATGTGATACGGACCACACAACCTACCTTGGCGAGAATATGACAATGAGAACTACACAGACGCGATACCTAACTCTATTCGTCGCCGCGGCGCTCGTGGCCGGCACGCTTCCGCGGACCTTGCATGCAGACGAGCCGTTCCGCGAGTCGCACGACGCAGATCCACAGGGCATGGTGGAGATCATCGGGGTCACCGACTCGGTTGACGTCAGCGGCTGGGATCAGCCGCGCGTGGAGCTCACCGCGCAGGGAGAAGTGGGCAATCGAATACACTTCAACGCCCGCTCGGGACGTACCGTGATCGATGTGCTGCCCGGCGGCGGCAAGCCGCAGATCTCGATCCGCGTGCCCTCGAAAAGCACACTCTCGATCACGCTCGTGAACGGCAACATCAGCATCCACGGCGTCGCCGGTGATGCGAACCTGCGCTCGGTGAGCGGTAACATCAGCGGCGATGTGGGCGGCAATCTGCGGGCCAACACCGCCACGGGGACCATCCACATGGGCGCGCCGGGCGCCAAGATGATCGAGGCGAAGACCATCGACGGCGACATTCATCTCACCGGATCGCCGAGCGAAGTCGAGGTCGTCACCGTGAGCGGCGGCGTCAAGGTTGAGTTCGGCGCGTTGAGCCGTGGCCGATTCAAGTCGATCTCGGGCAACGTGACCGCCGCCCTCTCGCTCGCACCGGACGCCGATCTCGACGGCGAATCGGTCAGCGGGAACCTGCGCTTCGATTTCCCGTCCGTCCCCGGAGCTCAATTCGACCTGCAGTCCTTCAGCGGTACGATCGACAACTGCTTCGGCCCGAAGCCTGAGCGCGCCCACTACGGTCCCGGCTCGCGGCTCGAATTCAAGTCCGGCGACGGCGGTGCACACGTGCGCATCGAGACCAAGAGTGGGGACGTGCACCTCTGCACCGGACTGTAGCAATGAACTCGGCGATGGCCAGCCGCCCGCCGCGGGCGCTGTGAGCCCAGCGCCGTGAGCCCGCCGGCTTTTTGATCCGAGCGCCCGCGGGTATCATCGCCGACTGTTGAGTATCGTCGACGTCAACGTCTCGCCGCAGGCCCGGCCGCTCCGGCGCGAGAGTCGTGCCCGGATTGCGTCGCGCTTCGAGGCGGCTCTTGCGCGGACCGACGGTTCTTTGGCCGCCCACTGCATTCACGAGCTGTGGATGCGCGGCGAAATGTCCATTAATATCGAGACTGCGCTCGAGCGGCTGTGGCTGTGTGCTGCCGCCTCCATTCCGGAGTGGCTGCCGATGCGCTACGTGGACTGGTTGCCGCGTGTCTATGACATCGCGCTCGGCTTCCATGCTCCGGACAAGGGACGGTCGAACATCTATCTGGTGCTTCTCGACTATCGCGACCAGCGCAAGGAGGCGTATGGCGTGTACGTAGGCATGAGCAATTATTCCCCGGCCGAACGCTTTGATCAGCACAAGGCGGGAATTCGCGCGGCTGGCAGCGTTCTGAAGAGAGGCCTGGAGGTACTCACGGGGCCGTCGTTGCATCTCCAGTCGATCAAGAGGACGCAGGCTGAGCGCATCGAAGTGGAGCTCGCGCAACGTCTCGCGGCGGAAGGGTTGAGAGTGAAAGGTGGACACTGATATGGAACAACCTGTCAATACTGGATGCGTAAAACGAAGTCATCTTCATGTTGTCTTGGCCAAGCACCAGGGAACAGCGGCCGGGGCAGCAGTTGTCGACGGTTGATCACTCT
>JBEKWA010000010.1:0-217730 GCA_049513515.1 Steroidobacteraceae bacterium
TATCTACACCTGTGCTTTACAGCGATCGCATCTCGCAACGAAATTGTGGATGCGTGGCACTTCGCCGGGCATGAGCGGATGACGCATGCCGATGTCCTCGTGCGTCCTACGGTCGCGGTCGGTCGTCTTACATGTCGCCGACCGCTTGGAGCCCTTAGGATTTCATCCATGAAGAACGATGCTGCGGCGTGCGAGCCGTGGACCCGCTGAAGCCACCTCCGCCGGCGCCGGGCGAGAGTCCGGCCAACTGCCATCGATGCGACCTGTGGAAGCGGGCCACTCAGGCGGTGGGAGGAGAGGGCTCGCGCAACGCCTCTGTCATGCTGGTCGGCGAGCAACCGGGTGACGAGGAGGACCTTCGGGGTCAGCCCTTCGTGGGTCCTGCCGGACGCCTGCTCGATGGCATCATCGAGGAGGCGGGACTCGATCGTAAATCCGTGTACATCACCAATGCCGTCAAACACTTCAAGTGGGAGCCGCGCGGCAAGCGACGTCTGCACAAGAAGCCCGGCTTGCGCGAGATAAACGCCTGTAGCGTCTGGCTCGAACAGGAGATCGCCGAGGTCGCTCCCGGGATCATCGTGGCCTTGGGCGGCACGGCGCTGCGCGCCCTCACGGGTGCTTCGTTGACGATTGCGGCGGGGCGGGGGGCGGAGTTGCGGCACTCCGCAGGTGCGCGGATCCTCGCCAGCTATCATCCCTCCGCGATCCTGCGCGCGCAAGGCGAGCAGGCGCGCGAGCTGCGCAGGGCACTCATCGAGGATCTGCGGCACGCCCGCAAGCTCGCCGGCGCGTCCACCTGACCGGGGTGTGGCGGGGCGCCGCCGCATACAGTACTCGGCGCCTGCGACTACTGGATTTACGCTGGCACCACGGCCGCGTAGAGTTTTGTCTATGGTGTCGAAGTTCATCGGTCATCAAACCTTCAAAGGTAGAGGGGCGGGCTCGAATCCGACGGGTCGCTTCGATGCGCTATCGGTCGAGCAAGCCGACGATGGTTGGTATCGCGAGGAGACGCCCGACAGCGTCGCGGAGACGGTACTGCCGGACCGCGCCCGGGGCATCATCACTACCAACGATTCGCCGGACGTCGGATTCGATCAATCGATCAATCCGTACCGCGGGTGCAGCCACGGTTGTGTGTATTGCTTCGCGCGTCCGAGCCATGCCTATCTCGGCTTGTCGCCGGGGCTCGATTTCGAGACCAAGCTCTTCTACAAGGCCGACGCCGTCAAAATTCTCGAGGCTGAGCTTGCCAAGCGCTCGTATGTCTGTAAGCCGATCGCGCTCGGAATCAACACCGACGGCTACCAGCCGCTCGAGAAAAGGCTCGAGGTGACACGCGGCATCCTCCGCGTCCTCGCCCGCTGTCGCCACCCGGTGACCATCGTCACGAAGAGCGCGCTCATATTGCGCGATCTCGATTTGCTCACGGACCTTGCGCGCGACCGGCTGGTCTCCGTCATGCTGAGCATCACCTCGCTGTGCGACGACATCAAGCGCACGCTCGAGCCCCGCACCGCTTCGCCGCTCGCGCGTCTGCGCGTGATCCGCGAGCTCTCGCGGGCCGCGGTTCCCGTGGGAGTGCTGGTGGCGCCCGTGATTCCGGCCATCACGGATCACGAGATGGAGGCGATTCTCGAGCAGGCGAGCGAGGCGGGGGCGAGCTCGGCGGGCTACGTCCTGTTGCGCTTGCCGCACGAGCTCAAGATCCTGTTCCGCGAGTGGCTCGAGGATCACTACCCCGACCGCGCCGCGCACGTCATGTCGCTCATCAATCAGGCGCGCGGCGGGAAGGACTACGATTCGCAGTTCGGCGTGCGGATGAAAGGCACCGGCGCTTATGCGGAGCTGCTGCGTGCGCGCTTCGAGCTCGCCAAGCGCAAACTCGGCTTTGCGGACTCGGATGACCGCTACGAGCTCGATACTTCGAAGTTTCGCCCGCCCGTGCCGGACTCACCGCAGCTTTCGCTCGGTCTCTAGCGCGGAACGAAGAACTCGTTGTAAGTCCGGATGCGCTCCTCGTGCAGCTCCATGAGATCGACGAGCTCGGTCGGCACGGTCACACCGGTGACCTTGGAGAAGATGTTCACGCGCCAGTGAGCGGCGGCCCGCTGCCCTTCGATCACCAGCGAGATCAGATGATAATCGGTCAACTTGAAGACCTTGGTCATCATCGCGAGCCAAGGTTTGAACTCGGAGAGGCCCGTCGCCCGGATCGAGATCGGCTTGTCCGCGCTCGCCCCGGCGATCTCGAAGCGGCCATCGTCCGCGAACACACGGCACATGCCGGCGAGGTCGCCGCTCACGCGAGCCCTGTGTAGCTCGCGCACGATCCGCTCTGCCGCGGCCCGTTCCGTCACTCCGCACTCCTCGAGTTCAAGCCAATGCCGCCCTGATCTCACGGCCGATGCATTCGAACGCGGTGCGCGCATACGGTATGACGGCACCCAGACCGTAGAACAAGTGAATCATACCCGCATGGCAAGTATAGGATAGGCCCGTTCCGCTGTGGGCGAGGCGCTCGAAATATTCCCGGCCTTCATCACGCAGCGGATCGAACTCAGCGGTGTGGATGATGGTGCGCGGGATGCCGGACAGGTCTGTCGCGTGGAGCGGTGACAGGCGGGTGTCCATCGCATCGGCCCCGCCGGGCATGCAGTGACGCAGATCGTGATCGAGGGTCGCCTGATCGAGGAGATATCCGCTCGCGAACTCCGCACGGGAGCCCGAGCTTCGGCTGTAATCGAGGATCGGACAGATGAGCAGCTGCAGGGCGAGAGGCGGGTCCTGAGCGTGTGCGGCGGCTTGGCAGGCTGCCGCGGCGAGCATACCGCCGGCGGAGTCGCCGCAGATGGCGAGCCGAGCCGGGTCGATGCCGTATGCCGCCGCGCGCGCGCGCATCACCCTGACGGCAGCGCAGGCGTCCTCCAGCGCTGCCGGAAATGCATGCTCGGGCGCGAGCCGATAGTCGAGCGCGAGCACGCGGCATGCTCCGAAGTGCGCGAGCGACTGTGCGATGCAAGCATGCGTGTCGAGGTTTCCCGCGACGAGGCCTCCGCCATGTAAGTACAGCATGCCCGGCAACAAGCCGGCTCCGGCCTCGACGGGCGAATACAGGCGGGCGCTCAAGGGTCCCGCGGGGCCGGGCAGCGAGAGAGTCTCGATGCGCCCGATCGGCGGCGCGGGGCCGCCGAGCTTCATGAGCTCGGCAACTTGCTCGCGCCGCTCGAGGACGGTGGGATCGAGCGTGCGGGCGGCGTTTCCGGCCGCCAGCACTTCGAGGAATCGCTTGACCCGCGCATCGAGCGGCAAGATCGCTCCGGGCACCTAGCTCAGATGCCGAGCGCTCGCCGGGTGACCGCGGGCCAGAGCGCTGGATCGACGCCGTGATTGGCAAACAGCGCCACGACCAACCGATCGATGCCGAATGCCACGCAGCTCGTGTGCGCCGGCTCGCCGCGCTCGTCCCTCATACCCCACACCGTGCCGAAATGCTCGCGGTGATAATTGAAGCTCATGCAGGCGGTCGGCACCGCGCCCGCGTAATACGGAATCAACAGCTCGAACTTGAGCGTTTGCTGGCGCTGGCTCACCGCCATCATCTGCCCCACGCGCCCGAAGAACGGATCGTTCGCCACGTCGAGCGTGTGCGGCAACGACAGATCCGCCGCGATCTGGGGGGCGCGGGACAGCCAGCGCTCGCGGTACGCGACGATCTCCTCCGGCGCACCGATCCTCACGAACTCGCGCATCCGAAAGGACTGCAGGCGGTCGAGACTGCGAGAGGGCTCGTGCCGGAAGACGTCGGCCTCGATGTCGAATTGCCAGCCGCCGGCCGGTAGCGCCCCGCGCGCCGCGGCGATCGGATAGACCGGATAGCAGGCCGCGGGAGAGAGCACGAGATCGGACGCCGACAACGCCTCGGTCCAATCGCCGCCCTGTTCGAGGCGATCGGCCGCCGCGCGGATGACGGGTTCGCTGCCGTGCAAGGCGCACACGCAGCCGAGCAGGTTGGGGAAGCTCTTCAGGTATCCCGACTTCTCGAGCTGCTTGCGGCTCATCACGGGCGGAAAGCGCATGAGCTCGGTGCCGGGTTCGCGCAGGCTCGTGATGTAGCCCTCGAGGCCCTCGCAGACGCGTACATAGAGGGCGCTGCGCGCATAGACGCCGTCGACGCCCATCGGGACGAACAAGGCAGACGCGATGTGCGCGAGCACGGCTTCGCCCGGCGGATCGCCGCTCGGCGAAGCCGCGACGGCGGCACGGGGTGCATTCATGTGGAAGCGGCCCTCTTCAACCACTGATCGACGTCGGCAGCGAGGTCATTACCGAAGTCATCGCGAGGTTGGCGAGAATACGGTCATTGTTGATCATCAGCGGGGCCGAGAGAATGTCCCGCAGGTGCCGGCCGACGCTGAACTCGCTGTCGTTCCTGTAGCCCGATAACCCGCATGCGCGCAGCGCAGCGAGCACGGTGGCGGCGGCGAGCTCGGAGGCCTGCACCTTGGTGAGCGTGATCATCGTTTGAAATTCGAGGGCCCCGAGCGCCTTCTCGTCCATCATCACCGCCTGATAGCTGCGCAGCGCCGAGCTGAGGACACCGCGTAGGGTTCGCAGGGACGATGCGGCCTGCGTGAAATGGGCAGCGCCCGGCGGCATTTGTCCGCCGGAAGAGCGCAAGGCATTGCGCACGAACGCCTGCGCCTTCGCGGTGGCGGCCGCGGCGATTCCCGCCCACACCGATCCCCACAAGATGTGCGCGTGCGGCACCATCGTTTGCGAGTGGATCTTCTCGTAGGGCTCGGCCAGAATTTGTTGCGCCGACGCGCGAGCACGCAACGTGAACCCCTCGCTGTGCGTGCCGCGCATCCCGAGGGTATCCCACGACTGCAACCGTTCCAGGGTGTAATCCCTCTTGAGGAGCACCAGGAGCACCTGGTCCGAGGCCGCCGCATCGGGCGCACGGCGCGCGGTGGTGACGATACCGTCCGCCTCCATCGCATAGGAGATCACGGTTGCCTTGCGCTCGAGAGTCACTTGATCGCCGACGTGCTCGACGGGGGCCTCGCTCGAGCGCACGTTGCCGCCGGCTTGTCCTTCGGTCGTGGAGGAGGCGAGCAGCAGCTGCTTGGTCCCGACTTCGCGCAGGATGCGCTCGAGCGCAGGGTTGCCTTTCGCGTGGCGGACGATGCACGCCATCTTGATTTGATGCATTGCGAAAATGAGTGCGGTCGACGCGCATCCCTGTCCCAGAATGAAGCACACGTCTGCGAGCTCGGCGACCGTCGCGCCCTCCCCGCCGAGAGCCTCCGGCACCATGACGCCGAGCAGCCGTTGCTCTTTGATCGCGGCGAAAGCTTCGCTCGGAAAGCGTGCGGCGGCATCGACCGAGGGTGCATGCAGCAAGGCGGCCTGCGCCGCAACGCGCGCGCGCGTGCTGTAGCCTGTGCCGCACGCCTGCAAGATCTGCGCGCCGCCATCTGCGATTCGTTGGGCTTCCATGGGATCTCTGTTCGTTGAGGAAAGAGCGCGCGCACATTATGTGGCAGGTGCGCCGCCAGCGACTAGATAAGTTAACGTGAAATTTGCCCGCTTGGTGACGCAGTACGCGCTTTTGCGGCCATATGTAAAGCTTCGACGGCGTTGTTGCTACACGGTATGATCAAAAATCTTAGCTTGGTGGGGGCTTATCGGGTGAAACTGGGTGCGGAAGAAGTGTGCGACCGCTTGATCACCCTGGTCAAGCAAGTGAGCGGTTCCGCAGCGGTATTTCCGAGCCCGTTCCCCGTCGATACGCAGCTGAGCGACCTTGGCGTCACCTCGCTGAAGATGGTCAACCTGATGCTCGCCGTCGAGGTGGAGTTCGACATCGCCATTCCGCAATCCGACATCACGCCGGAGAATTTCCAATCGCTCGGCTCCATACGGTCGTTGGTGCAGAAAATGCTCAGCATGCGGCGTCACTGAGCGCGGCCACCAGCTCCTCGACGTCCCTCTGCGAGGTCTCGCCGTGGGTCGCGCAAATCCTCACCACGTCGCGGCCTTCGAACGTGGTCGGCGCGACCCACGCGCGCCCCGACTCGACCACCCGTCTCACCAGCGCGCGCACGTCGCACACTTGGGGCGGCAGCACATCGAGTACCGCAAGCTTTGAATCGTTCGCCACCGTCCAGCCGAGCGCGGACAATCGCTCGCGTACGTGCGCGATCACCGCGACGCTGCGCTCGACGTGAGCACCGAGCCCGGCCCAGCCGGCTGCGCCCAACGACAGAAACAGCCGCAGCCCCAGGAATCGGCGCGACCATTGCACGCTGTTGAGATAGGGGTCGATGCTCGCGAAGCTCGAGGGCATGAAGCTCGTGGAGGCGTGGAAGGCCTCCGACAGGACCGGACCGCGCGCTGTGATGTACATCGCGCAACCCATGGTCGTCGCGAGCCACTTGTGCGCGTCGATCGTGACCGAGTCGGCCCGTTCGATGCCCGCGAGCAGCCCGCGCATGCGCTCGGAGGCGATGGCCGCTCCACCCCAGGCTGCGTCGACGTGGTACCACACACCCTCGCGCCGGGCGATGTCCGCGCAGGCCTCGAGCGGATCGATCATACCGGCCCCGGTCGTGCCTGCGGTCGCGACCAGCAGGATCGGCACGGCCCCGGCCGCACGGTCGGCACGGATCGCTTGCTCGAGCGCCTCGGGGTCCATGCGTCCCGTGCCGTCGGTCGCGATGAGACGCAGTGCATCGCGCCCCACGCCCGCCTGATGCGCGATCTTGAGCCAGGCAATGTGACATTCGCGCGAGGTATAGAGCGTCGGCGGTCCCGTGAAGGCGCGGGCTCCCTCGTGCGCGAAGCGCGGATGAGCCGCGGTGAGCGCACACAGGAACGCGGTGTAATTCGCCTCCGATCCGCCCGTGGCGAAGTGACCGGTCCCCGCGGCGCCGAATCCTGCTCGGCGCGCGACGGCGCGGATGACGTGGCTTTCGAGCGCCACCGGAACGGGCGATGAGGCAGAGCTCGCCAGCTGCGGATTGAAAACACTCACGATGCGGTCGGCACATTGCGAAGGAAAATTGGCGCCGGGGTTGAACAAGCCGAAATAGCGCGGATTCGTCATCTGCACGATTCCGTGCTCCATGCGCTCGAGGGTCCATTCGAGCAGCTGCTCGATGGGTCGAGGCGCGTCGAAGTCCATGGCGGCGAGCTCCTCGGCGAAGCGCGCCATGTCGATGGTCGGAATGACCGAGCCGGCGCGCACGCGGCCCTGCGAGTCGAGCAGCGCCCCCGTCAGCCAGCCGTCGAGGCGTGCGCGCTCCGCGGAGCTCGGAAACAGCGCGGCGACGGCGGCAGGCAGGGCATGCTCGGGCACTGGAGAATGGCCGCCGCTAGTCCGCGCCGGAGCCGGCTGCTGCGGCCGCGAGCGACTGATCCAGGTCCGCCAAAATGTCGTCGATATGCTCGATGCCGACGCTCAGGCGGATGCTGCCCGGACCGACTCCTGCCGCCAGTTGCTCCGCGGCGCTCATCTGGCGATGCGTCGTGGAGGCCGGATGGCAGGCGAGCGATTTCGCATCGCCCAGATTGACCAGCCTCTTGAAGAGCTTCAATGCGTCATAGAAACGTACGCCCGCGGGCAAGCCGCCGCGGACGTCAAAGGTGAGCAGTGAGCATGCTCGACCGCCCAGATATTTCTTCACCAGCCCATAGTAGGGGCTGTCGGCGAAGCCGGCGTAGTTCACGGACTCGACGCGCGCATCGCTGCGCAGGAACTGCGCGACCTTGCGTGCGTTCTCCACATGGCGTTCGATCCGCAACGCCACCGTCTCGATCCCCTGCAGGAGCAGGAAGGCGTTCATCGGTGCGAGCACCGCGCCCATGGTTCGCTGATGCACGCTGCGGCAGCGGCCGATGAAGGCGGCGCGGCCGTAGTGCTCGGTGTACACCAGCCCGTGATACGACTCATCCGGCTGGGTAAACATGGGATAGCGTGCCGCATGCTGGGCCCAGGGGAAGCTGCCGCAGTCGACCACGATGCCGCCGAGCGTCGTGCCGTGCCCGCCCATGAACTTCGTGAGCGAATGGATGACGACGTCCGCCCCGTGCTCGACCGGGCGCACCAGGATCGGCGTCGCCACCGTGTTGTCGACGATGAGCGGCATGGCGTGCCGATGCGCCACGTCCGCAAGCGCCTCGAGATCGCAGACATTGCCGGCCGGATTCCCCACCGTCTCGCAGAACACCGCGCGCGTGTTCTCGTCGATGAGCGCCTCGATGTCTGCGGCGCGGTCGGACTTCGCGAATCGCACCGTCACCCCGAGGCTCGGCAGGAGGTGCGCGAACAGCGTGTAGGTCGTGCCGTAGAGCTGCGGCACGGAGACGATGTTGCGGCCCATCTGCGTGACGTTGAGCGCCGCATAGTAAAGCGCCGTCTGGCCCGACGCGACGCTGAGCGCGCCCACTCCGCCCTCCAGCTCGGCAACTCGCTGCTCGAGGATGGAAGTGGTGGGGTTCGCGATGCGGGTGTATCTGAAGCCCTCGACTTCGAGATTGAAGAGGGCGGCGCCGTGCGCCGCGCTGTCGAACGAGTACGCCGCAGTTTGGTAGATGGGCACGGCCACGGCTTTGGTGGCGGGGTCGCAGTCGAATCCCCCGTGTATCGCGACGGTCTCTCGCTTCATGTCCGATGCCCTGCGCAAAGGGCGACAGTGTAGCGCGCTAGCGGAGCGGAGTGGGCGCGGGCGGACCCACCCCGGCTCGGGCGGGTTGTGAACTATAGCTGACACGATGTCAACTGTAGACTACACTTCGAATCAAGCCCGGCCTGGCTGTGCGGTGACTGTTGAGGGTGATCAATGGCAAGCAAGCGACGCAAAGACGGTCCCGGACGGGATGCCACCGCGAACCTGAAATCCGAGGCCGAGATGGCCGCCTACATCGCGGCATGTTTGGAAGAGGCGCCTGATGATCCGGCGCTTCTTGCCGCGGCGCTCGGTGACATCGCGCGCGCGCGCGGCATGGTGCAGCTCGCCAAGGAAACGGGATTGACCCGCGAAGGACTCTACAAAGCCCTATCCAAGGATGGCAATCCAAGTCTCGGCACCGTGCTCAAGGTGATGCACGCGCTTGGCGTGAAGCTTACCGCGACGGCCGCCTGGGGTTCGCGACATTAGGAGCTCGAACGTGCCAAGCCGGTTTGCCGCCCTCGACCGTCGGCTCTGCGTCGCACCGATGATGGATTGCACCGACCGCCATTGTCGGTTCGTGCATCGCCTTTATGCCCCCCACGCGCTTCTCTATACCGAGATGATCGTGTCCGCCGCCATCGTCCGAGGGAATGCCGGGCGCTTGCTCGCGCACGACGCGGCCGAGCATCCGGTTGCGCTCCAGCTGGGCGGCGCCGATCCGCTCGAGCTGGCGGCGGCGGCGCGCATCGGCGCGCAGGCGGGGTTCGACGAGATCAACTTGAACGTGGGATGTCCCAGCGACCGCGTGAGGAGCGGCTCGTTCGGGGCCTGTCTCATGCTCCGTCCGGCCCTGGTGGCCGAGTGCGTCGAGCGCATGCGCGAGAGCACGCAGCTACCCGTCACCGTGAAGTGCCGCATCGGCGTCGATGCACGCGATGACTACGGGTTTTTCTCGGAGTTTGCGGCCGCGGTGGCGCGCGCAGGCGTGTCGGCGCTCATCGTACACGCGCGCGCTGCGATCCTCGCGGGGCTGTCACCGAAAGAGAACCGGGAAATACCGCCGCTGAAATACGACTACGTGCATCGCCTGAAGCGCGACCATCCCGACCTGCCCATCGTCCTCAACGGCGGCATGACCGAGGTGAGCGCCGTGAGCGCGCACGTCGCAGCGGGTCTGGACGGCGTTATGCTCGGACGAGCCGCTTATCACCGCCCGGCGCTCTTGGCCGAGCTCGAGCGGGCGCTGATCGATCCTGCCTGGCGAATTCCGGAGCCGTGGCAGATCGTGGAGCGCCTCGTCCCGTATGCGCGTGCCGAAGTCCAGCGGGGCGTGCGTCTGCACTCCATCACGCGTCACTTGCACGGCCTGATGGCCGGATGTGCAGGCGCGCGCGCTTGGCGTCGATTTTTGTCCGACGTCGCCGCGCGGCCCGACGCGGCGCCGGAAAGCTTGTTTTCCGCGCTATCATCGCTCGAGAAAGGGGTGGCTGCCTAAACCGCCCGAGCGCAGGCAGCCCGGTCAAGTATAATTCGCCGGGGAACATGGGAAAGGAAGTCGAACTCGCCATCGTCTTTGCCGACGTCGTCGGCAGTACCAAGCTCTACGAGTTGCTTGGCGACTTGCGCGCGCGCGATATGGTCGGGATCTGCATCGAGGTGATGCGCGGGGCGACCGACCAAAACAGCGGCACGGTCATCAAAACCATGGGCGATGAGGTTATGGCCACCTTTGCGACCGCGGACGATGCGTTGAACGCCGCGGCCCAGATGCAGAAGCAGATCACGCTGCACCCCGGGCTGAAGGTCGAGGAGCAGGCTGTTGCCATCCGGATCGGCTGCAATTTCGGCCCGGTGGTGCGCGAGAACCGCGACATCTTCGGCTCCGCCGTGCACACCGCAAACCGCATGACCAGTCAGGCCAAGGCGGGGCAGATCATCACGACGCAGACCATGGTGGATCATCTGTCGAGCGAGTGGCGCGCCTCCGTGCGTCAGATCGACATCGCGACGCTCAAGGGACGCTCGAGCGAGGTCGCCCTGTACGAGGTCCTGTGGCAGCCCGAGGACATCACCAGCATGGTGCCGGCGATCGCCATGACCTCACGCGACCGATCCAGCAAGGGACATCGCATGCGGTTGCGCTATCAGGGGCAGGAGATCCTGGTGGAGGATGGGCGGGCCAACATCTCCATGGGCCGCGCCGAGGAGAACGATCTCGTCGTCAAGGGCAATTTGATCTCCCGCCTACACGCACGGGTGGAGCTCAACCGCAACAAGTTCATGTTGATCGACCAGAGCACCAACGGCACGTTCGTGATCGGCAAGGACGGCGAGGAAGCCTTCGTGCGCCGCGACTCGATGCAGATTCGAGGCGAGGGCCTGATCGGACTCGGCAAGGCGCCCGACAGCAATTCCTCGCAGGTGATCCGCTACATCTGCGAGGAGTGAGCGCGGCGGCAGCGGCTCAGGCCTCAGTGCGCGCGAGCGCATCGCCGAGTTCCGCGTGCAACGCCTGCGGAACTCGCTCGCCGACCTCCGACAAATAAGCGCCGATTTGCTCGAACTCCGTGCGCCAGTCCGAGTGCGACACGGCGAGCAATTCTTCGAGCGCGGCGGGAGCAAGATCGAGCTCGCGCGTATCCAAGTCCCCGAGACGCGGCAAGAAGCCGATGGCCGTCTCGCGCGCCGGAATGCTTGCCTTGCTGCGATCGATGATCCAGCGTAGGACGCGCAGATTGTCGCCATATCCCGGCCACAGGAACTTGCCGGCGCCGTCCTGGCGGAACCAGTTGACTTGAAAGATTGCGGGCGCTGCGGCGAGCTTCGCGCCCACCTCGAGCCAGTGCGCCCAGTAGTCGCCGAAGTCATAGCCTGCGAACGGCTTCATCGCCATCGGATCGCGGCGCACGACGCCTACCGCGCCGGTCGCGGCCGCCGTCGTCTCGGAAGCCAAGCCGGCCCCCATCAGCACGCCGTGCGCCCAGCTGCGCGCCTGATAGACGAGCGGCGCGAGGGAACGGCGGCGCCCGCCGAACACGATCGCCGAGATCGGTACGCCGCCCGGGGCGTCTGCGAGCTTCGAATACGCCGGATTCTGGCGCGCATCGACGGTGAAACGCGAGTTCGGATGGGCCGCGGGGCCGTCGGCCGGATCATACGGTCGGCCCTGCCAGTCGCACACCGGCCTGCCCTCTGGCAGCCCTTCCCACCAGGGCTCGTTGTCCGCGGTCACCGCGACATTGGTGAAGATCGTGTTGCGGCGGATGGTCTCATAGGCGTTACGGTTGGTTTTCGCATTGGTTCCCGGGACCACACCGAAATAGCCGGACTCGGGATTGATGGCATAGAGCCTGCCGTCCTTGCCGGGGTGCAGCCACGCGATGTCATCGCCCAGGGTCCACACCTTCCAGCCCTTGTAGCTCGAGGGCGGAATCAGCATGGCGAGGTTGGTCTTGCCGCACGCCGAGGGGAACGCGCAGGCGAGATAATGCGTTTCGCCCTGCGGGTTTTGGATGCCGACGATGAGCATGTGCTCGGCGAGCCAGCCCTCGTCGCGTGCCTGCCAGCTGGCGATGCGCAAGGCGTGACATTTCTTCCCGAGCAAGGCGTTACCGCCGTATCCCGAGCCGAAGCTCTTGATCGACAGCTCCTCGGGAAAATGCATGATGAAGCGCCGGTTCGGATCGAGCTCGCCGGTCGAGTGCAAGCCCTTCACGAACTTCCCCTCGCGAGCGATGCGCTCGAGCGCGGCGCGGCCCGCGCGAGTCATGAGGACCATGTTGAGCACGACGTAGGCGCTGTCCGTGATCTCGACACCGCAGCGCGAGTAGGGCGAATCGATCGGTCCCATGCAGTAAGGCACCACGTACATGGTGCGGCCTTTCATGCATCCGGCGAACAGCGCGTCCATCTTGGCATGTGCCTCGGCGGGCGCGATCCAGTGGTTGTTGTTGCCCGCATCGGCGCGGTCTTGTGTGCATACGAACGTGAGGTGCTCGACGCGCGCGACATCCGACGGATGCGAGCGGTGCAGATGGCAGCCGGGGAAGCTCACCGGATTGAGCGGTAACAACTCCTTCTTGCCCACGAGCTCGCGCTCGATGGATTGGTACTCGGCGGCGCTGCCGTCGCACCAATGGATGCGATCCGGTTGCGTCAGGCGCGCGATCTCCTCGACCCATGCCGCGACCCCGCGATCCAAGGATCCAAGTGATGGGACGTGCTGGGCAGCGGTGGCCATAGGGATACCCTCGAAAGCGTTCTCAAAAAAGGAAGGATGACAGATGGCTCGAGAGGCGCCAACCCCTGTGCGGTGTCCCCTGGCGGTTCCGGCGTGGCGCGGCGTAGATCCTCTGTGGGATTATAGAAATATGACATAACTACATGATTTAGCGCTAGGAGGTATACTCGCGGCATGCGCTACATGAAGCTCGAAGGACGCTCTGTCTGCGTACTCTGCGCACTTGTTTTTGCAAGTGCGATGAGCTCTTTGAGCATGGCCGATGGCGCACGCCCCGCGACCCTCGAGGTCAAGGCGACGGCTGCCGTACGTCAGGACCGCGAGCTGGTTCCGGCCGATCGCGTGGTACCCGGCGACGAGGTGTTCTACACGCTCGAAATTCGCAACAGCGGCTCGCAGCCGCTGCCGCCGCCGAGCGTCGATTTTGCGATTCCGGAACACATGCGCTACATCGCCAACTCCGCGGTGGGCGCCGGTGCCGAGGTGAGCTATTCCATCGACGGTGGACACACCTTCGACCGCCCGGAGAACCTCATGGTTGCTGCCGCTGGCGGCGGCGAGCTGCGCACGGCCACCGCGGCCGAGTACACGCATATCCGCTGGCGCCTCAAGCACGTCCTCAAGGCGAAGGCCATGGCGCTGGCGCGCTTTCGTGCCATCGTCAAATAGGGCGCGACGCGCGCACCGTGGCGTCGTAGGCTAGTACTCGGGGCTCAAGCCCCGTGACCCCTCGAGCGAGAATCTTCATCGACAGCGATTACAAAGAGGTGTTCGGTCCGCAAGGCCCGCTGGCGCGGGTCATTCCTGGATACGCCTACCGCCCGGAACAATCCGCAATGGCGGCGGCGGTCGGGCGCGCACTCGCCCTGGATGAGGCGCTGATCGTCGAGGCGGGAACGGGCACCGGCAAGACCTTCGCTTATCTCGTGCCGGCACTCCTGTCGGGACGCAGCGTCATCATCTCGACCGGGACGCGCACTCTGCAGGACCAGCTGTTTCGCCGCGACGTGCCGACGCTCGCGCGCGCGTTGGGCGCCCCCGTCAAAATGGCCTTGCTCAAGGGCCGCGCGAATTATCTGTGCCGGCATCGGCTCGAGCTCACCTTGCAACAGGGCTCGCTGTTCAAGCCGGGAGGCGGCACGCAACGCCTCCTCACGCGCGTCTCGCGCTGGGCGGCGGTGACGAAGACCGGCGATCTTGCAGAGCTCACCGATTTGCCGGAGCAGTCGCCCGTCTGGCCGACGATCACCTCGACGCGCGAGAATTGCCTGGGGCAGGAGTGCGCACACTACGCCCGCTGCCACGTGGTGGAGGCGCGGCGCGCCGCGCAGGCCGCCGACATCGTCGTGGTGAATCATCATCTGCTGCTCGCCGATCTTGCGCTCAAGGACGAGGGATTCGCGGACCTACTGCCGGGCGCCGATGCCGTGATCCTGGACGAAGCACATCAGATTCCGGACATCGCGGCACAGTTCTTCGGACAAAGCTGGGCGGCGCGAGCGGTGCAATATCTGGTCAAAGACACTACCGCCGAGATTCAGGCGGCCGCCGTGCGCTCGCCGGCGGTCGCGGATCTGCTCGCGACCGTGTCGGAGCTCCTCGATACACTGCGCGACTCGCTCGGAGGCGGCGCCGGGCGCTACGAGTGGGAGCGCCTATCGGACGCCTTCTTGGATACTCTGCCGCCGATCGAGGCTGCTCTGCACGCGCTCGGTGAGGAGCTCGAGGGCCTCGGCACGGGCGCGGGCACGGCCAGCTGCGCACGGCGCGCGGCGGCCCTGGCCGCGCAGCTCGCGCAGCTCGCGAATACTCCGCCGGAGGCGGGCATCCGCTGGGTCGATGCCAATGCCTCCGGGCTCACACTGCAGTTCACGCCGTTCGAGATCGCCGAGCGCCTGCGCCAATTCGTCGAGGCGCGTCCGAGCGCCTGGGTATTCACCTCCGCGACACTGGCGATCGGCGATGACTTCGCACATTTTGCCGCGCGCATCGGATTGCCCGAGGCGCGTACGCTCAAGATCGAAAGCCCCTTCGACTACAAGAGCCAAGCGCGCCTTTACCTGCCGCGCGACATGCCCGAGCCGCAACACCCGTCTCATGCAAGCAAGTTCATCGAGGCGTGCGCGCCGCTGCTCGAGGCGAGCGGCGGTCGGGCGTTTTTGCTGTTCACCAGCTATCGCGCGCTGGCCGAAGGGGTGAGCGCGCTCGAGGCACGCTTCCCCGACCCACCATTTCCCGTGCTGGTACAGGGTCAAGCCCCGCGCGAGGCGCTGCTCGAGCGGTTCCGCGAGCTCGGCAACGCCGTCCTCCTCGCCACCGGCAGTTTCTGGGAGGGCGTGGACGTAAAAGGCGAGGCGCTCGCCATCGTGGCCATCGACAAGCTGCCGTTTGCCTCACCCGACGATCCGCTGCTGCGCGCACGCCTCGAGGGCATCCGCCGGCTGGGCGGTAACCCGTTTTTGCAGTATCAGTTGCCCCAGGCCGTGCTTGCCTTGAAGCAGGGCGTTGGACGATTGATCCGCGATTTCGACGATTTCGGCGTGATCGTGCTCGGCGATCCTCGTTTGACCACGAAGGCGTATGGGAGCGTGTTCTTGAGCGCGCTGCCGCCGAGCCCGCTCGTCGAGGACGGCGCTGCGGGCGCGGCATTTTTAATGGATCGCTTGGGCCGCAAGCGCGCGCCGAGCGCTGCCTCCGGCTAACGTATGCGCGTGCTCGCCGTCGAATCCTCGGCCGAGGCCTTGGGGGTTGCACTGCGCACCGAGCAGGGCACGATCGAGCGAGGCCTGGAAACGACGCGGGGACACGCAGAACAGATCTTGCCTTTGATCGACGCGGTGCTCGGCGAGGCGAACGTGCGCTTGTCGCAACTCGACGGCATTGCTGCAGGCGTCGGCCCCGGCACATTCACGGGCGTGCGCATCGCTGTCGCCGTCGCACAAGGACTCGCCTACGGGGCAGGCTTGCCGGTCGTTGCCATCACGAGCCTCGAGGCGCTGGCATTTCCCGCCATCGAGGCCGGCGCGGATCGGGTCATCGCCTGTATCGATGCCCGCATGGGCGAGGTGTACTGGGGCTGCTTCGCTCGCGATCCGGCGCTGGGACTCCGTACCCTCGAGCCTCTGCAAGTTACGCCGGCGGGTCGCGTACGCTTGCCGAGCGCGGGGCCCTATAGAGGCATCGGCCGAGGCTTCGCAGCGTACCCGGAGCTCGCCGCGCTTGCGGGAATCACTCTGGATGCGCGCTCCGTGGAGGCGCTGCCGAATGCCGCGGATATGGCGCGGCTCGGCGCGCTACGGTTTGCGGCGGGTCAGGGACTGGATCCCGCCGACTTAAAACCGGAATATGTGCGCGACAAAGTTGCCCTGACCGAGGCTGAGCGTCGCGCTGCGAAGCATCGCGCGGCGAAATAGCACCAGTCATGGAACTGTCATGTGCGGGCGCTGTAATAGTGGGCTGAAGAATCAAGGGATTAAGGGATCTGATGACTGCGAAGCGCATTCTCATCATCGAGGACGAAAAGGCGATACGCGATTTGATCGCCTTCGGACTACGGCGCGCCGGCTACGAGGTGAAGGAAGCCGAGGACTGCCGCGAGGCGCGCGCGCGCATCGCGGATGCGCGTCCCGATCTGATGCTGGTCGATTGGATGCTGCCCGACATGAGCGGCCTCGAGCTGACTCGCTCGCTGAAGCGCTCGAAGGACACGGAGGAGATTCCAGTCATCATGCTCACCGCGCGAGCCGAGGAGCAGGACAAGGTCGGAGGCCTCGAGGGCGGCGCCGACGATTACATCACCAAGCCGTTCTCGCCGCGCGAGCTGCTTGCCCGCATCCAGGCGGTGCTGCGCCGAGCCGCACCCGCAGGCGCCGCCGACGTGATGGAGGTCCAGGGCCTGAAACTCGATGACTCCAGCCATCGCGTGAGCGCCGGCGAGCGCGAGATCGCACTCGGCCCCACTGAATACCGCTTGCTGCATTTCTTCATGACGCACCCCGAGCGGGTATTCAGCCGCGGGCAGTTGCTGGACCGGGTCTGGGGAGGTAATACTTACGTCGAAGAGCGCACGGTGGACGTGCACATCCGCCGGTTGCGCAAGGCGCTCGAGCCGTACACCTTGGAAGGGCTGGTCCAGACGGTGCGCGGCGCCGGTTATCGCTTCTCCACCCGAGACTCATAAGCGGAGGCAGCTCTCCGGACCATGGCAGCGATGTGGACGTTCGCGCTCGCGCGGCTCGCGGGCATCTTGCTGGTGGGTCTGTGTCTCGGCCTTCTCATCCCGCCGCTGTGGTTGTGGGTGCTGCTCGCCGCCTGTCTGTACCTCGGTTGGCAGCTGCACAATCTCTATCGGTTGGACCGCTGGCTGCGACTGCGCTCGCAGCTCGATCCGCCCGCCATCGGGGGGATCTGGGGCGACATTATCGGACAGGTCGTGCGGCTGCATCGGCGCAAGCAGTTCCACAAGCAGCGGCTGGTGCAGATTTTCCGTGAGCTGCGGCGCTCCACCGCGGCGCTGCCCGACGGCGTCATCATCCTCAGCAGCCAGAACGAGATCGTCTGGTTCAACCGTCAGGCCGCGCGCCTGCTCGGGCTGCGGCGCCCGATCGACATCGGTCTGCGCGTCGATAATCTGATCCGCTCGCCCGAGTTCGTGCGTTATCTGCACGGTGAAGATTTCGCAATGCCCCTCGTCATCCGTCCGCCGCTCGAGACCGACCTGTATCTTGCGCTGCAAGTGGTGCCCTACGGCGCCGGCCAGTTTCTGCTGCTCGCGCGCGACGTGACGCGCCAGATGCGCCTGGAGGCCATGCGCAAGGATTTCGTAGCGAATGCCTCGCACGAGCTGCGCACGCCGCTCACCGTGATCTCCGGCTACTTGGACACGCTGGCCGACGATCCGGGCATCGATCATGCCTGGGCGGGGCCCATTCGCGACATGCGTGCACAAGCTCAGCGGATGAATGCCATCATCACCGACCTGCTTGAGCTATCGAGGCTCGAATCGACGGATGGGGAGGCGCCGCGCGAGCCGATCGACGTGCCGCTTATGCTCGAGCGCTTGCACCGTGACGCTCTCGCCAAGGGGGATCGTCCGCATCACGTGTTGCTCGACCTCGAGTGCGAAGACGGACTCTTCGGCGCCGCGCACGAGATCGAATCTGCGTTCACCAATTTGCTCGTGAACGGGCTCAAGTACACGCTTTCCGAGGGGACCGTGCGCATGCGCTGGTGGAGCGACGAGGAGGGCGCCTACTTCTCGGTGATCGACACCGGCATCGGCATCCCCGCCGAGCACATCCCGCGCCTCACCGAGCGCTTCTACCGAGTCGACGCGGGCCGTTCGCGGGGCGAGGGCGGCTCGGGGCTCGGGCTCGCCATCGTCAAGCATGCGTTGCAGCGCCACGGCGGCTGGCTCGAGGTGCGCAGTGTCGAAGGCAAAGGCAGCACCTTCACGTGTCATTTCCCGGCGCAACGCATCTGTCATCTGGACGTGGCCGCGAGCGCATGAGGCGCTAAATCACAAAACCTTCCGAATGTGTTGACGTGCGGGGCGATCGGATGTAAACGCACGTGTGTATTCCTGCGTATGGATGCTTTCCGCTGCAAGGTAAGTTGACATGGAAAAGGCCGATCTCAGTCACCACATCTCGCGCCGCTTCAACGAGGACCTGGAAAAGGTGCGCAACCAGGTACTGCAGATGGGCGGGTTCGTCGAGCAACAGCTGCACAAGGCGATATTGGCGCTGGTCGAGGGCGACAGCCGTTTGGGCGAGTCGGTGGCCACGGACGATTACAAGGTCAACGGCATGGAAGTGTCGATCGACGAGGAGTGCAGCCGCATCCTCGCATTGCGGGCACCGGCCGCGGGAGATTTGCGGGTGATCGTCGCCATCATCAAGACCATCACCGATCTCGAGCGCATCGGCGACGAGGGTGAGAAGATCGGCTATATCGCCTCGCGCCTGGCGACCATGGAGCGACCGGCGGACAAGTACCGCGAGGTGAAGCACCTCGGACGCCAGGTTGCACAGATGGTGCACGATGCGCTCGATGCCTTCGCGCGCATGGATTCGGTGGCCGCGCTGCGCACGGCTCAGGACGACAAGATGGTCGACGAGGAGTACGAGTCCATCCAGCGGCAGTGCATCACCTTCATGATGGAAGACCCGCGAACCATCCGCCGCGCGCTCGAGATCATGTGGATCGTGCGTGCGCTCGAGCGGATCGGCGATCATGCCAAGAACATTTGCGAGTACGTGATCTACATGGTGCACGGCAAGGACATTCGCCATACTTCGCTCGATGATGTCGCCAAGCAAATCGACGCCGCACACGCCGTCGCTCGCCGCTGACGGCTGCAGCTGATGACCTCGCGCGCCGCGAATAGTCTCGGCTGCCTCGCTTGTGTCGGGCTTCTCGGCTTCGCGTTCTATGCGCAGTTCGTCCTGCACCTGGAGCCTTGCCCGCTGTGCATCTTTCAGCGGGTCGGGATATTCGCGATCGCCATCGCCTTCGCGCTCGCGGCGGCGCTCGATCCCGTCAGTTGGGGCCGCAAGCTCTATGCGGCCGCGATTGCGCTGGCGGCGCTCGCGACCATGGGCATCGCCGCCCGCCACATGTACATCCAGAGCCTGCCGCCCGATCAGGTGCCCGCCTGCGGGGCCTCCCTCGACTGGATGCTGAAGGTCTCGCCGTTGCCGGAGGTGATCGTCAAGGTACTGACCGGCTCGGGCGAATGCGCCAAGATCAGCTGGCGTCTGTTCGGGCTTTCCATGCCGGGCTGGGTGTTGATTGCAGCGCTGTGTCTCGCCGTGTGGGGTCTTTGGGCCAATCTGCGACGACGTCCTCCGGTACTGCGGTTCTGAATGCCCGATACGCTGGCTTTGACGTGCGACTTGATGTCGCGTCCCTCGGTCAGTCCCGCCGATGGCGGCTGTCAGGCGCTCATGGGCGAGCGGCTGCGGACGCTCGGTTTCAACGTCGAGAATCTGCGCTTCGGTCAAGTCGACAACTTGTGGGCGCGGCGCGGCGGGTCCGGCCCGCTCTTCTGCTTTGCCGGACATACCGATGTCGTGCCTCCGGGGCCCCTGGAGGAGTGGCATAGCGATCCCTTTGCCCCGGTGGTGCGCGATGGATTTCTGTATGGGCGCGGTGCCGCCGATATGAAGAGCGGGCTAGCCGCCATGCTGCTGGCGTGCGAGGACTTCCTCGCGGTGTGCCCCGCCCATCGCGGCAGCATCGCTTTCTTGATCACGAGCGACGAGGAAGGACCTTCGGTCGACGGCACTCGCCGCGTGATGGAGGTGTTGGGCGAACGCAAGGAAGCAATCGATTTTTGCCTGGTCGGAGAACCTTCGAGCGAGACTGCGCTCGGTGACACCATCAAGATCGGACGTCGCGGAAGTTTGAGCGGCCGGCTTACGGTGCACGGCGTGCAAGGGCACGTCGCTTATCCCCAGCTTGCCAACAATCCCATCCACGCTCTCGCCCCGGCGCTGGCCGAGCTCACCTCGCGGATCTGGGATCGGGGCAACGAGCATTTCCAGCCGACGAGCTTTCAGGTGTCGAACATCGCGGCGGGCACGGGAGCGCCGAACGTCATACCCGGCGAGCTCAAGGCGCGCTTCAACCTGCGCTTCTCGACCGAGCAGACCATCGAGTCGCTGCAGGCGACCGTGGAGCGCATCCTGCGCGAACACGGCGTGCGTCATTCACTCGACTGGTTCATCTCGGGGTATCCGTTCCTCACCGCTCCCGGGATATTGTCAAAGGCAACCGTCCGAGCGGTAGAGGAGGAGCTCGGCGTGACGCCCAAGCTTTCGACCGGTGGCGGCACCTCCGACGGGCGCTTCATTGCCCCGACGGGGGCTCAGGTGATCGAACTCGGCGTCGTCAACTCGACCATTCACAAGGCCAATGAGTGCGTGCGCGTCGCGGACATCGACCGCCTGCGGCGCACCTACAGGCGCACGCTGGAAATCCTGCTCGGCCGCTAGTTGACCGAGTAGCCGCGTCCCTCGAGGCAGGCCGCCTGCGCGCGCATGTAATCGTTGCGCTTATTGGCCGGAGCCGCGGAGCCTTGGGTGGGGTCGAAGCCGGTCTGGCCCGCCGCCCACTGATGGCACTCGAACTTATCTTTTGCCTGTTGGTCCTGCGACTGACCGTTTTTCGGATAGGCGATGATGTCGGCCGGCGCGCCGCCGCTCTCTCCACCCACCTGGTCCTGAAGACCGCTCGGAGGCGCCACAGTCTGGTACTGCTTTGCGTTCGGGTCGTAGATGTAATAGGTGTTGTCCGCGTAGTAGTACGGGACGCCGTTCCAGTAATAGGTGTCGTAGTAGAGCGGCAGCGAGGCGAAATACAGGCCGAGCCCGAGGCCGCCCCACCCCCAACCCCAGCCGCAGCACCCCCAGCCGCCATAGTAGCCGCCGTGCCAGCCACCATAGTAGCCGCCGTGCCAGCCACCATAGCCGCCGCGATAACCGTACCCACCTCGGTATCCGCCGTAGCCACCGTAGCCGCCGTGACCGCCGGCCACCGCGTGTCCGCCGCCGCCTACATGCCCACCGCCGCCATGTCCGCCGCCACCGCCACCGTGCTGGGCGAAGGCGCTCGTCGAGAGCAGGACGGCACTCAACAGGCCGCCGATCAGGATGGAGAACTTGGGGACGGGCGCGGAACTTTGCATAACTTCACCAATTAGCGTGTAGCGGACAACCTACTTTAATCCAAGGCCCACTCGGAAGGGTCCTCGTCACCATTTTTGACCGAAAATAAAGTCATCAGTTCAACCCGCCGCGGTCCGGCGGCGCTTCAAAGGGGCACGCTCGACGAGCCGCTCCGATCGGTCGACCACGCTTTGTTCGACCTCGGTGAGCAAGCGCGTCGCAAGCGGCTGCACGCCGGATTCGAGCTTGCGGTAGCTCTCCACGAGCCTTCCGCCGAACGGCGTGAGCACCGCGCCGCCGCCGCCATTGCCGCCGGTCTTGGTCTCGACTACGGAACGATTGAAGCTTGCGTTCAAGTCCGCGAGTAAAAGCCATGCACGCCGGTAGCTCATGTTGATCGCGCGGGCGGCCTTCGACAACGAGCCGGTGCGTGCGATGGCCTCGAGCAGTTGGATTTTGCCGACGCCGACGGAGCATCGGCTGCCGAAATCGACGCGAAATCGCACCTGGAGGCCCTGCGCCATGATGCGATTATCTCACCGGCGTCACGGCGAGTCGAACGGTCACGCGGTCCGCCGCGCTCAGCTGGAGCGCCCAGTCTGTGCGTCCCTGGAGGTCGAATACGACCACCTTTCGCGGCGCGCTGCACTCATGCAGGCCTTCATAGTCGAGCACAGGCGCAACCGTCGCTCCGCCGACGACGTCGATCCACAACGGCACGTCCACGGCGATCCGGTATTTTCCGCCGGCGGGTAGCGTGAGGGCGAGGATTCCGGCGAAGCTTCCGGAGGGCGGCGTCCTGCCCGGCGCTGCCGGGAACGACACCCCGCTCACCGGCAGCAGCGTGACTGCGTAGAGCTGGTTCGGGACCGCGGGCGTCGCCGAGGCGAGGTCTTTACCCGCCGCAGCCGCCTTCGCGGGCGTCGCAAACAACGCGCGCTCGGTGCTCACGTCCCATTTATAGCCGTTGCACGGGTCCGTCTCGGCACGCGACGCTCCCGTCGCGCCGAGGAGCAGCAGAGCGAGTGCCGGTATCGAGAGTAGAAGACGCATCGATCGATCTCCGCCGGGGACGGTTCCCCTCGATCATTACAGCATCTCCTTAGGAACCTGCCTACAGCGAGAACCCCTCCCGTCCGCCGCTGAATGGAGCCAGCCGGCCTGGGCAGGCGCCGACGGCGTCGCCGCAACCGTTGCCTTGAGCTCGCGCGGGTCCTAGGCCGCGAAGGCCGCCGGCGCGACTCGCAGAGTGACTCGAATCTTCGTGCCGAGCTGGGGCGCCGTATCGATGCAGAGCTCAGCGCCGATGAGCTCGGCCTGTTCGCGCAAGCCCACGAGGCCGTAGTGATCCGGGCACGGCGCCTGCGGGTCGAAGCCGATGCCGTTATCCTCGATCTTGAGCTCGAGCTGCGCGCCGCTCGACTCCAGCCTCACCGAGACACGCGTGGCCATCGAGTGGCGCTCGACGTTGCGCAGGGCTTCCTGCGCCATCCGCAGCAGCGTTTCTGCGCGCTCATCGCCGAAACGCGCGGATTCCGCATCGGCGCTGAAATCTCCGGCAACGCCGGTGCGATCCACGAAACGGTCGAACTCGCGCGACAGCGCTGCGCCGAGTCCCGTGTCCCGCACGGCATTCACCCGCATCTGGCTGATCGCCGAGCGCGCTTCCTGCAGGCCCGTGCGCGCGAGCTCTTCGGCGCGCACCAGCTCCTCTGCAACGGCGCCGGGCTCATGCGCGTGCAGCCGGCGCAGGAATCGCACCTCGCTCAGTAAAGCCATCATGGAATGCGCGAGCGTGTCGTGCAGGTCGCGGGCGATTTTCAGCCGCTCCCGGACGATCGCAGCGTAGCGCGACTCCTCGGCGAGTCGCTCCACTTCGCGAGTCCTCACGCGCACGCGCCGCTCGAGCTCGTTGCTCAGAGTCTGAAGCTCCAGGCGCTCTGCGCGAAGATCGGTCAGAATCCTCGCAAACGCGCGGGCGAGCTGGGCAACCTCATCCGCGCCCGGCGGTATTTCCAGCTGCTCGGATTCGTTCTGCCCGACGGACGCCACCGAGGCGGCCAGCCGCTGAAGTCGTCCGGTGAGCTTGCGTGCCCCGAGCACGCCCAGGATCGCCGCGGCGACCCCCAGGCACATCGAAACCCACAATATCTGATAGGTGACGGCGCGGGCGCGCTGGAACACCCGGTCGATCGGCTCGCTGAGCTGCACTTGCCAGCCGGCCTCCGCGCCCTCGGTCCCCGCGGTAAGCAGCGCCCGTGAGACGAGGACGCGGCGCCTGTCCGGGAGCTGCTGGAATTGCGGTGCGCTGACGGCCTCGCCGCGGCTGCCTCGTGCGTGCGAGTCAACCTTGTCGCGAATGCCGCTCCACGGCTTGTTGCGGAGGTCGTCCGGCCCGATCAAAACCGTGCCGTTGCCGTCGAGTACGTAGGCCTGCGTTGCCGGATCGGATTCGTCCGTGAGCCGCTCGGGGTGATAGGGCGCCCGCCGCCAGGTCAGGTGTGCGGCGATGACGCCCACGATCCGTCCGGCTTCGTCGCGCACGGGTGCGGCCATGTCGCCGAGTGTGGCGCTGTCGGCGTGAGCGCCGCGGCGGATGTCCGGCGCACCCGCCCCGGTCGCAGGCGCGCTCTCGATGACCCCGAGCCAGGGTCCTTTCATCCCAGCCGTATACCAATCGCGCGACCGCACATCGGTTCCCGTGAGCCGCGGGTCGCTCGCGGAGAGAACGACACCCGCCGGATCTGCCAGCGCTATCCAGTCGAACTGTGGATAGGCGAGGGTGAGCTCGCCGAACACCTCGCGTAATCCGCCTCGCCTTTCGGGCGGCATGGCGGTCTGCAAGATGCGGCCCGCCGCGCGGATGGCGTCGAGTCGGCCTGCGAGCGCTTGCCCGAGGTCGGAGGCAAGCTGATCGGTCTCTAGAGACAGCCGGCGGATGTGTTGCTCGGAGACGTTGGCACGCGCGATGCGACCCACCCAAACGGCGGCGGCTATGGAAAAGGCGGCCGCGAGGCCGATGATCAGCCACATGGCGCCGGCGGCGAGGCTGCGCCGCGGATCGAGCGACCGCATGAGGGCGTGTCCGAATGTCTCCGGCGTCGGCATATGCGCGCACGTTAACAGGTGACTAAAGTCACTTCCAAACCGTGCGCCGCGGGCGGCATGATGGCGGGGCGGCATGATTCCCGCTGGAGCTTCGTTCGAGGTGCCTCGCGTGCAAGAGGTCGCAAATTCACCGCCGATCCGCATCGTCATCGCAGAGGATCAGGCCATCGTGCGCCGCGGCTCCGCACTGCTCCTGTCCATGGAGCCCGACATGGAGGTGGTGGGGCAGGCGCGCAACGGCGTCGAGGCGATCGAGCTCGCGCAACTGCTGCGCCCCGACGTGGTGCTGATGGATCTGCACATGCCGGTGAAGGGGGGCGTCGCCGCGACTCGCGAGATTACGCAGGCGCTGCCGGGTACGCAGATCCTGGTCCTCACCACGCTCGACGACGATGAGACGGTTTTCGAAGCGGTGCGCGCGGGCGCCCACGCGTATTTGTTGAAAGATGCCGATGAGGAGGAATTGCTGGAGACCGTGCGGGCGCTGAAGCGTGGCGAGTCACGCTTGACCCCGCAAATTGCCCGCAAGGTCATGGATCAATTCCGCCGAATGGCAGCGACGGCGCCTGCCGCGAGCGGGCAGATCCCCCCAGCACACACCTCGGACAACCGCACCGCGTCCGCAGCCAAGGCCGACGCGCCGGCACCTCATAAGGCCGATGCCCTGACGGACAAGGAGGAGAAGATTCTTCAGCACATCGCCGAGGGCATGAGCAATCGCCAGATCGCCAACACGCTGTTTCTCGCCGAGGGGACGGTGAAGAACTACGTCAGCCGGATCATGGACAAGCTGCACGCGAATACGCGAACCGAGCTCGCTCTCAAATCGAGAAGGCAGAGCTGAAACCATGCCGTGCAAGCGTGCACCTCAAATGCTGGGGATTGCGGCGGCGATGCTGCTCGGGAGCGCGTTGTCGGGTTGTGCCGCCGTAGGGCAGCCCGAGGGCGACGACGCACGTATCACCGCCGAAGTGAAAGCACGACTCGGTCAGTACCCGGAATTGCAGGCGCCGAACGTGCTCGATGTGCAGACGGTACACCGCGTCGTTTATCTGCACGGATTGATGGGAACCCCGTTCCAGATTCGCCTTGCCTCTTCGGTCGCGAGTCAGGTGCCGGGTGTAAAAGGAGTCGAGAACCTCATCGGGCTCGATGACTCGCGCTGAGTTGTAGCGATATACCAACGCGTCATATAAATGTAACATTCGGTGCGCATCATAGCGGCCTCGGGTCATGCGTGGCGCAACATGCCATGCTGACAAACGGCGAAAAAGTCTCGTAACTTTGCAAAAAATAGCAGAACTAAATGCTCGCGAGAGGCTCTGATCCGGCTTAGCCGCCCGCACCCAGGTGCGCGGCGCTCGATGTGGCAAAAACAAGACATCGACTCGACGGGCCAACGGGCATCCAGCTCCTGTTGGTTCGATGCAACAAATCACGAACAACTATTGGAGACATCTGTGAGTAATGAGAAACGAACGATCGCCTCGACGTGCACGTCGGGTAACTACACGCGGAGGCGCGTGCGCGGGTTGGCGGCTGGGGGCCTGGCCATCGCGTTGCTCACGAGCGCAGGAGCCTTCGCTCAAACCACTTCGCAAACCGGTCTGCCGGCGGCGGTCGAGGACGGCGGCCTGACCTGGAAGGGTATCACCCTCTACGGCATCATCGATGCCGGTGTGCAGTACGAGACTCATGGCGCGCCCTTCAACGACTACTGGTTTGCGGGCGGCTCGGACGTCGTTCAAAAGAACAGCAACAATTCCGTCTTCGGCGTGACCTCGAACAACATGAGTCAGTCGCGGGTCGGCCTACAGGGTAGCGAGCCGTTGCACTTTCTGGATTTTTCGGGCGTGTTCAAGCTCGAGACTTTCTTCAATCCGGCAACGGGCAACATCTCCGATGCGCTCAAAGCGGTGACGCAGAACAATGGCCGGCCGCTGGACGAACAGAGCGCGAACATCGACTCGAGCATCGCCGGGCAGATATTCGAACAATCCTTCGTCGGCATCAGTTCGCCGACTTACGGCACGGTCACATTCGGCCGGCAGAACTCGACGCTCGCGGACCTCTTCGCGAAATATGACCCCCAGCAATTAGGGTACGCATTCTCGCTGATCGGTCTGTCCGGCACCCCAGCCGGCGGCGGCGCTACCCAGGATCGTCGCCTGGACAGTTCTTTCAAGTACTCCGCCAAGTTCTTCGACATCGTGCACCTGGGCTTGATTTACAAGTTCCAGGACGCGAGCGCGCAGACATACCCCACCGCCGGCAGCGGCGAGGCATTCACCGCGACCCAGGTTTCGCTGGGTGCGGAGTATGCGGGTGCGTCGGTCGATGTGTTCTACTCTAAGGTGCGGGATGCCGTAGCGGTCGGCGCGCTGAGCGCCACGCAGGTGACGGGATTGCCGGCGTTGGGCTATGTGTTGGACAACTCTCTCTCCGGCACGATCTCCGACAATGCCGCCTTTGGTGCGATGGCCTCCTACGCCTTCGGACCGGCGACTTTCTACGGCGCCTATGAGCACATCACCTACATGAATCCCTCGATCAACCTGGCACCGGGATTCGACGATATCGGCGGATACACGCTCGCCTACGTGAGCAATACCGCCTATGCCGCCGCAGACAAAATCCTGCAGGTGTACTGGGCGGGTGCGCGCTACGCGTTCAACGAGCACCTTACCGCCGCAGTTGCCTATTACGGCGAGAAGCAGAATGCCTACGCGACCGGAAAGGAGGCGGGTTGCTCGAGCGTCGTGAGCAGTAAGTGCAGCGGCAACCTCAACGTGGTTTCCGTGTCGCTCGACTATCACTTCACCAAGCGCTTCGATTCCTATGCCGGCGCCATGTGGTCGAACGTTTCGCATGGCCTCGCCAACGGCTATCTCGAAACCACGATGATCGATCCGACCATCGGCCTGCGGTACTCCTTCTAATCGAGCTCGCGTCGAGGCTGAGACACGGGTCTCAGGGTCTTTGCGACCCTGAGACCCTCACCTTTTGGCGCTGCCGGATTTTTGGGGTGAGCGGCGCGCCCGCTGGCAAGCGACGCGATATCCGTATAGATTGCGGCGATGCCCGCAGAGAACGGTGCGCCGAGTAAACGCCGCAAGTGGAGTTGGTGGTACCTGCTCTTCGTCGTGCAGTTCCTCGTGATTCTCTGGCCGCCTCTCTACAACAAGGCGGAGCCGACGCTGCTCGGCATCCCCTTCTTTTATTGGTTTCAGCTTCTTTGGGTCGTCGTGAGCGCGGTGTTCACGGCCGTGGTCTATTTCGCGACCCGGGAATCGCGATAGAGCACGTGCACGTGGGATTTCGAGGGGGAGCGTCGTGCCGCCGGTGAACGGGATTGCGTTGGTCGTCTTCGTCCTGCTGTTCGGCTTCATCACCTGGCTCGGCTTCGCAGCGGCGCACTGGCGCCGGGGTGACCTCGACCTGTTGCACGAATGGGGTCTTGGAGGTCGGCGCTTCGGGACCGTCGTCACGTGGTTCCTGGTCGGCGGCGACATTTACACCGCCTATACGTTCATCGCGGTGCCGGCGCTCGCGTTCGGAACCGGGGCCGTGGCCTTTTTCGCCGTGCCCTACACGATCCTGATCTATCCGCTGCTATTCCTCATTTTTCCGCGATTGTGGAACGTGTGCCACAAGCGCGGTTACATCACGGCAGCCGATTTCGTGCGGGGCCGCTTCGGGAATCGTTGGCTTGCGCTTGCCGTGGCGATTACCGGCATCGTCGCCACTTTGCCGTATATCGCGCTGCAGCTCGTGGGTATCCAGGTCGTGGTCGGAGCGCTCGGCGTCACCGGGAGCGGAATCGCGGCTGATCTGCCGCTCATCATCGCGTTCGCGGTGCTGGCCGCCTTCACCTACTCGAGCGGACTGCGCGCGCCGGCGTCGATTGCCATTGTCAAGGACACTCTGATCTACATCGCGACGTTCGCAATCATCATCGTTGTGCCGATCAAGCTCGGCGGCTTCGGGAAGATATTCGCGGCGGTCCCGCCGCAGAAGGCGTTGCTCGCGGTTCCCGGTCCCCACACCACGGGAGCCTACGGCGCGTACGCCACCCTGGCCTTGGGATCGGCGCTCGCGCTCTTCCTTTATCCGCACTCGATGACGGCCATACTGAGCGCGAGCAGCGGCAAGGCTATCCGCCGCAATGCGGCCATCCTGCCGGGCTATTCCTTCCTGCTCGGCCTGCTCGCGATGGTCGGATTGTTCGTCATCGCCGCGGGCATTACCGATCTGCCCGAGTACGCTTGGGGGTTCAAGACGTTCAAGAACAACTTCGCGGTGCCGGCGCTCGTTCTGCACGTGTTTCCGTCCTGGTTCGTCGGCGTCGTGTTTGCGGCCATCGCGATCGGTGCACTCGTGCCCGCGGCGATCATGTCGATCGCGGTGGCGAATCTCTACACACGCAACATCCATCGCGAGTTCATCAATCGCAATCCGACCAACAAGCAAGAGTCGCAGATGGCCAAATGGGTGTCCTTGGTCGCCAAGCTGGGCGCGCTCATTTTCATTATTTTCGTGCCTACGCAGTATGCAATCCAGCTGCAACTGCTCGGCGGGATCTGGATCATCCAGACGCTTCCCGCCGTGATGCTGGGCGCTTATACACGATGGTTCAACGATTGGGCGTTGCTCGTGGGCTGGGCGGTGGGCACGTTCGCCGGCACAACGATGGCCGTCGCCTCCAAGCTTACCCCGACGTACACCATCGCTCTCGCCGGATATACCTTTCCCGGTTACTCCGCGCTTTACACACTGGCCCTCAATCTTTTGCTCGTGATAATCTTGACGCCCCTCTGCAACGGCATCCGCGGGCGGCGCGCACCACTCGACGAGACCGTCTCGGCGGACTATTACGCTTGAACTTGCCGGCCCTGGGGCGCCGCGACTGCGGTCATGAAAACTTCATATAACCCCGCGACAATGAAAAGTTAGCTATCCTGGCGGCCCTGCAAGACCGTCGCCGCAATAATCTCGGGGGTTTCGATCGATGAACGTAGCTCAGCGCTTCGCCGTTGCCGCAATCGGCGCGTGTTTCATGGTGGCTGCGGGTGCGGCGAATATGGCCGCGAACGCGGCGGATATCTCGGGCGCCGGGGCCACATTTCCCTACCCCATTTACGCCAAGTGGGCGGATGCGTACAAAAAGCTCACCGGCGTGGGCTTGAATTACCAGTCCATCGGATCCGGTGGCGGCATCAAACAGATCAAGGCGAAAACGGTGACGTTCGGCGCATCGGATATGCCGTTGAAGCCGGAGGACCTGAACGGGGCCGGCTTGCTGCAGTTTCCGATGATCATCGGCGGGGTGGTCCCGGTGGTCAACCTCAAGGGTATAGCGCCCGGTCAATTGCATCTCGACGGCGCCACGATCGCCTCCATCTACATGGGGGAGATCGCCAAGTGGGACGATGCCCGCATCAAGAAGCTCAACCCCGGTGTCGGGCTGCCGTCGACCGCGATCGCTCCGGTCTATCGGTCGGACGGTTCCGGGACGAATTTCCTGTTCTCCGATTACCTGTCGAAGGAAAGCCCCAAGTTCGCCTCGAGCATCGGCGCAAACACTGCGGTGGAGTGGCCCAAGGGTATCGGTGCGAAGGGCAACGAGGGCGTGGCCAACATGACAACCCAGACGGATGGCGCCATCGGGTACGTCGAGTATGCGTATGCAAAGCAGAACAAGATGACGTACGCAATGCTCACCAACAAATCGGGTGCGGTCGTCGCGCCGGCCGCGGAGAGCTTCCAGGCGGCGGCCGCCAGCGCCGATTGGGCCAAGGCGGATTCCTATTATCTGATTCTCACCGATCAGGCCGGTGCGAAGAGCTGGCCCATCACGGGGGCGAGCTTCATTCTTATGTACAAGGATCCGCCCGATCCTGCGTCCGTCAAGGAGGCACTCAAGTTCTTTGACTGGGCTTATAAAGACGGCGCCCAGATGGCCGCCGAGCTCGATTATGTGCCGTTGCCGGCGAGCCTCATCGCTCAAGTGAAGAAGACCTGGGCCACCCAGATCACATCCGGCGGCCATCCGGTATGGGCCGGCCCCTGAGGGTCGGGCCGAGCGGCGACACTTCACCGTGGCGCTTATCGATCCGCGGCACGCGGTCAGGCAGCGAGTCTATGAGAGGATATTTCGCGCCGCCACGTTGAGCGCTGCGATCCTGGTGCTGGTGATCCTGGGCGGGGTCACCTTGGCGCTCATCGCCGGTTCCTGGCCCGCTCTCAAGACGTTCGGCTTCTCGTTCGTCACCCGCGCGGTCTGGAATCCGGTCACCGACAAGTTCGGTGCACTGGCGGCGATCTATGGCACGGTGGTGACCTCGGTGATCGCGATGGCGATTGCCGTGCCCACGGGCTTCGGCATTGCGCTATTTTTGACGGAGCTCTGCCCGCCGATGCTCAAACGACCCATTGGCGTGGCCGTCGAGCTGCTCGCCGCGGTGCCGAGCATCATCTTCGGCATCTGGGGGCTGTTCGTGCTGGCGCCGGTGTTGCAGCGCCAGGTGCAGCCTTGGCTGATCGCGCATCTCGGCCCGATACCGGGGATCGGAGGGCTTTTTGCGGGACCTCCCTACGGTATCGGCATTCTCACCGCGGGGCTGGTTCTCGCCATCATGGTGCTGCCTTTCATCGCGGCGACCACGCGCGACGTGTTCGACACCGTGCCGGCCATGCTCAAGGAATCCGGTTACGGTCTCGGCGCCACCACCTGGGAAGTCATCTGGAACGTGGTAGTGCCCCACTCGAGAGCCGGTATCATGGGCGGCGTGATGCTCGGGCTCGGCCGCGCCCTCGGCGAGACCATGGCGGTCACCTTCGTCATCGGCAACGCGCACCGCATTTCCTCGTCCCTGCTGGCGCCGGGCACGACGATATCCTCGGCCATCGCCAACGAATTCACCGAAGCGGTGGGCGAGCTCTACACCTCCTCGCTCATCGGACTCGGGCTCCTGCTTTTCATCATTACGTTCTCGGTCATTGCCGCGGCGCAGGCGATGCTGCGGCGGCTCGAACGCCGGGCGCTGTCGTCTGTATGATCGGGACATGAATCGGCGCCCTTTACGCAAGCTCAAGAACTGGGCGTTCCTCGGGCTCTCGATGCTCGCGACCCTCGTCGGACTCGCCTGTCTCGCCGCCATCCTCTGGACGCTGATCTCTCACGGACTCGCGGGAATGTCATCGCGAATCTTTACCCAAATGACGCCGCCTCCCGGCAGCGCCGGCGGCCTCCTCAACGCGCTCTACGGCAGCGCCGCCATGACGGTGCTCGGCATTTTAGTGGGATCGCCGATCGGGATCCTGGCGGGCACCTACCTGTCCGAGTATGGGCACAACTCGCGCCTCGCGGTCGTCGTCCGATTCATCAACGACGTGCTGTTGAGCGCCCCGTCGATCATCATCGGTCTTTTCATCTACGAGGTCATCGTCGTGCGCATGGGGCACTTCTCGGCTCTCGCCGGCGCTCTCTCGCTCGCGGTCATCGCGATACCGATTACCTTGCGCACCACCGAGGACATGCTGAACCTCGTGCCCGCGGGTATGAAAGACTCCTCTGCCGCCATGGGCGCATACCCATGGCGCACGACCTTGAGCATCCTGTACCCCGCGGCGCGCAGCGGCATCGTCACCGGACTTCTCCTGGCGGTGGCGCGCATCAGTGGCGAGACGGCACCCTTGCTGTTCACCGCGCTCAACAACCAGTTCTGGAGCAGCAACCTGAATGCGCCCATGGCGAATTTGCCCGTGGTCATCTTCCAATTCGCCTTGAGTCCTTACAAGGATTGGCAAGATCTCGCCTGGGCGGGTGCTTTGATCATCACGATGACCATCTTGATTCTGAGCGTCGCGGCACGGATATTACTGGCTTTGCTGCAATCGAGGGGTGGGGGCGGTCCCGCACAATGATTCCGTCGTCGAAGCTGCCGCGTCACTTGAAGACTCGCGCTCCCTATCCGCGCGTGGCGCCCGCGCCTGTCGACGCGGGGCCGCCCAAGATCGAGATCCGCAAGCTCGACTTTTATTACGGCCCTATGCAGGCGCTGCGCAACATCAATCTGGCACTCGCCGATCGCTCGATCGCCGCCTTCATAGGGCCCTCCGGCTGCGGCAAGTCGACGTTGCTGCGCGTGCTCAATCGCATGTACGCGCTCTATCCCAATCAGCGCGCGGTGGGCGAGGTGCTCATCGGCGGGCACGACATTCTCGGTCCCACGGTCGACGTGGCGGACCTGCGCTACCGGGTCGGCATGGTGTTCCAGAAGCCGACTCCCTTTCCGATGTCGGTCTTCGACAACGTCGCTTTCGGCCTGAAGCTCGCCGGCGAAGTCCGCGGATCCGAGCTCGCGGGCCGGGTGGAATCCGCACTCAAGGACGCGGCGATCTGGGACGAGATCAAGGATAAGCTGCATGCGGACGGGCGCAGCCTCTCGGGCGGCCAGCAGCAGCGCGTCTGCATCGCCCGCACTCTCGCAGTGCAGCCCGAGGTGCTTTTGCTCGATGAGCCGACGGCGGCGCTCGATCCGATCTCGACACTCAAAGTCGAGGAGACCTTGCAAGCGCTGCGCGAGAAGTACTGCATCGTCGTCGTCACCCATAACCTGCAGCAAGCCGCGCGCGTGTCGAACGTTACGGGCTTCATGTACCTGGGAGAGCTCGTGGAAATCGGGCCCTCCAACGAGGTGTTTACCGCTCCGAAAAATCGCCGGACCGACGATTACATCACCGGCCGATTCGGCTGAGATTTGCGACGTGAAGGCCGTGGAAGATTCGCTGCAACCCACCCGCACGCCGCCGGCGCGCGACTCCATCTACGATCCGGTGATAACGGCGCGTGCCGTCAATGTCCACTACGGCGACAAGCACGCCGTGTGCAACGTGAGTCTCGACGTCGGCCGCAATCAAGTGCTCGCGCTGATCGGACCTTCGGGCTGCGGCAAGTCCACGTTTTTGCGCTGCTTGAATCGCATGAACGACACCATCCGCGGCGCGCGGGTCGGGGGCAAAATAACGCTCGACGGCCAGGACATCTACGATCGCACGCAGGATGTGGCGCAACTGCGCGCCCGCGTGGGAATCGTCTCCCAGAAACCGACCCCGTTCCCGCACTCGATCTACGCGAACGTCGCATACGGCCCCAAGATTCATGGCCTGACCAAGAGTCGCGCGGACCTCGATGAGCTGGTCACGACTAGCCTGCAGCGCGCCGGCCTGTGGGACGAGGTGAAGGATCGCCTGTCACAACCCGGTACGAGTCTGTCCGGCGGCCAGCAGCAGCGGTTGTGCATTGCGCGCACGATCGCCGTCAATCCGGAAGTGATTCTGATGGACGAGCCCACTTCGGCGCTCGATCCGATCGCGAGCGCGAGAATCGAGGACTTGATCGACGAGCTGCGCGCGAACTACGCCATCATCATCGTCACGCACAACATGCAGCAGGCGGCGCGGGTATCGCAGCGCACCGCATACTTTCATCTGGGAGATCTGGTGGAAATCGGCCCGACGGATCTGGTGTTCACCAACCCGCAGCAAAAGCTCACGGAAGACTACATTACGGGCCGCTTCGGCTGAGCTTCACTGACCCGCCTCGGACTGCCTGTTGCGCGGCTCCAAAGTCTCGATCGCTGCCGCATGTTTCGTCATCGGAAATTCCTCGTTGCGGCGGGCCTGCGAGCCGATCCGGCCGTTCCTTTACAGAACAATCGATATAAGAGCTTCGCCAATGCTTTGGCTTCGGGCGAAGATAATCGATACAGTACCGAGCGTCCCTGGCGGCGCCGGGCGATGACGCCCTTCGCCTCGAGGATCGCGGCCTGCTGTGAAAGCGCGGGGGCCGGCAGGCGCGCAGCGCGCGCCAATTCGCTTGCCGACCGCTCGCCTTCGATCAAGGCACAGACGACTCTAAGACGCCCCGCGTGCGCGACGGTTCTCAAGAACTGGGCGGCCCGTTCCACTGATTCGTCTTGGGCGTCCAACAAGTGCCTCATGCCAGCACCTGAGCTCTCATGCCCGACACCATCACGGCAGGTTGATCGTGTCGGCCGGCCGGACGGCGGCGTGTCGATCGGCGTCCAATTCAAACCACATGGCGTTCAGGATCGCGAACGCGCAGGCCAAGCCAACACCCAATATCCAGCTGAAATACCACATGACTGCTCCTCAGTAACTCGTGTCACGATTGGCTTCGATGTAGGCGCTGGTCACGGGCCCCCGCATGACCCGATACACCCAGCCCGTATAGGCGAGCACGATCGGTAAAAAAATGATGGTGGCCACCAACATGATGCCGAGTGTCCGGTGGCTGCTCGAGGCATCCCAGACCGTGAGGCTGCTTTGCGGATGCGAGGAGGACGGCAGTAGGAACGGAAACAAACTGACTCCCATCGAGCCAATGACGCCGGTGATGCCGAGACTGCTCACGATGAAAACCAGAAGCCGCTGCCTCGACTTTGCGAGCCCCGCCACGAGCAATGGAGCCGCGAGACCCACGGCGGGAGCGAGCATGGTAGCGGGCCACAGGGAGTAATTCGCGAGCCACGCCCCACTCTGGGCGACCGCGGTTTTTGCGAGTGGATCGGACTCCGCGCTGGGAAACGCACCCGCAGTTATGGCGAAGCCGAAGTGGCCCTTCCACAGCCAGATGCCCGCGAGCGAGAACAGGAGTACCCACGCGAACGCGGCAAAACGCGAGATCGTTCGCGCACGCTGCGCGACCTCCCAGTCGGTTTTTATCGCCAGATAGACCGCGCCATGCGTCACGAGCATCGCGACACTCACGATCCCGCAGAGGAGTGCGAATGGGTTCAAGAGGTCGAACAGGCCGAAAGCATAGGTCGCGCGCAATTCTGAATCGAAGCTAAACGGCACCCCCTTCAACAGATTTCCCATCGCGACGCCGAACACCAGCGCAGGGACCGCGCCGCCGACGAACAGCGCCCAATCCCAGTTGTTCCGCCACCGCAGACCCGGCATTTTGCTGCGGAACTTGAAGCCGACCGGCCGCAAGATCAGCGCGGCGAGCACTAAGAGCATTGCCAAATAAAATCCGGAGAAACTGGCCGCGTAGAGCGCGGGCCACGCCGCAAAGATCGCGCCGCCGCCCAAGATCAACCACACCTGGTTGCCCTCCCAGACGGGACCGACGGTATTGATCACGACGCGCCGCTCCGTATCGGTGCGTGCGATGAAGGGCAGCAGCATTCCGACGCCGAGATCAAAACCGTCCATGATCGCGAAGCCGATCAAGAGGACTCCGAGCAGTAGCCACCAGATGACCTTTAATGTTTCGTAGTCGAACATGATGGCTCCTAGCGATGTAGGGTGGCAGGAATGGAACCGGCTGCGGCGATGCCCGCGACGTCACGCGGCGGTGAGCCCAAGCCAGGTCCGAGCTTCACGTATTTCTTGAGAAGAAAGACGTCAATGACCGCGAGCAAGGTATAGAACATTACGAAACCCGCGAGACTCAGCGCCACACTTGAGGTCGGGATGGGTGAGACCGCGAGAAACGTCGGCAGTACGCCCTCGATCGCCCAGGGCTGCCGGCCATGCTCGGCGACGAACCAGCCGAGCTCGGCAGCGACCCAGGGGAACGGCAGGGCCCAAAGGGCGGTCTTCAAGAACACCCGGCTTTGAGCAATACGCCGATGGGCAGCAAGATAGAACCCGATGGAGAAGAGCGCGATGAAAAAGAAGCCCAGCCCAACCATGACCCGGAACGACCAGAATATCGGCGCGATGGACGGTACCGTATCCCAGGAGGCCTTGTCGATTTGCGCCGGGGTTGCCTGAGCGGGGTCATCTACGTACTTTCGAAGGAGGAGCGCGTAGCCGAGATCCTCTGCATGCTCTTTGAGCGTCTGCCGAGCGACGGGATCGCTCGCATCATTGCGTAATATCTTCAGCGCCGAGGCGGCTGGAATTCCGTTGATGATGCGCTCCTTGGCGCGCTGCACGAGATCATCGATTCCGGGAACCGGGGTATCCGTCGAGCGTGTCGCGATGAGCCCAAGCATCCAGGGAACCTGAAGTCGATAGTTCGTTTCGTGGCTCGTCGCATCGGGAAGCCCGAAGATCGTGAATGGCGCGGGCGCGGGCTCCGTGTGCCACTCGCCCTCGATGACGGCGAGCTTCATCTTCTGATGCTCGGTCAGGTTGTAGCCGCTTTCATCGCCGAGCACCACAACCGATAGAGCCGCCGCGAGTCCGAAACTGATCGCGACGGTTGCTGAGCGCTTCGCGAACTCGATGTGTCGACCCTTGAGCAGATACCACGCGCTGATGGCGAGCACGAAAATGGCCCCGGTCACGTATCCTGCGCTCACTGTGTGGACGAATTTGGACTGTGCCACGGGGTTGAAAATCACGTCACGGATCGAATCGAGCTCCATGCGCATGGTGGTGGAGTTGAAGTGCGCACCGGTGGGATTTTGCATCCACGCGTTCGCGATGAGGATCCAAAGGGCCGACAGGTTGCTACCGATGGCCACGAGCCATGTGACCACCAGGTGCTGGCGACGGCTCAATCGATCCCAACCGAAGAAGAAGAGGCCTATGAACGTGCCCTCGAGGAAGAACGCCATCAGACCCTCAATGGCCAGCGGCACGCCGAAAATATCGCCGACGTAGTGCGAGTAATAGGCCCAATTGGTGCCGAACTGAAACTCCATCGTGATGCCGGTGGCGACGCCCATGGCAAAATTGATGCCGAATAGGATTCCCCAAAAGCGAGTCATCTCGCGCCAGATCGCGCGACCGGTCATGACATAGGTGCTTTCCATGATCGCCAGCAGGATCGACAGCCCGAGGGTGAGGGGAACGAACAGAAAGTGGTACATCGCGGTAGCGGCAAACTGCAGTCGAGAAAGGTCGATCAGATTTGAAGAGTTCATGGAGTTTCCTTCGACGCGCTCGACCCGATCAGTGCGTGCGCAGTGGCGCTCGCATCCGAGCGCGGCTCATGAGCGGGACTAAAAAACAGCAGATAGATGGCAAACAGAAGAATCCCCTTGACCGCGAGCGCCGCGAGAACGTCGCGCGCGGGCCGCGCGACGTCATGGGCTCGCCAGAGATACAAAGCGCGAAAGCTCATCTATGAATCCAGTTGGTGCGCAAGGAATGCACGCTAGGGTCGATTGCGGAATTGCGCAATAATGAAATGATGCACCCGGTAAGGGATTATACGTAGTCCGATTAGTTCCTGGCCGAATCGCGGACGAGCGGCGGAATCAGTAACGCGACAGAGTGAGAGCCACGATCCTTCGTGGACCTAACCGTCATCGCCGTGTTCAAGGCGCTGAGCTCGTGACGGCCCGGCGGAACGCGGCAATGATGGCCGGCAATGGACGCTGGATAGCCGGCACCGATTGATAATTCTCCCACCCGCCTCCGAGACTCTTGTATAGCTGCACGAATTGCTCGCCCTCGGCGACCTGTGCTTGCGCGTACTCCTCCTGGATGTCATAGAGCTGCCGCTCCGCGTCGACGACGTTCAGGTAATCCGTCATTCCGCGGTTGTAGCGGGCAGTGGCGAGATCGACGGCACGTTGAGCGGCCAGCAAGCCGTCGCCCAGATTCTTGAGCCGGTCCTGTTGGGCCGAATAGGCGTCGAGTGCGGTGTCGACCTGTTGCACGGCGTTCAGAATCGCGCGGCGATAGTTGAGCAGGTAGGCCCGCCGCCCCAGCCGTGCGACGTCCACCTGCGCATCGAGGGCGCCGAAATCCAGCACCGGCCACAGCGCGGCCGGACCGAACGACCAGATGTGGCTTCCGATTGCCGGGCTGGTTCCCCAGCCCTGGCCTTGCGCGCCGATCGAACCGACGAGCCCGACCTGAGGATAGAGGTTCGCGGTGGCGACGCCGATACGGGCCGTCGCGCTCGCGAGCTGACGCTCGGCTTCCTGAACATCCGGTCGGCGCTTGAGGAGCTCGAGGGGAGTGCCGGCGGAAGCGGCGGCCGGCATGGAGGGAACGAGGTCGGGTCTCGACAGCTCTTGAACCATGTTCTCCGGATACTCGCCCACGAGCACCGCGAGCGCATACTGCGCTGCCTTCTCCTGTGCCATCATCGGCGCGAGCTGCGCCTCGACGGTGCTTAGCTCTCGGCTGGCGAGCGCTTCGTCCAGCTCATTGATGATGCCGCGCTGGTAGCGGATGCTCTCGAGGCGAAGCGACTCGCGCAGAACATCGACGGCTTGGCGCAGAACGCCGGCCTGGACCTGGAAACCCCGCAAATCGATATACCCACGCACCACGTCGGCGATCACCGTCGTGATCACGCCATAGCGCGCCGCAGCCGCGGCCTGCGCATCGTATTTGGTCGCTTCGATTTCCCTGCGGAATTTGCCGAAGAGATCGAGCTCCCAAATCGCATCGAAGCCCTCGAGAGTGTTGATTTGTGTGAGCCCGGCGGTGTTCGTCGCGGAAACGAGGGCCTGATCCGCGCGAGCGCGACCCAGATCGGATCCGGTGCCCCGCGCCGCGGCGGCGCTCGCGTTGATCTGCGGCAAAGCGACGCTCATAACCACCGATTCGTAGGTGCGTGCCTGCTGGAGCCGCGTCAACGCGATCTCGATATCCAGGTTCGACCTAATGGCGCGATCAACAAGCGAATCGAGCTCCGAATCACCGAGCGCCCGCCACCAAGTGGCAAGCTCCTGTTCGTCGGCGGGAGCCGGCGAGCCTACGGGAAGGAACGACACCGCAAATCGAGGCGGGGTGTCCGGCTTCGGCGTGTGATAGTTGGGACCGGCTGCGCAGCCGCCGAGCACCAGGATCGATGCAAGGAGCGTCGAGCCGACGATTCGTGCGGCGGCACCGCGCCATCCCACGGAGTGCTTTGCTGCGCGCGCGTGATGTGGCTCGGTGGCAGGATTCATGACGTCTCCACCCGCGATGATGCGGCTCGCGTGGGGTCGTTCGAAAGTGACTTTCGTCACTATCATGAAGTTACTTTCGTCATGTTCAATCGTGACTTTTGACTCCTGACGGTGTTGCGGCGCTCCTTTAGATTCGCGATTGCTCAGCATCGGAGATCGCCGGCGTGTGGATTGTCGAGACAGCGCTCAAGCGCCCTTACACTTTCGTCGTCCTGGCGTTGCTCATCGCCATATTCGGACTGCGCGCGGCGATCACGACGCCCACCGACATCTTTCCGAACATCAACATCCCCGTGATCAGCGTGGTGTGGACCTACGGTGGCCTCTCGCCGGGAGACATGTCGGGTCGGGTCGTGTACTACTACGAGCGTACCCTGCTTTCACAGGTCGGCGACGTCGAGCACATCGAATCTCAGTCACTCAACGGCTACGGCGTAGTCAAGATCTTTTTTCAAAAGAACGTCAATATCTCCGTGGCCATGGCGCAGGTCACCGCGGCCTCGCAGACTGTGCTGAAGCTGCTGCCACCCGGCATCACGCCGCCCTACGTGCTGAGCTACAACGCATCGAGCGTGCCCATCTTGCAGCTGGCGTTGTCGAGCAGGAAGCTGCCCGAGATGCAGCTCTTCGACTCCGGTCAGAATTTCATCCGTCCGCAGCTCGCCACGGTGGCCGGTGCGGCCGTGCCCTCGCCGTACGGGGGCAAGGTGCTCGATGTCCAAGTCGACCTCGATCAGCACGCCATGCAGGCCCATGCCCTTTCGGCGGACGATGTGGTGAATGCCATCTCGGTGCAGAATCTCACCCTTCCCGCGGGCGACGAGAAGATCGGAAAATTCGATTGGAATGTGGCTCTCAACGCGAGTCCTGTGCTGCTCGATCGGATCAACGATCTCCCGGTGAAGAAAGTCAACGGCACGGTGATCTTCCTGCACGATGTCGCGTATGTGCATCGTGGCTCGCCGCCGCAAACCAACATCGTGCGTGTCAACGGCGCGCGAGCCGTGCTGATGACCATCCTCAAGGCGGGGTCCGCTTCGACCCTCGACATCATCAGCGGCGTCAAGGCGTTGTTGCCGCGCGTGGAGTCCAGCCTGCCGGCGGGCCTCGACCTGCATCCCGTCGGCGATCAATCGGTGTTCGTGAAGGCCGCTGTGTTCGGTGTCATTCGCGAAGCGGTGCTCGCGGCCGCGCTGGTCGGCGTGATGATTCTGATCTTCTTGGGCAGCTGGCGCTCGACCGTGATCATTCTCATCGAGATCCCCCTCGCGATCTTGTTCTCTTTGACCGCCCTGTCCTGGCTGGGCGAGAGCATCAATGTCATGACGCTTGGCGGGCTCGCACTGGCGGTCGGCATTCTGGTCGACGATGGAACAGTCACCATCGAGAACATCAACTACCATCTGGAGCTCGGTAAACCGATCGAGCCGGCAATCCTGGACGGTGCGCAGCAGATCGTCATCCCCGCTTTCGTGACGCTGCTCTGTCTGTGCATCGTGTTCGTGCCCATGTTTCAGTTGGGCGGCGTCGCCGGCTACCTGTTCCGGCCTATGGCGGAGGCTGTGCTGTTCGCGTTGGTCGGTTCATTCATTCTGTCGCGCACGCTCGTGCCGACCATGGCCAACTTCCTGCTGCGTGGCCGGGACGAGGGCGCGCATCCTCACCACCATGCATCGCAGCTTCCGAGTCGATGGAGCCGGCCCCTCGCGCGGTTTCACACGGGGTTCGAGGCGCGCTTCACGCGTTTGCGCGATCGCTATCAATCGCTGCTGGCGCTTGCTCTCGCCCGTCCGATCGCCTTCATGATCGTCCTCCTCGCGTGCGTGCTGGTCTCCTTTTTGCTCGCGCCGTTTCTCGGCAGAAATTTCTTTCCCGCGGTCGACTCCGGGCAGATCCTGATGCATGTGCGCGCACAGCCTGGGACGCGGATCGAGGAGACCGCACGGCTGTTCGAATTCGTGGAGCAGACCATCCGCGAGCAGATTCCGCCCGCGGAGATCGACAACATCGTCGACAACATCGGATTGCCATTCAGTGGCATCAATATGGCGTATCAGAACACCGGTACTATCGGGCCAGGGGACGGCGATGCGCTCATTTCACTCAAGGAGGGACACGCTCCGACAGATGCGTACGTCAAGAAGCTGCGCACCGTTCTGCCGCAGCGGTTTCCTGGCGCGACGTTCTCGTTTCTGCCGGCCGACATCGTGTCTCAGATTCTCAATTTCGGTCTGCCCGCGCCGCTCGATTTGCAGGTCGTAGGCAACAACCAAGCCGCTAACTACGCCTACGCCACGGAACTCTTGAAGCGCATCCGCCGTGTGCCCGGAATCGCCGACCTGCGCATACAGCAAGTTCTGAACTATCCCCAGATCAACGTCGATGTCGATCGTACGCTCGCCGGCGAGGTGGGCTTGACCCAGCGCGACGTGGCCAACAGCCTGCTCGTCACGCTCTCCGGGAGCGCCCAGGTGCACCCGAACTTCTGGCTCAACACCGAAAACGGCGTGTCATACCCGATCGTCGCGCAGATGCCGCAATACCGGATCGACACGCTGACGGACCTGTCCAACGTGCCCATCACTTCCGCGGACAGCGCTACCCCCCAATATCTCGGTGGCCTCGCTCGCATCGCGCCGGGGCCCAGCCCGGGGGTCGTCTCGCACTATAACGTCCAGCCCGTCATCGATATCTACGGCGCCACCCAGGGACGTGACCTCGGCGCCGTCGCAAGCGATATCGACCGCATCATTCGCGATGCGAAGCATTCCTTGCCACGCGGCTCCTACCTCACGCTGCGCGGCCAAGTGCAGACTATGATCAGCGCGTACAGTCAGCTTTATTTGGGCCTGCTCGGGGCCATCGTTCTCGTATACCTGGTCATCGTCGTCAATTTCCAGTCCTGGACCGATCCTTTCATCATCATTACCGCCTTGCCCGCTGCGCTCGCCGGCATCGTCTGGATGCTGTTCATGACCGGCACGACGCTGTCGGTGCCGGCGCTTACGGGGGCCATCATGTGCATGGGCATTGCGACGGCCAACAGCATTCTTATCGTGAGTTTCGCCCGGGAGGGAATGGCGAACGGACTCGACGCCACCGATGCTGCTCTCCATGCGGGGGTCACCCGCTTACGGCCCGTGCTCATGACCGCCCTCGCCATGATCATCGGCATGGTGCCCATGGCTCTTGCGCTGGGAGAGGGTGGCGAACAGAATGCCCCGCTCGGGCGCGCCGTCATCGGCGGACTCGCCGTCGCCACCGTCGCGACGCTGTTCTTCGTGCCTACCGTGTTCAGCTTCATGCACCGTAACCACCGCACGGGAGACGATACCCCTAGGTCGCCGGACGAGCCCCCTCGAACACTGGATACAGTCCCTTGACCGAGAATTACCCATCGGCGGAGCAGGAGCGGCAGGAGGCGATGCCGCCTCGTGAGTCTCCGGGGCCCCCCAAGGACCTGAAGAGGATGGGACTCATCGCCGCCGTCATCGCACTACTCATCGCCGCGGGAGGGCTCCTCCTGCGCTGGTATCACGCCAGCGAAGTGACCAAGTGGACCGATGCACAGGCCGTTCCCACCGTGTCGTTGCTTACACCGCAACGCGGGGCGAGCGGTCTGCAGACGGTCCTGCCGGGCAACATCCAAGCGTGGTACGAGGCTCCGATCTACTCGCGGGTCAGCGGCTACTTGAAGAACTGGTACTTCGATTACGGTGCGCACGTCAAGAAGGGTCAGATCCTCGCCACGATCGACACGCCTGATCTCGACGCCGAGCTCGCGGCCGCGCAGGCAACCCTGAAATCGACCGTGGCGCAGACCAGGGTCCGCGAAGCCGAGATGGAGTTTGCGAAGACCACTTATGTCCGTTGGCGGGATTCCCCGCCGGGCGTCGTGTCCGAGCAGGAGCGGGAATCCAAGAAAGCCGATTTCGACAGCGCGGAAGCCCGCTACAAGGCGTCATTGGCGGATGTGAATTCGGCTCAGGGACGGGTCGATAACTTGAAAGCGCTCGAGGGCTTCAAGCTCCTCGTGGCGCCCTTCGATGGCGTCGTCACCCAGCGCAATACCGATATCGGAGCCCTCATCAATGCCGGGAGCAGCTCAGGGGCCGGCGGCGCGCCGCAGCTCTTCCGGGTTGCCGATATCCATGAGATGCGGGTTTTCGTGCAGGTGCCGCAGGAGATCTCCTCACCCATCCATTCCGGCATGACCGCGGATTTGTACCTACCGCAATACCCGGATAGGGCTTTCAAGGCGGTGGTGGCGACGACCTCCGAGGCGATCAACGAATCGTCGAGGACCTTGCTGGTCGAGCTTCACGCGGACGACGCGAGCGGCCTGTTGCAGCCCGGCACGTACGCCGAGGTGCATTTCGAGCTGCCCAATGATCCTCACATGGTGCGCATACCCGTGAGCGCGCTGATTTTTCGTGAGGATGGAATGCAGGTAGCGGTGGTGGGGTCGGGTAATCACGTCGAGCTTCGCCCGGTGAGACTGGGACGCAATCTCGGCACGGACGTCGAAGTCCTCGCGGGCCTGACGCCCAACGACCGCGTGGTCGACAGCCCTCCGGACTCTTTGGCAAACAACGAAGTCGTCCGGATCGAGGGTGCGAGCGCGCAGAAAGCAAAGTAGCCGCGCAACGCGCGACGGCGGGGCGTTTCGCCCGGCCGCACTCAGAGTCATTCGAGATTGCGCAGCAACTCGTTGATGGAAGTCTTCGCGCGCGTCTGCTCATCCACGCGCTTCACGATCACGGCGCACGCGAGGGAGTACTTCCCGTTCGCGGCCGGTAAGCTGCCCGGCACGACCACCGCGCCTGCCGGCACCCGGCCATAGAGGATCTGGTCGCGCTCGCGGTCGTAGATCCGGGTGCTCTGGCCGATGAACACGCCCATCGAGATCACGGCGCCCGTCTCGACGATCACGCCCTCGACGATCTCCGAACGGGCGCCGATGAAGCAATTATCCTCGACGATGGTCGGGTTCGCCTGCAGCGGCTCGAGCACGCCACCGATGCCCACGCCGCCCGACAAATGCACGTTCTTGCCGATCTGCGCGCACGAGCCCACCGTGGCCCAGGTGTCGACCATGGTGCCCGAATCGACGTAGGCGCCGATGTTCACGTAGCTCGGCATGAGCACGGCGTTGCGGGCGACGAAGGCGCCGCGTCGCACCGTGGCGGGAGGTACCACGCGCACGCCGGCGGCCGCGAAATGTCCCTCGTTCCAGGCCGAGAACTTGAGAGGCACCTTGTCGTAGAACTGGATGGGCCCGGCGCTCGCCGCGGAGTTCTGCGTGATCCGAAAGGAGAGCAGTACGGCCTTCTTGAGCCATTGATTGACGTGCCATGCGCCGTCGCGCTTCTCGGCGACGCGCAGACGACCCGCATCTAGCTCGCCGATCAAGGTCTCGACGGCGCCGCGCAGGTCGCGCGAGGCATTCTCGGAGGAGAGTTCCGCCCGCTCCTCGTACGCGCCCTCGATGAGCGCACGCAGCCGGCCGATGTCGCTCACGACCGTCCCGATTCGCGGCGATCCAGCGCCAGCACCAGCGCTTCCTGCACGCGCGCGCAGGCCTCTTGATCGAGTACCCGGCCGTCCATGTCCGTGATGTAGAAGACGTCCTCCGCGCGCTCGCCGACGGTCATGATCTTGGCTCCGTTGATGTCGACACCCTCGGCCTTGAATACCTTGCCGACCTCGGACAAAAGACCCGGCCGGTCGGCCGCGATCAGCTCGAGGATTGTGCGGTTGTTGCGCGTGTCGAGGCTGAAGTTGACGTTCGTCGGCGTCGAGAACATACGCACCTGCCGCGGGGCGCGGCGCGTCACGGTGAGCGGCGCCTGCTCCTGCTGCAGGGCGCGCGCCAATCCGCGCTCGATCTCGCGGATTCGGGCGGCGTCGGCGATCACCGCGCCGTTGTCCTCGAGAACCACGTAGGTTTCCAATGTGAACCCGTTGGCGCTCGTGATGAGGCGCGCATCGACGACGTTGAGACCCATCTGGTCGAGCAGTGCGGTGGTGCGGGCGAAACTGTGCGCGAGCCGCCGGGTGTAGGTGAGTACCGCGGTGCCGCCGCGCTCCGCGAGCTGGCGAACGGCGACCAGAGGCGACTCGTCGTCGGGACGCCGGTCGGCGAGGAGGGCGGTCTGCCAGGCGATCTCCTCGGGCGTATATCTCAGGAAATACGCTTCGGTCCACTGCGACCACACCTGCGAGATGCGCTCGGGCTCCAGCGCAGGGATCTTGCCACGCGCAGCCTGCTGGGTCTCGCGGATCAATTCGTCTTGATCGACCGGTGTCTCGAGGCCGCGGCGCAGCGCGCGCTTGGTACGCTCATAGAACTCCTCGAACAACCGCGCCTTCCAGGCGTTCCATAGCTTCGGGTTGGTGCCGCGCACATCGGCGACGGTGAGCACGTACAGATAGTCGAGGTGAGCCTGATCGCCCACGCGGCGCGCGAACTCGTGAATGATGTCCGGATCGCTGATGTCTTTCTTCTGGGACGTGATGGACAGGATGAGATGATTGCGCACGAGCCACGCCACGAGGCGCGCCTCGTAGCGCCCGAGCCCTTGTTCCAGGCAGAACGCCTCCGCGTCGACCGCGCCGAGTTCCGAGTGATCCCCGCCGCGGCCTTTCGCGATGTCATGGAACAGCGCGGCGAGATAGGCGAGCTCCTGGCGCGGCAGGGACTGCATGAGCTGGCTCAGCATCGGGAATTCGTGGTTGTATTTCGGCATGGCCAGGCGCCGCAGGTTACTCACGACGAAGAGGGTGTGAGCATCCACGGTATAGGCGTGGAACAAGTCGTACTGCATGCGACCGACCACCCGCCCGAACGCCGGAATGTAGCGGCCGAGAACCCCGTACAGGTTCATGCGTCGCAGCTCGTGCGTGACTCCGACCGGAGCGCAGAGAATTTCCATGAACAGCCGGTGGTGTCGCGGATTTTGCCGGAATTCCTCGTCGATGAGCGAAATGTGCGTACCGATGAGACGGATGGTCTCGGCACGCACGCCGCGCAGCTCCGGGTGCTGCTGTAAGAGAACGAACAATTCCAGCAGCGCGGACGGGTAACGGGCAAACACCTCGGGATGCGCGACCTCGAGATAGTCGTTGCGGATCTGGAAGCGCGCGTTGAGGGGGATCGGCGGGCGGCTCTGGGTCAGTATGGCCTCGCGGAAAAGCTGCAGCAGCATTTCGTTGAGCAGGCTCACGTCCATCACGGTGCGGTAGTACTTCTGCATGAGCTGCTCGACCGCCAACGTGAAGCTCGCATCCTCGTAGCCGAAGAGCTTCGCGAGCTTGATCTGATAGTCGAACAGCAAGCGGTCCTCGCGTCGACCGGTGAGGACGTGCAGCCCGAAGCGTACTTTCCAGAGGAACGCCTGGCCCGCCTTGAGCTTGCGCAGCTCCTCGCGCGTCAGAAAACCGTGAGCGACCAGCTCATCGAGCGTGTCGGTGCCGAAGTGGCGCTTGGCGACCCAGCCGATGGTCTGGATGTCTCGCAGTCCACCTGGACTCGATTTGACGTTGGGCTCGAGGTTGTATGCGGTATCGAAGTAGCGGTGGTGGCGCTCGGATTGTTCCTTGACCTTGGCCTCGAAGAAGTCCTGCGAGGACCACAGGCGGTCCGGCGCAAGCGCGCGCCGCATGCCGGCGAACAGCGCCTCGGGTCCCGCGAGGAGTCGTGCCTCGAACAGCGTGGTGGCGACGCCGATATCGGCGAGGCTTTCGCGCTGGCAATCGTCGATCGAGCGCACGCTGTGTCCGACCTCGAGGCCGATGTCCCAGAGGAAGGTGAGGAAGCGCTCGATGTCCGGTTGCCAGTCGGCCGAATCGCTCTTCGGCAGGAGCACCATGATGTCGATGTCTGAGCACGGGTGCAGCTCGCCTCGGCCGTAGCCTCCCACCGCCACGAGGGCAAGGTCTCCGGCAAAGCGGCCCGCGTGCCGAGTCCACGCGGCGCGCAGTGTCACATCCACGAGCCGTGCGCGGTCGCGCACCAGATCCTCTACCGCCTCGCCCGCGGCGAAGCGCTCGCGCAACAGATCGGTGCCGCCCTCGAGCACCTGGCGAAATGCCGCGGGCGAATACTCGCCGGTGCGCAAGTCCTCTGGAACGGCCGACAGATAGGCCCAATCAGCGCTGTGATCGAGTAACTTGGCTCCGGCGCTCAAGAAGCGACCGCGGCGCTGGCCTGCGCCGCTGCGGCGCCTAGAGTGAGCACCTCGTATCCGGACCGGGTGACCAGGATCGTGTGCTCCCACTGCGCGGACAGAGATTGGTCCCGCGTTACCACGGTCCAGCCGTCGTTCAGGAGGCGCACATCGCGCCGACCGGCATTGATCATAGGTTCGATGGTAAAGGTCATGCCCGTCACGAGCTCGAGCCCCGTCCCCGGTTTGCCGTAGTGCAGCACCTGCGGATCCTCATGATACACGCGCCCGATGCCATGCCCGCAGTATTCACGGACCACGGAGAAGCCGTTGCTCTCCGCAAAGCTCTGGATGGCGTGGCCGATGTCGCCGAGCTGTGCACCCGGCTTGACCACCTCGATACCCTGCCACATGGCGTCGTAGCACGCCCGCGCAAGCCGTCGCGCGAGCACGCTCGGGGTGCCGACCAGATACATGCGGCTGGTATCGCCGTGGAATCCGTCGCGAATCACGGTCACATCGATGTTGACGATGTCGCCGCTCTTCAGCCGCTTGTCCCCGGGGATGCCGTGGCAAACCACGTTGTTGACCGAGGTGCAGATGGTCTTCGGGAAGCCCCGATAGTTGAGGTTCGCAGGGACGGACTCGAGTTTCTCCACGATGAAGTCGTGGCAGCGCTGGTCGAGCTCCTCGGTCGTGACGCCGGGCTGCACGTAGGGCTCGATCATGTCGAGCACGCTGGCCGCTAGGCGCCCCGCAATGCGCATTTTTTCCTGTTCATCCGGGGTCTTGACGGTGACATTCATAAGGCAGCTCGAACTTGGTTTTCGATTGGGGTCATGGTATAAAGCGCGGCTATTTTTAACAACCCCGCACGCGTGTCGTCACGGTCGGCCGGGTGCCCGAACAAGCCCTTGAATCTGCAGGCTTCGGTCCGCAGTTTCAAGGGTCTCGGGTTGCCGATCGGGATACGCGGAGGCTCAACCCAACCAAGGAGTTAGTATGGCCAGCGTGTCGATGCGACAGATGCTGGAAGCGGGAGTCCATTTCGGACACCAAACCCGCTTCTGGAACCCGAAAATGGCGCCTTTCATTTTCGGCGAGCGAAACAAGATCCACATCATCAACCTGGAGAAGACCCAGCCCCTCTATTCCCATGCGGCGGCGTTCATCAAGAATGTAGCCGCCAACGGGGGCAAGATTCTTTTCGTGGGCACCAAGCGCTCGGCGCGGGACGCCATTCAAAAGGAAGCCACACGCTGCAGCATGCCCTACGTCAACCAGCGCTGGCTGGGCGGCATGCTCACCAATTTCAAGACCATCCGACAGTCGATCAAGCGATTGAACGAGCTCGACGAGATGGCGCAAAACGGGGCTCTCGAGCGCCGCGGCAAGAAAGAGGCGCAGATGCTGCGCCGGGAAATGGAGAAGCTGCTGCGCAGCCTCGGAGGCATCCGAGAGATGACCGCGCTCCCCGATGCGCTGTTCGTGATCGACGTCGGTCACGAGGAAATCGCCATTCACGAGGCGAAGAAGCTCGGCATCCCGGTGGTCGCGGTCGTCGACACCAATTGCTCCCCCGACGGCATCGACTATGTCATTCCGGGCAACGATGATGCAATGCGCGCCATTCTCTTGTATGCCGGCGGCGTTGCCGATTCGGTGCTCGAGGGCAAGGCGTCGCTTCCGCAAATGCCGGTGGGAGAGGACGAGTTCGTGGAGCTCGACGAGGAGGGCAACCCGCGCAAGCGTGCAGCGGCCCGCCGGCCGGCGCCGTCCGCGGCACGAGCCAAGAAAGCGCCGCCGCGCCGCAAGGTGCCGGTCACGGTCATCCCGGGCGTCGCGGCCGCCGCAGTTCAGCTCGACGAGGTGGAGACGGAAGGCGACGACGTGGACGCCGCCGACACGCCGCCCGCCGAGCAGCGCCCGGCCAGCGCTCCGCGGCGTCGGCCGCCGGGCCGGCGCACGCCGGCGCGCGGAGCTTGATTCCACTCCGCGGCGGGCGAATGCTCGCCTGCCGCGGTTCATCCGATCAACGCGAGGGAGCGGCTGCATGCGGCCGCTTTGCAGGACACCATGAACATTACGGCAGACACGGTAAAGCAGCTGCGCGAGCGCACCGGCGCGGGCATGATGGAGTGCAAGAAGGCGCTGGTGGAGACCAAGGGCGATCTGGATGCGGCGGCCGAGCTCATGCGCAAGAGCGGGCTCGCGAAGGCCGATAAAAAGGCCACCCGCATTGCCGCCGAGGGTACCGTCGCCGTGCGCCGATCCGGCGCGAGCGCCGCCATGATCGAGGTCAACTGCGAGACGGATTTCGTTGCGCGGAGCGAGGAGTTCCAGGCGTTCGCGCGCGACGTGGCGCAGGCCGCACTCGAGCATCCCGCGCCGAGCGTCGAGGCGCTGGTGCAGCTCAAGCTGGGCGGCTCGACCATCGAGGAGCGCCGGCGCGCGCTGATCGCGAAGATCGGCGAGAACATCGCCGTGCGCCGCTTCGTCCGGGTAAGCGCCCCGGGCGCGCTCGGGGACTATCTGCACGGCGCGCGCATCGGCAGCCTGGTTGCCCTCGAGGGCGGCAACGAGGCCTTGGCACGCGATCTCGCCATGCACATCGCAGCCATCAATCCCGCTTATGTGGACGCGAGCGCCGTGCCCGCGGACGTGCTCGACAAGGAGCGCGAGATTCTCACCGAGCAAACCAAGGGTGAGAAAAAGCCACCCGAGATCATCGCCAAGATGGTCGAGGGACGACTACGCAAGTACCTCGCGGAAATCACGCTCCTCGGCCAGCCCTTCGTCAAGGACCCGGAGCTCACCGTCGAGAAGCTCCTGAAAAAGTCGGGCGCGCGGGTGGTCGAGTTCGTTCGCTACGAAGTAGGGGCCGGCATCGAGAAGAAACAGGATGACTTCGTAGGCGAGGTGATGGCGCAGGTGAAAGCCGGCCCCGTCAAGTGCTAGCCGCATCGCACTGAATCGAAAGACCCCGCCCCGGCGGGGTCTTTTATAGTAGGGTACGAGATCATGACGGACGCAACGGCTACCCCACGCTACGGACGAATCCTCGTGAAGTTGTCCGGCGAGGCGCTCCTCGGAAATGAGGATTACGGCATCGATCCCAGCATGCTCAAGCGCATCGCGGGGGAGATCCGCGACCTGACTCAGATGGGCGTACAGGTGGCCGTGGTTCTCGGCGGCGGCAACATCTTCCGCGGTGCGGGTCTCGCGCGGGCCGGCATGGATCGAGTGACCGCCGATCACATGGGCATGCTTGCCACGGTGATGAATGCGCTCGCTTTGCAGGACGCGCTCGAGGCGCTGGGCACATATGCCAGGGTGATGTCGGCGCTGCGCATCAACGAGGTCTGCGAGGACTACATCCGCCGGCGCGCCGTGCGCCATCTCGAGAAGGGCCGCGTGGTGATTTTCGGCGCCGGCACGGGCAACCCGTTCTTCACGACCGACACCGCCGCAAGTCTGCGCGCCATCGAAATCAACGCGGAGATCCTGCTCAAGGCGACCAAGGTGAACGGGGTCTACGACGCCGATCCGTTCACGCACCCGGAAGCGCGGCGCTACACGCATTTGACCTACGACAAGGTGCTGAACGATCGTCTCAACGTCATGGACGCGACGGCGATCGTCATGTGCCGCGAGAACAACTTACCGTTGCAGGTGTTCAATCTGTTCAACGCTGGAGATCTGATGCGAATCGTGTTGGGCGAGGATGTGGGCACGGTCGTCTCCGCCGACCTGCGAGAGGGGAAGATATGATCGAGGACATCAAGAAGGACGCGACCCAGCGCATGCAAAAGTGCGTGGCGGCTTTCAGGGACCAATTGAAGAAGCTGCGCACGGGGCGCGCGCATACGAGCTTGATCGAGCACATCAAGGTGGATTACTACGGCTCCGAGATGCCTCTCAATCAAGTTGCCAACATCGCGACCGAGGATGCGCGCACGCTCACGGTCACACCATGGGAGAAAGCCATGGTGGCGGTGATCGAGAAAGCGATTTACAAGTCCGACCTGGGACTTACTCCCAATACGGCGGGCACCTTGATCCGCATCGCCATGCCGGCACTCACCGAGGAGCGGCGGCGCGACATCACCAAGGTGGTGCGCTCGGAGGCCGAGAGCGCGCGCGTGTCGGTCCGCAACGTGCGCCGCGAGGTCATGACCGAGCTGAAGGAAATGCTGAAGGAGAAGCTGATCGCCCAGGACGAGGACCGACGCGCGCAGGAGGAGATCCAGAAGCTCACCGACAAGCACGTGGCCGAAATCGATCATGCGATGGCGGACAAAGAGAAAGAGTTGATGCAGGTCTAGCCGACCCGCATGAGCTTCGACCCGACGATGGCCGATACGCCGCAACACGTCGCAATCATCATGGACGGCAACGGCCGCTGGGCACGTTCTCGGGGCATGCCCAGGTCCGCTGGTCATCGCGCGAGCGTCAAGGTCGTGCGCCGCGTGGTCGAGGCTTGCATCCGCCGCGATGTCCGCTACCTCACCCTGTTCGCCTTCTCGAGCGAGAACTGGCGGCGACCGCCGGACGAGGTCGGCATGCTCATGAAACTCATGCTCGAGGCGCTCGCGCGCGAGGTATCGGACCTGCACAAAAATCGCGTGCGCATGAAGTTCATCGGCGATCGCAGTGTGCTCGGGACCGAGATCGCGCGCACCATGGCGCAGGCGGAAGCGCTCACGCAGGGCAACCCCGGGCTGGTGCTGTGCGTCGCGTTTGCCTATGGCGGCCGCTGGGACATCACCCAGGCATGCCGTTCGCTCGCCGGCGAAGTCGCTGCCGGCACGCTGCGACCGGAGGAGATCGACGAGGCGCACATCGCATCGCGGCTGGCGCTCGCCGGCATGCCGGACCCCGATCTGCTCATCCGGACCGGCGGGGAGCTGCGCATCAGCAATTTCCTGCTGTGGAATCTCGCGTATGCGGAGTTGTACTTCACCGACGTCCTGTTTCCGGACTTCGGTGCGGTCGAGTTGGATGCCGCGCTGCGGCTGTTCGCGCGACGCGAGCGGCGCTTCGGCAAGACCTCTGCGCAGGTCGGCGTGAAGGCCGATGCTTAAGCTGCGAATCGTCACGGCGTGCATCCTCGGTTGCGTGCTCCTCGCAGGCCTGTTCTTGCTCAAGCCCGACTGGACGGCGTTCGGCTTCGGGGCGGTGATGACGGCGGGTGCCTGGGAGTGGGCGGGATTCGGCGGTCTGCAGTCAGCGGCGGCCCGTGGTGCTTATGCGGCCGCCATCGCGGTGCTGCTCGCTCTCAGCTGGCGCTGGACGGAGGATCCCGCGCATCTGCTCACGCTCCTCGCGCTGGCCTGCGCCTGGTGGGCTTGCGCCTTTCTCTGGCTCCTGTTCGCCCGGGTCAAGCACCAGCCGCGGCTCGCGCTCCTCTGCGGCATTCCCGTGCTGGTACCGGCGTTCGTGGCGCTTGCCCGGCTCGACCGGGCGAGCCGCGGGCCGATGCGCGGGCCGGAAATCGTCCTGTGGCTCGTGTTTCTGGTCATCGCGGCGGACATCGGCGCGTTCTTCGTCGGACGGAGCTTCGGTAAGCGCAAGCTCGCACCGCAGGTGAGCCCCGGGAAGACCTGGGAAGGGGCCGCGGGGGGCCTCGTCACCGTCGCCCTGGTCGCCTGGGGCGGGGCGGCGTACTTTGGCTTGCCGGTCAGGATCTGCATCGCGTTCGGCTGTGCGGTGGGTATCTTTTCGGTGATCGGCGATTTGACGGAGAGCATGTTCAAGCGTTCGGCCGGCCTCAAGGACTCGGGCGTGCTGTTACCGGGGCACGGCGGCATTCTCGACCGCATCGACAGCCTGACGGCTGCCGCGCCGCTCTACGCGCTGGGATTGTTCGGGTCAGGAGTCATCGTATGAGCGCTCCGCGGGGCATCGCCATTCTGGGAGCAACCGGCAGCATCGGGCGGTCGACGCTCGCAGTCATCGCCATGCATCCCGAGCGCTTTCGCGTCGCGGTGCTGTGCGCGAACAGCAGCTGGCAGACGGTGGTCGAGCAGGCCCGGCAGTTCAAGCCGGACGTGGTCGTGCTGGCGGACCCCCAGGCCGCAGAGCGGGCGCGTGCTGCACTCAGCGCCTTGGGATCGAGCATCCGCGTGGAGAGCGGTGCGCAGGCCCTCGCCACCGAGGTCACGGGCGACAACGTTCAAGTGGTGATGGCGGCAATCGTCGGTTCCGCCGGACTGATGCCGACACTGGCCGCCGTACGCGCCGGCAAGCGCGTGCTGCTCGCGAACAAGGAGGCGCTGGTCATGACCGGCCGGCTGCTCATGGAGGAAGCACGGCGCGCCAACACCGAGATCATCCCGATCGACAGCGAGCACAACGCCATTTTCCAATGCATGCCCGCGGGCTATCTTCCCGGCGAAGAAGCGCGCGGGGTCGTGCGCGTGATCTTGACCGCGTCGGGCGGCCCTTTCCGCCTGACGGATCTGGCACGGCTCGACGGCGTCACGCCCGATGAGGCCTGCGATCATCCGCGCTGGAAGATGGGCCGCAAAATCTCGGTGGATTCGGCAACGCTCATGAACAAGGGGCTCGAGGTGATCGAGGCGACGCTCCTGTTCAACTTGCCCGAAACGCAAGTGAACGTAGTCGTTCATCCGCAGAGCCTCGTGCATTCGCTGGTCGAATATGCGGATGGCTCGCTCCTTGCCCAGCTCGGCGCGCCCGACATGAGGACGCCCATCGCACATGCGCTTGCCTGGCCGGAGCGGGTCGCTTCCGGTGTACAATCGCTGGATTTAAGCCTGGTCGGGCGTTTGGACTTCGAGCCGCCCGATCACGCACGCTTTCCGAGCCTCGGGCTTGCACGCGCCGCGGCGCGCGCCGGAGGCACCGCGCCGGCCGTTCTCAACGCCGCGAACGAGGTGGCGGTGCAAGCGTTTCTCGAGCGGCGCTTGAACTTTACGGGGATTTGCACGGTCATTGACAAAGTGTTGCAGCGCCTCGACGCACGCCCGGTTCGAGCGCTGGGGGATGTGTTGGATGCCGACGCCGCCGCGCGGCGCCTGGCGAGCACTTTGATAGAGCCTGCGCATGGAGCTCACGCATGAAGATTGTGATTTTTATCGCCGCCTTTTTGGTTGCGATCGGGATATTGGTCGCGGTCCACGAGTTCGGGCACTACTGGGTCGCGAAGAAACTCGGCTTCAAGGTGTTGCGCTTCAGCATCGGCTTCGGCAAGCCCCTCTGGAAGCGCGTCGGACGTGATCGCGATCGTACGGAGTACTGTCTAGCCGCGATTCCACTCGGCGGTTATGTGAAGCTCCTCGATGAGCGCGAGGGAGACGTCGATCCCGCGGAGCTGCATCGCTCCTTCACGCGCCGTCCCGTGGCGCATCGGATCGCGGTGCTGCTCGCGGGCCCCGCCATGAATCTGATCTTCGCCGCGCTTCTGTACGCGATTCTCGCGATGGTGGGGACGGAGGTCGTCAGGCCCATCGTCGGCCAGGTGCGTCTCGACAGTCCGGCCGCCGCGGCCGGCGTCAGAAGCGGCGATGAGATCGTGCGCGTGGGCGATTACCAGGTCGCCGACACGGAAGAGCTGCAAATCGATCTGCTGCGCGCCGTCTCCGGCGACGCGACCATTCCGATCGTGGTGCGCCGAGCCGGCGCCGACGTTCCCTTGACGGTGCACCTGGCGTCGGATGCGCGGGACCTCACCGAGCCCGGTCGCCTGTTGCCGGGCCTGGGGCTCGATCTGTCGACCTGGCGGGCGGACACCCTGGTGCAGTCGGCGCCCGCCGGCAGCGCCGGCGAGCGCGCGGGTCTGCGCGCCGGCGACAAGGTGGTGTCGGTCGACGGCCAGGCGCTTGCCAACGGGTCGCAATTCATCGCCGCAGTGAGCGGTGCGCCGGGCCGGACGCTGGCGATCGGCGTGGAGCGGGGCGGTCAGCGGCTCACCCTCGACACCGCCGTTCCGCGTGTGGTGGAACAGGGCCGCGCCATCGGGCGATTGGGCATCACGCTGTCGGAGGGGCAGCGTAGCTGGCCGGCGGGGTATGTCGAGACGCATCGCTCCGGTCCGCTGGAGGCGCTCGACGTGGGGGTGCGCAAGACCTGGGAGATGTCCGCCCTCACGGTGCAGATGCTGTGGCGCATCCTTACCGGCGAGGTTTCCACGAAGAACATCTCCGGTCCGATCAGCATCGCGGAGTTCGCGGGCATCAGTGCCTATCTGGGCCTAACGGCGTTCCTCGCGTTTCTGGCGATCATCAGTGTGAGCTTGGGAGTGCTCAATCTCGTGCCGGTCCCGCTACTGGATGGCGGGCAAGTGGCTTATCAATTGGTGGAAGCCGTCAAGGGAAGCCCGCTCTCCGAGCGGGCTCAGAATTTCGGCCAGCAGGTCGGAATCGCCTTGCTCGTCGTATTGATGAGCCTCGCCTTTTATAACGATATTTCCAGACATTTGAATTAACGGGACATCATGACCTACGTCGAGTTTGCGCCGCCTGGGCGGCGCGCCGCTGCCCATCGAGATTGCATGCGGTCGTCGCGTGCGGATTAAAACCCGGCTGATTTGCCTGGTGGCGATCGCCATCCAGCCCTTGGGAGCTCCGTTGCGCTCGCAGCCTGCACCGCAGGGCTCGCCGCCGGCCGTTCCCCCCCCCGCCGGCGCGCCCGCCGCGCAGGGTCCGGTGCCCGCCGCGCCCCAGCCGCCGGGTCAGCCGATCGGCGAGTCGGGCTTCGTCGTCGGGGACATCCGCGTCGAGGGTCTGCAGCGCATCTCCGAGGGCACCGTATTCAACTATTTGCCGGTGAACATCGGCGATCATCTCGACGCGCAGCGCATCGGCGAAGCGATGCGCGCCCTGTACGCGACCGGGTTCTTCCGCGACGTGGAACTGCGCCGCGAGGGAAACATACTGCTCGTGGTCGTGGTGGAGCGTCCGTCGATCGCGAAGTTCGAGGTCAAGGGCAACAAGGACATCAAGACCGAGGATCTCACCAAGAGCTTGCGCAACGTCGGCCTCGCTCAAGGCAAGACCTTCGATCGATCGGTGCTCGACGAGGTGAAGCAGTACCTCACCGATCAGTACTTCAGCCGCGGCAAGTATGCCGTGCGCGTCGATACCAAGGTCACGGATTTGCCGGGCAATAAGGTCGACGTGCTGGTCGACATCAAGGAAGGCAAGCGCGCCAAGATCGAGATGATCAACCTGGTGGGCAACACCAAGTTCAAGGACAAGGAGATCCTCGACACCTTCGAGCTGCACACCCCGAACATCCTGTCCTGGTACAAGCAGGATGATCGCTATTCGCGCGAATCCTTGACGGGCGATCTGGAGAAGCTGCGCTCCTATTACATGGACCGCGGCTACGCCAACTTTCAGATCGAGTCGACGCAGGTCACGATCGCGCCCGAAAAAGACAACATGTACATCACCATCAACGTCAATCCGGGTGATGTGTTCCGAGTTTCGGAAATCAAGCTGGCGGGCACGATGGTGGTTCCCGAGGAGCAGCTGCGCAAGCTCCTGCTGATCCATCCCGGCGAGATCTTCTCGCGCAAGCTGGTGACGAGCTCGCAGGAGCTCATGAGCTACCGTCTCGGCGCCGACGGCTATGCCTTCTCGAAGATCGATCCGGTGCCGACGCCGGACAACGACAAGAAGACGGTCTCGCTGACGTTCTTCATCGAGCCCGGCAATCGCGTCTATGTGCGGCACATCAATTTCAATAACACGACCGCGATCAACGACGAGACCCTGCGGCGCGAGATGCGTCAGCTCGAGGGCGGATGGCTGTCGAATTCCGCCATCGAGCGCTCCAAGGAGCGTCTGCAGCGTTTGCCGTACATCGAGAAGGTGGAGTTCGAGACCAAGCCCGTCGCCGGCAGCGCCGATCTCGTCGACGTCGACTACAACATCAAGGAGGGCTTGCCGGGACAGTTCGGCGGCGGTATCGGCTATTCCGAAGCCCAGAAATTCAGCATCAACGGCAACTTCGTGCATAGCAATTTCATGGGCACCGGGGACCGCGTGGCGCTGGAAGTGAACGCCGGCAAGTACAGCAAGACCTATACGATTGCGCAGACCGATCCCTACACCACGATCGACGGAGTCGCGCGGACGCTCTCACTCACCTACCGCGACATCACGCAATTCGTGGCGGCGGCCTCGAAGTTCTCGACCAAGCAATTGACGCTCGCGAACAGCTTTTCCTACCCCATCACGGAATACCAGTACCTGCAGGCCGGCATCTCGGCCAACAAGAACGAGCTGGTGGTGTCGCAGGGTTACAGCTCGCAGCAGGCGATCGCATGGGTGCAGCACAACGGCAACACCTTTACGCGCTTCCTGGACGACACCAACGGCGACGGCCTCATCAACTCGCTGGATAACCCGTATACCGTTTACGGCAGCAATTTCTACACGTACGAGCTCAGCGGCGGCTGGAATTTCGACTCGCGCAATCGGGCCATCTTCGCCGACCGCGGCACGCACATCGCGGCTTCAGCCCGGTACGCGCTGCCGTTCAGCGAGGTCAAGTACTTCGCGACCAACTTTCAGTTCCTGCAGTACATTCCCGTGTACAAGAAATGGCTGATCTCCTATAACGCCAGCATCGATTATGCCAACTCGCTCGGCAAGACCACCTTCCTGCCGCCGTACTTGAATTACTTCGCCGGCGGTCCGGACAGCGTCCGCGGGTACCGCGAGAGCACCCTGGGCCCCCGCGACAACATCGGTATCGGCAATCCATTCGGCGGCAATTTCCGGGTCATCAGCCGCTTCGAGCTGTTGTTTCCGGTTCCGGATAAGTGGAAAAGCGCGGCTCGGATCAGCTGGTTCTACGACATGGGGAACGTCTTTTATACGGGCAACAAGGTCAAATTCCTGGGGGAGGACGACATTACGCCGGTCAATTACCACTTCAGTTATGATAATCTGAAGAGATCCACCGGGATCGCGGTACAGTGGCTCGCGCCCCTGGGCCTGTTCCGCTTCTCGTATGGCATCCCGCTGAATGCATATCCCGGCGACACGGTGAGATTCAACGACGAAACGGAGCGTTTTCAGTTCTCTATCGGTCAGGCGTTTTGACCTACCATCACTCGAGGTCCATAAAAGCAAACATGTCGACTTTCAATCGAAGCATCGCCCTATTGGCTCTGAGTTTCTGCGGCCTGCTCGCGGCTGGTCAGGCCGGCGCGGAAACCAAGATCGGCTACGTAAATTTCCAGAAGCTGCTGGAAGAGGCGCCGCAAACCAAGTCAGCCATGCAATCGCTCGAGAACGAATTCGGACCGCGCCGTCGCGAGCTGATGACCATGCAGACGGACCTGAAGGCCAAGGAGGACAAGTTGCAGAAGGAGGGCGCGGTCATGTCCGAGGCCGATCGCACCAATGCCGAAAAGACCTTCCGCGACCAGCAGCGCGAATTTTCGCGCAAAGCCGGCGAGTTCCAGGACGATGCCTCGACCCGCAAGAACGAGGAGCTTGGCAAGGTTCAGCGCTATCTCTTCGGGGAGATCCAGACCTACGCGAGCGCGCAGGGTTTCGATCTCGTGCTGGGTGACGGCGTGCTGTACGCGAAGGCGCCCCTCGATATCACGGCCGCCGTGCTCACGGTGCTGCAGAGCAAGCCTGCCACGCTTCCGGCGAGCCCGCCGAAGTCGCAGGCGCCCGCGGCACCGGCGAAGCCGACCGGTAGCAGCAAATAGCCTGCTGATCCTTTCGCACGGGATGTGCTCCAGTGCTAGAGGGTTTCAGCCTGGGCGAACTGGCGGTGCGTTTCGCGCTGGAACTGCGCGGCCGGCCGGATACGCGGGTCACTCACGTGGCAACCCTGGCGCAGGCCGCGCCAGGCTCGCTCAGCTTTCTCGCCGATTCGCGCTACCGGCGTGATCTCGCCACGACGCAGGCGAGCGCCGTCGTCCTCGCGCCGGCCGATGCGCCGGCATGCCCGGTCGCGGCGCTCGTGACCGAGAATCCGCGGCTCGCTTTTACGCATATGGCGGCACTTTTGCATCCGGAGCCGGAATACGCGCCGGGCATCCACCCGACCGCGGTGATCGCGCAAGGCGTGCGCGTGCCCGCGTCGGCGACGGTGGGTGCGCTCGCGGTGATCGAGGACGATGTCGAGCTCGGCGAGCGCTCCTGGGTGGGTCCGGGCTGCATCGTGCAGCGCGGCGCGCGAGTGGGCGCGGAGACGCGCCTCGTGGCGCGGGTGACTCTGTATCCGGGAGTCGAGCTCGGCGCCCGCTGCCTCGTGCACGCAGGCGCCGTGATCGGCGCCGACGGCTTCGGCTTCGCCCTGGACGGCAGCCGCTGGGTGAAAACTCCCCAAGTCGGGAGCGTGCGCATCGGCGACGATGTCGAGATCGGCGCCAACACGACCGTAGACCGCGGAGCAATCGGGGATACGCTGATCGGCGAGGGCGCCAAGCTGGACAATCAGATCCAGGTGGGTCACAACGTGAGCATCGGCGCTCATACTGCCATCGCCGCCTGTACCGGGATCTCGGGCAGCACGAAGATAGGCAAGCGCTGCATGGTGGGCGGTATGGTGGGTTTCGCGGGACACCTGACCATTGCGGACGATGTCGTGATCACCGGGTGCAGCCTGGTGAGCGCCTCGATCCGCGAGCCGGGGAGCTACTCGAGCGGGATGCCGACCGTGCCGACGCGTGCGTGGCGGCGGATGGTGGCACACTTGCGCCGATTCGGCGAAAAGGAGCAATGATGGCGGAGCGATGCGGCTTGGATATCGAGGCGATCATGCACCAGTTGCCGCACCGGTATCCGTTCTTGCTCGTCGACCGTGTGATCGACTGCCAAGCGGGTCAGTACGTGCACGCCATCAAGAACGTGACTTTCAACGAGCCGTTCTTTCCCGGTCATTTCCCCCACCGGCCCGTGATGCCCGGAGTCATGATCATCGAGGCACTGGCACAAGCCTGCGGCATCCTCGCGTTCAAGACGGTCGAGGTGGTGCCGGACTCCGACACGCGCTTTTATTTCGTCGCCATCGACAATGCGCGCTTCAGGCGCCCCGTCGAGCCCGGCGATCAGCTCTTGCTGAAGTGCACGCTCAAGCGCGCCTTCAAGGGAATCTGGAAATTCGGTTGCCTCGCTGAGGTGGACGGCACCGAGGTCGCCTCCGCCGAGATCATGGTTGCGCCCGAGACCAAGGCGCCGGTTGCGAGACCCAAGGGCGCCGCCGAGGGGCGCAACCCGAAGACGCGGGATGGGGGAGAGAGCGGATGATCGATGCGCGTGCGGTCGTCGCGCCCGAGGCGAAAATCGCTCCGGACGTGGAGATCGGCCCCTTCAGCGTCATTGGCCGCGACGTCGAAATCGGTCCGGGCACTTGGATCGGTCCGCATGTGGTCATAAAGGGTCCCACGCGCATGGGCGCGAACAACAAGGTTTATCAGTTCGCTTCGATCGGCGAGGACCCGCAAGACAAGAAATACAAGGGCGAAGTGACGCGCCTGGAAATCGGCGATCGCAACGTGTTCCGCGAAGCCGTCACGGTGAACCGCGGCACCGTCACCGGCTCGGGCGTGACGACGATCGGCAATGACAACCTCTTCATGGCCTACTCGCACGTCGCACACGATTGTCGCCTCGGCAATCAAATCATTCTCGCGAATTGCGCGACTCTGGGCGGCCACGTGGACATCGGCGATTGGGCCATTCTCGGAGGTCTCTCTGCCGCGCATCAATTTACGCGCATCGGCGCGCACGCCTTCATCGCTCACAACACCATGGTGACGCGGGATGTGCCGCCCTATGTCATGGCCGTCGGGCGGCCGGCGGTTCCACACAGCGTCAACGTCGAGGGTCTGACGCGCCGTGGGTTCAGCGCACAGCAGATCCGCAACATTCGCCGCGCGTACCGCGTGTTGTATCGATCGGGCCTCAAGCTCAACGAGGCGCTCGATCGCCTCGATCGTACGGCCGAGTCCGAGGCCGAGATACGGCCGTTCGTCGAGTTCATTCATTCAAGCTCGCGCAGCCTGGTTCGATAGGCGCTCATGTCGCATCCGCTGCGGGTGGCACTGGTCGCGGGGGAGGCGTCGGGGGATACGCTGGGCGCCGGACTCATCCAGGCGCTGCGCCGGCGCGAGCCCGATGCGCAGTTCTTCGGCGTCGCGGGTCCGAAGATGCGCGCGGCCGGTTGTGAGGTGTGGGAGCCCGCCGAGTCGCTCGCCGTCATGGGGCTGTTCGACGTTCTACGCGAGCTACCGCGGCTGTGGCGCCTCATCTCGCGGCTGCGCGCTGCGTTCATCGCCGCCCGCCCCGACGTGTTCGTCGGCATCGATGCGCCCGATACCAACCTGCGTCTGGCACGCAAGCTCCACCAGGTCGGCATCCCGACCGTGCAGTACGTGAGCCCGCAGGTCTGGGCCTGGCGCCAACGCCGGGTGCACACGATCCACGAGTCGGTGGATCTGGTGCTGTGCCTGTTGCCTTTCGAGCGCAAGTTCTACGAGCATCAGGGGGTCGCTGCGGAATTCGTGGGACATCCGCTCGCCGACGCCATCCCTCTCGAAGTCGACCGCGCGGCGGCGCGCGCGCACCTGGGCCTGCCCGCCGCAGGCGAGGTCGTCGCGCTATTGCCGGGCAGCCGCCGCGGCGAGGTGACGCGTCTTGCGGCGGACTTTGCGCGAACCGCCGTTTGGCTCGCGCAGCACCGACCCGGAATCCGCTTCGTGGCGCCCATGGCGAGCGCCACGGTGCGGGAGATTTTCTCGCGATCACTCAAGAGCCTAGCGCCGCAAGTTGAAGTGAAGCTCATAGACGGCGAGGCACAGGCCGCCCTGATTGCCGCCGACGCAGCGTTGATCGCGTCCGGCACCGCGACCCTCGAGGCGGCGCTGTGCAAGCGGCCGATGGTCGTGGTGTATCGCACAGGTCCGGTGACGGCCTTTGCGCTCCGCAAGCTGAATCTCGTCAAATCGAAGTATTTTGCGCAGCCGAATTTACTTGCGGATCGGCGCGTCGTCGGCGAGTATTTTCAGGAACAGGTCGACCCGCCGGCGCTCGGCGCAGAGCTATCGATGTGGCTCGACGATGCCGAACGACGCGCCAAGTTGGAGCAAGAGTTCGTGGGCTTACACGTCGATCTCAAGCGTGACGCGAGCGAGCGCGCGGCGCAGGCAATCATCCAGCTATTGCAGCGACGCAACCCCGCGCCGGTGAGGGCATGAGATCACGCATCGCGGGAGTGGACGAGGCAGGGCGGGGCCCTCTGGCAGGTCCAGTGGTCGCCGCCGCGGTGGTGCTGCGTCCGGGACGCGGCATTGCCGGGCTCGCTGATTCGAAGGTGCTCAGCGCCGAGACGCGCCGCGAGCTGGCCGTGGAAATTCGCCGGCGCGCGTTTTGCTTCGGCATCGGCTGGGCGGAGCCGGCCGAGATCGACGCGCTCAACATTCTCCATGCGACCTTTCTCGCCATGCGCCGCGCCGTGCTCGCCATGCACCTTTGCCCGCACAAGCTCATCGTGGACGGTAACCGCTTGCCGCGGCTCGACGGGCTGGGCGCCGCCGTCTCGGCGCGTGCCATCGTCGGCGGCGACGCCACGGAGCCCGCGATCAGCGCCGCGTCGATTCTGGCGAAAACGGCTCGCGACGAATACATGGATCAGATGGACACGTTGTATCCCCAGTACGCCTTCGCGAGCCACAAGGGCTACGCGACGCGCGAGCATCGACGGCGGCTCGCGGAGCATGGCCCGTGCGCCTTGCATCGCCGCAGCTTCACACCCGTGCTCGCGCTGCTCGGCGGCCTCGCCGACGCCGAGGAGTGGGATCCTGATCTCTCGTGGGTGCCCGACGTCGACGAGGACCCCGAGCTCGCAACGTACCTGGAGCGGTGAGAGCATTGGCTCAATTCGTCCATCTGCGCCTGCACACCGAATACTCGCTGGTCGACGGCATCGTGCGCGTGCCCGAGCTCATGGCGGCGGCCGCGGCCGCGCGCATGCCGGCCATTGCGCTCACCGATCAGTGCAATTTGTTCGCCATGGTGAAGTTCTACAAGGAGGCGCTCGCGGCGGGGGTCAAGCCGCTGATCGGCGTCGATGCTTGGATTCGCGAGCCGGGCGAGCGCACGCCGCCCTCGCGCATCGTCTTCCTGTGTCAGAACCTCTCGGGCTACCGCCATCTCACCCAGCTCGTGACGCGCTCTTTTCTCGAAGGCCGGCAGCGGGGCGCGCCGATGCTCGAGCGAGCGTGGCTCGAGGCCGCCACGCTCGAGGGCCTGATCGTGCTGTCCGGCGGCGCCGAGGGCGACATCGGCCAGGCCCTCGGGCGCGGTAACGCAGAGGAGGCGACGCGTTGCCTGCACCGCTGGCAATCGTTGTGCGGCGATCGCTTCTATCTCGAGGTGCAGCGCACCGGGCGCAAGGACGAGGCGCTCTACAGCGAGGCAGTGCTCGATCTCGCTTGCGAGCGCGGCGTGCCCGCGGTCGCCACGAACGACGTGCGCTTCCTGACGCGTGCGGAGTTCGAGGCGCACGAGGCGCGGGTCTGCATCCGCGAAGGAGCGCTCCTCGCCGACGCAAGCCGCGCGCGGCGGTACTCCGAAGAGCAATACCTGAAAACACCCGAGGAGATGACGGCGCTCTTCGCCGATGTTCCGGCCCTCATCGAGAACAGCGTCGAGATTTCCAAACGCTGCTCGCTCGAGATCAAGCTCGGCGCGTCGATGCTGCCGGCCTACCCGGTGCCGGCCGGCCGGACGACGGAGGACTTCCTGCGCGAGGAGGCGCACCTCGGCCTGTCCCGGCGGCTCGAGGAGGCGCCGTCGCTGCGCGCCGCCGAGGCGCGCAACCGCGAGCAGTACGCCGCGCGCCTCGATCTCGAGCTCGGCGTCATCTGCAGCATGGGCTTTGCGGGTTATTTCTTGATCGTCGCCGACTTCATCCGCTGGGCGCGCGAGCACGGTGTCCCGGTCGGGCCGGGCCGCGGCTCCGGCGCGGGGTCGCTGGTGGCCTACGTTCTCGCCATCACCGATCTGGATCCGATCGAGCACGACCTCTTGTTCGAGCGATTTTTGAATCCCGAGCGCGTCTCGATGCCCGACTTCGACGTGGACTTCTGCATGGACGGCCGCGATCGCGTGATCGACTACGTTGCCAAAAAGTACGGACGCGAACGAGTCTCGCAGATCATCACCTACGGCACCCTCGCCGCGAAGGCGGTGATACGCGACGTCGGCCGCGTGCTCGGCCACAATTACGGCTACGTCGACAAGATCGCCAAGCTCGTGCCCTTCGAGATCGGCATGACGCTCGACAAGGCGCTCGAGCAGGAAGAGGAGCTCAAGCGCCTCTACACGAGCGATGCGGACGTGCGCGAGCTCATCGAGCTCGCGCGTGCGCTCGAGGGTCTCGCGCGCAACGCCGGCACTCACGCGGGTGGCGTCGTCATCGCGCCTTCCGTGCTCACCGATTTCACGCCGCTCTACTGCGAAGAAGGCGGCACGCCGGTCACGCAGTTCGACAAGGACGACGTCGAGGCGGCGGGTTTGGTGAAATTCGATTTTCTCGGGCTGCGCACGCTCACCGTCATCGATTGGGCGGTGCGCGACATCAATGCCATCCGAGCCGAGGCACACGAGCCGCCGCTCGACATGCGCTCGCTCCCCATGGAGGATGCCGCGACCTATCAGCTCCTCAAGAGCTGCAAGACCACGGCTGTGTTCCAGCTCGAATCGCGCGGTATGAAGGACTTGATCCGGCGGCTGCAGCCCGATTGCTTCGGCGACATCGTCGCGCTCGTGGCACTGTTCCGTCCGGGTCCTCTGCAGTCCGGCATGGTGGACGATTTCATCGCGCGCAAGCACGACACGAGCGGCGCGACCATCGATTATCTGCACCCGGACTTGAAACCGGTACTGAAGGCGACTTACGGCGTGATCCTGTATCAGGAGCAGGTCATGCAGATCGCGCAGATCCTCGCCGGCTATACGCTCGGCGGCGCCGATCTCTTGCGCCGTGCCATGGGCAAGAAAAAGCCCGAGGAGATGGCGAAGCAACGCTCGGTGTTCGTGAGCGGAGCGCTGGCGCGCGGTGTGCGTGAATCGCAGGCGACGCTCATCTTCGATCTGATGGAGAAGTTCGCCGGATACGGCTTCAACAAGTCGCACTCCGCTGCCTACGCCGTGCTTTCCTACCAAACGGCGTGGCTGAAGGCGCACTATCCGGCTGCGTTCATGGCGGCCGTGCTGTCCGCCGACATGGACAAGACCGACAAGATCGTGACTCTCATCGACGAGTGCGCGAGCATGAGCCTCACGGTGCATCCGCCGGACGTGAACGAATCGGTGTATGCGTTCAAGGTTGCTGGACCCGAGAGCATCCGCTTCGGGCTCGGCGCCATCAAGGGCGTGGGCGCATCTGCGGTGCACGCGATCGTCGATGAGCGCGTTGCCCGTGGTGCGTATCAGAGTCTCCCGGAGTTGTGTCGGCGCATCGATCTGCAACGCGTCAACCGGCGTGTGCTCGAAGCCCTCATCAAGTCCGGCAGCTTCGATCCCCTGGGGCCGAATCGCGCCACGCTTGCCGCCGAGCTCGACCGTGCGATGCATCTGGGGGAGCAAGACTCGCGCGCCATGAGCGTGGGACAGGTGGATCTGTTCGGCTTGAGCTCCGCCGCGCACGGCGCGGTCGCGGACTGGACCGAGACCCAACGCCTGGCGGGGGAGCGCGAAACGCTCGGCCTGTACTTGAGCGGGCATCCGATCACGCCCTATGAGCCCGACCTCAAGTTCCTGGTGAGCGCGCGCCTGGTCGACGTCGGCGGCCCCAAGCCGGTGACGGCGCCGGGCGAGCGCGGCTGGAGCCACGGCAAGCCGGCCACCGTTGCCGGACTGGTGCTCGAGGTGCGCCGCCGTCCGAATCGCGTGACGTTGATCCTGGACGATCGCAGCGCGCGCCTCGAGGTAAGCCTCTACGAGGAGACCTTCCAGCAGTACCGCGACATCGTCGTCAAGGACGCGATCCTCATCGTCGAGGGCACGCTGCGGTTCGATGATTTCATCGAGGCATGGCGACTGCAGGCGAAAAGCGTCATGGACATCGACCGGGCACGCGAGCGCTTCGCGCGCCGTCTGTGGCTGCGCTGGCCCGAGGAGCTCGACGGTCCGCAGGGCATGAGCCGCTTCGAGGATCTGTTGAAGCCCTATCTCAAGGGCCCCTGTGCGGTGGGCATTGCCGTCAATCGCCCGCAGTATTCGGGACGGCTGCACCTGGCGGACAGCTGGTCGGTGCGTCCGTCGCGCGACCTTCTGGATAAACTATCGGCGCTGGTGGGGCGGGAAGGCTGGTATTTGGTGTATGGTCCGCGCAATGATATCCGCGGCGAGGAAAGTTCTTCATGGCGCTGAATTTTTTGGAATTTGAACAACCCATCGCCGAGCTGGAGGCGAAGATCGAGGAGCTGAAATTCCTGGGCTCCGACGAGAGCATCAACATTGCAGAGGAGGTGAAGCGGCTGCAGATGAAGAGCAGGGCGCTCACCACGAGCATCTTCTCGAATCTTTCCCCGTGGCAAATCACGCAGCTCGCCCGCCACCCGCAGCGGCCCTATACCCTCGATTATGTGTCGCTCATTTTCACCGACTGGCACGAGCTGCACGGCGATCGCATGTACAGCGACGATCTCGCCATCGTGGGCGGACTCGCACGCCTCGAGGGACTGCCCGTGATGGTAATCGGCCATCAAAAGGGGCGCGATACCAAGGAGCGGGTGCGGCGCAACTACGGTATGCCGAAGCCCGAGGGTTACCGCAAGGCATTGCGGCTCATGAAAATGGCGGAGCGCTTCCGCATTCCCATCATTACCTTGATCGATACACCGGGAGCATATCCCGGCATCGGCTCCGAGGAGCGCGGCCAGAGCGAGGCCATCGCACGCAACTTGTTCGAGATGTCGCATCTCGCCGCGCCCATCCTCTCGGTCGTGATCGGCGAAGGCGGCTCCGGCGGCGCGCTCGCCATCGGCGTCTGTGATCGGCTGGTCATGCTGCAGTTCAGCGTCTATTCGGTCATCTCTCCGGAGAGCTGCGCGTCGATCTTGTGGAAGAGCACGGACAAGAAGGAAATTTCGGCCGATGCCATGGGCGGCACCGCGGACCGGCTGAAGAAGCTCGGCCTGGTCGATGAGGTGCTGAAGGAGCCGAACGGCGCGGCACATCGCGACCCGCAAGCCATGGCCGAGCTCGTCAAACAAAGCATGATCAAGCACTTGGCCGAGCTTTCCAAGCAACCCATCACCACTCTCCTGGATGCCCGGCAGGCCCGACTACGTGGATTCGGCGTGTTTCGCAGCGGATAACGCATGCGCTTCAGCGCGGAACTTTTGTGGGCCGTGCTCGAGGAGACCTTGCCGCCCGGAGCGACCGGCTTGCTTGCGGCGCTGAGCGGGGGCCCGGATTCCTCTTGCCTCGTGGCTGCGCTTGCGCATGCTCGTGCGCAGGCGGGCGCATACGCTGCACCCCAGCGCGCGCTGCCGCTGCGCGCCGTACACGTCGACCACGGCTTGCAGGCCATGTCCTCTGCAATGCGCGATGCAGGCGCGGCGCTGTGCCGCCGGTTCGACGTCCCCCTCGAGGTGGTGCGCGTCGAGGTGGACATGGAGGGCGGCGTATCCATCGAGGCCGCGGCTCGCGCGGCGCGTTATCGCGCCTTCGCGAGCGTCCTCAAGCCTGGGGAATGTCTTTTGACGGCGCATCACGCGCTCGACCAGGCCGAGACCTTGCTGCTGCAGCTGCTGCGGGGTGCCGGGCTCAAGGGCCTGTCGGCGATGCCCGTGCGCCGGCCCTTCGCCCACGGCTGGCACGTGCGCCCGTTGCTCGACGTCGCGCCGGACGACTTGCACCGGCTCGGCAGGGAGCTCGCAGTGGAGGCGGTCGACGACCCGATGAATCGCGATATTCGCTTCGATCGGGCCTACCTGCGGCGCGAGGTGTGGCCGCGCATCGAGCGGCGCTGGCCCGCCGCAGCCGCCTCGCTCTCGCGAGCGGCGCAGCACCTCGGGGAGGCGCAGGCCTCGCTCGACTCCTCGACACGACGCGCTGAGGAGCGGCTGCGCGACGGTGAGGCGTTATCGGCGTCGGGTCTGCGGTCGCTGCCCAACCGCGAGCGGTTGCACGTGCTGCGACACTGGATCAGCTCGGCCGGGGTGGAGCCCCCCTCCACCGCACGCCTGGACGAGGCCTTGCACCAGATGCTCACGGCGCAGGCCGATCACGAGCCCGCCGTTCAATGGGGAGGGCACGTCCTGCGCCGCTATCGGGATCGGCTTTTCCTGACCACCTCGGTGCTGCCTGCAATCACTGAGCCGCTCGACTGGCGCGCATCGGCGGACTCGCGCCTCCCGCTCGGTGCAGGCCTGGGTGCGTTGCGCTGGATCGAGCGGCCCGGAGGGCTCGACCCGGCGCGTCTGCCGGCCATGGTCTGCGTGCGTCGGCGCCGCGGTGGAGAGACGCTGAAGACCGGGCCGCGCGCGCGCACGCAAAGCGTGCAGCACCTGTGTCAAGCCATGGGCGTGCTGCCCTGGCTGCGCGACGCGCTGCCGATGATCTATGCCGGCGATACGCTGATTGCGGTCGGCGATCTGTGGCAGGACGCGCGCTCGAGCGTGACTATGGACATCTTGGGGCTGGCCTGCGTCTGGGAGGATGCGCCGCCGTTGACGTGACGCTCGCCATTGCAGGCAATAGTCGGCCCCCGCGATTGTCGACGCAGGCTCGATCTGGTAACCTGAACTCCCGTCGAATTTAATAAATCCTTTGGCAATCCGCGCTGGTGCGCGCCCCTAAGTTCCGGCGCGGCTGGCGATTATTATTTGGCGGTGACTCATGACTCGATTCGTTTTCGTCACCGGCGGCGTAGTCTCGTCCCTCGGCAAGGGCATCGCGTCGGCCTCGCTCGGCGCGATCCTCGAGGCGCGGGGCCTCAAGATCAGCATGGTAAAGCTTGATCCCTACATAAACGTGGATCCGGGCACGATGAGTCCCTTCCAGCACGGCGAGGTATTCGTCACCGCGGACGGCACCGAAACCGATCTCGATCTGGGCCACTATGAGCGCTTCGTGCGCACGACCACCGGCCGCAACAGCAATTTCACGACCGGACGCATTTACGAGCGGGTCATCGCCAAGGAGCGCCGCGGCGACTATCTCGGCGCCACGGTGCAGGTAATCCCGCACATCACGGATGAGATCAAGTACCGCATCCGCATGGGCGCGGGCGATGCCGATGTCTGCATGGTCGAGATCGGCGGTACGGTGGGCGACATCGAGTCGCTGCCATTCCTCGAGGCGATCCGCCAGATGGGCGTCGAGCTCGGGCGCAACCATGTTCTCTACATGCATCTCACCCTGGTCCCCATCGTGGGCGGCTCGGGGGAAATCAAGACCAAGCCGACGCAGCACTCGGTCAAGGAACTGCGCGGCATCGGTATCCAGCCTGACATCTTGCTGTGCCGCTGCCTGCAGCCGCTGCCCGACGAGCAGCGGCGCAAGATCGCGCTGTTCACCAACGTCGAGGAGCGTGCCGTGATCTCCGCGGTCGACGCGGACGACATCTACAAGATACCGATGCTGCTGCACGAGCAGGATCTCGATGACATCGTGATCGACAAGCTGCGCCTGCACGCGCCTGCGACGGATCTGTCGGAATGGCGTGCCGTGGTGGCGGCGAAGCAAAATCCCGAGGCCGTGGTGGACATCGGCATGGTCGGCAAGTATGTGCAAATCCGCGACTCGTACATCTCTTTGAACGAGGCCCTGATGCACGGTGGCATCAAGACACGCACGCGCGTGAACATTCACTATTTCGAGTCGCAGGAGATCGAGCGCTCGGGACCGTCGGTGCTCGCCAACATGGACGCAATCCTCGTGCCGGGAGGATTCGGCGACCGCGGGATCGAGGGCAAGATTCAGGCGATTCGCTATGCGCGCGAGAATCGCATTCCGTATCTCGGCATCTGTCTCGGCATGCAGCTCGCGATCATCGAGTTTGCGCGCTTCGTCGGCCTGAAGGGCGCAAACAGCACCGAGTTCGATCGCGCCACCAATCACCCGGTGATCGCGCTCATCACGGAATGGCAGGACCTCGCGCGCGGCCAGCAAGTGCGCGACGAGAAATCCGATCTGGGCGGCAGCATGCGCCTGGGCGCGCAGGAGGCGCGTCTCAAGCCCGGATCGCTGGTGCACTCGCTCTACGGCAAGGACTCGATTTACGAGCGCCATCGGCATCGGTATGAGTTCAACAACCACTATCTCGAGGAGCTGGCCGCGGCCGGCATGACTTTCTCGGGGTTCTCCGCCGACGGGTTGGTGGAATTCATCGAGATCGACTCCCATCCGTGGTTCGTCGCGAGCCAGTTCCACCCGGAGTTCACCTCGACGCCCCGTGACGGCCATCCGTTGTTCGCGGGATTCATCCGCGCCGCGCGTGCCTATCGCGAATCGCTGCAGCCGGCTCGCGCCACGGCATGAAGCTCGCCTCGTTCGAGGTCGGCGCCGATCGGCCGTTCTTTCTGATCGCCGGGCCGTGCGTCATCGAGAGCGAAGCGCTGGTGATCGACGTCGCGGGGCGTCTGCGCGACATCACGGACACCCTCGGCATTCCGTTCGTTTTCAAGGCCTCTTTCGATAAGGCCAATCGTTCCTCGCGCAAGAGCTTTCGCGGACCCGGGCTCGAGAAAGGCCTGCAGGCGCTTGCGCAGGTGCGCAAACAGATCGGCGTTCCCGTGCTCACCGACGTTCACGAGGACACGCCGCTCGCGGAGGTGGCCGAGGTGGTCGATGTGCTGCAAACGCCGGCGTTTCTATGTCGACAGACGAATTTCATCGTCGCGGCTTGCTCGCAGGGCAAGCCGGTCAACATCAAGAAGGGGCAGTTCCTGAGTCCCTGGGAGATGCAGAACGTGGTCGACAAGGCGCGCTCCACCGGCAACGGCCAGATCATGGTGTGCGAGCGCGGTTTCTCGTTCGGCTACAACAACCTGGTGTCGGATATGCGCTCGCTCGCGGTGATGCGTGCGACCGGCTGTCCCGTGGTGTTCGACGCCACGCACTCCGTGCAGCTGCCGGGCGGCAAGGGAGATGCCTCGGGGGGCGAGCGCGAATTCGTTCCCGTGCTCGCCCGCGCGGCCGTCGCTGCCGGTATTGCGGGCCTGTTCATGGAGACCCATCCGGAGCCCGCGAAGGCATTGTCGGACGGGCCCAACGCTTGGCCGCTGGATCGAATGGGGTCGCTCCTCTCGACGCTCGTCGAAGTGGACCTGGCCGTCAAGAAAAAACCCTTCGAGGAGTCCTCGCTATGAGTCGCATCGTCGAAATCCGTGGCCGTGAAATCATCGATTCGCGCGGCAACCCCACAGTCGAGGCCGACGTCGTGCTCGAGTCGGGCGCGCAAGGCCGCGCCGCCGTCCCCTCCGGCGCTTCCACGGGCTCGCGCGAGGCCGTGGAATTGCGCGACGGCGACCCGAAACGCTTTCTCGGCAAGGGGGTGACCCGGGCGGTCGAGCACATCAACGGTGTGATTCACCGCGTGGTCGTGGGGCACGATGCGCAGGATCAGCGCGGTCTCGACGCGAAGCTCATCGCGGCGGATGGCACGGACAACAAATCCAAGCTGGGCGCCAACGCCATTCTCGCCGTATCGCTCGCTTCCGCACATGCCGCCGCGCGCGACCGCAAAGTCCCGCTGTACCGTCATCTCGGCGCAGGCGCGGCGCCCGTCATGCCGGTGCCGATGATGAATATCATCAACGGCGGGGCGCACGCGGACAACAGCGTCGACATCCAGGAATTCATGATCCTGCCGCTGGGCGCACCGTCGCTCTCGGAGGCAGTACGCTACGGCGCCGAGGTATTCCACGCGCTCAAGAAGGTGCTGCATAAGCAAGGACTCAACACATCGGTCGGGGACGAGGGCGGATTCGCGCCGGATTTACCCTCCAACGAGGCGGCGCTCGGCGTGATCCTCGAGGCCATCGATAAGGCGGGCTATCGCGCGGGCAAGGACATCTACCTCGGTCTGGATGTCGCCAGCAACGAGCTCTACAAGAACGGCGTGTACGAGCTAGCCTCCGAGGGGCGCAGGTTCGACTCGGCCGAATTCGCCGATTATCTGGCCGCGCTCGCAGCCAAATATCCCATCGTCACCATCGAGGACGGCATGAGCGAGGGCGACTGGGACGGATGGGCCGGCCTTACTCGCAAGCTCGGCGACAAGCTGCAGCTCGTCGGCGACGATATCTTCGTGACCAACACCAAGATCTTCGCCGAAGGCATTGCGAAGAAAATCGCGAACGCGATCCTCATCAAGCCCAACCAGATCGGTACGCTGACCGAGACGCTCGCGGCGATCGACATGGCGGCGAAGGCGAAGTACGCGGCCATCGTGTCGCACCGCTCGGGAGAAACCGAGGACGTCACCATCGCGGACATCGCCGTCGCGTCTGCGGCGACCCAGATAAAGACCGGCTCCATGTCCCGCTCCGACCGCGTTGCCAAGTACAACCAGCTGCTGCGCATCGAAGGTGAGCTCGGCGCCGAGGCGGTATTCGCAGGAAAGAACGCATTGGCGGTTCCAGTTCGTTAAGAGTCCATGCTAAGCTACTGACCCCATGAGGATTTTCGCGATCATTTTGGGCGTAAGCCTGATCATGCTGCAATACCGCCTGTGGGTGTCCGATCAAGGCATGCGTGAGATCTGGCGTCTCGAGCAAGCGGTCGAGGCGCAAAAAGCCGCCAACGTGGAGCAACGCGACCGAAATCGTCAGTTGCTCGCCGAGGTAACCGATCTCAAAGTCGGCCTCGCCGCGCTCGAAGAGCGTGCGCGCAGCGAGCTTGGCATGGTGGGCAACAACGAGACCTTCTATCAGATCGTGACACCGGCGACGTCCGCACCCGCGGCCCCGCCCACCCCTATCACCGCCCGCGCCGAGTGACCGCGCCGCTCAAAGCGCGAAGGTGTTGGGCCGTGGTCCCAGCCGCGGGACGCGGCGAGCGCTTCGAGGCCACGGCGGGCACATCGCGCCTCCCCAAGCAATACGCGCCGCTTGCGGGTACGACGGTGCTCGAGTGCTCGCTGCGCCCGCTGCTCAACGAGCCGCGCATCGAGCGGGTGGTGGTGGTGGTCGCCGCCGACGATGCGCGCTGGCGCGAGCGCGCGCGCGGCTCCGACAAGGTCCTCACCGCAATCGGCGGCGCGACCCGCCAGGAATCCGTGTTGGCCGGCCTCAGGGCGCTCCGTGATCACGCCTCGCCCGAGGACTGGGTGCTCGTCCACGATGCGGCCCGCCCCTGTCTCGAAGCGGCCGACCTCGCAGCGCTCATAGCGGCCCTCGAGGCGGGCGCGAGCGGCGCCGTGCTCGCCGCGCCCGTCGTCGACACGGTGAAGCGTGAGCGCGAGGGCACCGTGATCGAGACGGTCGATCGCCGCGGACTGTGGCGCGCATTGACGCCGCAGGCCTTCGCACTGGGTGCGCTCGAGCGCGCGCTCGAGGACGCCGCGCACTCGAATGTCGCCGTGACCGACGAGGCGCAGGCGATGGAGCGCAAGGGCGTGCGGCCGGTGCTGGTGCAAGGCTCGGCGTTCAACATCAAAGTCACCCGCGCGGCGGATCTTGCAGCCGCTGCGCGCATACTGCAGAGCGCGGAGAGTCAAGCGATGTCCCGGAGAATGCGAATAGGCCAGGGATTCGACGTGCACACGTTCGGCAATGGCGACCACGTCGTGCTCGGAGGTGTGCGCATTGCACACGATCGCGGCGTCATTGCGCACTCCGACGGCGACGTCGTGATCCATGCGCTCTGCGATGCTCTGCTCGGGGCGATCGGCATGGGCGATATCGGGCGCCATTTTCCGGACACCGATCCTCGCTACCGGGGTGCCGACAGCCGGCTGTTCCTGCGTACCGTTGCCGCCCTGGTACGCGAGGCAGGCTTTGGATTGGTCAACGCCGATCTCACCGTGCTCGCCGAGGCGCCGCGCATCGCCGCACATCGCGGCGCCATGGCGGCGAATCTCGCCGCGGACCTCGACGTCGCGCCCGAGCTCATCAACATCAAGGCCACCACCACCGAGCGCATGGGTTTCGTCGGGCGAGGCGAAGGACTTGCCGCACAGGCTGCGGTGCTGCTCGAGGGGATGTGAGTACCCGAGGGCGGCGCGCGGAGACCTGGACACGCGTCGCCTTGTCGCCCCCACGCGCGCACGGCGCGCCGCTCCCGGCGGCGCAAATCAAGACCGAGCCCGAGGATTTTCGAGTCGAGGAGGAACTCTCCTTCGCGCCGTCGGGCGCGGGGCCGCATCGGCTGTTGCGTGTGGAGAAGCGCGGAGCGAATACCCGCTGGGTCGCGGCCTCGCTCGCCCGCCTCGCCGAGGTGTCGGTCGCGGAAGTGGGATACGCGGGACTCAAGGATCGGCACGCGATCAGCGTGCAATGGTTCAGCCTGCCCGCGGCTCGAGGGTCCGAAGAGTTCTGGAGCACGGTGCATACGGACGAGTTCCGTGTGCTCGAATCGCATCTCAATGCGCGCAAGCTCCGGCGCGGCGCGCTCCGCGGCAACCGCTTCCGCATCCGGCTGCGCAAGGTCGCGTGGCCGCGCGATGCGCTCGAGGAGAAGCTCACGGCCCTGCGTACACAGGGCGCGCCGAACTATTTCGGTGCGCAGCGCTTCGGCCGCGACGGTTTCAATCTCGACCGCGTGGCCGAATGGCTACAGAGCGGAAAGCGGCCGGCGGGCAGAGCCGAGCGGGGCTTTACGCTGTCGGCGGCGCGGGCCCTCATTTTCAACGCCGTGCTCGCGCGCCGGGTGCAGAGCGCAGAATGGTCGCGGCTCGCACCCGGCGACCTCGCGAGCCTCGACGGCAGCGGCAGCCATTTTCGAGTCGACACCGTGGACGCGGAGCTCGAGCGGCGTCTGCATGAGTTCGATATCCATCCATCGGGTCCGTTGTGGGGGCGCGGAGAGCCTGGCACGGGCGACCGCATCCTCGAGACCGAGCTCGAGGTGGCGCGCGAGTTTGCTCCCGTCGCCGACCTCCTGGCGCAGGAGGGTCTCGAGCAAGAGCGCCGCGCGCTACGTTGCGTGATCCGCGATCTTTCGATGGAGTCCGAAGCCGCGGGGCTGACGTTGAGCTTCACGCTCGGCAGGGGGCAGTTCGCGACGTCGGTGCTGCGCGAGATTTGCGACCTCGCCGAGCCCGCATTCGTCGACTCCGACTTGGACTAGCCGGGGCGCCCAGCCGCGCCCGGGCCGGCGCTCAGCGCAGCAGCACGTACACCGCGCCGGTGCCGCCGTCGATGGCTCGCGCCGAGGTGAACGCGAGGACGTCGGCATGGCGCCTGAGCCATGTATTCACGGCAATCTTGAGCACGGGCCCGCGAGCGCCGGAGCGGTATCCTTTCCCGTGCACCACGCGCACGCAACGCAATCCCGCGCGGCGGCTCGATGCGATGAAGTCGGCGAGCTCGTCGCGGGCGGACGATTGACTCAAGCCATGCAGGTCCAGCTCATCCTCCACGGGATATCGACCGCGCCGCAGGTGGCGCAGCGTTTGATCGCGTACTCCGGGTCGGCGAAAGGAAAGCGGGTCGGCTGCGCTCGGCGTAGCGACGCCCGGTGCATCGTCCGCGGCCGCGATCACCACATCGCCCAGGGATTCGGACTCCGCGATCGGAGCGTGGCGCCTTGGGCGTCGGCGTGGGGCGGGGAGGGCGTCGCCGTGCTGCGGTGGCGGCGGCAGGGGGGTCACGTCGCTCATCGCGGCACGAAACACACGCGCTTCCTCGCTGCTCCCATCCTCCTTGTCCGCCGCGCCGCCGTGGCGGGAGCGTGGTTTTGCCATAGTGCAGCGACCGATCCGCTATCCGGGTGTGGATCGTTACAGTATAGTCCGCAAGGCGCACGCCGCCATCATCCGGCTTTTAGTTGATCCTTAGTGAAAATCCTACTTTCCAACGACGACGGTTACCGCGCTGAAGGCTTACAGGCACTGAAAGAGGCGATCAAGCCCCTGGGATCCGTCACCGTGGTTGCGCCGGACCGTAACCGGAGCGGCGCGAGCAACTCGCTTACTCTGGATGTGCCGATACGAGCGGCGCGCTACGATACCGACTGCTACTACGTCACAGGAACTCCGACCGACTGCGTGCATCTTGCGATCTCGGGCTTGTTCGAATTCGAGCACGACATGGTGATCTCAGGTGTCAACGATGGGGCGAACCTCGGCGACGACACGCTTTACTCGGGAACCGTAGCGGCCGCCGTCGAAGGGCGCTTTCTCGGGCTTCCCGCGATTGCGGTATCGTTGTGCGTCGAGCCGGGGAGCCCGCGGAACTTCGCGGGTGCCGCGCGCGTCGCGGCCAGCTTGGTTCAGCGTCTCTCGGTCACGCCCCTGCAAGGACCCGTGATGCTCAACGTCAACGTGCCGGATTTGCCCGATAGTCAGCTGCTCGGCATCAAAGTCACCCGACTCGGCGCGAGACATCGCAGTAAGCCGATCGTGCGGGCGCAGGACCCGCGCGGCCGCAGCGTCTACTGGGTCGGCAACGCGGGAGAAGGGCAGGACGCCGGGCCCGGCACGGACTTTCACGCGGTCGCCCACGGCTTTGCTTCGGTCACGCCGCTACAGATCGACTTCACGCGTCATGCGGCTCTTCCCGAGCTCGAGCGCTGGCTGTCGGCATGAGCACCTTCATTCAGGGTCCGCGACTCTCCGGCATCGGCATGACCTCGGCGCGTACGCGCGAGCGATTGGTGCAACGGTTGCAGGAGCAGGGTATCGCCGACGAGCGCGTGCTCGACCGCATCCGCAACGTACCGCGGCACCTTTTCATGGACGAGGCGCTCGCCTCGCGCGCCTACGAGGACACGGCTCTGCCGATCGGTTTCGGTCAGACCATTTCGCAACCATACGTCGTCGCGCGGATGACGGAGGCGTTGCTTGCCGCGGGGCCTGCACCGAAGGTGCTGGAGATCGGCACCGGCTGCGGCTACCAGACCGCCGTGCTCTCGCCGTTGGTGAAGGAGATCTACACCATCGAGCGCATCGGCAGCCTGGTCGCGCGCGCGCGGCGGGCGCTGCGCGAGCTCAAGATCCGCAACGTCCACTTTAGGCACGACGACGGCAATGTCGGATGGCTTGCTCGCGCGCCGTTCGACGGCATCCTGGTGACTGCCGCTCCGCATAAGGTGCCCCAGGCTCTTTTTGACCAGCTCGCCGTGGGAGGCCGCTTGATCGCCCCGGTCGGTCCCGACGGACGCCAGGAGCTCATGCGCTATACGAAGAGCGAGACGCGTGTTTCGCAGGAGTCGCTGGGGGCTGTCAGCTTCGTGCCCCTGCTCTCGGGACTGCAGCGCTAGGGGCCCTTCTGCGCTTCGCCCGAGCGGTCGGCGTCATCGGGTTCTACTGCCTCGCTGGATGCGCGATGCACGGCGACTACGAGCAAGAGACGTACGTCGTGCAGCCGCAGGACACGCTCTACAGTATCGCGTGGCGCCACGCTCTGGATTACCGAGCACTCGCGCGCTGGAACGGCATCGGCCCGAACTACCGTATCTCGGTGGGTCAGATTCTCACCTTGCGGCCTGCGACGCCGCCCGGTGCGGCACGCCCGCCCCCTGCGACCGCGAAGTCCGCGCCGGGTGCCGCCGTGCCGCCGAGCGGCGTGCCGTCGGAGTCGCAGGACCCGACACCAGGACGCTGGGGATGGCCGACCTCTTTCTTGCAATCCCCGCGCCCCGTCACCGGCGGCGGCATTCTATTGGAGGGAGTCCTCGGGCAGCCGGTGCGTGCCGCGTGCAGCGGACGCATCGTGTACGTGGGTAACGGCATCCGCGGTTACGGCAATCTCATCATCATCAAGCACGACGATTATTTTCTTTCTGCCTATGCGCACACCCGCGAGGTGGCCGTGCACGAGGGGCAGAATGTCCTCCGCGGCCAGATGATCGCGCAGATGGGCGTCGGGCCGCATCAGACTCCCGCGCTCTACTTCGAGATCCGCTTGAACGGCAAACCGGTCGACCCGCTGCCCTATTTATCGGGCGGAAAATGAACGAATGTTATTTAGATAAATAATCCTATATATATATGATTAATAAAATATAAATTCGAAGGAAATGCCTCCGAATGAATCATTAACGACCGGCCGTCGTTGACGCTACCCGCGACGTAGGCGTATGTTTCGACGCGAGTCGTTGGGGAAAAGTCCACTCGCGGGGCGCGACGGTTTGATTCAGTCCAGAGAAAAAACAGAATAAGATCAATAAGAAGTAGAAACATTCTCGATACCAACTTACTCAGTCGTAGCGCCCCGCCTTTCTTTCTTTCGATCGCCTTCAGACCAACAGCAACGCCACCACGCGTCGGTGCTCCGCCACGAGCACGTTGAACGTGCGGCAGGCGGCGCCGGTATCCATCACCTCGAATCCGATGCCCGCGCGCAGGAACTGCGCGCCGAACTCCGCGGCCGGGAACATCTGGCGGGTGCCGGTGCCGATGAGCACCAGCTCGGGCTCGAGCGCCATGATGTCGGCCGTGTGCGCGGCGTTGAGGTCGGCGGCATCGCGGACCGCGGGACCGGGCGCGATCGTCGAGGTGCCGACGATGAGCGGCTGGTGGAATACCTGGTCATTGATCTTGATCTCGCCCGGCGCATAAGAGCGAATCAAATTTCTGGTCGAACTCGGGTCCTGAGTGAATCGCATAAACCGGTAAGATACCTCTCCTTCGCTTCAGGATCGCCGTTGTCCATTGTCTATTTTCGCATCACCGCCCGCGGCGCGCACACGCACATCCGGTCGCCGTCGCTCGAGCGGCTGCTGGCGCGTGCGGACAGTCCTACCGTCGCCGCCGACTGGCGAGCTGAGGCATTTCGACTCATCGCCCCTGACGGCGCACCCATGCCGTCGGTCGCCGCCGCTGCGCTTGCTGCGGGCGCCAGCCGCGCCGCTCACTCGTGGGTGTATATGGCGACCCCTGTCCATTTGCTTGCCGGCATGACCAGCGTCAGCTTGGCGGCCGACGGGATTCTCGACCTCGACCCCGCGGAGGCCGATGCGCTCGCGGCCGACTTCAACCGAGTATTCGGCGGGGAAGGGGTGAGCCTGGAGCGCGGACGCGATGCGCTGCTCCTCTGCCGATTCGATGCGCCGCTGCGCGCCACGACGAGCGCGCCGGAGGCGGCGACTGGGCACGACATCTGGGCATACCTGCCGCGCGGCGAGGATGCCCCGCGCCTCAAGCGGCTCACGAGCGAAACCGAGATGTGGCTCTTCGATCATGCGATCAACCGGCAGCGCCGCGAATCGCAGCGGCCCGTCATCACGGGGCTGTGGTTGTGGGGCGAGGGCGCGGCCGATGTCGAGGCGCCGTCAGTAGATGGGTGGACGGCCGGCGACGATCCGCTCTTCGGCTCCTTCGCGCGCGCCGAGCGCTATCCCGGTGCCTCGACATCGGGTGTGGTGGCCGTGCCCGACTGGCCCGCCACGCCGGTCTGGCGCGACGTCGAGGAGCGCTGGCTCGCTCCGGCGCTCGCGGATTTGCGGGCCGGACGGCTGCAAAGCATCGCGATATCCGCAGAACGCCGCTGCCTGCACCTGAACGGGCGCGCACTGCGCAGGTTCTGGCGCCGTGCTCGGCCCTGGTGGGAGGTCCTGATCGATGACGATTGAGATCCGCCGGCGTCCGCCCGGTCCGCCGCTCGACTTTGCTTCGGACCTTCATCCGGTGCTGCGCCGAGTCTATGCCGCGCGCGGCATCGCCCAGCCGGACGATCTCGATCTGTCGCTCGAGCGGCTGCTGCCGGTGCGTACGCTCGATCGGGTGGAGCGCGCGGCGGAGCTGCTTGCGGCGCACCGCACGGGCCGCGTCCTCATCATCGGCGACTTCGATGCGGACGGTGCGACAGGCAGCGCGCTGCTGGTGCGCGGGTTGCGCGCGCTCAAGTTCGCACACGTGGACTTCCTCGTTCCGAATCGATTTCAGTTCGGCTACGGTTTGACGCCGGGAATCGTGGCGCTCGCCGCGGAGCGCGCTCCTTCGTTGATCGTCACCGTGGACAGCGGAGTATCGAGTATCGAGGGCGTCGAGGCTGCGCGCACCTTCGGCATTCCGGTGCTGATCACCGACCATCATTTGCCGGGTGCCGCGCTGCCGCTCGCCGAGGTGATCGTCAATCCCAATCTCGGGGATTCGACGTTCGCCAGCCGCGCCCTCGCCGGGGTCGGGGTGGCGTTCTACGTGGTCGCGGCGCTGGCGCGCGCACTCGGGGAGAACGAATGGAAGCCCTCGGATCTCCTCGATCTGGTAGCACTCGGTACGGTCGCCGATCTGGTACCCCTGGATCGCAACAACCGCATTCTGGTGGCGCAGGGTTTGCGGCGCATTCGAGCCGGGCGCTGCGTGCCCGGCATCCGCGCGCTGGTCGAGTCGGCGGGGCGGCGGCTAGAGCAGTTGAGCGCTGCGGATCTCGGCTTCGTCGTCGCGCCGCGGTTGAACGCGGCCGGACGGCTCACCGACATGAGCATCGGCATCGCCTGCCTGCTTGCGGAAGACCCCGGTCAGGCCGCGGCGCTCGCCGCGCAGCTCACGAGGCTCAATGACGAGCGGCGCGAGATCGAGCAGCGCATGCAGATCGAGGCTATCGAGCTCGCCGCCGCGGTCCGCTTCAATGATTCCGGAAGCGAGGCGCTCGGGGTGTGTCTGTTCGATGAGGGCTGGCACCAGGGCGTCGTCGGCCTGGTAGCGGGGCGCCTCAAGGATCGCCTGCATCGCCCCGTGATCGCCTTCGCTCGCGCGGACGGCGGATCCTTGCGCGGTTCGGCGCGCTCGGTGGCCGGCATTCACATACGCGATGTGCTCGACGGCATCGCGACACGGCATCCGGGGCTCATCGACAAGTTCGGCGGTCACGCGATGGCTGCGGGCATGAGCTTGCCCGAGGCGAACCTCGAGCCCTTCCGCGCCGCCTTCGCCGCCGAAGTGGCGGCGCGTGCCGGGGGGGATGTTCTGCGCGGCGTCATTCACAGCGACGGCGAACTATTCCCCGCGGAGATGTGCATTGCGACCGCGCGCGCCCTGAAGAATGCCGGCCCATGGGGGCAGGGGTTTCCGGAGCCGGTGTTCGACGGCGGCTTCGTCGTCACCGAAGCCCGCGTGGTCGGCGGTAGGCACCTGAAACTCTCGTTGCGCGAGGCCAAGGCCGAGGGCCGCTTCGACGCCATCGCGTTCGGTTATGTGGACGCGGCCTTGAATCCCGCGGTGGAGATCCGTCCGGGTGCGGCGGTCGGGCTCGCGTACCGTCTGGAGATCAACGAGTACAACGGCACCGAGAGTGTGCAGCTCAATTGCCAGCACCTAAGTGTACGATGAGTGATAAAATGGTGGGCTATGGAAATCAATCAGCTCAAGCGTTTCATCAAAGATCTCGAGGAGCGCACGCTGTCCTTGAGGAGGTATCTTTGATTACGACACCAAGAACGAGCGCTTGCAGGAAGTCACTCGCGAGCTCGAGCAACCGGGTGTGTGGAACGATGCGGACCGAGCGCAAGAGCTCGGCCGCGAGCGCGCCAAGCTCGAGGAAGTCGTCTACGATCTCGATCGCTTGAGTCGCGGCTTGCGCGAGGCGGGTGAGCTGCTCGAGGTGGCGGCCGATGAGGCCGACGCCGGTGCTGCCGCGGAGATCGAGCGGGACGCGCAGAAGCTCGCCGCGGATGTCGAGCGGCACGAATTCCAGCGGATGTTCCCCGGCAAGATGGACTCGCACAATGCCTTTCTCGACATCCAGGCCGGAGCCGGTGGCACCGAGGCCCAGGACTGGGCGGCGATGCTCTTGCGCATGTACCTCAAATGGGCCGATCGACACGGCATCAAGACCGAGATCATCGATCAAAGCCCCGGCGAGGTCGCTGGTATCAAGGGCGCGACCATCAGCATGACCGGAGACCATGCCTACGGCTGGTTGCGTACGGAGACCGGCGTGCATCGGCTCGTGCGCAAGTCCCCGTTCGATTCGGGCAATCGCCGTCACACCTCCTTTGCCTCGGTGTTCGTCTCGCCCGAGGTGGACGACGACATCGACATCGAGATCAACCCGGCGGACCTGCGCACCGACGTGTACCGCTCGAGCGGCGCGGGCGGCCAGCACGTGAACAAGACCGAGTCCGCCGTGCGCATCACTCACATGCCGAGCGGCATCGTGGTTGCCTGCCAGAGCGAGCGCAGCCAGCACAAGAACCGTTCCACCGCCATGAAGATGCTGAAGGCGAAGCTCTACGAGCTCGAGTTCAACAAGCGCAACGCGGCAGCGAAAGTGCTCGAGGAATCGAAGTCGGACGTGAGCTGGGGCAACCAGATCCGCAGCTACGTACTCGATCAGTCGCGGATCAAGGATCTGCGCACCAACGTCGAGATCGGCAATACCACGGCCGTCCTCGACGGCGATCTCGACGAATTCATGCAGGCTAGCCTCAAGCAAGGCTTATGAGCGACGACGACGACAATCACTTGATCGCGGAACGGCGCGTCAAACTCGCAAAGCTGCGCGAGCGCGGCATCGCTTATCCGAACGGCTTCCGCCGCAACGCGCTCGCGGCGGATCTCTTGACCGTGTACGGCGCCAAGAGCGCCGAGTTCTTCGAGGGAGAAGAGGTCAAGGTCAGCGTGGCCGGGCGGATGCGCGCGAAGCGCGTCATGGGCAAGGCGAGCTTCGCGAAGCTCGAGGACGGCAGCGGGGCGATCCAGCTCTTCCTGCAGCAGCTAGCACTCGGCGAGGCGTACGATGAGTTCAAGACCTGGGACGTGGGCGACATCGTCGGCGCCGAGGGGGTCTTGTTCCGCACCAAGACGGGCGAGCTCTCGGTGCGCGCGGAGCGCATCACACTCATCGCGAAGTCCTTGCGGCCGCTGCCGGACAAGTGGCACGGCATCGCCGATACTGAGCTGCGGTACCGTCGCCGCTACGTCGATCTGATCGTCAACGAGCAGAGCCGCCGGGTTTTCGAAATGCGCTCGCGGATCGTGCACTACCTGCGCGCTTTCCTCGATTCGCGGGGGTTTCTCGAAGTCGAGACGCCGATGCTGCATCCCATCCCGGGCGGTGCGGCGGCGCGGCCCTTCAAGACGCACCACAACGCGCTCGATGTGGACATGTACCTGCGGATCGCGCCCGAGCTCTATCTGAAGCGCCTGACTGTGGGCGGCTTCGAGCGCGTCTACGAGATCAACCGCAACTTCCGCAACGAAGGCGTTTCGACGCAGCACAACCCCGAATTCACGATGCTCGAGCTGTACCAAGCGTACGCCGACTACCGGGATCTCATGGAGATGATCGAGACTCTGTTCCAAGGCCTCGCCGATACCCTATCCGGCTCGCGCCTCATCCGCTACCAGGGTACCGAAATCGATCTCTCGAAGAGCTTTGCCCGCATGACCATCGAGGAGATCCTGCTCGCGAACAATCGGGATCTCGATCCCATGTCGCTGCGCGACGTGACGTATCTGCGCCGCGTCTGCGATGCCTTGAAGATTCCCTACAAGCGCACCGACGGGGCAGGCAAGCTGCAGATCGAGCTCTTCGAGAAGACCGGGGAGCATGCGCTCATCCAGCCGACCTTCGCCTACGCCTATCCGGCGGAAGTCTCGCCGCTTTCGCGGCGCAACGACGAGGATCCTTTCATCACCGACCGTTGGGAATTTTTCATCGGCGGCCGCGAGCTTGCGAACGGCTTCTCGGAGCTGAACGATCCTGAGGATCAGGCGCAGCGCTTCAGGGAGCAAGTCGAGCGCAAGGCGAGCGGCGACGAGGAGGCGATGTACTACGACGCGGACTACATCCGGGCGCTCGAGTACGGCATGCCGCCGGCTGCGGGGTTGGGATTGGGCGTCGACCGGACGGTGATGCTGTTTGCCGATGCGCCGTCGATTCGCGACGTGCTGCTGTTCCCGCACATGCGCCCGGAGCTGTAAACGATCTCGCCGGGAGCAAGGACATTCTCGGGCGGCGCTCCCGTCGGGGTGTTCGACTCGGGCGTCGGCGGCCTCACCGTGCTGCGCGAGCTCGCCGCCGCGTTGCCCGGACAGGAGTTCATCTATCTCGGCGACACGGCGCGGCTGCCGTACGGCACCAAAAGCGCGGATACCGTCGCACGCTACTCTCTTCAGTGCGCGCAGGCGCTGCTCGCACGCGGCATCGCCAGCCTGGTGGTGGCCTGCAACACGGCCTCCTCATTCGCGCTCGGCTCGTTGCGTGCGCGCTATCCGGACCTGCCGGTGATCGGAGTCATCGAGCCGGGTGCGACTGCGGCGGTCGCGGCTTCCCGCTCGCAGCACATCGCGGTGATCGGGACCGAAGGCACAATCAACGGCGGCGCCTATCAAGCGGAGATTCGCCGGCGCAACCCCGCCGCACGAATCTCGGTGCGCGCTTGCTCGATGTTCGTAGCGCTCGCGGAAGAGGGCTGGACCTGCGGACCCGTCGCCGAGGCCGTCGCGCACCGCTACCTCGATCCCTTGTTCGCCGCTGCCGATGCGCCCGACACGCTGGTGCTCGGCTGCACCCACTTCCCGATCCTGGCCGCGGCTATCCGCTCGGTCTTGCCGCCCCACGTGCGCATCGTCGACTCGGCAGCGACCACCGCGCAAGCGGTGGCTGGTCAGATGGCGCCGCCGCCGGCGGCATCGACCGATACCGATGCCGGCGGCCGTGTGCACGGCGCCCGTTCCTACGGCGGCCGCATCCGCTGGCTGGCGACGGATGACGCCGAGCGCTTCGCGCGGGTCGGTGGCCGTTTCTTCGGCGCAGAGCTCCACGCCGGGGCGGTCGAGATCATCGATCTCTAGCGGGCTGTCGGGATTGCGCGGCTCGCCGGAGCGCACCTCCCGATAGGTGGAAGAAGATTGCTACTGTTGCGGGGCGTGAACGCAGGAAAACCGAGACGACTCGAGACCGGGGAGTATCGGGTGCCCCCCGCGCTCGACCGCAGGTCAGGGCGCTCTTTGAATAGCACGCTCTGCAGGAGCAGTTTTTCCTTGAGCTGTATATGGCGCCTCGTCCCCGGCGTGCGTCAAGCACTTAATCCGACGCAATCATCGAGCTATTGCGCAGAGCGTTCGCGCGCAGGAGGCCACGCCGCGGCGAGCTGCACCGCCGTGACGCTAGCGGTAGGGCAGCGGCAGCTCCTCGGCCGACACCAGCTCGCCGGCAGCGGTATCGGCCTCGCCTGCGGCCGTCGCGTCCAGGCTCAGCACAGCGAGCGCCTCGGCCCCTACGCCGACTTGCGCGAGCTCGGTGAGGCGGCCGGTGCGGCCGTCCGCGAACCGCAGCGACTGGCCGATCGACCAGGAGCCTGCGGGCAGCCGCAACCGCGATAGGCGGCGCTTGATTCTTCCCAAATGTTGCGTACGGGCGATGATTTCCTGTCCGGTGTAGCAGCCCTTGGTGAAGCTGATGGCGTCGAGAAGATCGAGATTCAGCATCTGGGCGACAAATTGCTCGGATGTCGCGGCATACACCTGGGGCATGCCGGCGCGAATGTCCGCGAGCCGCCACGCCCGCTCCTGTTCGGCCGCGCCGTCGCGTGTCGCGGGATCAGCTTCGCGGCGGCGCACCACCCAGTAGCGCGGGGTCGCGGTTCGAGCACCGTCGGCTACGCGCGCGACCGCAACACCGTCACGTTCCAGGTAGGCCATGCCGGCCGCTTGCCCGAGGTCGAGCGCGGATGCGTCGCGTACCCCGGCGACGGCATATTGATCGCTCAAATCCTCGATCTTGACCTTTGCCCGGAGCACGAACTTGCGCAAGCGCTCGAGCGTCGGCAGCGCAATCTCATGCGGTAGGATCGCCATTACACCGCTCGAGTGCGGCAACAGGTGGAGCACGGCGAGGACGCGCCCTTGCGCGGACGAGTAGGCCGCCAGCAGCGGAACTCCGTCCGCCAGGCGGCGGGTGTCGTTCGACACCTGACCCTGCAGGAAGGCGATGGCCTCCGGTCCCGCGAACCGGAGTACCGAGAGATAGGCCAGTTCGGGTGCTTCTGTGCTCACACCTTTATGAATGAGGCCGGCGGGGCGGCCTGTCAACCCCAGCGCGGCCATAACTTTTCCGGTGGCTTTTCTGGCACAATTTCGTCTGTGATGCCGAACGACGATAATTACGAGACCACCTCGGAGCAGCCCAAGGCGCTGCCTGCGCAGCCGACCGCGCCCCCGCGTGAAGTGGGCGGCCGCGAAGGACCGGAGCCGACGCGCTTCGGCGACTGGGAGCTGCGGGGCCGATGCATCGACTTTTGACGAACCCATCGCGTTGAATAACATGTCCGCACGCACCCGGCCGCTGTCGCCCCACTTAGGGATCTATCGCTGGCAGATCGGTAATACCTTGTCGATCTTGCACCGGATCACGGGCGTCGCCTTGGGCGTAGGCTTGCTGGCGCTCAGCTTCTGGCTGGTCTCACTCGCGGGCGGCGAGGAAAGCTACCGGACCGCCGCACGTCTTTTCGCAAGCCCCGTCGGTCTTGTGTGTCTGTTCGGCTGGACGTTTTGCTTTCTCTATCACCTGTTCAACGGTCTACGTCATTTGTGCTGGGACGTGGGGCTCGGCTTCGAGCGCACTCAGCGTCACGCGAGCGGTTGGCTTGCCGTGCTGGCCGCCGTTTGCGCGACCCTCGCCGCCTGGGCTCTGCTGTGGCACGGCGGGCGGCTATGAGCCTGCGCAGTCCGCTCGGTCGAGTACTGGGCACGGGCTCCGCAAAGGAAGGAACGGCGCATTGGTGGGCGGAGCGGGTGAGTGCGGTGGCACTGATTCCGCTCACCCTTTGGTTCTTCTGGTCCCTGCTGCTCTTGCCGACGCTCGACTACGCGACGGTGCACACCTGGCTCTCCGTCCCGTTGAGCGCGTTTCTCGCCGTGCTGCTCGTGGCGGTCACGGCGTACCACTCTTATCTAGGGACCAACGTCGTGGTCGAGGATTATGTACACGCTCACGCAGCCAAGCTGTTCCTGGTGCTGTTGCTGCGTTTCCTCTATGTGCTGTGCGGGGGTGCGGGTATTTTTGCGATCCTGCGCATCGCACTCTTACCTTAAGGAGCCCATGAGCGAGTACAAGTTCATCGACCACACCTATGACGTGGTTGTGGTTGGAGCCGGCGGCGCGGGCTTGCGTGCGACGTTCGGTTTAGCGCAGGCCGGACTCGCCACCGCCTGCTTGACCAAGGTTTTCCCCACGCGCAGTCACACGGTCGCCGCGCAGGGCGGCATTTCCGCCGCGCTCGGCAACATGGGCGAGGACGACTGGCGCTGGCATATGTACGACACCGTGAAAGGCTCCGATTGGCTCGGTGATCAGGATGCCATCGAGTTCATGTGCAAGGTGGCGCCGGCCGCGGTGATCGAGCTCGAGCACTACGGGGTACCGTTCTCGCGAACCGAGCAGGGCAAGATCTATCAGCGTCCTTTCGGCGGCATGACCACGCACTACGGAAAGGGCGTCGCGCAGCGCACCTGCGCAGCGGCCGACCGGACCGGCCACGCCATGCTGCATACCTTGTATCAGCAATCCTTGAAGCATAACGCGGAGTTCTTCATCGAGTACTTCGCGCTCGACCTCATTATGGAAAGTGGCGAGTGCCGTGGCGTGATCGCGCTCGACATGGCCGAGGGCACGCTGCACCGCTTTCGCGCGCATCAGGTCATTCTCGCGACCGGCGGCTATGGACGCGCGTATTTTTCCTGCACGTCCGCGCATACCTGCACGGGTGACGGCGGCGGTATGGTGTTGCGCGCCGGCTTGCCGCTGCAGGACATGGAGTTCGTGCAATTCCATCCCACCGGTATTTACGGCGCCGGCTGTCTGATTACCGAAGGGTCACGCGGCGAGGGCGGTTATCTGACGAACTCGGCGGGCGAGCGTTTCATGGAGCGCTATGCCCCGAATGCCAAGGATCTGGCTTCGCGCGACGTCGTGAGCCGCTCGATGACCATCGAGATCCGCGAGGGCCGCGGCGTCGGCAAGCTCAAGGATCATATCGACTTGCACCTCGAGCACCTGGGGCCGGAGGTGATCAAAGAGCGTCTGCCCGGCATCGCGGAGACCGCCAGAATTTTCGCGAACGTCGATGTGACCAAGGAACCGATCCCGGTACTGCCCACGGTCCACTACAACATGGGCGGCGTCCCCTGCAACGTGCAGGGCCAGGTCATGTATCGGCGCCGAGGTACGGATATCGTCGTACCGGGCCTGATGTCGGTCGGCGAAGCCGCATGCGTCTCGGTGCATGGCGCGAACCGCCTGGGATCGAACTCCCTTCTGGACCTGGTGGTGTTCGGGCGAGAAGCGGCGCGGCATTGCGCCGAGGTGGTGAAGCCGGGCGGCCCGCATCGGCCCCTCGCGCCGAACTGCGCCGAGGCGGCGCTGCAGCGCTTCGATGCCTTGCGGTACGCGAAAGGTGCGCGGCGCACCGCCGATATCCGCCTGGACATGCAACGCATCATGCAGGAGGACGCGGCCGTGTTCCGCACGGCGGAGACGTTGAGCAACGGCAGACACCGACTGGCGAAGGTCTTCGAGTCCTTCAAGGACGTGCAGGTAACCGATCGCTCCCTCATCTGGAATACCGACCTCATCGAGACTCTGGAGCTCGACAACCTGCTGGGCCAGGCGGTGGCGACACTGCACTCGGCGGAGAATCGCACGGAGAGTCGCGGCGCACAGGCGCGCGAGGACTTTCCGAATCGCGACGATCAGAACTGGATGAAGCACACGCTGTGCTGGGTGGATGCTCGGGGGGCGACGACCTTCGACTATCGGCCGGTCCACTTGAACACCTTGACCGACGACGTCGAGCCTATTCCGCCGAAAGCGCGCACCTACTAAGGAGCATGATCGATGGCCGAGTTCTCTCTTCCCCGCAATTCGAAGGTGCGCAAGGACGGCCGGGTGTTCAAGGCGCCCGCCGGCGCGGGCCGCGTGCGGGTGTTCAAGATCTATCGTTACGACCCGGATTCGAACGAGAACCCACGCCTCGATACCTACGAGGTCGACATGGACAGCTGTGGGCCGATGGTGTTGGACGCCCTCATCAAGATCAAGAACGAGATCGATACCACGCTTTCCTTTCGTCGTTCCTGCCGGGAGGGGATCTGCGGATCATGCGCCATGAACATCGACGGCAAGAACGGCCTGGCATGCATCAGTGCCTGCGCGGATGTCAAGAGCGACATCAAGATCTATCCGCTGCCGCACCCTGGTCCCTGACCTGACGAATTTCTACGCGCAGTACGCAGCGATAGAGCCGTGGCTGCAGAGTCGCACGCCCCCGCCGCCCGACGGCGAACGGCTGCAATCGAAGGAAGACCAGGAGAAGGTCGACCGGCCGTCCGCCTGCATCCTGTGCGCCTGTTGCTCGACCAGCTGTCCGAGCTACTGGTGGAACAGCGAGCGTTACCTCGGGCCGGCCGCGCTGCTCGCGGCCTACCGATGGATCGTCGACAGCCGCGACGAGGCGCAGGGTGACCGTCTCGATGAGCTCGAGGATCCCTTCAGGCTATATCGCTGCCACACCATCATGAATTGCACCGAGGCTTGCCCGAAGGACTTGAACCCGGCCCGGGCGATTGCCGAAATTAAACAGATGCTGGCGCAGCGGCGCCTGTAGCAACCCATGCCTGGGGCAGCGCAGGAGATCGGTCGGCTGCGCTGGCGTTGCCGGCGGGGCATGAGGGAACTCGACGTGTTGCTCACGCGTTACGTCGACGAGCACTACGCCCGCGCGTCTCGCGAGCACCAAGAGGCCTTCCGGGAACTCCTCGAATGGCCCGACCCCTTGATTCACGCCTACTGCTTGGGCAGCGAGACGCCGCCCACCCCGGCCCTTGCCTCACTCATCGGACTCATCACTCAGCCGGGCGTCCGCGATTGAGCGCGGCGGCCCAGGTGCCGCTGTTAGAATTCAACCTGTGCACAAAATCACGCTTGCAGTTCCAATACCGGGAAACCGTCACGCAATACCCGGAAAGCGTCGAACTTTTCGCCGGCGCGTCGGTCTACCGCGACAGGCTGGTTTGCATGCTTGCCGGTTTGGGCTCTCGAATGACCGTTGAAGAGAGCGACCTCAAACTGGTCGAGCGGGTCCAGCGCGGTGAGCGGGCGGCGTTCGATCTATTGGTCTTGCGATACCAGCACAAGGTGCTGAAGCTAATCATGCGGTACGTGCACGATGCGACCGAGGCCGAGGACATTGCACAAGAGGCGTTCGTGAAAGCGTATCGCGCGCTGCAATCGTTTCGCGGCGATAGCGCCTTCTACACTTGGCTGTATAGAATCGCCATCAACACCGCGAAGAACGCGCTCGTCGCCACTAAACGCCGGCCCATGGACTACGATCTCGACCTTCAAGATCCCGAGCAGTACGACCTGCAATCCCGCCTGTCCGAGTCCGAAACCCCCGAAGCGTTGCTGCTCACCGATGAGATACGCGACACCGTCAATCGCGCCATCGAGAATCTGCCCGAGGATCTGCGTACCGCCATCGTGCTTCGGGAGCTCGAAGGTCTGAGTTACGAGGATATTGCACAGACGATGGATTGCCCCGTCGGCACGGTGCGTTCGCGGATCTTTCGCGCGCGCGAGGCAATTGATAAGAAGCTTCGACCCATTTTCGAGGGCGGCCTGGGTAGGCCCGAGGACACATGAGCGAACAAATTCGTGAACAGGTTTCGGCGTTTCTCGACGGCGAGCTTCCGGGCTCCGAGACGGAGCTCCTCCTGAAGCGCTTGACGCGCGATCCGGAACTTCGCCAAAGCTTCGGTCGGTATGCCCTCATCGGCGAGAGCTTGCGCGGCACGAGCAACTCCTTGAGTCTTACCTTCGCAGTGCGCGTCAACCGCGCCATCGACGGCGAACCCGTAACCGCTCCGCAGCCGGCGGCTCGCGCGCGACCCTTGCGCTGGTGGAAACCGATCGCGGGCACGGCGGTAGCCGCCGGAGTAGCCGCAGTCGCTGTGGTTGCCCTACAACAGCGGGCTGTGGCACCGGGCCTACCCCCGGCGCCCCATATGACGGTTCAGAATGCGCGCCTCGTGACCGTGCCGAAGGAGGCTCTCTCCTACACGGTTCCGGCAACGCCCGCAGCCCCCGCCATGGTGGCTCCAGCCCGGTTCACGAACTACGTGTTCGCGCACAGCAAATACTCGGTGGGCCTGGGGCAGGGCAATCTCCTGTCGACGCTCTTGAGCGAGGATGCCGACGCCGCCCAGAGCGCTGCAGCCGTGGAAGGCGTGAACGGCAACGTTCCGCGGAGTACCACGGCACCGGCGGTGTCCCGCGATGTGCAGACTGCTCCATGAGGAAAGGGTCTCGGTCTCGCACTCACTGGCTGATTCCTTGCGCCGCCGCGGGCGTGCTGAGCATCTGCCTCGGGCAGCGTTCGGGGGCGGCCGCGGACGACGCGCGCGCCTGGCTCGAAAAAATGAATCAAGCGCTCGCCACGCGCAATTACGACGGCACGTTCTTTCATCTGAGCGAGGGTCGCGTCGAGACCATGCGCATCGTGCATCGGGTCAAGGCGGGGCGAGTCACCGAGCGGTTGCAGTCGCTGGACGGGTCCGGCCGGGAGTTCGTGCGGAACAATGACGAGCTCACCTGTTATCTGCCCGATCAGCACACCGTGCTGGTCGAGCCGCGCCAGGATCATGGTCCATTCCTCGGCTCGCTGCCGAGGTTCGGCGCGGACGTCGATGAGTTCTATCTGATCGAATCGCTGCCTGCTTCGCGCGTGCTCGGACGCCCGGCACGGGTGATTGCGGTCAATCCCAAGGACCAATTCCGGTTCGGCTATCGTCTCTGGCTGGACGAGACCACCGCCATGCCGCTCAAGACCCAGCTGTGTGATGCGCACGGCCAGGTGATCGAGCAGATTTTGTTCGCTCGACTGGAAATGCCCGAGACCATCGCCGACGCGGATCTTGCGCCGGCGGTGCGCACGGAAGGGATGCGCTGGGTGAGACAGGGTCCCTCGAGCGAGCCGGCCGCAGCGGCGCTGTCCGCCTATCGGGCGAGCGAGCTCCCGCCGGGCTTTCACTTGACGATATCGGGTGCGCAAACACTCGGCGGTGCCGCGGTTCCCGCGGCGCACCTCGTATACTCCGACGGCCTGGCGACAGTGTCCGTGTTCGTCGAGCCGGAGGCGACGGCGAAGGCGAAGGCGAATACCGCCGACACGCCGAGCGCGCCGCCTGAACCGCCCATGGAGGGTCTTGCCCGGGTGGGGTCCGGCTTTGCATTCTCCACCGTGGTCCAAGGCCATCAGGTGACGGCGGTGGGCGAGGTCCCAGCACAGACGGTGGAGTTCATCGCGCACTCGGTCAAGTCGTTCGCTCCGCCGCCGCACTAATCCGTGCGCTTCGTGCTCTACTCGCGTCCGGGCTGTGGGCTATGCGAGGAGATGCGTGCCGACCTCGATCGCCTTGCGGCCGCCCGGGGCTATCCGCTCGATGTGATCGACGTCGACGCCGAGGCGGGTACCCGCGCCCGCTACGGCCACAAGATTCCGGTGCTGTTATTCGCCGGCGAGCTCGTGTGTCACGGACGCTTGGATCCCGAGGAAGTGCTCAAGGCGCTCGCATACCACCGTTGACCGGTATAATAGGGAGTTTGTCCACTCCTAGGCCTTGATGAAGAATATCCGCAACTTTTCGATCATCGCGCATATTGATCACGGCAAATCGACCTTGGCGGATCGTTTCATCCAGGAATGCGGCGGTCTCGAGGCCCGGGAGATGCAGGCTCAGGTGCTCGATTCGATGGATCTCGAGCGTGAGCGCGGCATCACGATCAAGGCCGCCAGCGTCACCCTGGCCTACAAATCGCTGAGCGGCGAGGTCTATCAGCTCAATTTCATCGATACACCGGGGCACGTCGACTTCTCCTACGAAGTCTCCCGGTCTCTGGCGGCATGCGAGGGTGCGCTGCTCGTGGTCGACGCGGCACAGGGTGTCGAGGCGCAAAGTGTGGCCAACTGCTATACCGCCCTCGAACAGGGTCTGGAAGTGCTGCCGGTCATCAACAAGATCGACTTGCCCTCGGCGGATCCCGCCAAAGTCATTCATGAGATCGAGGAGATCATCGGCATTCCCGCCGACGATGCGGCCTTGGTGAGCGCCAAGACCGGCCTCGGCGTACCGGAGCTGCTCGAGCACCTGGTGAAACGCATCCCTGCGCCGAAGGGAGACCCGGACGCACCGCTCCAGGCCCTCATCATCGACTCCTGGTTCGACAACTACGTGGGCGTGGTCTCACTGGTGCGGGTCATGAATGGTGCGTTGCAGTCGGGCGCGAAAATCCGGGTCATGTCCACCGGGCGAAGCCACGTCGTCGACAGGCTGGGACGCTATGCGCCCAAGCCCGTGACCTTGGACGCGCTCAACACCGGTGAGGTGGGATTCGTCGTCGCTGGGATCAAGGAGATCGACGGTGCGCCCGTGGGCGCTACCATCACCTTGGAGGCCAATCCGGCCAAGGAGCCGCTGGCGGGATTCAAACAGGTGCAGCCGCGGGTTTTCGCCGGACTTTTCCCGGTGAGCTCCGACGATTACGAGCAGTTCCGCGACGCACTGAAGAAGCTCAAGCTCAACGACTCCGCACTCCATTTCGAGCCCGAGGTCTCGACCGCCCTGGGGTTCGGTTTCCGCTGCGGGTTCCTCGGACTTTTGCACATGGACATCGTCCAGGAACGACTCGAGCGCGAGTACGACCTCGACTTGATCACGAGCGCCCCTACCGTGGTTTACGAGGTGCTGCTGACGGACGGCTCGGTCGTTAACGTGGACAACCCCACCAAGCTCCCGCCACAGGACCGCATCGCGGAGCTGCGCGAGCCCATCATCACCGCCAACATCCTGGTCCCGCCGGACTACGTGGGCGCTGTCTTAACGCTCTGCAGCGAGAAGCGCGGGGTGCAAAAAAAGATGCTGTTCCTCGGCAGTCAAGTCTCGCTCCAGTACGACCTGCCGCTGGCCGAGGTGGTGCTCGACTTTTTCGACCGGCTCAAATCGGCGAGCCGTGGCTATGCCTCGTTCGATTACGATTTTCATTGCTTCCAGACCGCGCCGCTGGTCAAGCTCGACGTGCTCATCAACGGGGATCCGGTGGACGCACTGTCGCTCATCGTGCACAAGGACAACGCCTACACGCGCGGCCGCGAGCTCGTCGACAAGATGCAGGAACTCATTCCGCGCCAGATGTTCGAGGTGGCGGTGCAGGCCGCGATCGGCAGTCACATCATCGCGCGCGCCAGCGTCAAGGCGATGCGCAAGAACGTGCTGGCCAAGTGCTATGGCGGTGACATTACGCGCAAGCGCAAGCTTCTGGAAAAGCAGAAGGCCGGCAAGAAGCGCATGAAGCAGGTCGGCCAGGTGGAGATACCGCAGGAGGCGTTTCTCGCCGTTTTGCAGGTCGGCAAGAAAGCCAATTGATTCTTTTGTGAAACAGCTTTTGGGGGTCTTTCGTGAATGACGGCGATAGCCTGTTTGTAGCCCTCTTGTGCGGAGGCGTAGCCTGCGTTCTCGTCATCCTCATCGACGGTTGGTTCGTGCGCCCGCATCGCGACCCTGGCGCGAGCAGCGCGGTCGAGCCGCTGGTGCCTCGGCTCGCCGGCTACCTCCTCGTCGCGCTCGCCCTGGCGATGCTCTGGCGACTATTTCGCTACGAGGCGGTGGATTTCAGCTTCATGCTGGTACTGGTGGGCGCCATCTCGGGTGCCATCTGGGGGTTGGATCAGGCTTTCTTCGCCCGGCGCCGCAAGCAGGCGGCCGCGACGGCCGGCACGCCGCCCGACCGGGTGCGCGAGCCGATCGCCGTCGAGTACGCGCGCTCATTCTTCCCGGTCATCGTGCTGGTGCTGGTCATTCGTTCGTTTCTTTTCGAGCCCTTTCGAATTCCGTCCGATTCCATGATGCCGACGCTCTTCGACGGCGATTTCATCTTCGTGAGCAAGTACTCCTACGGTTTGCGCTTGCCGGTGAGCAATACCCTGATCATTCCCACCGGCACCCCGCAACGCGGCGATGTGATCGTGTTCCGTCTGCCGCCAAACCCCAAGATCAACTACATCAAACGCTTGGTGGGATTGCCCGGCGACCGGGTGCGCGTGGACGAGAAGAACCGGCTTTTCATCAATGACGTTCTGCAGCCGCAGACGCCCGGCGCCGTCTACTCGGGACCCAAGCAGAATGCCTGGAATTATGCCGGCGTTCCCACGGCCTTCGAGCAGCTCGGGACCAAGCGGCATCAGATCATGTTCGCGCGCGGCGGGGTGAAGAGCGGGGAATGGGTGGTCCCGGCAGCCCATTACTTCTTCATGGGCGACAACCGTAACAACAGCAAGGACAGTCGCTGGACGGACGAGTCGGACGCCCCGGGGTTCGTTCCGGAGGGAAATCTGGTGGGTAAGGCGGTGCGGATTTGGCTTAATCTTGATACTCGTGACGGACCTCTCTGGAATCGGATCGGTAATGCGATTCAATAAGGGGTCCTTAGAGGAGCCAATTTATGCTTAAGCGCCAACAAGGCATGACCATGATCGGGATACTCTTCGTGCTGGCCCTGCTGGGGATCATCGGTTATGCGGGTATGCGCATCCTGCCCCTTTATCTGAACTACATGAAGGTCGCACGCAGCATGGAAGCCACGGCCTCCGAATTCAAAGGCGACACCGTGGATCAGGCCGCGCTGCGCCGCACGCTGGAAAAGCACTGGCAGATCGAGGACATCGACAGCGTGGAGGCGAAGGAGGTGGAGATCGTCAAGGACGACGGCGTCACCACGATGCATGTGGCCTACGATGATTCCGCCCCCTATATCGCGAACGTCTCGCTCACCGTGCACTTCGACAAGACCGCGAAGGTGCAGTGACCCCCGACGCCGCGGAGCCTCTTGCCTGGACCGAACGCGCGTTCGGCCATGCCTTCAAAAATGCCGCCCTGTGCATCGCGGCGCTCACCCACCGCAGTGCCGGCGGGGAGCATAACGAGCGCCTCGAGTTTCTAGGCGATGCAGTTCTCAATTGCAGTGTGGCGCGCTTGCTATACGATGCGCATCCGGATGCCGACGAAGGCGCGTTGTCTCGACTGCGCGCCAGTCTGGTGAGCGGAGAAACCCTGGCGCAGATCGCGGCGGATCTGAAGATGGGAGAGCATTTGCGGCTGGGCTCGGGAGAATTGCGGTCCGGCGGCTATCGCAGGGCCTCGATCCTGGCCGATGCACTGGAGGCGATGGTGGGCGCGATCTTTTTGGATTCGGACTTCGATGCAGCGGCGGCGGCGGTAGTGCGCATCCTGGGAGGACGGCTGGAGAAATTGCCCCCGGCCGAAACCTTGAAGGATGCGAAAACCCGCTTGCAGGAGGCCCTGCAGGGGCGCGGCCTCGGCCTGCCCGTGTATGTCCTCACCGCCGCGGCAGGAGAACCGCACGCTCAGTCTTTCACGGTCACCTGCGAGGTGCCCACGTTCGGGCTGGTCGCGGTGGGGGAGGCCGGCAGCCGGCGGCGGGCCGAGCAGTTGGCGGCGCGCAAGGTGCTCGATCTGCTGCCGCCCGAGATGCGTAAACTACCATGAGCGGCGCCCCCTTTCGTGCAGGCATGGTCGCCATCGTCGGCCGCCCCAACGTCGGCAAGTCCACGCTGGTAAATGCCCTGGTGGGGCGCAAGGTCACCATCGTGAGCAACAAGCCGCAGACCACCCGTCATCGCATACTCGGGGTGGTGAATCGCCCGGACGCGCAGCTGGTGCTGGTCGATACACCGGGATTGCACGAATCGACCCGCCGAGTCATGAATCAGTACATGAACCGAGTCGCCATTTCCTCCTCGCGCGATGCCGATGTTCTTTTGTTCGTGATCGAGGCCATGCAATTCAACGAGGCGGACATGTGGGTCTGGGACCGGGTGCGCGGCCTCAAACAACCGCTGTTCCTGGTGATCAACAAAGTCGACCGCGTGACGCCGAAAGATAAGCTGCTACCCTTTCTCGATGAGATGACGCGGCGTGTGCCGGCGTCCGAGATCGTGCCCGTCTCGGCGCTCGAAAGCGACAATCTCGATCGACTCGCCGACGTGGTGGGATCGCGGCTGCCGGTGGCACCCCCCTTGTTCGCCCCGGACGTGCTCACCGACCGTGACGAGCCGTTTCAGGCGGCGGAAATCGTGCGCGAAAAGCTCACGCTGAAGCTCCGAGAAGAGCTCCCTTACGGCATCAACGTGCAGATCGAGCGCTTCGCCGACGAGGACGGCCGCATCATCATCAACGCCGTGATCTGGGTCGAGCGCGCCGGCCAGAAGGCCATCGTGATCGGGCAGGGCGGGGAGCGGCTCAAGGAAATCGGCCGCCTGGCGCGCATCGAGCTCAACGACTTGTGGCAGCGCTCGGTGCACCTGGAGCTCTGGGTCAAGGTCAAGGAGAACTGGGCAGACAGCGAGATGGCCCTGCGCCAGTTCGGGTACGAGGCGCTGTGAATCGCCGGCCCTCCGGCCGCCGCGTGTGGCTAGCTCCAGGGTACGTCTTGCACCAGCACGCTTATCGCGATACGAGTCGCATCGTCGAGGTGTTTACCGCGGAGCACGGCCGGCTCACCCTGTTCGCGCGCGGCGCGAACGGCGCGAAATCGACCCTGCGTGGTGTGCTGCGGCCTTTCCAGCGACTCCTGCTCTCCTGGTCGGGCCGAACCGAGGCCTGCCAACTGGCGAGCGCGGAGATCGACGGCGTGCTTACCACGCTCGCCAAGGAGCGGCTCATGAGCGGCTTCTACCTGAACGAGCTGTTGTTGAAGCTGACCGAGCGCTGCGACCCCCACCCTGAAGTCTTCGCTGCCTATGCAGCCTGTATCGAGGGGCTCGCCGGCGGCGAGCCCGAAGAGGCGAGTCTGCGCCGTTTCGAGAAACGCCTGCTCGACAACCTGGGTTACGGGCTCGATTTGTCCCGGGCGACGGACGGCGCGCCGATTCTTCCCGACGCCTATTACCGTTTCGCCGCCGAGCGCGGCGCGCAGCTCTGCGTCGCCGACGCTCCCGGCGCTGTGTACGGCCGCTCCTTGACCGACCTCGAGGACGATCGGTTCGTCGACGCGCGCTCGCTGCGCGACGCCAAGCGCGTGCTGCGGGTCGCACTCGAGGCTTGCCTCGACGGGCGGGAGCTGAAGTCGCGCGCGGTCATGCGCGCGCTGCGCCGCCGGGAGGCGGACGGCCGCCCCCTCGACTCGCCGCCGGAGCAGCCGTGAGCGTGTCGACCGGCATTGCCCTCGGTGTAAACATCGATCATGTCGCGACGCTGCGCCAGGCGCGGCGCATCGATTACCCCGATCCGGTGCACGCCGCGTTGCTCGCCGAGCAATCGGGCGCCGACAGCATCACCCTGCACCTGCGCGAGGATCGGCGCCACATCCAGGACCGCGACGTGACGATGCTGCGCCGGCTGTTGCAGACGCGCATGAATCTCGAGATGGCCGTCACCGCGGAGATGATCCGTATCGTGGGCGAGGTGCGGCCGCAGGATTGCTGCCTGGTACCCGAATCGCGCGAGGAAGTGACCACTGAGGGCGGCTTGGATGTCCGCGCCCAGGAGGCGCGCATGGAAGACGCCTGCAGGACACTCGCCGCGGCCGGTGTGCGGGTATCGCTCTTCATCGACCCGGATACGGCGCAGGTCGAGGCGGCGCGACGCGTGGGCGCGCCTGTCATCGAGCTGCATACCGGAACCTATGCCAATGCCTTAGGGAAGGCGCGGGCGCACGAGCTCGAGCGGGTGCGCTCCGCCGCTTCGCTCGCCGCCTCGCTCGGCCTCGTCGTGAATGCGGGTCACGGCCTGAACTATCACAACGTCGAGCCCATTGCCGCAATCCACGAAATCGTGGAACTGAACATCGGCCACGCCATCATCGCGCGCGCGGTGTTCGACGGACTACCGAAGGCCGTACGGGACATGAAAGATCTGATGCGCGCGGCGCGATGATTTACGGCATCGGCATCGACGTGCTCAAAGCCGAGCGCGTGCAGCGCGTCCTCGAAAAGCACGGCGAGCGTTTCGTGCGGCACCTGCTCATGCCCGAAGAGCGCGCCCAGCTCGAGCGCACCGCGCGCCCCGCGCGCTTCCTCGCCATGCATTTCGCCGCCAAGGAGGCCATTGTCAAAGCCATGGGCACGGGCTTTGCTCACGGCGTGTGGATTCGCGACGTCGGGATGGTGCAGAACGCGTGGGGACGCCCCGAGGTGGTGTATTCCGCACGCGGCGCCAAGGTGCGCGACGGGCTCGGTATCGGCGAGGGACACGTGACGCTGACCGACGAGGCCGGCCTGGTGGTGGCGGTCGCCGTGCTCCTGCGTAAAACGTGAATACTCTCGTGTTCGACATCGAGACGGTGCCCGATACCGATTTCGGGCGGCGCCTGTACTCCCTGTCGGGCCTCACGGACGAGCAGGTCGGCAAGATCATGGTCACCAAGCGCCGCCAGGATTCAGGCAGCGAGTTTCTGTCTCCGGAGCAGCATCGGGTAGTCGCGATCTCCGTGGTCATGCGCTCGCGGGACTCGCTCAAGGTATGGAGTCTCGGCGAAGAGGTCTCATCGGAGAAGGACCTGATCGAGCGGTTTTTCGACGGACTCGAGCGCTACACGCCGGATCTCGTCTCCTGGAACGGAGCGGGGTTTGATCTGCCGGTCCTGCACTATCGCAGCCTCCTGCATGGCGTTACCGCGGCGCGCTACTGGGAGACGGGCGACGGCGATGCAAGCTTCCGCTACAGCAATTACCTGAGCCGCTTTCATTGGCGGCATATGGATCTGATGGACATCCTGTCCGGGTTTCAGGGACGCGGTCGCGCGAGCCTTTCGGCGATCGCGTGCCTTCTCGGGCTGCCCGGTAAGCTGGGCATGGACGGCAGCCAGGTCTGGGATGAGTACCTGGGCGGCGGGATCAAGCGCATTCGCGACTACTGCGAGACCGACGTGCTCAACACCTACCTCATTTATTTGCGCTTCGAGCTGCTGCGCGGCCGATTGAGCGCTGCCGAGCACCTCGCCGAGGTGGCTCGCGTGCGGCAACTGCTCATGGACTCGACTGCGGCGCACTTGCACGAATTTCTCGCCGCGTGGCCCGAGAGCTGAAGAGCAGCGAGCCGCTCGAGGCGGAGGTCGTGGATCTCGCCCACGACGGCCGCGGTATCGCGCGCGTCTCGGGCAAGGCCGTGTTCATCGAGGGCGCGCTGCCCGGCGAACGTGTGCGCTGCCGCGTGATCAAGCGGCGCCGCCAGTTCGAAGAGGCGGTGCTGCTCGATATTCTGACGGCCTCGCCCGACCGGGTGACACCCCGCTGCGCGCACTTCGGTGTGTGCGGCGGCTGCTCCTTGCAGCACCTGTCGCCGCCGGCGCAGCTCGCCGCGAAACAGCGCCAGCTGCTCGACAACCTCGAGCGCATCGGCGGGGTGCGGCCGCTGCGGGTGCTCGAGCCGTTGCGCGGCCCCGCTTTTGCCTACCGGCGCCGGGCGCGGCTCGGCGTCAAGTACGTGCACAAAAAAGGCCGCGTGCTCGCCGGCTTTCGCGAGCGCGACAAGCCTTACCTTGCGGACCTGCGCCGCTGCGAAATACTCCTCGAGCGCTTCGCGACCCTTCCTGAGGAGCTCGCGGCGCTCGTCGAGACCTTGAGCATCCGCGAGCGTATCCCGCAGGTGGAACTCGCCGCGGGCGACGAGCGAGCGGCGCTGGTCTTTCGCATCATGCAGCCTCTGTCGGTCGACGATGCCGCGGCGCTCGAGCGCTTCGGCGCGCGCCTCGGCGTGCAAATCCATCTGCAGCCGGGAGGTCTCGACAGTATTCAGCCGCTTGCGGCAGGCGTGCCGCCCCTCGAGTACGCCGTCGACGCAGGGCGAATCAGGCTCGAGTTCGGTCCCTCGGATTTCGTTCAAATCAATCGTGAGGTCAACTTGAGGATGGTCGAAGCCGCCCTGGACCTGCTGGCCCCGGAAACCGCCGATTCCGTCCTCGATCTATTCTGTGGCCTGGGCAATTTCACCCTGCCTTTGAGCCGGCGCGCCGCCGGGGTGGTGGGGGTGGAAGGCGACGAGGGCCTGGTGCGCAAGGCACGCCTGAATGCCTTGCGCAACGGCATCGGCAACGCGGAATTCCTCACGGAGAACCTGTTCGAGCCTGCAGGGTTCGGGCCCTGGGCGGAGCGCGCCTACGACCTCGTGCTTCTCGACCCGCCGCGCGCGGGCGCCGTTGAAATCATGGAACGTATGGCACAGTGGCGGCCGCGACGGGTCGTGTATATTTCCTGCCATCCGGGGAGTTTGGCGCGAGACGCCGGGATCTTGGTACGCAGCCAAGGATATCGGCTGATCGCGGCAGGGGTGATGGACATGTTTCCGCATACCACGCACGTCGAATCGATTGCCGTGTTCGAGCATGGAGCGTGACCTTGGGCCCTCTCATGGTCGACGTGGAGGGTACGGCGTTGAGCGCCGAGGACATCGACGTGCTCTCGCATCCGCTCGTGGGAAGCGTTCTACTTTATACGCGTAACTATCGGAATCCCAAGCAAATTTCAGCTCTTTGCGAGGCGATTCGCGGGCTGCGAACGCCGCACCTCTTGATCGCCACGGATCACGAGGGAGGGCGGGTGCAGCGCTTTCGGGAGGGCTTTACCGCATTGCCTGCGGCGCGACTCATCGGACGGCGATTCGATGAGGATCGGCAGGAGGGGCTGCGCTGTGCGCATTCGGTGGGGTGGCTTCTCGCCACCGAGCTGCGGGCAGTAGGGGTCGACTTCAGCTTCGCCCCGTGCGTGGACCTTGATCATGGTCTGAGCGAGGTCATTGGGGACCGCGCCTATCACCGCGATGGCGACGCGGTGGCGGCCCTGGCGGCCGCTTGCCTTGCGGGGATGCGCGAGGCCGGGATGGCCGCGGTGGCAAAGCACTTTCCGGGACACGGCGCGGTGCGCGCCGACTCGCATGTAGCGCTGCCCATCGACAGGCGCTCCCTCGCCGACATGGAGCCGGATCTCAAACCCTATCGCCTCCTCATCGAGAATCAGCTTCCGGGGGTCATGACCGCGCACGTGGAGTATCCGGCCGTCGATAGGCTGCCTGCGAGTCTCTCGCGGCGTTGGCTCGGCGAGATCCTGCGAGGAGCCCTCGGATTCCACGGTTGCGTATTCGCCGATGACTTGAGCATGGCGGGTGTCGCCAGCGCGGGGGACATCCTTGCCCGCGCGCGGCTCGCGCTTGCCGCGGGATGCGACGTGCTGCCGATCCTGAACGATCGAGCCGCTGTGTATACGGTGCTGGCGAGCTTCAAGCCCGAAGTCGCGCTGCCGGCCTCGCAGGCGCGTCTGGTACGGATGCGGGCGCGCGGCGCACCTCCGCCTGATCTTGCCGCCGATCCGCGCTGGCACGCGGCGGTGCGCAGCGTCGAGGAATTGAGCGCCGCTCCACCGCTCGTGTTGACTGAGGGGCAGGCATGAGTTGCGACGCCGAACTGTTTCGACGCCTGCTCGAGAGCTCGCCCGAGGGCGTCGCGTTGATCGATGCGCAGGGTCCCGACCAGCCGGTGATTTACGTGAACCCGGGGTTCGTTACTCTTACGGGTTATCGGCCCGAGGATCTCTTGGGCCGCAACCTGCGTCTGCTGCAGGGAGACGATCGTGAGCAAGACGGTCGCCACCGCTTGCGCGAAGCCATCAAGCTCGGCGAGACGTGCCGCGTTCTCATGCGCAATTACCGAAAGGACGGGACGCTCTTCTGGAATGACCTGACGATGCTGGCGCTCAAAGAGCCGGATGGACGGGTCACGCACTTCGCGGCCTATTACCGTGACGCCGGCGATCGGCTGCGTCTCGACCCGAAGCTCGCGCGCGACTCCTTGAGCGGAGCACATCAGCCGACCGGAGTCGCGGTACGTGACGACCGCTTAACCGGGCTCTATACGCTCGCCTACTTGCAGGAGCTCTTGAAGCGGGACTGGGCGATCGCGCAGCGCGAACATCGCAGCATTGCCGTGTTCGCAATCGACATCGATGCGCTTGACATCTACAACGCGACCTTCGGCCGAGCGGCGGGCGATTCGGCGATCCGCCGGGTATCGCATTGCGTGTCGGGGTGCCTGCGTCGCTCGAGCGATGTCACCGCGCGCATCGAGGGTGGTAGTCTCATGGCGTTTGCTCCCGGGATGGACGTGGACCGGGCCCGGGCACTCGCAGACGTAATGGCTGAGCGGGTGCGCGAGCTGCGCATTCACAATCCGCGTTCCGGCGTGCTGCGCTACATGAGTGTCAGCGTCGGCGTTTGTGCCGCGATACCGGAGGCCGAGGCCAGTTCCGAAGCGCTGGTCGAGAAATCCCAGTTGCAGTTGAAGATCGCGAAGCAGCTCGGCCGTAACCGCGCGGCTTGAGCACGGCTCCTTGCCATCGAGCCCGCGGCGTATTCAACATAAGTCGCTAAGCAGAATGTGAACCGGTTCAACGGCCCGTGAATTGGCCGAGGGCGCCCGGATTTAGCAGAACTGAGCAACATCAAACCGGCAGGGATTCTGATACGAAGAGAGCTATGAATATCAGGGCCAAGGTCATTTCGCTGCTCGCGCTGTTGTTCGCGGCACTTATAGGCATCGACATCGGGATTCAGCGGCACATCCTCCTGCCGAGTTTCGCCGAGCTCGAGCGCGACGATGCGAAGGTGTCCATGAAACGGATCGAGTACGCGCTCGACCTCTCGCTCGATACGCTCGCGCTGAGCGCCGCCGACTGGGGCAATTGGGCAGATGCCTATCACTACGTGCAGGCACCCAATCGAGAATTCGTGCACGCGAACGTGACGCCGTCCGCCCTCAAGCAGCTGCAAGTCAACGCGCTGATGATCGTCGACCTGCAGGGCGACATCGTTCTGTCGAGCGCCGAGGATCTCGCCACCGCAGCGCCGCTCGATCTGGACTTCGCCGCGCGCAAGTCGTTGCCGGCGGACTTTCCCTGGCGCAAGAACCTTGCGAGCGGCAAACCCGCCCGCGGACTCATTCGCACTAACCAAGGCATCATGATGGTCGTCGCGGCTCCCGTGCTCAATGGCAGCGGCGGGGGGCCACCGCTCGGCTTCGTGATCATGGGGCAACTGCTCGACCGAGCTCACCTGCGCGCGCTAGGCGCGCACGCGCAGGCTGCTCTATCCATGTTGTCGGAGCCCGAGCCGCAAGCTGAGGCGGCCGGTGAGCGCGTGACGGAGACCGACCAGGTCACGCGCGTCGACCGCTCGTTTCGCGACGTCTATGGCACGCCGCTGCTCACGCTGCGCGTAGAGGTGCCACGCCGGATCACCGCCCAGGGACGCACCGCCGTGACGTATGCCTCGGCCTATCTCGTCGGCGCCGCCATCGCGGCGTTGCTCGCCCTGCTCATCGTGCTCAACCGAGTCGTGCTCGGGCCCTTGGCGCGCGTCACGCGTCACGCCGTGGCCATGGGCGAGGGGTCGGATCTCGGTGCACGGTTGAACCTCGCAAGCCGCGACGAGATCGGGCGGCTCGCGCAGGAGTTCGACGGCATGGTGGCGCGCGTCGAGCAATCGCAGCATCAACTCGTCGATCAATCGTTCCACGCAGGTTTCGCCGAGCTCGCGAAAGGCGTGCTGCACAACCTCGGCAATGCGATGACGCCGCTCGCGGTGCGCGTCTCGAAGCTCGGCGATCGGCTGCGAGTCGCGCCGGTGAATGATTTGATCATGGCGGCCGCGGAACTCGAGGATTCGTACACGCCGTCGGAGCGATCGCAGGATCTCAAGACATTCATGCACTTGGGCTGTCGCGAGATGTCCGTATGTATCCAGGAAGGGCTGCACGATCTCGAGGTGATCCAGCGGCAGGCGACGCTCGTGCAGAGCGCGCTGACCGAGTTGATGCAATCGACGCGTAACGGGCACGTGATCGAGACCGTTCGCCTCCCCGAGCTTGTGAGCCAGACCCTGGATATCGTCCCCGATGCGTGCAAGCAGCGTCTGGTGGTGGACGCCGATGAGTCGCTGCGGCAGGTCGGAGCGGTATGCGTGGCTCGCACCGTGCTGCGGCTGGTGCTGCAGAATCTCATCATCAACGCGGCGGACGCCGTGCGCGATGCCGGGCGCGAGCGCGGGGTTCTGCGCGTCGGGGCCGAGATCGTGCGCGAGGACGCGTGCCACCAGCTGCATCTGCACTGCGCGGACAACGGCATCGGAATCGCCCGCGGCGATCTCGAGCGCGTGTTCGACAAGGGATACTCGACCAAGTCGAAGGACACCAATTACGGCATTGGACTGCACTGGTGCGCGAACGCGATCGCCGCCTTGGGTGGTCGGATTTGGGCGGCAAGCGAGGGCCCGGGTCTTGGGGCATCGCTGCATCTGATGGTACCGCTGACGGCACGAGAAACGTGAGAGGAAGGCCCCGTGACGAACACTGATCGAGTGGCAATACGAGTGCTGATCGCCGACGACGAGGCCGACGTACGCGACGCGTACCGTCACGTTCTCTCGGAGGCGGACATGAGCGGTGAGACCGCCGTGTTTCACAATCTACGCGAACGGCTGTTCGCCCGCGGTGCCGCGGATGCCGCAAGAAAGCTCTCGCGCACCACGGTTTTCGCCCCTGTGTTCTGCGAGGGAGCCGAGGCGGCGGTGAAGGCGGTGCGCGAGGCCATCGCCGCGGAGGAGCCGTTCGCCGTGGCGTTTCTCGACATGCGCATGCCGCCGGGTCCCGACGGGGTCTGGGCCGCGGCCCGCATCCGCGAGCTCGACCCTGCCATCGAGATCGTGTTGTGCACCGCTTATTCGGACGTCGACCCGGCCCATATCGGTATGCTGGTACCTCCGGAAGAGAAACTTTCCTACTTGCAGAAGCCTTTCCACCCGCACGAGATCCGGCAGATGACCATTTCGCTTGCGAGCAAATGGCGTGCCGAGCATCGCATCGTGAAACTCGCTTACTTCGATCCCCTGACGGGCTTGCCGAACCGCGAGCAGTCGCGCAATCGGCTCGCGAGCGCCGTCAATCTGGCGAAGGAGCACGATCGAACGCTCGCGGTGCTCTACCTCGACCTCGACAACTTCAAGCGCGTGAACGATACCCTGGGCCACGCCGTCGGCGACGAGCTCTTGTGCCTCGTGGCCGCCCGCATGCGGCATTCGCTGCGCGCCGATGAGGGCGCCTTGGCCGACGCGCACCCGGCACCGCGCAACAACCACATTGCCCGATTGGGGGGCGATGAGTTCATCGTGATCCTGCCGGGGATCCGCACGGCCGCCGATGCGGCGACGGTCGCGCGGCGGCTCATCGCCGAGCTGCAGCAGCCACTGCGGCTGGCGACGAACACGCTGGTGGTCACGCCGAGCGTCGGCATCTCGCTTTATCCCTCCGACGGCGCGGACGTCGACACCCTGATGCGCAACGCTGATCTCGCGATGTACTTCGCGAAACGCAAGGCACCGGGCATGTACGCCTTCTTCGACCCGTCCATGAACGACGCCGCGTTGCATCGATTCACGCTGGAGGCGCGATTGCGCGGCGCCCTCGAGCGCGGCGAATTCACGCTGCACTACCAGCCGCAATTCGACGTCGCGACAGGCACCGTATCCGGCATGGAGGCGCTTCTACGCTGGAACAACGAGAATCTCGGTGAGGTGCCGCCCGCGGAGTTCATTCCGATCGCCGAGGAGACGGGACTCGTGCTCCCGATCGGCGAGTGGGCCCTGCGAACGGCTTGTCGGCAGGCGAAGGTCTGGCGCGAAGAAGGCTTGCCGATCAATCGCATGGCGGTAAACGTCTCGGGACCGCAGTTCGCACTCAAGGAGTTTCCCGCTCTGGTCGCCAGCATCATGGCGGAGACCGGCATCGAGCCGGGGATGCTCGAGCTCGAGATCACCGAGTCGGTCGTGATGAAGGATGAGGCGTGGGCGGAACAAGCGCTCGCTCAGTTGAAAGACCTCGGTATTCTTCTCGCCATCGACGATTTCGGCACCGGCTACTCGAGCTTCGGACGGTTGCGCAACTACGCCGTCGACCGGCTCAAGATCGATCAGTCGTTCATGACCAGCTTGGTGGATTGCAGCGACGATCGGGCGATTGCCGCCGCGATCATCGCCATGTCGCGCTCCCTGCGCATCAATGTCACCGCCGAGGGCGTGGAGAACTTCCCGCAGCTTCTGTTCCTGCAGGAGCACTCCTGCCAGGAGGCGCAGGGGTTCCTGTTCAGCCGGCCGCTGCCGGCCGAGGACGCAAAGCTGCTGTTGCGGCGGGCCGCGGACACGACGGCGGGCACGCGCACTCAGCGACTGCGATCTCTGATCGGCTAGTCGCGGACGGCTACGGGGGGGAAGCCTAGTCCGCGTGGCGTCGAGAAGTCGTCGAGTGCGACTTCCAGCGCTGCAGAAACTGCGTCAGCGCGCCGCTATCCATGTGGCGCATGTCCTCGAATTCGACCGAGCGGGACGCCGTAGCGCTCGGCGATATATCGCGCGCGTGCCGCGCGCCTGCGACTCGCGGTAGCCCATCGGCGCCGGCCTACAACTCAATGGGGCGGAGAGCGGGTGGAGAGGCGATCCGCCTCCGGCTACGCTCGGCACATGCCCAACCGGAGAACGTTCGATCCGCGCGAAAAATACGACCACAGCAGTCGTCCGGTAGGACATCCCCATGGGGATCCGCTCGATCCTCGAGACTCGGGAAACAGGCACGGCAAGTCACGCCGCGCCGCCGGCCGCTGATTCTGCTTCCTCGCGCGCACGGCAGTGCCGCAATGAGATTCTTTATCCCACTACCCAAACAGGAGCAACCATGGCCACCGCCGCAAATGCCTCATCGCCCCTCACGCTTCCTCCGCTGCCCTATGCCGAGAACGCGCTCGAACCGGTGATCTCTGCGAAGACACTGAGCTTTCATCACGGCAAGCATCATAAGACTTACGTCGATGCCACGAACAAGCTGATCGTGGGCACTGAGCTTGCGGATCTGCCGCTCGAGCAGATCGTGACCTCGACGGCCGGCAAGCCGGACCGTGCCACGATCTTCAACAATGCGGCGCAGGCATGGAATCACACCTTCTACTGGCAATGTCTGAAGAGCAAGGGGGGCGGGGAGCCCCCTGCGGCTCTCAGGCAGAAGATGGAGGAGGCTTTCGGCAGCGTCGATGCTTGCAAGAAGGAGTTGAGCGCCGCGGCCGTGGCCGAGTTCGGCAGCGGTTGGGCGTGGCTCGTGCTCGACGGGACCAAGCTCAAAGTGCTGAAGACCGGCAATGCGGAAACGCCGATCACCCACGGCTCGAAGCCGCTGTTCACCATCGATGTGTGGGAGCATGCGTATTACCTCGACTATCAGAACCGCCGCCCCGATCACGTCACAGCGGTGATCGACAAGCTGGCGAACTGGGAATTCGTGGCGCAGAACCTCGCGAGGTGACGGCGGCCAATGTGGGAATCCTCTTGGACGAGGTAGGCGAGCGATCCTACAGACCCTTGCCGCGGCGCAGCTTATCGTAGCGGCACTATGAAAAACACCATACGCTTTTTGATCGCGAGCGCCGTCTTCGCGGTGTCTTTCGGAACCGCGCAGGCGAAACCCGAGCCCGTCAAGATGGAGGACGCCATCGCGCTCTTCCGGCACGCGGGAGAGAGTTCCTGGTTCTTCGGCCATAGCTACGGCTACGTCGTGTTTCCCACCGTGGGCGAGGGAGCTTTCGTGGTCGGCGGGGCGGGCGGCAAGGGTGGCGTCTTCATTCACGGGCAGCAGGTCGGCGAAGCGACTTTGGCGCAGGTGAGCATCGGCTTTCAGGCGGGCGGACAGGCCTACAGCGAGATTATCTTCTTCGAGGATAAGCGCGCGGCCGATGAGTTCGAGTCCGGTCATTTCGAATTTGGCGCCGATGTAGGGGTGGTCGCAATTACCGCAGGGGCGGACGTGTCCGCGGGCACCAATGGACAGCAAGCCGGCGCGAGCGGCGGCGAAAAAGACGCTCGCACGGTCGGTCACTATTACAAGGGCATGGCCGTGTTCACCATCGCGAAGGGCGGCTTGATGTACCAGGCAGCCGTCGCGGGTCAGAAGTTCTCGTACAAGCCGTTGGCGGCGAGCTAGCCGCGTGCGGTGATCGAGAGGCGGCAGGTGCCGCTTGCATGCCCCTCGCGTTCGGCGATGAGGCGGGCGACCATCACTACGTGAAGGACTCGGTGATCACCACCAAAGTGAACATCGAGGTCGTCCCGCGCGATTAGCAGTGGGCGCCTCGCCTAAGAGCGCTCGAGTCGGCAGGGCTCCGCGGTACCACCGCGGAGCTTTGTTGTATTTGAGTGCACGCAGGGTTTATCGACGATTACGCCAGATCAAAGGCTTGACGCGCTTCGCGGGCAGAGCGCTAAGTATAGCTGAACAAAAAACTGCTACCGCAGGACGCGGGATCATAGAGGCGAAAAAAGAGATCAGTCGGGCACGGCGAATGCGGTCAAATTTCTTCGGCCTGTTCCGGCGACCGTTCAGCGCGGTTCTTTCACGAACCTCAGCAGCCGATTGAAGGCGGGGAGATCGTCATCGGCGATGAGATCGAGCCCATACGACGCCGCGAGCTCGGTGATTGCGCTCACGTCCCGTAGTCCGGAGCGCGGGTCGCGCTCCTGAAGCATCCGATCGAACGCTTGATTGCTGTCGGAGGTGTACTCGCCGGAGTAGCGGAACGGGCCGTATACGCAGAGCACTCCCCGCGGCGCGAGCACTTCGCCGATGCCTCGATACATCGCCGTCACTTCCGCCCAGGACATGATGTGCAGGGTATTGGCCGTGAACACCGCATCCACCGACAGAACCGGCCAGACGCTCTGGCGCACGTCGAGCACCGTCGGGGCACGCAGGTTGGGGCTTCCCTCCAGCTGCACGCGGGCCGTCAAATCGGGCAGATAGCTCAATTGCTCGGTGGGGTGCCACGTCAGATGCGTGAGGTGCCGCGCAAAGTGCACGGCATGCTGCCCCGTGCCGCTGCCGATCTCCAGTACGCTTTGCACTTCCGCAAAGGACGCTCGCAGCACCGCGAGAATCGGGTCTTTATTTCGCTCGCACGCCTCGGACATCGGCAGCATGGCGATATTCAATTCCAACGCCTCAAAAACCGCAAGACGGTAGCCGCGCTCTCGGCGGGTCGGGATTGAAGCAGAAGGTGGGGCCCCTCGATATCCGCCACCTGTGCGCGCGGCGCGCGCTGCACGAGTAGCCGCGTTGCAGCGCGCGGCACGATACGGTCGCGGGTCGCCCGCAGGATGAGCGTGGGCAGCCCGATGGCCGCGACGTGCATTGTCACATCCACCGTCAGCACTTCCTGCAGACGCCGCCGTATCACCGCTCGGGACACCCCCGCGCTCGCACGCTCTGGCCCCGGCGGGGCGCGCCTCGGATCGCCGGAGCCCCACAGGAGCGGCGCCCTCAACCAGCGGGGTAAGGATTTGAAGGGCACACGGACGGCGAGCGCGCGCACCGGACGCAGCCACGGAAGGGGATTTCTCGCAAAAGTTCCGCACAGAATCAGGCCGGCGAGGTCGGGCGGGGGATCGGCCGCCACGCGGATCGCGATGGGCCCCGAGAACGATTCGGCCAGCAGCACATAACGCTCGCCTCGGGGTAGCTCCTGCCGGACGAGCGACTCCAGCTCCGCGTAGCCCAAGGGCAGGTCGGGTGGGTATTTCACGACTCGCACGGGCACAGCGCGCTGCATCTCGCGCAGAAACGGCGTAATTCTCGCGCCCGTGCCGTCGAGGCCCGGCAGAATGACGAGCTGCGGCATCATGCAGCGCCACGATGGCGCGATTGGTTACCCGGCGTGCTGATTTTCGTTACAGTATCGCCCCCTTCGATCACCGGGAGTACCTCATGGCACTTTCTCTCTACGATGTCTCGATCCCCGTCCTCGTGCGCGGCCTGACCAATTTGTCGGTGATCATCGACAAAGCCGCCGCGCATGCCGAGGCGAAAAAGATCGACCCCGTGGTGCTCGCGCAGGCGCGCTTGTTTCCCGACATGTTCCCGCTTACCCGTCAGGTGCAGATTGCGTGCGACACGGCGAAGGGGGCCGCGGCGCGCCTGGCCGGCATCGAGATGCCCAAGCACGAGGATACGGAGACCACGTTGGCTGAGCTCAAGCAGCGCATCGCGAAGACCGTCGATTTCGTCCAGACCCTGAAGGCGAGCCAGTTCGCGGGCGCCGAGAGCCGCTCCATCGAGATCAAGACGCCGAGCCGTACGCTCAGCTTCACGGGACTCAGCTACTTGAACCATTTCGTCCTGCCGAACTTCTACTTTCACGCGAGCATCAGCTACGCAATCCTGAGGCACAACGGCGTCGAGGTGGGCAAGAACGATTACCTCGGCACGATATAGCGCTCCGCCGGATAGCGGCATCGTCAAGAGAGCAGCTCGACCAGCATCTCGATGCGCATGAACAGCTGCTCCTCGGTGCGCGCATCATGCGTGAAGCGCAGCCTCAAGGGGTTGTCCAGGCGATAGTCCTTCGGCCGGCTCTGAATGAGTTTCACCACGCGCGCGGCGTCGACCTTGTTGCTTTCGTCGAACGCGATGTAGCCGCCGGTGGCGCCGGCGTCGATCTTGCGGATGCCGAGCTCTGCGGCGCGCAGCTTGATCTGGGTCACGCGGAACAGCGACTGTGCGTACGGCGGTAGGGGGCCGAAGCGATCGATCAGCTCGACCTTGAGCTCGTCGAGCTCCTCGCGCGACTCGGCGCCCGCGATCCGCTTGTAGAGCACCAGTCGCAGATGCACGTCCGGCACGTAATCCTCCGGGATGAGTGCCGGCAAGTGCAGCTCCACCTCGGCTCTCGAGTCGAGCGGGCGCTCGAGATCGGCCTCTTTACCGGACTTGAGTCCGGCGACGGCCCGCTCCAGCAGTTCCATGTACAGGTTGTAGCCGATTTCCTGGATCTGTCCGCTTTGCTCATCGCCAAGGAGCTCGCCGGCGCCGCGGATCTCGAGATCGTGGGTGGCGAGAGTGAATCCGGCGCCGAGCTCCTCGAGCGATTCCAGCGCCTCCAGCCGCTTGATCGCGTCGGCCGTCATGGCCTTGCGGGGCGGGGTGATGAGGTAGGCATAGGCACGATGGTGCGAGCGTCCGACGCGCCCGCGTAGTTGGTGGATCTGTGCGAGGCCGAAGCGGTCGGCTCGATCGATGATGATGGTGTTCGCGGTCGGCACGTCGATGCCGCTCTCGATGATGGTGGTGCATACGAGGACATTGAAGCGGCGGTGGTAGAAGTCGAGCATGAGCTGCTCGAGATCGCGCTCGCGCATTTGTCCATGTCCCACCGCGACCGTCGCCTCGGGCACGAGCTCGCGGACGGCCTGCGCCGTCTTCTCGATGGTCTCGATGGTGTTGTGCACGAAATAGATCTGTCCGCCGCGGCGAATCTCACGGCGCAACGCCTCGCGAACGATGGTCTCGTTCCACTCGAGCACGAAGGTCTTCACCGCGAGCCGCTCGGCGGGCGGCGTGGTGATCAGGGACAGGTCGCGCAATCCGCCCATGGCCATGTTGAGCGTGCGCGGAATGGGCGTTGCCGTGAGGGTCAGCACGTCCACCTCGGCACGCAGCGCCTTGAGCTTCTCTTTGTCGCGCACGCCGAAGCGGTGCTCTTCGTCGATCACGACCAGACCGAGATTCTTGAAGCGTACCTTGCCTTGCAGCAGGCGATGCGTGGCGACGACGATGTCCACCGAACCGTCGGCGATGCCCGCGATGACCGCCGCCGCCTCTTTGGCGGTGCGGAAACGCGACAGGTTCTCGATGCGCACCGGCCAGTCGGCGAAGCGGTCGACGAAGGTCGTGTAATGTTGCTGGGCGAGGAGCGTGGTTGGAACGAGCACGCCCACCTGCTTGCCGGCGGTAACGGCAACGAAGGCCGCGCGCAACGCAACCTCCGTCTTGCCGAAACCCACATCGCCGCAGATGACCCGATCCATCGGTTTGCCCGACTTCATGTCGGCGAGCACTTGGTCGATGGCCGCGCCCTGATCGGCGGTCTCCTCGAAGCGAAAGCCGGCCTGGAAGCCGCGATAGTCTGCTTCGGGTGCCGCCATCGACGTGCCCTCGCGAGCCGCCCGGCGCGAGTACAGGTCGAGGAGTTCGACGGCCACGTCGCGAATGCGTTGCGCCGCCCTGCGGCGCGCCTTCTGCCACTCCGCGCCCCCGAGCTTGTGGAGCGGCGCACTCTCGGCCGGCGCGCCCGTATATCGCGATATGAGGTGCAGGGCCTGCACCGGCACGTACAGCTTGTCGCCGTCCGCGTACTCGAGCACTAGAAATTCGCCCGTGTAGCCGGCAACGTCCATGGTCTGCAAGCCGACGTAGCGGCCGACGCCGTAGGCTTCGTGCACCACGGGCGCGCCGACGCGCAGATCGGAGAGCTCCTTGAGTATCTTGGCAGGATCGCGTTCCGATCGCCGCCGCCGTCGCTCCTGGCGTGCGCGATCACCGAACAGCAATGCCTCGGTGAGGATCTCGAGGGCCGGGGTTTCCAGCCGCATTCCCGATACAGTGGCCGCTACCGTCACCCCGAGTTTCAGGTCGCTCGCCGCAAACGCCGCGAAATCGTCGAAGATCTTCGGCTGAATACCGCGCGCGCGCAAAAGCTCGAGCAGCAGCTCACGACGTCCGGCCGATTCCGCCGCGAGCAGCACGCGGCCCGGCGTCGACTCGATGTGGGCCGCGAGCTCGGCGGCCGGGTGTTCGGCTCGCGGATCCACCCGTACCGCCGCTGGTGCGACGCTCGCGAAGTTTTGCCATTGTCCCGCCGTCTCGGGCGGCCATTCGAAGGAACGCAGGTCGATCCTCGGCCAGGCGCCGAAGAGATCGCGGAACTCGGCGGGCGGCAGGTAGACCTCGTCGGGATCGAGAATCGGCCGCTGGCGGTCGTGGCGCAATTGCTCATGCCGTTCCACGATGCCATTCCAGATCTTGTCGACCGCCGAGCTCGCCTCGTGCACGTCGATGAGGATGCTCCCCGGCGGCAAGTATTCGAGCAGGTGCGAGGTGCGCTCGAAGAAGAGGGGTAGATAGAACTCGATCCCTCCCGGGGCGCGGCCGGCGCTCACGTCGCGATAGACCGGCTGCTCGGCCAGATCGCCCGGGAATCGCAGCCGATAGCGGCGCCGGAATTCGCGCACCGCATCAGGACTCAAGGGCGTCTCACGCGCCGCCAGCAGCTGGATGCGATCGAGCTTATCGCCGGAGCGTTGGGTGTCCGGATCGAATTGGCGAATGCTGTCGACATCCAGGTCCAAGAGGTCGATGCGAAACGGGCTGTCCGAGCCCATGGGGAACACATCGAGCAGGGAGCCGCGCACCGCGAACTCACCGTGCGCCACCACCTGCGTCACCGCCGCGTAGCCCGCGAGCGTCAACCGCTCGCGCAACGCCTCGAGGTCGAGCCGCTCGCCCACGTGAACCTTGAGCGAGTGCGCTTCGATGTAGCTGCGCGGAGCGAGCCGCTGCAGGAGCGTCTCGATGGCGACCACCCACACCCCCGCGCGGGCCCGGGGGAGCTCGGCGAGCGCTTTCAAACGCGCCGACGTGATGTCCGGATGCGCCGAAAAGCCGTCGTAGGGCAGGGTCTCCAGGTCGGGAAACAGGTGCACGGCGGGCGCGGATCCGGCAAAGAACGCGATTTCCTCGCTCAGAGCCTCGGCGTCCCGCGGGCTCTGAGCGATGACGACGAGCGGCGCCTTGGCCTTGGCCGCGGCCTCGGCGATTGCCAGCGGCGCGGCGGCTCCGTAGAGCTTTCCCCACTTGACGATCGAGGCTGGAACAACCGGGAGGATGGGGTCTAATAGGGGCATCGGCGACTGAAACAAAAAAAGAAGCCCGCCGCGACCGAAGTCGCGGTAGGTCTAGAACACAGAATCGGATTTTACGCGATCTTAGGTCGAGGGAGGCGCCTGGGAGTCGGCGGGGGCACTTGGGGCAGGCGCCTCGTCGACCGGAGCGGCGGGGGCGGGCGCCACTGCGGCGGGCGATCCCGCGGCGGGCGCGCCCGTGGAACCGGACACCACGGCATGGATCACGTGGTCACGCTCGAAATAGACCACAAAACCCGGGTATTCCCATCGCGAGATCGGCGGGTTGCCGACCGCTGGAACCTTGGTCACCGGATCGCCGAACTTGCTCGCCACCTGGGCCATGGTCATGCCGCGGGCCGGGGCTGCGACGCCCGCATCCCGCACGGCAATGCCGTCCTCCGACGCGACGATGTCCGCATGGCAAATGGGGGCTAAACCCGCAAGTCCGGTGGCAAGAATCGCGCTCACCGTCAAGGCTCGATAGTCCATGGCACACCTCGCTCGTTGGCCGCCCTTCACTATACCAGCCGGGGGTGGCCAGAACTTGAACCACTTAACACTCTGATTGCGCTGCGTTTTGGGCTGGCCTCAAGCGGGCGCCCGGAAAGCCGTCCCGGGGGCCCCGCGGCTGTGGTTTAATGCGCCGCGAAATGTTTCAGCCCGTTCCGGTGTTCGTGGGCCTGCGCTATTCCCTGGCCCGCGAACATAGCTTTTTCGTCTCCTTCATCACCTGGGTGTCTTTGCTCGGTGTCGCGGTGGGCGTGCTCGCCTTGATCACGGTCATCTCCGTGATGAACGGGTTCGAGAGCGAGCTGCGCGGGCGCCTGCTCAGCTTGTCGGCGCACGCGACGGTCACGGCGGACGGCGACGATGCTCTGCAGGACTGGCAGCAGCGTATCCGGGAGCTCGACGGCACGCCGGGGCTCATCGGCGCCGCCCCCTTTCTCGATACCGACGCGATGTTGAGTCATCCCCCGGCCATGGGCGGGGCCATCGTGCGCGGAATCGATCCGGCGCTCGAAAGCCAGGTCTCGACCATCGCCGATGCCATGCGCGAGGGTAAGTTGACCGATCTTCAGCCCGGAATGAACCGCATCGTGCTGGGGCGGATGCTCGCCTACCAGCTCGAAGTGGGACTGGGCGACACGGTCACGGTCATGATTCCCGACAGCGCTTCCGCCGGTGGCGCCATCGTGCCGCGATTGCAGAATTTCGAGGTGGTCGGGATTTTCGAGGTGGGATTGCAAGAGCACGACAGTGTGCTCGCGCTCGTCAATCTCGCGGACGCCGAGGCGTTGCGCGGGCTGGCGGGTCCAACGGGAATCCGACTCAAGTTTCAGGACGTGCTCAAGGCGCCCGAGCTCGCGCACGCAGCGCTCGCGCGGCTCCCTGCCGGTTATCGGGTGCGCGATTGGACGCAGGAGAACGAGGCGTACTTTCGCGCGATCCGCATCGAGAAAACCATGATGGGATTGATCCTGATGCTGATCGTGGCCGTGGCGGCGTTCAACATAGTCGCAACGCTGGTGATGGTGGTGAGCGACAAGCGCACCGACATCGCCATTCTGCGTACCCTCGGCATGACCCCACGCGGCATCGTCGCCGTGTTCATGACACAAGGCGTGCTCATCGGCTGGATCGGCACCGCGATCGGCGTGGCCGCGGGCTTGGCCTTGGCGCTCAACGTCGATGTCGTCGTGCCGTTCATAGAGAGCATGCTCCACGTGCACATCATGGACGACCCGAACGTCTACTACATCTCGGGGCTGCCGAGCGAGACTCATGCCTCCGATGTGATCATCATCGCCGTGGTCGCCCTGGTACTCACCCTGCTTGCAACCCTCTACCCGGCGTTCCAGGCCGCCAAGACGCAACCTGCCGAGGCGCTACGATACGAATGACGCGCTACTGGTACGAAGGGTTTATCGGTCTGCGGTATCTGCGTGCCTCGGAGAAACGCGGTTTTCTCTCGCTCATTGCGAATATCGCGATCCTCGGGCTCGCCCTCGGCGTCGCCGTGCTCATCGTGGTGCTGTCGGTGATGAACGGCTTCGAGCAGGAGCTGCGCACGCGCATCCTGAGTCTCACCGCCCACGCGACCATTTCGGGTCTCGAGAACCGTATCTCGGATTGGCGCCCGCAGGTCGAGAAGGTCGCGCATTTTCCCGGCGTCGTGGCCGCGGCGCCCTACATCGAGGAACAGGCGATGATGACGCGCGCCGGAAAGTCCGCCGGCGTGCTGCTGCGCGGTGTGCTGCCGCAGGATGAGGCGCGTGTCGTCGATCTCGCGCCCCATCTTCTTTCGGGGTACCTGAGCGATCTGACGCCTGGATCCTACCGCGTGATTCTCGGCTCCGCGCTCGCGGAGACGCTCTCGGCCCACGTGGGCGACCGGGTGGTGCTCATGGTGCCCGAGGGAGATGTCACGCCGATCGGGGTGCTGCCGCGCATGCGCAGCTTTCGCGTGGACGGGATCCTGCAGGTCGGCATGTACGAGTACGATCGGCGCATTGCGATCGTCGCCATGCAGGATGCCGCAACGCTTTTGCGCATGGGCACTGATGTCACCGGTATTCGTCTGAACCTGGCCGATCCGTATGCCGCGCCACGCATCGTGCACGCGGCTGCGGTCGCGCTCGGCGGCGGATTCGAGGTGGACGATTGGACCAATCAGCACGTGAATTTCTTCCGCTCGATCGAGATCACGAAGCGCATGCTGTTCGTGATCCTGTCGCTGGTGGTGGCCGTCGCCGCCTTCAATATCGTCTCGACCATGGTCATGGTGGTCAAGGATAAGCGTCGCGACATCGCCATCCTGCGCACCTTCGGCTCCTCCCCGCGCAGCATCCTGTCGGTGTTCGTGGTGCAGGGCAGCTTGATCGGCCTGCTCGGCATCGTCGGCGGCCTGGGCCTCGGAGTTCTCATCGCCGTCAACCTGCAGCAGCTCGTGCACGGGCTCGAGCACATCGTCGGATTCAAGTTCCTGGATGCACGCGTGTACTTCATGAGCGATCTGCCGGCACACGTCGAGATCCGGGATTTGACGCGCATCTGCGCCGTCGCCTTCGTGCTCGCGTGCTTGTCGACGATCTATCCGGCCTGGCGCGCCGCGCGGCTCCTGCCGGCCGAATCCCTGAGAAATGACTGAGGATTTCCCCGAAGACCATGACGAACTCCGCTGACATCGTGCTCGAGGGCGAGGATCTCGCCAAGGACTTCGTCCAGGGCGGCGTGACGCTACAAGTGCTGCGGGGTGCCTCGATCCGCGTGCGCGCGGGGGAGCGCATCGCCATCGTCGGCGCATCCGGCTCGGGCAAGACGACGCTTTTGCAGCTGCTGGGTGGGCTCGATTTGCCCACGCGGGGCACGGTGGGCATTGCCGGCTCGGCGATGAATCGGCTGAGCGACACCGAGCGGGGGCTCCTTCGAAATCGCGCCGTCGGGTTCGTTTATCAATTCCATCACCTCTTGCCCGAGTTCACGGCGCTCGAGAACGTCGCCATGCCGCTCCTCGTGAGACGCCTCGATCCGAAGCTCGCCCGGGCGCAGGCCGCCGAGATCCTGACGCGCGTCGGCCTGGCCGAGCGCCTCGAGCACCGGCCTTCGCAACTCTCGGGCGGCGAGCGGCAGCGTGCGGCGGTGGCGCGCGCCCTGGTCACGCGACCGCAGCTGGTGCTGGCGGATGAGCCCACCGGCAATCTCGACGGGGTCAACGCGGCGCATGTCTTCGAGCTCATGCTCGAGCTCAATCGCGAACTCGGCACCAGCCTCGTCATCGTCACCCACGACGAGCGTCTCGCGGCGCGGCTCGATCGAGTGCTCACCCTGGTCGATGGAGTCCTGATCGAGCGCGGCGCCGGCACTCGCGCGCCTTAAGTCTTGATCCAGTTCACATTCGGCGGGTGGTAACGGTACTTAAACCCCAGGCCGTCAAGTATCATGCCGCCTGTTCTTTTGACTTAATGAGGACACGATGTGGGAGATCATCCGCGCGGGCGGCGGCTTCATGTGGCCGATCATCCTGTGCTCGGTCGCCTCGGTGGCGATCATTCTCGAGCGCCTTTGGACTCTGCAGTCGAGCCGGGTCATTCCGCGTGATTTGTCGCAGAAGGTCTGGAACTGGATCGAGGCCGATCAGCTGAGCGAGAAGCTGGTGATCGCCCTGGAGCAGAACTCGCCGCTCGGCAAGCTCCTCGCCATCGGCCTCGCGAACCGCTACAAGCCGCGCGCGCTCATGGTCGAGAGGCTGGAGGACGGCGGCCGGCACGTCGTCCACGAGCTCGAGCGCTTTTTGAACACGCTGGGGACGATCGCCGCAATCGCGCCCCTCCTGGGCCTGCTCGGGACCGTGGCCGGTATCATCCACGCCTTCAACGCCATCACGGCCAACGGGCTCGGCGATCCGAGAATCCTCTCCGGGGGCATCGGCGAGGCGCTGATCACGACCGCCGCGGGCCTCACCGTGGCGATTCCCTCGCTCATCGCCTACCGGTTCTTGCGCGGCAAGGTCGAGCGGCTGGTGATCCGCATGGAGAAGGAAGCCATGAAGCTGGTCGACGCGCTGGACGAGCGCGGCGAGCTCGCCGCGAGGGCCTGATCGCGTGAACCTGCGCCAACAAGGCCGTCGAGAAGATCCCGAGATCAACCTGATCAATTTCATCGACGTGCTGCTCGTGCTCTTGATCTTTTTCATGGTGTCGACGACCTTCAATCAGGAAGGACGCGTCAAGGTTCAGCTGCCGCAGGCGAGCGCGATTCCCCAGCAGCGCGGCACTCGCGAGCCCCTGGTGATCACGGTCACCGCGGAGGGCGGCTATCGCGTCAACGAGCGCCCGCTCATCAACTCGAGTCCGGATACTTTGCGAGCGGCGCTCCTCAAGGAAGCGGGCTCCGACCGCGGGCCCCTCACCATTCGTGCCGACGCCCGCAGCACGCATCAGGCTGTCGTCACCGCCATGGACGTCGCCGGCCGGCTCGGTTTCTCTCAGCTCAACATCGCGACCGTGCATCAGGACTCATCTCCTTGAGCGCGGTCACTGCCGTGATCGCGCCGCACCCCCAATCCGACGGCAATTACTGGTCGATTTACTTTCGGCTGCTGCGCTACGCCAAACCCTATACCGGCGCCTTCATGATCGGCGTGCTCGGAATGATCTTGTTCGCGGCGACCCAATCGGGGCTCGTATACCTGGTCCAGACCTTCTTGAAGGGTGCGTTCGTCACGAAAGACCCCCGAGTGGAGTGGATCGTGCCGGTTGGCATCGTGATCCTTTTCGCTCTGCGCGGCCTCGGCGATTACGTGGGCAACTACTATCCGAGCTGGGTGGGGCGGCAGGTCATCAAGGGATTGAGGCGCGACGTCTTCTCGCACTATCTACGCCTGCCCACCGCTTATCTCGACAGCCAGCAGTCGGGCGTGCTCTTGTCCAAGCTCACCTACAACATCGAGCAGGTGGCGGGTGCGGCCACCGGCGCGGCGATCTCCCTGGTCAGCGACACGTTGACCATCCTCGGATTGCTCGCGTATTTGTTCTACTTGAACTGGAGGCTCGCGACCTTCTGCATCATCGCCGTTCCTCCGATCGCTTGGCTCATGCAGATTGCCAATCGGAGTTTCCGCCGCTACAGCAAGCGCATCCAGAACTCGATGGGCGACATCACGCGGGTCGCGAAAGAGGCCATCGATGCGCAGCGTCTGATCAAGATCTTCAATGCCGAGGATCATCAGACGGACCGATTCGAGCTGGCCAACGAGCTCAATCGCGCCTCGAACATGAAGCTGGCCCGCGCCAAGTCGTTGAGCAATCCGGTGGTCGGGTGCATTGCATCGATTGCGCTCGCGGCGCTTCTTTACGTCGCCATCCGGCTGGTATTCGCGAACGACATGCGCGTGGATCAGTTCTGGGCATTCTTGACGGCGTTGATGCTCATTCCCTCCTCGCTTCGCAGCCTGGTCAACATCGGCGGCCCGTTGCAGCAGGGCGTCGCCGCGGGTCAAAGTGTGTTCGAGATTCTGGATATGCCGACCGAAGGCAGCGGCGGGACTCGGCCTCTCGCGAGGGCGCGCGGACAGATCGAGTTCCGCGGCGTGTCGTTCGAGTATGCGAGCGACAAGGGCGGGGTACTGCACGACGTGAGCTTCCGGGTCGAGCCGGGCGAGACGGTGGCCATCGTCGGCCGCTCGGGCAGCGGCAAAACCACGCTGGTCGGCCTGGTGCCGCGCTTCTACGACGTGCAGCAGGGCTCCGTGCTGCTCGACGGCGTCGACGTGCGTGAGTACCGGTTGAAGGATCTGCGCTCCCAGGTGAGCCTGGTCAGTCAGGACGTGGTGCTATTCAACGATACGATACGCAACAACATCGCCTTCAATGCCGTCGACAAGACTGACGCCGAAGTCGAAGCCGCGGCGCGTGCAGCGAACGTCATGGAATTCGTCGCGCAGCAGCCGCAGGGTTTCGATACGCCGCTGTCGGACCGGGGCCAGAATTTGTCCGGCGGTCAGCGCCAGCGTATCTCCATCGCACGTGCCTTGCTCAAGAATTCGCCGGTTTTGATTCTCGACGAGGCGACGGCGGCGCTCGACAACGAGTCCGAGCGCCGCGTGCAACAGGAGTTGAGCACGCTCATGCGCGGACGCACCACGCTCGTGATTGCGCACCGACTCTCCACCGTCGAGGGCGCGGACCGGATCATCGTCCTCGATCGCGGACGCATCGTCGAGATGGGCAACCACAGGGAGCTCTTGGCACTCGGCGGCTTGTATGCGACGTTGCATGGAATGCAATTCGCCGATTAACGAGCGTGCGCATGTCCGCTGAATCCTGGCTCAATCGGGTCTGGTACGAGCGTGCCGCGCCGCCCTGGTGGCTCGTCCCGCTGGCGCTGCTCTACGGGGCGGTGTCGGGCTCGCGGCGCTTTCTCTACGCCAAGCGGCTGCGCCGCTCGACGCGGCTGGCGCGGCCCGTGATCATCGTCGGCAACCTCACGGTCGGCGGCACCGGCAAGACGCCGCTCGTGTGCTGGCTCGTGGCGCGACTCGGGGAGCTTGGATTCCGGCCCGGCATAGTCACCCGCGGCTATGGTGGTTCCGCGAGCAGCGTGCGGTTGATTCAGTCATCCGACGATCCCCGCGTGGTGGGCGACGAGCCGGTCCTCTTGTCGCGTCGAACTCAGGTGCCCGTCGCGATCGGCGGCGATCGTGCGGGGGCCGCGCAATTGCTCGTCGGTGCCGGCTGCGACGTGATCGTGAGCGACGATGGTCTGCAGCACTACGCCCTGGCGCGCGATTGCGAGGTCGTCGTCATCGACGGAGACCGCCGCTTCGGCAACGGCTGGCTATTGCCTGCGGGGCCCCTGCGCGAGACTCGCTCGCGCCTCGCGGTGGCGGACGCGGTCGTGGTCAACGGCGGGCGCGCGCTGCTCGAGGGAGCCTTGAGTATGCGGCTCGAGGGGCGCAGCGCCGTCGCCCTCACGGGAGGGCGTGTCTCGCCGCTTGATGCGTTCGCCGGCGTGGCCGTGCACGCGGTCGCCGGCATCGGCAACCCGGAACGCTTCTTCAACATGTTGCGGGCACACGGCATTCTCGTGGAGGGACACCCGCTCGCGGACCACGCGCGCATTGCTCCGGAGGACGTGCTCTTCGGAGACGATCGGCCCGTTCTCATGACCGAGAAGGATGCCGTAAAATGCGCGGCCGAGGCGGACGAGCGGCATTGGTACGTTCCCGTGAACGCGTGCTTCGATGCGAACGAATCGCATACACTGCTCAACGTCATCATGCATCGCATTGCAAGCCGCGAGTCGCCGCGGCGAGGAACCCTGGATGGATAAGCGCCTGCTCGAGCTGCTCGTATGTCCGGTCTGCAAGGGACCACTGCGCGCCGCGGGAAGCGGGGCGACGCTCGAGCTCGTCTGCCATCCCGATCGGCTCGCCTACGCCGTGCGCGACGGCATTCCGATGATGTTGCCCGAGGAAGCGCGAGTGCTTGGCCCGGACGATCCCCTGCTGAACCGCTAGCGGCGATCGTGAGCACGCCTTTTCACGTGGTCATTCCGGCGCGGTTCGGGGCGAGCCGCCTGGCGGGCAAGCCCCTCGTCGACTTGGCCGGCCGGCCCTTGATTCGCTGGGTCTGGGAATGCGCGCGGGCAAGCGGCGCGGCGACCGTGATCGTGGCGACCGATGATGCGCGTGTCCGTTCCGTCGCGGCGACGTTCGGCGCGGACGTGGCCATGACTTCGCCGCAGCACATCTCCGGCACCGATCGTATCGCCGAGGTAGTGCGCGCGCGTGGTTTGCTCCCCGAGGCAATCGTGGTCAACCTGCAGGGCGATGAGCCCCTCATGCCGGCCGCGGTCCCTGCGCGGGTTGCGGCGGCACTGGCCCAACATCCAGAGTGCGGCATCGCCACTGCGGCCGCCCCGATCTCTAGTCTCGCTGACTTCCTCGACCCGAGCTGCGTCAAAGCCCTACGTGGCGGCAACGGCGAAGCGCTCTATTTCAGCCGCGCCTCCGTCCCTTGGCCTCGCGACAAGGTAGTCGGCGGTCGCCCGAGCGACTTCACGCATGCCTGGCGTCACATCGGCATCTATGCTTATCGCGTGAAGAGCCTGCTCGAGTTTGCCGGGTGGCCGCCGACGCCGCTCGAGACCGTCGAGAAGCTGGAGCAACTGCGTGCTCTCGAGCACGGCATGCGCGTCTATGTGGTTGCGTTGGAGGAGGCTCCCCCCGCAGGGGTCGATACCCCCGAGGACCTCGAGCGGGTTCGTGCTCTGCTGCAAGCAGGCTGAGAGGTGCGGGGGCGCGTGCATCCGCCCGCCGGATCGGCGGGCGGGCATTCAGGCCGGTGTGATGTGCTGCGCGATCGAGGTGTCGATGGTGATTCCGGAGGTGAGCGCCAGAGTCACCGGCGTCTTGCCCGCGATTTCCAGAAGACGCAGGGACTGCTCGTCGGTCACGGGCTTTGCGAACGAGAGGCGCCGCTCGATGTGAGCCTTGCGACCGTCCGCGGCGGGCGCGTAGCGCAGTCCGACCGTGATCTTGCCGAGCTCCCAGCCCTTGCGACCTGCATACATTCGCAGCGTGATCGAGGTGCAGGCGCCGAGACTTCCGAGCAGCAGCTCGGTGGGCGACGGTCCGGTATCGCTCCCCCCGTGGCTCTGCGGCTCATCAGCGGTCACTCGATGGTGGCCGGCGACGATTTGCTGGGCGAAGTGAAATTCACTGATGACAGTAACGTGGGCCATTGAGGTTTCCTCGGGGCGTTTACGAGCGGCCACCCAATGGGGGAATCCTACTCGAAAGGCATCCGCCCGAGGACCCTAAACCCGTCGCGCGAGACCTCTACGAGACCTCTAGAGGAGTGTGCGGAGCAGCCAGTACAGCCCGCCCGCCAGCGCGATGGACACGGGGAGAGTCAGCACCCACGCCATAAGCAAGTTGCGAACCGTAGCCCATTGCAGCCCCGAGCGGTTCGCGACCATGGTACCCGCGACCCCCGAGGAGAGCACGTGCGTCGTGCTGACCGGCAAGCCGTACATATCCGCGGCGCCGATGGTCAGCATCGCCACGAGCTCGGCGGAGGCGCCCTGAGCGTAGGTGAGGTGCGTCTTGCCGATGCGCTCGCCCACGGTGACCACGATGCGCTTCCAGCCGATCATGGTGCCGAGACCCAGAGCGATGGCGACCGCGACCTTCACCCAGGGCGGAATGAACTTGGTGGAGTTGTCGAGCTGCGTCTTGTATTGCGCCAGCGTCCCCTTGTCGGCGCCGGAGACGGCGATTTTGGACTTGCCGAGGAAGCGCAGACCCTCGCTCACCAGGTACATCTCGTTGCGAATGTTGACCATCTCGCCGGACGGCACCTTGTCGAGCGAATGGGCGGCGTTGACTTGCTGCTGAATGGTGGCGCCGAGTGCCACGAGGGCGGGCAAGGTTTCCGGAGTGATCGATCGAGAGCGCACGATCTCGACCGCGCCCTGGTGGGGATCGGCGGGCGCGGGGCCCTTCGCGTAGTGACCGAGGGCTTCCTGCGCCTGCGTGGACACTGCGACGAAGCGATCCACGTCCTGCTCGTGCATGGTGCGATTGAGCGCGTAAGCCGTCGGTACGGTGCCGATCAGGATGAGCATGATGAGTCCCATGCCCTTCTGGCCGTCATTCGAGCCGTGCGCGAAGCTCACGCCGGTGCAGGTGAGCACGAGAAGAGCGCGAATCGCGAGTGGCGGCGGCTTATTGCCCTTCGGCTCCTGATAGAGCGCCGGTACGGGGATGAGGGCCTTCGCGATCATCAAAAGAAGCGCCGCCAGGCTGAAGCCGATCAGCGGGGAGAACAGCAACGATTCGCCGATCTTCGTGGCCTGCGCCCAATCGACGCCGCTCGTGCCTGAGCTGCTCGCCGCCATCAGCTGGTTCATGAGCCCGACGCCCATGATCGATCCGATGAGGGTGTGCGAGCTCGATGACGGCAGTCCGAAATACCAGGTGCCCAGGTTCCAGATGATTGCCGCGATGAGTAGCGCAAATACCATGGCGAAGCCCGCACCGCTGCCGACTTGCAGGATGAGCTCCACCGGCAGGAGCGAGACGATGCCGAACGCCACCGCGCCGCTCGAGATCAGAACGCCCAGGAAATTGAAGGCACCCGACCAGATGACGGCAAAATTAGGCGGCAAGGAGTGGGTGTAAATAACCGTGGCGACCGCATTGGCGGTGTCATGGAAACCGTTGACGAACTCGAAGCTCAAGGCGATGAACAGCGCGACGCCGAGCAGGATGAAGGGATACACCCGGGTATCGCGGACCACGGACAAGTCGCTCGCCAGGTGATAGCCAGCATATATGATGCCCGCGACGACGACGACGCCTGCCAGGATGTTGAACCATGGGCTGGAAGTATGGCCGCTCAGCGGCGAAGCTTTCGGCGCGGCCGGTGGCGATCCCGCGTGGATTGCATCGATGTTGGACATGGTTCTTACTCGATGACGGGCATGAAGCCGGCGATTATTGGCGCCTAATATGACAACGAGATGACACTTCTAGGTTATTGATGCCGTTTACAATTTCGCACGCCGCCGCCGTTTTGCCCTTTACTCGGCCGCTGGCCCGCTGGCGGCTGTTATCCGCCGCCGTCATCGGCAGCATGGCGCCCGATTTCGGCTGGTTTTTGCCCTGGCGAACGGCCCGGTTCGAGACGCATGGCCTGGATGCCCTGCTGACGTTCTGCCTGCCCGTCGGCCTCGCGACCTACTGGCTGTTCCAGCTCCTGATGCGCAGGCCGATCATGGAGTTGCTGCCGCCCGGCGCCTATGCGCGGTGGCGCTGGTCCGAGACCCCGGCGGACTATCGCAGCGGCAAGCAATGGATCTGGGCCGGCTGCGGGATTCTCGCCGGTGCTGTCACGCACCTGGTCTGGGACGCCTTTACTCATGAAGGCGGGCGAGGGGTGCGCATGCTTCCGATCCTCGAGGAGCCGGTCGCCCACGTCAGCGGGCACGTACTCACGGGGGTGCACCTGGTGCAGGACCTCAACTCCCTGCTCGGGCTGATCGCGGTGGCCTTGGTGGTCGTTTACGGGTTGCGGCCGGGGAAGGCCGCCGACGCTGCGTTGCCGCGGCGCTTGCGGGCTCACGAGCGGTATGCCTGGATCGCGCTGTATGTGCTGACGGTAGCGGCCTTGAGCGGGATTTTCTTTGTATGGAGGCACTGGCCGGTGCCGAGCTCGGTGCCCGTTCGGGTCGTGCCGATCAGCGGAGCGGCGATCGCGATCCTGCGCGGGCTCGCGGCCGCGCTGGTTGTGGTGAGCATCGGCCTCACCGTCCGGCTACGCCGCGTGGGACCACCCCACGCGGCGAGTCGACGGTGAACGCCTAACGATCGTCCGGACCGCTGCGCGGAGCCTCAGCGGATCCTGACCACACCACGTATTTCTCCTGCGGGGCCGGGCGCGGCGCTTCGGGCGGCGCGGGGGTCGCCGCCGCAGGCACCGCCCGGGGCGGTGAGGCGGGCGGACTGGATGCCGGCGGGCTGTATGCCGGCGGTGAGAAGCCGGCGTTCGAGCCCTCCGGCGCCGAGCCCTGGAAGGAACTCCCCTCGACCCGCGGCCCGTCGGCCGGAGCCCGGGTGCCGGTCGACTCGCCTTCGGCGTTCGCCAGTTGTCCGTTGCCGGCATTTTCGCCACCCTCACGGCGCCCGCGGCCGCGACGACGGCGCCCACGGCCGCCACGCTCGCCGCGCTCGCCGCGCTCCGTTCGCTCGCCGGGCTCTGCAGCCCGCGCCGGCTCGGTACCGTTGCGGCCCTCGCTGCGCGGTGCGGATTCCGGTCGCTCGGTTCGGTTTTCGGCGCGGGCGACATCGCCGCGCGGCCCGTCGGCGCGCGGTCCGTCAACGCGGCGGGCGCCGGATTCGTTGCGATGATCTCCACGGCCATTGTCGCGATGATCGCGGTTTTCGCCGCGCGGCCGGCCGTCGCGGCGCGGCTCGCGCGCACCCTCTCGGGCGCCATCGCGGACTGCTTCGCGCCGCGGCTCACGGTCGCGATCGCGGCCACGGTCTCGAGTGCGGTCGCGATCACGATAACGATCGCCGCGCGCCTCGCGATGCGCGGGGCGCTCGCGGTGCGCCGGCGTCGCGCTGGCGGCCACTTCACCTGCCGGGGGCGTGGCCGGAGCGCCGAAAAAGAACCGCCACAACCGCACGAATATCCCGACCTGCGGTGCGGCGCTGACCACCTGGGCCGGAGCAGCGGGCTGGGGAGCGGAGGCAGCAATCGGGGGCGGCAGAGGTGTGGCCTCGACCGGTACGATACTGGGCACCAGCGGTGCCTCGGTCTGCGGCTTCTTGTCGCGATTGCCGATGTTGGAATCATCGAGCGTGGGCTGCTCGGCAATCTCGTAGCTCGCGGCGGTGTTCTCCGGAAACTCCTTCTCATCGTCGCGGATGCGACGCAGGCTATAAGCGGGGGTCTGCAAGTGCGGATTCGGGACGATGACCAGCGATACGCGGTCCCGCGTCTCGATCTCATGCAGCCACTCACGCTTCTCGTTCATGAGATAGGTGGCCACATCCACCGGAACTTGCGCGATCACGCGGCCGGTGCGCTCCTTACGCGCCTCCTCGCCGATGAGGCGAAGCAGGGCGAGCGACATCGACTCCACGCTGCGGATGGTACCCATGCCGCTGCAACGGGGGCAATGGATATGCGTGGTCTCGCTCAACGCCGGTCGCAGCCGCTGCCGCGACAGCTCGAGCAGACCGAACCGCGACAGCCGTCCGAGCTGAATGCGCGCGCGATCCATCCTGACCGCGTCCCGCAGCATGTCCTCCACGGCGCGCTGATTGGCGGTGGATTCCATGTCGATGAAATCGATCACGATCAAGCCGCCGATGTCGCGCAGTCTCAGCTGACGGGCAATCTCCTCGGCGGCCTCGAGATTGGTGTTGCGCGCGGTGGCCTCGATGTCCCCGCCGCGCGTCGAGCGCGCCGAGTTGATATCGATGGAGACCAGCGCCTCGGTGTGGTCGATGACCAGGCTTCCGCCGGAGGGCAGGGTGACTTTGTGCGAGTACGCCGACTCGATCTGACTCTCGATCTGATAGCGCGTGAACAGCGGCACCGGATCCTGATAGAGCTTCAATTTGCGCTGTGCCTCGGGCGGCATGAAGCGCTGCATATACTCTTGCGCTTTCTGGAACGCCTCCGGTTGATCGATCAGGATTTCCCCGACGTCGTCCGAGAAATAGTCGCGCAGTCCGCGCGTGACGGCGTCGCTTTCCTGAAATATGAGGAACGGTGCAGGGCGGCCGTCGTTGGCCTGCTCAATCGCGTCCCAGGCGGCCTTGAGATTGTTCAGATCCCACTGCAGCTCCTCGGTTGATCGGCCGACGCCCGCGGTGCGCACGATCGCACCCATTCCGTCGGGAATCTGCAGACCGCTCATTGCCTCGCGCATCTGGTCCCGATCTTCGCCTTCGATGCGTCGCGACACGCCGCCGGCGCGGGGGTTGTTCGGCATCAGCACGAGAAAGCGGCCCGCGAGGCTGATGAAGGTCGTGAGCGCGGCACCCTTGTTGCCGCGTTCCTCTTTCTCCACCTGCACAATCAGCTCTTGGCCCTCCTGCAGGAGGTCCTTGATATTGAGCCGGCCGCCGGGTCCGGGCTGCGAGCGGAAGTACTCCTTGGAGACTTCCTTGAGAGGTAGAAAGCCGTGGCGCTGCGCGCCGTACTCTACGAACGCCGCTTCGAGACTCGGCTCGACGCGGGTAATTCGGCCTTTATAGATATTGGATTTTTTCTGTTCCCGGGAAGGTATCTCGATCGATAAGTCGTAGAGTTTCTGACCGTCGACGAGTGCGACTCGCAGTTCTTCTTCTTGAACTGCGTTGACGAGCATTCTTTTCATTTGCCCCAACTAATATGGTGGAGGCCGAGGAGGGCGCGAGAATAGAAGCCCGGACCGCGACCCGGGAGGTCGCGGCAAAGAATAGGGAAGCGCCGAACGCGAGCCACGCGAGCGGCATCAATTCAACCCAATTCTGCCAATTTGTATTCAGCAAGCCCGGGGCCTTGTTCTCGGTTAACCGCTAGTCAGACCCTTGGGCCTCGCGCAGAGGGTGCTTTGGTCTGTTTTCATCGGCCGAGCGATGGTCTGGAAATCCAGAACCAACTAATATGCGGCGCTCCCTTGCGAGGGGGAACGTCGCCGAAACCGGTGTCCGCCTGGCGCTTCCCGGCTGAAAAAGATTCAGCTGAGGTGAGCATTTCAAGCGCTGTCTGTCCTCTGCATGCAGAGTAAAGCACGCGACACGGTGTTGAAACACTACCATAGCCACGCGGCAGGGTCAATGTAATCAATATCTTAGGACATCGACTGCGGTAAGATATGGAAATGAAAGCCCAAGTCGAACAAAGTGCCGCACCCGCCTCGCCTCCGAAGGGCCCCAAGAGCCCGGTGGAGCTGCGCACCATATCCGCGCAGGAAGCCGGGCAGCGAATCGACAACTTCCTGATGCGCCACTTCAGCCGCGTGCCCCGCAGCCGCGTCTATCGCTTGCTGCGCAAGGGTGAGGTGCGAGTCAATCGCAAACGGGTGGACGCGGAGTATCGGATTGCCGCGGGCGATGAGGTGCGCCTGCCGCCAGTGCACATCGATCGGACGGAGGAGCCGGGCCGGCCGTCGAGCCGGCTGCAAGAGCTCATCGAACGCTCCGTGATTTTCCAGGACAAGCATTTATTGGTGATCGACAAGCCCTCCGGAGTGGCCGTGCACGGCGGCAGTGGTATGAGCTTCGGGGTCATCGAGGCGTTGCGCGCATCGCGTCCGCGCGAGAGCCTCGAACTCGTGCATCGCCTCGATCGCGACACGAGCGGCTGCCTGTGCGTGGCGCGCGACCGCGCCACGCTGGTCGCGCTACACGCGCTGATACGCGATGGCGGCATGCACAAGACCTATCTGGCGCTCGTGTCGGGCGACTGGCAGCTAGGCACGAAGCGCATCGATGCACCGCTTGCGACGGACGAGCGCCGCCAGGGGGAGAGGCATGTGAGGGTTGCCGCCGCGGGCAAGGACTCGGTTAGCGTGTTCAAGCCGGTGCAGTTCTTCGGCAAGATCGCGACGTTGATGCAGGTCGACATCCCGACGGGCCGCACCCACCAGATCCGCGTACATGCGGCCTATGCGGGGCACCCGCTGCTCGGCGACGATAAGTACGGCGACCATGAGCGCAACGCCGAGCTCAAGGGCGCGGGCTTGAAGCGGATATTTCTACACGCTCAGTCGATCGCGTTCGATTGGCCGGGCAGCGGTGTGCCATTTCACGCGAGCGCGCCACTGCCTGCCGATCTCGCAGCGGTGCTCGACGCTCTCGCACAGAAGAGGCGGCCACCGGCTGCCGGTGCCGCGCGCAAGCGCCGCGCACGCGCCTGAGCCGTCAGGGAATCTGATAGCCGACGCGCCGCAGGACCGCACACAGCCGGATGAGCGGCAAGCCGACGAGGGCGGTCGGATCCTCGCTCTCGATCGTCTCGCACAGCGAGATCCCGAGCCCCTCGCTTTTGAAGCCGCCGGCGCAATCGAGGGGCGATTCGCGCGCGACGTAGCGCGCGATCGTCGCCTCGTCGAGCTCGCGGAACTTGACCCGGGTGATATCGACGAATTCGTGGGCGCCGGCCTCGCTCTGCCGGACCACGGCAACACCGGTGCAATAAACTACCGTCATGCCCGAGCAGTTGCGCAGGGTTTGCGCACACCGCTCGGCCGTGCCGGGCTTGCCGAGCACCGTTTCTCCCTGTTCGGCGTTCTCGAGCACGGCGGCTTGATCGGATCCGATCACCCATGCCTGCGGATGCCGGGCGGCGACCGCACGCGCCTTGGCGAGCGCCAGCCGAGTCACCAGAGCGAGGGCCGCCTCGTGTGCGTGTCGCGTCTCATCAACACCGGGTGCTTCGCATACGAAGGAGTCGTGCACGCGCGCGAGCAGCGTGCGTCGGTAGCTGGAGGTCGATGCCAAAATGAGCTCAGGTGGAGACTGCAAAAACAAAGACTTGCACCGAATGTACTTTTGACAGGGGTGGGATCGGGCCCTATTATACGCGGCCCATGGCTGCGGGCTTGCCGGACCTCGTCGATTGCGCACGCCTGGCCGAGGAAGCCGCGGTGCTGGAGCGCACCTACGAGCTGCGCGATTTGCCCAGGCTCAAGGAGTTACTCGCGCAGCCCCAGGGCGTCGTGAATGCGAGTTTTGCTTTCTCGAAGCTGGCCTCGGGCCGGCCGGGAGCGCGCGTCGCGGTGCGCACGGCGCCGGTGTTGATCTGCCAGCGGTGCATGCAGGGATTCGCCTTCGCCGTGGAGGGTGGCAGCGATGTGGAGTTTGCGGACGATGCGACAGACGCGGCCTCGGACTCCGAGCGCGAATTGTTCAGCGCCCGCGGCGGCCTCGTATCGCTGCGCGAGCTGGCGGAAGAGGAACTGCTGCTGGCGCTGCCCGTCGCACCGGCATGCAGCATCCCGTTGACGTGCGGCAATGCGCCCGACCTCGCGATCGACGCGCCGGAAGATTCGGAACAGATGCGCAGACCGTTCAGCGCTTTGCAGGATTTGTTGAAAAAAAGGTGATAGGACACAGCACTCATGGCAGTTCAAAAAAGCAGGAAGACTCCCTCGAAGCGCGGCATGCATCGCTCGCACTCGGCCCTCGCGGCGCCCGCCGTGTCGATCGAGCCGAAGAGCGGCGAGACGCACGCGCGGCACCGCATCTCGCGCGACGGCTTTTACCGCGGCAAGAAGGTGCTTCAGACCAAAGCGGACGCGGAAGCCGCTGAAGAGTAGCTGCTGACCACCGCGGCGGCCGATCCGCCGCTCCAACCATCGAGACGCATGTCCGTGTCGGCGCTCCAAATTGCCATCGACGTCATGAGCGGCGATTGCGGACCGTCGGTCTGCGTGCCCGCCGCGCTCGCGGCGGCGCGCGAATTCCCGGACGTGAATTTCACCTTGATCGGTGCACGAGCGGAGCTCGATGCGCAACTCACGGCCGCGAACCTCGCCAACGTCGATTGCCTCTTCACCACGCAAGTGGTGGAGATGACCGACCACCCGCGCGAGGCACTGCGGCGCAAGAAAGACTCCTCGATGCGCCGCGCGCTCGATTTGGTCAAGGCGCACCAGGCGCATGCCTGCGTGAGTGCCGGCAACACGGGCGCGCTCATGGCGATGGCGCACTTCGTACTGAAGATGCTGCCGGGCGTCGAGCGGCCGGCCATCGTCTCGCTCATCCCTTCGCGCGCGGGCCACACCTATATGCTCGATCTCGGCGCGAACGCCTCCTGCACGCCGGCGCACTTGTGCCAGTTCGCGGTGATGGGAGCGGTGCTGGCGGCGGATCTCGAGGGTGCGCACGAGCGCCCGCGCGTCGGCCTCCTCAACATCGGTGAGGAGGAGATCAAGGGTAACGAGACGGTCCAGACCGCGCATACCCTGATCGCCGAAAGCGGCGTAAATTACGTCGGCTTCGTCGAGGGGCACGATATATTCACGGGCAAGGTGGACGTCGTGGTGACCGACGGCTTCACCGGCAACGTGGCGCTGAAAACCATGGAGGGTGTGGCGCGGCTCATCACCGACGCGCTGCGCGAGGAGTTCACCCGAAACCCTGTGCGCAAGCTGGGCGCGCTGGCCGCGCATTCGAGCCTGCGCGCTTTGCGCACTCGATTGGATCCGAGACGATACAATGGCGCGACCATGGTGGGTTTGAACGGCATTGTCATCAAGAGCCACGGCGGCGCCGATCTGTTCGGCTTTCAGCGCGCGATCGAGGTTGCGGTGATCGAGGCTCGCAACGGAGTGCCGGAGAAAATCGCAGGACGCCTCGGTGGGCCGTCTCCAGGGTAGAGGCTTCCAGGGTAGAGGGATCGCGCAATGTTCTCACGCATCGCCGGCACCGGCAGTTATCTGCCGGAGAAGATATTGACCAACGCGGATCTGGAGCATCTGGTCGACACTACCGATGAGTGGATCCGCTCGCGCACCGGCATCGAGCGCCGTCACGTCGTCGTCCCCGGAGAGACTACGACCGACCTCGCGGAACATGCATCGCGCCGCGCGATGGAGGCGGCGGGCGTCGGCCCGGGGGACATCGATCTCATCTGCGTGGGAACGACGACGCCCGATCTCGTGTTTCCCAACGTCGGCACGCTCCTTCAGGATCGTCTCGGTATCCGCAACGCGTGCCCGGCGTTCAGCCTCGAGGCCGCCTGCACGGGCTTCATGTACGCGCTGAGCGTCGCCGACAAGTTCGTGCGTCTGGGCGATGCAAAATGCGCGCTGGTCGTCGGAGCGGAGACCCTTACTCGCATCACCGACTGGAGTGATCGCGGCACCTGCGTCCTGTTCGCCGACGGCGCGGGAGCCGTCGTCCTCAAGCCATCATCCGAGCCGGGCATCATCAGCACGCGTTTGCACTCGGACGGACGGTACAAGGACTTGCTGTTATACCCGGACGGGGTGTCGAAGGGCTTCGACTTGGTGCGCAAGGGCAACGTAGGCGTGCAAATGAAAGGCAACGAGGTCTACAAGGTCGCGGTAAATACGCTCGGGCAGCTCGTGACGGAAACCTTGAGCGCCAATGACATTCCGAAATCGCAGCTCGACTGGCTGATCCCCCATCAGGCGAATCTGCGGATCATCGAGGCCATCGCGCGGCGGCTGGATCTGCCGATGGAGCGCGTCATCGTGACGATCGCGGATCACGGCAACACATCCGCGGCCTCCGTGCCGCTCGCGCTCGATACGGGCATTCGCGACGGCCGCGTGAAGCGCGGGCAGCTCTTGCTGCTCGAGGCGTTCGGCGGGGGCTTCACGTGGGGTTCGGCGCTGATTCGCTATTAACGGCGCCAATGCTGCTCGCGAGCCGGGCCTGGCGGCGGTAAGTCGAGCCCCTCGAAAAAAACGCCGCGGGATTGCCGCGGCGTCCGTAAGCCACTGGTGCTCGAATTACTTCGAGACCGACTTCTTGAACATGCGGTCGATCTTCTCGTTGATCTGCTCAATCGCCTGCGAATTTTGCTGAGCGGTCGAGAGCGCCTGATTCGCCGTGCTCTGTGCACCCGACGCGGCCGAGGAGGCGCTCTGCGCGGCGCTCATCGCGGCCTGGGCATCGCTCTCCGCCTTCGCGGTGTCGCTTTGCAGCTTCGCAACTTGCGACTTCAGATCGTCGATCTGAGCTTGGATGGGCTTCAGGTCCGTGCAACCTGCAAAAGCAATAACGCAGGCCGCCGCGACTGAGGCCTTGAGTGTCGTGGAAAATGTCATAGATAGTCCCCTAGGGTTGTTAATTCATTCGTCTCGGACATCCGAAGTGTTCTCGAACACGCGAGTCCAACCCTCATCATGCCGGGCTCGAATGCGTCGCAACACAGTCGTACATAAAGCCAAATTCGAGCGTCGATTGCAACTGAAAAGCGCGTTAATGTCGTAAATCGGAGACGATTTTACCCGCTTTACGCGCGCAAATTAACCCAAGTTAAGAAAACTCCCCGCGCGAGCCAGGATGAACAGCCGATGACGCGTTCACGCAGGCTCGCTGTAACTTTTACCATCCGTGTATCAGGCGCTGGTGCTCGCGAGCAGCTCCATGACCGCTCGGTGGCCCTGATTGATTGCCGAATCCGTATACGCACCGCCTCCGGAATCCGAATTCGCGATGGTGATTCGCCCGAATTGCGCGCGGCCGACGACATGCGGCTGTTGCGATTCGGGAAGATCGGCATCGAACAGAGGGTTGTATTCCGGGGCGTAGCCGTGCGGCCAGCGGTTGACGGTGATGGCGGTGATGTCGCGCGCGGGATCGAATCCGCCGTCGGCAAGGGTGCGGCCCAGTTGATCGCGAATGTTGCGTTCGAAGGTCTCGAACGAGGTCCGCAGCAGCTCCGCGCGCCCCGCGCGATTCTGATCGTGTTCGGGCAGACCTTCTTGGCATGGTGTGCGCACCATGTGCACCAGAATGGGATCCTTGGGCGTGAGGGCACCGCGATAGGTCCCGACGGTGACGTGCGGATTCAAATTGATATACGTGTGGTAGCTCCCGGGCGCGTAGACACGGCTCACCTTCAGGCGGTCGAAGGCCTGCCAGTCACGCAGCGCGACACTCGTGTACACGAGCGGAGTCTTCACCAGACTGTGCAGCGCCTTTTGCTGCTGGGGGGGCAGTTCCGGACAGAGATAGGGAATCATCATGTTGTAGCACGCGAGCACGACTCCCCGGGCGCGCGCCGAGTAGGCACGGCCATTCCGCAGGTAAGTCACTTCGACCTCGGTCGAGGAGCGCGGATCGCCGAGGTGGCGCACGCGAACGGCGGTGCTGTTCAGGCGCAAGCGCAGCGGCGCGGCGGCCGTATCGAGCGCTGCATAATCGACCCGTGCCGTGACGATGTCCTCGGCGGCGCTCGCCGGGTCGTCCGCGCCGTGCACTGCGTGCGGCACCAGGTCGCGAACCAAGAGGCGCGCGATCGTCGCGTTGCCGTCGGGAAAATGCAAGCGGTAGGACCCGCCGGTGTCCTCGTAACCCTTCGGCGTGAATCCCATGTGCGGTATGGAGCCCTTGGCGAGACTCATTCCCCGAAAACCGGGCATGTCGAATGCCCAGCAGTCGAGAGCGGACACGGCATCGGTGCCGACACCCCATTCGCCCATGGTCTTGCCGTAGTAGTACCTCACCACGGCCGGCTCCGCGCGCACCACGTCCCGCAAAAACGCCTGATAGCTCATGCGCGAGAGGCGCTGCTTTTTCTCGTCGGACGAAAGCCCGGGCATGTAATCGACGGCGCCTGTCTCGAGCTCGACGATTTGCTCGCGCGCCTTCGCGGAGAGCGGCGCTTGCCCTATTGCTTGCGCGAGCGTCGCCTTGCCTATACCGACGATGAGCTTGTCGGTGCCGAAGGTTTCGCGATCGAAGAACGCGGCCGGCTTCAGTCCCAAGTCATCGTAGAACTGAAGATGCTGGGTACTCTTGATCAGCTTGGGGACGTCAATACCCAAAGTCTTCAGAAGTCCCGCAGCAACCGGCCCGTAGGGCCGGGGGCTGTCGATTTCCAGAGTGCCGCCGTTCATGAGGTGCAGGCGCTCGTCGAGGTTGAATTCGTTGCGCTTGGCATGGCCGCCGAAATCGTCGTGGTTGTCGAGCAGGAGAATGCGGCTGCCCCGCCCGCGTTGCGCGCGGTAAAAATGTGCGGCGGCAAGACCGCTGATGCCCGCGCCGACGACGATGAGGTCGTAGCGCTCGCCGGTGTCGTGGGGCGGGGGTGGAGGCTGGCCATCCCGCAAGGCGTGCGCCGCCTCGAAGGAGCCGGGGTGACTGCCGCGCATGCCGGTGAGGAGCGGCGGGTAATTGCCCGGCGCATCTTGGGCGGCCGCCGGGATGGGGGCATCTGCGGCGTCCACCCGTAGGGCATCCGGATAAGCCAAAACGGCGGTGCCAATGGCGATGCCGTTGAGGAAGTCGCGCCGGGTGATGGGGCGGTCCAGCCCTAAGGCGCGATCTCGAGGTTTATCTTCCTTATCCATGATTTCCTTATAGTTATAGTGGAATGATAACCATATGCTAGGTGCGGCAAATTAACCTGCCTGCAAAGCACTTGCCAGTCCTCGCGAGCTGGATATAATGACAGTTACTGGCTACATATACAGGTAAATGCCATGACTGATCTCACACCTCGGCAAACTCAGATTCTGCGGCTCATACAAACCTCGATCGCGGAGAACGGCATGCCGCCCACCCGCGCGGAGATCGCACGCACGTTCGGCTTCAAGTCGCCCAATGCCGCCGAGGAACACTTGCGCGCTCTGCAACGCAAGGGCGTCATCGATTTGATTCCCGGCGCTTCGCGCGGCATTCAACTCAAGGATATTTTGCGCGAGCAACTGGGATTACCTCTCATCGGACGCGTGGCTGCGGGTCGTCCCATCCTTGCCGAAGAGCACATCGAACGGCATTACCAAATCGATCCCCAGTTGTTCCAGCCGCAGCCGCACTACCTCTTGAAAGTGCAGGGCATGAGCATGAAGGATGCCGGCATCCTGCACGGCGACCTGGTCGCCGTGCATCGCACGCCCGAGGTGCGCAACCGGCAGATCGTCGTTGCCCGTCTGGAAAACGAAGTCACTGTCAAACGCTATCGCCAGGAAGGCTCGATCGTGTGGCTTTTACCCGAAAATGCCGACTTCGAACCCATCCGGGTCGATTTGAAGCACCAACCCATGATGATTGAAGGTGTCGTGGTCGGAGTGCTTCGTCGCGGTAAAGACGTGGATGCCGCTTGAGGCAGCATCGCTTGCGGATCTTTTGGCCGATGCACGCGTCTTCAGGATAAAAGACGCTTCGGCCAGTCAGCCCTTATCATCGTCTCGTCCGGCCTGGTCCACCGGTCGACGCGCGCTCGATGCACGCTTACCGGGCGGCGGCTGGCCGATGGCATCGCTCGTCGAGGTGCTGCTCGATGCGCCGGGGCTCGGCGAGATCCAGCTTTTTTTGCCCGCCTTGGTGCAATCCCAGAGCAAGCGCGACGGGGATGCGCCCTGGATCGTTTGGATTGCCCCGCCGCATGAGCCTTTTGCACCAGCCTTGGAGCAACAGGGCATCGAACTCGGCCGCTTCATCGTCGTGCGGCCGGCGAGCGCCATGGAGGCTTTGTGGGCGGCCGAACAGGCCCTGAGTTCCGGTGTCTGCGCTGCCGTGTTGCTCTGGTTGAAAGGCACCGATAACCGCTGGCTGCGGCGCTTGAAGCTGGCAGCCGAGGAGGGCGGTGCGCTCGGCGTGCTGTTTCGTCCCGAACGGCATCGATTCGAGTCCTCGCCCGCGGTGTTGCGTCTGTTGCTGTCACAGGGAGAGCGGGAGCCGCACCTTTCGCTTTTGAAGGTGCAAGGCGGGCGCCCGGGCCCCATCGAGCCCGAGCCCTGCATTCTCGAGCCCAGCCTTTTCGAACAGTGACATGCCTTCGCGAGCGCTCGAATCCGCCACAGCGGATTTATTCGCGGCAGTCCCTCTTCCGGCCGTCGCAACCCCCGACCCGCAACCTGTCCGCCGGGTTCGCACCCGAGCTCAACCGCTTTGGTATGCCGCGGTATTCCCGCAGCTCGAGGCATCGCAGGCTGCGCTCGAGCGGCTCTGTCTGCACGCCCAGAGGTTCACGCCGCGGGTGAGCATCGAGATGCCGAACGCCTTGCTCCTCGAGATCCGGGGGAGTGTGAAGCTCTTCGGCTCACTCGAGACGCTGCATGCAGCAATCGATGCAGCCTGGCGTCATTTACAACTCGAGGCCTCGAGCGCGGCGGCTCCCTCGACGCTGGCCGCCCTGTGGCTGGCGCGTGCCGGCCGGCGCGAGCTCATGGAGGACCCCGGCTTGCTTGCGGGCCGGCTGGCGGAGCTGCCGATTGACTGCACCGCCTGGAGCGCCGAGCGCTTGCAGGCACTGCGTGCCCTCGGGGTGAGCCGGATGGGCGAGCTGTTGCGCTTGCCGCGCGCAGGCCTGGCACGGCGCTTCGGCGCCGCCGCGGTGCTCGAGCTCGATATCGCCTTGGCGCGGCAAGCCGCGCCGCGCCGCGTGTTCGTGCCGCGCGAGCGTTTTCGCGAGCGCCTCGATTTCGAGATGGAAGTAGAGACAGTCGCTTATTTACAGAAGGCACTCGAGCCCTCGATCGGGCGTTGCGCCCGGTTTCTACGCGAACGGCAAGCCGGGGTGCAAGGCTTGGAATTGAGGCTCAAGCATCGCCATCACCCGCTGACTCGTGTGCGCCTGGGACTCGCGAGCATCACGAGCGAGCAGCGTCGCTTGATTGCGGTGCTGTCGCAAAAATTGTCGCAGCTCGAGCTCGCGGCGCCTGCCTTGAGCATGGAGTTGATCTCGGGCCCCCTGCAGCCGCTCTCGGCCGTCTCGCTCGATGTCTTCGCACGGCAGGGAGGCGCCGGTGGGGGCAGCGATACGGCGCCGCAGCTGGTGGAACGGTTACGCGCCCGTCTCGGCGATGCGGCGGTGTACGGCCTGCGCTCGGTCGCCGAGCATCGGCCCGAGGCGGCCTGGCAACGGGTTCAAAAACTGCGTCTCAGCGCCCTGCTGCCGGCTGAGCGGCTGCACCGCAAGACCCATCATCCCGACATGCCGCGGCCCGTCTGGTTGCTGGATGAGCCGGCACAGCTGCCTCTCTTGGCGGTACGGCAGATTCTCGAGGAGCCCGGCGTCGTCGAGGAAGGTCCCGAGCGCATCGAGAGCGGCTGGTGGGACGGCAAGGGGATTGCCCGCGACTATTACATCGTGCGTCAAGCGGGCGGAGCGCGACTGTGGGTTTTTAGGGAGCGGCGGTCGAGGCGTTGGTATTTGCACGGTGTGTTCGCTTGAGGCCCTTGCGTGTACGCCGAGCTTCATACGTTGAGCAATTTCTCTTTTCTGCGCGGCGCCTCGCACTGCGAGGAGCTTGTCGTGCAAGCCAAGCGCCTGCACTATCGAGCGCTCGCCCTCACCGATGAGTGCTCGCTCGCAGGCGTGGTGCGTGCGCACGTCGCCGCCAAGCAGTGTGAGCTGCCGCTCATCGTTGGGGCGGAGCTCAACTGCGTCGATGCGCTCAAGCTCGTGGCGCTCGCCACCAACCGAGCCGGCTATGGCGCCCTGTCCAGGCTGATCAGCCGAGCGCGGCGCGCGGGCGACAAAGGCCACTACGTCCTCGAGCGCCGCGATCTCGAGAATGCGCTCGAAGGATGTTTGATCATCTGGCTGCCGCAAACCGACGCAACGGCATTGCCGCACCAGGCCGAGGACGGCCGCTGGCTGCGCGAGCGCTTCGCCGGGCGCCTGTGGGTCGGCGTCGAGCTCTTGACCGGGGGTTCCGATGCGAGGCGCCTCGCGCTCTTGCAGGCGCTCGGCAAGGCGCTCGAGCTGCCCCAGGTCGCTGCCGGGGACGTGCACATGCATCGGCGCAACCGCCGCGCTCTGCAGGATGTGCTCACGGCCATTCGCCTGGGAATTCCCTTGCACGAGGCAGGCGTTCGCTTGTTTCCGAACGGCGAGCGCTGCCTGCGGCCTCTCGAGCGCTTGAGCGAACTCTATCCCGCGGCGCTCCTCGAGCAAACGCTCGCGATCGCCGAGCGCTGTACGTTCAGCCTCGACGAGCTGCGCTACGAGTATCCCGAGGAGATCGTTCCCGCCGGCGAGACCCCGACCAGCCACTTGCGCGCCTTGACCCTGGCGGGCTGCGCCAAGCGCTGGCCGCAAGGGGTCCCGTGCGGCGTGCGGAAGGGTCTCGAGCACGAGCTGCGCTTGATCGCGGAGCTCAGGTTCGAGCCCTTCTTCCTCACCGTGAACGATGTCGTCCAATACGCCCGCTCGCAGGGCATCCTCTGTCAGGGCCGGGGCTCGGCCGCGAATTCCATCGTCTGCTACTGCCTGCAGATCACCGAAGTCGACCCCTCGCGCATGTCCATGCTGTTCGAGCGGTTCATTTCCAAGGAGCGCAACGAGCCTCCGGATATCGACGTCGATTTCGAGCACGAGCGGCGCGAGGAGGTCATTCAGTACATCTACGGCAAGTACGGCCGCGAACGCGCCGCGCTGGCGGCCACCGTCATCTGCTACCGCCCCCGCAGTGCGCTGCGCGATGTCGGCAAGGCTCTTGGATATGACTTGGCACAAGTCGATCGGCTCGCGAGCAGCATGCAGTGGTGGGACGGTCAACGCGTCGATCCGGAGCGCATCCGCGCCTTGGGTTTCGATCCGTCCGACCCAAGGACGACCCGTCTCATGGCCCTCACCACGGAAATTCTCGGATTCCCGCGCCATTTGTCGCAGCACGTGGGCGGCTTCGTGATCGCTCGCGGACGCTTGGACGAGCTCGTGCCCATCGAGAACGCCGCCATGCCGGAGCGCACGGTCATTCAATGGGACAAGGACGATCTCGATGCCTTGGGATTGCTCAAGGTGGATGTTCTCGGCCTCGGCATGCTGAGCGCCATCCGCCGGGCGTTCGAGCTGATCAATCGCTTCGGCGGTACCCCCGGGAGCGATCTCAATCTCGCCACCGTGCCGAGCGAGGATGCAGCGGTGTACGACATGATCTGCCGCGCCGACACCGTCGGGGTCTTTCAGATCGAGTCGCGCGCTCAGATGTCCATGCTGCCGCGCCTGCGGCCACGCAATTTCTACGACCTCGTGATCGAGGTGGCGATCGTGCGTCCCGGTCCCATTCAAGGCGAGATGGTGCATCCCTACTTGCGGCGTCGCAATGGCGAGGAGGCCGTCCATTATCCGAGCAAGGAGGTCGAGGGCGTGCTCAGCCGCACGCTCGGCGTGCCGATTTTCCAGGAACAGGTGATGCAGCTCGCGATCGTCGCGGCCGGCTTCTCGCCCGGCGAGGCGGACGGGCTGCGCCGGGCCATGGCCGCCTGGAAACGCAAAGGTGGCCTCGAGCCCTTCCAGCAAAAATTGATCAACGGCATGCGAGGCCGCGGTTATACGGAGAGCTTCGCGAATCAGATATTCAATCAGATTTTAGGGTTCGGGGAGTATGGCTTCCCGGAATGTGTCGTTGGAGATACACGAGTCATCGATGCCGATACGGGCAGATGGGTGACTATCGAGGATGTTTTCCGTGGAAAAGCGCGTCTTGAGAATACGTTGGCATGCGATCCGGAGCTGAAGCTCCGCTCCCGAAAAGTATTGCGAGTTATCCAAAGCGGGGTAAAGCCGGTATGGCGGATGCGCACCGCATTGGGGCACGAAATTTGCGCCACAGCCGAGCATCCATTCATGACGCTGTCCGGGTGGCGAAACCTCGGGGAATTAAGGGTCGGCGATCATGTGGCGACGGCACGTTCTATGCCGGTCGCAGGAGGATGCAAGTGGCCCCGGCACAAGATCTTAGGCGTTTGGGGCTGCGGAGCCCGGGCTAAAGCGCTTCCGCCTCAGGTGTTCGAGCTGTGTAACGGCAATATTGGACTTCTGTTGGCGCGGCTCTGGGAAGGGGACGGCGGTTTCTCCATGAGAGGTCACGCATCCTACGATACCGCTTCTATTGTCCTCGCATTTCAGATTCAACACTTACTGCTTCGTTTAGGCATCGTGATACGGCGCGATCGGGAAGCAAGAGGAATCACGTGGAAGGAATTAGGGCATCGAGCCGAGCTATGTGTGCGCGAGATTCAATCTCGTGGTACCGCTAAGATTGGGTTTCGTCGTCATGTCATCGAGAGAGTGGGGAAGGCTTTAGGGTCTTGCGATCTACTGCGTTTGGCCGGATCCGACATCTATTGGGACAGAATCGTCTCGATCGAGCCGGTCGGGGACAAAGAAACCTATGATCTCAAAATCGAGGGGGATCATAACTTTGTCGCCAATCATTTCGTTGTCCACAACTCCCACAGCGCCAGCTTCGCCTTACTCGTATACACGTCCGCCTGGATCAAGCATTACGAGCCCGCGGCATTTTGCGCGGCGCTCATCAACAGCCAGCCGATGGGGTTCTATGCGCCGGCGCAGCTGGTGCGCGATGCGCGTGCGCACGACGTGGAGGTGCGGCCGGTGGCGGTGGACACGAGCGCCTGGGATTGCACGCTCGAGCGACGCGAGGACGGGCGTCCGGCACTGCGCCTGGGATTGCGGATGGTCAAGCGTCTGTCCGAGGAGGGGGCGAAGAGGCTGGTCGCGGCGCGGGCGGTGCGCCCGTTCACCGGCCTCGAGGATCTCGCGGAGCGCGCTTCGCTCGACCGCCGTGACCTCGAGGCGCTTGCTGCCGGCGATGCGCTCGCGGGCATGGCGGGCCATCGCTACCGCGCCTACTGGCAGGTGAGCGGGATCGAGCGTCCGCTGCCTCTGCTGTCGGCCGAAACGGCGGTGCCGGAGGGCATACCGCTCCTGCGTGCGCCGCGCGAAGGTCACGACATCGTCGCCGACTACGGGAGCCTCGGGCTGTCTTTGCGCCGTCATCCCCTGGCGCTCTTGCGCCGGCGGCTCGAGGCACGCGGCATCCTCACGACCGAGGCGTTGTGGGGCTTGCCGAGCGGCCGCTGGGTAACGACCGCAGGGATGGTGATCACGCGTCAGCGGCCGGGCAGTGCGAGCGGCGTGACCTTTGTCACCATGGAAGACGAGACGGGGCACGTGAACTTGATCGTCTGGAAGCGCATCGCCGAGGAGCAGCGTGCGGCGCTCCTCGAATCGCGCTTGCTGGAGGTGCGGGGACCCGTGCAGCGCGAGGGCGACGTCCTGCACGTGATCGCCCAGCGTCTCACCAATCTCTCGGCGCTCTTGGGGGAACTCGTGTTCGAATCGCGCGATTTTCGCTAGCCGCTAGCCGCGCTCGGCCGCCCGCCCCGGGGTTACTGTTGCGAAAAACACACGTGATCAGCGCAGTTTCCGCTTCTTGCGGCCCGGCTTTCCGTCCGGCTCGCTTTCCGCGTCGAAAATCTCGTAATCGTCGAAATCGGAGAGCAATTCCGCGGTACGCCGCTCTTCCATGACGCGCTCGAGCCGTCGCCAGGCGGGCTCGGCGCCCTTCGGTGCGCGCCGCCGCTGCGACTCCACGTCGCGCATAATGTGATCCACGTCCACGTCGTCGACGGGCGCCGTATCTTCCGCGTCCTCTTCCTCGAATTCGTCCGATTCGGGTTTCTCGCTCATGCTTCAGCAGCTTTCCGTTGGGCCTCGGGAATCGACCACGCGCGGTTTATAAACGGAAAGTCGTCTCAGGCGCAATACCCTGGCGCACACCCCGCCATTTCGGCGGCACATTCCGATATATCTGCCGCACTATTTCACCAAATCGTTCAGCTGGAAAATCGGCAAGAGCAGCGCGATGACGATGAACATCACGACCGCGCCCATGAACACCACCATGAGTGGTCCCAGGAGATTTGTCAGGGTCGAGAGTAATCCGTCCATCTCGCGCTCCTGGTTCGTGGCGGCCCGCTCGAGCATCTTCTCCAGCTCGCCGCTGCTCTCGCCGCTCGCGATGAGGTGAATCATCATCGGAGGAAAGAGCTTGCGCGCGGCGAGCGATTTGCCGATCGGCGCGCCCTCGCGCACCCGCAGGGCGGCCTCCTCGACGGCATTGCGCATGGGCAGGTTGTTCACCACCTCGGCGGAGATGCGCAGCGCTTCGAGCACCGGTACCGCGCTCGCGGTCAGAATGCTGAAGGTGCGCGAGAAGCGCGCCGTGTTCAGACCGCGAATGAGCTTGCCGGCGAGGGGTAGCCGTAGCAAGAAGCGATCCACCTTGAGCCGCGCCTCCGGCGCTTTCACCCAGCGCGCGAAGCCCCACGACGCCGCGCCGATCACGATGAGGCCGTAGATCCAGTAGTGGCGAACCAGATCGCTCGCGCCGATGAGAATGCGTGTCGCCAGGGGCAGCTCCTGATGGCCCGATTCGAATACGGCGACCACCTGGGGCACAACGTACGCGAGCAAGAAGGAGACGATGGCGAAGGAGAGCACCAGGAGCACGATCGGATACACCAGCGCGTGGCTCACCTGCTGCCCCATGACCTGGCGCGATTCGGTGTAGTCCGCAAGGCGCTCGAGCACCGAATCGAGCTTGCCCGATTGCTCGCCGGCCGAGACGGTGGCGCGGTAGATCTCGGGAAATGCTTGCGGGAAATCCCGCAGCCCCTCGGCGAGGGGATGGCCCTCGACGACCTTGCTGCGCACGCCGAGCACGATGCGCTGCACGCGCGCCTTCTCGGTCTGCTCGGCCACCGCCTGCAGGGTCTCCTCGAGCGGCAGGCCTGAGCGCAGCAGCGTTGCGAGCTGGCGCGTGAGCAGCGCCAGATCGAGCGTCGAGAGGCCCCGGCGCATGAACGGGTGACGGGAGCGGCTTTGCTTTTGCTCGCGCTGTGCGGCCTCGAGAATTTCGAGCGGCAGGAGGTGCTTGTCGCGCAGCAACTGGCGCACGTGCTTCGGGGTATCCCCTTCGATGAGCCCCTTGCGCTCCTTGCCCTGAGGGTCGAGCGCGACGTATTCGAAGGCGCCCATCAGGCTGCGTCCTCAGTCTTCACGCGTGACGCGCAGGACTTCCTCGAGGGTGGTCTCCCCGGCGAGGACCTTGCGGCGGCCGTCCTCGCGGATACCGGGGGTCGCCGTGCGCGCATAACGCTCCAGCTCCTGCTCGGAGGCGCCGTCGTGGATCATGGTGCGCATGTGATCGTCCACCGCGATGAGCTCGTAGATACCGGTGCGACCGCGATAGCCGGTACCCGGCTCGGCGCTCGGCCGGTAGAGCTTCACCTGGTCTTTGGGATCGAGGTTCAGGAGGCGCCGCTCGTACTCACCGGCGTAGAAGGCTTCGCGGGTCTCGGGGTTCAGCACGCGCACCAGCCGCTGCGCGAGCACCCCGATCAAGCTCGAAGACAGAAGAAACGGCTCAATACCCATGTCGCGCAGGCGGGTCACGGCGCCCACGGCGGTGTTCGTGTGCAGCGTGGAGAGCACGAGGTGACCCGTCAAGCTCGCCTGCACGGCGATCTGGGCGGTCTCGAGATCGCGGATTTCGCCGATCATCACCACATCGGGGTCCTGGCGCAGTATGGCGCGCAGACCTCGCGCGAAGGTCATTTCCACCTTCGTGTTCACCTGCGTCTGGCCGATGCCGTCGATGTAATACTCGATCGGATCCTCGACCGTCATCACATTGCGGGTGTTGTCGTTGATGCGCTCGAGAGAGGCGTACAGCGTGGTCGACTTGCCCGAGCCGGTCGGTCCGGTCACCAGGATGATGCCGTGCGGCTTGTGGATGATCTCGTCCATCAGGCTTTGCGTGCGCGGATCCATGCCCAGGGAGGTGAGCTCGATGCGGCCGGCCTGCTTGTCGAGCAAGCGCAGCACCACGCGCTCGCCGTGACCCGAGGGGAGCGTCGATACGCGCACGTCGACCGCCCGGCCGGCGATGCGCAGCGAAATACGTCCGTCCTGGGGCAGCCGGCGCTCCGCGATATCGAGCTTGGACATGACCTTGATGCGCGACACCACGAGCGGGGCGACGGCGCGCTTGGTCTGCAGCACCTCGCGCAGCACTCCGTCCACGCGGAAACGAATCACCAGGCGGTTCTCGTACGGCTCGATGTGAATATCCGAGGCGTTCTCCTTGACCGCCTGCGTGAGCAGCGCGTTGATGAGGCGGATGATCGGCGCCTCGTCGTCGCTCTCGAGGAGGTCCGAGGATTCGGGGATGTCCTCGGCGAGATGCGCAAGATCGGTGTTGTCGTCGAGGCCCTCGAGCATTTGCATCGCGGCGCCGGAACCCGCCTCGTAGGCGATGCGCAGGAGCGAATCGAACACCTCGACCGACACCCGCTCGAGCTTCAAGGGCACGCCCACGAACCGACGCACCTCGGCGAGGGCCTGGGGCGTGACGCCGGGCCTGCATACGGTGTCGGCGTGGTCGTCGGCGATCGCGCGCACCAGTACGCCATGACGCTTGGCGAACGGAAAGGAAAGTTTCCGAGCCTCGGCGCGATCCTCGACTTGCGCGCTCATTGCGGGCTCGCGGAGTGGGTGGGTTGCGGCGCCGGGGCCGGCTGCGGCGTCGTCGAGGTCGGCGGCGGCGGTACGGGTTGCGGCTGCGTGGCCGGTTGCGAGAGCGGCGGCGCCGGCTGCACTAGGGGCGGGGCGGCCTGCGGGACGGGCGCCGGCTGCGCGCCCGGCACGGGCTGCGGGACCGGGGCGGGCTGTGCCGAGGGCGCGATGTGCACGGCGGTCCCCGGGGCCGGCGCCTGCGAGTTGATCGCATTCGGCGATGAGGCCGGTATCGCGGGCAGCGAGGGTTGCCGCTCGCCCGGCAGGAGCGTGATCTTGCCCTTGTGCAGCGTGCGCTCCTCCTCGCGGATTTCATCGTAGCGCTTGGTGCTCACTTGCTGGGTCGCGGCCTGATCACGCAGGATCCTCGGGCGTAGGAAGACGAGCAAATTGCTCTTCTGGCGCGAGCCTGAGCGCGATTTGAACAGGTTGCCGAGCAGCGGGATGGCGCCGAGCACCGGGACCCGATCCTCGCTTTCCGTGACGGTGTCCTGCATCAAGCCGCCGAGCACGATGATGCCGCCGTCCTCGATCAGGATGGTGGTCTTGATCGAGCGCTTGTTGGTCGAGATGTCGGCCGAGTCCGCGAGCTTCGCGCCGGGGGAGGAGTCCTCCTGCTCGACTTTCAGCTGGATGGTATCGCCCTCGCTGATGTGCGGCGTTACCTTGAGGATGGTGCCGACTTCCTCACGCTGGATGGTTTCAAAGGGGCTGGTGGTACCGTTCACCTGGGATTGCGAGCTCGTGTATTGACCCGTAATGAGCGGAATCTCCTGCGTCACCTTCACCTCGGCTTCCTCGTTGTTCATCGTGATGATGCGGGGCGTCGAGATGATGTTGCTCGAGCCGTCGCTGCGCAATGCCTGAATGAGCGCGGCAAACCCCTTCTGGGTGTTCGAGTTGTACGTACCGACGGCGAACGTGGCGCCGTTCGGAATGAGCGAGGAGATGCCCGAGGCCGCGGTGGCGCCGGTCGTGCCGGTGGTGGTCGTGGCCGTGGTGGCCGCCGAGGCTTGGAGCCCCGAGATACCGCCGAGAGCCGCGGCGGCGATATCCACGATGCTCGTGCCGCTGCTGCCGGGCAGATTGATGACGCCATAGCCGAGGCTCGTGCCGCCGTCGAGCAGCCACTGCACGCCGAGGTTGGCGCTCTTGTTGACGTCGACTTCGACGATCATCGCCTCCACTTCGACCTGCGCGCGGCGAATGTCGAGCTTGTCGATCACCGCCATCAGGTTTTTCATGATCTTGGGCGGCGCCGTCATGATGAGCGCGTTCGTCGGCACGTCCGCCCAGATGGTGACGCTCGCGTCGATGTTCGGAGCACCGCCGCCACCGGCGCTGGGCGTAGCACCGGCGCCGGCTTGCGGGCCGTTCTGGGCCTTGGCGGTGGCTGTTGCCTGTCCCTTGAGCTTGTCCGCGAGCTTCTCGGCGTCCGCGTACAGCAGGTAGCGTACCTCGGTATCGCCGGCGCCGCCCGCGCGGGGTGTATCGAGATCGAGCACCAGCGCCTTGGCCTTCAGGCGCAGGGACTTCTCGCCGCTGATCAACACGCTGTTGGTGCGCTCATCGGCCACCACCTTCACCGGCGCGCCCGCTTCTGCGCCGCCGCCGGCGCCTTGATTGAGCTGGTTGATGGTGCGAACGAGCTCCGTGGCGCTCGCGTTGTGCAGCTGAACGACCTCGATCGGCTCATCGCCGCTCTCATCCATGCGTTCGATGATCTTCGTGATGCGGGACACGTTGCTGGCTCGATCGGAGATGATGAGCATGTTGCCGCTGGGATAGGCGGCCAAGTGCCCCGACTGGGGAATCAGTGGCCGCAACAACGGCACGAGCTGAGCCGCGCTGACGTTCTTCATGGTGATGATCTGCGTGACCATCTCGTCCGAAGTCGCGCTCACATTGCTCGGTAGATCGATCGACGGCAGTTGCCGGGCGTCGGTGTTGGGGACGATCTTGATGACCTTCCCCGCGGGCACTGCAACATAGCCGTACACCTGCAGCACCGAGAGGAAGGCCTGATAGAACGCGTCCGGCGACATGGGCGTCGAGGACAGCATGGTCACCTTGGCGTTCACCCGCGGATCGATGATGAAGTTCTTCCCGGTGACTTCGCTCACTGCCTGGATGATCTGGCTCAAGTCCGCGTCTTTGTAGTTCGGCGTGATGGTCGCGCCTTCCTGCGGCCGCTGTTGCAGGCTCGGCGCGCCGGGAGGGGCCGCCGGTGCGAGCGTGGTCAGGGACAAAGACAAGGTGCAGACCAGGACGCCGCGGGTAAATCTCTCAGAACGCATCATTCGTTCACGGTCTCATTCGTGTTGGGGCCGTTCGGCGCGCTGGCGGGCGGGGAAGGGGTCGGGGTGGGACCGGCCGCGGGCGCAGTTGCGGCGCCCGGCTCGCTCTCCAGATCCTTACTGGCCTCGGAGGCAACCTGCGCGACATTCAAGGTGATGTCTTGCTTTTGGCCGCCGCGCTCCACGGTGACGGTGACCGTGTTCGATGACTGAATCGTATTGAAGACCTCCTGGCTGTGCTGCGGATCATCCAGCGGTTGGCCGTTAATTGCCGTGACCAAATCACCAGGCTTCAAACCCAGTTTATTGAAGATGGCTCGATTGCGACCGGGATAGGCGCGAAATCCGCGCAGCTTACCCGCGCTGTTGTCGTAAGACGGAACAGTCCGCATGACCTGATCCAAGAGACCCGGGTCCTGCTGCACCAGGCGGCGTATGTTGTCCACGGCTTCGGAGCTGCGCGCCTCCACACCTCGCCGCAGGGGCATGCGCGCGCCGCCGGCGAGCAACCTCGGTAGCAAAAGTGTTTCCAACGTACCCCCCCGGTCCAGAATCACATGGTCCAGATAGACCGAGTAGAGCGTCGCTCCGTTCACATTCTCGCCCACGGAATATACTTTGGAGGGGCCGCCGTCGGTAATGATGGCGATTCCACGCTTGGGATCCTGAGTCGCGATGGTGCCCGCGAGCACGAGATTCGCGCTGCTCAGCGGCGCGTTGTTGGGGTCCTGAGTCGTCGGATCGGCAACCGCTGCTCCGAACAGATGCGCGTTTGCCACGGCTTGAGCATTCACACCCGTGCGCGCGGGATGCACCTGCAGGTTAACGGCGATCACGGGCTGGGGGGACTTTACGGGTCCGCTCACCACTGCAACGAGAATGCGCGCGAGCTCGACCGCAATGAGCGCCGCCAGGAGGAGCGACACCAGATAGGGGCTGTTGCTCTCGAGTCGTGATAGCCATGTAGCGTTGCGTGTATCCAGCATTTATGCGCGGCACTTCGACATACAAAAAAGTGGGCGCAGGCGGGATCGCCGCACGCCAGCCCAACGGGATGCTCCGGGGTAATCATAGGACTACCGCCCAGGCCGCTCAAGCATTTGTTTTTACTTGTTAAAGTAGAGTGACACCGAATGGCGACAGTGGCGACGCGTCGCGGCTTTTGCTTGCTGCGCTTGTAAAGCGCCAGATCGCGCCATATAAATCCTTCTAATCATGAGCGAAGCGGACCGCGGACGGGAAGGAACAGGCTTGGTCGTCGAGGAATCGGCGCCCAAGATCAAGCGTCCGCCTCTGTATCAAGTTGTGCTGATAAACGACGACTATACTCCCATGGAGTTCGTCGTCGATATTCTGCAGCGGTTCTTCGCAATGGACCGCACCAAGGCCACTCGGGTTATGCTCGAGGTGCACACCAAGGGAAAGGGTGTGTGCGGGGTCTTCACGTACGAGATTGCGGAGACCAAGGTGGCCCAGGTAATTGCATATGCGCGGCAACATCAGCATCCGCTGATGGCGACGCTAGAAGAGGCGTAACCAGTGCTTAGTCAAGAACTCGAATTTTGCTTGAACGATGCGTTTGCCGCCGCCCGTGAGGCGCGTCACGAATTCATGACCGTGGAGCACTTGCTGCTCGCGATCGTCGATACCCCGAAGGTACGCGAGATTCTCAAGTCTTGCGGGGCCGACACGACCAAGCTCAAAACGGAACTCAAGCAGTTCATCGAGCAAACCACCCCCCGGTTGCCGGTCGGCGAGGACCGTGACGTGCAGCCGACTCTGGGGTTCCAGCGGGTGCTGCAGCGCGCGGTGTTCCACGTGCAGTCGAGCGGCAAGAAAGAGGTGACGGTCGCCAACGTCCTGGTGGCGATTTTCAGCGAAAAGCAGTCGCATGCGGCGTACCTCTTGAGCATGCAGGACGTATCCAGGCTCGACGTGGTGAATTTCATCGCTCACGGACTGTCTAAGGCGGGCGGCGAGGAGCGCAGCGATCGCGATGACGGCGGCGCTACCGGCGATGCCGACCGTGACGGCGACTCTCAGGGTAGCGCCCTCGAGAAGTACGCGACCAACCTCAACGAGGCGGCGCGCAAGGGCAAGATCGATCCCTTGATCGGCCGCAAGCTCGAGGTGGAGCGGACCATCGAGATCCTGTGCCGGCGGCGCAAGAACAATCCCCTGTACGTCGGCGAGGCGGGAGTGGGCAAGACGGCGATCGCCGAGGGGCTCGCGCGGATGATCGTGGAGAACAAAGTCCCCGAGGTCCTGCTCGATGCGACGATTTTCTCGCTCGACATGGGCTCCTTGGTGGCGGGCACCAAGTACCGCGGCGACTTCGAGAAGCGCCTGAAGGCGGTTCTCGCCGAGGTGAAGAAGCAGCCGGGCGCGATCCTCTTCATCGACGAGATCCACACCGTGATCGGCGCGGGGGCAGCGTCCGGCGGCGTGATGGACGCTTCCAACTTGATCAAGCCGGCGCTCGCCAACGGCGAGCTGCGCTGCATCGGCTCGACGACCTATAACGAGTATCGCGGCATCTTCGAGAAGGATCACGCCCTCGCCCGGCGTTTCCAGAAAATCGACATCACCGAGCCTTCGGTCCAGGACACCATCGACATCCTGCGAGGCCTGCGGACCCGCTACGAGGAGCACCACGGCGTCAAGTACGAGGACGCGGCGCTGCAGGCCGCGGCCGAGCTCGCCGCGCGTCACATCAACGATCGCCACATGCCCGACAAGGCCATCGACGTGGTGGACGAGGCAGGTGCGAACCTGCGGCTGCAGCCGGTGGAGAATCGCGCGGATTCGGTCACGGTGACTCAGATCGAGAACGTGGTCGCCCGCATCGCCCGCATTCCGCCGAAGAACGTATCGCTCTCGGACCGCGACGTGCTGCGCAACCTCGAGCGCAATCTCAAGCTCACGATTTTCGGTCAGGACAAGGCCATCGAGGCGCTGTCGGCCGCCATTAAGATGTCGCGCTCGGGCTTGGGCGATCACCGCAAGCCCGTCGGCTCGTTCCTATTCTCCGGCCCGACGGGCGTCGGCAAGACCGAAGTGACGCGCCAGCTCGCGATCGCCATGGGTGTCGAGTTCGTGCGCTTCGACATGTCGGAGTACATGGAGCGGCACACCGTGTCACGCCTCATCGGGGCACCGCCGGGCTATGTCGGATTCGATCAGGGTGGGCTCTTGACCGAGGCCATCGCCAAGCATCCGCATTGCGTTCTACTGCTCGACGAAATCGAGAAGGCGCATCCGGACGTGTTCAACCTGTTGCTGCAGGTCATGGACCATGGCACGTTGACGGACAACAATGGACGCAAAGCGGATTTCCGTCACGTGATCATCATCATGACCACGAACGCCGGCGCGTTCGAGATGAGCCGTCCCAGCATCGGCTTCACTCAGTCCGACACGGCCTCGGACGGGATGGAAGCGATTCGGCGCTTGTTCTCACCGGAATTCCGCAATCGGCTGGATGCGGTCATCCAGTTCGGCGCGCTCGATCAGGACACGATCGAGCGGGTGGTGGACAAGCTGCTGGTCGAGGCTGAGGCGCAGCTCGAACAGAAGCGGGTCTCGATCTCGGTGGACGAGGCCGCGCGCCGCTGGATCGCGAAGCGCGGCTACGACCCGAAGATGGGTGCGCGACCCATGGCGAGAATCATCCAGGAGCACATCAAGCGGCCGCTCGCCGAGGAGCTCTTGTTCGGCAAGCTCGTGAACGGCGGGCACGTCGAGGTCAGCTTGAGCGAGGACGGCGAGAAGCTCGTTCTTACCACGCGCTCGGCGGATGCGCCGGCGTTGCTGTCGCACGAGAAGCAGGAGACCTGAGGCGGGCGGCCAGCTGCGCGCGGCGAGCGGCGCGAGTGGGCGGAGCCAGCCGCTCCGCCTCATTCAGCGGCCGCGGTAGACGATCCGGCCCTTGGTCAAGTCGTAAGGCGTCATCTCCACGGTGACTTGATCGCCCGTGAGAATACGGATGTAGTTCTTGCGCATCTTGCCTGATATATGCGCGGTCACGACATGGCCGGTCTTCAGCTTGACGCGGAACGTCGTATTGGGCAGGGTCTCGACGACCTCGCCCTCGAATTGAATTGCCTCTTCTTTTGACATGCGTCCTTGTTCGAGTCCAACGAGCCGGGCGCATTGTGCATAAAGGCCCCCGGTAATGCAATTTCACATCCAGCGACCGCTGGGAACGCGCCGCGCGTAGCGCCGCAGCAGGCGCGCGAACTCGTTGCGCGAGAGCTCGCGGGCGCCGAGGCTGCCGAGATGCGAGCTCGCGATCTGGCAATCGATGAGCTCGATGCCGCGCCGACGGCACTCCCCCACTAGGCGGGCAAGCGCGACCTTGGAGGCATCGCGCTCGCGGCTGAACATCGATTCGCCGAAAAATACCCGGTCGAGCTGCAGCCCATATAGCCCTCCCACCAGTTCATCCCCTCTCCAGGTTTCCACGGAGTGACCATAGCCCATGCGGTGCAGCTCTTCGTAGGACTCGATCATGTCGGGATTCAGCCAGGTGTCGGCACCCGAGCGGCGCGGCGCGGCACAGGCGCGGATCGTGGCTGCGAACGCGGTGTCGAGACGGCACTCGAAGCGGCCGCTTCTCAAGGTCTTTGCGAGACTTCGCGAGACCTTGAATTCGCCCGGAAAGAGCACCATGCGCGGATCGGGCGCCCACCACAGAATGGGTTGCTGCGCCGAGTACCACGGGAACACGCCGCGCTCGTAGGCGGATAGGAGCCGCACCGGACGGAGGTCCCCGCCCGCGGCGAGAAGTCCCGATGGCTCGCGCAGCGCCTGTTCGAGAGGCGGAAACCACTCGGGATCGGCATGCTCGCTGAGCCAGACCAGCCTGCTCAGAGCTGCAATTCCTCGTCGCTCGCACGGTGATAGGGCACGTGCTCGTTGACCGCGGCGGCGTAGACATCGACCCCATGCGCCTCGCGTGCGGCGAAGTCGCGGATCGCCGCGGCGAAGCGCTCATCGGCGATGTAGTGCGCCGAGGACGTCAAGGCTGGGACGAAGCCGCGCGGAACCTTGTGCTCGCCCTGGGTGCCGGGCTCGAACCGCGACAGTCCCTTCTCGATGCAATATTCGATGCCCTGGTAGTAGCAGGTCTCGAAGTGCAGGCTGTGGTAGTTGCCGCCCGCGCCCCAGTAGCGTCCGTAGAGCGCATCGTCGCCCACGAAGAAGATTGCGAGCGCGATCGGCGTCATCCCTTGGCGCGCGATCTTGAGCATCAACCGCTCGGGCATGCGCGCACCGATGAGCTTGAAGAATTTGAGGTTGAGGTACGGCTCGTGCCCGTGACGGTAGAATGTGTCCGCATAGAACTCGTACACGGTGCGCCACAGCGCGTCATCCATGTCCGTGCCCGAGCGGGTGTCGAAGACGATGCCGGCCTCGGCGACGCGGCGGCGTTCACGCTTCGCCTTCTTGCGCTTCTCGGCAGTGAAGGTCGCGAGGAAGGCGTCGAAGGACTCGTACCCTCGATTGAACCAGTGAAATTGGCAGTCGCGCCGGGGAATGAGGCCGCCTCCCGTCAGATCGGCGAGCTCGGCGTCCGTGGGGAAGAGCACATGCCAGGAGGAGAGCCGCTCCACGCGAGCATGCTCGGCGACTGCGCGGATCAGAGCCGCGCGCGTCGCCCGCGCATCCACCGTCGGCGCTACCAGAAAGCGCGTGCCGCTCACGGGCGTGAACGGCACTGCCGAGAGGAGCTTCGGGTAATACCGAAGCCCATGCTGGGCATAGGCGTTCGCCCAGGAGAAATCGAAGACGAACTCGCCGCGGGAATGGGCCTTGCGATACAGCGGTACAGCCCCGAGCAGCCGGCCCTCGAAGTCCCGTGCAATGGCGTGCTCCGGTGTCCAACCGGTTTTTGGGGTGGTGCAACCCGCCTCCTCGAGCGACAGCAAGAATTCGTGTCGCAGAAAGGGCTGTGCGGCGCTCCCCACGAGCGCGTTCCACTCAGACGCCTCGACCTCGGCAATGCTCCGCAGAAGCCGGGCTCGCGAAACGATCACGCGTGCGCGGCGCGCGGCTTGAGATGCAACTCGGCGTCGAGACGTTCCAGGTACTTATCGGCGTCGAGCGCAGCCATGCAGCCGGTGCCCGCCGATGTGACGGCCTGTCGGTACACGTGATCCGCAACGTCTCCGGCGGCGAAGACGCCGGACAGGCTGGTGGCGGTGGCGTCGCCGTCGCTCCCGCCCTTGACCACGATGTAGCCGCCGCGCATCTCGAGCTGATGCTCAAAGAGCTGGGTATTCGGTTGATGGCCGACCGCGATGAACACGCCGTCGGCATGGACCGAGCGCGCCGCGCCGCCGCCGTGCAGCGGCTTGAGATGCGCGCCGGTGACGCCGGATTCATCGCCGAGGATCTCATCGACGGTGTGATTCCAGACAATGGCGACCTGACCCGCACTTTCGAGTGCGAACAGCCGATCTTGCAATATCTTCTCCGCGCGCAGCTTGTCGCGGCGATGCACCAAGGTAACGTGGGCGGCAATGTTCGAAAGATACAGCGCCTCTTCGACCGCCGTGTTGCCGCCGCCCACCACCACCACGCGCTTGCCGCGGTAGAAGAAGCCATCGCAGGTGGCGCATGCCGAGACCCCCTTGCCGCGGAAAGTCTCCTCCGAAGGCAAGCCGAGATACTTGGCGGAGGCTCCGGTCGCGATGATCAGGGCATCGCAGGTGTACTCCCCGCTGTCGCCCGTCAGGCGCATCGGCCGATGGGTCAGATCCACCCGGCTGATGTGGTCGAATATGATGTCGGTGTTGAACCGCTCTGCATGCCTGCGCATGCGATCCATGAGCTGCGGTCCCTGCAGATGCTCGACATCCCCAGGCCAGTTGTCGACATCGGTGGTGGTCATGAGCTGGCCGCCCTGCTCGAGCCCGGTGATCAGGAGCGGCTTGCGATTGGCGCGCGCCGCGTACACCGCGGCCGAATATCCGGCGGGGCCGGAGCCCAAGATGATTAGACGACTGTGCCTGACGGTCATGTATGATCTGCCTCTCTTCGCATCCCGGCGGCCGGCACCGCCGGCCGATCGCCGTGGATTGCTGGCCTCACGTGTTGCGAGTCCATGGTAAGTAAATCGGCGTACGCCAGCCAGCGCAACGACACTCATCGGGCGTTTCGCAGGTGGAGTTGATGCCCTGTCGCCGACTGCGTTATTATTACATACTATTCAATCAGTTAAGAGATATACATCACTAAAGGTCTAGATTTGAGCGACGTTGCAGCGCTAAAGAAGCCGAAATCCAGCCTGAAGCTCTCCGTGGCGGTCACTCGCTCACTGCGGGAGGGCACGCTGTGGGTATTGTCCGCGCTTGCCCTCATCCTGTGGTTGTCCCTTTTCTCATACCACGCTCACGATCCCGGTTTCAGCGACACGGGCGAGCCGGGGCCGGTCGGGAACTGGATCGGCCCGGTGGGCGCTTGGCTGTCGGGATTCTTCTTGTTCATGTTCGGCCGGCCGGCATACCTCTTTCCGGTCATGCTCGCGTACGCGGGCTGGCTCGTGCACAAGGACCAATCCCTGCCGGAGGTGCGCTCGCGTGCGAACAGCTTGCTGCGCGCGGCCGGGTTCGTGTTGACGCTCCTCACGAGCTGCGCCCTCGCAACCCTCCATTGGGACGGCTCGGCCTTGCCTGACACCGCGGGCGGCGTGCTCGGCGAGCTGATCGGCCAGGGGACGGCCAAGGGTCTGAGTTTGCTCGGGGCGACGCTCCTGCTGTTCGGTCTGTGGCTCGCGGGCGTCGCGCTGTTCCTGGGCGTGTCCTGGTTCGAGATCATGGACAGGATCGGAGGCTGGATACTCGGGGGCATCGACTGGGCTCGCGAGAAGCGTTCGCGACGCCGCGAGCTCGCCTCCGGCCGGGAGCGCAAGCAGGCGCGCCAGGAAGTGGTTCGCGAGGAGCAAAAGAAAGTGGCCAGCCGGCCGCCGCCGCGTATCGAGGCCGCGGCGCCCACGCCTGAGAAGAGCGAGCGGGTTGAGCGCGAGCGCCAGGTGCCGCTGTTCGATGCGCCCAAGTCGAGTGAACTGCCGGCGCTGTCGTTGCTGGACGAGCCGGGGCCGCGCGAGCAGTCCTACTCGGACGAAGCGCTGGAGGCCATGTCGCGCCTCGTCGAGCTGAAGCTGCGCGATTTCGGGGTTGAGGCCGAGGTCGTGGCGGTGCAGCCGGGGCCGGTGATCACGCGCTTCGAGCTGCGCCCCGCGCCCGGCGTGAAAGTGAGTCAGATCAGCAATCTCGCGAAGGACCTCGCACGCGCGTTGTCCGCCATCAGCGTTCGCGTGGTCGAGATCATCCCGGGCAAATCGGTGGTCGGTCTCGAAATCCCGAACGAGAAGCGCGAGATCGTTACGCTTGGGGAGATCATCAAGTCCAAGCCCTACGACGCAGTGGGCTCGCCGCTTGCGCTCGCGCTCGGCAAGGACATCGGCGGCGTGCCGGTGGTTGCGGATCTCGCGCGCATGCCGCATCTGTTGATCGCCGGCACGACCGGCTCGGGCAAATCCGTGGGCATCAACGCCATGGTGCTGAGCCTTGTGTACAAGGCGACGCCCGAGCACGTGCGCATGATCATGATCGACCCGAAGATGCTCGAGCTCTCGGTTTACGAGGGTATCCCGCACCTCCTCGCGCCGGTCGTTACCGACATGAAGCAGGCCGCGAACGCGCTGCGCTGGTGCGTCGCCGAAATGGAGCGGCGCTATCAGCTCATGGCGGCGCTCGGCGTGCGCAACATCGGCGGCTTCAACCGCAAGGTCAAGGATGCCGCGGATAGTGGCAAGCCTATCAAGGACCCTATTCGGATGCAGAAGATCGCGCAGGGCGTACCCGGCATCGTGGCCGAAGACGTCGAGGATCTGACCAGCCTGCCGTTCGTCGTGGTGATCATCGACGAGCTCGCCGACTTGATGATGATCGTCGGCAAGAAGGTCGAGGAGCTCATCGCGCGCCTCGCGCAGAAGGCGCGGGCGTCGGGCATTCACCTGATCCTCGCCACCCAGCGCCCCTCGGTGGACGTGATCACGGGCCTCATCAAGGCCAACATTCCGACCCGCATCGCGTTTCAGGTGTCGGCGAAGGTGGATTCGCGCACCATTCTCGACCAGAGCGGCGCCGAATCGCTTCTGGGTCACGGCGACATGCTGTACCTGCCGCCGGGCACCTCAATACCGACGCGCGTGCACGGCGCCTTCGTCTCCGACCAAGAGGTGCATCGCGTCGTTGCCGGGCTCAAGTCGGCCGCCGCGCCAACCTACATCGACGAGATCCTCGAAGGTCCCAGCATGTCGATTCCGGGGTTCCCGGCCGATGATGAGGAAGGGGGCGAGGGCGGAGCGATGGACGCCGAGGCGGATCCTCTGTACGACGAAGCTGTGAAGATCGTCACGGAGACGCGCAAAGCATCGATTTCCGGCGTGCAGCGCCGTCTAAAGATCGGCTACAACCGCGCGGCGCGGCTGGTCGAGGCGATGGAGGCAGCGGGGCTCGTGGGCCCGCTGCAATCGAACGGCGCGCGCGAGGTCTTCGGCGCAGCTCCCCCGGAGGATTGAGCGTGATCTCCACCCGTACCGGGGCTGCGCTGCGCCGGCTCACCCTCGCCCTCACCCTCGCCGTCGGCACGCTCGCCGCGGCCCGCGCGCACGCCTCCGCCGCGAGCGATGTCGAGCGCTATCTCGGCGGGTTGTCCAGCTGGTCGGCCGATTTCTCGCAGACCATCGAGGATGGGCAGGGCAAGGTGCTGCGCAGCGCTTCGGGCAAGTTCTACCTGCAGCGGCCGGGGAAATTCCGCTGGGATTATGCCGAGCCCTCGCAACAGCTGGTGCTAGGCGACGGCCAGGAGATCTGGTTCTACGACAAGGATTTGCAGCAAGCCAACGTGCGCAGCATGGATGCGACGCTCGCGAGCACACCGGCGGTGCTCTTGTCGGGAACCGGCTCGGTCGCCGCGCAGTTCGACATCAAGGCACTGCCGGATGAGGGAGGACTGCGCTGGTTTCAGCTCCTCCCCAAGCACCCGGACACGGATTTCCAGCTGGTGCGCATCGGATTCGACAAGGACGGCGAGCTCGCGTCCATGTTCCTCGCGGACAAGCTCAATCAAATCACGCAGCTCACCTTCACGCACCCGGTCAAAAATCCCAAGCTCATACCTGACCTCTTCACATTCTCGCCGCCGCCGGGTGTCGATGTGATCGGGCGCGACAGCAAGTGACCCCGGTGGGGGAGGGTACCTATCGACCGCTGGCCGACCGGCTGCGGCCGCGCAATCTCGACGAATACGTCGGCCAATCGCACCTGCTCGCGCCGGGCGCGCCCTTGCGCCGCGCGCTCGAGGCCGGTCGCCCGCACTCGATGATCTTGTGGGGGCCTCCCGGTACCGGCAAGACGACGCTCGCCCGGCTGGTGGCAAGCAATGCGAACGCGGAGTTCATTGCGCTCTCGGCGGTGCTCGCGGGCATCAAGGACATTCGCGCCGTGGTCGAGCGAGCGAAGAGCCTGCGGGGCAGCCGCGACACCGTGCTGTTTCTCGATGAGGTGCATCGTTTCAACAAGTCGCAGCAAGACACGTTCCTGCCCTACGTCGAGGACGGCACGCTCATTTTCGTCGGCGCGACCACCGAGAACCCCTCTTTCGAGGTGAACAACGCTTTGCTGTCGCGGGCGCGCGTTTATGTGCTGAAGCCCCTGACGCAGGAAGACCTCGGTAAGCTCCTCGACCGGGCCCTCGCCGATACCGAGCGGGGCCTCGGAGAGCTGCGACTCGAGCTCGAGCCGGCCGCGCGCGAGCTGTTGCTGGCCGCGGCGGACGGCGATGCGCGACGCATGCTGAACTTGCTCGAAACGGCGGCGGACCTCGCCAAGCCCGATGGCCAGGGACACCGTCTGGACGTCGACACCATGCGGGCCGTGATCGGCAGCACTTACGTGCGCTTCGACAAGGGTGGGGAGAACTTCTTCGATCAGATATCGGCGTTACACAAGTCGGTGCGCGGCAGCGATCCCGACGCGTCGCTCTACTGGCTGTGTCGGATGCTCGCGGGCGGTTGCGATCCAATGTACATCGCACGGCGTGCCGTGCGCATGGCGAGCGAGGACATCGGCAATGCCGATCCGCGCGCGCTCACCTTGAGCCTGGAGGCCTGCGCGGTGTATGAGCGGCTGGGAAGCCCCGAGGGCGAGCTCGCGATCGCGCAGGCGATCGTTTTCATGGCGTGTGCGGCGAAGAGCAATGCCGTCTACACGGCGTTCGGCGCCGCGATGGAGGATGCCTCGAAGCTTGGGTCGCTCGAGGTGCCGCTGCACCTGCGCAACGCTCCCACGCGTCTCATGAAAGAGATCGGTTATGGGAAAGGCTACCGCTACGCGCACGATGAGCCGGACGCGTATGCGGCGGGAGTGCGGTATTTGCCCGAAGGGCTGACCGAGCGGCGCTATTACGTGCCCGTGCCGCGCGGCCTAGAGATCAAAATCGGCGAGGCACTCGCGGTGAGGCGCGCCCGAGACAAGAATTGAATCCGGAGGAGATGACGTGCTCGATCCCAAGCTGTTACGCAACGATCTGCCGAAAGTGGCCGCCGAGCTGGCGCGTCGCGGGTTCACTCTCGACGTCGAGAAAATCGCTGCGCTCGAGGAGCAACGCAAGGCGGCGCAAATCGAGGTCGATAGTCTGCGCGCCGAGCGCAACGCGAATGCCAAGGCCGCCGGCCAGGCCAAGGCGCAGGGCCGCGACGCAACGCCCCTGATCGAGCTCGGCGAGTCGCTCGCGCTACGCCTTGCGGCCGTCGAGGGAAGGCTCGAAGCCATCCAGGCAGAGCTTTCGAGCGTGCAGCTGGGCTTGCCCAACATCCTGCACGCGAGCGTGCCTGCCGGCCGCGACGAGGCCGACAACGTCGAAGTACGCCGCTGGGGCGAGCCTCGCACGCTCTCCTTCGAGCCGAAGGATCACGTGGCGATCGGCGCACCGCTGGGTATGGATTTCGAGGCCGCGGGGCGGATCTCGGGCGCCCGCTTCGTGGTGATGACCGGGCCGCTGGCCAAGCTGCATCGGGCGCTCATCCAGTTCATGCTCGACTTGCACGTGCGCGAGCACGGCTATCGGGAGGCGTATGTGCCGTATCTCGTGCATGCGCAGGCTCTGGTGGGCACCGGGCAGCTGCCGAAGTTCGAGCAGGATTTGTTCGCCGTGCGCGGCGATCCGGGCTTTTTCCTCATCCCGACCGCCGAGGTGCCCGTCACCAATCTGGTGCGCGATCAAATCGTCGATGCCGCCGCGTTACCCATGAAATACGTGGCGCACACGCCGTGCTTTCGATCCGAGGCCGGGGCCGCCGGCAAGGACACCCGCGGCATGATTCGCCAGCACCAGTTCGAGAAGGTCGAGCTGGTGCAGATCGTGCGACCCGAGGACTCCTACAGCGCGCTCGAGGAGCTCACGGGGCACGCCGAAGCGGTGCTCAAGGCGCTGGAGTTGCCCTACCGCGTGGTTGCTCTGTGCGCGGGCGATGTAGGCTTTGGAAGCGCCAAGACGTACGATCTCGAGGTCTGGCTGCCTTCGCAGAAGCGCTACCGCGAAATCTCCTCCTGCAGCAATTACGAGGCCTATCAGGCGCGTCGCCTGCAGGCGCGCTGGCGCAATCCCGCCACGGGCAAGCCCGAGCCGCTGCACACGCTCAACGGCTCGGGCGTCGCAGTCGGGCGCGCCCTGGTTGCCATCCTCGAGAACTACCAGCAGCCCGACGGCAGCGTCGTCGTGCCGAGCGCGCTCGGACCTTACATGGGGGATACGATGCGGCTCGGCTGAGCAAAAAAAACGCCGCCTCGACCTGAATCGAGGCGGCGCATACTTGCCTGGCTTTTCGGTGTTTAGTTACGGTTGCCCATGAGCAGCCGCAGCACATACCAGAACATCAGGGCGATCGATGCAAAGAGCTGCATCGCGGCCGACACGTACCGGTCTTCCGGATAGTAATGAATGATGTTCGAGGTGTCGTACAGCACCGCGGCGCCCGCGAAGCCGATCATCGCCACCGAGAACCAGGTGCCGAGCTGGAAGCCGAACACCAGGCCGCCGACGATGGCGAGCAGCGCGACGATGCCGCCCCACATCAAGATGGCCCGCAGGAACGAGAAGTCCTTGCGAGTCTGATGCGCGACGACCATGAGTCCGCCCGCGCCGAGGAGCGTCACCAGGGTAGCGCTGTCAATGGTGCCGGGCGCCTTCCAGTTCGCAATGTAGAGCAGCGGCACGAAGATGAGCGCCTCCGCGACCACGTACGCTCCGTAGGCGAAATACTGCATGCCGATCGAGGTGCTGGTCTGCGCCGTGCGCGACGCCAGCCATCCGACCAACATGAAGGCGCCGAGGATGAGTATCCAGTTGAAGCCCAGCATGAAGCGCGCGATCTGTCCCGCGAGACCGGACTCGAAAAGCCCGAGCTCCACCAGGATGAAGCCGAGGATGCCCCCGACCAGATGGGTATAGGTCCGGGTGATGAATACGCTGCGGCTATCCACCCGACCTGTGGGAAATGCCGCATTGGGAAAGTTAGCCATGATCTGTATCGTCCTCCAGTGATTCCTGGTCGCAATTTTAGCACCCTGCGGGATATCGTGCCGTAAAGGGGCCGTCCGGGCGGCGCAATCTGCGCGGCGCGAGACCCGGCGACGGGAGGCGTATTGGGGTGCAATTTGAGAAATTCAATGGCGTTGCCACGCCGGGCGCCACCCGCACCGGGCGACTGCACGCCGGGCGGTTCCCCTCCCGGGGACCTGGATTTATGTCGCGCGCAGCGCCTCGGCCACGGGCAAGCGCGCCGAGCGCACCGCGGGGAAGAGTCCGCCGAGCACGCCGATGGCGCACGCCCAGACGAGACCCGTCACCATCAGCGAGGTGGTGACGGTGACTTGGAAAACAATCTGGGCAAACGCGCCGCCCAAGGTAGAGACGGTATGCCCGTTGAAGAACCACCAGGCGAGCGCCGCGCCGAGCAGTCCCCCGAGCAGCGACAACGCCAGAGCCTCCAGCATCACGGATAAAAGCACCGGCAGCGCGCCGAAGCCGATGGCGCGCAGGGTCGCGATCTCCAGCGTGCGCGCGTCGACCGCCGCGTACATGCTGTTGAGCGCGCCGAACATGGCGCCGATCGCCATGATGATGGCGACCGTATTTCCCACGACCGTGATCAGCTGGGTCAATTGCTTGGACTGCGCAGCGTAGTACTCGGGCTCGCGCTCGACGTCGACTTTGAGCTGCGGATCCGTGGTCAGCGCGTCCTTGAACGTTCCGAATTCGCTCGCGCTGGTGAGCAGTCCCACGACCGAGCTGTAGCCCGAGCGCTCGATCGCCGAGCCGACCGTGTCGGCGTCGGCGAGCAGCTCCGACTCGTGCACATCGCCGTTCGTCGCGAAAAGACCCGTGACGGTCCAGTCGGCGTTGCGCAAGTGCAAGACGCTGCCGGGAGTCAGCCCGCGGAATTGCTTCGCCGCGCCCACGCCCGCGATCAATTCGCGCACCGCGGGACGAAACATGCGGCCGGACACGATCTTGAGCTCCGGGCGCACCTTCTCGACCTGCAAGCCGACGCCGCGCAAGGTGACGTTCGAGTCGCTGCCCGTATCGATCTTCGGCAAATTGACGACCGTGATGACCTCCGCCGAGAGCACCGCTTTGCCCTCGGCGTCCTTGGCAAGTCCGGGTGCATTCGCGATCGTATCGACGTCGCTGCGAGTCAAGTTGCTGTTGAGCTCGGCGTCGGATCCGCCCCGCAGCACGATGACACGATCCGGACGCCCGCTATCGGCCATGGTGTGGCGAAAGCCGGTCGCCATGGCGAGCACCGACACGAGGACCGCGACCACGCCGGCAATGCCGATCACGATCACGCTCGAGGAGCCGGCACGCTGCGGCAGCGTTTGTATTCCCATCGAGGTCAAGGCTATGAGTTGCTTGAACATCAGCGCTTGTCCATCAGAGCGTCGACAACGTTGAGGCGCATCGCGCGCAGCGCCGGCGGGGTCCCGACCAGCAGCGCGAGCAGTACTGCGAGGCCAAGTCCGTGTGGCAGCAGCCAGGGCGAGGTCACGATGCCCTGAAGCACGGTTCGTATCACCGGAATCAAGGCATAGCTTGCCGCGAGGCCGACGACGGCGGCGAGCAAACACAGCAAGAGCGACTCGCCGATCACGAGGCCGACAACCTTCGCGTCGCTGAATCCCAAGGTTTTCAGCACGGCGAGCTCCGGCGTGCGCTCGCGCACCGACTGCATCATGGTATTGCCCGTGAGGAACAGCAGCGTGAAGAAGACGGCGCCGAGAATTGCCCGCAATACGAATCCTACGTCACCGAACTGTTTCACGAACGACATCGCGAAATCCTTGGCCGGCTGTGTCTTGGTCTCGTTCGGCGAATTCGCGAACAGCGCGTCGATCTTCTGCGCGATCTGCACGGATTGCGACGGATCGACGACGCGCTCTTCGAACCATCCGACTTGGCCTTTGCCGAAGCTGCGGCCCTCATCGAACAGCTCGTAATGAAACAACACGGTCGAGGCCTGCTGGCCCGCCTGCGTCGGATCCTTCACAGCGAAGGTCCCCACGATGTCGAAGGTCCAGTCGAGCGAGCCGTCGGCCTTTTGCGTCCATATCGTCGAATGCAGCGGCAGCTTCTGCCCCACATGCCATCCGAACTTCTTCATGAGCGCGGAGTTGACGAGCACGCCGGAGCGCGTGTTGCGGAATGCCGCCATTTCCGCATCGCTCACCACGAATTCATCCTTGTGCAGATCGAAGTAGGTCGGCGTGTCGATGGGCAGCGCGAACACGAAGTTCTTCGATTCCTGGTAGTAGGCGCCGAACCAGGTGATCCAAGTCACGACGGCTACGCCGGGAACGGCAGCTATTTGCTGGACGTCCGAGAAGGGCAGGAGCAGCGTGAGGGAGAATTTGTTGGTGGTGATGAGCTTGTCCACGCCGGTCAGGCCTGTCTGCGGGTTCTCGAATGCGTCATCGATGGTCGCGAGCGCGCCATACAGCAGGAACGCCACCACCACCGATAGCAGGGTGAAAATCGTGCGTGTCTTCTTGCGCCAAAGGTTTGCCCAGAGGAGGGGTAGGTATTTCATGAGCGCCCGCTCTTCAGGCCGCGAGGATGCCGGCGTCGAGCAGCGCGCCCTTGTCCATGTGCAGGCTCCGGCTGCCGAATTCCGCCGCCTTCGGATCGTGGGTCACGATCACGATGGTCTTGCCGTGCTCGCGGTTCAAGATCTGCAGTAAGTGCAGGACCTCATCGGCGGACTTGCGGTCCAGATCGCCGGTGGGCTCATCGCACACCAGGAGTGTCGCGTCGGCGACGAGGGCACGTGCGATGGCGACCCTCTGTGCCTGCCCGCCCGAAAGCTCGCTCGGCTTGTGCTTGGCACGGTCGGCGATGCCGACCAAGGTCAGGGCGGCGAGCGCGTTCGCCGCGCGCTGTGACGCGGACAGATGGGTGAGCAACAAGGGCAGCTCGACGTTGCGCTGCGCGTTCAGCATCGGCATCAAGTTGTAGAACTGGAACACGAAGCCGACGTTACGGGCGCGCCAGCGCGCGAGCTGGCCGCTGCTCATGCGGTCCAGGCGCTCGCCCGCGACGGTGATCTCTCCCGAGGTGGGCGAATCGAGCCCGCCGATCAAGTTGAGCAGCGTCGTCTTGCCCGAGCCGCTCGGACCCATGAGCGCCACGAACTCGCCTTTGGCGATGTCCAGATCCAGGCCGTCGAGCACGGGCACGTCTTGCTTGCCGCGCGTGTAATGCTTGACGACCTTGCGCAGGCTCACGATGGTCTCGCTCATGCGTTCATCCCTTGCTGCCGCGTTGGCCGCGGCTAGTTTTCGATGCGAATCCTAACGCCGTCCTTCAAGCGGGCGAAATCACCGATCGCGATTCGCTCGCCGGGCTGCAAGCCCGACAGGACGGTGACCTGATTCGAGCTGCTCGCGCCCAGTTTTATCGCGCGCCGCTCGACCGTGGAGTCGTGTACGACGTACACGACGCCCACCGAACCCGACACCTGCACGGCATCCGACGGCAAACTCAAGCCTGGCACCGGCTTGGCATCTCCCTCGCTCGAGGTGCCCGCCAGGAATGATACCCGAACGCCCATTTCAGGAAGAATACGCGGGTCCTTCTGATCGAGCGCGATGCGTACCGTGACGGTGCCCTTGCTGCGGTCGGCGGTGGGGATGACGGCGATCACGTGCCCCGGAATCTGCCAGTCGGCGTACGCGTTGAGCTTTGCGGTTACCTTCTGGGCCGGCTCGACTCGGTTGATGAAATTCTCGTTCACATCCACCTGGATCTCGAGGGAGTCCATGTCGACGATGGTGCCGATGCCGGTACGGGTGAACCCGCCGCCCGCGGATAATGGCGAGACGATTTCGCCGGGCTGGGCGGCCTTCACCGTCACGATGCCGGCGAAGGGTGCGCGCACGATCGTGTCCGCCAGATTGCGATCGGCGACCTCCACATTGCGCTGTGCTACCTCGATGTTGCTGCGCTGAGTGGCCAGCTGCGCGGTCAGCGCATCCATGGAGGTCTTCGAGTTGTCGAGAGCGGCCTGGCTCACGAAGTGACCCTTGACGAGGCTCGTCTGCCGGTCGAAGTCACGACGCGCGTTGGCGAGGTTGACCTCGGTCTCGGCGAGCCCCGCTTTGGCAAAGTCCAGTTGAGCATGCGCCGCCGCCAAAGCCGCGCGCACGTTGCTGTCGTCCAACCGCGCGATGACCTGGCCTTCCTGGACGTGGTCGCCTTCCTCGATGTCGAGCTCGACCATCTTGCCCGTGATCTTCGATGCCACCGTGGCTTGGCGGCGCGCGACGACGTAACCGGAGGCGTCGAGGATGGACCCCGCGCTTGCGGCGCCCGCGTCGGCCACCGGCTGCGGCTGCACGAGGCGTACGGGTATATCGGACGAGCGCAGCCAGAACCAGCCGCCTACCGCCGCGCCGATCACGACCAGCGCAGCTACGACGATCCAGATTCGGCCGGAGCCGGGACCGGGGGGTTCTGTGCGGTCGATTCGCAGCTGATTGAGGAGCGCCGCTTTATCTTCCATGAAGCGGGGCGCCCATCGGCGATACCAAAGTTGTCATGGTGGTAGGGACGATGGCAGCACGCCTGGCGGTTTGGAGCGGCCGCCTAATTCAGTTGAAGGATAATGGGGGGACGTGGGTGTGTCCAATAGGGCAAAATACAGCTGCGCGTGGCGGTCGCTTCAGACGGAGAGGTGGCAGAGCGGTTGAATGCACCGGTCTTGAAAACCGGCATCGGAGCAATCCGATCGCGAGTTCGAATCTCGCCCTCTCCGCCAGTAAAAATAGGGGTTCGTACGTGTGAAGCACCCCGAAAATTCGACAGAAACCGCTTTGGATTTGCACCAGGATTTGCACTAGCTTCCGGATCCTGTTGTGCCGGACACGGTGCAGAGGGATCTGATGCAATATGTTTGCGCGATTGGAAGCACGAACGGGCAGCCCAATCAATAAATAGGGCCGCACCGACTCTTGGCGTGTATTAGGCCAGGTCGACCAAAAAAAGGGCCGCCCTGCGCGGCCCACAACTAGGGGAACACCAGATCGGCGCCTATATGCGCGCTCTCCTTGACGTGAGCACCAGCACGCCAGCAGCCAGAAGCGTCGAGGCCGCGACCGTGTACTCATAATTCACCGCCACATCCCAGCCGGTGATAGCCCCGTTTTGGGCGGAGAAGAGAAAGGACGTGTGAATCGTCGAATTCTCGTGCGGCACCCCGGTGAGCACGCCCGTTTGGTTCGCGTCGAAACTGTAATAGGTGGGCACTACGAGTTGATAAGCCTCATTGGGGTTGAGTGCCTGCGCGAGATCTACGACTCCGGTGATTTGGGTGATATTCGTGTCGTTGCCGGTCATCGGCTGTCCCGTGTAGTCGAGCGTCTCTTGGGCGCCGACGGCGCCCAAGAGCAGCATCGTCATTAGCATCGGATGCTTCATGTGATTTTCGCTCCGATATATCCGCGCGGCGCTTCGCATGGTGCCGCAACGAGCGCGAGATCGAGTTGCGAGCAGTCACACCGCGGCTGGGCTATTGTTCAATCGTGGGGGTGATCGCACGAAGCGCGGTAGCAAAAGAGAGCGCCGCTGATTTAGGGCGCCCCCCCCCCGAAATGCTCAGAATGATCTGGTGGCTTTCTTGCCTATGAAGCGCGTCTCAGTCAGGTCGGACTACGCTGCCATTCCTCAAGGCGTTTCGAAATACCGGCAGTCGGCGGTACGCGAATTTCTGCGGCAAGCGCCAGCCAATGCCCGGCTGAGCATGGAAGTAGAATGCGACGGAAAGCTGAGTAGGACCGGTCAATCGATTGTCGCCGCGTCGCACTGGAGGAGCCCATCCCTTTTTCCGACCCGATAGCGATCGTGGCGCCAACTACGATCGCTAGCAATGGGGGCGGCCCGAACCAGCGATGTGTCGCAGGTTGCAACAGGTTATGTGCGCCTCAAGGCGAGGTTTCGTCGTGGGTGATGAATCTCGCGCGGCTTAGCACAGTCGACTTATTGCCTATCCCGGTATTAAGGCGGAAGCAGCCAACAGCAACGCAACACCAATTGATGCCCAAATAAGCGAATCGACTTTCGTTCTCACGATATTGTTCCCCTGTATGAATGGGAGAGAGTGGCGAGAGAAAATTACTCGAGCGAAAGAACAAGCGCCGTGATGTGGGAAGCAACCGAATTTGCATTATGTCCAAGGCGCCGCTCAGGATTTGCAGGGGTGACGTCCTGCGAGAAGCGTGGCAACGGGTACGAAGGAACCGTGGAGCGGGGGGGATTGACGGGCAGAGTATTGGAGCCATCCGCTTCAATCAAGACGTATCTGCTACGGAGGCGCCGGCGAGGGAGCTCTCCCGATCCGCTCGTACTCCGCCATCACTTGGGCGCCGAACATAAGTAAGGTAGACGCAAGTTCAAGACTCAGCAAAACGACGATGGCCGTCGTTAGCGAGCCGTAGACCGTGCCAATCTGGGAAAGGGTCGCGAAGTACCAAACAAGTATGTGGCGTGTCAACTCCCACAATATTGTCGCTGCTATGGCGCCAATGAGTGCGTGCAGTAGCGACGGGCGTCCCACCGGCATCACCATGTAGATGGAGGTAAGGATAAAGATCTCGCCGGCCACGCCAAGCAGGTACAGCAGCATGCCCGACACACCACCAAGCGACCAGTTGCGTCCGAGGAACTCGACCTGTGCCTGGCCCATGGCCTTCAGGCTCCCAGCAGCAAGGGTCACGAGCAGCAGTCCAAGAGCGAGGGAGAGAATGTAGCAGTATGGAATCACCGCCGAGACGAGAAAGTGGCGCCTGCGAATTGCGACGCGATGATGAAGGACCACGGACATCGCATTCTCGAGCACTGTGAATGCGAGGGAGCTGAAGAACAGCATCTGCACCAACAGCACCCACCCCATCACTTCGCGATGATCGATAAAATTCCTGAGTTCCCCAATGAGAACCCCAGACTGTCCCGGAACTAACCACTCCAGGTAGCGCCCAAGGGTCTGAAGCAATTCGGTCTGATCGATGACGTGCGATAGCGCGATGACCGTAAGGATCAACAATGGCACGATCGACAGCAGCGCGTAGTAAGCTACCGCACCTGCCAGTAGCAACCCCTGATTGGCGCGAAAATTCTTCAGCACACGAATGGCAAATACGCCGGGGTGCTTCAATAGGTATGCCGATCGTTGCCCCAACATCTGCTTTCGTGCCCGTCTGATTACTTAGAGTGCGCCCGAACCCCTCGGAGTATCCCGGCGAGTTCGAGTTCTTAGATCCCTATCTGGTACACGGCTTTCGATCCGGCCGGCATAAGCAACTTTCATTTTAGCCAAGTGCGCACGCAAGACCGAACTGGTGCCGCCTGACGACTACGTCAATTTGATTCCGCATCGCCTCAGTTGGGGTGTTACCGGTTGCGACGGTTGCCTCACCTGAGATGTTATCGAAAGCGCGGCATCCTGGACGAGTTTATCGCCGCGACCGGCTATCACGTCAAGTCGGCGATGCGGTAAAGACCTCGCCTAACGCTCAGTTTGCTGTCGCGTCTCACTGATGGTGAGCACGCGCGTTGGTTGCGTGGCGCTAGCTGCGACAGGCGCCGCGCCGCAAATGATACAAATCCAAGTGAAGCCGCGTGCGATCAATCGCAGCTTCGCTGTCTCCGTCGAAGGCAATGTCAGTGTATCAACGGAATATGCGCGGCGAGTTCCGCGTCCACGATTGCGTCTAGCTTGCCATCGATCTGAAAGAATCGCGCCACCGTGCGAGCAGAGAGCGATTTTGACATCGTCTTGACGTAGCTTTGCCTGACTGAGACCTTGTTTTCCTCGATTTCGAGCGCCGCTTCCGTGAGCCGTCCTGCTTCATCCTCGGTCATCGCATTCTCGTGGGCCGCAAAGTCGGAAATCAAACGGACTCTGCGGTCCCCAATTCGGCCATTTCCGCGCGATACAGGTCTTATAGCGGCCAGAAAGTCGCTGCCTCGGATTGAGTAGAAGCATGTTCCTTCTGACAATCTCACGACGGTCCTGACCGATTTCCGACCGAATCATTTTAGTCGCGGGCTCGAGATCGCTGAACCTTTCGTTCAGGACCGGCTCAGAGGCGGCAATGCTCACAGTGGGGCTTAGGAGTGCGCAGGTGGCGGTGGCGCCGATCAGCACCATCGAGAGGGCAGCTAACTTGAGGTTCACGAATAATTCTCCTTCACTGAATGATGGCTGTAGCGCTCCGGTCCAAGGTTAACTCTTACGTCGCTGGCGGGACGATGTATATACGTAGATCGGGCGGCCTACACGCCAGCGGTGCGGCCCGCGAGTTGACCATCGCCGCCATAGAGAATAAGACGCCGGTGAACTATCCAGTGAAAAAAGGCAGCCCCAACACCACGATCACAATCAGCAGACCATACAGCGCAAGTTCGTGCACCAGGACACGAACATGTTGCCAGGAACAACAACGGGTGCTGCGCTGCCGCCATCGTGCTCGACCGTCATCGCGGGCGACGCTGCCCAGTAGCGCACGCCGAGCGTGACCTGATAGAGCTGCAAGGCATAGGTATAGGTGGAAATCGCGATCGACTCTTACTTTTACTGAGCCATCGCGAGCGAATGCGAAAATGCTCATGAAGTCAGAGAATTCGTTGACGTGGCGGCGCCTCGCACGGAAAGGTGCTCGGCTGGGGCTCATTACCTTTTGAAGTGTGCCTTGTCACCGAGTCGTGCAGTTCGTCGAAAATACCGGACGTCAAACAATTGCTCGTGTAAGTCGGTCGGCTGCTGAAGTCGCATTACCCCGTGAGCCTCACGGCTGCAACCCAACTCGCCGCACCATTTCCGCGAACCTCGCCTCGCTGCGCAAAGGATCGAATACCGGATCTACTTTCAGGCTTATGAGGCAAGGTTCGTGGTCGCCAAACGCGTTCTCCAAGGACTGAAGCGCACCTTCGCTGTCGCCCAATCCGATGCGCACGATTGAATGAAACCAATGGGGAACGTACGCGTACTTCACACTGAGTTGTTCCGACGCCCATCGAGCTTCCTGGCGGCGCCCCGCGCGCCCAAGTGCGTAGGCGAGCGCCGCTTCGGTAAAGGCATTGCCGGGACCCATACGCGCGGCGGTTTGGAGTGCGGCGATCGCTTCGTCATGACGCTGCTGCTGTGTGAGCGTCTGACCGAGACCGAAGTAAAGCTGGTCCCATGCCGGCTCGAGCTCCACTGCTTTACGAAACTGTTCGACGGCCTCATCGAAACGGCGCCCGTAATATAAGGCCCATCCCACTTCCTGAATCGCAACGACCGAGAAGGGATCCAGGAACTCGGCGTGGCGATGTACTGCCAGGGCCTCATCACTGTGACCTGCATATCGCAAGCACACGCCGCGCTTCCAGTACACGTACGCATCGCCGGGCGCCAGGGCGACGGCGCGATCGCTTTCTGCGTCTGCCGCACGCCAGTCCCAATCGTTGAGCAGCCTGAGTAAGCTGAGTGCCGCATGTCCTTCGGCCAGCCTTTCATCCAGCGCCACGGCGCTAACCGCTGCGGTCTCAGCCCCTCGGAATGCTTGCTTGGGCTCCATGCCGAAGGAATAAGCGAGCTCGATAAAACACTCGGCAATGGCCGCATACGCAGAGGCATGGCCCGAATATGCCTTGATCGAGTCCCGAAAATATCGAATCGCCTTGCGCTGTCTGTCCTCGGTGAGTATGCGCGCGCTATAGCAGCCTTTGAGGTACAGCGAATACGCCTCCGGATGTATCGTGCGCGAGGTACTGAGCCGTGCTCTCTCGTCGTGGCTCAATTCGGCGCGGACACCGGCAGCGATATCGCGGGCGACTTGCGCCTGCACGCCCAGAATGTCGGAGATTGCACCCTCGTAGGTTTCGGCCCACAGGTGCTGGTCCGCGGCGGCGTGAATCAATTGGATGGTAATCCGGAACCGATCGACCGATTTCATCACCGAGCCCTCGAGCAGCGCTTGTACGCGCAAGGCGCGCGCGATTTGCGGGACGGGATCCTTGGTCTCCCGGTAGCGCATGACGGATGTGCGGGATACCACCCGCAGGCTGCGTATCTTTGCAAGCTCCGCGATCAGCTCCTGCGTGATTCCGTCGGCAAAATACTGCTGTGTCGGGTCGCCGCTGATGTTCACCAGCGGCAGCACGGCGATCGATTCGATACGGTGCGGAATTTCGACCGTGCGAACCCCTGCTGTGAAACGGTAGCCGCGTCTCGGCACGGTCGCGATGTACGCCTCCCCACCGTCGTTTCCGAAAGCTCGCCGGAGCAAAAAAATCATCTGATTGAGATTCGCCTCTTCGACGAACGATTCGGGCCAGACAGCTTCGATGAGCTCCGGTTTCCTAACCAGGCTTCCTGGATGCCTGACCAGCTGCAGCAGCACTTCGATCGCCTTCGGCGGCAAGGCAATGGGTTCGCCGCGGCGCAGCAAGCTGCGGCCCAAGGGGTCGAGGCGGTAGGGGCCGAATTCGTAGGCTGTCGCGCGAACGCTCAGCATGGCGTAGGTACTTTACCCAAAAAATTGATGTTTCATTGAGGACTTTCCCGATACCGGTGCTCTACAAGGACTCCGGGCTGCGGCTTCATATCCCCGCACGATGGAGGCGCATCCATGCTTACGGAATCCGGGATACAGACGCTCAAAGAGTCTCTTCGCGGTCAGCTCCTTCGCCCTGGGGATCCAGGCTACGATGCCGCCCGCGTGTTGCCTAACGCCATGATTGACCGGCGGCCGGCCCTCATAGCGCGCTGCGCGGGAGCCGCCGACGTAATCGCGTGCGTGCGCTTTGCTCGCGAACATGACGTTGTGGTTACCGTCCGCGGAGGAGGGCACAGTGTCGCCGGCAAATCGATCTGCGACGACGGTCTGATGATCGATCTGTCCTCGATGAAGGGCATGCGCGTCGATCCGGCGCGGCGAATCGCGCGAGCCGAGACCGGACTCAAGTTGGGAGAGTTCGACCGGGAAACACAGGCATTCGGGCTGGCTACGACGCTCGGGGTCGTGCCCACCGTTGGCATAGCCGGCCTTACGCTCGGCGGCGGGTGGGGAAACTTGCACGCCAAGTATGGACTTGCGATCGATAATGTCATCGGCGCGGATGTAGTCACTGCGGACGGGCGCCTGCTCACGGCGAACACGAGCGAAAATCAGGATCTTTTTTGGGGGGTGCGTGGCGGCAGCGGAAATTTCGGAATTGTTACTTCGCTCGAATACAGACTTCACGAGGTTGGTCCGGTACTGGGCGGTGCGGTGTTCTATCCCGCGGCAAAAGCGCAGGAGGTGCTGAAGTTCTGGCGTGAGTTCGCCGCGGAGAGTCCCGACGAATTGGTCACTCAGGGCGGTTCGCTGACTCTCCCGGACGGAGTTCCTGTCTTTGGCATCGCGGGGTGCTACTGCGGACCCATTCCTGAGGGCGAAAGGGTATTGGCCCCCTTGAGACGCTTTGGCGCGCCGATCGCCGATGCGTTTGGCGGCATCACTTACTTGCAGATGCAAGGGATGTTCGAGTCTTTCTTTCCGCCGGGGCGCTTGGTCTACACCAAATCGAACTTCATCCGTCGCATGGACGATGCGACCATCGATGCACTGGTGCCCTGGGTCGGCAAGAGCCCGTCGCGCTACACTTTCGCGCCATTCATCGAACATTGGCACGGCGCGGCCACCCGGGTTCCGGTTACGGAAACGGCCTTCCCGCATCGGCAGTATTCCTGGAACCTGCTCGCTTGGTCGATGTGGGAGAACCCGACGGACTCGGAGAGGAACATACGGTGGAACCGTGAATGCTGTGAAGCGCTGGAGCCGTTCCTAATGCCAAGCGCATACAGCAATTACGTCACCGACGAAGGTGAGGCGGTAGTTCGGCAGGCTTACGGGCCGAACTACGATCGGCTGGTCGCCTTGAAAGACAAATACGATCCGACGAACTTCTTCCACATGAACCACAACATCAGGCCGAGTTGAGCCCGAGGGGTTTGCTTACGCGTGAGCGCTCAGGGCTTGGCTCACGACGGCTTGCCATTGGATCGACGGATGAGCCAATGGCTACCCGCGAGCGCAATGATCAACAGCGCCAACCCGATGGTGCTGACTTGATCCTTGAGATTCACCGCGATGACCTTGCGCGCCAGCGCGACCAGGGCGACCGCGAGAATCACCTCGACGTGCACGGTGTGATCCTTTAGGTAAACCTTGACGGTATGCATCAGCTCGAGGCCGATCAAGATCAAGAGGAGATCGCCGAATATTGCATACAGCTGCTCGTTGCTGATCGTTCCTGTCGGGTAGGTGAGAATGTCGCGCCCCAGGTCGATCGCGAATCCGATCGCGAGCATCAATACGACCAGCGCCATCATGAGAAGAACCGCCCAGTTGATCCAGGTCTCGAAGCGCTCGATCCATTTCATCATCACTGTTGCTCCGGCTCGAACGCATCACCCTCGCCGAATGTCGCACCGTCGGGAACCACTTCGATCAGCGGAACGAGCTCACCGTCGATGGGCACCCCGGCTCTCCAGGATCGGAAGCCGCTCACGGTCGGCCATGACGCACGGGACGACATCGTGCCGGTCGTGAGATTGACGAATCCGATCGATGAGGCCATCGGCAGCACCAGCGTGGGCACGCCGTCCAGAAAATAGAGGGTCCCGTTCGGCTCCGCCGCCACATCGGGATCGAATGTCGCAAGATCCGGGCTCAACGTATAGCCCCTGCCGAAATCGACGACCTGAGGCCATGTGCCGACCTCGTACTGGAAGGCCGTTCCATCGTACCGAATCACTGCGCGCTGCTTGGCAGGATCGCCCTCGCCGACGATGCAGAACCCGTAAGTGTCGCCGAATAGGATGAGGGAGCCGGCATCGACTGACGAGAGGGGCTTTATCTTCAAGGATGGATTGAATTCCATGGCTGCTTTCCTTGGCAGAGCGGAACGGCCAGTCTCATCATATAGAGGAATCATGTGTTTACGTTAGGACGAGTTCAATTGAACAATGAGTTGTCGGCAGCCCTTCATCTGTTTACCATGCGACCCTTGCTCGTCGCTGGACGCGGGCGATAAAGCTCTTCTGTGAACCAAAGCCGACCCGTACTTGACGACCGCTATCCCGTGCCGCGACGGCGCCTCTGGGTTTGAGCATGATTTCGCGCTACTCGGCTCTCGCGCTTCTGCGGCGCGCCGTGACCGGCGCACCGTGGCAACGCGCCTGGCGCGCCCCCGATCCACAGCCGACGTACGACGTGATCGTGATTGGCGGCGGCGGCCACGGGCTCGCGACGGCCTACTACCTCGCTGCGAACCACGGCATACGTAAAGTCGCGGTGCTCGAGCGCGGCTACCTCGGCTCGGGCAACGTCGGGCGCAATACGACGCTGGTTCGCTCGAATTACTTGATGGACGGCAACACGCAGTTCTTCGAGCACTCCCTCAAGCTGTGGGAAGGCCTGTCGCACGAGCTCAACTATAACGTCATGCTCTCGCAGCGCGGCCAGATCGTACTGGCCCATGGGCCCTCGCAGCTCGATGTACTGGCACGCAAGGGCAACGTCATGCGCTTGAACGGCATCGATGCGGAGCTGCTCGAGCGCGCCGACGTGGCGCGGATGCTCCCGTTCCTCGATTTCTCGCCGGACTCGCGGTTTCCGATCTTCGGCGGCCTGCTGCAACGTCGTGCGGGCACCGTGCGCCACGACGCGGTCGCCTGGGGTTACGCACGGGCCGCTGATCGGCTCGGCGTGGACATCATCGAGCAGTGCGAGGTCACGGGTTTCTTGCGCGAGGGCGATCGGATCACAGGCGTCGAGACGACACGCGGGCGGATCAGCGCCGGCCGCACTGCCATCTCGGTCGCCGGCCACAGCTCGCGCGTCGCGGCCCTCGCGGGTCTGAAGCTCCCGGTCGAGAGTCACTTGCTGCAGGCTTTTGTATCCGAGCCCATCAAGCCTTTCCTCGACCATGTCGTCTCCTTCGGCGCCGAGCTCTTCTATATCTCGCAGTCCGACAAAGGGGGGCTGGTATTCGGCGGCCATATCGACGGCTTCAATACCTATACCCAGCGCGGTCAGTTTCCCAAGGTTCGGACCGTCGCCGAATGCGCGGTGTCGCTCGTCCCGTCCATCTCACGCCTGCGGCTCCTGCGCCACTGGGCGGGCATTCAGGACATGACGCCCGACGGTAGCCCGTTCATCGGTCGCACGCCGTTGCGGGATCTGTATCTGAATGGCGGCTGGTGCTATCAGGGCTTCAAGGCGACGCCGGCCACGGGCTGGTGCCTGGCGCACACCATCGCGCATGAGGCCGAACATCCCCTGATCAGGCATCTGTCGCTCGACCGCTTCGAGCGCCACAACGGCTTCGATGAGTACGGCATCGGGCTATGGACGTACAAACAATGACCCTGCCGAGCTAGAAAGCAATGCTGAGAATTCCCTGTCCTCAGTGCGGCGAGCGTGACTACACCGAGTTTCGCTACGGCGGCGATGCGACCAAGGTGCGTCCGGCGCACGGCAGTGGTGACCTCAAAAGCTGGCATGACCACGTTTTCCTGTTCGACAATCCGAAGGGCGCGCATCGGGAATTCTGGCAGCATGTGCAAGGCTGTCGGCAATGGCTCGTGCTCGAGCGCGACACCGCGACCAATACGGTGGGTCGCTCCTGGCTCGCGCGCGAGCGCGGCACGCACGAGGTCCCCCATGACTAGCGGGCCTCAGCGCCTCGCCGGCGGGGGGCGGATCGACCGCGCCCGACCGATCGCATTCACGCTCGAGGGGCGACGCTTGCATGGATTCGCGGGCGACACGCTTGCCTCCGCGCTGCTCGCCGAGGGCGTGAGCCTGCTCGGACGCAGCTTCAAGTATCACCGGCCGCGCGGTCTGCTTGCCGCCGGCGTCGAGGAGCCGAATGGCCTGCTCACGCTCGGCGAGGGTGGGCGGCGTACTCCGAACGTGCCGGCGACGACAGTCGAGCTCTGCGAGGGAATCGTTGCGAGCCGTCAGAACGGCTGGCCATCGGTGGACGTCGATCTGATGGCCGCGCTGACTGCGTGCTCGGCACCCCTCCTGGGCGCGGGCTTCTACTACAAGACGTTCATGGGGCCGCGCCGCGGATCGTGGATGTTTTACGAGCCCTATATTCGCCGAGCGGCGGGGCTCGGGCAGGGCACGCACGCACCGGATCCCGACCGATACGAAACCCGTCACGCGTTCACCGACGTGGTGGTGATCGGCGCCGGTCCCGCCGGTCTCGCGGCGGCGCGCGCCGCCGCTCTGGCGGGCGCGCGCGTGATGCTCATCGAACAGGACTTTGCGCTCGGTGGCAGCCTGCTCTCGACGCGGGCGGACTCAGCGCTCGAGCCGTGGCGGGTCGCTCTCGGAGCAGAGCTCTACGCCATGCCGAACGTTTCGATCGGGCTGCGCACTACTGCGCTCGGCGTCTACGATGGCAACACGCTCGCGCTCCTCGAGCGCCGTGACCACACGCGGCCCGACCCGAGCCGCGGCGCGGCCCGCGAGGTTGTCGTGACGCTGCGCGCACGCGCCATCGTCTACGCGAGCGGCGCCGCCGAACGGCCGCTGGTCTTCGCCGACAACGATCGGCCGGGCGTCATGCTGTGCTCCGCGGTGCGCGCTTACCTGAACCGTTACGCCGTGGCGGCGGGTCGGCGCGCGGTGGTCGCGACCAACAACGACAGCGCGTACGCCACCGCCGTCGATTTGGCGGCGGCCGGAGTGTCGGTCATCGTGCTCGATGAGCGTGCGCGGTCCGGGGCAGCGACCGAGCAGGTTGTCCGCGGCGCCGGCATCGAGGTACGTCCCGGAGTGCGCGTGATGCGCGCGCTCGGCGGCCGTGCCGTGAAGGGCGTCGAGTTCGAGGCCGGGGGTCGGACGGAGCGTCTCGAGGCCGATGTCCTCGCAATGTCGGGGGGCTGGTCACCCATCGTGCACTTGACCTCGCATACCGGGCGCAAGCCCGTGTATCGCACTGCGCTCGATGCTTTCGTACCCGAGAGCTATGCGGCAGGTCATTTCGGCGCGGGTGCGCTCACGGGGTCGCTCACGCTCTCGGCGGCGCTCGCCGAGGGTCGCGAGGCCGGTCGGGCTGCCGCGGCGCATGCGGGTTACTCGCAGGTCGCGGGTCCCTCGCCGGTTCCGCCGATTCCTGATGAGCCGGTGGGTTTCGAGCCGTCTCCACCGCGCTCGCCCGAGCGGCGCGGCAAGGCATTCGTCGACTTTCAAAATGATGTCACGACCGACGACATCGCGCTCGCGCATGAGGAGGGCTATGTCTCGGTCGAGCACCTGAAACGCTACACGACTCTCGGTATGGGTACCGACCAGGGCAAGACCAGCAATGTGAATGCCGCACGCTGGATGGCCGCTCTGCGCGGCGTCGACCTGCCCGCGGCGGGTACCACCACCTATCGGCCGCCGTACACGCCGGTGTCGATCGGCGCGCTCGCGGGACGGCACATCGGTGCACGGTTCCGGCCCACGCGCCGTTCACCCTTGCACGATTGGCACGTCGCGAATGGCGCCGTCATGATCGAGGCGGGACCGTGGCTGCGTCCGTGGTACTACCGCTGGGCGGGCAACAGTGCGGCCTCTGCGTACGTCGAGGAAATGCGTTTGGTGCGCAGCGGCGTCGGCCTGTCCGATGTCTCGACACTGGGGAAGATCGATGTCCAGGGGCCCGATGCAGCCGAGTTCTTGAACCGAGTTTATGTGAACGGCTTCGCCAAGCTTCCCATCGGCAAGGCGCGCTACGGGGTCATGCTGAACGACGATGCGACCGTGCTCGACGACGGCACGACGGCGCGCTTCGGCGAGACGCGCTATTTCATGACGACCACCACCGGCCAGGCCGCTGAGGTGATGAGCTGGCTCGAATTCCTGCTGCAGACCGCATGGACGGATCTGCGCGTGCAGGTGGTCTCGGTCAGCGACGCTCTAGCCGGCATGTCGCTCGCCGGGCCACGGGCGCGTGCCGCCCTCGAGCTCGCGTTCCCGGGGCTCGACGTCTCGGATGCAGCTCTGCCGCACATGGGCGTTCGGGAGGTCGAGGTCGACGGGGTGCGGCTGCGGCTTCTGCGGCTGAGTTTCTCGGGTGAGCTGGCCTATGAGCTGTATGCTCCGGCGGATCGCGGCGTCGCGCTCTGGAAGCGGGTGCTCGAGCGTGCGGCACCGCTCGGTGTCAAGCCCTACGGTCTCGAAGCGCTCGCATCGCTCCGCATCGAGAAGGGTCACGTGGCCGGGCTCGAGCTCGACCACCGCAACACGCTCGACGATCTCGGCCTCGGCAAGATGGCCGCGAGCGGCAAGCCCTACGTCGGCCGCGAGCTGCGCGAGCGGCCCGATTTACGCGCCGCGGAGCGCTGGAGTCTCGTCGGTCTGGAGTGCGTCGAGCCGCAGGCGAGACTTCGAGGCGGTGCGATTCTCTTCGCGCGTGGCGATGTGATCGCCGGTCACGGACGCGGGTACATCACCTCGGTCACGTGGTCGACAGTTCTCGAGAAGTACATCGCACTCGGACTTTATCAGGGCGGCCTCGAGCACGCCGGCGAGGAGATTCTCTGCGCCTATCCGCTGAAAGGAGAGACCGTGCGCGCGCGAATTGTGCAGCCGGTGTTCCTCGATCCGACCGGGGAGCGGCTGCATGTTTGAGAGTGTCTCACCCCTCGAGGGACGTCTGGCCATGGGCGGCCGCGACGGCGTGGACGGTAGGCGCTCGCTGCGCGTCACGGAGATTCGCGGCTGGCATCTGACGCAGCTTGGTGTGTTCGGCGGTGGCGCGAGCGTGCTCTCACCGCTCGTCCACTCGATCACCGGCGCGGCACTCCCTGACTCCAATGGCGAGGTGACGGCGAGCGGCCCGCATCGACTGTACCGGATCGCCCTCGATCAGTACTGGGTGCTATCGCTCGAGGAGGGCACGGGGCGGGCGCTCGAGCAAGCCGTGCCGGCGAACTCGGGCACCGTCACGGTGCTCTCGGGCGGGCGGCTGTGTTTGCGCCTCGAAGGCGCGGCGGCGCGCGACGTGCTCGCGCATCAGCTGGCGCTCGATCTCGATTTGACGCAGTTTCCGGCCGGGCGTTTTGCGCAGACCGGCTTCGATCACGCTGGGGTGCTTCTCGATCGGCGCGGGTCCGAGCGCTTCGAGTTGCACATGCTCAGCACATTCGCCGCTTCGTCCTGGGACGTGCTCATCGATACGGCACTGCCTTACGGTTACGACGTCGGCGTCGAATCCGCGGCGGCGGGCTGATCGGGTTCATGCGGCCCGCAATGATTGTTTAGGAGTTGGATCGATGAAATCACATACCCGGGTCGCAGTGATCGGCGGAGGCGTCGTTGGCTGCAGCGTGCTCTACCACTTGACGAAGGCGGGCTGGAAGGACGTCGTGCTGCTGGAACGCGATCAGCTCACCAGCGGCTCGACTTGGCACGCCGCCGGAGGATTTCACACGCTCAACGGCGATCCCAACGTCGCGAAGCTGCAGGGATACACGATCGGGCTATACGATGAGCTCGAGCGCATCTCGGGCCAATCTTGTGGTCTGCATCGCTCCGGGGGCTTGCTGCTCGCCGATACGCACGAGCGCATGGAGTGGCTCAAGATGGCGCACGGCCGCGCCCGCTACCTCGGACTCGAGACCTCGCTGCTGACGCCGGGCGAGGCGAAGCAGCTCTTGCCGCTCATCGAGGAGAAGTACTTCGTCGGGGCGATGCTCGACGCGGCAGACGGCAATCTCGACCCCTATGGTACGACGCAGGCCTACGCGAAATCCGCCCGCATCGGTGGTGCGGAAATCCATCTGCAGACTCGCGTCACAGCGCTCACGCGTCGCCGGGACGGAACCTGGGATGTCGCCACGACCGCGGGCACCATCAATGCCGAGCACGTCGTCAACGCGGGCGGTCTCTGGGCGCGCGAGGTCGGGCGCATGGTCGGGCTCGAGCTGCCGGTGCTCGCCATGGAGCACATGTATCTAGTAACCGACGACATGCCGGAAGTCATCGAATACAACCGCGCGCGAGGTCGGGAGTTGCCCCATGCAATCGACTTCAAGGCCGAGATCTACATGCGGCAAGAGCACAACGGCATGGTCCTCGGCACCTACGAAAAGGCTTGTGTTCCCTGGCAGCCGCACACGACACCGTGGGACTTCGGCTCGGAGCTCCTGCCGCCGGACCTCGACCGTATAACTCCTTCGCTCGAGCTCGGCTTCAAGCATTTCCCGGCCATGGAGCACGCCGGCATCAAGCGCATCATCAACGGGCCCTTTACCTTCTCGCCGGACGGCAATCCGCTCGTCGGGCCGGTGCAGGGCCTGCCCGGATTCTGGTGTGCCTGCGCGGTCATGGCGGGCTTCAGCCAAGGCGGCGGCGTCGGTCTCGCGCTCTCGCAGTGGATGGTCAACGGCGATCCGGGATTCGACGTGTGGGCGATGGACGTTGCGCGCTACGGCGAGTGGGCGACTCGCCGTTACACGAATGAGAAAGTTCGCGAGAACTATTCACGGCGATTCTCCATCCGCTTTCCGAACGAGGAGATCCCGGGCGCCCGTCCGCAGCAGACGACCTCGCTGTACGACGCGCTCCTCGCCGAGGGGGCCGTCATGGGCGACAGCTGGGGACTGGAGACTCCTCTCTGGTTCGCACCGCGCGGGGTTGAGCCGCGCGACGTCGTCTCGTTCCACCGCTCGAACGATTTCCAGCACGTCAAGGCCGAATGCCGCGGCGTACGCGAAGCGGTGGGTGTCACGGAGATCGCGAACTTCGCGAAATACGCGATCTCAGGACCGGGAGCTCAGGCATTCCTATCGCGCCTGATGACCAATCGCATGCCGCGCGCCGGCCGACTCGTGCTCACGCCGATGCTCAATCCGGCCGGCAAGCTGATCGGCGACTTCACCATCGCGTGCGCGAACCCCGAGCGGTTTCTGATGTGGGGCTCCTCACAAGCGCAGATCTATCACATGCGCTGGTTCGAGTCGCAGCTGCCGGCGGACGGGTCGGTGCGCCTGCGACGCTTCGATCTCGATCTCGTCGGACTCTCGATTGCCGGCCCGCGCTCGCGTGAGCTGCTCGCCCAACTCACCGATGAGGACGTCTCGGGGGCGGCGCTCAAGTTCATGGATCATCGTGCGATGGACGTCGCGAACGTGCCCGCAATGGTCAATCGGGTGAGCTATACGGGCGATCTCGGCTACGAGATCTGGGTGCGGCCCGAGTACTTGCGGCGGCTCTACGCCGAGACCCGCCGGGCGGGCGGCCCGCTCGGTCTCAAGCTCTTCGGCATGCGTGCGCTCTTGTGTTTGCGCTTGGAGAAGAACTTTCCGACCTGGTATCGCGAGCTACGACCGATCTATGGGCCTTTTGAAGCGGGGCTCGAGCGCTTCGTCGATCTCGGCAAGCCCGACTTCGTCGGGCGTGAGGCGGCGCTGCGCGAGAAGGCGAGCGGCGGCGCGCTCAGGCGCGTGAGCTTCGCGGTCGAGGCAGCCGATGCGGACGTGCTCGGCGATGAGCCGATCTGGCACGGCGGCAAAGTGATCGGGTGGGTCACCTCCGGCGGTTACGGTCACTGGGTCGAGCGCTCGCTCGCGCAAGGCTACGTGCCGGCCGCGCTTGCGGGCGAGACGGGCAAGCATGCGTTCGAGATCGAGATCCTCGGCGATCGGCGCGCGGCGACCATTCTCGCCGAGCCCTCGTTCGATCCTTCCGGCGAGCGCATGCGCATGTAGCGGGGCAGCCGGCGCCCTCGGCGGGTCAGTCGCGTCGAGTGCAGGGGTCGCTCAGGCCAGCTCCGGGTAGCCGCGCGCGAGCGCATCGCCCTCGAGCCGCCGCACTTCCACGTAGTCCTGGTCGACCACGAAATCGATGCCACTCTGCAGAAGCGCGGTGCGCACCTGCGCGAGCGCGGGGTCCGCTTGTACCTCGGTGAGCGCGCTTCGCAGTGCCGAGAGGGTGCTCGGGTCGGTTGCTCGCGCGGTGATGTACGGCAGCCCGGGGCTTGTGGGAGTCCAATCGAGGATTCGCAGGCGCGCCGCGAGCTCCGTATGAAGCCGTCCGATGTGCGCGTAAGTCACACAGTCGATGGCCGCCACGTCGGCGGTGCCTGCGGCGACCGACTGAGCGCTCTTCAGGTGTTCGCCGGTGAGCTCGACCGCCGAGAAGAACCGGCCGTGATCGGCGAGCGGGGCGATGACGGCACGCAATAGATTCGAGCCGCTGTTCGAATCGCGCTCGTTGACGGCACAACGACGGCCGCGAAGATCCTCGAGTCGACGCGCAGGATCCTCGGCCCTGACGATGACTGCGCTTCGGTAGCGGCTCCCCTCACAGCCGGGCGCTGCGTAGGCGGGAATGGCCACTAGCTGTACGGCTTCGTGCCAGGATTTCGCGAGAGGATATTGGCACGCCTGGCCGAGCAGCAGCCGCGGGTCTCGCCAGGTATCCACATGGCCCATGTCGCGCGTGAGCGAGGACGGCACGTCGGCGATACCGGCCGCCCGCAGGCGTGCCGCGATCGCGGACCAGAACGCATCGGTCACTGCATGCAGCGGTGGGAAGTCATACATCGGCAGGGCGGCGATCCGTCGGGCGGCGGTGCATCGCGCGGACATCAGCCGTGGCGACCCATCAACCGGCGGTGGCCGTACCGCTTGCGATGACAGTCCCACCCGCGATGACAGTCGCACTTGCGGTGACGGTCGCTCCCGGGGCGGCAGTCGCGCTCTCGTGCGCAGGCACCTCACCCGCGAGCCCACGAGGATACTCGACCTCGATCACCGGCCGCACGAAATAGCGACGCAGCACCTCGCCGTAGCCTCCGGCGTAGACCATGCCGGCCGCGCGCGCCGGGGCATCGCCGTGCTCGGCTTGCATCCGGCGCCAGGCTGCCGGCAGCGCATACCACGGAAGCGTCGGCCGAGCGTGGTGCACGACGTGCAAGTTGTTATAGAGAAAGATCAGCGAAAGTACCGGGTTGGCCTCGACCACCGCCGTGCGCTGTGCCGGATCGGCATTCGCTCGGTGCTCGGCGAACGAGCGCACCAGGGTGAGTGCCTGACCCGGGTAGACGAAGCAGGCGATATAGACGAGCACATTGATCCGGCAGATCCCGACCACCCAGAACAGCAGCGCTGCGACCGCAAGCCCGTGGGTTGTCCAGATGCGCCATTCCCGCCCTTCGCCCGCGGCGAGGCTGCGCGCCGGCCCGACGAGAAACGTGCCTATCGCGATCCAGGGTCCGAGGATGAGGCGCCCCAGGAGCGTCGTGTTCGCGCGGCGCAGAAACTGCACCGGCGCGCTGGATTGCGCCAGGCTGCCATGCGTTAAGTAAAATGACTCGGGGTCAACCAGCGGGTCGGTCAGGATGCGGCCGCCGAAACGGTGATGCCAGAGGTGCGAACGCCGATAGATTGCATAGGGTATGAACAGTGATAGGGGGACTCCGCCGAGGAGCGCATTCAGCCGGCGCGAAGCAAAGGGGTGATTGTGGATCGTCTCGTGTTGCAGGGAACCATGCCAGGCGATCAGCACCGCACCCATCAAGACCGCCGCCCAAAGCGGGAGCGCGTGGAAATACCAGGTAACCAGGCCGAATCCGCCGTAGATGGCGGCGGCGACGATGAGCGTCCGCGGCTCGACGCGAGACCGTTTGGCGCGGTTTGTATTGATCGATGCTGTCCTCTTTGCGTGCCGATTGAGCATACCGCAGCGATGCCTTGTAAGAAACGGCCGACATCACATGTCGACATTCGCGAAAGGCATGGACCGGTACGCGGATCGACGGATGGATGCCCGGGCAGCGGCCTGACGAGGCACGGGGCGGTGAACCAGGGTCCAGGAGGGCTTTTTAGCCGCTCGGGCGGCTCGAAACGTCGTCGATGAAGGCCTGCACCAGGTCGGCGAGGATCAGGCCGCCGCGGCTGTTCAAGTGGATCCCGTCGCTGTGGAAGCACCAGCCGTTCAGCTCCGCCACCTGATCGGGCGTCTTGTGCAACGCCAAGGTGCGAAATGCATCGCGATACAGCGGGAAAAACCGAAAGGCGGTGAGCGCTCGAGGCGGCGAGGTGGCAAGCTGCGCGTTCATCGCCTCATTCAAGCCGATATAGCCCACGCTTTCCTCTTGGGCGATGTCCTTGATCATCGCATTCAACTGACCGCTGCGGCGATTGATCTCACGCTGAAAGGGTTCCTCGGAGTTCGGATCCTCACCGATGGGCGGCAAGGAACATAGCGCGACCGTTGCCCGTCCGGAGCTTTTGAGGCCTCTGGCGATAGCAGCGAAGTTTTCCCTGAACCACGCGGCCGATGGGTCGTGCGGCAGGCGTTTGAATATTCGGAAGAAGCGGCGTGCCTTCGCCGACGCGAGCGCCAAGACGTCGTTGTTGCCGACCGCCACTACCACGATCCTGGGACGGCAATCGAGCACCTGAGGCAATCGCTCGAGTACATTGAAGGACAGATCGCCGCCGATGCCGAAGTTACGGAACGCGAAGCGCCGGTTCTGTGGCCGCTGCTCGAGTTCGCCGACCCAGTTGAATGCCTGCCCCTTTCCCGCCGTGCTGCTCGACCCGACGCAGGCCACGGTGATGTCGGGCACCATCAACTAGCGGTCAGCGACAAGATCCAGTCCACCAACGGCCTCAAATCCTCCTTGGAAACCTGGACCGGTGGCATGGGCAACGGCCCCCAGGCACCGGTGCTACCGTTCAAGATGTTGGCGGCAACCTCGTCGCGCGCGTTCGGATCGCTCACATAGCGCTTGGCGATGGCGCGGAGCGAGGGCCCCGAGAGGTTTTTGTCGACCGCGTGGCACTGCTGACAGTGGTATTTCTGCATGAGCCGCAGGCCGTCCTGATAACCTACGGGCTCGTCGGCCTGCGCGGCGACGGCGGCGAGAACCAGGAACAAGGGGATGATGCGCGGGCTCATGGTGGACTCCATGGATTTATGGGTGCTTTATCCATTAGATTATAGAAATGCGTCTGTGTGTTGGCGAAGTCTCCAGCCGTAGGAGCAACGCGCTAGCGCCCCTCTCGGAGGTTGGATTCCGGGTATACAGCCGGGGGTTAAGGGATTGAGGGCATGACTCCAATCACATCCTGGAGCGATACCCGAGGGCATCACGCCTCAAAACTCCAGCCAATGACCTCCATCACGCCAGGGGCCGCCGCGTCATGACCACAATTACGCGGGTGGAGTGCTGCACTGCAGTCTGGGTGTGAGCGGTAATGGGGCGATTCAAAAAATCCGCGCTGATTGGAATGTTGGCATGGGGCGCAACCGTCTCGGGCCATGCTGCGGACCAATCATTTGCAGACCGGATCGAAATGCTCGATTGGTCCGACCCGCAGCGTGCCGCGAAGATGATCGAAGGCCCGGCTCTCGGCAAGGTGCGGGACGCGGACGTCCAATTCCTCGAGGTGCGAGGCATGGTGTATGCCGACGTGCGCCGCGACGCGGACGTGGATGCGACGCTCGCCCGTCTGAAGTCGCTGGCCGAGGACGGGGATCAGTCCGCATCCGTCGCGGAGCACTACGTCAAGGCATATTCCCTCTATCAGCACGAGCAATACGCGGCCGCCAGTGCGGAGCTGAGCCACATCGACATGAAATCGATCGCCTCGGACTCCGAGGCCTACCGGGTATCGATCCTGCGTGGCAACACGCTGCGCACGCTCGGTCAGGCGGACGCGGCGCTGCCGTTTCTGGAGGAGGGGCTGGATCTCGCGCGCGACATGCACGATGAGCAGCGCACGCTCCATGCGCTGCTCTGGCTGTCGCGCATCTACACGAATACCGGCAACTACGATCACGCCTCGGAGCAAGTCGAGAGTGCGCGGAGCCTTGCGCTCAGTCTGGGCGACGAGGCGGCCCTCTGCGAGGTTGAGATCCGCACGTCGGACATCGCCGATCGCAAGGGGAATCGGTCCGCGGAGCGCAGCGCGAGTCTCGCAGCGCTCGAGCATGCGAAGCTCTCGGGGAGCGACAAGTGGCTCGCGCGTGCGTCGGTGAATCTGTCGGACTCGTATTTGAAGTCGCACGACTATGCCGAATCGCTCAAGTACTCCAAGCAGGCGCTGCCGATTGCGGCCGAAGTGCTGACGAGCGGCGAAACGACCATCGCCTCCTTCAACGAGGGCCTCGCCTACATCGGTCTCGGCGACATCAAGGCGGGCGAGAAATTGGCGGAAGGCGCGATTGCGGAAGCCGTCGCCGGCGACAATCTCCTCGATGCGCAAGACCTGCTGCGCGAGTATGCCAACGCCTTGGAGCGCGCCGGCTATCTGATGATGGCGATCCAGGTCTATCATCGCTATGACGAGATGGGCTCGAAGATCATGACCGGCGCTCGACAGCGTGCATTCCTCGAGCTGTCCGCCAAGTTCGACGACGAGCGGCGCGCGCGCGAGCTCGAGCTGCTGCGGCGGGATAACGCGCTCAAAGCAGCGGAGATGCGTACCCAGGCGCTGCGCCAGCAATTCATCCTGGCGGGCGCGCTGTTCGTGACGTGTATCTGCGGTGCCCTGGGATGGGCCTTTGCCCGGGTGCGCAAAGCCAACGATCGGCTGCGCTTCAGCAGCGAGCGCGATGCGCTGACGGGCTTGCGCAACCGCCGCTACTTCAATGAGCACGTTCTGAGCGTGGAGGGCACGCGCCCGATCGGCGGCTGCGTGCTGCTCGCCGATCTCGATCACTTCAAGCGCATCAACGACACCCAAGGACATCCCGCGGGCGATGCCGTGCTTGCGACGGTGAGCCATCGGCTCTCGGCCGCCCTACGGGAAAGCGACAAGCTCGTGCGCTGGGGCGGAGAGGAGTTTCTCGCCGTTCTCGACCCGATCACGCCGGAGCAGGCGGATCGAACCGTGGAAAGATTGCTCCACGCCGTGCGGCGCGACCCCGTGCTCTGGAACGGCCAGGCGATCAAGTGCACGATTTCCATCGGCTATGCGTGCTTTCCGATGGAGGGTTCGGACCTGGAAATCTCGCTCGAGAGCGCGATCGGCCTCATCGACAAGGCCCTCTACGAGGCCAAGCGGCGCGGCCGCAACCGGGCCTGCTTGATCAGGGCGGTGATCGCGCAGAACAAGCAGGATCTCACCATCCTCTGCGACGATTTCGAGTCGGCCACGGCGGATCAGCGCATTCAGCTCGTCGACATGGGTAGCGCGGCGTAGTGGCCGGCAGCGCCGTTTCCGTGCCCCTCACGGAATGGCAGCCCACCGCCTCCGGCAACGCGGAGATCGTGCTCAGCGCCGTGGCGACGGCTGCGGGTCCGGCGCTGCGTATGGACTTCGATTTCAAAGGCGGCAAGGGATTCGTCGTCGCGCGGCGCGCCGTCGGGCAGAGCATGCCGGCGGAGTATGCGGTGCATTTCCGTCTGCGCGGGCATGGCGCGGTCAATGACCTCGAGCTCAAGCTTATCGATTCGAGCGGTCAGAATGTCTGGCGACACGTGCTCAAAGGGCTCTCACTGCCGCAGCGCTGGAAGCGCTTCGTGGTGGAGAGTCGAGACGTCGATTTTGCGTGGGGGCCTGCGAGCGGTGGCCGCCTATTGCAGCTCGGCTTCATCGAGTTCGCCGTGGTGGCGGGCGAGGGCGGTGCGGGCAGCGTCTTCATTGCCGACCTCGAGGTCCGCGACCTGACGCCGGCGCGGCTGCCGAGCGCACGCGCCTCGAGCGCGCAGCCCGGGTTCAGTGCCGAGGACGCGCTGACGGGGGGCGGCTGGAAGCCCCGCAGCGACGATCGGAAGCCCTGGATCGCCGTCGACTGCAGCGCACCGCGCAGGCTCGGCGGATTGATCATCGATTGGCTGGAGCAGGCGCCGGCAAACGGCTATCGCGTGCGCGCCTCGCTCGGCGGGAAGCGCTGGAAGACCGTTTACACGGCAGCACACGCGGGCGGCAAGCGCAGCTACGTCTACTTGCCGGGGCTCTCGACTCGCATCATTCGCCTGGAGATAGATTCCCCGTGCGCGGGCGCATCGCTGCGGCTCGAACCTTTCGAGTTCTCGCGCTCGATCGAAGCTTTCTGGTATGCCCTCGCCGCCGCCGAGGCGCGCGGCTGGCATCCCCGCTGGCTACATCGCGAGCAGAGCGAATGGACGCCCATCGGCACCTCTCACGGCAGGGAGTGCGCGCTCATGAATGCCGACGGCATGGTGGAGGTGCGCAAGGCTTCGTTCTCCCTCGAGCCGATGCTATTCATCGCAGGCCGATTGTTCACTTGGGCCGACGTCGAGGCGCAGCAATCGCTCGAGGACCGCTGGACGCCGGTGCCGACCTCGATCTGGGACGCCCGCGACTGGCGCCTGTCGATCGCCGCGGAGGCCACCGTGAGCGGTACGTTGCGCATCCACTATCGACTGCAGAACCGCTCGCAGGGCGACATGACGGCACGTTTGTTCGTGTTGTTGCGTCCCTTCCAAGTGACCCCGCCGTGGCAGAGCTTTCGCAACGTGGGCGGTGTGAGCCGCGTGCAGCATCTCGCCTGGGATCAAGAGACCCTACGTATCGACGAGCGCACCTCGATCGCCCCGACGAGCGCGCCGACCGGCTTCGGCGCCATGACGTTCGACGAGGGTCCCATCGCCGCAAGCCTCGCCGCGGGACTCCTGCCGCCCCGCGACGAGGTGCAGGATGTATTCGGCTTCGCCTCGGGCGCGTTCGAGTTCGCGCTCAGCGTCGAGGCGCAACAGACGGGCGAGCGGGTCCTCGAATGCCGCCCCGCCGAGGCGCGTGTATCGCCGAACGAGGCTGCCTTCGACTGGAAAGCCCGGATCAGTGCGCAGCAATGGTCAGGCGCCGGCTGGTGCAGGTCTGCCGTGGAAGCCGCGCTCACCGCCACCACTCATATCCTCGTCACCCGCTCCGGCGCGGCCCTGCAGCCCGGGCCGCGTCGCTATACGCGCTCCTGGATCAGAGACGGCGCGATGATGAGCGCGGCGTTGCTGCGCATGGGACATGCCGAGGAAGTCGCGGAATTCATTCGCTGGTACGCGCCCCACCAGCGGGCCGATGGCTTCGTGCCGTGCTGTGTCGATAGCCAGGGCCCGGATTGGCTCGTCGAGCACGATAGTCACGGCGAGCTGATCGCGCTCATCGCCGATCATTACCGCTTCACGGGTGATAAGAGCTTACTGACGGACACCTGGATCTTCGTGGAGCGCGCACTCGGATGCATCGAGGTCTTGCTGGAAAGTGACGGCCTCTTGCCGATTTCGGTGAGCCACGAGGGCTATCTGGCGCAACCGGTGCATTCATACTGGGACGATTTCTGGGCGCTTCGAGGTGTGACCGATGCCGCCGACCTGGCGCGGGCGCTCGGGCGCAATGATGTTGCCGCGCGCGCGACAGCGCTCGCCGCGCGTCTCGCGCGCTCGCTTTTTGCCTCGATCGAAGCCACGCGCGCGCGCCGCGGCCTCGATTTCATCCCGGGCAGCGTCGAATGGGCGGACTTCGATCCGACGGCCACGGCTAACGCACTCTACCTCTTCGACGTGCCGGACGGACTCGATCGTGCCGCTCTCGAGCGCACATTCGACAAATACCTCGCCGATTGGCGAGCGAAGCGCTCGGGTGAGGTGCCGGCGCCCAACTACACCCCGTACGAGATCCGCATCATCGGCGCGCTGGTGCGCCTCGGGCGGCGCGATGCGGCGCTCGAACTGCTGCGTTTCTTTTTGTCGGACCGCCGGCCACCGGCCTGGAACCAATGGCCGGAGATCGCCTGGCGCGACCGCAAGGCCCCCGCGCACGTGGGCGATCTGCCGCACACCTGGATCTCTGCCGAGTACGTGCTTGCCTTGCGCAGCCTATTCGCCTACGAGCTCGAGTCCCGGCGCAGCCTGGTGCTGGCCGCGGGACTCTCGCCGGAATGGATCGAGGGCGCGGGTGTCGAGGTCAAGGCGATGCCCACGCTTTACGGCCCATTGAGCTATTCGCTACGGCAAATGGATGCGCGGACGCTGCGTTTCGACATCGCCAAGATCGACGCGCCCTTGATTATCCGCCCGCCGCATCGCGCGGCGCTGCACAGTGCGCTGGTCAACGGGTCCGCAGTGGTACCCACCGCGGATCACTCCATCGAGGTCGCGCAAACGCCGGCGGAAGTGATCTGCGTCTCCTCTTGAGTCGGCCCGGTATCCTCGGTCCGTAAACCATGGCACAGTTCCGAGCGTGACAGAAGAGGCCACCCGGACGTCCAGCGACTCGGAAAGCGAGACCGGCCACACCGGCTTGCTGCATCAAGCGGGCTCGCTCTCACGCGCGATCTTCGCCTCGCCGTCCGGAAGATCCTTGATCATTCTGATCATCGTCCTGGTCGGGGTCGTGGCTGCCACCGCCTACGGGCAGATCCGCATCAATCGCTGGAACAAGCCTTTCTTCGACGCCATGTCGCGCCGCGACGTGCGAGACTTTTTGTTCCAGCTGGGCGTGTTCTTCGTGATTGCCGCCTTTTTGCTGGTGCTCAACGTGCTGCAGCGCTGGTTGGTCGAGACTCTGGAGCTCAAGCTCCGTGAAGGTCTGGTGCACAGCCTGCTGGCGGACTGGATGCAGCCGCGCCGCGCATTCTGGCTTGCCAATGCCGGGTCCATCGGCGTGAACCCCGACCAGCGGATGCACGAGGATGCTCGGCATCTCACCGAGCTGTCGGCCGACCTCGGCATCGGTCTTCTGCAGGCCTCGATCCTGTTTGCGACCTTCGCCGGCGTGCTTTGGGGTCTGTCGAGCGAGTTCAGCTTCCGCATCGGCGACCGGGACTATGCCGTGCCCGGCTTCATGCTGTGGTCGGCGGTTCTCTATGCGAGCGCGGGCTCGCTCATGAGCCTCTTCGTGGGACGCGGCCTCGTGGGCCGCAACGCCGAGCGCTATGCGCGCGAGGCGGATTTGCGATTCTCGCTGGTGCGCGTCAACGAGCACGTCGATGCGATCTCGCTCGCGCAAGGGGAGACGGACGAGAAGCGTCGCATCGAGCTCAATTTGCGCAATGTACTCGCCGCCACGCGACGCATCGTGTGGGGCCACACCAATCTCACGTGGGTCACGGCGGGCTTCGGCTGGGTCACTATCGTTGCGCCCATCCTCGTCGCCGCGCCGCTCTATTTCATGGGGAAAATATCCTTCGGCGGCCTGATGATGGCGGCGGGTGCATTTACGCAGGCGCAGTCCTCGCTACGGTGGTTCATCGACAACTTCAGCGCCATCGCCGATTGGCGCGCTACCCTGCTGCGGGTCGCGAGCTTTCGCCAGGCGCTCCTCGGTATTTGCGAGCCACGCGGCTTCGAAAGCCGCATCAGCTACGCCGAGGGACCGGCGGGCGCGATCACGATCGAGGATCTGCAGATCGTGTCCTCGGCGAACGCCGATCGCCTGAGAGAGCGGCGGGTCGTCGTGACGGCCGGCCAGCGCGCCTTGATTCTCGGCGCGCCGGGCACCGGCAAGACGCAGCTGTTTCGCGCGTTGGCCGGATTGTGGCCCTGGGGAAGCGGCCGGGTCACTCGTCCGCAGGGAGAGCAGATCTTCTATTTGCCGCGCGGCACCCCGTATTTGCCGCGCGGCACCCTCCGCGAAGTGCTTGCCTACCCCCTCAAGCCGGAGAGCTTCAGTCAACCCGCCTACGCGCGCGCGCTCTACCGGCTCGGCGTCGAGCGCCTCGTGCGGATGCTGGACGAGACGCACCGCTGGGACCGCGAGCTCAGCCAGGACGAGCAGCTCTGCCTGGTATTCGCGCGCATCCTGCTGCAAGCCCCTCCCTGGGTGCTGATCGACGGCACCTTCGGCACGCTCGAGGATGACGTGCTCGAGCTGGTGATGGATGTGTTCGACAAGGACCTTGCGCAGACCGGCATCATTCATATCGGGGGGCCCGGCGAAGCACATGCGCTGTTTTCGACGGTCGTGCATCTCGTCAAGGCGCCGCGCGATTCGCTGCCGGCGCCGGTGTCGAAGGAACCCGGGCGATGAGAGGCGGTTTGCTGCTTCTCGCGACGCTGCTGCTCGCCTTCGCCGGGCCGCCGGGGGTGCGCGCGCAGGATCTGGAATTTCATGCGCCGGCGTCCGCAAGCGATGCGGACACACCTCGGATCATGCGCGACCTGGCCGAGCGGTTGCTCCCCGTCTATCAGGAGTCCGATCAAGACCGGTATCTCGCGAATCTGTCGGCCTTGCAGATGGTGGCGGGCGATTACGTGGCTGCCGACAGCTCACGCGAGTCGTTACGCGAGCGGCGCAAGCGCGCCGACTCCGGTCGGCCGGTCGGTCGGGGAGCGATCTACGATGTCTACGCGCACGCCAAATCGCTCGAGACGCAGGATCACCTCGCATTCGCCGATGCGTTCGAAAGGACCTACGACGAGGCGATCGCCCGCCTGAGCGACCACGATGCCTATGCGGCGGAAGAGTGGCTGCAGGCATCCCCGCGGGAGGCGCGGGACGATTTCCAAGCGCTGCTCGCCCAACAGCGTTCCATGGACACCATCACTCAAGCGGACGCCGTGAAGCTCCTCTGGGCGTATCTCACCTACGAGGCCTATCGGGCATTCTCTCCGCTCGTAGCCTCGCTGGAGGCCGGGAACGACGCCCGGCGTTATGTGACGGATGACGAGATCATCATTCCGGTACCGTGGCGGCCGAGCATCCACGTCCGGGTGACCCGGCCGAAAAGCGCAGCGGGCCCGCTCGCGACCCTCCTCGAGCTGTCGATCGACCCCACGCGTAATTTCTCCAAAGAATACGCGGCGCACGGCTATGCCGGCATCGCCGCCTACATGGAGGGCAGCCGCGCCATCCCATTCGTGCCGTACCAACACGATGGTGAGGAGGCGCGTGCGCTCATTCAATGGATCGCGCAGCAGCCCTGGAGCGATGGACGCGTGGCGATGGTGGGCGAGGGATATTCAGGCTTTACAGCTTGGGCCGCGGCCGCGCGCCCGCCCGCGGCGCTCAAGGCCATCGCGACGTCCGCGCCCGTCGCGCCGGGCATCGATATGCCGATGGTCGGGAGCATATTCGAGAACTCCGCGTATCGATGGTCGTTACAAGTCACCAATACGGATCCCTCGCTCGATGCGAGCTTCGCGGATGACGGCCTGTGGCGCGCGCTCAACGAGAAGTGGTACCGCGGCGGGCGGCCCTATCGGGACCTGGGGCGGATCTTCGGCAAGCCCAATCCGGTCTTCATCCGCTGGCTGAACCATCCGAGTTACGACAGGTTCTGGCAGACGATGGTGCCATTCCGCGGGCAATTCGCACACCTCGACATCCCGATCCTCACCACCTCGGGCTATTTCGACGACAGCGAGCCGGCGGCGCTCTATTATTTCTCGCAGCACGTACGCTACAACCCGCACGCGGATCACACGCTGCTCATCGGTCCTTATGACGACAGCGTCATTCAGCACGGCTCGATCACCTCGGCCGTGCTGCGCGATTATGCGATCGATCCGGCGGCGCGCCTGGATTTGCGCGAGCTTCGATATCAGTGGCTGGATCACGCCCTGAAGGGGACTGCGTTGCCTCCGCAAATCCGTGGCCGCATCAACTACGAAGTCATGGGGGCCAACGAATGGCAGCATGCGCCTTCCTTCGAGGCGCTCGCGGCGGACTCGCAGCGCTACTACCTGGACGCCGCGGGATCCGGTGGAAGCCACCGGCTGGCGAGACGCAAGAATCCCAAGCTCGCGGCCATCGTCGAGACGATCCGCTTCAAGGATCGCTCGGATGCGGGCTGGCTACCGCCGACCGATTTGATCACCCGAAGTCTGGTCACGCACAACGCCGTGCTTTATCAAAGCGACCCACTGCCGGAGGCGACTCGAATAAGCGGTCTCATCCGGGGGCGCCTCGACTTCGAGGTCAACAAGATGGACATGGATCTGAACATCGCGATGTACGAGCTCAGGTCGAGCGGCGAGTACTTGCGCCTCTACAACCCCGCCTTCGAGCTGCGGCTGAGCTACGCGGCGGACCGCGTCCATCGGCATTTGCTCAAGGCGGGCGAGCGCCAAGCGGTCGAGTTCACCGCCGAAAGAATGACCAGCCGGCAACTCGAGAAGGGCAGTCGCCTGGTGATGGTATTGCGCGTCAGCAAGCGTCCCGACCGGGAGATCAATTACGGAACGGGGGGGGATGTGAGCGAGGAGTCGGTCGCCGACGGCCACGTGCCGCTCAAGGTGCGCTGGTTCAACGACAGTTACATCGAGGTCCCGGATCAAGCCGTCCCGCACTGATACGCGCGAGCGGCAACGCGCTCAATTCGCCGTGTAGCTCACGGTCACCGTGCCCGTCTGGGCGGTGCCGGCGTTGTTGGTGTAGCCGTAGTTCAATTGGAAGCTGCCGCTCGCCGCTGCCAGCGGCGCGTAGGTCAGGCCAAGCTGACAGACCGTGCCGTTGCTCACCGAGCCGCAGTTGAAGGTTGCGGGCCCCGTCCAAGCGGGGGGCAAGGAGGCGAGGCCCGAGGTCACCGACAAGGTGCCTGCCGGAGCTGAGTCGCTCGTCACGAAAGTTACGCTCACCGCCTGGCTCATACCGACGGACACGACGGTCGGTGCCGGGCTCACGGTCCCGCTGACGGTGTCATTGGAATTGGCGCGATATGCGATGTTCACCGTGCCGGTCTTGGCAAAGCCCGCGTCGTTCGAGTAGCTGAACCCCAGGGTGAGCGTACCGCTGTCGATGGCGGTCGGAGCGTAGACGAGCGGCAGCTGACAAACGGTGCCGGCGCTCACCGTCGTGCAGCTGAAGGTCGTCGCCGAGCTGGTCCAGCCCGTGGGCAACGAGCTCAAGCCCGACGTGATGGCTAGAGTGCCTGCGGGATTTCCGTCGTCGGTCGCGAACGTGACCGTCACCGGAGTGCTCGTGCCCGTGATCACGGCAAGCGGGCTTTGGCTGGGCGTTCCGACGATGGTGTCGTTGGTTGTCGCCCGGTACGGAATCGCGACCGACCCGGTCTTCATCTGGTTCGCGTTGTTCTTGTAGCTGTAGTTCAAGGTCAAGGTACCGGCGCCAATCGCCTGCGGACTGAACGTGAGATTCAACTGACAGCCGTTACCGCTGCTCAAGGTCGTACAGGAGAAGGGGCTCACGCCGCTGCTCCAGCCCGCGGGCAGTGCGGTGAGGCTGCTCGTGACCGCAAGATCCGTCGCGAGGCGGCCGTCATCGGTCGTGAACACGATTGCGACGCTCTGCGTTCCCATACCCACGACCCCGTTGATCTGGCCGGAAGGTGTGGCGGTTGCGGTCACGTTGTCGTTCGTGGTCGCTTCATACGGCAAATCGAATGTGCCCGTCTGTGCCGTACCGGTGTCGTCGTCATAGGCGTAATTCAACGCGAGTGTGCCGCCGCCGAGGGCGGTCGGAGCATACGTGAGCGTCAATTGGCAGCCGTTACCCGTGCTCACGGCGGCGCACTGGAAGCTCTGCGTGACGCTGCTCCAGCCGGCCGGGAGTTTACCCAGGGCCGTCGTCACGAAGAAATTGGAAGCCGTCTTCCCATCGTCGGTATTGAACGTGATCGCGACCGCTTGGCTGCCGCCCTTGATGGCGGCCGTGGCCTGTCCGGCGGGCGAGGCGGTGGCGGCGACCGTATCCGCTGTCGTATTCGAGTACGGAATCTGCACCGAGCCCATGCGGCTCGTGCCGGTGTCGTCGGTATACCCGTAGTTCAGAGTGAGCGTGCCGTGGCCCGCGGCGGTCGGCGCATAGCTCAACATCAATTGACAACCGTTGCCCGAGCTCACCAGCGCACACGAGAAGCTCGACGCCGCGCTGCTCCAGCCGGACGGCAGCGCGGTGAGATCGGTGGTGACGCTCAAGTTGCTGGCGGCCGCGTCGAGCGTCGCGTTGTCGGTATCGGCCGTGAAAGTCACGCTGACCGACTGGGTGCCGCCGCCAACCGCGGCGTTGACCTGACCGGAGGGGGACACCGTTGCCGCGACGTTATTGGCGGCGATGGCCTGATAGGGAATACTGATTGTCCCACCCGGCACTTTCGACAGTCCGGCGTTGTCCACGTAGATGTACGCGAGTGTGAGCGTGCCCGCATCGGTGGCGGTGGGTGCGTAGGTGAGGTTCAAGATGCAGCCGCTGCCCGTGGAGACCAGCGGACAGGTGAAGGTCGTCGGTCCGCTCCAACCCGCCGGCAGCTTGCCGAGGCTTCCGGAAACCCCGAACCCCGTGATCGCAAGTCCGTCGCTCGAATTGAACGTCACGCTGAGGGTCTCGCTGGCGCCGACGGCGACCGACATCAGCGACGTATTCGCTGCGGCGATCACCGTGTCGTCCGTGCCCTGCGTGCTGCCTTCGCCGCCCACGCCGCCGACCGGACCGGTGCCGCTGCCGCCCGTGCCCTTACCACCCGTGCCGCCGCCGCTATTGCCGGAGACGCTGGTGGCGCCGTACTCTGAGCCGCCGCTGCTGCTACCCCAGGGTGAGGAGAAATCACAACCCGAGAGAAGCACGAGCGCCGCCGCGCCGATGAGGACTGAACGATGGACGAATCGCATTGCTATCCACCCCTAAAAAAACGGCAGCCGCCGAGCCGCTCGGACGTCGAATGAGCGCCAACTTATGCCGCGCGAAAGGCTCGCGGTGTTAACCGTTTCACACAATCCAAGCAGTACTCGCGCGCGCGGCGAGTGCGCTTCGCGCGCGGGGGTTTTCCCTCACATTCAAGGGCGTGATGTTCAATGCGAATGTTCAATCGCGCGCCACTATGTTCAATCGACGAGGGTGCGGTGATGTCCGCGCAACGCTTCGATGTGCGTGCGGGAGATCGTCCGGCGGGCGCAAGCTTCGCATCGCGCTCGGCGGCGTTCGGGCGTTCGGGTGCGGCCGGGACCGCGCATCCGCTTGCAACGTTGACCGCGATCGAGACCTTGAAGCGCGGCGGATCTGCGGCCGATGCCGCGATTGCGGCGGCCGCATGCCTCGGATTTCTGGAGCCCACCGGGTCGGGACTCGGCGGCGATTGCTACGTCCTCTTGTGGGACCCGAGACGCGCGAAGCTCACGGGCCTGGCCGGCTCCGGCCGATCGCCGCGCTCCTTGAGTCTCGAGACGGTACGCTCGCGCGCCACGGGCGGCGTCATCCCGGCGTATGGAGCGATCTCCGTGTCGACGCCCGGCGCACTGGATGCCTGGTGGAGCCTGCATCGCGGCTACGGCGTTCTCGAATGGCGGTCACTCTTCGATGCCGCCGTTCATTTTTGCGAGGCGGGCGTGCCGGTACCGCAGATCATCGGTTACCACTTCAACCGGGACTTCGAAACGTTTCTTCAGCCCGGCTCGGGCGTGGAGGAATGCGCCAACGCAATTCGCACCTACGCACCGGAGGGGCGAGCGCCCCGCGAAGGCGACATCTTTCGTAATCCGGATCTCGCGCGCACTTACCGCGCGATTGCCGAGGGAGGGCGGGAGGTTTTCTACGAGGGGCCGATCGCGCGCACCATCGATGCTTACTTCAAGCGGATCGGCGGGTGGCTGAGCCGCGAGGATTTGCGCGACCGGCATGCCGAGTGGGTGGAACCGCTTGTGACCTCCTATCGCGGCGTCGATGTCTATGCCATGGGCGCGAACACGCAGGGACTCGCGACGCTTGAGATGCTGAACATCCTGGAGCATTTCGACCTCTCGTCGATGGGCTTTCAGTCGCCCGCCGCGATTCACGTGCAGGCCGAGGCCAAGCGGCTCGCCTACGAAGACCGCGCCCGCTTTTACGCCGACCCGCACTTCGCGGAAATTCCCATCGAATGGCTCGCCTCGAAAGCCTACGGCGCCGAGCGCGCCGAGCTCATTCGGTCCGACCGCATTCTCGAGCAGGTGACCCCGGGCGAGCCGCCGTGCGCGGGCGATACCACTTATCTCAGCGTTGCGGACTCGAGCGGCATGATGGTGTCGATGATCCAGTCAAATTATCGGGGCATGGGCTCGGGGCTCGTCGCCGACGGCCTCGGTTTCATGTTCCAGGATCGCGGGCAGTTGTTCTCGCTCGAGGACGGCCATCCGAATCTTTATCAACCCGGCAAGCGTCCGTTTCACACCATCATTCCCGGATTTGCGGCACGGGGCGGGCACCCGTGGCTGTGCTTCGGCGTCATGGGCGGCGACATGCAGCCGCAGGGCCAAACGCAGATCCTGCTGAACCGCGTCGACTTCGGCCTGGACGTGCAGGCCGCCGGCGACAGCCCCCGTTGGCACCACGTCGGCTCCTCGCAACAGATGGGGGAGGACGAGGCGGGGCTCGGCAAACTCGGAAGGCTGCACCTGGAGAGCGGCATTCCGGAGCGCTCGCGGCGAGCGCTAGCCGACCTCGGCTGGCCCATCGGCCCCTCGGACGGCGCTTTCGGGCGTTACCAATGCATCGAGCATCGCACCACGGGCGGCGAGCGCGTGTACGCCGCCGCAAGCGAGATGCGCGCCGACGGAGTCGCGCTCGCGTACTAGCCCACCCAAGTGGGCTCGTCTTTGCTAGGCTCTCGGCCAGTTTTCCGGGGAGTTGGACAACATGACCGCACAGAATTCGACGGTTTCGCAAACGCGATCCTTCACCACGGTCTTCATGATCGAGATGTGGGAGCGTTTCGGCTTCTACGGCATGCAGGTGCTCATGGTCACCTACATGATGAAGAAGCTCGGTTTCGTCGACACTCGCGCCAACCTGGTCTGGGGTGCCGCGGCGGCACTCATCTACGCGACGCCTGCGATCGGTGGGTGGATAGGCGACAAGCTGCTCGGCACGCGGCGCACCATGACCATCGGTGCCGCGGTGCTGGCGCTCGGTTACGCGCTCTTATGGCTGCCCACCGACAAGGCTTTTTTCCTCTACGGGGCGCTCGGCGTGATCATCGTCGGCAACGGCTTCTTCAAGCCCAATGCCGGCAACCTGGTGCGCAAGATCTACGAGGGCGACGAGACGAAGATCGACAGTGCGTTCACCATGTATTACATGGCGGTCAACATCGGCTCGATGATCTCGATGACTCTCACGCCCTGGATCCGCGACTATGTGGGCGCAAGGTACGGAGACTCGGCGGGCTGGCACACGGCGTTCGGCGTGTGCTCGATAGGCCTGGTGCTCGGCATGACGAACTATTTTCTGATGCGCCGCGCGCTAGCGCACGTCGGATCGCCGGCCGATGCAGCCCCGGTCAAGCCCAAGCGGCTCGCGGGCGCGATCGCCGGCGCCTTGGGCATGGTGGTCATCTCGATCCTGATCCTGCAGAGCATCGAAGTGGCGCGGGTTTGCGTTTACGCCGCCGGCGCGGTGGTGCTCGGGATTTTCGTCAATCTCATCCGCATCAGCCATCGCGACGAGCGCGCCGGACTGGTGGCGGCGCTGGTGCTCGTGGTCGAGACCGTTTTCTTCTTCATCTTCTATCAGCAGATGTCGACATCGCTCAATCTCTTTGCGCAGAACAACGTCGACCTCGACTTCAGGCTGTTCGGCTGGCACCTGTTCACCTGGATTCCGGAGCAGTATCAGAATCTCAATTCGATCTGGATCGTGCTTTTGAGCCCCGTGCTGGTATTCATCTATAACTCGCTCGGCCGCGTCGGCAAGGATCCTGCCATCGCCGTGAAATTCGCGTGGGGCTTTTCGGCGGTCGCCATCGGCTTTTTCATCTATGGCGTCGGCGCTCACTGGTCCGTCGGCGGCAAAGTGTCCTCCTGGATCATGGTGTGGGGTTACGGCCTGTACTCGCTGGGAGAGCTGCTCGTGAGCGGGCTCGGACTCGCCATGATCGCCCGCTACGTACCGGAGCGGATGGGCGGCTTCATGATGGGCGCATATTTCGTGGCTTCGGGTCTGTCGCAATATCTCGGCAGCGTGGTCGCCAACCTGGCCCATATCCCGGAGGGGCTATCCAATCCCATCGAGTCGCTCGCGATCTACACGAGTTTATTCAACAAGCTGGGCTTCGCAGGCGTTGCCTGTACGGCCATCGCGATCGCCATGCTGCCGCTCATGAATCGACTGTCGGCGAGCCACTCGGACGTGGCCACGAATCACGATCCCTTGCCGGCCGTGCGCAGCGAGGAGTTCAACCTCGCGCCTCGCGGCCCTTGAGGCAGCGTACGCTCACGCCTTTCGTGCGCGTAAATACTCCGTAGCGCGGCGCGCCTCGCGGCGCAGCTCCTCCTCGAGTCGCGCGAGCTGCTCGACCTCGCCGGCCCGCACGGCTTGTTCCAGCCGCGCGGCCGCATCGCTCGCCGCCTGCGCGCGAATGTTGGCGCTCGACCCTTTGTACGAGTGGGCTGCCCGGCCGACAGCCGCCCAATCCTCGCGGGCGAGGGCGCCGCGAATCTCTCCGAGAGCGGCATCGCCCGAGTCGATGAAGAGCTGCACGAGCTGCTCAGCAAACTCCCCGTCGCCGTCAGAGAGCGACACGAATCCCTCCCAGTCGATGGGGGGCGCTTCGGCCGAGGGTGAGAGAAGCCGCTCGATGGACTCGGCGAGGCGCTTGCGATCGAGCGGCTTGGTGAGATATCCGTCCATCCCGGCAGCGAGACAATCCTGTGCCGTGCCGCTCATGGCGTCGGCGGTGAGGGCGAGAATCGGAATGCGTATGCCGGCTTGCTCGCGTGCACGAATGGTCCTCGTTGCCTGATAGCCGTCCATGACGGGCATCTGACAATCCATGAGGATGAGATCGTAGGTGCGCGCGCTCCAGGCATCGACGGCCTCGGCGCCGTTGTTGACGATCTCCACGGTGCAATGAAGTTTCTCGAGCGCGCCGCGCGCGACTTTCTGGTTCACCGGATTGTCCTCGGCGAGCAAGATGCGCGGGGGTGCCGCATTGCCGAGCGGACGAAGTCCGGCGGGCACGGGCTGCGTGCACTCGTACCACTTCGGGGCCTCCGCGGACATGACGCGGCGCAGGCAGTCGCGCAGCTCGCGATGCGTCACGGGCTTCTCAAGATTAGCGGCGAAACCGAGCTTCTCCAGGGCTTCGGAGCTGTGCATGCGACCTGACGAGGTCAAGAGCACGAGCCGGATGCGACGGAATCGAGGGTCCTGCGCGATGCGTCGTCCGAGCTCGAGCCCGTCGCAACCGGGCATCATGTGATCGAGCACGGCGAGCTCGATCTGCACGTCGTACGGCTCGGACTCGAGCCTAGCGAGGGCGGCCCGTGCGCCGTCGACGCAAACTGGGCGCATGCCGAGATGAGTGAGCTGGTGATTCAGCACTTTGCGGTTCGTGGCGTTGTCGTCGACGACGAGCACGTGCCGATTCGAGAGTATGCGGACGTCGACGTCCGACGCCTCCTCCTTCTTGGAAGAGACGCCGAGACGGACGCTGAACCAGAATACCGAGCCCGCTCCATCGATGCTCGTCACTCCGGTCTCACCGCCCATGAGCTCGACCAGCCGGCGCACGATGGAGAGGCCGAGGCCGGTGCCTCCGTAGTGGCGCGTGGTAGAGGTGTCGAGCTGCGAGAACGGCTGGAACAAGGAGTCGAGCCTTTCCTGCGGAATGCCGATGCCCGTATCGCGCACCTCGAAACGTACGGAAGAGCCGACCGCGTCCGTCGAGGTCAGCCGCACCTCGATTGAAACTTCGCCTTGACGGGTGAATTTGATCGCGTTACTGCCGAGATTCAACAGCACCTGCCGCAGCCGGCTGGGGTCGCCCACCACCCAGTCGGGAAGCTGCGCGTCGATGTTCGTGATCAGCTCGAGTCCCTTGGTATGCGCTTGGAACGCGAGTAGGTGCGCGACATCCGCGACGGTCTGGCGCAGATCCAAGTCGATGCGCTCGAGGTCGAGCTTGCCGGCCTCGATTTTCGAGAAATCCAGGATGTCGTTGATGATGGTGAGAAGGCTCGCGGCGCTGTCGCGAATGGTTTCCGTATGATCGCGCTGCGTACGGTCGAGCTCGGTTTCGAGCAGCAGGTCGGTCATGCCGATCACGCCGTTCATGGGCGTGCGGATCTCGTGACTCATGTTCGCCAGGAACTGAGACTTGGCTTGCACGGCGAGCTCCGCCCGCTCTTTGGCTTGCCGCAGCTCAGCATTGGCGGATTCTAGGTCGCGCGTGCGCAGCGCTACCTGCTCGCCGAGCGCACCCGCGAGGCCGCGCAAGCGATCGACGCGCAGCCGGTAGAGGGCCGCCGCGGCGAGCACGATACTCAGTACGCCGAGCGCCCAGAACCATGGAGTCTGGTACAGATGCGGCTTGAGCCTGAAGCGAAAGCTCGCCGGCGGCTCGCTCCACACGCCATCGTTGTTGCTCCCGGTCACCCGGAACGTGTAGGTGCCCGGGGCGAGCCGCGTGTAGAACGCCGTGCGGCGATTGCCGGCATCGACCCAGTCAGAGTCGAAGCCCTCGAGCTGATATCGAAAGTGCGAGCGCTGCGGGACCAACAGACTGAGGCCGGTGTAGTCGAATTCCCATTGTTGCGCACCGGGCGCGATCGCGATGCCGTCGGTGAGGGCGACTGCTGCGTTGTCCACCGCCACTTTCTCGATATGAACCGGCGGCGGTCGCCTGTTTGTCGGAATGTTGGCGGGATCGACGCGCAAGATTCCGCGCACGCTCGGAAACCAGAGTATGCCGTCGGGCGATACGCAACCCGCGGACGTGTTACCCCCGTCGAACTCGAGCGTGCGCAGGCCGTCGGCGACACTGTAGATGTGGTAATCGGGTCGAGGACCCTTGCCATCGGCCAAAGCGTCGAGGTCCGCCCGCGGCACGGACATCAATCCCTTGTTGGTCGTGAACCAGATTTGATGCGATGTGTCCTCGAGTACTTGCATAATCGTCTCGCGCATCGGTCCGCCGAAGCGGACCAGCGAGACGAGCTTGTTGTCGCGCCAGACCGCGAGACCGTCGGTGGTACCGAGCCATATGACACCGCGCTCATCCTCGTGAATGGAGATGACCCAATCGCTCGGCAGCCCGTCCGCCTCGCTCAAGCGTCGCGTCGCGTTCGCGCCGACAATGAATAAGCCCTCGGCTTCGGTTGCCACCCAAAGATTGCCCACGTGATCCTCATAGATGAGGTGCACCGCGGAGGGACTCGACGCATCGAGCTTGGATTGCATGGACACGACGCCGTCATGCTCGATCATGTCGAGGCCTTCGTTCGTGCCTACCCACATGCGGCCCGCGCGGTCCTCCATGAGGGCCATCACCGAGTCGCCCGACAGCCCGCTGCTGTGATCGAAGAGCCTCATGCCACCGCCCGGTTCCCGCCGGTAGACGCCCGTGCCCTCGGTGCCCACCCAGACGTTGCCGCCCCTATCCTCGACGACTGCCCGTACCCGAGCGTGCTGCCGTCCCCTCGGCCCGTCGATGTGATTGAATTTGCCCTCGATGTAGCTGGAAAGTCCGCCGTCCGAGCCGACCCACACCCCGCCGGCGCGCCGGGGTACGATGGTCCACGCGAGATTTCCCGCAAGCCCCTCGGGCTCTCCCGCGGTGACGAACTTGCCGTCATGCAGCCGCAAGAGGCCGAGGCCGTAGCTGCCGATCCAAAGACTCCCCTCGTTATCCTCGAGCAAGGCCCGCAGATCGCCGGCAGCGAACATGCCGGTCGCGAGAGAGCTGAATTCGCCGTCGTGCCAACGCACCAGGCCTCCGCCGCGTGGGGCGAGCCAGAGATTTCCATCGCGATCGCGGATCATGGCGCGTATCGCCGCGCCGAACTTCCCGCCCGCGGATAACACCTCCAAGTTCAGACCGTGGAGTCGGTAGAGTGCGCCGGATGCGGTGCCGACCCAGAGCGTGCCGTCGGGGTCCTCGTGCAGCGACATGACCGGCTCCGGGCCCTGCGTCGAGCGCAGGGGAATCGTCTCGAAGCGTCGGCCGTCGAAGCGCTGCAGGCCGCTCATGGTGCCCACCCACAACGCGCCATCCGCGCTCGGCTCGAGAGCGCGAACTCGGCCATCGCTGAGTCCGTCCGAGGCATCGAACGCTCGCACCGTGTTTTCCGCGATCTCGGTGACGCCCGTCTCGGTGCCGATCCAGACATGACCGTCGCTCGATTCGCGGATGGCGCGAATGAACGCCCGCGCGAGCTCGCCGCCCTGCGGTCCCCGGCGGAATTGGCCGTGCTCGAAGAGGGCTAGGCCCGATCGCGTTCCGATCCAGAGGGTGCCCGCCTTGTCGATGTGCAGGGCCGTGATGTTCTTGTTGGGAATGGCCCCTTCGTTGCCGGGCTCGAACACCACGAAGCGGGCGCCGTCGAAGCGGGCGAGTCCTTCCTGCGTGCCGATCCAGAGATATCCGTCAGGCGTGCGGGCGAGCGTCTGCACGGTGTTCTGCGGCAGGCCCTCCGGGATCTGCCAGTTGTCGAGCACGTACTGCGTGGGCTGAAGGGCGGGATTCAGCGCGAGCGAGGGGGCTGCGGCAGCCGCGAACAGGATCGCGAGCAAGCCGCGAATCACGGGACGAGTCATCAGCGCGACAATTCCGTACTTCCCTGGGCAATAGGGTTATCGGCCGGAAAAGTCGGGACTGAAGCGCTAGCCCGTACGCTCGGCCGCGGATGGGCGCGGGAGCTCAGCGGGCGAGGTTCAATGAGAGCAGCGGCTGTTCGCCCACACGTGAACGGTATCGCCGTCGTTCAAGCCGGATTTTTCATGTTGGCCGCACCGGCGCATGTCCCGATCGGTCGTGATTGCTTTCCAATACAGGCGCCCCTGACCGGAGGAGTCAGCGCTGATGGTCGTCGCTATGGAAGCGTTGCCGTAGATGACCTGACCGGAAATAATCATTTGATGCCGTCGCAGGTTCCGGTCGTAGAGCGTTACCTCGAGGTTGTCCGTGGTGTCGTTCAGAACGTGGATAGTGACGGTGCCCTGACCGAGCGCCGAGGTATGCGCACACGACAGCACGATGCAGGCGAGCGTGATGCGGCTGAAAAGGCGGGGGAGGGCATCCATGTCGGCTCGCAATATAGCGCGTTGCGCTGCGACGAGCATCTCGCGCTATACGAGCTTCAAGTCCTTGGGGGGCACCTGGGGAAAGATCCGCCCGCATTGATCGGGTGAGAGCCCCCAGAGGGTGCGAAACATCCCCCCGAGGACCGCCCGGTAGTCGTTGAGCACGGGAAAGTCGCGATCCTGCAGCAAGGTGGCGCGGTCCACGGCGCGCTGCTCGCCGGCGACCGTTCCACCGTTGATGCCGCCGCCGAGGATCCAGTAGACCGTGCCGTGGCCGTGGTCCGTGCCGCGGTTGCCGTTCTCCCGGAAGGTGCGGCCGAACTCGGATAAAACGACCACGACCGTGTTGCTCCACTCGGCACCGAGCGACTGCGAGAAGGCATGCAGCCCACGGCCGAGACTCGCCAAGTTGTTCGCCAAGGTACCTTGCGCGGCGCCTTCGCCGACGTGCGTGTCCCAGCCGCCGACGTCGATGAACCCGATGCGGTATTTGTCGCGCATGAGGTGCCCCATGCGCTCGGCCTCCAGCTCGAAGCCTTTGGTGTTGATGGCGCTGCGGTTGGCCGTGTTCATCTCCTCCGCCATTTTCTGGGCCACTTCTTGGCGCAGGTCCAGCCCCTCGCGCACGGCCATGCGCAGATGGTGATCGGAGTACATGTCATCGAGAATCCTCGACTGCCGCTCATCGAAGGGTGGTTTGCCGAGGTTCTTGAGCGAGAGATTCGGCACGGTGGCGGATCCTTCAAACGCGAGCGGCAAGGCATCGGTGAACGCGATGGGTGCCGCCGCCGACCCGGCCAAGGTCTCCGCGAGCCTGCCGAGAAACCCGGAGCGGTAGTTGCGCGCACCGCTCGAGGGTTGTCCGAGCTCGATGCTGTCCTGCGTCTCGAAGTGGCTGCGCGACAAATCGTCCGTGCCGGCGAACGGCACGAAGGCAACCTGGCGCTCGAAGTAAAGCGAGCCGATGGTGTCGCGCACCGCGGGCGCGAGCGCCCAGTCGGCGTTCAGAGCGAGTGCTCCGGTGCTCGAGCCTGTCTCGGGACGCGGGATGGCGATCGTGGGCCGGGACTCGTAGTAAAACGTGCTCGAGTACGGCACCAGCAAATTGACGCAATCGTAGCCGCCGCGCAAGAAGACGAGAAGGAAGCGCGGCCCGGCGGCCGGCGCGGCATACAGTCGGCCGGTGACGGCCGCGGTGGTGAGCGCTGCGCAGCCGAGCTGCAAAACCTCGCGGCGTTTCACGGGTGCACCTCACTCATAGTTAAAATCCGGCGAGGCCAGCAGGAACATGTTCCATTCCTGCTGAGAGCCGGCTCGCCCCAGCGCCTCGCGGGTGCGGGCGGTCAAGAACGGCTCGACCGCTTCGAAATACAGCCGGTTGGAAAGCTGGGGAAAGCTGCTCGCCGTAGCGGCGGCGCCTTCCTCGGGATCGAACAGGCCAGCATTGCCCGACCCGATGGCCCGCGCGATCTCGAAGCGCCGGCTCATCTGGCCCGAGCTCGCCCACGCCGGTTCCGTGAGCGGGTAGCCGTCGGGCGTCGCTCGCCCGAAGGGGGTTTCGCCGAGACCATTCAGCCAGTTGAACATGGGGCGCGTGTTGGTGATCGTGCGCCCGTCGTAGGCGAAGCGCACGGCCGAGATGACGAAGCGGGTCGGATCCTTGAATTTTGCTCCGAGCGCGGCATCGAGCTCGGGAGAGAGGAGCATTTCGCGTAGCACGGCCGCGATGTCACCGTCGGTGCGCTGGAAAGTCTGCGCCATCCGATCGACGAGCCGCGGCGGCGGATCATCGGCGACGAAGTAAGTGGCGAGCTCGCGCGAGATGAAATGCGCGCACGCGGGCTGCTTGACGATCCAAGTCACCGCCTCGTCCACCTCGGCGAATCCGCGCCCCTGGATGGTGCGGCCCAGCAGCACCTTGGTGCTGAAGTCGTGGCGAGCCGGATTGAACTCGAAGGCACCGTCGCGATAGTAGAGGCTCGCCCATTCGGGCCTGATCTTCGGGGGGTTGCCGGCGTTGATGCCGCTGCCGGTCAAGACGAGGGCAAGCTGCTGGACGTCCCGCTGCGTGTAGCCCGCATTGACCCCGAGGGTGTGCAGCTCCATGAGCTCTCGAGCGTAGTTCTCATTGACGTGACCGGCCGCATTTTGGTTGTTGTCCAGATAAGCCAGCATCGCAGGGTGCTCGAGCGTAGCGAGCACCAGGTCCTTGAATCGGCCGAGGGCGTGCGGCCGGATCGCCCGATCGGCGTAATCGGCTACTAGCCAGCGCAGATTCGCCTTCGCCTGATGCACGCTGAAATGATTCAGCCAGAACCACACCATTTCTTCTTTGAGCTGGTCGGTGGAGTAGGTCGCGCGCAAGAGCTCGCTGCGCACCGCCTCGTAGGCGAGCCGGTTGCCGCGCTCATTCAGAGCCTTGCGGGCCGCGTCCTTGTCGGGCCCATCGGGCATTGCGTTGATTGCCTTGTGCTCGGCGTTGACATCGGCAATCGAGCGAGCCGGATCCAGGTGCGCGATCTCGAGGGAGGCCAGCTCCGCGGCGACCGGCGCGGGGAGCGCGCGGCGTGCAGAAGCATCGCGGCCTTCGAGCTGGCGCTCCAGGTAGCGCGCGCGTCCGAGCCGATGCAGCTCGGCGACGCTTTCGCTGTCGATCCCGAAGCTGACCCGCTCGAGCCACAGCATGTCCTGCCTCTTGAGGACCGGCAGTGCCGCCGCTTTTGGGGGAATAGCCTCGTGGTGCGTCGAATCGGCGCAGCCGGAGAGCAGAGCCGGGGCGATGGCGAGCACCGCCGGCGCCATGGTGACCAGAGCCGGTGCGATATCGAGCAGTGCCGGGGCCATGGCCAAAAGCGCCGCACCCAAGAGGATGCCACCCGATCGTCCTTGTTGTCTGTACGAGCTCACGCGCCTCCAAAAAACGCCGATTCGACCCTTGAGACCGTTGCCCGGGTCCCCACAATAAAACGGGCGTTCTCGGCCGGCGTTGACGAGGATCCCGCCGGCGCCTGGGAAACCCCTCAGGCGAGGCCCAGAACGGGCCTATCGCGCGAAAATGTCGAGTTTTTTTCGACACATGCCCGGCTACGTGGCAAACTCTGCGCCCTTTAAACCCCCCTCGATGGATGGAAGCTCGAAATGGCCCGTACGATCCCCCTTTCCGATATCCGTAATATCGGCATCATCGCCCACGTCGACGCCGGCAAAACCACGACGACGGAGCGCATCCTGTATTACACGGGGCGTAAGCACACGATCATTGATATCCACGATACCAAGGATCTGAAGACTTCCACGACCACGGACTATCTCGAGCAGGAACAAAAGCGCGGCATCACGATCCAGAGCGCTGCGGTTTCGGCCTTCTGGCGCGACAAGAAGATCAACCTGATCGATACCCCGGGACACGTCGACTTCACGATCGAGGTGAACCGGTCCCTGCGCGTGCTCGACGGCGCGGTGGTGGTGTTCGACGGCGTCGCGGGCGTCGAGCCGCAATCCGAGACCAATTGGCGGCTCGCGGACAATTACGGCGTGCCGCGCTTCTGCTACGTGAACAAAATGGATCGCAGCGGTGCCAATTTCCTGCGGTGCGTCGACATGATCAAGAAGCGACTGGGTGCGCGTCCCTTGCCGGTGCAGCTGCCGATCGGCTCCGAGGACAACTTCAAGGGCATGGTCGATTTGGTCGAAATGAAGGCTTTGGTGTGGGATTCCGACGACAAGGACTCCCAATGGCAAACCCTCGAGGTCACGAATGACCTCGCGGACAAGCTGCACATCACGGTGCCGAGCGATCGCGCCATTCTGGCCGACATTGCCAAGTACCGCACCGAGCTGATCGATACCTGCCTCGAGCAGGACGACGAGGCGATGGACGCCTACCTTACGCATAACGTCGTGCCATCCCCGGATGTGCTGCGCGCCTGCCTGCGCAAGGGCACCATCACTTCGGCCTTCACGCCGGTTCTCTGCGGGTCGTCCTATAAGAACAAAGGGGTGCAGCAAGTACTCGATGCCGTGGTGGACTATTTGCCCGCCCCGACCGACGTGGCCGCCATCAAGACCGTGAATGCCGACGGCGAAGTCGTCGGCGAGCGCAAGTGCTCGGACGACGAGCCCTTCTCGGCGCTGGCTTTCAAGGTCATCAACGACGCCTATGGCGCGTTGACCTTCGTCCGCGTGTATTCCGGCGTCCTCACCAAAGGCGCCTCCGTACAGAACTCGACGCGCGGTAAGCGCGAGAAGATCGGCCGCATGGTGGAGATGTTCGCCAAGGAGCCCAATCCGATCGAGGAAGCGCGGGCGGGCGACATCATCGCGCTCGTATCGCTTTCCGATACCGAGACCGGCGATACGCTGTGCGATGCGGCGAACCCGGTGGTGCTCGAGCGCATGCGTTTCCCGGACCCCGTCATCAGCGTATCGGTCAAGGCGAAGACCAAGCAAGAGCAGGAAAAATTCGGCATCGCGCTCGGCAAGATGGTGCGCGCCGATCCCTCCCTGCATCTGGAGACCGATCGCGAGACCGGCCAGACCATTCTGCGAGGCATGGGCGAGCTGCACCTCGAAGTGACGCTCGATCGCATGCGTACGGAATTCGGCGTCGAAGGCACCATGGGCGAGCCCCAGGTGGCGTACCGCGAGACCATCACCAAGAAGGTGAGCGAGCAGTACGTTCACAAGAAGCAGACCGGCGGTGCCGGACAATTCGCGGAAGTGTGGATCGATTTCGAGCCTCTGCCGCGCGGCACCGGCTTCGAGTTCGTCGACGAGACGGTGGGCGGTTCGGTTCCCAAGGAATACGTTCCCTCCGTTGAGAAGGGTCTGAAGGTGCAGAAGGAAGACGGTGTCCTGGCGCATTATCCGACCGTGGATTTTCGCGCGACGTTGACCGATGGCAGCTACCACGACGTCGACTCGAACGCGCTCACCTTCGAAATCGCCGCCAAAGCCGCGTTCCGCGAGGCGATCCGCAAGGCCGGGCCCATCCTGCTCGAGCCCGTCATGAAGGTCGAGACTGTCACGCCGGGGGATTATCTGGGCGATGTGATCGGCGACATCAACCGGCGCCGCGGTTCCATCCTGGATCAGCTCGAGCGTGGGACCAATATCGCGGTCGTCGCGACGGTGCCGCTCTCAGAGATGTTCGGCTATATCGGGCACCTGCGCGGCATGACCAGCGGGCGAGCCTCATACACGATGGAGTTCTCGCACTACGATCCCGTGCCGCGGAACGTCGCCGATGAGGTGATCGAGGCCGCGAGCAAGGCAAAGACCGCAGTCGCGAGCTGAAGGCGGCGCCGATCGGCTGCGCGCCGCGGGCTAGCGCGCCCCCGGCTGATCGGCGTATATTTTCACGATCTCGTAGAGAAAGCGCCGCCCGTTCATTAGAGACACGACGCGAATGCGCTCGTTGAGTCCATGCGCGTGTGCACCCTCGGCATCGTGAAACATCCCCGACAACCCGTAGGTGGGAACACCGTGTGCGTTCAGGAAGCGGCCGTCGGTCGCGCCCGTGGACATGGTGGGCACGATCGCGACGCCCGGCCAGATGCGATCGGCGACGGTACGCACCGGACCCAGGATGCGTGGCGTGAGCCGGGGCGGCGGCGATTGAATACCGGTATCGCCGGTCGGCGCAACCGCGATCCGGGTGTCGGCGAGAACGTTGACGATCTGCTCTTGCACCGAGGCGATGGGCACGCCGGGAAGGATCCGGCAGTTGACGTTCGCTTGCACGTGTTGCGGTAGCGCGTTCGGGGCATGACCGCCGGCGATCTGCGTCGCGACGCAGGTCGTGCGCAGCATGCTGTTCCAGCCCGGATTGACGGCCCAGAGCCGCTCCACCGCCGCCTCGTCGTGCGGGTTGTCGAGCACGCTGCGCATGTCGGATGCGATTTGCGCAGGCACAAGCCTGGACTCCGCCTCGAAATAACCGCGCGTCGCCTCGTTCAGATCGACGGGGAAGTTGTAGCTGCCGAGCTTCTCGATCCCGGCGGACAAGCGCACGATGGGGTTGTTCTTGGTCGGCCGGGAGCTGTGGCCTCCGACATCGGAGGCGTCGAGGGAGAAGTCCTGGTATACCTTCTCGCCGGCCTGGATTTGCAGGGCGAGCGGCTTGCCGCCGGCGTCGAGCTCGCCGCCCGCGCCCTCGTTGAGGGCGAACTCGGCATCGAGGACCGAGGGCTGGGTGCTGACCAGCCACGCCACGCTGTTGTACTGGTTCGGCGTCTCCTCGCCGCAGGTGAGCGCGAGCTTGATATCCCGTCGTGGCTTGAAACCCTCGCGCGCGTAGCGGATGAGACTATCCGTGAACACGGCGGCCATGGCCTTGTCGTCGCTCGCGCCGCGCGCATAAAACCAGCCGTTTTCCTCCACCAGCCTGAAGGGATCGCGCTCCCAATCCTCGCGCTTGGCCTCCACCACGTCGATGTGGGCGAGAAGCAGGATGGGTTTCGGTCGCCGATCGCGGCCGTGCAGGACGGCGATCAGCGCTCCATCGTTCGGCCGCTCCGCAGGGGCCAATATCTGCATATCGGCCGCAGGGATTCCCGCAGCAGCGAGTCGTGCGCGCATCGCCTCGGCGGCGCGCGTGCAGCTGCCGACGGAGCGCGTGGTGTTGATCTCGACCAGCTCCTTGTAGAGTTCGCGGAATGCCGCTTCGTCGTTCGCCGGCGGGATGGCGCTCACGACCGGCCCAGCGAGGCACGCCAGCGCGGCAACCGCTAGGATCGATACTCGCAAAGTCATGCTGCTCGCTCCGTTTTGGGCAGCGTGCAGCCTGCCGCTTGTCCCGACGGATATCAAGGAGGGTATGATTCGCACGTTTGAGCGGGCGCCGGGGAGCGCATCGAAGGCATACATGAGACACACCACGCGCTTCGTCAACGTGCTCTGCATGAGCACGCTCCTGTTCGCGTTCGGCATCTGCCGCGCGGATGCCGTTCCCACGGCTGCCCCCGCACCCGCGCCCGCCCCGATCGCCATTCGCGCGGGCCGTCTCATCGACGTGGTGTCGGGACGCACGCTCCCCGATCAAGTGATTCTGATTCGCGGCACGAAGATCGAGGCGGTGGGCCCTGATGTCAGAATTCCGCCGGACGCCCAGGTCGTCGACTTATCCAACATGACGGTGCTTCCCGGCCTCGTCGATTGCCACACCCACCTCGCGGATCTCGCGAATGCCGAGCCGCTGGACCTTTTGCGCAAGACGGCAGCGCAGACGGCCTACGAGGCCATTCCGAATGCGCGGGTCACCCTGCTGGCCGGATTCACCACCGTGCGCGACGTCGGCGTGTATCGCGCCTTCAACGACGTCGCCATGCGCGACGCCATTGCGAAGGGCATCATCATCGGCCCGCGCATGTACGTTGCGGGGGCCTACATCACCATCAGCGAGGGCGCCGGCGCGATGACCGGACTCTCACCCGACGTGCAGCTCCCGTGGGACATGCAGTTCGGCGTCGCGAATAGTCCCTGGGAAGTGCGGCAGAAAATCCGGGAACTCGCCCACCGCGGCGCGGATCACATCAAGGTGTTGTCCACGGGCGCGGTGCTGACGCATGGGAGCAATCCGAAATCGATCGAGTTCACGCCGGAAGAGCTTCGCGCAGCGGTGGAAGAGGCCGCCAATTTCGGGTTGCGCGTGGCCGCTCATGCTCACGCAGCCGAGGGCATCAAGAACGCCATCCGCGCAGGCGTCGCCTCGATCGAGCATGCGACGCTGATCGATGACGAGGGAATCGCTCTTGCGAAGCAGCACGGCACCTATCTCGACATGGACATCTATGACGAGGAGTGCATTCAGTCCGCCTCCGACACTCCGGCGGATTTCCTCAAGCATGACCAGGATCTCGGCGAGATCCAGCGCCGCAATTTCACGAAAGCGGTGCGCGCCGGCGTGAAAATGACCTTCGGCACGGATGCCGGGGTTTGCCCGCACGGCATCAATGCGCGGCAGTTTGCCTACATGGTCAAGTACGGTATGACCCCCATGCAGGCGATTCAGTCGGCGACCGTGAACGCCGCGGACCTCATAGGCCACCCCGAATTGTTCGGCAGCATCAGCGCCGGGAAATCAGCGGACATCGTCGCCGTCAAAGGCGACCCGCTGGCCGATATTCGCGTCCTCGAGCATGTCGACTTCGTCATGAAGGAAGGAGCGATCTACAAACATGACCCATGAAGGCAAAGGGGAAAATCCAGAATGCGACGCGAGCTATTGCTGCTGGCGGCATGCACCATGCTTAATATCTTGACCGCCTCCGCCTCCGCCTCCGCCTCCGCCGATGCGCCGAAGACGGAGTTCGGCCCGTCGAATCCGTTCTACGCGCAGAGCTCGCTGCCGTTCCACGCGCCGCCATTCGACAAGATCAAGGACACGGACTACGCGCCCGCGATCGAGGCGGGCATGGCGCAGCAACTCGCGGAGGTCCGGTTCATCGCCGCAAATCCGGCTGCGCCGACCTTCGAGAATACATTCGTGCCACTGGAGAAGAGCGGCCGCCTTCTCGATCGCGCGCTCGAGGCATTCGAGGGTGTGACGGGAGCGAACACCAACCCGTACCTGCAAGACGTTAAGACCGCACTGGCTCCGAGGCTCACGGCTCATCAGGACGCCATTTATCTCAACGCGAAGCTATTCGCGCGGATTTCCGCGATCTACGCGAAGCGCGACGCGGCCGGCTTCGAACCCGAGAAGAAGCGTCTGATCGAGGTGACCTACGACGAATTCGTGCATGCCGGAGCGAACTTGTCCCCGCCGGACAAGGAGCGGCTGAAGAAGATGAATTCAGAGGAGTCGACTCTCTCCGATACATTCATCAAGAAGCTGCTGGCTGCCAATATCGCCGGGGCGTACACGACGCCGACGCCCGATGCACTCGCGGGCCTCAGCGAGGCGCAGCTCGCCGCCGCGGCTCTCGCGGCACAGGGGCGCCACGTCGAGGGGTACCTCGTGCCGCTGCAGAATACGACGCAGCAGCCGCTGCTCGGCTCGCTCAATGTGCGCGCGACGAGAAGCACGATCTTCGGCAATTCCTGGAATCGCACCGAGCACGGAGATGCGAACGACACCCGCTCCACGGTGTCGCGACTCGCGCAGCTGCGCGCGCAGCGTGCGACCCTTCTCGGGTTCGCTAATCACGCGGCCTGGCAGCTCAAGGACCAAATGGCGAAAACGCCTGAGAACGCGCTCGATTTCATGAACACTCTCGTGCCCCTCGCCACGGCGCGCGCCGCGCGCGAGGGCAAGGACATCCAGGCGGTCATCGACGCCCAGCACGGCGGTTTCACGCTCGAAGCGTGGGACTGGGATTTTTACGCCGAGCAGGTTCGCAAGGCGAAGTACGACCTCAACGACGCGGAGATCAAGCCTTACTTCGAGCTCAACAACGTGCTCGAGAACGGCGTGTTCTATGCGGCCACGCAGCTCTACGGAATCACGTTCAAGGAGCGCAAGGACATACCGGTGTATCAGCCCGACGTTCGCGTATTCGACGTGATCGACGTCGACGGCAAACCGCTCGCGCTCTTTTATTGCGACTACTTCAAGCGCGACAACAAGAACGGCGGCGCCTGGATGTCGAACTACGTCGGTCAATCGAAATTGCTCGGCACGCGGCCGGTCATCTACAACGTCGGCAACTTACCGCAGCCGGCCCCCGGTCAGCCGGCGCTCATCAGCTTCGAGGACGTCATCACGATGTTCCACGAGTTCGGTCACGGTCTGCACGGAATGTTCGCCGACACGGAATATCCCAGCCTCTCCGGGACTGCGACGGCGCGCGATTTCGTCGAGTTTCCCTCGCAATTCAACGAGCACTGGGCGATGTACCCCGCCATCTTCGATCATTACGCTCGGCACTATCAGACCGGCGCCGTCATGCCGCCGCAGCTCGTGCAGAAGATCAAGCGGGCAGAGAACTTCAATCGGGGCTACAAGATGACCGAACTGCTCGCCGCCGCCGAGCTCGACATGCAATGGCACACGCTGCCGTCGAGTGCGCCCGCGCAGGATCCGGATGTATTCGAGCAACAGGCGCTCGACAAGGCACACGTCGCCGCGCGCGCCGTGCCGCCGCGCTACCGCTCGAGCTATTTTCAGCATATCTGGGGAGGCGGATACTCGGCCGGCTACTACGCCTATCTCTGGACGGAAATGCTCGCGGACGATGCCTTCCAATGGTTCGAGGAGAACGGCGGGCTCACGCGCGCAAACGGCGA
>JBEKWA010000011.1:0-212402 GCA_049513515.1 Steroidobacteraceae bacterium
TGACCTCATCAGCACGTTCCCGCGGTTTCCTCCCTCGAGGATTGCCCAACCCCTGCCCATCAGCCTCGATGAGGCTGGATGCTTGCGCGCACGCGGGCAGGAGTCGGACAATCCTTAACGATGGGAGACATCGGACCGGGACCGAGCGGCGACCGTCGCCGAACGGCCATGACCGCCCGGTGAGCCTAACGAACTCGCCAGCTAAAAGCCGCCGTTCATCCGTTCGCGAGATTTTGGTAGCGGAATCGCCGTCGGCGGACTCTTTACCTAGGAGGGCACACATCTCATATGGCGTCTTGAAAAGGGGTGACATGTGAAAACGACCCTGCGCGACGTCTTTCACGTGACTTTCTCCGGGCTCTTGCTGATAGTGCTTGCCGCGTGCGGAGGTGGCGGAGGTAGCGCCATGCAATCGAGTCCGGCGCAATCGAACCCGATGCCGCAGAACCTGCAATCGGAACCCGCACCAGCGCAACCTTTCAACATTTATCAGACGTCGTTAACGGCGAGCAGCGGCGGTAACTCTTACGCGGGAACCTACAGCGACACGCCCAACCAGGGCACTACGATGTTCGATGGGCAAGAGGCCAACAGCAGCACGATCTCGTTAACGATCACCGAGAACGGATCTCCGATCGTCACAGAGATCGACACGGTCTACTATCTCGAGAATCCCTACCAGCCGCTCGGACTGACCCTCTCGTACAACGGCGGGCAGTTTGACTTCCTATATAACAGCAGCGATCCGCTGCCATCGACGCTCACTGTCGGGGGCTCGGGTCCACTCGGCTCTGGGACTTATTTTGTTGCTAATTCGAACGATGCTATCGGCTCTCTGACAGAAACCTACGCAGTAGCATCGAGCCCCCTCGGCGGCAGCTCCATACTGTTGACCACATACGCGACTGGCACGGTCAACGGGCAGTCGATCAGCGAAGCGATCGGCTACGTGATCAACGGCGGAGAGGCGATGGGCGTGGCGTCCGTCGATATACAGCTAAACGGTACGACAGTGCACTTCGACAGCAGTTGCAATGGCTGCTGGGACTATTAGCCTCGGTGGTGGTCCGAGCAATCGACGTGGCGCTGCTGCTGCTTTGTTGATACTGAGACAATCTTTTTTCGGTTCCCGATAGCGGCCGATCGCCAACGTCGCATATGGGTCCGCGACCTGTCTATGGACGACGGTCCCGTCGTCATCGGGGCGGCAGTCGGCCAGAAGGCGACATTCGTGGTCATGAAATCGTGCGCTGCCGTTCGCGGCTCGCAAGTGGAGTTGGCGCTTGCGGGTCGGCATGGTCCATAGACTCCGCATCCAGCCGGATGCAACACTCCTGCTCATAGTTCCAGCGAGCCGCCAAGTGGCTTCGAATACAATGATGCGGAGCAGGAAAACGATGAACAAAACCTCACGTCCGGCACAGCGGCCGATTGAAGAAGTGGCCGCGGCGCGGGCCTTCTACGCTGGTATCGGTCAGGATGTCCGTTACTTCTCAGCGCTGTGGCATACGTTCAGCGTCGGCCACATGCTGACGAATGATTTGGATCGAATTTGTCGGCAGTTTGGTCTGAGCATTGCCGATTTCTACCTAATGGGGGCGTTGCGGATCGACCGGCCACAGCCACTTCGGGCCACGGATCTCGCGGTCACCCTGCAGGTCTCGAATGGCGCCTTGACGGCCCGTGTCGTCAAACTCGGCGACAAGGGCTTACTGAAAAAATCGCCGGTACCAGGCGATGCTCGCGCCTTTACTTTGCAGCTTAGCCCAGAGGGGGCTGCCATAGTCGAAGCGATCCATTCGGCTGTTGCGCGAGAATCGCATTTCGTCCGCGAGCTATATCGGCTCCCGGATGCGGATCGTCAAGCCCTTGAACGCATTATGGGAGAGTTGCACAGCCTACTCGATCGCTTCTCCATCCACGCGCATCGCTGATTCTTCAGGGGTCAAACAACTAGCGGTTCTCCAATCCATGTCTGCGGTTATAAATGCACAAAGAATATTGCGGGAGGAAGCGGGACCATGGCAACCAAGCCAACGTCTATCGATGACAGCTTTCGGGCGGTCACGCCTGAGGAAATTGCAAGTTATCAGAAATTCGGCTGGGTCAAGCTGAAAAACTTCATTCCGCGCGCGAAGGTCGACGAACTGCTGTCGATGGCGAAGGACCGCATGGGCGAGAATGGTGACAGAGACCTACCGCCCGAGGCTTTTACCTACTTCAACCCGCTGACCCTGCGCGGTCTCAAGCATCCGCTGATGGGGCCGATCATCGAGCATTGCGGGCGTGGCGCGCGCGGGTCGGCATTCGCTATTTCACCGATTTCTTCGCGGTTAAACAGCCCGCAAAGAAGAAACAGGCGGATCGCGGCGGCGCTGGCGGATCGGACTGGCATCAGGACTACGCGGCTTCGGCCTCGGACAGATCCGGCGGCATGGTATTTTGGACGGCGTTGACCGACATGCTGCCCGAAAAAGGCACGATGGCGTTCCTAAACGGATCGCACCGCTTTGGCGTGATGGGGCACTATGTCACCTATGGCGAAGGGAATCTGCTCGATAGCTATCCGGAGCTGCTCGACGAATGCGCCAGCAGTGGAAACCTGACCTACTCCGCAGGTGACGTGACTGTTCATTCCAACCTGACGGTCCACTCGGCCGCGACAAATGTCACAGACGACCCTCGCTGGACCTACATCGTCATCGTAAACCCTGCGGACGCTTGCTGGAACGGCGGCCCCGCGGATGCCTTCCAGACCGACGGGCTGACGCTCCACAAGGAGTTCGATGACGGACGCTTTCCGGTAATCGACTAGCCCCCGAAGAAACACCGACCGGGAGACAAAAATGACAGAAACAGAGCGCCTCGCAGCAATCGAGGCAATCAAACAGATCAAAGCCCGTTACTGGCGAGGGGTCGATCTTTGTGATGGGGAGCTGGTCCGCTCGGTTCTCGCCGAAGATTGCGAGCTGGACTATCGTGGCTGCTGCGCAGACCCGCAGACGAGCGTGGATCATCTCCCCGCGATGAACGTAACGCTGCGCGGCCGTGACAAGTGGATGTCTGATGGAATGGCGCGCTTCGGCATCGTCAGCGTGCATCAAGGCCATCAGGCGGAAATCGAAATCACCGGCCCGGACGCAGCAAAGGGAGTCTGGGCCTTTACCGATCGCATGTTCTTCCCCGCTGGCAGCGACATATCACGCCTAACTGGTTATGGCTTCTATCACGAGACCTACGTCAGGGTGGGTGAAGCGTGGCAAATCAAGACTACGCGCATAACCCGCATCAGGGTGGAAGTGGAATAGCGTAAGGTTCCGTCTTCAGTCACGCGTTTCTCCGACGTTCTGACTTAAAGTCGAAGCGAGCGACGCCAAACGGTCATGTCACGATGACTTGCGAATCGTCGAAGCGACTGCTAAATCGCCGGTATCGGGAAGCGCCGTTGCCATAGCCCCCAGCGCCAAGCCGCCGAGCGCTGGATGGCAGAGCACGGACACCGACCCAAAGTAGAGCAGGGCAGGTTGCCTGGGCTGCAATCTACGACTAGTCTTGATCAAGATACTAAATCAGCGCCGCTGTAGCGGCCCTTCCTGTGCGTCGCTAGCTACAGCGCCCATAGAGCGCCGGCATCCTCACAACGCAGGGAGATCACGATGCAAATTCTCGAAGACGCCGCGAGACGCGCGATCGCTTATCTCAATTCATTGCAAGATCGTCCAGTAAGTCCGCGACGCGACGCCATTGAGCGGCTGGACATCTTGGATACAGCGGTGCCGCAGAAGTCGACGGCCTCGGGCGAAGTCTTAGCGCGGCTCGATGAATTTGTTTCGCCGGCGACGATGGCGATGGCCGGCCCGAGATTTTTTGGATTCGTAATCGGCGGATCGCTGCCGGTGACGCTCGCCGCTAACTGGCTGGCTGCAGCGTGGGACCAAAATGCCGGCTATGATGCGCCGACTCCAGGTGTGGCGCGTTTGGAGGAGATCGCGCAGCGGTGGTTGCTTGAGCTGCTTGACTTGCCGAGACAATGCGCGCTTGGATTTGTCACGGGTGCAACGGTTGCCAATTTCACGGCGCTCGCCGCCGCTCGGAATGCAGTGCTCAAACGCTGCGGGTGGTCGGTCGAAGCAGGTGGGTTGTTCGGCGCACCGCCGATTCAGGTCGTCGTGGGCGAGGAATGTCATCCGACACTGCTCAAGTCGCTAGGCATGCTTGGTCTTGGACGTTCCCGATTGACTCGTGTGCCGGCTGACTCCCAAGGACGCATTTGCGCAGACAAGTTACCGCGGCTTTCCACACCGTCAATAGTCTGTCTGCAAGCCGGTAATGTGAACAGCGGCGCCTTCGATCCATTTGACGAACTATGCCCGATCGCGCGCGACGCAGGAGCATGGATTCATATTGACGGCGCATTCGGACTTTGGGCAAATGCTGCACCTTCACTGTCGCATCTCACACGTGGCATGGCTCTCGCCGACTCGTGGGCCACGGATGCACATAAATGGCTGAACGTGCCCTACGACAGCGGCATTGCATTTGTGCGCGACGCGGATGCGCTGCGTTCTTCCATGGCCATCACGGCGGAATACTTGCCGCCGCAAGGTGCGCGCCGTAATCCGAGCGACTACACGCCCGAACTTTCTCGCCGCGCGCGTGGCGTGGAAGTCTGGTCTGCGTTGCTCCATCTAGGTCGCGAAGGATTGGCTGCAATGATCGAACGCAACTGTGCGCAAGCGAGAAGATTTGCAGAACGATTGGCCACGGCGGGCTATGAGGTGCTTAACGAAGTGGTGCTGAATCAAGTGGTCGTTCGCTTCGGCGACGCTGAGCGAACGAAACAGGTGATCGACGCCATTCAACAGGACGGCACATGTTGGGCCGGAGTCACCGTATGGCGAGGTCAGACTGCCATGCGCATCAGCGTCTGTTCGTGGGCCACAACGGAGGTCGATGTTGAGCTAAGCGTTGACGCCATAATTCGTTGCGCACGCGAATGCAGTTAGGGTCGGCGTGGCGCTACCTCCAGCCCAAAGTGGCCGTTCTGAGCTACTGCTAACTGGAGAGTTGGAGGGTGAGGCCCACCGACAGCTTCGGGTCCGTTAGTTGCCGCCGCTGCCATTCCATCGCCGTCCAATCGGATCACCCTTCCAGTAACAAATCGCAATCAACAGGATGACCATGGCGGCTGTGAAGCCCCAGCGCAGCGGCTTGTCGCCCGGTGGCAGCAAGCGGTGCCCCAGCGGAAGCACGATGATCCACACAAAAAAGAACGCCCATCCCTGCCACGCAACAGGCAGGCCCCAGCCCCATCCGTAGCGCTTTGCTCGAAACCAATACCGGGGATTGTTGGTGTTCACGGCGTCCGTCTTGTAGAGAACCGGTTAGCCGTTGCTCACAGAATATTAAACCGCTCTGCCGGGTCCGGCGATGCGGGTGTTTCAATTATCGGACAGCGGACGTTCGCGATAGACTGGTTAGGGTTGCGGAAGTAAAACCGCCTGTCAGGGCGTCGGGCTGCATGCGCCAAAAGTGGACCTGGCCTGAACTGGCACAGCTCTCTGATGAGCGGACGCTCGACGCTGCGGTAGGTTCAATCGCCGCGTAGCGGCTTATTCGCTTCAAAGCGGGTCACGCTCCTCACTCATCGCAGGGCGAGCGCCTGATTCGCCGCGGCAGCAACGGCGGAGCGACTCCAGTTGCCGGCTCGTCGAGGTAGATAGAGTCGACCGTACCGCATTTCTTTGTCGCTGCGACCTCCATCTCACCGAGCATCTTACGATCGCCCCAAGCGACATCGGGGTGAACAGCGCAGAACTCGCGATCCGTGACCTCACGGCATGTTTGATACTTGTACTGCGCCCGACGGTAGCGAAGTCCTTTTTCCTGGTCCTGTGTTATGTCCGCTGCGAGCGCACACTCAACGCCCGCGCGAAAGTTGAAGGTGAGAGTCGTCCCAGAATCGTCGTCAAGTCGCCCCTTATATTGGACTAAGTACACGCCGTCGGTCGCCATCACGAACTCAGCTTCGGGGATTGCGGAGCGAATGTTTGATGGCGTCAGACAAGTGAATGCCGGCAGTCCGTTAAATGTCAGAGCCGCCTGCATGCCATCGTGCAGGCGAGGCCATTCGCTACAATAAACGAAGTGGATTATTTGGTAGGTCAGCTCAGGGTCGCCGGTAACGGTCGCTGGATTGATCGTGACGGCCGGTACCTCCAAGTGCGCCCGCTGCCCGATGGGAGTGGGTGAAACCACGAGGCCGCTGTCACGGTTACGGCGGTCGTGCGGAAGTGCGCAGGGCAAGAGAGCGCCAATTCGCGTTCCATAGTCGATGGCTCGAGCTTAAGGCTCAAAATCGGAGCCACAGTCTCTTGCTCGAAGAGATTGCCCACATCCGCCACACGCCGAAGGCGCCGCAGGAACTGCGCGCGCACGACGTCTGCTTCCGCCTGGGGAGTTGCGCCCATCGCTCGCGGGCTGAGGAGATCGGTCGCGCAGTAGAGGCTCACGGCAGAGCCCGCGGCCACGGCGAGGGTAATGATCAAGCTGGGTTTGCACATCGCTGGTATCTCCTAAGCCAGCACTCCGACTATACGCGCGCGTCTCCGCTCTGCGGTTCCCAAAGGACTGGCCTCGCGGCCAAGCTGCCTATCGATGTCCGCCCCGCACGTCACTCTGTGATGACGCGATCCGCCCACTCTACGAGTCCGACGAAGATCGTTGGATTACCGAATTTTGCGCCCCATTGGGCGAGATCAGCATCAGTTACGCCGCGGGCACGGCAGCAAGCGCCACAAGCAAAAATCTGAATCTTTTTGGCTACCACTTTTTGCATTGTCTCCTCGAGCGGCGGCCAGCCGACCGGCACTACGGCCTTGGCCAGTGACAAGCGCATCAACGAGACCGCCTCTCCGAGAAGGAACATCTGCACGGTGTGACCGGCCTCGGCGAGCGCAAGACCGTGCAGAAAAGGGAAAGCTGCCTTAGTGGGATCATCGGACCCCCAAGCGCTTTTCATCATGATCTTGAGCGCCACCTTAGTCTCAGCTGCCACGGACGACGAACCTGCGGCTGCTACCACCAGAGGAAGTGTTGCCAGTTGCGTTAGTACGTTACGACGACCCATGTGAGATCCCCTTATGTTGTTGACTGCTCGTTGGCAGTACGGCCTCTGCCGGCCAGCCGTCGCGTGTCTGGCGATCTTTTTATCGCCGCCGCACGATGACTTCGATCTTGCCTTTCGGTCCGATGAACCACGAGCCGACCATGCTGGTGAGGCTCACGACCACCGCGCACCAGAACGCCGACCGGAATCCCGCGAGGTGCATGCCGGGGAGGATCCAGGCGACGAGCGCCACCATGCCGGCATTGATCACCAGCAAGAAGAAGCCGAGCGTGAGCAGCGTCATGGGCAGCGTGAGTAGGATGGCGATCGGCCGCACGACGGAATTGACGATGCCGAGAAGCAGGCCCGCCAGAATCAGCGTGGTCGGCGTGTCTATGTACACGCCGCGTACCCAAGCCGTCGCCAGCCACAGGCCGAGCGCGGCGATGATCGCGCGAGCAAAGAAGCCGAGCACGGGCCCTCCGGGGAGCAAATAATCCTAAAGGGTTATGCCCATCGCGCGCGCAAATTTCAAGCGAGCGTGGCGGGCGCTCGCTCCGAAGCCGTCCGCTCGATGCAATGTCAGCTACGCCTCAAGAACAGGGCTGCGCTCGCGGCAATCGCCCCGACGAGGAAGATGAAACCGACGATGGTCCCCATGGCGATGAGGAGCGGTTGGGCCCAACCCTTTCGTGGGTACTGCTTGCCGTAGCGTGATTTCACGAAGTCCACTTGCGATTTACCGCTCGCGTAGTACCAGCTTATGAGCAGAACGAAGCCGCTCAAGCGAACGAGGCCGGGGATCGCGTTGTTGGAGGGCAGGAACGCGGCTACGACAGATAGCCCCACGACGGTCACGAGATAAATCACTACCCACTTTCTCGCGGCAGCTGCCTTGTCGGACTCCCCCAGGGCCTCCCAGTTCTTCATGTGGAGGAACGCTCCGAAGGCCGGGCTCAACAGGACACTCCAGCTTGCCGCGGCACCTGGATTCCAAAGGGCAGGAGCGGCCTCGCCATGGACGATGTCGGCCACTTGCGCTTTCGGGGGCGCGTAAAGGTTCGTTGCCATCGGGACTTCCGTCAGTAATCGAGCCCCGGCAGCCCGGGATCCTTGGGCGGCTCGGGCTTCTTCTGGGGCTTGGGCTTCGGCGGGCTCTCGAGCGCCACCTTGATCCGCGCCATGTATTTCTCCCAGCCCATACGAATTTTCACGTACAGCGGATCCCAGCTCGGCGCCTCCGGCACGCCCGAGCCCAGCAGGCGCAGCGACGTGGTGCCGTCGCCCTGGCGCACGTCGAGCAGAAAGTCGTCGACCACCGCGCTTTCGCTCGTGGGCAAATCCGGCGTATGCAGGTAGATCAGCCGCAACCGGCGGTTGACGTCGAAGATGTCGATGTGGGCTTCCCGTCCGCCGGTGTGGCGCTTGCCGATGCGGTAGAGGCCGCCCTCGCGCGCGTCGATCTCGGCGTCCTGTCCCGACCAGATGCGCACGAGAGCAGGATCGGTGAGGGCTCGCCAGACGCGCGCGACCGGTACCCTGACCTCGACCAGGTGCGCGTAGCCGCGATTGCCGGCTCGGGTGGATCTGCGGGGTAGGCTCATCCCTGCAAGCTTACGCATCTCGGGCGTGGGCGGAGTGCTAGACTTCAACAACCAGGGGAGGGATGCTCATGCCTTATACGGATATCGTGACTGCGCTCGCACTTCTGCAGTTCGTATGGTTCGGGATGCGTGTCGGCCAGGCGCGCGGCAAGTACGGCATCAAGGCGCCGGCGGTGACGGGCAACGAGATTTTCGAGCGGCACTTTCGCGTCCAGCAAAATACCCTGGAACTGCTCATTCTATTCGTCCCGGGACTCTATCTCTTCTGCCATTATTTCAACCCGCTGTGGGGGGCCGGACTCGGTGTAGTGTATTTGATCGGGCGCCAGGTCTATTCCACGTGCTACGTCAAAGATCCCGCCTCGCGCAGCGCCGGTTATGGCCTGAGCGCGCTGCCCACGCTGATCTTGATCCTGGGGGGACTGGTCGGAGCCGGGATGCGCCTCGCCGGGCACTGAAATCCCCTGCTCGGGGCATTGATTTGGCGCGCCGAGCGCTTAAAGTATCCGTTCCAAACACTTGCTGGGGTGGCCTTGAGGGCCTGAGACGCCGGCTGCGTCCTCTACGAGGGCGCGCACCGGCGAACCCATTGAACCTGATCCGGTTAGTACCGGCGGAGGGAGCGTGGGAAAATTGCTTTTCTCGGGTCTTTTGTGCGCAGCCATCGCAGTTTCCACGAAAGCCAGCGCCAACGACCCCAACAATCAACTCGATGAAATCATCGTCACCGCAACCCTGCGGAGCGCGCCGGCGAGCGAGGTGCCGGCGAGCGTCACGGTGTTGGATCAACAAACCTTGCGCGATGCGGGGCGCGCGAACTTCGAGGATGTGCTCGGGCTCATTCCAAATCTGAACTGGGCGGGGGACACCTCGCTCCCCCGCTACTTCCAGCTGCGAGGAATCGGGGAGCTGCAGCAATATCAGGGGGCGCCGAATCCGTCGGTGGGCTTTTTGATCGACGATATCGATTTCAGCGGGCTCGGTACCGCGGGCACGCTCTACGATCTCGATCAGGCAGAGGTATTGCGGGGTCCACAGGCGACGCGCTACGGGGCCAATGCGCTTGCGGGACTCATCTATCTAAAAAGCGCGGGACCCACCGATTCCTTCTACGGCCGGGTGGATTTGGAGGGCGGCGATTACGGTACCCAGTCGCAAGGCGCGGTGATCAGCGGCCCGGTGGATTCGCTCGATTCGAGCTTCCGTCTGGCCGTTCAGCGTTACTACACAAACGGGTATTTCAACAATGTGTATCTGAATCGGGATGACACGAACCGCGAGGATGAATACACCTACCGCGCCAAGTGGCTGTATACGCCGTCGGATCGATTGCGGGTCGAGCTGACGGCCATGCAAGTCAACATCGACAACGGCTACGACGCATTTACGATCGATAATTCCCGCGACACTGAATCCGACCAGCCGGGCGTCGACTCGCAGCATTCGACGGGGGTGTCGCTTCGGGCGCACTACCTGCTCAACGATCGCCTGGGTTTCACCGCGATCGCGACGTATGCGAAGTCGATCGTCAAATACAGCTATGACGGGGACTGGGGTAATCCGGTGTTGTGGGCCCCGGTTGTGGCCGTGGATCAATACTCGGAGATTCAAAATCGCGACCGATCGACGAGAACGCTGGAGCTCCGGCTGGGTACCGAGTCGAATCACGGATTCGGGTGGCTGGTGGGTTTCTACGGCAATTTGCTCGATGAGACCTTGAGCGATTTGAGCCTCGGAGATTACCAGCCGCTGGGTACACCTCCGGACCCGTCGAGCGACCAGACCGACGATGTGATCAATAGCGGCTATCGAGCGCGTAATCTCGCTGCATATGGTGAACTGGATGGGGATTTCGCCGCGGATCTGCGGTGGTCCGTGGGCCTGCGCGGCGAGCAATGGAGTGCGAAATACCAGGGGACGACGACCGATTTTCTGGGTACGAACACGGGCTATACCAACGGCCCGGTGACGGCGACCCAGATCTTGTCGGTGACTCCGGCGGAGTTGAGCCCGACGAATAATCTGTGGGGCGGTCACGCCTCGCTGACCTATAAGCTCGATTCCGGCCGGTCGATCTACGCGACCGTAGCGCGCGGATACAAGGCCGGCGGGTTCAATTTGAGCCAGGGGTTATTGCCGAATCAGCTGTCGTTCAATCCGGAATCGGACGTCAATCTCGAAGTGGGATACAAGGCCGACCTTCTGGACCATCGGCTCAAGGTCAACGCCGATGTGTTTTATCTCTGGCGGCACGATGCGCAAATCATCACGAGCTTCCAAATTAACCCGGCGAATCCCGATGATTTCATCTATTACACGGGTAATGCGGCGAGCGGGCGCAACTACGGCCTCGAGAGCGACGTCGAGTGGCGGGCGACCGAGCGAGTGACGGTGGGCGCAGACCTGGGGCTCTTGCAGACGTATTTCGAGGACTTCGTCCAGCAGGGTCCCACCGGCGCGACCATCCTCTCGGTTTCCAGGGATCTTCCGAACGCGCCGCATTGGCAGGCGGCGGTGAGTGCAACGTATCGCGATCCGCGCGGACCATTTGCGCGCATCGATGCGACCGGCATGGGCGGGTACTACTTCGATCTGCCGCCGAACGAGACGACTTCGAAGCCCTATGGACTCTTGAACGGGAAGATCGGCTGGGAGAGGGCCCGGTGGTCCGCTTACCTGTCAGGCCGCAACCTACTGAACAAGCGTTATCCGGTGCGGGGCTTCTATTTCGGCGACGTTCCGCCGAATTTCAACGACGAGGTCTATATTCAGCTGGGTGATCCACGCACGTGGGTCGCCGGAGTCTCCGTCAACTTCGGGCGTTGAGTCCGAAGGGTCAGCGCATCGACACGACGCGCCGCGCGGACAGAGACTCCATCCAGCTCTTCACGCGCTGAGCATCGGCGACGCGCGTGTACTTGCCGAACGAGTCGAGCAGCACGATCACGACATTGCGGCCCTGGATCACGGCTTCGAGTACCAGACACTTGCCGGCTTCGGCAATGTAGCCGGTCTTCTGTACGATGATGTTCCAGGCCGGGTTCTTGACCAGTTTGTCCGTGTTGCGGAATTCCACCAGATGGCGGTGTACCCGCACGGTGTAGCTCGGGTCCGTGGAATAGTCGCGGATCACGGCGTTACGGGAGGCCGCGATCACCAGCTTGGACAGGTCCTCGGGACTCGCGACGTTCTCGCTGGACAAGCCCGTCGGATCCGCGAAATGGGAATTGCGCATGCCGAGCGAGGCCGCCTTGGCATTCATTGCCGCGACGAAGGCGTGCAGGCCGCCCGGATAGTTGGTGCCGAGCGCGTGCGCCGCCCGATTCTCCGATGACATCAGCGCGAGATGCATGAGATCGCCGCGTGTGAGCACGGTGCCCACGGCGAGACGGGAAAAATTCTGCTTGGGCAAGTCGAGCTCGGCTTCGGTGATCTCGAGCGGCTCATCCATCGGCAGCTTCGCATCCAGCACGACGAGCGCGGTCATGAGCTTGGTGATCGAAGCAATGGGTGCCGCGACGTCCGAGTTACGAGAGTAAAGAACCGAAGAGTCGCTCTGATCGATGATGAGTACCGAGCTCGACTTGAGCTTGGGAATCAAGCCTGCCTTGGCGCCGGCGGTGGCGGTCAACGCGCAGAAGAGCATTCCGGCGAGCACTGCACTCTTTGCAGCCCGCCCCCTGTTGGTCGAATCCATTGCGTTCCTGATCGGTTCTACTTCAACGTACGAAGATAAACATATGTAAATCACGACTCGGCGTGATCCATCGCTAACTTTGCCATCATTCTTTCGAAAGTCCAAACGGTTTCGCACAACGCGCGCAACATTCACTCCCGAGATTGCGGATTTTTAACCGTTGCTCAGGCGTTGTTCTCGGTGCCAGGCGCGCGCCGCAGCTCCTTGTCGCGGTACACCTTGTGCTCGACGGCACTCATGAGGTCGCGCACGTCGCGGCCGTCCTTCGGATAGCACACGACCCCGACGCTCACGGTGCAGCGGATCATGCGTGAGCGCAGGTCGAGCGTGGTCTTGTAGACGTTATGTCGCACGCGCTTCACCACCGAGTCGGCGATCTCCGGAGTGGCGCCGGGCAACAGCACGGCGAACTCGTCGCCGCCGAGTCGGGCGGCCGTGTCCGAGCCCCGTATGCTCCGCTGCAAGCACTCCGCGACGAGGGTGATGGCGCTATTACCCGCCTCATGACCGAAGGTCTCGTTGATGTCCTTGAGCCGGTCGATGTCGACCATAAGCAAGGAATAGGTACCCTGACCGCCCTCGCAGGTCGCGTGCTCGCGCTGCCAGATCTGGTTGAAGGTGCGGGGGTTATACAGACCCGTGAGAGAGTCCGTCTGCGCCAGGTTTTCGATACGCTCGCGTGCCTCGGTAATGTCCGCGGACAGGGTCGTGGTGAGAAAGGCCACCAGTAAGAAGGGCGCAATCTGACCCACCACCTGGCTCGCATAGGCCAGGGAGAGCACATCGACGTGAGGGGAGGCGGAGGCCAGAGCCAAATGACATAACGCGATGACTGCCACCTGTGAAAGAGTCACCAGGCGCCCCAGCGTGAGCGCGCTCAGGATGATGGGCAACAGATAGAGGTTGAACAGGGGGCTCGAGCTCTTGTCCGTGAACCAGAGCACCGCGGTGACGAAAGCCACCATGGACCAGGACTCGATCGAGAGCCGCGTGCGCGTGCGACCCGGGAAGAAGCGGCGCGCACGGAAAGTGGCGATCGCCGCCGCGAAGGCGAGCAACGGCACTACGGCCCAAGGTTGCGCAACCACCGTGCCCGACCAGACCAGCACCAGGGCGGCGAGCACCAGGCACAGGATCTCGATGGACTGCGTGCTGCGCAAGCTCAGCTCCGCGCGGCGGACAGCGACCCGCGACCGTTCACCGTCGGCGCCTTGAGCTCCTGGATGGCGCGCTTCACCGCCGCATCGCGCTCGGTGAGAGGCGCATCCGGCGCGGGCGCGGACGTCGGGGGGTTGGCATCGCGCTCGAGCTCGATGTCCGGCGCGATGCCTCGATGGTTGATGGATGCGCCGGAGGGCGTGTAGTAGAGCGAGGTGGTGAGCTTCAAGGCGCGGTCCTCGCCGAGCGGCAGCACCGTCTGCACCGAGCCCTTGCCGAAGGTGGTGCGGCCCATGAGCGTGGCCCGGTGATTGTCCTTGAGGGCACCGGCGACGATCTCGGCGGCCGAGGCGGAACCGCCATCCACGAGCACCACGATGGGCGCCCCCTTCAACGCATCGCCCGGCGTGGCGCTCATCTCGAACTTCGATTCGGGCGTGCGGCCCTTGGCACTCACGATCACTCCCGAATCGAGGAAGGCATCCGCCACCGCCACGGCAGCTTCCAGCACGCCGCCCGGGTTGTTACGCAGGTCGAGCACCAGTCCCTTGAGCGGCAGCCGATTCTTCTTGTGCAAGTCGGCGAGCGCGGCGTCGAGCTCGTGACCGGTCGTTTCGCTGAACTCGGCGATGCGCAGGTAACCGAAGCCGGGCTCGGCCATCTGGGAGGAGACGCTGTGCAACTGCACGCGCGAGCGCTTCAAGGTGAACTGCAAGGGCTCAGGGCTGCCTTCGCGCAGAATGCCGACTTTGACCGTCGTGCCCTCCTTGCCGCGCATGCGCCCGATGGTGTCGGCCAGCGTGGTTGAGTTCACGGGCACGTTGTCGATGGTTGCAATCACATCGCCCGCTCGAATGCCCGCCTCGGCCGCCGGCGAGCCGTCCAGCGGCGCGATGACGACGACTTGGCCGTCCTCCATTGATACCTCGATGCCGACGCCGGAGTACTCGCCCGAGCTCGAGATCTTGATGTCGTCGTACTCGTCGCCGTCGAGGTAGGCCGAGTAGGGATCCAGCGAGGACACCATGCCGCGCACGGCCGCCTGGAGCAAGCGATGATCGTCCACGGGGTCGACGTATTCGCGCTCCACCTGACTCATCACCTCGGCGAGCAGCTGGGCGTCCTGCCAGGGAACGTTCTGTCCCAGCGCCGCGGGCTTGTCTGCAAGCACTCCGCGCGCGAGCGACAACGACAGGCCGATCACGATACCCGCCGCCACGAGCGTAGCATTGCGCCATTTCGTGCTCATCGGCGGCAGCATACGTGCGGCGGCGTTTGGCCGCCAGTTTCGTGCTTTCGGCCGGAGCGGCCTACGCTTCACTGGGTGGATTTCAACCAGGCCTTCGGATCGACCGGCTTGCGCCCCTCACGAATCTCGAAATAGAGCTGCGGCACCGTTCCGCCGGCATCGCTCACGGCGCCGATCACCTCGCCCGGCGCCACCCAATCGCCGACGGATTTATAGAGCACTTCGGCATGACCGTATAGCGTCATGAAATTCCCGCTGTGCGCGATGATCATGAGCAATCCCATACCTTGCAGCCAGTCGGCGTACACGACACGCCCGGAGCAGGGCGCGTGCACCTTGGCGCCGCGCGCGGTCTCGATCATCACGCCGTTCAGTCGCACCGCGCTGGGAGCGCCATGGTCGCGCGTCTCCCGATAACGCTCGGTCATCTTGCCGCTCACGGGCCAGGGCAGCTTGCCGCGCAGCTCGCCGAAGCTTTGCGCCGAGTCAACCGGAAAATCCTTGAGCACTCGTTCGAGATCGGCGACCAGCGACTCGACCGCTTGCTCCTCCTGCTTGAGGCGCGCGAGCTGCTCGTTACCGCTCTGCACCTGCTCGCTGAGCGCCTGGATGGCGCTCGCGCGCTCCTGCCGCGCGTGCACCAGGCCCGCGACCTGGCGGCTCGCCTCCTCCTGCAAGGACTTGAGATTCGCGCTGGTGCGCTCGACGTCCGTCTGCAACTGCGCGACGCGCGTCTCGCGCGCGTCGATCTCCTCGATTCTCGCCGCGCGCAGACGTGCAAAATATCCGTAATAAGTCACCATCCGCCCTGCCTCGGCCGGATTGGTCTGACTCAACAAGAGACGCATCTCGTCGGCGCGCCCGATCATGTACTGCGCGCGCACCTGTGCGGCGAGCGAGGCACGCTCGGCCTCGAGGGCCGCGCGATTGCGGGCTTCCTCGGCATTGAGCTCGTTGCGCTGCCGCTCCACGGTCGCTTCCGCAACGGTGAGCGACTCGAAGCGGCGGCGCTGTGCCGTGATGGCGAGATCCGCATCGCGCAGCCGCGCGCTCAACGCATCGCGTTGCTTGAGCTCGGTCCCGAGCCGGCCGGTGAGCTCCGCAATGCGCTGGCGGACGGCGGCGAGCTTGGCCTTCGCCTGCGCGGCGTCGGGGGATTCGGCGGACGCGCCGGCCGCCGCAGTGCAAACACAGAGTGTCAGCAGGGCCAGTAATCCCCGGTATCTGGTGGCACTCTGCCGTTGTTCGATGGCCGCGGACTCCAAAAATCGCCGTCCCGCCGCAAGCATACAAGCGTTGTGCCCGCTGCTATACTTGCCCGCCCGAAAAAGCCTGATTTCTCGCATGCAACGACTGTTGGAATACATCGGCCATCACCCCTACCTCGCGGGCGCGGCGGTGATCGCGGCCCTCGCCGTCCTCGTGGCGGAAATCAGGGAGCGCATCTCCGGCTTCGCCGCGCTGTCCTCAATGCAGGCGGTGCGGCTCATGAATCAGGGAGCTCTCGTGCTCGATCTGCGGCCGAAGGAATCCTTCGAGGCCGGACACATCGCCGATGCGCGCAACGTCCCCGCGGCGGAGCTCGCCGGGTCCGCCGACACCCTGAAGAAATGGCGCGAGCGGGCGGTGATCACCTATTGCGACAGCGGCGTGAGCGGCGCCACGGCCGCGCGCACCTTGACGAAACTCGGCTTCACGAAAGTATTCAACCTCGACGGCGGATTGAACGCCTGGATCAAGGACAACCTGCCGCTCGCCCGGGAATCGGACAAGGGATCGAATTCGAAGTCCGTCTCGAAATGAGCCGGCCCGAGATCCTCATCTACGTGACCGGGTGGTGTCCATATTGTCAGCGTGCACGCGCCTTGTTGTCGAAGAAGGGCCTCGCGTTTCGCGAGATCGACGTGGAGGATGATCCGAAGCTGCGCGAGGAGATGATCGCGCGCAGCGGCCGGCGTACCGTGCCGCAAGTTTTCATCGGCGAGAAGCACGTCGGCGGTTGTGAAGATTTGATTGCGCTCGACGGAAGCGGCGAGCTCGACCGTTTAATCCAGGGGGGTTGATGAACGAAACCAAGACCGAGCCGTCCGGCCCCGAAGTCGGCGGCGTGCAAGTGACGCTGCAGAGCGTATATCTCAAGGACAGCTCCTACGAGTCGCCAAAAGGGCCGCGGCTGCCCAACAGTGAGGCGTACGAGCCGAAATTTCAGCTCAACATGAACACGACCGCCGAGGACGTTGCTCCCGACGTGCGCGAGGTGCTGCTCACCATCACGCTCGAGGCGAAGCAGGGGGATGCCACCCTGTATCTCGTCGAGGTCAAGCAGGCGGGCCTGTTCTCCATCTCCGGGGCATCGGCCGAGGATCTCAAGCGCTTGATCGGCAGCTTCTGTCCGAGCGTTCTTTTCCCGTTCGCGCGCGAGGCGATTTCAACCCTCGTCGTGAAGGGCGGCTTTCCGAACTTCTTGCTCCCACTGGTCAACTTCGATGCCCTGTTCGCGCAGGCCACGGAGTCGGGCCAACCCGGGCTCATCAACTAGCGCGCGGGGCGCGCCGTGCAATCGCCCACCCCGATGGCGGTCATCGGTGCCGGCTCCTGGGGCACGGCGCTCGCCATCCAGTGCGCCCGCGCGGGCCAACCCACCCGTCTGTGGGGACGCGACGCCGCGCACGTCGAGTCGATGCGCCGCGTCCGGCGCAATGCGCGATACCTGCCCGATGCCGAGTTTCCCCCGAGTCTCGCGCCGGTAGCAGACCTCGCCGAGGCACTCGCGGGTGCGCGCGATGTGCTCGTGGCCGTGCCCTCACATGCTTTTCGCGCCATGCTCCTCGCCATCGAGCCGCTGATCGACGCCGACACGCGCGTCGCATGGGCGAGCAAGGGCTTCGAGATGACGAGCGGCCTTTTACCGCATGAGGTCGCGCACGAGGTGTTCGGGTCGCGACCCGGCGCGGTGCTGTCGGGACCCACGTTCGCCCGCGAGGTCGGCGCGGGGCTACCCACCGCGATGACCGTAGCCTCGCGCGATGCCCACTTCGCCAAGGAGCTGGCGCTGCGGCTGTCCGGGCCCGAGTTCCGCGCCTATACGCAATCCGACATCGTCGGCGTGGAAGTTGGGGGCGCCGTCAAGAATGTGATTGCCATCGGCTCGGGGATCGCCGACGGCATGGGCTTCGGCGCGAACACCCGCGTCGCGCTCATCACGCGCGGCCTCGCCGAGATGACGCGTCTGGGTTTGCGCCTCGGCGCGAAGCGCGACACGTTCATGGGTCTCGCGGCGCTCGGCGATCTCGTCCTGACTTGCACCGACGATCAATCGCGCAATCGACGCCTGGGGCTCGCGCTCGGCCGCGGCTCATCGCCCGAAGACGCCCTGCGCCAGATCGGACAGGTGGTCGAAGGCGTGACTGCCGCGTCCGCCGTGCGCAAGGTCGCCGAGCGCGTCGGGGTCGAAATGCCCATCTGCCTCGAGGTGCATCGCGTCATGCACGAGGCCCGGCCGGTGCGCGCGGCGCTGCAAGCGCTCATGGGCCGAGAGGTTAAATCGGAGACGGAGTGAGAGCCGCCGCGGCGTGCGATCGCCTCATCAGCCGAAGCCGAGCTGACGCCACGCCTCGTAGGCCGCGATGGCCACCGCGTTCGAGAGATTGAGACTACGGCTGCCGGCGCGCATCGGCAGAAAAACCGAATTCACCTCACCGATCCGCGCGCGCACCGCGGCCGGCAAGCCGCGCGTCTCGGATCCGAACAGGAGCGCATCGGTCGCGCGAAAGCGAAAATCGGCATAAGGACGGCTGCCCGAGGTTTCCACGGCCACCCAGCGCGCGTCGGCGAGCGCGCTCATGCAGTCCTCGAGATTTGCGTGCACCGCCACGCGCGCGAGATCATGGTAATCGAGCCCCGAGCGCTTGAGGCTCCTGTCATCCAGCCGAAAACCAAGCGGCTTGATCAGGTGCAGGCTCGCACCCGTGTTGGCACAGAGGCGGATGACGTTGCCCGTATTCGGGGGAATCTCAGGCTCGAACAGCACCAGGTGAAACATGCGCGAGGGCAGTCGCCCTCAAGAACCGGTATTCCAGCTCGCGACACCCGTCGATTTGCTCTCGACGGTGGCGCCCGGACCCGCATCGACCACCACGCGCTGCGTCGGATAGGCGAACTCCACACCGAGACGGCGGAACTCGTCGATGATGCGGAAGTTCACGGCCTGCTGCAAATCCAGCAAGGAGTTGATCCTCGGCTGCTGCACGAAGAACGACAGCTCGAACTCGAGCCAGGCGCTTTCGAGACCTCTGAGATGGCAGCGCTCGAAGCGCGCATTCGCCTCTTCGCGCACGATGCCCTCCATGAGCTTCGGAATGGCGTGCAGGGTCTCGCGCGCGGTGCCGTAGGGCACTCTGATGGTGGCAAGCGCGCGCTGCTCGGGCGCGCGGCCGTAGTTGCGCACGCGGCTCTTCAGGATGTCGGCGTTCGACAGGATAATCTGCTCGCCCGCATCGCTGCGCATGCGGGTCGTCTTGATGCCGATGCGCTCGACCACGCCCGTGAAGGTATCGATGTTGAGCCGGTCACCGACCACGAAAGGCTTGTCCAATGCGATGGAGAGGGAAGCGAACAGATCGCCCAGCACGTTCTGCAGCGCGAGCGCGACGGCGACGCCGCCTACCCCTAGCCCCGCGAGCAGTGCGGTGATGTTGATGCCGACGTTCTCGAGTGCCACCAGGCTCAGCAACGACCAGATCAACATCTGTGCGACGAAGTTGATGATGTCGAGCGAGCCCGCGAAACCGCGGTCCGGTCCGCGCTCGAGCTCCTTGAGCTGTAGATAGAACTTGAGCGCGCGCACCGCCCACAATCCCAATTGCAAGAGGATCGCCATGACGACCGCGCTGTCGACGAAGTGCTCGAGCTTCGGCGGGAACACGAGGTCTTCCTGCCCGACGTAGATCGCGAGCGCGACGATGAGAAACTGCTTGGTGTGGGAGAGCAGATGGAAGATGAGCCGCACCGGAACCGGCCTGCCCGAGACCTGTGAACGCTTGGAGCGCGCCACGATGAGGCGCCGCACGATCGACAGGCCTAGCCAGACGGCAACGGCCACGAAGCCCGCCACGGCCCAGTCCGCGATGGAATTGCCGTAGAAGGCTTGCACCGAGAGACCCAGGGTATGTCGCAGAAAGTCGGTCATGACCCGGCGGATTATAGCCGCCGGGGGCCGCGAGTCTTCCGGCGCGCCGCTAGGGCGCGCCCGCTAGACCGCGTCCTCCATGCCGAGCTCCTTCATTTTCCGCGACAGTGTATTGCGGCCCCAGCCGAGGAGCTTTGCGGCGTCTTGCTTCAAACCCTCGGCCTTGCGCAACGCCACGCGAATCAGGATGCGCTCGACCTCGGGCACCGCCTGGTCGAGCAGGCGCCGCGTGCCGGCGTCGAGTTCGCGCTCGGCCCAGTGCGAGAGCTTCGCCATCCAGTCGTGGTTTGCGGAGCGCCCGGCGGGAGCTCCGCCGAGATCCGCCGGGATGTCTTCGGGACGAATCTCGCGGCCCGGCGCCGTGACGGTGAGGCGGCGGCAGGCATTCACCAGCTGCCGCACATTGCCCGGCCAATCGAAGGTGACGAGTGCGCTCTCCGCGGGCGGCGTGAGCAGCTTGGGTTCGACGCCCAGCTCCTGCCCGGCGACGCTCAGATAGTGATACAGGAGCTCCGGAACGTCCTCGCGGCGATCCCGCAGCGGCGGAATCTCGATGCGGATGACGTTCAGCCGATGCAGCAGATCCTCGCGAAAATGCCCGGACTTCACACGCATCTCGAGATCCTGGTGAGTCGCGGCGATCACCCGCACGTCCACTCGGACCGGCGTCTGCCCACCCACCCGATAGAACTCGCCCTCCGCGAGCACGCGCAGGAGTCGCGTCTGCAGCGCCGGGGACATGTCGCCGATCTCGTCGAGAAACAAGGTGCCGCCATCGGCCTGCTCGAATCGTCCGCGCCGCAGCGAATCCGCGCCCGTGAATGCGCCCTTCTCGTGGCCGAAGAGCTCGGACTCCAGGAGGTCGGCGGTGAACGCCGCGGTGTTCAGCGCCACGAACGCCTTACTCGAGCGCGGGCTGTGCCGATGCAACGCGCGCGCCACGAGTTCCTTGCCGGTGCCCGATTCGCCGGTGATGAGTACCGTCATGCTCGAGCGTGACAAGCGACCCACGGCGCGGAATACCTGTTGCATCGCCGCCGCCTGCCCGAGCAGCTCCGGAATACTGCGGCGCGCGGCCTCGACGTCGATGGGAACGGTCGCTTGCTGGGCGGCGCGGCGCACGAGGTCAACGGCCTTGTCGATGTCGAAGGGCTTCGGCAAATACTCGAACGCGCCGCCCTGATAGGCTGCGACCGCGGCATCGAGGTCCGAGTGCGCGGTCATCACGATCACCGGCAAGCCGGGCCGCGATCCCTGGATATCCTTGAGCAGGTCGAGGCCGCTGCGTCCCGGCATGCGGATATCGGTCATCAGCACGTCGGGTGCGTCCGCGCGCAGCGCCGTCAGCGCGCTATCCGCCTGATCGAAGCAGCGTGCCGCCATGCCGCTGCCTTTCAGCGCCTTCTCGAGCACCCAGCGAATGGACGCATCGTCATCGACCAACCAGACTTGCAGAGGCTTCGCATTCATACACGGTCCATGGGCAGATAAATCACGAAGATGGTTCGACCGGGCGCGCTGTCGAACTCGATCAGGCCGCCGTGACGGCTCACGAGGTCCTGCGCGATACCGAGCCCGAGGCCCGAGCCGTCGGAGCGGCCCGAGACGAGCGGATAGAAAATCGTGTCGCGGATGTCCGCCGGCACGCCCGGGCCGTTGTCCTCGAATTGAATCGAAGCGACCAGCCGATGGCGCCGTCCACCGATGCCGACGTTGCTCGCCACTCGCGTGCGCAGGGTTAGGCGCGGCGCATGCACGCCGGGCGACTCAGCGCCGGGTGATCCTTCGCGGCCGCCCGACAGCGCCTGAATGGCGTTGCGGCCGAGATTCAGCATGGCCTGGATGATGTGGTTCGGATCGACCTCGATGGCTGGGAGGCTCGGGTCGTAGTCGCGCTCGATCGCGACCTCTTCGGCCGCCTCGCCCCGCAGCAGCCGATACACGCGCTCGAGAAGCTCGTGCACGTTCACGAGCTGCTTCGCGGGGGGACGCCCGGGTCCCAGCATGCAATCGAGCAAGTTGGTGAGCCGGTCGGCCTCGCTGATGATGACGCGCGTGTACTCGCGCAGCGCCGGATCGAGCAGCTCGCGCTCGAGGAGCTGCGCGGCGCCGCGCAAACCGCCCAACGGGTTCTTGATCTCGTGGGCGAGCTGGCGAACCATCAGACGGCTGCCGCCGAGCTGTGCGAGCAGCGCGTTCTCCCGCGTGTGCCGCCGATGCTGCGTGATGTCTTCGATCTCGAGCAACAGTCCGTTCGCGGCGCCGCCGAATGCGACCTCGGTGACCGCGCAATCGAGGATGCGGTCGACGCCGCCCGGTGCGGGCCACGCCAGCTCCCGCTGCAGTACACCCTCGCTGCCCTGACGCGCACGCTCGAAGAGAGGCAGGAGCGATTCAGCCCCGCGCACGGCATCAGTGATGCGGCGTCCAAGTGCCTGATTGGGCGAGAGGCCCAAGAGCGTTTGCGCGGCCGCGTTCAAGTAAGTTATGTGCAGCTCCCGGTCGAGCAGGAACACGCTCGTGACCAGGGAGTCGAGCAGCTCGAGGGCGGCGACCGGCTGCGGATCCATCTTGAGCTCAGCGGCCATGCGAGGAGTCCGCGAAGCCAGACCGAGCCCGGAACCACGGCGCACCTGTGGCGCCGGAGGTTGCGGCTATTTGTGTTGCGGCGACAAAACGCTCGGGCGCATGACGTTGAAGGTCACGGCTTCTGCGGACTTCGATTCGCCGGTGCCAGGGTCGGTCACGGTCGCCTCGATCGTGTACACGCCGCGCGCGAGGTCCGTGAGAGTGAACTGGGTCGCGTCCGGCCCCTGATTTTGCACCTGAGCGCCGTTCAAGCTCCACACGATGGTCCAGCCCGCCTTCGGCTCCGGCGTGATCGACAAGGCCACCGGCACGGACTCTCCACCGGTGAAGGTCTGCTGGGAACCCGGGGAGGTGATGGCGACCGTTGCTGAGGAGAGTGATGTCGTCGGCCTCTGCGGCGTGGGCGCCGGGCTCGGTCCCGTCGTGGTCTGGCCCAGAATACCCGCATTCCCGGGGGCGCCCGAGGTGAACACCTTTTCCGCACCCGGAACCGGCTGGTCGGAGTAGTGCACCACGCCCTGCGCGTCGGTCCACTTGTAGACGACCAGGGCATGAGCCGCGAGCGGTATCAGCCCGGATGTCCACGCTATGACGATTATCCAGGAGCGGCAAAGGTGCATGATTCCACAGCATAGTCCTATCCCCTCCCGGCCTCAAAACAGGGTGACGGCGGCGTGACCGCCGTCACCTTTCGGCCGGCTGCACCCTACAAGCTGTAATACATCTCGATCTCGATGGGATGGGTGGTCATGCGCAATCGCGTGACTTCCTTCATCTTGAGCTCGATGTAGGCATCGATCAGGTCATCGGTGAATACCCCACCCGCCTTGAGAAAGGCCCGATCGCGATCGAGATAGTCGAGCGCCATGTCGAGCGAGTGACACACCGTGGGGATCTTCTTATCTTCCTCGGGCTCGAGATCGTAGAGATCCTTGTCGGCGGGATCGCCGGGATGGATCTTGTTCTGGATACCGTCGAGGCCCGCGAGCAGCATCGAGGCGAACGCAAAGTACGGATTTGCGGTCGCGTCCGGGAAGCGCACCTCGATGCGGCGTCCTTTCGGGTTCGACACCCAGGGAATACGAATGGAGGCCGAGCGGTTGCGGGCAGAATACGCGAGCTTCACCGGTGCCTCGAAGCCGGGCACCAGCCGTTTGTAGCTGTTGGTGCTCGCATTCGTAAATGCGTTGATGGCACGGGCGTGCTTGATGATGCCGCCGATGTAATAGAGCGCAGTCTCCGACAGGCCACCGTACTTGTCGCCCGCGAACAGCGCCTTGCCTTCCTTCTGCAGCGACTGATGCACGTGCATGCCGCTGCCGTTGTCGCCCACGATGGGCTTCGGCATGAACGTCAGCGTCTTGCCATAGCCGTGCGCGACATTTTGCAGCGCGTACTTGAGGATCTGCACCTCGTCGGCTTTCTTGGTCAGCGTGTTCGCGGCGACGTTGATTTCGCCTTGGCCGGCGGTCGCGACCTCGTGATGGTGCACCTCGAACTTGAGGCCCATTTCCTCGCAGGCGAGCGACATCGCCGTGCGGATGTCCTGTTGTGAGTCGACGGGTGGCACCGGGAAATAGCCCCCCTTGACTCCGGGGCGGTGGCCCTTGTTGCCGTCGTCATAGCTCTTTCCCGAATTCCAGGCGCCCTCGTACGAGTCCACCTCGTAAGAGCAGCCGTTCATGGCCACGTTCACCTTGACGTTGTCGAAAATGAAGAACTCGTTCTCCGGGCCGAACAGCGCCGAGTCGGCAATGCCGGAAGATTTGAGGTAGGCCTCGGCTCGCTTCGCGAGCGAGCGCGGATCGCGCTCGTAACCCTGCATGGTCATGGGCTCGATCACGTCGCAGCGCAGACTCACCGTCGTCTCCTCATAGAAGGGATCGATCACGGCGGTCGCTGGATCCGGCATCAGGATCATGTCCGATTCGTTGATCCCCTTCCAGCCGGCGATCGACGAGCCGTCGAACATCTTGCCGTCGCCGAAAAAACCCTGGTCTACGAGACGGGTCGGGATAGTGACGTGCTGTTCCTTGCCCAGCGTGTCAGTAAAGCGGAGATCGGCGAATTTCGCTTCTTTTTCGTTGATTAGTTTAATAACATCAGCGGGAGTCATGTTCGGCCTCTCAAAAGTGGATGGCTAGTCCCGGCCAGCGCCGGGATCCCCCGGCATTGCAGTTTGTGTGCCAAAGTCGTGCATAAGCGGATCAAGAACTTGCGAACGACGCTGCGTCGGGACGCACCAAGATAAAGCATTTGGCCACACGCTTGTACCGTTTTGGTGCAATCCAATCGCCCAATGCCCGGCGGAGGCCCGCGTGGTCGCCAGGTTCTGATGGTCGACGAGCGAAAGCGGTGCACCCGCCCCCACACCGCGGGCAGCGTCGTATACTCGCCGGTCGCCGATACGAGCCCCCCGCATGAGTCCAACTCGCAACGCGCCGCCACGCACTTTCCAAGACCTGATATTCCAGCTGCAGCTGTACTGGTCGAACCAGGGCTGCGTGATTTTGCAGCCCTATGACATGGAGATGGGTGCCGGCACCTTTCACCCGGCCACGTTTCTACGGGCCGTCGGCCCCGAGCCCTGGCGCGCGGCTTATGTGCAGCCCTCGCGGCGCCCCACCGACGGGCGCTATGGCGAAAATCCGTTTCGCCTGCAGCATTACTACCAGTTTCAGGTCGCCATCAAACCCTCGCCCGACGATTTCCAAGAGCTCTATCTCGGCTCCCTGCGTGCGCTCGGCTTCGATCCCCTGGTGCACGACATCCGCTTCGTCGAAGACAACTGGGAATCCCCCACCTTGGGCGCGTGGGGTCTCGGCTGGGAGGTCTGGCTGAACGGCATGGAGGTCTCGCAGTTCACCTACTTCCAGCAGGTCGGCGGCCTCGATTGCCGACCGGTGATGGGCGAGATCACCTATGGCCTCGAGCGACTGGGCATGTACATCCAGGGCAAGGAAAGCATCTTCGATATCGTCTGGACCGAGGGCCCTTCCGGTCCGGTTACCTATGGCGATGTGTTTCACCAGAACGAGGTGGAGCAGTCGGCCTACAACTTCGAGAAGGCCGACACGGCGGCGCTCCTCAAAGAGTTCGACACCCACGAGGCAACCTGCAAAAAACTGCTCGATGACAAGCTGGTGTTGCCTGCCTACGAGCAGATGGTCAAAGCATCGCACGCATTTAATCTCCTGGACTCGAGGCGGGCGGTGTCCGTCACCGAGCGGCAGCGCTTCATCCTGCGGGTGCGCACCTTGGCGCGCGGCGTCGCGGAGGCGTATCGCGCGAGCCGCGAGGCTCTCGGCTTTCCGCTGCTCAAGGCCGAGGCGGCGCCTGCGGCGGCAAGCCGATGAGCGGGCGCGATTTACTCTTCGAGCTGCAGACGGAGGAATTGCCGCCTCGCACACTCTCGAGCCTGTCCACGGCGCTTACCGAGGGGCTCGTCCAAGGATTGGATGCGGCGGGCATCGCACACGGCGCCGCGCGTAGTTTCGCCACCCCGCGGCGTCTCGGCGTACTCGTGTCGGGATGCGCGGCGGCGACGCCGGATCGGCAGGTCGAGCGACGCGGGCCGCCGGTGAGCAATGCCTTCGATGCCTCGGGCTCGCCGACGCAGGCTGCGCTGAAGTTCGCCGGCAATTGCGGCGTGGACGTGACGCAGCTCGAGCGGCTCCTCACGGAGAAGGGCGCATGGCTGGTGTTCCGCGGCATCGAGCGCGGCACGGCGACCGCCACGCTGCTTCCCGGCTTGATCGACCAGACCATCGCCGCATTGCCCATCGCGCGGCGCATGCGCTGGGGCGCGCGCAGCGCGGAATTCGTGCGGCCGGTGCATGGTGTCGTTCTCCTGCACGGGGATGAGGTCATTCCCGCGACCGTCCTCGGACTCGAATCGGGACGCACGACCCGCGGCCATCGGTTTCATGCCCCGAAGCCCATCGTGCTCAAATCGGCACGCTCCTACGAGAAGCGTCTGATGAGCGCCAAGGTGATTGCCGACTTCGGCAAGCGCCGCGAGGCAGTGCGTGCCGGTGTGACCGCGGCAGCCGAGTCCCAAGGCGGCCGGGCCTTGATCGAGAACGACTTACTCGATGAGGTCACGGCGCTCGTCGAATGGCCCGTACCCATCGCCGGCCGCTTCGAGCCGCGCTTTCTCGGGCTGCCGCGCGAAGTCGTGATCGCGACCATTCAAGACCATCAGCGCTATTTCGCGATCGAGGGAGCGGACGGGAAGCTGACGGGCGGCTTCGTGACCGTGAGCAACATCGAAAGCCGCGATCCTGCGAAAGTCCGCGAGGGCAACGAGCGCGTAGTTCGCCCGCGCCTCTCCGATGCCGCCTTCTTCTGGGACCAGGACCGGCGGGTGCCGCTGGCGATGCGGGCGCAGCAACTCTCCGGCGTCACCTTCCAGGCGAAACTTGGCAGCTACGCGGACAAATCCGATCGGGTCAGGACTCTGGCGCGGACGATCGGCGAGCGCATCTTCGCCGGTCCCGAGGTCGTCACCGCCGCAGAGCTCGCCAAGGCCGACCTCTTGACGGCCATGGTCGGCGAGTTCCCCGAGCTGCAGGGCATCATGGGACGCTACTATGCAGAGGCCGAGGGCTACCCGGACGAAGTGTCGCGCGCGATCGAGGAGCATTATCGGCCGCGTTTCGCGGGCGATACGCTACCGCTCACCCGGACGGGTCAAGCGCTCGCGCTCGCGGACAAGATCGACACGCTGGTCGGCATCTTCGCCATCGGCGAGCGGCCGACGGGTGCGAAGGACCCGTACGGCTTGCGCCGCGCCGCGCTCGGCGTACTGCGCATCCTCATCGAGGGCCGCTTGGACCTTTCTCTCATCGAGCTACTCGAGATATCCGCCGCCCTGCAGCCCGTGCAAAAAACCGGGCTCGCGCAGGAAGTGTTCGATTACATGGCCGAGCGATTGCGCGGCCTGTTCACCGAGCGAGCCGACGGCACGACCACCGAGATGATCGATGCCGTGCTTGCGGTGCGCCCCGCCTCGCCGCTCGATGCCGATGAGCGCCTGCAAGCTCTCAAGGAGTTCCTGCGCTTGCCGGATGCACCACTCCTGACAGCGCTCAACAAGCGCATCGGCAACATCTTGCGCAAGGCGCAGCTGCCCGCGCAGGCCGTCGTCGCGCCCGACGCCTTCACGGAGGATGCCGAGCGCCGCCTGCATCGTGCGCTCACCGAGGTCCAGCGCGGCGTGGGTGAAGCCGCGACCGAACGCAGCTACGGCGAGAGTCTCACGGGTCTCATCGCGCTATCTGCGCCGGTTGCCGATTTCTTCGAGCGCATCATGGTCATGGACGAGAATGTCGAGCGCCGGACGAATCGGCTCGCACTGCTGCGCGACGCGCAGCGCCTGCTGGGAACGGTGGCGGATCTCTCGCGCCTTCCCGGTTAGCCCGATGCAAATCCTTCGCTCGCTGCTCTTCACGACCTTTCTCATGTTCTCCGCGTGCGCGTGGGGCTTCGCGATGGCACTGTGCTTTTTCCTGCCCGAGCGCATGCAGTTCGCGATGGCCCGCAGCTGGGCCCGCTGCGTGCTTTGGCTGCTCGAGCGCCTCTGCGGCTTGAGTTACACGGTCGAGGGCCGCGAGCGCATCCCGGCCGGCAACCACATCGTGATGTGTAAGCACACCTCCGCCTGGGAGACCATCGCGCTGTTCGTGATATTCCCGCCGCACGTGTGGGTCCTGAAGCATGAGCTCTTGTGGGTACCCTTCATGGGCTGGGGCCTGAAGCGCCTGCGCCCCATCGCGATCGATCGCGGCGCCGGCCACCGGGCGGTGAATCAGGTGATCGAGCAAGGCAAGGAGCGGCTCGCGGAAGGACTGTGGGTGGTGATCTTTCCCGAGGGCACGCGGGTACCGGTGGGCGAGACCCGCAAGTACGGGGTGAGCGGCGCATTGCTCGCCACGGCAACGGGCAGCCTCGTGGTCCCGGTGTGGCACAACGCCGGCACCTTCTGGCCCAGGCGCGGCATCGTGAAGAAGCCCGGCACCATCCGCATGATCATCGGCGAGCCCGTCAGCGCCGAGGGCAAGAATGCGCGCGACCTGAACGAGGAGATCCGCTCGGTCATCGAGGCGGGACTGGCACGGATCGAGGGCGCGTCGGCGAGCGCGCCCTAGCCTCCCTGGAATTCCCGCATCATGTTGTACTGGATCGCCCCTCTGGAGAGCGTCTTGCCGAGACCGGTATTTTGGTAATAGAGCCACTTCAAGAACGCCAGATCGCCGGCCGTGAGTTCGGCGGGCTTCTCCCGGTTACAGGACGAGGACGACGTCAACTCCAAAATACTCGGCAAGGCGTCGCAATGATCCGGCGTCTCGATCACCGTCAAGGCGGCGAGCGCCAGATAGTCGGCGAGGGGTTCGATGGGGAAATCGGCCATTTTTGTCGTGTCGACCAGCAACACGACGCTGAGGATGCTCCTGTTGCCGCCGTTCGCCTTGGCACTGACCGGAACCACTCGTGGCCACAGTGACTGAATTTGGATGCCACCGATGAGCGAGGGGTCCCGGTTCAACACGGTGTAGCCGCCGCCGGCGGTGACGTACCAGCCTTGAATGGCGTGATCGGCGCTGATCTGCAGCTCCCTTTGCTCCTGGTGCGGAAATCCAACGCCCAATGAGCGTGCAGCCCACTTGAGGACTGCCTTCATCGCCGCTCCCGGCTCGGACGTGAATAGAATCTGCACGTTCGGCTCGCAAGGGAGCTGCGCTTGCACGGGAGCTCCGACAAATGTCGCGACCGCGCGGACGCGCGCCGTTACAAACTCGTTGTAGCCCTGCTCGAGACCGGCAGTTGCGGGACAGATCGTTTCGGCTCGGCCCCCGCGCCAGCGCAGCAGCCCACCCGTGATAATTCCGGCGGCCACGGAATAGTGCGTAGAGCCGTGATGCACGATGAACTGAAACAGGCTATCTCCGGCGAGCTGGTCGGCAGTCGGCCGCGGCGGCGCGATGACAGTGACGGCCGGAGATTGCGTCGTCGCGCTGGAGTTGTTCGGGCCGAGACCGGGCGGCGGCGGTTCCGGAGGCATGCCGGACTCGGAACGCAGCGACTGGGAACTCGCGAACCCTGCGATAGACAGGGCGAGGACGGTGCCCACGATGCGAGAGACGTGGGACCTGGTGGACTGTGAGTACACCACGCTTTTACCTCTCTGGAAGTTCCAGGCGTCGCGCAAAGCTCAGCTCGCCATTCTACTCCTGAGAAGCCGGGCTGACAGCTAGGATCAAATGTCCAGGTTCGAGACCTGCAGCGCGTTCTTTTCGATGAACTCGCGGCGCGGTTCCACCGCGTCGCCCATCAGCGTGGTGAAGATGTCATCGGCGGCGACGGCGTCTTCGATGCGCACCTGCAATAAACGGCGGGTCTCCGGATTGATAGTCGTGTCCCAGAGCTGCTCAGGATTCATCTCCCCGAGTCCCTTGTAGCGTTGGATGCTCTGGCCCTTCTTGGCCTCCTCGAATAGCCAGGCCATCGCGGTCTTGAAGCTCGCGATCTCCTGACGCGACTCGCCGCGTTGAATGTACGCACCGGGCCCTAGCAGATCGCTCAAGGTTTGCCCAAGGTCGGCGATGCGCAGGTATTCCGCCGACTCGAAGAACTCGCGCGGGATATGTCTTTCGGAGCTCAAGCCGTGCTCGAGTCTTTGCAAGTCGATGCGATGTCCACCCGCCGCTAGAGATCCGACCGAGACGCGGTATCTGCGCGATACGTCGTCCAGTGAATTGAGCCTGTTCTCCAAGTTGCGGCACCAATCCTTGAGCGCATCGACGCGATCGAAAGACTCGGTGGTCAGTCGCGGAACGTACAAGAGCTGCTCCAAGAAACGCTCGTCGTAGCGGCGCGCCCAGCGACGCACGATGCTCTGCACCTCCTGGTACTTTTGCGCGAGCGATTCGAGCCCGAGGCCCGACAGCGGCGGCGCTGCCGCATTTACGTGCAGCGCCGCACCATCGATTGCTGTGCCGAGCAGCAAAGCATTCAGTTCGAGGTCGTCCTTGACGTAGTGCTCCTGCTTGCCTTTCTTCACCTTGTAGAGCGGTGGCTGCGCGATGTAGATGTGGCCGCGCTCGATGAGCACTGGCATCTGGCGGTAGAAGAATGTGAGCAGGAGGGTCCGGATATGGCTGCCGTCGACGTCGGCATCCGTATTGTGCACGGCAATGCCGCCCATGCCGGCGATGAAATTCTCATCTCCCTCCACCGAAAAATCATAGACGTAGCCGTTACTCGCCGCGACTTCCTCAATCTCCAGGATGGGCAGTGACATGAGATCACCCCCGATCAGTTGGAAATCTCGGTTCACCCCTCCTCGCGGCGAATCGAGCAATCTTTGCAAATTGGCGGCGCCCGAATGGTCCTGCCAAACCGATTGAAGTTTGCGTAGATCGTCCTTGGCGCAGACACTGATAATCCAATGTCGGTGTTTCGTCTCACAGGCAGCGCCGTTGATCTGGCGAATCACACCGTCCGGATCTCGCTCCGATGTCGAAGGAACCACGCCCAGCGAACTCAAGCAGTAGACGATGCCGCTCGCGATGTCATATGAGGATGTCGAGAAGGCGATACGGTTATGCGCAACCGTGCCATCGCCGAGCAAGTATCCTCGCAGGAACGCAAGGCGCATGGGCTCGGTGACGTTGAAAACGATGTCGGGAATCCGCTTGGTCAACGAATCGACATTGGCGAATCCGAATACGTGCTGCCAGACAAGCGCGGCGACACGATTCACCAGCTTCAGCTCCGAGCATCGATCCGCCAAGGAGTAGCCGACGGCCGAAAGCCCGAATAGCCGAGAGAATTTCTCGGCCATCTCGCCGACAAAGCGCGAATTGCCCTCTCCGATTGATAGACGGATTCCACCGCGATCGGAGCAGGAGCCTTCAGCGAGATAAAAACCCAAAAGCCCCATGAGATCTTCATTCACAGGAAGGAATCGCGGTATCCCGTTGCGGCCGTAATGCTCCGGCGTCATCTGCAGATCTTCCCGGTCCGCGAACCAACGGAGATCATCGAGTTCCAGCGCAGACAAACGAACGTAGTCGCGGACCGTGCCTTTTTCCCAGCCGTAGAATGTGATCGGTTGGCTAATACCCACGGTCTCGCACAAAACGCGATTGGAAATGCCGCTGGCACGACGCAGCTGTGACAGTTCATTACGAACCTCGGCAGGTATGTCGACGCGCGGCGCAGTCAACTGTGCTTGGTCGCCGTGCCGTTCCATCAGCCGCGTTTTGAACCAAGCCTCGACCGCAGGACCGCGCACCCATATCTGTTTCGCCGCGTCAGGTACGGCGTGCAGAGCGCGTAACAAATCAATTCTGGCCGGTCCGTCTGACGGAAAGCGGATCCGTGCGGGGGCTACCAACCGATCACCGACCTTCAATGCATCACCGCGCTTTAGCTTGATGCCGTCCTTCTCGGAGACGAAGACGCTATGACTGGAGGTCACTCGAACCGAGCGGCCGTAGGCCGTGCGCACTTTGAAGAGCTTTTCGTCGAGCGGATGGCGGATGACGCTCTTGATCGGGCGAAACCGGACTGCTTGATTATCGAGGCCGAAGCAGAGGACTTCGCCGAGTGGCGCCCCGGTTAGCTTATCGACTCCGCCACTGGCGGGTTGTGTCCCGAGAGCCTTGTCGATGAAATTACCGATGCGCGCCATGCGGACACCGCGCTGCTCGTCGCGGATGAATACATGATCGTCGCCGTCCACGCTCATAATTATGATGCGGTGATAACGCAATTTGTCGACGTTGAAATCGTCGCGCCCTATCCCGCATCCGAGCGCCGTGATCAACGTGCCGACTTCCACCGAAGCGAGCATCTTGTCGAAGCGCGCCTTCTCGACATTCAGGATTTTTCCCTTCAGCGGCAGGATGGCCTGCGTGCGCCGATCGCGCCCCTGCTTCGCGGAGCCGCCTGCAGAGTCTCCCTCGACCAAAAACATTTCCGAGAGCGCAGGATCTTTCTCCTGACAGTCGGCGAGCTTGCCCGGCAAGCCCGCGACGTCGAGCGCGCCTTTGCGGCGTGTCATCTCGCGCGCTTTGCGCGCGGCCTCGCGCGCGTACGCAGCTTCGAGAATTTTGTTGACGATCGCTCGAGCCTCCTGAGGATGCTCGAGCAAAAATTCCTCCAGTCGCTCTGCGACTGCCGACTCGACGACGCCCTTCACCTCGGAGGACACCAGCTTGTCCTTGGTTTGCGAGGAGAACTTAGGATCAGGAAGTTTCACCGACAAAATCGCCGTGAGTCCTTCGCGCGCATCGTCGCCCGTCGTGAGAATTTTTTCCTTCTTGCTCGCGAGCTCTTTTTCGATGTACTTGTTGAGCGTGCGGGTGAGCGCCGCGCGATAGCCCGCCAAGTGCGTGCCGCCGTCCTTTTGCGGAATGTTGTTGGTGTAGCAGTACATGCTTTCCTGGTACGAGTCGTTCCATTGCATGGCCACTTCGACTTGCGTATTGCCGTCGCGAGTCTGGAACCACAACACCGACGGATGCACCGGCGTCTTGCTGCGATTCAAATAGGTCACGAAGGCGGACAAGCCGCCCTCGTGCTGGAACACCTCGGATTTTTCGTCGCGCTCATCGACGAGCTCGATGCGTACACCGGAATTCAGGAACGATAATTCGCGCAGCCGCTTCGCGAGCGTCTCGTAGTTGAACGAGATATTGGTGAAGACTTTCGCGCTTGGCCTGAATTTGAGCGTCGTGCCGCGCTCGCTCGTCTCGCCAACTACGGCGAGCGGTGCGACGGGCTCGCCGAGCCGATACTCCTGTCGATGGAGCTTGCCGTCACGGCGAATATTGAGCTCCAGGAAATCGGAGAGCGCATTGACCACGGACACGCCGACGCCGTGCAGCCCACCAGAAACCTTGTAAGAGGTGTCGTCGAACTTTCCACCCGAATGCAGCACCGTCATGATGACTTCGGCCGCGGACACACCCTCTTCAGCGTGCAGGTCGACCGGAATGCCGCGGCCATTGTCGGACACGGTGACGGATTCGTCTGCATGGATAGTGACCACCACGCGATCACAATGGCCCGCGAGAGCCTCGTCGATGGCGTTATCCACGACCTCAAAAACCATGTGATGCAGGCCGCTGCCGTCATCGGTATCGCCGATGTACATTCCGGGCCGCTTGCGAACAGCGTCGAGACCTTTTAAGACTTTGATTTTACTGGAATCGTAGACGTCGTTATCGGCCATCATGAGGTCCTGAATTTCAATCTGAGATTGTAACAGTTTTGGTTGCCGATAACGAGTCAAATGGGCGAAATAAGGGTAGTGAAATCAATGGCTTGAGCGGCCGAACTCGGGGCAACGCCACCTCGTCTTAGTGGCTTCGACTTATCGAGGCGAATGGGGCTGGTAGCGGGGCGTTTGGCCATCTCCTGCCGACCCCTCATGAGCGCGACCTTGTAAGGTGAGCGGAATCGATATTCGGACAAGGCGCCGCCGCGCACACACTCCATGCCGAAACGGAAGGTTCCACGTGGAACCTTCTCAGACTTCCAATACCTGGCCGTCCTCGATTTCAAATCGCCGGCCGGGACTACCAAACGGCCCAAGCTCCCCGCTCCCCGCTTGAAGCGTCGTGACGACGAGTTGCAGCGGCTGCGCGCGCACTTCGTCGAGTAGGGCCGTCAAATGTGCGCTATCTAGCTCGGCCGCTGGATCATCCAGCAGGAGCGTCGGTCGGGCTCGCGACTCCTGTGGAAACAGCTTGATCTGCGAAAGGAGCAGGACCGCCGCCAGCAGCTTCTGTTGACCCCTTGATACGCGGTCGCGCACGGTGGATCCCTCGAGGCGGATCGCCAAGTCCGCGCGGTGCGGACCCGCCTGGGTGGCGCCCAATTCCTGGTCCCGCGTGAAACTGCCCTCCAGGGCGGCGCGAAGATCGAGATCGGCTGACCACCCCGCCCGATAAGCAAGCACGAGCTCCAGATCAAGCAGGTGGCGGCCCACGCTCCTCGCTATGGGCGCCAATTGGGCGATGTATCGTCGGCGTGCTTCGGTGATCGACTCGCCGTGCCGGACGAGTTCGGCGTCCCAGGCCGTCACCACAGCCCGGCTCTGCCGAGCCTTCAATGCTGCATTTCTCTGACGCAGCGTCTGCTGGTATCGCTGCCAATGCTCCACAAAAGAATGTTCCACGTGGAACACTCCCCAGTCGATGAAGCGGCGACGTCGATTGGGCCCCTCTTCGATCAACCGGTGGATTTCGGGATCGATGATTTGCACGGGAAGCACCCAGGCAAGTTCCGCCAAGGAGGCGACGCGCTCCCCTCCGACGCGAGCCCGCAACCCCTCAGCTGATCCTTCCACGCCCAAGGTCACGTGGCGCTCAGGAAGCTCGGCCTCGCCCACGACCATCATCCGCTCAGTGCCGGATCGGATCAGGGGATCGAGACGTCGAGTGCGGAAGGAGCGGCCTCGACCCAGCACGTAGATCGCCTCCAGCAAGCTGGTCTTCCCGGAGGCGTTCGGCCCGCGGATGAGGGTGAAGTCCGGATCGAGGTCAAGATCGGCGCGATGCAAGCAGCGGAAATCCGTCACTTGCACGCGCCGCAGAGTCATCCCGTCAGAGCCTCATGGGCATGACGACGTAGCGCGCACTGGACGAGCCGGGAGACCGGATCAGACAGCTGCTATTACTGTCGGTAAGACCGAGTTCGACCTCTTGACCATCAATGGCCGACAGCGCGTCCAGCAGGTAATTGACGTTGAAACCAACCTCCAGGTCGTTGCCGGAATAGGAGACTTCGATCTCCTCCTCAGCTTCTTCCTGCTCGGGATTGTGAGCCTGCACCGTGATCGCGTTGTTTCTAACGTTAATGCGAATCCCGCGGTACTTCTCGTTCGAAAGGATGGCGGTGCGCTGCAGGGCCTGGCGCAGGATGTCGCGATCGGCGCGAATGGCTGCGCCCGGCGCCGCGGGAATCACCCGTGAATATTCTGGGAAACGGCCGTCAATCAGCTTGGATGTGAAGCGAACATCGCCGATCTGCGCTCGCACGTGATTTGTGCCGATTGCCACCGCGGCGATGCCCTCGTCGTTCAGCACGCGTTGCAGCTCGAGTACGCCCTTGCGCGGCACGATCACCTGCTGGGAGCTCTTGGCCTTACTTTCGAGTGCGGCTTCGCAAAGCGCGAGCCGATGCCCGTCGGTCGCCACGGCGCGCAGCATCGCCCCGTCGATCTCGAGCAGCATTCCGTTCAGGTAATAGCGCACGTCCTGCTGCGCCATCGAGAAATGCGTTTTCTCGAGCAATCGTGCTAGCTCCTTGCGCGGGATCTGCACCGTCTGCTGCGCATTGATATCGTCGATGACCGGAAACTCCGCCGCCGGCAAAGTCGACAAGGTGAACCGGCTGCGGGCGGCGCGTATCACCACTTTTTCGCCCTCGGCAGCAATGGAAACCGTCGATTTCTCGGGCAACGCGCGCAGGATGTCGAGAAACTTGCGGCCAGGGACGGTGATATCGCCGGGTTGCTGAACGCTCACTTCGGTGGCCGCCACCAACTCGACTTCCAGATCCGTTGCCGCGATCGACAACTTGCCTTGCGCCACGCCCAGTAACACGTTCGCGAGTACGGGCATGGTCTGGCGGCGTTCCACAACGCCGATGACCGCCTGCAAAGGTGCGAGCAATTTCTCCCGTTCAGCCGTCAATTTCATGCGATCACCATCCGATAAATCTTAATCTTAAGTTCTTGATAGAGATTATTACTGTAATTATTAAGCGTTGAATTTGCGTGGATAACTCAAAAATCACCTTTCAAATCAAAAGCTTTCGTGACTCCTAACAGAGCGTAGGACTTGTCCGACACCCGTTGTAATCCTGTGGCCCCATTGTGGATATCTTTCGTCCACAGTTCATCCACAAGATACGCCGGTCAGCCCGCCAGAGTTCTCAACAGGTTCATGTAGTCCTCGCCGATGCGCCGCTCGGACTCGCGTAATTCCTTCACGCGCCGGCAGGCATGCAACACCGTCGTATGGTCGCGGCCACCGAAGGCATCGCCGATTTCGGGCAAGCTGTAATTGGTGAGTTCCTTAGCAAGCGCCATCGCGACTTGTCGCGGTCGGGCGATCGAGCGGCTGCGGCGCTTGGAGAGCAGATCGGCAATGCGAATCTTGTAGTACTCCGCGACGGTCTTTTGGATGTTCTCCACCGTCACGAGTTTTTCCTGGAGCGCGAGCAGATCTCGCAACGCTTCTTTGGTGAATTCGAGCGTGATGGCGCGGCCGGTGAAATGCGAGGTCGCCACCATGCGCTTGAGCGCGCCTTCCAGTTCGCGCACGTTCGAGCGGATGCGCTTCGCTACGAAGAACGCGACTTCTTCCGGCAGATCGACATTGGCGATGGCCGCCTTGCTCATGAGGATCGCGACGCAGGTCTCGAGTTCGGGCGGCTCTATTGCGACGGTCAATCCCCAGCCGAAGCGTGATTTCAACCGCTCCTCAAGGCCGTCCACCTCTTTCGGGTAACGGTCGCACGTCAGGATCACTTGCTGCTGGCTCTCGAGCAGCGCGTTGAAGGTGTGAAAGAACTCCTCCTGCGAGCGGTCTTTCTTCGCGAAAAACTGAATGTCGTCGATCATCAACGCATCGAGTGTTCGGTACGCGGTCTTGAAGTCGTTGATGGTGTTGTGCTGAAGTGCTTTCACCATGTCGCTGACGAAACGCTCGCTGTGCACGTAGGCAATGCGCGCATCGGCATTGCGTTCCTTGATCTTGTTCGCAACCGCATGCATCAGGTGCGTCTTGCCGAGACCGACACCGCCATAGATGAATAGCGGGTTATAGGAACGGCCGGGATTGCCGGCCACCTGGACCGCGGCGGCCTTCGCGAGCTGGTTGCTCTTGCCCTCGACGAAGGTGTCGAACGTGAATTCCGGTGCGATGCGGCCGCCGATCACCGTAGGCGCGCCGCGGCGTGGCTTGCCCGGCAAAGAGCCGAGCACGGCGCCAATCCCACTCGCCACCGGTGCGTTCGCGGCCTCGGGCAGCGCCCCCCCGCGGGTGCCGACATCGAGCACCACGTCGAGGGTGGCCCCGTCGGCGAACTCGCGGATCAACTCCTTGATTCGCGGGAGCGAGTTGTCCCCGAGCCACTCGACGACGTAACGGTTGGGAGCAAGGAGTCGAATTTCGCCGTCGCGCTCGACCACCTGCAGCGGCCTCACCCAGGTGTTGAACTGCTGCATCGGCAGTTCGCTCTCGAGCACGCGCAGACAGCGGTTCCACAGCGTCTCCGACAAGAGCGCTCTCCTACGATGGCAATGGGTCAATCGACGAAAGGGGAGCGGAGTCTAGCTCCAACCGGGAAGCGCGTCTATTGACACTTCCATGCTCGGTCAGTACCCTTGCCGCCTCTCGCAAATCTCCCAGTTCGTTGATTTGCCCCATAGTTTTTCCTGAAAGTGCCTCATGAAACGTACCTTCAATCCGAGTAACTTGCATCGTGCCCGTACCCATGGATTTCGCGCGCGAATGGCGACCAAGAGCGGTCGTCAGGTGCTTGCTCGGCGCCGTGCGAAGGGCCGCAAGCGCCTCTGTCCCTGACCGCTAAGAGTCGACGACGCGTTCAACCAAATTGACGTTCGAGCCGCGCAAGCGTTTGCACCAGCCGGCCGAATTTCGCGCGGTACGGCAGAAAGGCAAGCGAGTGTCGGATGCGTACTTTAGCTTGTCCGTGCTGCCCAACGGGCACACTCACGCGCGCTTGGGGCTTGCGATCGCCACGCGCACGTGCGGCACGGCCGTCGCACGCAATTATTTGAAGCGTTTGACGCGAGAATCGTTTCGCCTCAACCAGCACATGCTGCCGAGCGTCGACGTGACCGTGGCGGCGCGCGACGCGGCGAAACAGGCCACCGCGAGCGCGCTGCGCGCGAGCCTCGAGAAGCACTGGCAGAGCATTACACGGCAATGGTAACGGTATGCGCCGAGTCTTGATGATCCTCATCCGAGTCTACCAGTGGACATTGAGTCCGATGCTTGGCGCGCGCTGCCGCTTCTATCCGAGCTGCTCCTGTTATGCGCACGAGGCCATCCTGCGCCACGGCGCGTTCACCGGCACGTGGCTCGCGGCGAAGCGGCTGCTGCGCTGTCATCCGTTCTCCGCCGGCGGCTACGATCCCGTACCGGACGAGCGCGTGAGATTGACCAGTGCCTAATTTTCGCTTCTCGCTCTGGATCGTCCTCGGGGCCATCCTCTACTACAACTACCTGGCGTGGCAGCAGGATTATCGTCCGGCGCCGCAGCTGACGACCGCAACTTCGGGCGGCGCGGCCGGCTCAGGCGCGCCCGCCTCGCTGGGCAATTCGGTGCCGACGCCCGAAGGCACGGCGGCGAGCGCGGTTCCGGCGCAATCACCTGCGGTCTCGCTGCCCGCTACAGCGCCCGGCGCGCTCGGCGCCGCGCCCGAATCCTCCCAGGCCGTCGTGCACGTGGTCACCGACGTGCTCGATCTCGACATCAGTCTGCGCGGCGGAGAGATCGTGCGTGCCGACCTCTCGCAGTATCCGCTGCACAAGGACACGCCCAACGTGCCCGTGCGCCTCGAGAACGGCGACCTCGCATCGTTGTATGTCGTGCAGACCGGACTCACCGGTGCGCCCGACGAAGCGGCGCCGTCGCATCTGTCGACTTTTACCGCGACGCAGACGACCTACACTCTTCCAGCCGGCGCGGCGGAGCTCTCCGTCCCGTTGATCTGGACAGACGGCCACGGCTTGACCGTGACCAAGACCTTCGTCTTCAAGCGCGGGCTCTACCGCATCGATCTTGTCTACGATGCGCACAACGAATCGCCCACGCCGCGTTCGCTCGCCTCTTACGCCCAGATTTTGCGTCATTGGGAGCATGCGTCGCGCTCGTACTTCGACGTCGAGACCTACTCGTTCAAGGGTCCGGCGGTGTTCGACGGCACGAAGTCGCACGATCTCAAGGTCGAGAGTGAGCCGGACAGCAAGTTCGGCGAGACCATCACCAACGGCTGGCTCGCCTCGTTGCAGCACCATTTCGTGTCCGCGATCGTGCCGCCCGAAGGCAAGCCCTACCACTATCGGCTGCAGGTCGAAGACCATCAGTACCTGTTGAGCGCAACCGGGCCATTCACGCCACTCGCGCCGGGGGCCACGGCGACGTTCAGCGAGAGTCTTTTCATCGGACCGAAGCTCCAATCGCAGCTCGCCGCCACCGGTCCGCGGCTCGATCTCACCGCCGATTACGGTCTGCTCACCGTCATCGCCCATCCCTTGTTCATGGCGCTCAACTGGGTGCACGGCGTCACCGGCAACTGGGGCTGGGCGATCATTCTCGTCACCGCCCTCATCAAGCTGATCTTCTATCCCCTGAGCCAGGCGAGCGGCCGCTCGATGGCGAAGATGCGGGCCGTCGCGCCACGCATGAAGCAGATTCAAGAAACCTTCAAGGACGATCGGGAAAAGCTCGGCCGAGCGATGATGGATCTGTATAAGCGCGAGAAAATCAATCCGCTGGCCGGCTGCCTTCCGATGGTCGTGCAGATCCCGGTGTTCATCTCGTTTTACTGGGTGCTGGTCGAAAGCGTCGAGATGCGCCAGGCACCGTTCCTGATGTGGATCAACGATCTGTCGGCGCACGATCGCTTCTTCGTGCTTCCACTGCTCATGGGGATCGCGATGTTCGCGCAATTCAAGCTGAACCCCGCGCCACCCGATCCCATGCAAGCGAAGATCATGCAGTTCATGCCGTTGGTGATGACGGGCATGATGGCGTGGTTCCCCTCCGGCCTGGTGCTTTACTGGCTCACCAACACGGTGCTGTCCATCCTGCAGCAGTGGCGCATCAACCAGGTGATCCAGGCAGCGACGAAGCCGAGCTCCTGAGCCCCTCCGATACCATAGCCGCGATCGCGAGCGCTCCCGGCCGTGGCGCCGTCGGCGTGCTGCGGGTTTCCGGCCCCGAGGTACCGCGCATTGCACGCGCGATTCTCGGCTCACTCCCGCAGGCGCGGCGCGCGCAGCTCGCGCGCTTTCTCGACGCGCGCGGCGCGAGTATCGATGCAGGGATCGCGCTCTACTTCCCCGCACCGGCGTCCTTCACGGGCGAGGACGTCCTCGAGCTGCAGGCTCACGGCGGCATTCTGGTGATGGACCTCCTGCTGCGCCGGCTTCTCGAGCTCGGCGCGCGCATGGCGCGCGCGGGCGAATTCAGCGAGCGCGCGTACCTCAACGGCAAAATGGATGTCGCGCAGGCCGAGGCAGTCGCCGACTTGATCGAGGCCGGCACTGAGGCGGCCGCCCGCGCCGCGGTGCGTTCCATGCAAGGCGAGTTCTCGTCTCGGATTGCCGCGCTCGGTGCGTTGATCACGGATCTGCGCGTTCACGTTGAGGCGGCAATCGATTTTCCGGACGAGGAGATCGATTTCCTCGCCGCTCCGGCCGTCACCTCGCGCCTCGAGCAGGTGCTGGCGGCGTTCGACTCGATCCAAGCGGCGGCGCGTCAGGGCGCGCTGCTTCGTGAGGGCCTCACCGTCGTGATCGCGGGAAAGCCGAATGCGGGCAAATCGAGTTTGCTGAATGCGCTCACGGGCGAGGACGTCGCCATCGTCACGCCGTCGCCGGGCACGACGCGCGATGTGCTGCGCCAGCAGCTGCACCTCGACGGTGTGCCGTTGAACCTCGTCGATACCGCGGGATTGCGCAGCGCTGCCGATGCGGCGGAGGAGGAGGGAATTCGCCGCGCACGCGCCGAGATGCGGCGTGCGGACCGGATCTGCTACGTCGTCGACGCGAGCCTCGCCGACGAAAGCCCGGACGATGAGCTCTTGCCGCGAGAGCTGCCGAACGACGTGCCCGTGACCGTGATTTACAACAAGATCGACCTCACCGGCGCGAGTGCGCGCGCCGACGAGGAAGCCACCCCGCCGCGCATTTACCTGAGTGCCCGCACCGGCGCCGGCATGGATCTGCTGCGCGCGCATTTGAAGACCCGCGCCGGCCATGCTCGCCCGGAGGCGGGCGTGTTCTCGGCGCGGCGGCGGCACCTCGATGCCCTCGAGCGCGCGCGGGCGCTGGTCGACAGCGCGGTCCGGGCCGGCGGGGAATCACGCGGGTTCGAGCTGTTCGCCGAGGACCTGCGCCTCGCCCAAACGGCGCTCGGTGAAATCACCGGTGAGGTGACGAGCGAGGATCTGCTCGGCGCCATCTTCGCAAGCTTCTGCATTGGGAAGTGACGGGGGCGCCCAGCCCGGGGCGCCTAACTCGGGCGCGCCAGCGCTCTATCTAGCTTTTCGCTAGCATCATCGAAAAATTAGATGGCGGCCCTTTGACCGAGGGTGCTCGGGCCTAAACGCCTTGTTCGCCATGGTCGAGATCGTTGGCGGTGGCCGCTTCCACGTCGATCGCCCGCGCGAGCCGGGCCGATACACCAAGCGCGGCCAGCACGGCGACCGTCCCTATGAAGGTCTTGATCGGGTGATGCCAGAACAGCCATATCATCGTGAGTGCGGATAGCGCCAGTACCGCCAAAAAAATGGCGATATTGGCGCGCGCCTGCGACGAGTTTCTCATGCCAACCTACCCCGAAAGATCCGTTCCGGTGTGCCCCAGTAGCTTTATACCCGTTCAGCTAGGAAAAGTCCTATAAGGAAAAGCATGATTCTCCGCGTCGCGCTCAGCCGAGCATGGTCTCGCGGCGCCAGTGCCGCGCCGTCGCGGCGATGAGCAGGATCGCAAGACCGAGTGCAGAGGCGGCCGACAGAGCGAGGTCGAGCGGCGCGATCGGCTCGTCTTTGAGCACACTGGTCATCAGCAAGTGTTGGCTCAGTGAGGGCACGAGCATCAATGCGCTGTGCGCCTTCAGCGAATAGATGCTCGCGAATGCGATTGGGAGCGTCGGCACTAGAAGCACGCTGGTCAAATACGTTTGTGCCTCCCGATAGCTGCGCGTGAAGGACGCGACCAACATCATCAGCGCCGCCCCCAAGGGCACGAAGGGCAAGCAGATGGCGAAGAATTCGAGCGCCGTGAGCACGCTGACATTCGCGCTCATGCCGAGGCGCTCGAGCGGCACGAACTGGAATACCACCACGAACGCGGCGAGATTGATCGCGAGCGAGAGACACATGTAAGCGCACGTCGCGATGAGCTTGCCGCCCACGAGCGCGCTGCGCGCCACCGGCAGGCTCAATAGCGCCTCGAGAGAGCCGCGCTCGCGCTCGCCGGCCGTCGAATCGATCGCCAGATACAGCCCGCCCATCAGGACCGAGAACAGCACGAAGTAGGTCATGAAGCCGAGCACCACCACGGCGCGACCCGTCGGCGTGGTGACGTCGATGTCGTTGACGGCGATGGGCACGGCGAGCAGCGGACTCACGCCGCGAATTTGCGAGCGCAGCTGCGCGATGCCGCTGCCGTAGGCCGCCACCAATGCCCGCAGCCGGTCCGCGCTCTTGCGAGTTTGCGAATCGGAGCTGTCGGCGACCAGGAACACGGGCGCGGGTAACGCCGCCGTGAAGCGCGGCCCGAATTCGCGCGGCACGATCAGGACCACTGCCGCGCTCCCGCGCTTCACCGCAGCGCGCGCATCGGACTCGGACCAGGAAGTGAACACGAGATTTACGCCTTGCGATGTCAGGAAGCGCACGAGATTGGGCGCGTGCTCTCCTCCCGAGACGGTGACGCGCAGCGGCTCGTCCGACTCCAGCACGCTCTGATTGAGCATTCTCGACACCATGGCGCCGAACAGGATGGGCCCGAACAGCGGACCGAAAAGAAGCGCCGAGAACAGCGTGCGGCGATCCCGCAGGTTCTCCACGAACTCCTTGCAAAAAACCGTGAGGAGCGCGCGCATGCTAGAGGGCCCCGGCCTCGCCGAGCACCTTGAGGAAGGCCTCCTCAAGCGTGGTCGCGCCGAGGCGCGTGCGCACCGTCTCGAGCGGGCCGTCCGCGAGAACCCGTCCCTGCCCCAGGATGACCACACGGTCGCACAACGTCGCGACTTCCTGCATGACGTGTGAGGAGAACAGAATGCAACGTCCCTGCGACTTCAAATCGCGCAGAATCTCGCGCAAGTTGCGAATCGCCATTACGTCGAGACCGTTGGTCGGCTCATCCAGCACCAGGTTCGAGGGATCGTGGATGAGTGCGCGCGCCACGGCGACCTTGATGCGCTGGCCCTGCGAGAACCCTTTCGCGCGGCGATCGATGAATCCGTCCATGCCGAGGGCGTGGCCGAGCTCCGCCGCGCGCGCGCGAATGCGCTCCTTGGGGAGGCCGTGGAGCGCGCCGAAGTACTCGATGTTTTCGCGGGCGGTCAGATTGCCGTAAAGCCCCGGGGCATGCGGCAGAACGCCGAGACGACCGCGCGCCGCGGACGTCTCGCCGCGTATGTCGATTCCATCGATGCAGGCGCTCCCGCCGTCAGGCGTAAGCACGCCGTAGATCATGCGCAGGGTCGTCGACTTGCCGGCGCCGTTCGGCCCGAGAACGCCGGTGATCTCGCCATCGGCCGCGCGAAAGGACACCTCGCGGACCGCCTCGATGGTGCCGAATCTTTTGCTGAGGCCGGATGCTTCGATCATGGCCCCGGCCCCGTCGAGCCGATAAAAAAAGGCGCCGGACGGTGCTCCGCGAGGCACGCGGCATCGAGCGCTTGCGGATCGGGCGCATCCAGGAAGGCAGCCACGAGCCGAGGCATGCAGCCCGTCGCGAGCTGGCCATGGCCCTCGCCTGGCAGCACCAGGTGGCGATGGCGCGCGAGCCCGCGCGCGAGCCGCTCGGCATTCGCGGGCGGGGTGACCGGATCGGCCTCGCCGGACAGGAGCAGGGTCGGTACGTCGCTCCGTAAGGGCGCGTGCAGATCCTCATCCACGGGGCCACGGGGCCAGAGTTTGCAGATCTCAGCGAGCGCATCGAGCTGCTCGGTGCCCTGGTACGTTGCATCGATGCGTTGCCGATCGATGTCCCGTGCTGCGAAGAACGGCACATCCTCGCTGCACACGACGCTGTTCTGCATGCCGCTCGCGAGCTGTCCGCGGATCTCGCGGGCCATCATCACGGTCTGCGCGGCGAGCGGCGCAAGGCGTCCGGCGGAGCCCTGGTGGATCAAGTCGGGTAGCAGCGAGGCCTGGATCGAGTTGTACGACAGCAGGCGCAGCGCCGCGGCGAGCACACCGCGATTGAACTCGAGCTCGAGGGGCTTACCCGTCGAGGGGTCCGGGAGGGTCAGCGACGTCGAGGCCGGCCCGAACTTCGCGCGCAAGGCCCCGAAATCACCGCGCAAGGCCGGATAGCTCGCGGCGCATTCGGGCGTGCGCCCGCACCGCTCGAGGATGAGATCGAGGGCGCGCTCCCCGTCGAACGGTGTAGCGGGGCCGATCGCTTGCTCGGGATCGGTAACGCCATCGAGGATCACCGCATGCACGGCCTCGGGGTGGCGCCGCAAGTACAGCTCCGCCATGCGCGTCCCGTAGGAGGCGCCGTAGAGATCGATCTGCCTGTAGCCGAGCGACGCGCGCACCCGCTCGAGGTCCTGCGTAGCGACGCTCGAGGTGTAGTAGCGCACGCGCTCGCCGTAGCGCGCGAGGCAGTCGAGCGTCGCTCGTTTCACGGCGGGCAACTCATCGCGCGTCTCGCGCCAGTCCTCCGGATAATCGCAGAACAGAGGCTCGGACAGGCCGGTGCCGCGCTGATCGAGGAGCACGATGTCGTGGTTGCGATTGACGCGCGCAAACGCGCCGGCGTAGCTCACGTACAGGTCGCTCGCCGCCTGCCCCGGGCCGCCCGCGAGCAAGAACAGCGGTGCGGAGCGCGAGCGGCGGTTGAGCGCGGGCACCACCGCGACCTGCAGTCCGATCATGCGGCCCGAGGGCTCTTGCGGGTTCTCTGCGACTTGCAGCACGCCACAGCGGGCGGCCACCGAGGTGATCTTCAGGGGGTGTTCCAGACGGCATTCGTGCAGCGGCAGCGCGCCGTGCTCGGCGGCCGCGAACGCCCGCATCGAGCAGAACGCGCAAACAAAAAAGGCCGTCCAGTCGAGCCGCCGCATTGCGGTAGTGTAGCGACTCGCTATCCACGGCCGCCCGCGACTTGGTAGATTTGCGGCCCAGTTCGTCTTTGCAATACGAAAAAGGCTGCCATGTCCCTGGTCCGAGAAGATGACCTCGTCGCGAGCGTTGCCGATGCTCTGCAATACATTTCCTACTACCACACGCCCGATTTCATCGCGGCGATGGGCCGCGCATATGAGCTAGAGCAAAGCGCGCCCGCTCGCGATGCGATCGCACAGATCCTCACCAACTCACGCCTGTGTGCCGAAGGTCATCGGCCGATCTGCCAGGACACCGGTATCGTCGTGGTGTTCGTCAAGGTGGGCATGGGCGTGCGCTGGGATTCCTCACGCGACCTCGAGAGCATGATCAACGAGGGTGTGCGGCGCGCGTATCTCGATCCCGACAACAAACTACGGGCCTCCATCGTCGCCGACCCCGCCGGCAAGCGTACCGGCACCGGCGACAACACCCCTGCAGTGATCCACACGGAGCTGGTGCCCGGGGATTCGGTCGAGATCACGGTCGCCGCGAAAGGGGGAGGGTCCGAGAACAAATCCATGTTTGCCATGCTGAACCCGTCCGACTCGGTTGCCGACTGGGTGGTCGAGGTAGTTCCCGAGATGGGCGCGGGCTGGTGCCCGCCCGGCATGCTGGGCGTCGGAATTGGCGGAAGCGCCGAAAAGGCCATGCTGCTCGCCAAGAAGTCGCTCATGAATCCCATCGATATGCCCGAGCTCCTCGCGCGCGGACCCTCGACTCGCCTCGAGGAGCTGCGCATCGAGATTTATCAGCGGGTCAACGATCTTGGCATCGGCGCGCAAGGGCTCGGCGGCCTCACCACGGTGCTCGACGTGAAGGTGCTCGACTACCCGACGCACGCCGCCTCCCTCCCGGTGGCCGTCATCCCGAACTGCGCGGCCACGCGTCACGCGCATTTCACTCTCGACGGCAGCGGACCCGCAGTGCTCGTTCCGCCCGATCTTTCGCAGTGGCCGAAGGTGACGTGGAGACCGGATGCCGCGGCGCGCCGCGTGTCGCTCGATACCTTGACTCGTGAAGAAATCGCCACGTGGAAGGCGGGCGAGCGGTTGCTGCTGTCGGGCAAGCTCCTGACCGGTCGCGACGCCGCGCACAAGCGCATCTGCGCGCTCATCGAAGCGGGAAAGCCGCTTCCCGACGGACTCGATTTTCGCAATCGAGTCATCTACTACGTCGGGCCGGTCGATCCGGTGGGCGCGGAGGTCGTCGGCCCCGCGGGACCGACCACCGCCAATCGCATGGATCGCTTCACCGACACGATGCTCGGCAAGGCGGGTTTGCTCGCCATGGTGGGCAAGGCCGAGCGCGGCCCGGAGACCGTTGACTCCATTCGCCGGTATCGCTCAGCCTACCTCATCGCCGTGGGCGGCGCCGCGTTTCTGGTCTCGCAGGCGATCCGCGCGAGCCGCGTGGTCGGCTTTCCCGAGCTCGGCATGGAGGCTGTATACGAGTTCGATGTGCGCGACATGCCGGTGACGGTGGCCGTGAGCTCAGAGGGCGAGTCGGTGCACGATTCGGGTCCGCCCGCTTATCGGGGGAAATTCGGGGGCATTCCGGTCACCGTGACCGGGCGCTGAGGGCAGAGCTCTTAGCCCGATCCGTACTTGATGCCGCAGCCGTAGGGCCGTGTCACAGGATGCGCGACGGGTTGGCCGTCGACCACGGCTAGCAGGGCTTCCTTCAAATACGGTTCTGCCTTGGCAATGTCCGACACATCGGTCGTGGCGATGCTGTCGATTCCGCCCATGTAGCGCAGCTCGCCCTTGCCGTCGATCACATACATATGGGGGGTCGTCTTGGCATGGTAGAGCCGGCCGACGCTGCCCGAAGGGTCCAAAAGCACGGCGGTCGGGACGGCGTTGCGCGTGCGGGTGAGCTCGTCGGCGTGCTGGCCATCCACGTAGCCCTGGGTCCCGGGCGCAGAGGAAACCACCGAGAGCCATACCACGCCATGATCCCGGGCGAGCGATTGCAGGCTCTGCATGTTGCCGCCTTGGTAGTGCTTGCGAGTGAATGGACAGTCGGCGTTGGTCCATTCCAGCACGACCACCTTGCCACGAAAGTCGGCGAGATGGCGCATTTTGCCCTGGCTGTCCAGGGTACTGAAATCGGGAGCCGGCTGACCGACCGTGAGCTCATCCGCGGCCCGAGCCACCGCGCCCGCCAGAAGCACGCCCATGAGCGACAGCGCTGCCACTCGACCGAAGTACGTGGAGATACGCATGGGTTGTTAGTATAACCCCTGCGCCCGCCGCCCGGCCCATCCCCGTCATCCTGGCGGTTTTGCGGTGCGCGGTTTAGAGTACGCGCCTTTCCGAAAGAAACCCCTGTGGATTCAGAGTGATGCGCTTTAAGACCGAGTTCGACGTGATCGTGGTGGGAGGCGGGCATGCCGGCACCGAGGCGGCGCTTGCCGCCGCCCGCTTAGGAAGCCGCACGCTCCTGCTCACGCACAACATCGAAACCCTCGGTCAGATGAGCTGCAATCCCGCGATCGGCGGCATCGGCAAGGGACACCTGGTCAAGGAGATCGACGCGCTGGGCGGTGTCATGGCAACGGCCGCGGACGCCGCGGGCATTCAGTTTCGCACCCTCAACGCGAGCAAGGGCCCGGCGGTGCGCGCGACGCGTGCGCAAGCCGACCGCCAGCTCTACAAGCGTGCGATACGCCGGCGGCTCGAGACCCAGCCGAATCTTCAGCTCTTTCAGCAGGAGGTCGCCGACCTGCGGCTGCATCAGGACAGGGTCGTCGGCTGCGTCACCATGAGCGGGATCGAATTCGCCGCGCAAAGCGTGGTCCTCACCGTCGGCACGTTTCTCGGCGGCCGCATTCACGTCGGCCTCGAAAGCCACGCCGGCGGGCGCGCCGGCGATCCGCCCTCGCTCGCTCTCGCCGCGCGGCTGCGCGAATTGCCACTCAAGGTCGGCCGGCTGAAGACGGGCACGCCGCCGCGCATCGATGGCCGCAGCATCGATTATGCGGGGCTCCGCGAGCAGCACAGCGACGATCCGCGGCCGGTATTTTCCTATCTTGGCGCGCGCGAGCAGCACCCGCGGCAGGTCCCCTGCCACATCACGGCGACCAATGAGCGCACCCACGACATCATCCGCGCAGCAAGTGCGCGCTCGCCGATGTTTACCGGCCTCATCGAGGGAGTGGGACCGCGCTATTGCCCGTCGGTCGAGGACAAGGTCGCACGCTTTGCGGACCGGTCCGCGCATCAAATCTTCATCGAGCCCGAAGGTCTCGAGACCCGCGAGGTTTATCCGAACGGCATCTCGACGAGTCTGCCGTTCGACGTGCAGATCGATTTCGTACGCACCATTCGCGGGTTCGAGGACGCGCACATCACTCGGCCCGGCTACGCCATCGAGTACGATTTCTTCGATCCTCGGGGGCTGAAGGCTAGCCTCGAGAGCAAGTTCATCGGCGGCTTGTTTCTCGCCGGCCAGATCAACGGCACCACCGGCTACGAAGAGGCGGCGGCGCAAGGCTTGCTCGCGGGCATCAATGCCGCGCTCGCAACCGCTGCGCGCGAGCCATGGTGTCCGAAGCGCAGTGACGCCTATCTCGGCGTGCTCGTCGATGACCTCGTGACCCGCGGCGCGCCCGAGCCTTACCGCATGTTCACCAGCCGCGCCGAGTACCGGCTATCCCTGCGCGAGGACAACGCGGATTTGCGTCTGACGGCGCTCGGCCGCGAGATGGGGCTCGTCGACGACGAGCGCTGGGAATTCTTTGCGCGCAAGCGCGACGCTGTCTCCGGCGAGCTCGCCCGCCTGTCGACGACGCTGGTCCGCCCGGGAGACGTGGATGCGTCGCTTCTGGCGAAGCTCGGGCAACCGCTGTCGCGTGAAGCCCATGCCCTGGAGCTGTTGCGCCGTCCCGAGCTCGAGTACGACGATCTGCGCATCGCTGCGCCACTCGATGCCGCTGCGGGCGACTGGCGCCGGGAGGCGCGGCTCGCCGAGCAGGTGAAGGCGCAAGTCGACGTGCAGGCCAAGTATTCCGGCTATCTCAAGCGGCAGAGCGAGGAGATCGACCGCCGCACACGCCACGACGGTCTCGCCCTGCCTACGGACATGGACTACGGAGCGGTGAGCGGCTTGTCGAACGAGGCGCGCCAGTGTCTCGAGGCGGTGCGCCCCCAGACGCTCGGGCAGGCGGCGCGAATTCCCGGGCTCACGCCGGCCGCGGTATCGCTCCTTCTGGTGCATCTCAAGAAGCGCGATCGCGCCGCCTGACCGGGCACATCCTCGCCCGAGTGGCATTTTCGCCTCTCACTCTTTAACATCAGCGCTCCCAAGGGAGCCCTCCGGCTCGGAGAATTAGATGTTTCGTCGACCGAATGTTCTGGCGTGGGTTGCAGGCGCAACGGCCTTGGGGTTTTGCTTGGCACATTCGGCGCACGCAGCGGGCAACCCGGTCGACGGCGAAAAGAAGTTCTACACCTGCTACGGCTGTCACGGGGTGGAGAACTACAAGAACGCGTATCCCGACTACAGCGTGCCCGAGCTGCGCCATCAGAACGCGGCGTACATCATCGCCGCGCTCCATGAGTACAAAAACGGAGATCGGCCGCACCCGACCATGCACGCGCAGGCCTCCTCGCTCTCCGATCAAGACATTGAGGACATCGCCGCTTATTTGCAGGGTCCTGAGCCGGTAAAGCCCCCCGCCGCGCCGACCGGCACCCCACCGCCGCAAGCAGCTGCGTGCGGCGCCTGTCACGGCGTCAATGGGCTCGGCGTGGCCGCACCGCTCGATCCGAAGCCGCCGGTACTCGCCGGCCAGCACGAGGACTATCTCGTGGAGGCGCTCAAGTCGTATCAGAACAAGCGCCGCAAGAACGTGGTCATGAACGGCATGGCGCAGCTCCTCACCACGGAACACGATGTCGAGGTGGTGGCGGACTACTTCGCGCATCAGCCGTCGCCTCTCGAGACGGCCACGACCGACAGCAAGTAGCGCTCAGCGTCCCCGGCTCAGCGTACCGAGGTCAGGAATTCCGCGAACGCGCGGTAGTACGCCTCGCGGTTCTGCCATCGGGCAAAACTGTCGCCCTCGTCCAGAGCCTTGAGATACCACACCGTCTGATTGCGCGCGCGCAGCCGGTTCACGAGCTGATCCGACTGCGCAATAGGCACGCGGCGGTCGTTCTTGCCGTGCGCGAGCAGCACGGGGCGCGTGATGCGATCCGCGTTGCTCAACGGTGAGATGCGCCGCAGAAGCATGCGCGCGTCCGCATCGCGCTCATCGCCGAACTCCTCGCGCGCCGCGCCTCGCGACTCGGGCGCCGTGCCGCTCACGAAGCCGATGAAGTCCGTGATGGGCGCCATGGCCACCGCGCCCCGCAGCCGCTCGCCGTAGTTCACCAGGGCCGCGAGCGCCATGTAGCCGCCGTATCCCGTCCCCGACACGACCACATGCGTCTTATCGAAGCGGGTATCGAGCGCGAGCCACACGAGCAGCGCGCCGACATCCTTGATTGCGTCCTCGCGCAAGGCACCCCGCGCAAGGGCGCCGAAGCTTTTGCCGTAGCCGCTCGACCCGCGCACGTTGGGCGCGAGCACGGCGAACCCGAGCTCGTTCACGACGTACTGGATCCACGGATCGAAAGCCGGACGGAATCGTGCATCCGGCCCGTCGTGCAGCACGATGAGCACCGGGTGCGGCCCGGGGCTCGACGGCTCATAGACATAAACAGGCAGCTCTCGCGGCTTACCGTCCGCCCGATCGAAGGTCGGGAATTGCGTGAGGCGGGGCACCACGAATCTCGTTTGATCGAGGGGGCCGGCCTCGCTCGCGGTCCAGGGCTCGAGGCGGTTGCTCGCCACGTCGAGCACGTAGGCGTCGCGCGGATGGTTGGCCGTGGTCAGACCGAACACGAGACGCTTGCTATCGGCATCGAAGCCGATCGAGTCCACGACGCCCCGCAGCGGCAAGCTCGGCACGACGAGATCCTGGTGGGCTCGCAGATCGACGAGATTCAGCTTGTCCGCGCCGCCCCCGTCGGTGACGTACGCCAGGTAACGGCCGTCCTTGGAGAGTGCCAGTTGCTCGACATCGACATCGGCGCGGCCGGAGAGGTCGTTCTTCTCGGCCGTGAAAAGGTTCACGAAACGCAGCCGCGCGTACTCGCCATCGCGATTCGAGACGAAGTACACGCCGGTGCCGTCGCGCGAAAACTTCGCGCTCGGGATGGCGCCCTTCGCGGTGGACGGGTCGACCTCGCGCTTCAGCCCCGTGCCGAGGTCGAGAACGTACAGGTAGTCCTCGTAGGCTGAGACGTGTCTGCGCAGGAGGAGCTTGCGATCGTCGGCGGACCAGTCGAGCACGCGCCAGTCCGCTCCGTCGCCGCCGGCCGCCAGTCGCGGCAGAGCGCCGCTGTCGGGCTCGATGATGTCGATGTCGCGGATGCCGGTGTCGCGCGCGATCGTGGAAAACACGATCTCGCGGCCCGAAGCGGACCATAGCGCGCCGTCGTTGATCGACTTGCCGTCGGTGAGCCGTCGCGCCGGCGCCTCGCCGACATGCTGGTAGTAGATCTGCGAATTCTCCTCGCTCCCCGAGTCGGCGGTGTAGAAGAACGCGTTGCGGTTGGGATCGGGCGAGAACGCGCCCTGCGTGACCGGCTCGCGCACAAACGTCATCTGGCGGCGCGCGCCGAGCGCCTGATCGACCAGGTGCAGCTCGTCGACCTCGCCGAACCGGGTAGTGATGAGGATCTGTCCCTTGGCGGTGAATCCTTCGGGGCGCGCCTGGCGGGCGCTCAGGTAGGCATCCAGCTTGTCGATCTTATCGCCCGCCTCGGAGGACGGCTCGGGGATACCGTCGAGAACCAGATTGCCGCGTACGACGGTGGGCGCGGACCATGCTGCGCCGGCCGCGAGCAAGGGCGCCGCAAGCAGCGGCAGCAGAAATCTCCGACTCATTAGTTCCTATGTTCCGTAACGGCGAGGATAATGGCCGGCGAGGATAAAGGATAAGATGGCCGGCTTCGAGCACTTACTCGATTCATGTGACGTGGGCGACATGCTCGATGACATCGCGAGCGCGGATCCCCCGGCTTACCTGCGCCGATGCTTTGCCGAAGGGTGCTCCGCGCCGAGCCTGTCGTGGGCGCGGGTCCAGCAGCTCGGACTCTGCGCCATGGTGCTCGATGCCATCGTCAATCACCGAGATTATGCGGTGCTCGAGCCTGAGCTGATCGCCGACTGGCGGCTGCACTATGCGCAGGCCTGCGCGCACATGCACGACGTCGCCGTTCTTGCCTTGCAAAGGGCGCAGGAGTCCTCGAGGACGCACGATCCGGACGCCGCAGCGGAGCTGTCCGAGCTCGAGCTGCGTCTGTCCCCGGCGTAGATGAGGCAAGTTCCTCAATCGGTGGGAGACGGCGTGTTCGTCGTCGACACCGAGCACGTGCGGCGCGAGGCCGATGCGAGCTATCTCATCGTCGACGGTGGTCACGCCGCATTCGTGGACACCGGCACTCAGCGGTCGGTGCCGAATTTGCTGGGCGCCCTGGCCGCTCTCGACATCGAGGTCGAGCGAGTCGATTACGTACTGCTGACCCACGTGCATCTGGACCACGCCGGGGGCGCGGGTACGCTCATGGCCTCGCTCCCGCGCGCGCGCATCGTGGTGCACCCGCGCGGCGCCCCGCACCTCGCCGATCCCGCGAAGCTCGTCGCGGCGACCAGGACGGTGTACGGAGCGGAGGTTTTCGCGGCGCAGTTCGGCGAGGCCGTGCCCATCCCGGCGCGGCGCGTCGTCACGGTCGAGGACGGCGAGCGGCTCCCCTTCGGCGCGCGCACCCTCGAATTTCTGCATACACCGGGCCACGCCCTGCATCATCTGTGCATACTCGATCGCGACACTCGCGAGATGTTCACGGGCGACACCTTCGGCATCAGTTATCGCGAGTCCGACACCGCCGCCGGGCCTTTCATATTTCCTACCACGACGCCGCCGCAGTTCGATCCCGGGCAGCTCGCCGCCTCGGTCGCGCGCATCGCTTCGCTTGCGCCGCGTTGCGCGTATCTGACGCATTACGGCCGCGTCGACGCGGTCGACAAGCTTGCGCGGGATCTCGACGGCGAAATCGAGGCCTTTGCACGCATTGCGCGAGCGGCCGCCGCCGCACCCGACCGGGTGCAGCGCATCGAGCACGAGTTATTCGCGCATCTTTCCCGGCGATTGCAAGCGCACGGCTTTGCGGGCGAAGCTCGAGCGCAGCATGATTTGCTGGACGGCGACGTGGCGCTCAACGCCTCCGGACTCGATGCATGGCTCAGGCGCGCCGCTTGAGCCGCGCGCTCCGGGCCGCCGTCCTCGCGGCCGCGAGCGTCTCGAGCGCCGTGTGGCTCGGGGGTTGCGCCGCAGCCGCTCCCGGGCACGGTGCTGAGCCTTCCCGCGCGGCATCTGCTCCGCCCGCGCCACCCGTGATCTCCCATGACTTCAGCGGGCTCGTCCTCGCTCCTTTCGGCACCGCGTTCAAGGACGTTTCGGTGCCGCTCACCGAGGTTCTGGTATTTCACCCAGCAGACGAGGCGCGCGCACGCGAGGACGGAGACTGCTTTCGGCCGAACGTCGCGGTCTCGTTCCTCGGTCGTACGCCGACGGATCATTTGCTGTGCTTCAATCACGATCGGCTGCAGAAAATCGAGGCGGCGGTCGCGATGCCCGCGGCCGAGGCGCCGGCTTTATTCGCGGCGGCATGTGCCGACTGGCAGCAAAAGGCCGCGCCGACCGGGACCGAGCCCGACGCATGCGAAGGGCGCGAGCAGGATATCGCGTTCAGCGCGCGCCGCACGCAGGGACCGGATCCCGACGCGGCCACGGTATCGATCACTCTCGCGCCCGTCTCATCGCCATGACATCAGTGAATCGAGATACCGAGCGCGAGCTTCTCACGGCAGGTGGAGCGCAATTCGATATTGCGCTCGATCGCGCGCGCGCCGATGCGCTGCTCGATCTCGTCGACGAGCTCGAGCTCGCCAATGCGCAGTTCAACCTGACCGCCATCCGCGACCGGCCGGGGATGCTGCGCAAGCACGTGCTCGACAGCCTGAGCGTGCAGCCGTTTCTGAAGGGCACGCGCGTCGCCGACGTGGGCACGGGCGCCGGCTTTCCCGGGCTGCCGCTCGCCATCGTCAACCCCGAACGGCACTTCTCACTCATCGAGGCGACGGGAAAGAAGGCGCGTTTCGTCGAGCGCACGAGAGAGCGGCTGGGTCTACGTAACGTCGAGGTCATCAACGAACGCGCCGAGCGGTTTCGCCCCGCCGAGCCCTTCGATATCATCCTCGCGCGCGCTTTGTCCTCGCTCGCGGATTTCGTCGCCTATGCCGGACACCTATGTGGGCCGCAAGGACGTCTGCTCGCCATGAAGGGCAAGCGACCGGACGAGGAGCTCTGGGCGCTGCCGAAATCCTTTCGCGTCATTGCGGTGCATCGGATCAAGCTGCCGGGGCTGGACGACGAGCGTCATATTGTGGAACTCTCCCCGGCGGGCCCGGGATCTGCGATGAGGCAAAAGGCGAGCACCAAATGAAGCGAGTCATCGCCGTCGCAAACCAGAAAGGCGGAGTCGGCAAGACCACGACCGCCGTGAATCTCGCTGCATCGCTCACCGCAACGAAGCGCCGCGTGCTGCTCATCGATCTCGATCCGCAGGGCAACGCCACGATGGGCTGCGGCATCGAGAAGAACTCGCTCGCGCACACGAGCTGCGACGTGCTGCTCGGCGACTGTGCCGCCGCGGAGGCGCTGGTCGCCGTGGAGTACGGCGGCTTTCAGCTGATGCCGGGCAATCAGGACCTCACCGCGGCCGAGGTGCGGCTGCTGACCATGATGGCCGGCCGGGAGTTCAAGCTGCGCAATGCCTTGAAGCCCATTCGCGACGACTACGACGTGATCCTCATCGATTGCCCGCCCTCGCTCAACATGCTGACGCTGAACGCCCTGGTCGCGGCCGATTCGGTGATGGTGCCGATGCAGTGCGAGTACTACGCGCTCGAGGGCCTGAGCGCTCTCGTGCAGACCATCGATCAGATCAAGGGCAGCATCAATCCCGACCTCGAGATCGAGGGCCTGTTGCGCACGATGTTCGACCCGCGCAATAACCTCGCCAACGAGGTGTCCGCGCAGCTCGTCGAGCATTTCGGTGAGAAAGTCTTTCGCACCATGATTCCGCGCAACATCCGGCTCGCGGAGGCCCCGAGCTTCGGCAAGCCCGCCTTGTTCCACGACAAGGAATCCCGCGGTGCCCTCGCCTATCTCGCCCTCGCCGGAGAAATGATTCGGCGCGACGAATTGCCGCCCGCTCCCGTAGAATCCGCCGTCTCGTCGTCTGGAATGCAAGATTGACATCCCCCCGGGTCCTAAAAGAGGGCCGGGATTCCCTCAGCAGGCGTTCGATGTCCCGAACGGAAGAGGATATTTTGAGCAGAGTTGATTGCGATACCTTGCGGCCCCGTCTTGGCAGCGCAAGACGAACAGACTCGGGAAGAGAGCGATTCCCCGGCGCAAGCGCTAGGGTCCCCGTGCCGGAGAAGCGATGACCGGCAAGAAGCCGTCTCTCGGTCGCGGCCTCGCCGAGCTCTCGCCCTTGATGGCGCGCAAGGCGGCCGCCATCGAGCAAGAGGTCCCGCTTCCCGCGGGCGACCGCCTGAGCAATATCCCGCTGGATTTGCTGCAGCGAGGCAAATACCAGCCCCGCCTCGACATGCGACCCGAGACGCTTGCCGAACTGGCCCAATCCATAAAGGCCCAGGGCGTCATGCAGCCCATCGTGGTGCGTGCCTTGCCCGGGCCGGACGGCGGCCGCCGGGATGCCGGCCAGCGCAATCCCGGCGAATCGCAGCGGTACGAGATCATCGCCGGCGAGCGGCGCTGGCGCGCCGCGCAGATGGCGGGGCTTGCCGACATTCCGGCGATCGTGCGGGATATACCGGACGAGGCGGCGGTCGCGATGGCCCTCATCGAGAACATCCAGCGGGAGGATTTGAATCCTCTGGAAGAGGCGCGGGCGCTCACCCGCCTCATAGAGGAGTTCGGTCTCACGCACCAGTCGGCGGCGGAGGCGGTCGGGCGTTCGCGCGCGGCCGTTAGCAACTTGTTGCGCCTCATGGAGCTCGCGGACGAGGTCAAGGAGCTCTTGGAACAGCGCAGCATCGAGATGGGTCATGCGCGGGCGCTTTTGTCCTTGACCTCGCGTCGCCAGCAGGTGGAGGTGGCCGGCCTGGTCGCCAAAAAGGCGCTGTCGGTGCGCGATACCGAAGCCCTGGTGCGGCGGCTCATCCATCCTGCGGCTGCCGAGTCCCAGCCGAGCCCGGCACGCGACCCCGACATTCACCGCCTGGAGCTCGAGCTGGCCGACAAGCTGGGCGCCCGCGTTATGTTTCAGCACACCTCGTCCGGCAAGGGAAAGCTGGTGGTGACCTATAACAGCCTCGACGAGCTCGAAGGCATTTTGGCGCACATCACCTGAATTCACCTTGATGCAGTAGGGCCGCGTCTCTATAATGCGCCCGCTCTTTCGATGGGCGACGGCTCATATGTGCAAAATGGGGTTAGCGCGCCGTCGTTCGCCGGATGCAATCCGGCTCATTCCGCGATGAGTGACGCGCCGGTCCGTGGTTACCGGCTGGTCATTCGCGTCGTGCTCCTGCAGGCAGGATGCACGCTGCTGGTCGCGTCTCTGTTTTTTGCCGTTAAGGGCCCCTCGTCAGGACTTGCAGCACTGGCGGGTGGATTGATTGTGGCTATCGGCACTGCGCTCTTCGGCTGGCGGGCGTTCGCGCCCGGCGTCGCCGGCGGCGTGGTGCTGAATCGCGCCATGTACACGGGCAAATTGCTGCAGTGGGCTTGGTATCTGCTCGCGCTTTACATGACTTTGGCTCGCCTGAAGCTCGAGCCGGCGCCGCTATTGATTGGGCTCTTTACGGCCCAATTTGGATACTGGGTGGCATTGTTTCGGCTCAGGTGATGGACGGTCGAGAGCGGGAATCGTGAGTATGCATTTTGGAATGATGGTCGAGGAAGCTGCGAGCGGCGGGGTGACCGAGTACATCCAGCACCACCTCACACATCTGACCGTGAACTTGAGGCCCGCGGGCGGCTTTTGGGCCTTGCACCTCGACAGCGTCATTTTCAACCTCGCCATCGCCCTGATTTTCATCGTGTTGGCCTATATTGCGGCCCGTCGGGCAACGAGCGGGGTGCCGGGTAAGTTCCAGGCCTTCGCCGAGATCATGCTCGACTGGGTGAATGGTCTGGTGAAGGACGCCTTTCATGGCCAGAGCAAGTTCATCGGCCCCCTCGCGCTCACCATTTTCTGCCTGGTCATCCTCGACAACTTCATGGACATTCTGCCGGTCGATGCGCTGCCGACGGTCGGGCATGCGCTCGGCGTCGAGCATCTGCGCACCGTGGCTACCGCGGATGTGAACACCACCATCGGCATGGCGATCGGGGTGTTCTTGCTCATCCAATACATGGGTATCAAGCACAAGGGCGTCGGCCTGTTCTTCAAGGAATGGTTCACCGCGCCGTTTCATGCCCATGGCATCGGGGCCGTGGCGCTCGCACCCATCAACTTTATTCTGCGCGTGATCGAGGAGGCCGTGCGGCCTCTGTCCCTGTCGCTGCGGTTGTTCGGCAACATGTATGCCGGCGAGCTCATATTCCTTCTGATCGCGTGCTTCACCTTGGGGGCGGCACTGGATCACTGGTCGACTTACGTCCTCGGGATCGGCCAGATCTTCGCCGACATCCTTTGGACCGGATTTCACTACCTCATCATCTGGCTGCAGGCGTTCATTTTCATGGTGCTGACGATCGTGTACGTGGGCATTGCATCCGAGAAGCACTAGTTCATAGTTTTCGAGACACTAAGACCGACGGAGACAAGAAATGGAAAATTTGACCCAACTCGCTCAATTCCTGAGCGCCACCGTGATCGCAGCCGGCCTCGTGATCGGGCTCGGAGGCGCCGGCGCCGCCATCGGCTTCGGCCTCTTGGGCGGCAAGTTCCTGGAGAGCTCCGCGCGGCAGCCGGAATTGACCCCCATGCTGCAAACCAAGATGTTCATCGTCGCAGGTCTTTTGGACGCGGTGCCCATCATTGGCGTGGCCGTGGGCTTCCTGCTGCTCTACTCGAACCCGTTCCTCAGCCTGCTGAGCGGCAAGTAATCTGAGGCGCCGTATCGCGCGGCCCGGAAGGGCGCCGATCGCCGGGAGCAGGGCATGAACATAGCCATTACGCTGGTCATTCAGGGGTTCGTGTTTTTCTTCGTCGCCTGGCTGGTGATGAAGTACATATGGCCGTTCCTTCTCGTGAAGATCGAGACCCGACAGAAGGTGATCGCCGAAGGTCTGGCGGCGGCGGCCAAGAGCGAGAAGGACTTGAGCGAGGCCGAGGCACGATCGAAGGAGATCATCCGCGCGGCGCGCGAGCGCGCCGCGCAGATTCTCGATCAGGCGAGCAAGCGCTCGAACGAGATGATCGAGGAGGCCAAGGGTACCGCCTCTTCCGAGGCGCAACGGTTGATTGCCGGCGCGCGCGAGGAAGTGACGCTCGAGGCCACGCGTGCCCGCGAGTCGTTGCGGCGCGAAGTGGGCGAGCTCGCGGTCGAGGGCGCCGCGCGCCTGCTCGGGCGCGAGATCGATCCCAGAGCCCACGCGGATTTGCTCGACAAGCTCGCAGCCGAGGTTGGGCGTGGCTGAGCGAGCCACCATCGCGAGGCCCTATGCGAAAGCGGCGTTCGAGGCCGCGAGCGAAGTGCACGCTTTCGCCCCGTGGTCTTCTGGACTTAACATCGCCGCCGAGATCGTGGTCGATCCGCGCGTGACGGCGCTCGTCAAGAATCCGGAGTTGCCTGCGCCGGACGTCGCGGATTTCATCATCGGCGTCGCAGGCGACAAGCTGGACGCGCGGATGCAGAACTTCGTGCGCGTGCTCGCCGAGAATCACCGGCTGCTGCTGCTGCCCGAAATCCTCGCTCACTACGAGATCATGCGAGCGGACGTCGAGAACACGGTCGACGTTGAAGTGATCTCTGCCGTGAAGCTCGATGCGGACCACGCCGAGAAGCTGGCCGCTGCGCTCAATACGAGGCTCAAGCGCCGGGTGAACATGCGCAACACCGTGGACGCATCGATCCTGGGCGGCGCCGTCATTCACGCGGGCGACCTCGTGATCGACGGCTCCTTGAAGGGGCGCCTCGCGCGCCTGAGAACCGAACTGACTAGCTAAACCAAAGTAGGCAGGCGCTCGGGCGCCCCCGCAAAAGGATCGATATGTCCATCAAGGCATCGGAAATCAGCGATCTCATCAAGGCTCGCATCGAGAAATTCCAATCCGCCGCCGAGGCGCGCAACGTCGGCACCGTGGTGAGCGTGACCGACGGCATCGTACGCGTACACGGCCTCGCGGATGCCCGCTACGGCGAGATGCTCGAGTTCTCGGGCAACACCTTCGGTCTCGCGCTGAACCTCGAGCAGGACTCGGTGGGCGCGGTGGTGCTCGGCGACTACACCCACATCTCCGAGGGCCAGGAGGTCAAGACCACGGGACGCATCCTCGAAGTCCCGGTGGGTCCCGAGCTCCTCGGCCGGGTGGTGGACGCGCTCGGTAATCCCATCGACGGCAAGGGCCCGATCAGCTCCAAGCAGAAATCGCCCTTGGAGCGCGTGGCGCCGGGCGTCATCTTCCGCAAGAGCGTGTCCCAGCCCGTGCAGACCGGTCTCAAGGCGATCGATTCCATGGTGCCGATCGGCCGCGGCCAGCGCGAGCTCATCATCGGCGACCGCCAGACCGGCAAGACCGCAGTGGCGATCGACACCATCATCAACCAGAAGAATTCCGGTGTTAAGTGCGTCTACGTCGCCATCGGCCAGAAGCAGAGCTCGATCGCGAACGTGGTGCGCAAGCTCGAGGAACACGGCGCGATGGCGCACACCATCGTCGTCGCGGCCGCGGCCTCCACACCGGCGGCGATGCAATATCTCGCACCGTACGGTGGGTGCGCCATGGGCGAGTACTTCATGGACAACGGCGAGGACGCCCTCATCGTCTACGACGATCTGTCCAAGCAGGCCGTCGCGTACCGACAGATCTCCCTCCTGCTGCGCCGGCCGCCCGGCCGCGAAGCCTATCCCGGCGACGTCTTCTACCTGCATTCGCGTCTCCTCGAGCGCTCCGCGCGCGTCAACGAGGAATACGTGGAGAAAGTCAGCCAGGGCCGCGTCAAGGGCAAGACGGGATCACTCACCGGACTGCCGATCATCGAGACCCAGGCGGGTGACGTCACGGCGTTCGTGCCGACCAACGTGATCTCGATTACCGACGGACAGATTTTTCTCGAAACCGACCTGTTCAACGCCGGCATGCGACCGGCCATCAACGCCGGCATCTCCGTGTCGCGCGTCGGCGGCGCCGCGCAGACCAACATCATCAAGAAGCTCGGCGGTGGCGTGCGCCTGGCACTTGCGCAGTATCGCGAGCTCGCGGCCTTTTCTCAGTTTGCATCCGACCTCGACGAAGCGACCCGCCGGCAGCTCGAGCGCGGCGTCCGCGTGACCGAGCTCATGAAGCAGAAGCAGTACGCGCCGATGTCCGTCGCGGAGATGGCGCTGACGCTCTACGCCGCGAACAACGGCTACTTCGACAAGGTCGACCGGCGCAAGGTGGTGGAGACCGAGGCGGCGTTGCAAGGCTTCGCGCGCGGCTCCTACGGCGAGCTTCTCAAGGGCATCAACGCGAAGCCCGATCTGACGAAGGAAGTTGAGGCGTCGCTCAAGAAGTGCTGCGACGAATTTTTCGCCACGCTCTAAGAGATACGAATGGCAGGCGCTAAAGAAATCCGCGGCAAGATCGCGAGTATCAAAAACACGCAGAAGATCACCAAGGCCATGGAGATGGTCGCGGCGAGCAAGATGCGCAAGGCGCAGGAGCGCATGCGTGCGGCGCGCCCATACGCCGAGAAGATTCGGCGGATCGTGGGCCATCTGCGCCAGGTGAATCTCGACTACAAGCATCCGTTCACGGTCGAGCGGCCGGTGCAGGCAGTCGGCCTCATCGTCATCAGCACCGACCGCGGGCTCGCCGGTGCGCTCAATTTGAATCTCTTCAAGGCCGCGATCGCCAGCATCAAGGAAGCGCGTGCCAAGAACGCCAAGATCTACGTCTGCGCCATCGGCCTGAAGGCCGTGCAATTCTTCCGGCGCCTATCCGATATCGAGCTCTCCGCCACGGCGACGCACCTTGGCGATCGGCCGCACGCCAAGGATCTGATCGGACCCATCAAGGTGATGCTGGATCTGTACCGCGAGTCGAAGATCGACCAGCTGCTGCTCGTGCACAACGTGTTCGTGAACACGATGACCCAGCGCGGCACCGTATCGCAGCTCCTGCCGCTGCAGACCATCGACAAGAGCGAGCTGCAGGAGCGTTGGGATTACATCTACGAGCCGGACGCCGCCGAGATTCTCGACGGACTTCTGATGCGCTACATCGAGTCCCAGGTCTTCCAGGGTGCCGTCGAGAACGTGGCTTCGGAGATGGCGGCGCGCATGGTCGCGATGAAGAGCGCATCTGACAACGCGGGCACGCTCATCGACGAGCTGCAACTCATTTACAACAAGGCCCGACAGGCCGCGATCACCAAAGAGCTTTCGGAGATCGTCGGCGGCGCGGCAGCGGTTTAGGCAAGAGGTTCCATTATGTCCAGCGGCAAATCCAGCGGCAAAATCGTGCAAATCATCGGTGCAGTCATCGACGTGGAATTTCCACGCGATCAGATTCCCGAGGTCTACGACGCGCTCAAGCTCGATGACGTGGATCTGACCCTCGAGGTGCAGCAGCAGCTCGGCGACGGCATCGTGCGTGCGATCGCCATGGGCCCCTCGGAGGGCTTGCGTCGCGGACTCACCGTCGCGGGCACGGGCAAGGGGATCAGCGTTCCGGTGGGCGCGGCGACGTTGGGCCGCATCATGGACGTGCTCGGCAAGCCGCAGGACGAAAAGGGTCCCGTGAATGCGACGCAAACGCTGCCGATTCACAGGCCCGCTCCGGCGTACGACGAGCAAGCGGGCGGTCAGGATCTTTTGGTCACGGGCATCAAGGTCATCGATCTGCTCGTGCCCTTCGCGAAAGGCGGCAAGGTCGGTTTGTTCGGCGGCGCGGGTGTCGGCAAGACCGTCAACATGCTCGAGCTGATCAACAACATCGCGAAGCAGTACAGTGGCCTGTCCGTATTCGCAGGCGTGGGTGAGCGCACCCGCGAAGGCAACGACTTTTATCACGAGATGATCGAGTCTGGCGTCATCGACAAGGACAACCTCAGCAACTCCAAGGTCGCGATGGTGTACGGTCAGATGAACGAGCCGCCGGGCAACCGCCTGCGCGTCGCGCTCACCGGCCTCACGATGGCGGAGTATTTCCGCGACGAGAAACAGGCCTCCGGCAAGGGACGCGATGTCCTGTTCTTCGTCGACAACATCTACCGCTACACGCTCGCGGGTACGGAAGTGTCGGCGCTCCTCGGCCGTATGCCATCGGCGGTGGGCTATCAGCCGACACTGGCGGAAGAGATGGGCGTGCTCCAGGAACGCATCACCTCCACCAAGACCGGCTCGATCACCTCGATCCAGGCGGTGTACGTCCCCGCGGACGACTTGACCGATCCGTCGCCGGCGACCACGTTCGCGCACTTGGATGCGACGGTGGTGCTCTCGCGCCAGATCGCCTCGCTCGGCATCTATCCGGCGGTCGATCCGCTCGACTCCACCAGCCGCCAGCTCGATCCGCTGGTTGTCGGCGAGGAGCACTATGAGACGGCGCGCGCCGTGCAGCAGGTGCTGCAGCGGTACAAGGAGCTGCAGGACATCATCGCGATTCTCGGCATGGACGAGCTGTCGGAAGAGGACAAGCAGACCGTATACCGCGCGCGCAAGATCCAACGCTTTCTCTCCCAGCCTTTCAACGTCGCGAAGGTGTTCACCGGCCAGGACGGTAAGATCGTCCCCTTGAAGGACACGATCCGCGGCTTCAAGGCCATCATTGCGGGCGAATACGATCACCTGCCCGAGCAGGCGTTCTATATGATCGGCGGCATCGAAGAAGCCGTCGAGAAAGCGAAGACGCTGTCGTAAGGGCGAACATGGCCGACACCATCCACGTCGATATCGTGAGCGCCGAGGGCGAGCTGTTCTCCGGGGAGGCCGCCCTGGTGATCGCGCCGGGCACGCTCGGAGAGCTGGGTATCGCTCCCCGTCACGCGCCGCTGCTCACCACCCTGAAAGCCGGCAACGTGCGCGTTCAGGTCGAGGGGCAGGACGAGCAAGTCTTCTACGTCGGCGGGGGCGCACTCGAGGTGCAGCCGAATCGAGTCACGGTGCTCGCCGATACGGCCGCGCGCGCCAAGGATCTCGACGAGGCTGAGGCACAGGCCGCGAAGCAGCGCGCCGAGGAACTGGTACGCACTCGCACGGACAAACGAGAGATTGCCGAGGCGCAAGCCGAGCTGTTGCGCGCCATCGCTCAACTCCGAGCCATCGAGCGCCTGCGCAAGAAACGCTGACACCCGGCTCGCGCCGGGCTTCTCGAGGAGCTGTCATGCCGCTTTCCGTCGTCATTCTCGCCGCGGGACAGGGCAAGCGCATGAACTCGGACCTGCCCAAGGTCCTTCAGCCTCTCGCGGGACAGCCGCTCCTGCAGCACGTCATCCGCACTGCGCGCGCGCTCAATCCGGCGAACGTTTACGTCGTGTACGGTCACGGAGGTGCGCAGGTGCGCGCCGCTTTCGACCACGAGGACCTCGACTGGGTGCTGCAGGCTGAGCAGCTCGGCACGGGGCACGCCGTCATGCAAGCCATGTCCGCCATCCCCGACGATCACACCGTACTCGTCCTGTACGGCGACGTGCCCTTGGTCCGTGCCTCGTCGCTCCAGCCGCTGACCGTCGCGGCGAGCGGGGGCGCGCTCGCCATCCTGGCGGTCAATCTGGACGAGGCGGCGGGCTATGGCCGCATCGTGCGCGACCCCCTCGGACACGTGCGGGCCATCGTCGAGCACAAGGATGCGAGCGCCGACGAGCTCAAGATCAAGGAGGCCCACTCGGGACTGATGGCCGCGCCCGCAATCCTTCTGCGAGGCTGGCTCCTCGGGCTCGGCACCGCAAACTCCCAGCGCGAGTATTACCTCACCGACGTCGTAGGTCTTGCGGTGAAGTCCGGAGATCGAGTGGAGGCGGTGCTCGCCCCGAGCGCCACCGAGGTGCTCGGCGTCAACGATCGCATGCAGCTCGCGGAGGTGGAGACTTGCTACCGCATGCACCGCGCGCGCGAGCTGATGGTGGCCGGGGCGATGCTCGCGGATCCCGCGCGCATCGACGTGCGCGGTGGCGAGGTCTCCGTCGAGCGCGACGTGTTCATCGACGTGAACACCGTCTTCATCGGCAAGGTGCACCTTGCGGCACGCGTGAAAATCGGCCCCAACTGCATCATCAAGGATGCGAGCATCGGTGCGGACACCGAGCTGCTGGCGAACTGCGTCGTGGAAGACGCACGGGTCGGCGCAAACTGCCGAATCGGCCCGTTCGCGCGCTTGCGTCCGCACACCGTGCTCGGCCGAGGGGTGCACATCGGCAACTTCGTCGAGGTCAAGAACAGCGAGATCGGCGCGGACAGCAAGGCGAACCATCTATCCTATGTGGGCGATGCGCACGTGGGGAGCGGCGTCAACGTGGGCGCCGGCACGATCACGTGCAACTATGACGGCGCCAATAAATGGCCGACCGAGATCGGTGACGGGGCCTTCATCGGCTCGGGCAGCATGCTAGTGGCGCCAGTGCGCATCGGTGCCGGCTCGACCGTCGGTGCGGGGTCGACCATTGCCCGGAATGCTCCACCGGGCAAGCTGACGCTCACGCGTGCGCCGCAGGTCACCTCCGCGAGCTGGACCAGGCCGCGCAAGCTCTCCGCCGACGAGCTCGCGGCGGCGGTCGAGCGCGCTTTGCGCGAGCCCGAAACGGCGACCGATCCGTCGACTCCGGACGAGTCCGAGAAGAGCTGATCCACTGGCCCCTTTTTGGCCCGCTGTGTCGCGCGATGATAAACTCGCCCGCGACTCGGCGAGGTCTCGAATCCGAATAATGCCAAGATCGACCGACAAGCCGTTCTGCAGGAAGGCGCGGCGCGTGAGCCTGTTCGTTCTCGCCGTGGTCGTGCTGCGAGCGCTCGTTCCGGCGGGCTTCATGCTGACGCCCGTGCCGGGCGGACTCGCTTTCACCCTCTGCGACTTCGACGTCCTCGCGGGCGTGCATACGCGACGACGTCGTGCACGTCGGCCGTCTGCCCAGCGAGGACCGTGCACCGCTGCCGGTGTCCGACGACCCTGCGGCCTTCTCCAACGATGACATGGTGTACCTGTTCGCGGGCGCGACGTGGCTGCAGGTGACCACTCACTGGACCGAGCGCTTCCGCAGCGTTCTCGGATTTCGCGAGGACTACCAGCACGGCACCGACGTCGATTATCTGGCTTCGTCGCATGCAACCGCGGGATACACGAACGGCGGCACGGTCGATCAGTCGTTGCCGCAGCCGAAGTTGAGCTTGATCTATGCGCCGAGTGAGCGGTGCGAGCTCTACGCGAGCATCGGTCGTGGTTTCCACAGCGCCGACCTCCGCGGTGTGAATCAGGATCGAAGCGTGGATCTCGGCCTCCCCTCTGCTCGCCAGGCAGGAAGGTCAGGAAGTGGGCGTGCGGGCCGCGGTCCGGCAAAATCTCGCCTTCACCTTCGCCCTTTACAACCTCTGGCAGCAGTCCGAGACCGTATTCGATCCGGACGTGGGCGAGGATTCGGCGGGACCGCCGAGCCGCCGCTACGGTCTCGAAATCAACACGACGTATCAGATCAGTCGTTGGCTCGAATTCTACGGCGGCCTCTCGGCGAACCACTCGCGATTCACCCATCCCTTCGATGACGGCACCGGTCATCTGGGCACCTACATCGCGGACGCGCCGGCGCTGACCGGCTCTTTAGCGCTCTACGTGAACAACCTCGGGCCCTTCGGCGGTGGTCTCAGCTACCGCTATCTCGGCGGCTACCCGTTATCGTCCGGACCATGCGTAAGCTCTGCCGCGGTGAATGACTTCCCGGCGGTTGCGACCTCTTGCGCCAACGCGCCAACCGCACGCGGCCAGGTGAATGCGAGAGACGAGATTGCCTCGTACCCGGACGGACGCGCGGGCGTGCAGGAGCACCCGCTCGAGCCCATCATGGCGCGTTTCACCATCAGTAAGATGTTCGGTCGCAAGGAGTCGCCGTGAAGCGCCACGTGCCTCATCTGTCGGACTCCTTGCGAACCTGAAGGGAGACCCTCATGATCAATCTCGGCTTGGGGCCGAGGTCCTGGTGTTGGTGTGGGGCGCTCTGGCGCTCTGTTTTTTGCGTTGATCATGGCGCTTTTCTTTCTGGTGTAGCGAGTGCGAGACCGTCGACGCATCTACGGGCGGCCCCGTTGCGCGCTCGCATCCGCCGCCGCCGCTCTGGCCGTGGGTTGCGCGGGCGCGGGCAGCCCTGCGGCGCATGCCGAGACGATCGACGCTCCGGGCGCCGCGCTCGCGACGGCCGAGGTGAGCCTAACGCCCGACGAGCGCTTTGCGGTCCACGGGCAGGCGACTTACGTCGAGCAAGACACGAACAGCTTCCGTGCACCGTACCGCGGGCCCAACAGCCTCTCTCCCGATAGCGGCCGGGAGACCTCAGATCTCACTCTTTATCTCGGCGCGCGTCTATGGCATGGCGCGGAGATCTGGGTTTCGGCCGAGATCGACCAGGGGTTCGGTCTCGATAACACCGTGGGTCTGGCGGCGTTCTCGAGCGGGGAGGCGTACAAGGTGGGTGCCAATGCCCCCTACCTCCGCATGCCGCGCCTGTTCGTGCGTCAGACCCTGGATACCGGCACGGAGCGCGAGAACGTGGAAGGGATCGCCAATCAGCTCGCCGGTACACGCAGTCTCGATCGCTGGGTGTTCACCGTGGGGAAATTCTCCGTGACCGACGTTTTCGACACCAATCAATACGCGCACGACCCGCGCATGGACTTCTTGAACTGGGCCGCGGTCGACGCCGGCACCTACGACTACGCCGCGGACGCGTGGGCATACACGGTGGGCGCTGCGGCTGAGCGCTACATCGGGTTGTGGACGTTTCGTGTAGGAGTGTTCGATCTGTCGATCGTTCCGAACAGCCCGCACCTCGACCCGGCGTTTCACCAGTTCCAGATGGATGGCGAGATCGAGAAGCGCTACCCGCTATTCGGGAAGACCGGCCGCATCCTCTTCACGGCGTGGGATACCCGCGGGCGCATGGGGCTGCTCGATCAGGCGATAGCGCTCGGTCTCGCCACGGACACGACGCCGAACACGGCCAAGGTCCGCCAGTACCGCAGCCGCATCGGCGGGAGCTTCGCCCTCGAACAGCCGGTGACGGACGACTTCGGCCTGTTTGCGCGCGTCGGGAAAGCGCAGGGCAACGTCGAGGTCTACGAATTCACGGACATCGACCGTTCGAAAGCGGTCGGCGGCTCACTCAAGGGGACGTCTTGGCGTCGGCCGGGCGATACGCTCGGGGTCGTATTCCTCGACGACGGCATTTCCGCCGAGCGCGAGGAGTACCTCAGTCTCGGTGGTCTTGGCGTCCTGGTCGGCGACGGCAAGCTGCCGCATCCGGGCCCGGAGGAAGTTTTCGAAACCTACTACAGCATCGGGGTGTTTTCGTGGGCGCAGCTGAGCGCCGACTACCAATACGTCAAGAATCCCGCTTACAACCGCGATCGCGGACCCGTCTCCATATGGGCACTGCGGCTGCACCTGCAGTTCTGACCTGCGCACCGCGAATCATACTGCATTGCAGCATGATTGGTCCATAACTGCCTGAATTACCGGCCGCGTTCGGGCAAACTAACCACCCGTTTTTAAGCCTGGACTTGTCATGTGCGGAATCGTCGGAGTCGTTGCGGAACGCAACGCTGTGCCCATCCTCATCGAAGGGCTGCGCCGGCTCGAGTATCGGGGCTACGATTCGGCCGGCATCGCCGTTCTCGGCGCGGACCAGAAGCTCGAGCGGATGCGCGCGGTGGGCAAGGTCAAAGTGCTCGAGGAGGCGCTCGAGGCTGCACCCATCGCGGGACACGTCGGCATCGCCCATACTCGCTGGGCCACGCACGGCCTGCCCACCACGCGTAACGCTCACCCACAGGTCTCGCGCGACGGCATTGCCGTCGTGCACAACGGCATCATCGAGAACCATGAGGCGCTTCGCGCGGGCCTGTTGGACCTCGGCTATCAATTCGATTCAGAAACCGACACCGAGGTGATCGCGCACCGGATCCACCATCATCTTGCGACGAGCGGGGGGCTGTTCGAGGCGGTGCGCGCCACGGTCGCGGAGCTCGAGGGTGCCTATGCGCTCGCGGTGGTATCGGAGAAGGACCCCGAAGCGATCGTGCTCGCGCGCGCGGGGTGTCCCGTGGTCATCGGACTCGGGATCGACGAGAATTTCGTCGCCTCCGACGTCGTGGCGCTGCTGCCGGTCACACGGCGCTTCATGTTTCTCGAAGAGGGGGACGTGGCCGAGATCCGGCGCAAATCGGTACGGGTCGTCGATTCTCACGGCAGGGCCGCAGCGCGCGCGGTGCGCGAAAGCGAGCTTCCCGCGGACGCGGTCGAGCGCGGCCCGTACCGGCACTTCATGCTCAAGGAAATTCACGAGCAGCCGCGAGCGATTGCGCAGACGCTCGATGAGCGAGCGTCAGGCGCCAAGCTTCTGGAGGCGGCCTTCGGTCCCACCGCTCGTGAGGCGTTCGGGCGGGTGAAAGCCGTACACATCGCAGCGTGCGGCACCAGCTTTCACGCCGGGCTCATCGCCGCTTATCTGATCGAGCAGTACTGCCGGATACCGGCGCGGGTGGAGATCGCGAGCGAGTACCGCTATCGCCAGCCGGTCATCACCCCGGATACCCTGTTCGTTACTCTCTCGCAATCCGGGGAGACAGCGGACACTCTGGCGGCACTGCGCAACGCGAGGCAGGCGGGCTACGTCTCGACCCTGTCGATCTGCAACGTGCCGGAAAGCTCGATGGTGCGCGAATCGGACCTCGTGCTGTTGACGCGCGCAGGGCCGGAGATCGGCGTCGCATCGACCAAGGCGTTCACCACGCAGCTGACCGCCCTGGGCATGCTGGTGGTCGCACTCGCGAAACATCGCGCGGACGGCGCCATGCACGAGCGCGAGCTCATGGTGCAGCTGCTGCAGTTGCCGGGCCTCGTCGAGAAAACCCTGGCGCTCGATGAGAGCATCCAGCGGCTGGCCGACACCTTGGTCGACCGGGAGCATGCTCTGTTCGTCGGACGCGGCGCGCTGTCGGCCATCGCCATGGAGGGAGCGCTGAAGCTTAAGGAAATCTCATACATTCACGCCGAGGCCTATGCCGCCGCCGAGCTCAAGCACGGCCCCCTCGCGCTGGTGGATGAGGAGATGCCGGTGATTGCGGTCGCTCCGAACAACGAGCTGCTCGAGAAGCTCAAGTCGAACCTCCAGGAAGTGCGCGCCCGCGGCGGTCGGCTCATCGTGTTCGCGGACCCGAAAGCGCGCATGGAGAGCGGCGACGGCATCACGGTAATCCAAATGCCGGTGAGCGCGACGCCGCTGCAAGCACCGGTGCTGTTCGCAGTCCCCATGCAGCTCCTCGCCTACCACGTGGCCGTGCTCAAGGGCACGGACGTCGATCAACCGCGCAATCTCGCGAAGAGCCTGACGGTCGAGTAGAGGCCGACTCCGATGTCCTGCTGATTGCTTCGGAACTAAAGTCCCTTCGCGCGGATTTAAGTTCTTCGCTGAAGAATGAGGTCGTTCCGCACTGTCGCCCGAATGTGGCCGGTTCAAGGAAGTGTATTCGGCGGCAGTCGGCCGTTGCCGGACAGCGAAAAGGCGAAGTGAGAAAACAATCGGCTGAGGTGAGCACAGCACCTGTGCCGCCGCCGCGGCTCGCGCTCACCGTAGGCTGGATGGCTCTCGGTGCGGTGGCCCGCGTGAATGAGTCCTCTTGTTCCCATCTGCTCTCAATCCAAAGCGCAATCCCACATTCCTGACGCCATCGCGTCGTGCGCGTCGTGCACGTTTAGTGCAAGTGCTGCTGCAGCATTCGCGATTTCTTTTGACCGAATCCCGCACACGCTCCACATAGGGTCCATAGTGATTGCCTCAGCCGAATACGAGCTGAGTTGGTCAGCAAATTCTTGCGGGCTATACGTCAAGGTCACTATTTATGGAACAGTCAAAAAACGCTTCCGCCGGTCAACAAGCCAGCACCCCGCGTGCGGCGCCATCGAAGAACATCGTCGATACGGCGATTGCAGCGGGCAATTTCACCACGTTGGTGGCTGGCATTAAAGCAGCTGGTCTTACCGATACGCTCAATGGCAGAGGCCCATTCACAATCTTTGCGCCCACCGACGAAGCCTTTAAGAAACTTCCCACTGGCGCGTGGGATGCGTTGCTCAAGGACACGGCAAAGCTTAAGGCCGTCTTGAGTTACCACGTGATCACAGGTCATGTGCTGGCGCAGGATGTAAAATCAGGCGATGTGATGACCGTGCAGGGTACTCCCTTGGCGGCAGTGGTGTCCTCGTCGGAGGTGAAGGTCAATGGAGCGCACGTTAGGCAGCGTGATATCACTGCATCGAATGGCGTCATCCACGTCATCGACGCGGTCATTATGCCGAGGAACTGGCAATTGCTCGCAGCCGCCGCCTAAAACGTCGGTTGATCGGCACTTAAGCTGCATCGAAAGGCCCTACGCAGGGCCTTTCTTTTACCTGTCTGGTGCCCAGTCCGGCAGAAAAACTCAGGGTCACTACTAGAGAAAGCACAGTACATCCTCGGCATCCCACGCGGAGCCGTCCATGCGATCAGGCGGGCCGACGTAAGCCCATCGAGCAACGATTGGAGCTCAGCGCCGGCCCGTTTTGTCCATCCGAGGGAATGTGCAGCGGCCCCCTGACTCAGCTGAGACCCATGGCAACGGCGCACGGGGGCTCCGGCTCATCGGTCCTGAGCGGCTCATCCTGCGCGGTGATGAACGTCGCATAGAGCAGCACGGCTTCATTGCCCACGACACGAAACATGTGAAGTTGACTGCCCTCCACCCAGGCATCGCCGGCCTTGTAGGTGGTCGCTTCACAATTAGCGTTGTACCAAACGATCGACCCTTGCGTGAGCGTAACAGTGACTAAGCCGGGATGTGAGTGCCATCCGTTTTCACCACCCGGTTTGTAGGACCCCACTTGACTCGAAATGGTGGCGAGTCCCTGAGTGGTCAGATAAACATTGAAGTAATTATTGTCGTTCAGGTCTTTCGCAACACCATGCACGTTGAGCCAGCGAGAGACATTGCCGGCCGCGACAACCGGGCTGGTGAGGTTGATGATCGGCGTCGCAACGACGAGTCCCGCAATGATCGTGGCCGCGACACCAATGACGATTTTCGTTTTCCTCTTCATGGTAGATCCTCTCTTTGTTTAGGCCTTTTTCCGGCCAATTTCATTGGTTTTGAGATGCACAACATAGAAGAAAGGCAACGAGGGAGCTTCGCCTAATACCAAACGAGCGTCAAATCAATTTGGCCGGCCTTTCGAGATGGCAAGATTCGCGTGCGGTCCCTCGGCCCGAGCGGGGTTGCAGGCTTCCGCACCGCTGCTGCAGCGCGGGGAGTGTTGCAAGGCGGCATGAATTCGATACCTCTCGTGGAGCGGGCAACTCGGGGCGGCACGTACGCTTGCCACTCGATTGCGGACGGTACGGCCAAAGCGAACAGGTCTTGATCGTGCAAGCCTCGACCTGTTGGCGCCAATTGCCAGGCGCGCACTGATCATAAATGCAGTCTCGGCACTTGGCGTCCGTGACCCTCCGTCTTCCGATGTTACGCAGTCGCCGAAGTCCCTTTCGGCGAATCCGAACAGCCGACCGCTTGGGAACTCGCGTGGCGAATTAGCCGAGGCTGTCAAGCCACCGGTCGATCGATTAATGGAGTACGTCGACAACGTGGTCGCGCTAGCAACGTATGCACAAGTGGAAGCGGCCTCGCCGCAAGAGCCATCGCAACTCGCGAGTAACCGGCTTGTACGAGCCCGGTGATCACGGCGATTACACTTGGTTACAAATGGCTACAAACCATTCACAGCGGCGCAAGATCTCTTCTGAGACGATATGAGTCGTCATGCACGAAAAGTCGCTCCGCACGCCGATCACGGTGCCCACACGGGGGCGCCAGTGACTCATTCGGCGGCGGCGCGAGTCGCCTCGTTGGCGATCATCTTCTGGCTCAATCAAGCACACGCGGGCGGAAATGCCGATGATTGCGAGGGCCCCACCGTCGACTGCGTAGCCATCGGCCGATGGAACTTTAGCGTGGCGTTGGGTGCCGGGGTCAGAACCAATCCGTTGGTCAACGGCGAAGACATTCCCCTCGTCGTGATCCCCCAATTCAGTTACTACGGCAAGCGGTTCTTCATCGACAACCTGGATTTGGGGTTCACGCTCGCCGAGCGTGGCGACAACACGTTCAATTTGATTGCTACTCCCGGTTATGATCGCGTGTATTTCTATCGCAGCGACTTGCAGAATCTTTTCCTCGGCTTTCCCAATGTATCCGCGGCAAGTAGGCCGATCCTCGAAAGCCCCGACACACCGGGTGCCACCAAAGTCTCACCCCCCAAGCCGCGCATTACTTACCTGGCCGGCCCCGAGTGGACCTTCAAGTACGGTCCGGTATCGGGACAACTCGATCTCCTTCGCGATGCCACCGGCCAGAATAGTGGCGACGAGATACGAGGAGCCTTGGGAACGCCGCTGCTGAAGTCAAAAGGAACATTGAGCGCCAGTATTGGGTTCACCTGGAAAAGTACCGCCACCGTCAATTACTATTATCGAGTGCCCGGTTTCTATTCGGGCTCGGCGGCGTTCGATCCGTTCATCCGGCTGGGGTATACACTGCCTTTGTCGAGCAAATGGCGATTCAATACGTTCGCCGAATATGAACGCCTGGGACATGGCATCGCGGACAGCCCCATCGTCGCGGAGCATAGCGTTGCGACAGTTTTCGCCGGTGCGATCTACGCGTTCTAGCGCCACTCGTGGTGCGGCGGCTGTGGCGGGCGTCCTGCTCTGCCTTGGCCTGCTTTCTCCGCTGCGCATGAATGCGACGTCGGCCGATGAGCCCGGCGATATCCGCCTCGAACTGAGCCCACGAATTTGCACTTTAGCCATGAGCGATACGCAATGTGACACAGTGGTGCACGCTACGTGGCGGGCGCCCAGGGATGAATCCTTGTGCCTGGTCATCGTTGGGCGTCCTGAGGTCAAGCACTGCTGGGAGAAGTACTCGGAGGGAAGTTACAGCATAGAGCTCATTTTCTCGACCGATCTGGTCTTTCAGCTCAAGGATCTCGACCTGCAGCAAGTGCTGACCTCTGAGGTATTGCGCGTGATCCGCGAAGCGATTCGCTATCGGCACAAGCGCAGAGACCCCTGGAACATTTTTGACTAACGCCCGCGTGAGAACCCCAGCCAATACGTCCATCCTCCTGGTCGAGGATGACGTGCGCCTGTCTGAACTGGTCAGCCATTATCTCGAGAGCAACGATTTTCGAGTGACTACCGCTGCACACGGCGACCAGGTGGTGGACCATGTGCAGCGTGAGGCTCCGGATCTCGTCATTCTCGATCTGGGACTGCCCGGCCAAGACGGCTTTTCGATTTGTAGGCAACTACGGCCGAGTTACGCCAATCCCATCCTCATATTGACCGCACGCGACAACGATATCGATCATGTATTGGGCCTGGAGCTCGGCGCCGACGATTACGTGATCAAGCCGGTCGAGCCGCGGGTTCTCCTGGCCAGGATAAACGCCCTTTTACGACGCAGCCGAGCTCAGCCGCATCTCGAGCACACCGGCCTGCGTTTCGGACGACTGCTGATCAATCGAGTCTCCCGAGCGGTCACTTTGAATAATCAGTCTGTGGCGCTGTCCAGCGCCGAATTCGACCTGCTTGCCTATCTGGCGGAGCACGCGGGAGAGATCCAATCGAGAGCCGCGCTGTTCCAGCATCTCTATGGACGCCAGTATGACGGCGCCGACCGAATACTGGATGTTCGTGTTTCGCACCTGCGCAAGAAGCTGGGTGACGATGCGGACAGCTCGGAACGGATCAAAACGATCTGGGGGCAGGGTTATCTATTCGTCCCCGATGCGTGGTGAGGCATGGCACGCCAGTTTTTAGGCTTGTATTTGCTGATCGTGCTCACTCTGGCGGCCGTCAGCTGGGGCCAGGATAAGCTGCTGCAAGCCTACGGCGCTCGAGATTTGGGGGACGACCGGGTGATGGCCGCCGCGCTGTCCGCTGTGGAAAGCCGGCTGCGGAGCGCTCCGGCGACCGAGTGGAAACATCTGATCGATGGGATTTCGGCCGAGACCGGTGGCGGTTTCGAACTGTTTGCTGCGACGGATATCGCCGGTCGCGAAACGCTGGACAAGCTCATGCACGGCAAAATTGCCTACATGCAGGCCGCGGGGGGTGAGGCGTGGGCATTGAAAAAGCTCAACAACGACTATGTCTTGGCATTCAAATCTCAGACGCCGGAGCCTCAACGTGGGCCACTCGAATGGGCGATCACATTCCTTTTCTATGCCGCGATAGCGCTAGTCATCATGATCTGGATCTGGCCGTTGACGCGCGATCTGCGCGCTTTGGAAAATTCCGCCGCACGATTTGGTAACAAAAATTGGGTGTTCGATGCCCACATCAAGCCGACATCACAGATCTACCCCCTGGCGGAGACCTTCCGCAAGATGGCCGCACGAATCGATGGATTGATCGCGTCCCATAAAGACATGTCGAGTGCGGTATCTCATGAAATCAAAACGCCGCTGTCGCGCATGCAGTTCGAGATTGAATTGGCGCAACGAGCGCAAAGCGCTTCTGAAGTGAAGACCTCCTTGAGCAACATAAAGGCGGATATAGCGGCGATCAACGACTTGGTGAGAGCGACTTTGAGCTACGCGATACTCGAGCGGGCGGATCTATCGCTCAACATCGGCAGTCACAATTTCACTACACTCCTGCCGGCCGTCACCGAGTATGTGCGGAACGATGCCCGTTCAGACATTCAAATGCGCGCGGAGCTGACCGGTGACACGGACAATGTGGTCTGCGATCTGCATCTCATCGAAACAGTAGTCAAGAACCTGCTGTACAACGCGGCCCGCTACGCGAAGCGGGAAGTTCACTTGGCGTTTACGGTGGAAGACGGCGTGAATCGATTGCTGGTTGACGACGACGGGCCCGGGATCCCGGAGAAGGATCGGCAAAGAGCGTTCGACTCCTTCGTACAACTCGAATCTACCCGGACCAACAAAGCAGGATTTGGACTCGGGCTGGCAATCGTCAAGCGCGCCATCGAATGGCATAACGGCGAAGTTTCAATTGCGCAGTCCCCGCTGGGCGGAGCCCGCATTTGCGCGGTATGGCCCATCAGCGGCACCTCGGGAAAGGGGCTTTTCAGCTAGGTGCCGGAGCCGATGATTTCGGCTGGCGACCGTACCGGCTCTTGGCCAGCCACGGATCTGCATGCCACACTGACGTCGGTGCAGTCACGGGAGTCTAATTTGTGCCCGCAGGCGCAGAGGTTCGGGCCCGCTTACTTTCGCAAGTTCTATCTCGCCCGGGCCACGCGCGTCGTCTCGGCCGGCGAAATGCGCACGCGCGCCCGCCTTATCGCCGCCATCCTCGCGCAAGCCGCGATTCCGGTGCGCACGATACTCGACGCCGGATGCGGCATCGGACTCCTGCGCAAGCCTTTCGCTGAAGTCTGGCCGCGGGCCCGCTATACGGGGCTGGATGCGAGCGAATACCTCTGCCGGCGATACGGCTGGGTCCTGGAATCGGTGGTCGATTATGCGCCGCGGGCGCCGAGCGATCTGGTGGTCTGCTACGACGTGCTGCAGTATCTCGACGATCGCGCCGCTGCGCGCGCGATCGGCAATTTCAGCCGTCTATCGCGCAGCGTGCTTTATTTCTCCGCCTTGACACGCGAGGATTGGCGCGAGAACTGCGATCGCAGGCTCACCGATCGCGACGTGCACCTACGTCCCGGCGAGTGGTACCGACGGCGTCTGCGTCGGCACTTTTTTTATCTCGGCTTCGGCGTGTGGCTGCGCAAGGGTGAGCGACCTATGCTCTGGGACCTGGAGAGCTGCCCGGGCTGAACCTGCACCGGCGGCCCGCGCTTCACAGCGCGGCCTGGACCCAACTCACCAGCGCTTCGTGCACGCTATCCCCGGAACCTGCACCGACGCCCGCATCGTTCACGAGGGACACCACGACGTAGACCTTGCCTGAAGCGCCAGTCACGTAGCCCGCAATGCCGCTCACCCCGTCGAGATGGCCTGTCTTGAGCCGCGCCGACCCCGGTTGTGCGCCTTGCAGGCGCGACCGCAACGTGCCGTCGATGCCGGCGAGGGGCAAGGAGGCGAGGAATTCCGGGGCATACCGGCTGTGATAAGCCGACCGAAGCACCGCCGCCAGTTCAAGGGCCGAGATGCGTGTGGCGCGGGAAAGGCCGGAGCCATTGTCGATGTCCATGTCCGATAAGGCGAGACCACGCTCCTGCGACCAGGCCGACATGGCATGAATTCCCTTTTCGACGGTCGCCGGTGGGCCGAAGCGCTCGGTGCCGAGCGTGAGAAGCAAATGCCGCGCTATTAGATTGTTGCTGAACTTGTTGGTGAGCCGCACCACCTCTGCGAGCGTCACGGAATCGAAATTTACGAACGGAATCGCGGTCGCCGGCGTGGCCGCAACCCGCAATGTTCCGTCGAAGGTTCCGCCCGCTTCGCGCCACAGTTGCACGAACGTTCCGAACGCGTAGCTCGGCGCGGACAACAACACCCGCGTGATGCTGCGCGCGGCGCATTGGGGCGACAACAGGCCCGAGAAGACGACGCGATTCCAGTCGGCCGAGGGAACCTCGAATGCTACCCGCGCCGCCCGGCCGTTGCAGGGACCCACCGTGACACCGATGCGGTTGTCGATTGCCAGATTGACCGGCGCGGGTGTTGCGGCGATGTCCACCCGGCGGGTGCCTGGGTTCGGCATGAGCCGGAACTCGACGGATTGGAAATTGACCATGATCGCCGAGGGCTCCGCGTTGTAAGCCTGGTGTGGTCGTCCGTCGAAGGCCGCGGGATCCTCGGGAAGCAGCGCGTAGGCTGTGTCGTCGATAACGATATCGCCGCGAAGAGCACGAAGTCCCTTCGCGCGCAGTGCCTGTACGAAGCTCCACCAGCGCTCGAGGGTCATGTAGGGATCGCCGCCGCCCTTCAGGATGAGATCTCCCTGGAGCACTCCGTCCTCGAGCGCCCCCTGCAACAGCGCCTGCGTGTGCCAGGTATACGCGGGACCCAGCGAGTCGAGGGCGGCGAACGTGGTCACCACTTTGACGGTGGATGCCGGGCTGCGCGGCATGCCGGGATCGAGGCTCGCCGCGATCTGCCCGGACTCCACGTCGAGCACCACGTAGCTCACGCCCGACGGAGCGATGCGTTCGGCTGCAATGGCTTGCGCGAGCGGCGCTGCGGCCGGCCCGGCGAGCGCGCTTCGACTAACGAGCGCGAGCAAGAAGCACGCTGCGAGGACGGCGGGCGGCGCGCGCATCATCGTAGTACCACGCGGCGCCATGCGCCCGAGTGCCAGCGCAGGAACAGCATCGTTCCGAGGCAGCAGACATAGACGACTGCGGCGATCCAGCCGCCGACGGCGCCGAGCCCGTATTGCGGCAGCCAGTCGACCCACCCCGCCCCCGGTTTGAACGAAAGAGCATGTGCCAGAGGTACAAACAGTGTCCACGACAGAGCGAGCACCATGAGCGCGGGCACACGCACGTCGCCCGCGCCGCGCAGACATGCGCCGCTCGAGATATTGAGCCCATCGAAGAGTTGGTAGCCTGCGGCGATCCACAATAGGACGGCGCCCTCCGACACCGCCTGCAAACTTTGCGGATCCGCGGCGTTGGTGAAGCAGGGTAGAACCCACGGCCCGATCGCCGCAAGGCCCACGCCCACTACCCCCATGTAGAGAACGGCGAGAAGGATGATTCCGTTGCCTGCGGCGCGCGCCCAGTCGGGAGTCTTGGCGCCGATCGCCTGTCCCACGAGGGTGGTTCCCGCCATGGCGATTCCCACGGCGGGCATGTAGCAAAAGGAGGTCAGCATGAGCACGATCTGCGTCGATGCCCCGTCCACGTTGCCGAGCCTCACCTGCATGAGCTGAAACAGCGCGAATCCGAGAACGTCGGCGGCCGGCAAGAGTCCCATGGGAAGTCCCAGGGACATCTAGCGAAGAAGTGGCACGGCCGCGAACCGGCTCGTAAGGTGTGAGCGGTAGCGCCGGCGGTTCGCCGGCGAGAAGAACCAGGCGAACGCCATCGCGAGCCCGGCCAGCTGGGCGGCACCGGTAGCCCAAGCCGAGCCGGCGACGCCCAAGCCCAATCCGAATATGAACAACTGGTTGAATAGTGCATTCGCGATCGCCACGACAAGCGTGACCCGCAGCGTGATCGTGGGGCGGCCGATGCCGTTGAAGAATCCCAGCACGGCGTAGAGTGCGATGCCGAGCGGTGCCCCCAGCATCCGCGGAAACCAGTACGCCACGGCGAGATCGAGCGTGGCCGGGGGCAACCCGAACGGCGAGAACAGAGTGCGGCCGGTCGCCGCGAGAACGGCGAACAGCGGCAGCGTGAGCAGTGCGCCCCACAAAGCGGTCCAAGTCGCCTGCGAGGCGCGTGCGTAGCGCCGCGCCCCATAGGCATGAGCCACCAGCGTTTGCACGCACAACGCAATCCCTCCGAATAGCAGTATGCAAACCAGGACCGGCCAGTAAACTGCGCCCATGACCGAGGTCGCCGCGGGCGATAAGCGGCCGACGAACCAGGTGTCGGTTGCGTTCAGCACGGCTTGCACGGCGCTGTTCAACATGAACGGAAACGCGAGCTTGATGACCGCAAAGTAATCGAGCCGTAGGCGTCCGCTGGCGCTCGCGCGCTGGCCGGGCAGTAATGCGTATGGCGCATCCAAGACGCTATCCTCGGGGGCGAAAGGCGGAGGTTACCGGCTTCGATGACAGAGATGAACATACGAAGGCAGAAGTGAGCGCGTGAAGGCGGGAATGAACACCAAGGTCGAGCGCATGCTCACGGGAGCCTTCCGTGCCACGCATCTGGGTGCGGATGCGTGGCAGCTCACGACCGGCACTCCGGCCCCGGCCGAGATTTATCTGACGGGAGTCGACAGCGATGCGTTCGCCGTCCTCGACAGCGCCGCGCCCAGTGCGGTCTGCGTCGGATGGTCCGCCGCCGGCGCCGTCGTCACGCTGGTAGCGCCCGGCGCAAGGACTCAGTTCAGATCGCGTACGGCGACGATCCACGAGCCGCGCCCGCAGCTGTATCAGGGGTTGCCGCTCGTGGTTCTGGATGACAAGGCGAGACGGTTCTGGCGACGCGCGTTTCGAATCGCGCGCATTCCGGGCGGCCGGCGCTTGCTTCGCTGGATCGCGCAGCGTAAGGGCGGCGGCTAGTCAGCGCGGGAACTGCGTCACGGGCGCGCGGGGTTATTGTCAATATCGCTGCATTGCGGCTGTGAATTCGCATTAAGTAACGTACGAAGTGCGACGCCGATCAAGGCTCGCAGGGCCTGTTTGGCCCAAATTCACTTAACTTTCCTTGGTTAGTCCATTCCCTGAAAGGACGCCCGTGCTGGACGCAAAATGCATTGCCATAGAGTCCGAGAGGATTGCCGCCTCTTTCGATCACTACGGTCGATTGTTCCGCATGCTCATGCCGAGCCTGAAGGGCATGGTGCTACACGACGGCTTCGCGGAGCCTCTTTGGGCATCCGATGAATGGGATCTCGACGACAATACCGATCTCGTCAAGGACACGATCGCCAACGCGATCTCGGATTCGGCGGAGTTCCCGGGCGTCGTGCGTATCGACGCCGATCGGGCGCTCTATTCATTCGCAGTGCGCTCGCAGCAGCTGGAGCTCCTCGGCGTCGTCACACTGCAGACGCGCCTGTCGGGGGCGCGCACCGAAGCGCGTCCGCTCCCTTATGTGCGCCAGATTTTGCAGCCCGCGCTGGAGTGCCTGCGGCGCGAGCTCAGCTTGCGCGCGCAGCTCGGCTCGCGCGAGCGCGACTTGGGGGTCCGCGAGCGCGACCTGTCGCTGATGATCGAGATGTCGTCGAACCAGACCGCGAGCGGTGATGCCGACGAATTCGACCTCATTCTGAAGACCGCTCTCGAGCACATGGGCTGCGCTCTCGCCGCGCTCTGGGTGCCCGACAAGAACATCGCCATGTCCATGACACGCAGCGGGCATCCGATGTCGGAGGAATCGCTGCATCGCGCGAAGCAGCACCTCATGGCCTGGATCCAGCTGCAACAGCGGACGATCATCGTCAATCATATCTCGAAGGTAGCGACCGACGTCGCCGCCCCCTTCAAGATTCTGGCATGCCCCGTACGCCACCCCTCGGAACGCGTGATGGGCGCCCTCGCGCTGTTCAATCCGGCCAGCGCGCATGATTTCGACTCATATCAGACGCGGGTCGCGGAACTGCTGGCGAAGAAGGTCACCGTCATCATCCAGGCGCAGTACGACGCGAGCACCGGGTTGATGACTCGCCACGCTTTCGAGCGCCAGGCGTCCTCGTTGCTCTGTTCGGCCGCCGAAACGGGGGAGCACTGCATTTTGTACCTCGACATCGATAGGCTGCATGTCATCAACGAAACCTTCGGCATGCACGTGGGCGACGACGTGATCGCGAGCGTGGCCGAATGTCTGGCCCGATGCGTTGCGCCGCCGGCTCAGTCGGCGCGTATTTCCGGCGATCGTCTCGCGGCACTCATCCCGAACACGGGCATCGCCGCGGCCACCGTCATCGCGGAGCGCATTCGCGCTGCGGCCGCGGCCATCGTGCCGCGCGCCGGTCAGGGCTCGTTCGAGGTATCGGTCTGCATCGGGGTCGCGCCCGTGGGGCGCTCCGAGAACGCGCTCGCGCATGCGCTGGCGACCGCCGAGATCGCGTGCAAGGCCGCCAAGGACCGCGGCCGCAACCGGGTGGAGGTTTTCCAGGACTCCGACCAAAGCATCATCCGGCGCCATACCGACATCCTGATCGTCGGCAAGCTACGCGACGCGCTGGCGCACGACAGCTTCCGGCTGGATGCCCAGCCGATCCTGCCGCTGCGCGGCAACTACGGACGGCCTCGGTTCGAGCTGTTGATCCGCATGCTCGGCGAGCACGGTGAGGTGATCCCTCCCGGAAAATTCCTCTCTGCGGCCGAGCGCTACCAGCTCATGCCGACGGTCGACCGCTGGGTCGTGAGGCGCTCGTGCGAGCTGCTGAGTGCCCACGCCGCCGCGGTGGGCGAGGACATCGCCCGCTTCGCGATCAACCTGTCCGGGCAGTCGCTGCAGGACGAGACTTTTCTGGCGTTCGTCGAGGATACGATCAAGAACTCCGGTCTTCCCCCAAACGTGCTGTGTTTCGAGCTGACCGAAACGGCGACAGTGGGCAACCTCGAGCGGGCGCAAGGCTTCTTGCGCGCGCTGCAAGACCTGGGCTGTCAGTTTGCGCTCGACGATTTCGGCACGGGCGTGAGCTCGCTCGCATACCTCAAGGATTTGTCGGTCAACTATCTGAAGATCGACGGCAGCTTCGTGCGCGACTCGATCACGAACTCGCGCAGCGAGTCCATGATCAAGGCCATCGCGCAACTCGCCAAGGTGATGTGCATCGAGACGGTGGCTGAGTACGTGGAGACGGACATGTTGCGCGCGCGCATGGCCGATCTCGGAGTCGACTACGGACAGGGATTCGCCATGGGCAAGCACCAGCCGCTCGAGCAACTGCTCGAAGAGCTCGCGGTGTTCGAGGCGACCGTGAACGATTGGGACGCCGCTTCCGCGCCGCAAACGCCCCCGGATATATCCCCAATACCCGTGCTGATGCCCTGACCTCGGCGACCGACTCAAGCGTTTGTCGTCTCGGTCCTACACGCATTCGTGTCGAATGGCCAATTGGTAAGTGGCTCGGAAGGTGGCCGAATAGCGTCTCGAGCCTATCCTTACCAGGCAAACGAGGCATTCATGTTGATTCTCACTCGACGCGCGGGAGAGGCATTGCGGATTGGCGATGAGATCGAAGTGACCGTGATGGCGGTGAACGGCTCGCAAGTTCGCATCGGTATCAACGCTCCGCGGGACATCGCTGTGGACCGTGAGGAGATCGCCGAGCGCAAGCGTCGCGATCGTGAGGCGGCGGCACCGGAGCCTGCGAGAAACTTCCCCTCGAAGCCGGCGCCGTCCGTGACGTCGAAGGCCGCCCGGCGCGAGCGCGCCGGTACGCCCGAGTAGCGGGTTCGGAGGCCTCTACGTCCGAGGGTTTGCAAGGCCCCGGGTTCCCGCTAGACTTGGGCCATTCGAAGGCGCGAGCCGACTCGAACGTCGCAAACGCGCGAACGCCCAAGGACACGATGACGGCAACAGCTCTCGAAGCACCCGAGCTGGCGGTTCACTGCTGGTTCAATACCGATCGTCCCGTCAACCTGGCCGCGCTGCGTGGCCGCGTGGTGGCCCTGGTGGCGTTTCAAGCGCTATGCCCCCAATCTGTCGCGGTGGCTATTCCGCAGGCGAGGCGTATCCACGAGACATTCGAGCCCAATGATGTCGCCGTGATCGGCTTGCACGCCACTTTCGAGCATCACGAGGCGTACAGCCACGCGACGCTCAAGGCCTTCATTCAGGAATACCGCCTGAAGTTCCCGATTGCGCTCGACACGGCCAATAGCGCCGGTCCTATTCCAGAGACCATGGAGCGGTACAAGATGCGCGGCACGCCGAGTCTGGTGCTGATCGACCGTCAGGGACTGATCCGCAAGCACTCCTTCGGAGCCGCGGAGGACCTGCGCATCGGTGCTGAGATCGGCGCTCTCGCCGCCGAGAATTCGGCGATCGTGCGAGCGGCGCAAAGCTCGGCTGCTTGATCAGCGCCCGAGTGTGAAGCGAATACGAACGCGCGCACGCGTGGCGACCGCCTTGGCGTCGCGCATCAGAGGCTTGTAACGCCATTGCAATAATGCGGTGATCGCCGCTGCCTCGAAGACACCCGGTGGCTTGGCCGCATCCACTGCGACATCCTCGACAGCGCCGGCGTCGGTGACGGTGAAGTCGAGCTCGACCCAGCCTTCGACCGAGCTCTTTTCCGCCTTCATCGGATACTGAGGCTGTACCGACTTCACCAGGGTGAGCTGATTGGCGCTGATCACGTCGGACATGAATGCTCGGCGCGCGAGGGCCGCTTCGAGGTCGTGCCGCACGGCATCCGCTTGCGGCGAGACGTACCCGATGGCAGCCGCCTGGTCGAGCCAGGCCTGCGCCGCTTCGTATTGCTGCGCGCTGACGCTCGCTTGGCCCTTCGCGACGAGCCGGCCGCCGAGGTCCTCGGCGAGGTCTGCGAGTCCTGCCTTCTGGGGATCGAGTCTGCGCAGCGCGAATAGATAGTACTGGGCGTTATCGTTGTCGGGCTCGACCAAGTGATCCTGGGCAATGCTCTGGTGTGCGGATCTCATCAGCTCATTGGAGCGCGTGAGGTTGCCGGTGTCGGCCTCCGTGACCCGACCCTCTGCGGAGTGCTCCCGCGTGGGTACCGCGGAGCGCTCGGACGGCCCGTCGCGAGATGACGGCGCCGCCGCCGCCGGTGCCGCTGCTGCGGGAGCTGACGCTAGCGGCGTCGCGGCTGCAGGTGCGGATGCTGCAGGTCCGGCCGTGGGCGCTGTTTTAGCCCGCTCGCGTGCGACGGCGAGTTCCATGGCCAGTTGCGCGACGCGCTCGGTGGCTATTCCAGCCCTGCGCGCCGCCTCGATGGTCGCGGCCGCCTCGTCCAGCCGATTGAGATCGAGCGCGGCCCGCGCCCGGGCGAGGAGCCGTTCCTGTGCCTCCATGAGGACGCTTGGGGTCGCCGGTACAGGTACTGCGGAGGCGGGCGTAGCGGGAAGCGGCGGCGCTGTCGAAGAGGCGAGCTGCCCGGTGCCGTTGCCCGACCTTGCCGATTGGTCGGTACCCCAACGCTGCACGAGCCAACCGGCGCCGAGCACGACCGCAAGGGCCGCGGCGATTGCCGCGATGAGGATTTGGTGACGCTGACTCGGCGCCGCCTGGGGAACGGACACTTCGCCGACCCGCCGCCGCCGATCGTCGAAGCGCTTGACCGCGGCATCCGCGAACAGTCGCGCCCGCGCCGGCGACATGGGCTTATGGATGAATCGATAGACGGAGCCGTCACTGATGAGTCCGGCGAGCTCTGTTTCCGATTCGCGCGTGCCGGCCACGACGACTACCAGATCCGGGAACTGGCCCTTGATGTGCTTGACGAAGCGCGCGGCCGCTTCGTTGAGCGCCTGCACGTCGAGCACCAGGATACCCACGCCGCCCGCCACCAAAAGATCGCTGACCTTGTCGGAGGACAGGACGTGCCACAGCCGGCGCGCGGGTCCCACCCCCTCGCGTAAAGTCTGCAGGAAGAGCTCATCGACGGTCAGTACGACGAGCTCGACGATGTCGCTCGCGAGGCTAAAGCGCAGCGCGGCCAGCGCGCGGCTCTCACCCTCGGACGCTAGCACCGGACCTCTCTTTCATTACATACCCTGAGGCTGGAGTATCGGATCGCCGCCGGGCCGCGCGGACCTTGAGGCCTTAATTGGGTGAGGCTAGTGTCATTGCGTGGGCGACGCTATACGATACGGCCTCCGGCGCAGCAGACAAACCATGCTGCATTGCGTCAAGTATATTCTGTGACTTGGCACACATTTGGGACGGGGGGCGCGATGGCACGGCGATGCTGAGCGAGTCCATCGGTTTGCAGAGCAAGTTGCCGCTCGAGCAGCGCGCCGCTCTGGAACAGCTCCTGTTCTTCAACGTGAACCAGCATCGTGTGCGGGTCGGGATCCAGCAGTCCATAGAGACCTACGGCGTGCCCGAGATCTACGAGCTCGACGGCGGCCTGTCCGTGCGCGTCGGCAACATTGCCGGCGTGCAGACCGTGTTCGCGGTGACCACTTCGGGACGGCCCATCGGTGTGGCGGTATTCGTCCGCTTGGCGAGCGACCGTTTCGTGGTCCTGCACCTCGGCGTGCAACCGCGCTCGGCCGCAACGGCGGAGATGAACACGCGGGTGCTCCTCAAGCTCATGCACGAGATCCGCAGCGCAGCGCGCCGCACCCAGGGTGTGGATCGCATCGAGCTGGTGTACAAGCACCGCCACCCGGTCCGTCTGCACGTTTGAATCCGTGACTCGAGCGCAACGCCACTCCGACGGCAAGCTGCGCTGTGCGTGGTGCACGACCGACCCGCTCTACGTCGATTATCACGATCGCGAATGGGGAGTGCCACTGCACGATGACCGCCGGCTGTTCGAGATGCTCTGCCTGGAGGGTGCTCAAGCCGGCTTGAGCTGGCTCACCATTCTGCGCAAGCGGGATGCCTACCGGCGTGCCTTCGATGATTTCGATGCAGAGGCGATGGCGCGATACGGCGCTCGCGAGCGCAGACGCCTGTTGAAGGATGCGGGCATCGTCCGCAACCGCCTCAAGGTCGACGCTTTCATTACGAACGCCCGGGCCTATCTCGAGATCGCGGATCGGCCTGGTGCCTTCGACGCCTTCATATGGAGTTTCACCGACGGGCGCGTACTGCGCCGCCGGCCGCTGCACTCAAGTGCGATTGCGAGCGCAACACACTTGAGCGAGGCGATGAGCAAGGAGCTGAAACGTCGCGGCTTCCGCTTCGTCGGTTCCACAATTTGTTACGCATTCATGCAAGCCGTGGGGATCGTCGATGAACATCAACGCAATTGCTGGGTCACCAAACGCGCCGTTTGAACGCTGGTGCGCCCGCGCACTCAGCGGCGCCGGAGCGCTGCTCCTAGCTGCGACCGCCCTCTGCGCAACGGCGGTCTGCGCGACGGTGGGCGAACCCGCAACACCCGGCGCGAGCGACGCGACCGTCGCGAAGCCGGCCTTCAAGGCCATCGATGTGTTCGATTTGCAGTGGGTTGCCGATCCGCAGATCGCCCCCGACGGCCACAGCATCGCGTATGTGCGGATGAGCATGGATATCAAGACCGACCGGCCGCACCGCCTCATCTGGCTCACCGGCATCGACGGCAAGCATGCCCGCCCGCTGTCGGACGGCACCGGCTCGAGCATGCCGCGCTGGTCTCCGGACGGCATCCGCATCGCCTATCTCTCCACCGCGAGCGACGGCTCGACGCAGCTCTTCATGTACTGGGTCGACGGCAACGTGTCGGCTCCGATCAGCCACTTCACGGAATCGCCGACGAGCCTCGCGTGGTCTCCCGACGGCCGCTGGCTCGCCTTCACCATGGCCGCGCCCGCGGAGCGCAAGCCATTGAAGGTCGAGCTGCCGCAGGTGCCCAAGGGGGCCTCGTGGGCCGACCCACCCAAGCTCATCGATCGCCTCGTTTATCGCATCGATGGGGAGGGGTACTTGCCCGCGAGCTTCAGCCAGCTGTTCGTGATCGCCGCGGACGGTGGTGCCGCGCGCCAGCTCACGCACGGCGATTTCGACCACGATGGTCCTCCCGCCTGGAGCAGCGACAGCGCCGCCGTCTACATCTCCGCCAACCGCCGGCCGGATGTCGACTATGAGCCCCTCGACTCCGAAATCTACCGTGTAAATCTCGCGGACGACGCGATCCGCGCGCTCACCGATCGGCGCGGGCCCGACACTCACCCGGTCGTCTCCCCCGACGGCAAGCATATCGCCTATCTCGGCTTCGACGATCAGCGGCTCGGGTACCAGCGCACGCAGCTCTATGTGATGGACGCCGACGGCTCTCATTCGCGCTCGTTGACCACGGGGCTCGACCGGGACGCCGGTGAGCCGCAATGGAGCGGGGACGGCAAGCGCATCTTCTTCGAATACGGCGACCGGGGGGCGATCAAGCTCGCCAGCATCGATCTTGGCGGCAATGTGCGTACGCTCGCGAGCGACCTGGGCGGCGCCGACGTGACGCGTCCGTACACGGGCGGATCCTTCACGACCGCGCGTAACGGCCGCTTCGCGTACATGCAAGCCTCGCCCGGCGGTCCACCGGCGCTCGCCACCGGGACAGAGGCCCGGGACATCTCCACGCTCACCGCGCTCAGCGCGAACCTCTTGGACCAGCGCACCCTCGGCGCTGTGGAGGAGATCGATTTCGACTCATCCGCAGACGGCCGCAAGATTCAGGGCTGGATCGTGAAACCGCCGCGCTTCGATGGGGCGAAAAAGTATCCGCTCCTGCTCGAGATTCACGGCGGCCCGTTCGCCGCCTACGGCGCGAGCTTCGCGGCGGAGCATCAGCTATACGCCGCCGCGGGCTATGTGGTCCTGTACATCAATCCGCGCGGCAGTACGGGCTACGGGGAGGAATTCGCCGATCTCATCCACCACGACTATCCCGACAAGGACTTCGATGACCTCATGTCCGGCGTCGATGCGGTGCTCGGCAAGGGATACGTCGACCCAGGCCGGCTGTTCGTCACGGGCGGCAGCGGCGGCGGCGTGCTCACGGCCTGGATCGTCGGACACACCGACCGATTCCGTGCCGCGGTAGTGGTGAAGCCGGTGATCAACTGGACGAGTTTCGTACTCACCGCCGATCTCAGCAACTATTTCTACCGCTACTGGTTCGCAGGCTTCCCATGGGACGACGAGCAGGCGTACTGGAAGCGCTCGCCGCTCGCTTACGTGGGCAACGTCCGCACGCCCACCATGCTCATGACAGGAGAAGCGGATTACCGCACGCCGTCCGGCGAGGCCGAGCAATTCTACGAAGCGCTCAAATTGCGCCGCGTCGACACTGCGCTCGTGCGAGTGCCCCATGCCCCACACGACATCTCGTCGCGCCCGAGCTTGCTGGTCGCGAAAGTCGCCTACGTGCTCGCCTGGTTTTCCGCGCACGATGCGGGGACGGTGCGCGATGCCGCCCCGGCGCGCGATGCGGGCTCACCCTGACCGCTCACGGCGTCGATGAGGAGCGGGCCGTTTGGCCGAAGAGAATTTTGCGCTGCTCTTCAGTCAGCGTCACGTTGGTGTCGAAGCGCTTGGCGATCTCGTACGCGCGAACCGTCGCCGGGCGGCTGCCGATTGCGGCAAACCAGCGATTGAGATTCGGAAAGTCGGCGAGATTCTGACCTTGCGCCTCGTGCGGCACGATCCACGGATACGCCGCCATGTCCGCAATCGAATACTCACCTGCGACGAACTCGCGGTCGGCCAACCGATGGTTGAGCACGCCGTACAGGCGGTTGGTCTCCCTGACGTAGCGCTCGACGGCATAGGGAATCTTCTCCGGGGCATAGTGTGAGAAGTGATGATTCTGGCCCGCCATCGGCCCGAGGCCGGCCACCTGCCAGAACAGCCACTCGAGTACCTCGACGTTGCCGCGCACATCAGCGGGAATGAACTGCTCGCTCTTCTGGGCGAGATAGAGAAGAATCGCACCCGACTCGAACACCGAGATCGGCTTTCCGCCGCCGAGCGGAGTGTGATCCACGATCGCCGGCATCCGGTTATTTGGGGAGACGGCCAGGAATTCGGGCTTGAACTGCTCGCCCGCCCCGATGTTCACCGGCACGACGCGATACGGTTGCCCGGCCTCCTCCAGGAACATCGTGATCTTGTGTCCATTCGGAGTTGGCCAGTAATAGAGGTCGATCATGGTCTCTCCACGGGTGGCTCGAGAGGCAGTCTACGCTGTCGCAGAATCGCGATGTCGACATCCTCCTCGCGGGGCGCCGCTCGCATCTCGGCGATGCGCTGGCGGGCCATGGCGTTCTTGAGCCACGGCAGTACGGGGCCCTCCTCTCGGTTGGCGCTCGCCACGCGCCACTCGAGCACGCGGCGTCGCTCGGCGACGGCGTGCGCCTCCTTGCCGTCGGCGGGAACGAGATGCTTCTCGATGTGCAGCCCCGCTATTTGCGCCGCGACCGTATCCGCTTTCTGCATGACCTTTGCGAGTCGGAGGCAGCTCTCGCGCCGCTCCGCGCTGACCGGATCGCGGCAGGCGCTCATCACCGCGCTGAGCGGCGGCACGATCTCCTCGCCCGCCACCAGCATCACCTCGCTCAGGCGAGCAAGATCCGAGGGCAAGTAGTGCGGCGGCAGATCGCCGTTCGCGCGCTTCAGTGTGTCGAACAACAGCACGACGGTCGGATTCCAGTAGAAGTCGAAGCGCGAGCCCTCGGCCATGTCCGAAAGAATACGGTCGATTTCGGCCGGATCCTTGTCCTTTTGCACGGCCGCGAGCGTCGGCAGCCACACCGCGCCGTTGTCCGCGTCCACCCAGCGCAACGTGGTCGCGGCTTCGCGGATGTCGCACCCGGCCGAGTTCGCGCACAGCTGCAGTCGCAGCCAGCCCATGCTCGGGTTCCGCGGGTCGAGCTCGCTCGCGCGCGCGGCGAGATCCACCGCGGTTTTGGCCGCCGCGGGATCCGCACGCACTTTCGAGCCCGACGCGACGAAGCACAGCGCAGCTGCGGTCGCGAGCGAGCGCGCGTCGTCGCGTCGAGCCAGTGTCTGCGCCGCGGCCGTGCGCCAGGCCGAATACTTGCCCACACCCGGTGCGGACGAGCATTCGAGGGAACCGGCGCCGAGCGCAAGCGCCGAGTGCATCCAAATCAACGCCAGGGCCTGCAAGCCTCGCTTCATGGTCGGGCGTCCGGAAGCGGACTTAAGGAATCCTGGCGCGGGTGCTCGCGGTGAGACCCGCCGTGATCGCCAGCCGCATGGCGTCCTCCACCGATATATCGAGCGGCTGCAGGAGCTCGCGCGGCAGATAGACGGTGTACCCGCCGAAGGCGTAGCTCATGGGAAAGTAAACGGTGACGAGGTCATGGCCTCCGTGTGCATCGAGCACGGGCGGAGCATCCTCGCGCGTGACGAAGCCGATCGCGCGCACATTCGCGAAACGCGCGAGCACGACGCGCTGCAAATCGCGCTTCTCGCCGCTGCCTGAGGGCAAGAGGCTCACCACGTCGCGAAAGCCGCCGTACAACGTCTTCACGAACGGGATGCGTCCCAGGAAGTCGTCCCAATACTTCAGCAGGAGCTTGCCGGCGTAGGCGTTGACCAGGCTGCCGACGGCGAGCAGCAGCACGAACCCGGCGATCAGTCCGAGCCCCGGCCAATAATGCTCGGGGCTCACGATACCTAAAGCGATGAGCGCACGGCGCAGCCACCCCTCGACGGTGTGCACCAGCCACCAGATGACGTATATGGTGAGCGCCAGCGGCAGCACCGTCACGAGCCCGCTCATGAAGAGGGCGAGGATTTTTCTCATGCATCCATCATAAACGATGAGGGGACTATTGCTGGCGCGGCAGCACGAATCGCAAGCCTTGATAGTTCAGCACGACGCCGTCGCGGCGGATGTGCTCCAGCACGGGGCCTTCGGCGAGGGTCGCGCCCTCACGGTACTTGCGCATGTTGATGTAGACGAATCGCTCGGCGGGTTTGGTGGCGTAGACATGCACGTCCAGGTGCAGCCCGGCCAGCGCGGGCTGACTGGCGAGATCGATCTCGTTGATCGAGGGCAGCACCTCGCTGTCGGAGGAATCGTTGCTGTCGGTGAGCAGGGGGTCGGCCTGTTGCGCGGCGCGATGAGAGACACCGCCGTTGCTCGAGGCGCCACGGGCGGCACGGCGCGCGGTCGGGGGGGACGAGAGGTCTTCTGTAGGCGGAATCTCGGGCGCATAGACAGGCGGCGCTGCATCCATCGGACTGAAATGATCCGAGGCGGAGCCCGAAGGTCCCGGCGCGGGCGCGGGCGTCGTGGAACCAGCTGCCCCGGGCGTTGCGGGCGCCGGCGCAGATAAAGACGAGGTCGAGGGCGCTCCGCTGTGCGCGCCGCCGCGAGTCAGCACCACTGCAAGAACACCCATATTGACCACGAGAAGAGCGATCAAGGCCGCGGCCCACAGCGGAAACCTCGCGCGCGGCGGCACGGGCCGCGAATCCATCAAGCCGGGAATGGCCTGACGCTGGCGCTCGACCTCGGACTTCTTTAACGCATCGAGTATGAATGACATGGCGATCCTAACTGCGCGGAGCAACTTGCATGAGAAGCGGCGAGCCCGGCTCGGCTAGAGCGGTGTCCAACACGACCTGGGTTTGCAGGCCCGCGATCCCGTCGACGTTCAGGCGGTGCTCGCGCTGAAAGTTCTGCACGGCGATCGCGAGCTCCTCGTCGTAGACGTCGTCCGACTCCGGATCGGAGGCGGCGCCGCGCAAGTGAAATCGCCGAACCAATCCCGCGACAGCTCGTCGATCGGGACGCGCACATTGCGCTCGCCGAGGTCGAGGGTGGCGAAGGAATCGTCGAGGGCGGAGAGGACGACGCGGTACCTCCGGCCCCGATCGTCGTTCAGGGTGAGGATCGCGGGCCGGTTGAGGGCGCGTACTTGCGCCCAGGAGCCGCGCTGTTCGAGGCATGCGAGCCCGGCTTTTTGCGCCTGTCCGCAAGGATCGCGATCGTCCGCCATCGCCGTGCCCCACAGCGAGAGTAAGCGCCGGAATGCGCCCGCATCGCTCGTGTCGGCGGCGTTCGCTTCGAGCAGTGTCTGCAGCGGCACCGGCTTTTCCGCAGGTGCAGGTGCGGGCGCGGCTGCGGCAGCCGCGGCTCCCGCCGGCGGAGCGGAAGGCTGGGCGAGCGCAGCCCCCGCGGGCGCGAGCACGGGAGTGTTGGTCGCCGACCGCAGTCCCGGAGGCGAGTTGCGCCACACCGCGATACCGGCGTAGACCGTGATCGCGACGCCCGCGATCACGATCGCCGCGGCGACCCAGCCGAGCCAGAGCGGCACGAAGCGCCGACCATAAACCTCGCCCGCCGCGCGTCGCACGAGCGCCGGCGTCACCTTGCGCGTCTCGAGTGTGTAGGCGCCGAGCAACGCCCGATCGCAGCACACATTGATGACGCGCGGAATGCCGGAGGAGAGCCGGTACACTTCGCGCAGCGCCGCGGGCGTGAAGATCTCGCCGGCGGCGCCGGCGACGCGCAATCGATGACCCACGTATTCCTGAGTCTCCGCCTTGAACAGCGGGTTCAGGTGATAGCGCCCGGTGATGCGCTGAGCGAGCTGGCGCAGCTCGCTGCGGTCGAGGAGCTCACGCAGCTCCGGCTGGCCGATGAGGATGATCTGCAGCAGCTTCTGGGTGGCGGTCTCGAGATTGGTGAGCAAGCGCACCTGCTCGAGGACCTCGGTAGACAAATTCTGCGCTTCGTCGACGATGATGATGACGCGCCGGCCTTCCGCATGCGCGGCGAGCAGCCGGCGGTTCAGCGCGTCGACCATCTCCTTGGCACTGGTCCGGTCGGCCTCGTCGAGTCCGAGCCCGAGCTCTTCGCAGATGGTGAGGAGAAACTCGGTGGCGGTCACCCGGGGGTTGAGGATCACCGCGACGTCCGCGTGCTGCGGGACGCGCGACAGAAGCGTGCGCACGATCGTGGTCTTGCCGGTTCCCACCTCGCCCGTCAGCTGAATGAAGCCGCCGGCTTCGTTGATGCCGTAGAGCAGGTGAGCGAGCGCTTCGGCGTGGCGCTCGCTCAGGTATAGGTAGCGCGGGTCCGGCGTGATCGCGAAGGGCTTTTCGATGAGGCCGAAAAAGCTCGTATACATGGCGGTGACGATGATACCAAGCTCAGCCGCGGGGCGGACCGGAGCCGTCCTTGGAGCGCGGCAGAAGACTCGCGCGCGTGAGCACTCGCGATCCGAAGCGGTCGCGGATACCGTCGATGGCGGCATCGAGCCGCGAATCGCGGGGCGCGCCCTCGGCGAACAGATCGGGCTGACGCACCTCCGACAGCTCGCTCGTGCCGACCCCGAGCAATCGCAATGCGACATTCCTGTGGCCGGCAAGCCACGTGCGCAGCAGCCGCTGCGCACCCGCGCATACGGCGGCGGTGTCGTGCGTTGCCGGCTCGAGGACGCACTGGCGGGTATAGGTCGTGAAATCGGCGCGACGGATCTTCACGCTCACCCGCCCGGCGCAAAGACCCGCCGCGCGCAGCCGCGCGACGGCTCGGTCGGCGAGCGCGGTCAAGCGCCGCTCGAGCACGGCGGGGTCGCGAATGTCCTCATCGAAGGTCTCCTCCGCGCTGATGGATTTCTCCTCCCGATCGGCCACCACTGGCCGCTCGTCGCAGCCCGCGGCGCGCGCCTGCATGGCCTTGCCGTGCTTGCCGAAGGCACGCCACAACTGCTCATCGCTCGCCCGCGCGACGTCGCCGAATGTCAGGAGCCCGCACGCCTGCACGGCCGGCAGCGACTTGGCGCCCACTCCAAAAAGCCGCTCTACGGCCATGCGATCGAGAACAGCGTGCAGATTTTCCGGCCCGATGCAGAACAAGCCGTCGGGCTTGTTCATATCCGAGGCGAGCTTGGCGAGCGACTTATTCGGTGCGATTCCGACCGAGGCGGTAAGTTCAGTCACCGCTCGAATCCTGCGGCGAATCTCGGCGCCGATGGCGACCGGATCGCCGAACAGGCGGATGCTGCCCGTCAGGTCGAGAAATGCCTCGTCGAGCGACAGCCCTTCGACCAGCGGCGTGAATTCATGAAATATCCCGAAAACCTGGGCGGATACCTCCTTATAGCGCGCCATGCGCGGCGTTACACAGATCGCCTGCGGGCAAAGCCTCAACGCCTCGCGCATGGGCATGGCCGAGCGCACGCCGAAGCGGCGTACGGCGTAGCTCGCCGCGGCGACGACGCCGCGGCCGGAAGTGCCGCCGACGATGAGCGGCTTGCCCTTGAGCTCCGGACGATCCCGCTCCTCGACCGACGCGTAGAACGCGTCCATGTCCACGTGCAGAATCGTCCGCACGCGAGACCCTATTGCACGGTGACGGTGATTTTCTTCGAGTGCAGGGGCGGATCGAAGGACATGTGCCGATAGTCGGCGAACACGAGCTCGAGCGTGTGCTTGCCCGGAGGCAGAGTGAGCGTCGTCTCCGTCTGCCCCTTGCCGAAGTGCAGCACTTTATCGCTCGCCGGAAGCGGTGCATCCAGGGAGAGCTCGCCGAGGTCCGTATCCACCAGCAAGTGATGGTGCCCGGTATTGTCCGCCTGCGTGCCCGCGGGCGCGATAGTCATGCCCTTCAGGCCGAATTTCACGACTACGGGGTTGTGCACGATCGCGCCGTTCCGCGGCGTGATGAAATACACTTTCGCGCCCGCGGGCGCGCTGGCGCGCGGCTGCGCGATGGCGGCGGCGGCAAGCGCGGTAAACGCGACACCTAGTATGAAGCGATTCATGACGAGTCTCCCTGTTGCGATCACATGAGGTCCTTGACGCCGTCGCGCTCTTCGCAAAGCTCACGGTGCGTGAGCTGCATCTTCCCGCGGCTGAAAGCATCGATTGGCAGTCCCTGCACGATGGCGTATTTTCCGCCCTTGCAAGTGACGGGATAGGAGTAAATCACACCATCCGGAATGCCGTAGCTGCCGTCCGACGGCACGGCCATGCTCACCCAGTCCTTCTCGCGGCTGCCCAGCACCCAGTCGTGCATGTGATCGATCGCTGCGGACGCGGCGGATGCGGCCGAGGACGACCCGCGCGCCTTGATGACCGCCGCCCCGCGTTGCTGCACCGTCGGAATGAACGTCTGCTTGAACCAGCTCTCGCCGACCTCCGCGAGCGCCGGTTTGCCGTCGATCGTCGCGTGATTCAGATCCGGGTACTGCGTGGCCGAGTGATTTCCCCAGATGACGGCTTTCTTGATCTTGTCGAGCGCGGCGCCCGTCTTCTCGCTCACCTGCGCGAGCGCGCGGTTGTGATCGAGACGCGTCATCGCCGTGAATCGATCGGGCGAGAGTGAGGGCGCGTTGCGCTGGGCGATGAGCGCGTTGGTGTTCGCCGGATTGCCGACCACGAGCACGCGCACGTCGCGGCTCGCGACCGCATCGAGCGCCTTGCCCTGCGCGGAAAAGATCTTGGCATTCTCGAGCAAGAGGTCCTTGCGCTCCATGCCCGGGCCGCGCGGCCGCGCTCCGACCAGCATGGCCACATCGCAGTCCTTGAACGCGACGCGCGCATCGTCAGAAGCGCTCACCTTGTTGAGCGTAAGGAACGCGCAATCGTTCAGTTCCATCACCACTCCCTGCACGGCACCGAGCGCCGCCGGTATCTCGAGCAGATTGAGGTTGATGGACTGGTCGGTGCCGAGCATCTGCCCGGAAGCGATGCGGAAGGCGAGCGCATACCCGATGTTTCCGGCCGCGCCGGTGATGGTGACGGTAACAGGCTTTTTCATTGAGGATCCTCGGCAAACGATGAGCAAAAGCGACAAATAGTAGCCGAAGACCGGGCGCCGCTTACGGCCCGGATGAGTTTATTCACCCCCCCGGGGCGCCTGCATCGGGTGCAAAAGAAACTTCGGGAAAAGCTTGCATGTTGTAGTGATGTACATTACTATATCACCAGGTCACTGTTACACCCCCGGCACAGCCGGCAACTGCAAGGAGAAGATCATGGAAACTCGCATATCGTCGAAAATCGCCGCCCTCGCGCTCGCCTTACTGGTCAACGGCACCGTGTTCGGAGGCGTCGCCTTTCTGTTCAGCGTAGAACGCGCGTCTGCGGCCGTTACCTTGGTGGCGGCGTAAGCCGCCCCTCAAGGGCGTTCTGCTAGATTAGCGCGCTGCTTGGCCCCAGCACGGGGCCCGCGCGCTGAGAGCGGCATGGATCCTAATTGGAACGACAATCAGCCCATTTATCGCCAGCTGCGCGATCGAATGGTTGCCCTCATCCTGGAAGGGGCGCTCAAGGAAGGCGACCCGTTGCCTTCGGTGCGCACCGTTGCCGCGGATTACCGGCTCAACCCCCTCACGGTGCTCAAGGGGTACCAACAGCTGGTCGACGAAGGGCTGGTCGAGAAGCGCCGCGGGCGCGGCATGTACGTCAGCGAGGGTGCGCGGTCGTTGCTGCTCAAGGGCGAGCGCGAACGGTTCCTCAAGGAGGAATGGCCACAGATCCTGGCGGTCATCCATCGGCTGGGATTCTCCGCCGACGAGCTGTTCGCACAGGCCCCCGCGCTCACGCACCCCGCGCCGCGCGCCGAGAACAAGGAGTAGCACATGATCCCGTCCTCCCCCCTCATCGAAGCACGCGGCCTGTCCAAGAAATACGGCTCGTTCCTCGCCCTCGATCGAGCGGATTTCGTCGTGCAGCCGGGACGCATCGTCGGCCTGATCGGCCCGAACGGCGCGGGCAAGACCACGGCGCTGCGCGCGGTGCTCGGGCTCACGACTTACGACGGCCAGCTCCGCGTGCTCGGTCGCGAGCCCTTCGCCGAGCGCGCCGTGCTCATGCAGGAGACGAGCTTCATCGCGGACGTCGCCGTACTTCCCTCCTGGCTGCGCGTACAGCAGGCGATCGACTTCGTCGCCGGAGTGCATCCGCGATTCCGCCGTGAGCGTGCCGTGGCGCTGCTCGCCAAGACCGACATCGGCATGCGGCGGCGCATCGGTGAGCTGTCGAAGGGCATGAAGACGATGGTGCATCTCGCGCTCACCATGGCCATCGACGCGCGCCTGCTGGTTCTCGACGAGCCGACGCTCGGCCTGGACATCCTCGCGCGCCGCGGCTTCTACGACGCGCTGGTCAACGACTACATGGACGAGACGCGCACCATCGTGATCACCACGCATCAAGTCGAGGAGGTCGAGAACTTGTTGACCGACGTGCTCTTCATCGACAAGGGACACATTGTGCTCGATTGCTCCGTCGAGGACATCGGCACGCGCTATGCGGCCGTCGAGGTCGCGGACGACCGGGTCGCGGCCGCCCGTCAGGAGCGGCCATTCTACGAGCGCCGCGCGCTGGGCAAGACGATTCTGTACTTCGAGGGCGCGGATCGGGAGAAGCTCGAGGATTTCGGCGAAGTCGGCGCACCGAGCGTCTCCGACCTGTTCGTCGCCAAGCTCTCCGCGGAGCGTGCGGCATGAACGACCTCATCTGGTTGGTTCGCCGGGAGTTCTGGGAGAACAAGGCCATCTGGGTCATGCCGGCCTGTATCGGAGCGCTGCTGGTGGTGGGCTCGCTGTTCGGCAAGGTGGAGATCGCCATGCTGCACGCGAGCGACCAGCAAAGCGAGCTGGCGGGTGTCTTATTCATGGTCACGATCGGCGGCGTGTTCTGGGTGGCAATGAGCATCTACTCCGTCTGGTATATGCTCGACTGCCTGTACGCCGACCGCAAGGACCGGAGCGTGTTGTTCTTCAAATCGATGCCCGTCACCGATTCGGCAACGGTCGTCTCGAAGCTCTTCGTCGGCGTCGTTGCGATTCCGCTGGTGTACTTTTGCGTCGCGGACATCGCGGCTCTTTTGATGGCCTTCGTGATATCGGTACGGGCGCACCTGGTGTTCGGCAACGTTCTGTGGAGTCCCGGGCTGTGGCTGCAAGTCCAAGCCTTGTGGCTGTACGTGCTCGCCACCGGCGTGCTTTGGTACGCGCCCGTGGTCGGATGGCTCCTGCTCGTCTCCGCTTGGGCGAAGCGCGCGGTGATCTTGCAAGCCCTGCTGCCGCCGCTCGCGGTCATGCTGGCCGAGCGGCTGTTCCTCGGCACTCACGTCACGGCCATCGTGCTCAGAGATCGGCTCCTCGGCGGCGGCTACGCATCGTTCCATCATCCGATCCACTGGTCTCTCGAGAAAGGAGAGATGACGCCGGGCGTGTGGCAGCTGCCCGATCCTGTGGGCTTTTTCTCGAGTGCCGATGTTTGGATCGGCGTATTGATCGGCGCGGCTTGCATCGCCGGAGCCGTGCAATTGCGCAAGCGGCGCACGGGCACTTAGCGCGCTTTTGCTTCATCGACAAGCAGTGCAGAATAGCGCTCCGGGGACGCCTTCAAGGAGCGCTGTGTGTATAAGACCAAGATCGACCTCTCTGAAAAGACTCGCCGTAACGTCATCGTCACATTGAACGATCGATTGAGCGATGCGATCGACTTGCAGAGTCAGGTCAAACAGGCGCATTGGAACGTCAAGGGTCCTCACTTCATAGCCCTACACGAGCTGTTCGACAAAATCTCGGATGCCATGTTGGAGCAAATCGACGAGATCGCGGAGCGCATCACCAGCTTGGGCGGAACTGCCGAGGGGACGGTGGCTGTGGCCGCGAGGCGCAGCAAACTCAAGAATTATCCCCTGAGCATCACCGCGGGAAGGGACCATCTGCTCTATCTCTCGACGCAGCTGTCGGTCTACGGCAAGTCGGTGCGCGGCGCCATCGACTCGACCGCCGAGTTGGGCGATGCGGATACGGCCGACCTCTTCACGCAGCTTTCACGCGAGATCGACAAGTACCTGTGGTTCCTCGAGGCACATCTGCAGGACAAGGCCTGAACGCCTTGCGGCGCTAAGTCTCGAGCAGGTGCGCGAAGTAGCTGTTGCAGAGCCGATTGAGCGGATCGGTGCGCTGGCGCAACGCCCGGAACAGCTTGACGCGGTCGCCGAATGCCTTGGTGACGTGCTCGGGTTTCAAAGCACGCGACTGATTGAAGGTCGGCACTCCGCCGAGCGCGGACGCAAAATCGTTGAAGTCGATCAGGAACTCGTCCCAGCCCCGGTCTCCGGTCGAGGAGGGCTCGAGCGTGATCATCGGTCCCTGAAAGCTCACGCTGAATAGTGACGAGCGGTCCTGATGCAGACGGCTCGCGCCGTTCACGACGTTGCAACGATAGCCGTGCTGCTTGTAGTACGAGCGGCAGAACGCGAAGTACTCGGCGAGGAGTTTCGGGAATCCGGCCTGAGGGAAGCCCCACAAGGTATAGGTATAGCGCGATCGCCAGGCCTCCTGCGGAAAGTCGCGAATCCATTCGTGCGCGTGCATGACGACGCTGCGCGTGGGGAGCGTCGCGCGCAGTGCGCGCTGCACGCCGGAGACGACGGCTCCGGCGACACCCGGTGCGGCGAGCACGCTGCCGACCGTCGAGCCGAAGGCCGGCAGCACGTTGCGCATGACCGACTTTTTGATCTGCCAGATCCCGGACCGGCTCGAGGACAAACTCTCGTCGGGAGTGCGCCGCTCCACGGTGATCTGGTCGTGGAAGGGCGAGATGTGCAGGCGCAAGGCGTCGGGCGAGGCGACGATCTGGCGGAAGCGCGCTGCGAACTCCTTGAGCGTCAGTACCTCGTGGTCGATTCTCACGGGGACGAGCGGTTGAACGCGCAGCACCGCCTCGTGCACCACGCCGAGGAGTCCGAAACTCGAGCGCAGCACGCGCATCAAGTCCGCGTTGCGGTCGCTCACCGTCATCAACTTGCCCTGCGGGGTGACGAGCTTGAGCTCCTTCACGAGCGCCGACATCTGCGCAGGGCCCTCTGCCCGCGAGGCCTGCGGCAGCGTGGTCACGGCCACGGCCCCCACCGTCATATGTCCCATCTCTGGGGTTAGCGGCAGCTCTTGACCGCGCTCGGCGAGGGCGCGCACCAGGGTACCCACCCGCACGCCGGCCTGCGTGCGCACCTCGCCCTCGCCGAACTCGACGATCTTGCCGAGCGTGCTCAAGTTGACGGTCGTCCCGCCGTCGCCGCCGACGCAGCGGGTCTGCGAATAATCGCCGCCCACGAAGCGCACGGGCGTCGGGTAGTTCTTGGTATTGGCGAGAATGGCCGGAATGTCCTCGGCGCGCTTTGCTTGCATGACGAGGCGCGGCCGTCGATACAGGCCGGACGCGGCGGTATCCGGACCGCGCGAACGATTCACTTTGACTACCATATTTTTACCCCTGCAATTCTCGAACGATCCTCGAACGCGGTCGTTGAAAGCCGTCGCAGATCAAGGGAAAACCGGGGGGAGGGACGCGGGAATGCGCGCTCGGCGCATCGAGAACTGGCGACCCCGCTATCGTGAGCTTCCGTGGAAGCCCCTTAGACCGGTGGTTTTGCGTCCCCACCTTTCGGCGGGTTTGCCCTTGAACAGCACCCCTACTATGCGAGTAGGCGGGGGGATAAGTAAAGCGCTATTTAACCCATTAAGAGCAAGGTCTCGGCGTGCTCCACGGCCTCGGGAGGTCCGCAAACCACGACGACATCGCCCTCCTTGAAAACGGTGTCCGCAGCGGGATCCCGGCCCACGATGCCGTCGCGCCGCACCGCGCTCACGGCGACCTGCGAGCCGCGGTCGACGAGGTCCGCGATGCTCTTGCCCACCGCCCAAGCATGCGGCGGCAGCACCACACTGTGAAGCTCTTCACGGAATGCGTGATTGTCATCCAGGAATTCGGCGCCCGCCTTGCGGAAGTACTGGCGCAGCATCACGTAGCGATGGCTGCGGATGTCGTTGACGGTACGGATGACCTGCGGCATGGGCAGCTTCAGCAACAGCAAAAGATGCGAGAGAAGCATGAGGCTCGCCTCGAGCGTCTCCGGCACCACCTCGGTCGCGCCCGCCGCCTGCAGCTCCTCGAGCCGCAGGTCGTCCTGCGTGCGGACGAGCACCGGCACGTCGGTGCGCAAGGCGCGCACCGAGCGCAGGATGCGCAAGGACACGGCGGGGTTCGCGAAGGTGATGACGACGCAGCGCGCCCGCGCGAGCCCCACGTTCTGCAGTACCTCGATCTGGCCGGCATCGCCGTACATCACCGGATCGCCTGCCTGCCGGCCCTCGCGCACGCGATAGGTGTCGAGATCGAGCGCGAGGTACTCGAAGCCCGTCTGCTCGAGCACACGCGCGATGTTCTGGCCCACCCGTCCGAATCCGCAGATCACGACATGATCGCGCTCCGCGACGGCGAGCGTGAGACGCGCCTCGCGCATCGCCTCGGTTTGCGGCGGCCCCGATTGACGCACGAGCACGCGAGTGATCTGCCGATTGTGGCGGATCACGAAGGGCGAGACGATCATGCTGAGCGCGGTCGCGGCGAGGAGCGGCTGGACGACGGCGGGATCGGCCAGCTCGCGTCGCAGGAGCAGGGTGAGTAGCGCGAAGCCGAACTCCCCGCCCTGGCTCACGACCACCCCCGTGCGCACCGACTTGAACCAGCTGCGGGTCACGGGCTTCGACGCCACCGCGACCACCACGGCTTTCAGGATCGACGTGCCCAGCACGATCGCGCTCACCAGCGGCAGGGTGCGCAGCAGCAGCGGCACGTCGAGCAGCATGCCGAGCGTGATGAAGAACACCCCGAGCAGCACCTCGCGGTACGAGCGGATGGTCGCCTCGATCTGATGGCGGAACTCGGTCTCCGCGAGCCCCATGCCGGCGAGGAAGGCCCCCAGCGCGAGCGAGAGTCCCGCGGCTTGCGTCGCCCAAGCGGAGGAGAGTACCGCGAGCAGCACGGCGAGCGAGAACAGCTCTGCGGAGTGCACCCCCGCGATGAGGACGAACAGCGGACGCAGCAGCCAGCGACCGGTCGCGAGTACGAGCAGCACCGCGGCCGCCGCGATCGCGATGGCCGCCAAGATGTGCGGAGAAGGCGTGCCGGGCCCCGCGGACGCGAGCGGCGAGAGCAGGCCCAAGAACAAGGGAAAGCTCAGGTCCTGGAACAGGCAGATCGCCACCGCGAGCCGGCCGTGCGTGCGCGTGTTCTCCGATTGCTCGGTGAGCTGGGCGATGATGATGGCGGTCGAGGACATTGCGACGGCGCCGCCCACGACCACCGCCGAGGCGGGTGTGAGGCTGAGCAATGTCGACGCCGCTACGGCGACGACCGCCGTCGTCACGAGCACCTGCGCCCCGCCCACGCCGAGCACCTCGCCGCGCATGGCGAGCAAGCGCGGCAGCGAGAACTCCAGCCCGAGCGTGAACACCAGGAATGCCACGCCGACATCGGCGAGCAGGCGAGTCGTGTCGTTGTCGAAGATCAGCCCCAGCGCGTGCGGCCCGAGCAGCATGCCGACCGCGAGGTAACCGAGGATCGCCGGCAGCGCGAGCTTGCGCACGGCGGTCACGACGAACACCGAGGCGGCCAGCAGTATCAAAATCTGCAGCAGCGGATCCGTGTGCATTCTCGTAGCATATAGCGATGGATGCGTTGGCGCTGCACCGGGATGGCGAGAGCTGGCGAATCGATTTGCAGGGCGATTGGTCGCTCGAGGCTTTGCCGCAAATCGATCTCCAGCTGGAGATGCTGCCCGGTCCGATGAGCGGAACCCTGGTGTGCGATTGGTCGCGCGTCGAGCATCCCGGCATCGGCCCGGTATGGGCGTTGCTCACGCGTCTGCGCGAACTCGGCGCTGCGCAGGATCTGGTCGTACGGCACGAGGGTGGTCCGCCGCACACCGTAAAGCTGCTGGAAAAGTTGCAGCTCGAGCTGTGCACGGCACACGGCATGCGCGCGGTGGCGATGCCCAACGAGGAAGGCGCCGTCGAGAAGCTCGGCCGATGGACGGTGCTGCAGAGTACCGAGGCCGTGCGCTTGCTCGGCTTCTTCGGCCGCATCGCCGCCGTCCTCGGCAGCGGCTTCTCGCGCCCGCGGTCGCTGCGATTCTCCTCGGTGGTGCGGCATGTTCAGGAGACCGGGGTGAGCGCCATTCCCATCGTCTCGCTGATCGCGTTCCTGATCAGCGTGGTGGTCGCTTATCTCGGCGCGCAACAGCTCGCGAGGTTCGGCGCCACGATTTTCGTGGTCGACCTCGTCACCATCGCCGTGCTGCGCGAGATGGGCGTGCTGCTCACGGCCATCATCGTGGCCGGTCGCTCCGGCAGCGCGTTCGCCGCCGAGATCGGCGTCATGCAGCTCAACGAGGAGATCGACGCACTGCGCGCCATGGGCATGAATCCGATCGAGCTCTTGGTCGTGCCGCGCGTGCTCGGCCTCATCATCGCCTTACCCTGTCTCACCATCATCGCAGACGCCATGGGGCTCGCGGGCGGCGGCCTCCTGTCGCTGATCCAGCTGCACATACCGCCCGCGCAGTTCACCGTCCGGCTGCGCGAGGCGCTCGCGCCGACGACCTTCTGGGCGGGCCTGGTGAAGGCGCCGGTGTTCGCGCTGCTCATCGGGATAGTGGGGGCGTACCGCGGCATGCAGGTACGCGACTCCGCACGCGAGCTCGGGCGCCTCACCACCATGGCCGTGGTGCAGTCCATCTTCCTCGTGATTCTCGCGGATGCGTTTTTCGCGGTCCTGTTCGAGCAGATCGACTTCTGAGATGGAGCTGCGTGCCGAGATGGACCCGCGCGATGCCGCTCCGCAGGCGCCCCTGCCGAGCGATGAGCCGATGGTGCGCGTTCGCGGACTGGTAAGCCGCTTCGGCACCCAGACCGTGCACGACGGCTTGTCGTTCGAAGTACGACGCAACGAGATCATGGGCATCGTCGGCGGGTCCGGCGCGGGCAAGTCGGTACTGCTGCGCACCATTCTCGGCTTGCGCGAGCCGCAAGGAGGGACCATCGAGGTCTTCGGCCGTGACATCCGTGACCTCACCCCGGCGGAGCGCATCGCCATGGCGCGCGGCTACGGCGTGACGTTCCAGAGCGGCGCCCTGATCTCCTCCCTGTCCGTGGCGGAGAACATCCAGCTGCCGCTGCGCGAGGCCTACTCGCTGCTGGAGAGCGTGCTCGACGATCTCGTGCAGCTCAATCTGAGTCTCGTCGGGCTCGCTCCGGACGTCGCCGAGAAATATCCCTCGCAGCTCTCCGGCGGCATGGTCAAGCGCGCGGCGCTCGCGCGCGCCCTCAGCACGGAACCGAAGCTTCTGTTCCTGGACGAGCCGACCTCGGGGCTGGACCCGATTTCCGCGGCGGACTTCGATGCGTTACTGTTATACCTTCACGGCGAACTCAAGCTCACGGTGGTCATGATCACGCACGACCTCGACAGTCTGTTCCGTACCTGCGACCGCGTCAGCGTGATCGTGGACGGACGCATGGTGACCGATACCCTCCCGGGTATTCTCGAGAGCACGAATCCCTGGATACACGAGTATTTCCATGGCCCCCGAGCCCGCGCGGCTCAGCAGTCGGCCGCGACCGGGCTCGCCCCGGAGGCGCCTCGTGGATAGGAACGCCAATTACGTGGTCGTCGGGGCGTTCGTGCTGCTGGTCCTCGGCATGGCGCTGTCGTTCGTCTATTGGTATACCGATCAAAGGGACAAGCGCACCTACCAGCGCTACGAGATCTATTACGACGGCTCGGTGAGCGGCCTCACGGCGGGTAGTCCCGTGCGCTACCTCGGCGTCGACGTCGGCAAGGTGGCGCGCATCATGCTCGATCCCAAGAACCGCAAGCGCGTCGAGGTGATCGCGGATGTCGAGGAGAGCGCCCCCCTCGATACGCGCACGCTTGCCTTGCTGAGCCTCCAAGGCGTGACGGGGCTGCTCTTCATCGATCTCGAGGAAGACCCCAAGGCGACCAGCAGCGGCCCGCTGCCGATGGGCGAGCACTATCCGGTGATCCGCTCCGCGCCGTCCGATCTCGACGTCCTGCTGCGGAGCTTGCCGGCGCTCGCGAACCACGCCATCGATCTGGTGGACCACATGGACCAGCTGTTCAGCGAAGAGAACGTCGGCAACTTCAAGGCGGCGCTCGCGAACGTGCGCGTGGCGAGCGATCGCGCGCCGGCGCTTCTGCGCCAGATCGAGGAGCTCGTGGCGAACCTGCGCCACACCTCGGACGAGGTGGACGCCGCCGCCGCCGATTTCCACAAGGTTACCAACGATTCAGCGGCCGACATCAAGGCGAGCCTCGCCAGCATCCACCGCATCAGCGACAGCCTCGCGAGCGCATCCGACCGTCTCAACGAATTCGTCACGCAAAACGAGCCCGCGCTCTCGCGCTTCACCGGCCAGGGATTGCCCGAGCTCGAGAGACTGCTGCACGAAAGCCGGGCCGCCGTGCGCGACATCCGGGATCTATCGCGCTCGCTCAAGCAAAACCCCGCCGAGCTTCTGTACGAATCCAACTATCACGGCATCGAGCTGCCTCGATGAGAACCTTCCTCGCAGCGCTTCTCACCGGCCTGCTCGCCGCAACTCCGGTCGCTTGCACGGGCTCATTCTTCAAGAGCAACCAGCCCGCGCCGTCGACTTACCTGTTGTCGGTGACGCCCAGGCCGGCCCCGGGAGGCGGCGTGCTGCCCTTCGATCTCACGGTGCTGCTGCCGCGCGTGCGCACCGGGCTCGACACGGACCGCATTGCCGCGCTCTATCCGGATGGAAAACTCGATTATTTCGCCCGTGCCCGCTGGACCGGACAGCTCGACGAGGTCGTGCAGGATCTCGTGCTGCAGTCCTTTCGCGGCAGCTTTCGCAACGTGGGCACCGACACGTCCGCCTTCAACGCGGGCTACTGGCTGGAGATCGAGGTCGTGGACTTTCAGGCCGAGTACGAGGGCGCGAGGCCGGATGCCGGGCCCACCGTGCACGTGCAGCTCCTCGCGCGGGTGGGCAATGCGGGCGACCGGCGGGTGCTCGGCTACTTCGAGGGGGATACGCGGCAGCCGGCCGCCGACAACCGCCTGACCGCCGTAGTCGCCGCCTACGCCGCCGCCGCCGACCGAGCGCTCGGCGAAATCGTCGAGAAGACGACGAAAACGCTGCAAGACCTGCCTAGAACTCCGCCAGCGCCGCCGCCTCCTTGAGCCGGTATCGCCAGTAGTCTGCCTCGGATTCGACCGCATATGCAGCGTATGCGGCGCCGTTCGCCCACGTGCCGGCGAAGTACGCCTCGAGTGCCCGGGCGGGAGTAGCGCGCTCGGGCATGCGCAGCTCGACGGCGGACTCGAGATCGATATCGTCGAGACTGGGGCGCGTGAAGTCGGCGGCACCAGCGCTCGTCCAGAGCTCTCCGCGCCGGATGACGAAGGCGAGGGACGCCGTGCCGCGTGCCGGCGGCGCGAGCCAGCGCAGCTCGAGGGTCCGGCCGCCGTCGCGCTCGAGCTCGGCCGCCACCGCGGTGTTCGGCGCCGCTTCCGGGTCGAGCAGTACGCGCACGTGCGCGCCGCGGGACGCGGCGCTCTTGAGCGCGTCGATCAGGCGGCGTTCGCTCAAGCGCGGCGCAACCAATCCGACGTCGTCGCCCGCGGCTGCAGCGCCCAGCGCATCGAGCATCGCGCCGCGAATCGCTCCCTCGGTGAGGAATCGAGCATCGATGGAGCCCGGGCCGCGCGGTACCGCGCGCGGCGGCGCGGGCAAGCGGTCGTCCCCGCTCGACCACGCGGCGATCTCGAGCTCGCTGGCGACGATGTCGCGCGCGAGGCCGTCCTTGATCTGCACCGCGAGATCCCCACCGGGAGCGAGCGGCAAGAGGCTTACCCAGCCGCCGGCACCGTCATCGGCAACGAAGACCCGGCGCTGATCCGACTTGTGGTTTTGTGCGCGGAGCGAAGCCCGCAGGCCGGGATCCGCAGGGTGTTCGTCGAACGGATCGCTCCACCACCCGAGAGCGAGCCGCCAGAGCGCCGAGTAGAGCGGAACACAATCGCGCAAACGATCGAGACGCACGCGCGCGACGATCACGCCAGCCCGCTCGAGGGACTCGAGATATTCCACCGGCGTGCCGCCATAGGCTTCGCTACGTGGATCGGACACGAGCACGATCTTGATGTTCGGTCGCTTGACTCGCTGCAGAAGAAGCCCACGACCCAAGGCGCGCGACAGCGGCGCTGCGTCGAGCACGATCAGATCGCTCGCGCGATCGATCGCGGCGAGCTCGCGGGCCTCGACTTCGCCGGGCGAGGCCGCGGCGGAGACGACTTCCACCTGGGACTCGGCGAGGCGAGTCGTGAGCGATGCCAAGTGAGTTCCGGGCGGCAGCGGCTTTTGCGCATTCCAGACCGCGACCGCCGCCCAGGCAGGTACGGCGATCAGCAGCAGGGTCCGGCCGCGCGACATCTAGCGCGCGGCCTCCAGGAGCCCGACGCGCTGCTCGAAATCCCCGGGCTCGATCATGCAAATGCTGCGCGCGGGAAGCTTGGCCGCATCGACGTCGGCGAGTGCGGGGCCGCCGAGCCAAATCTCCACCCCGTCCGGCAGCTGACCGCGCAAGGCGTGCAGCTGCGCGAGGGCCGAGTCGAGGTGGCCGCGCATGACCAGACTGATCGCGACCGCGGCCGCGTTGATCTTGAGCGCGCAGCGCGCCGCCTCCTCGGCTGGCAAGTCGGGGCCGAGGTAGTACGCCCGCAGCCGCAAGCTTGCCGCCAGCGCAGCGTACATGAGTATGCCGAGCTCGTGGCGTTCGCCGCTCAGGGTGGCGAACACCACGGCGGGTCCCTTGGCGATGCTGTTGAACGTGTGCAGGAGCGCCGAGAGCTGGCGGCGAGCGCAATTCGAGGCGATGCGCTCCTGAGCGATGGAGATCTCCCCCCGATGCCAACGTTCGCCGACTTCGCGCAACGCAGGGAATAACACGTTGCGCACGACCTCGAACGGCGGCAGCAAGGCGAAGGCCATCGCCATCACCTGATCGCATTCGGTCGGCCGGTATTTGCTCACGGCGGCGAGTATGCGGTCGATGAGCGATTGCGCTGCCGCGTCCTCGCCGCCATCGTCCGACAAGAGGCGGCTCAACGCATCGTTCGACAGGTGCGCGACCTGGCCGATGGGATGACCGCGCGCCGTAGTCTCGCGCAGGCGCCGCAGCCGCGATACATCGCGAGCGGTATACAACCGATGGCCGCCGGCGCCACGCTGCGGCTCGATCACCCGATAGCGCCGCTCCCAGGCCCGCAGGGTTTCCACGGTGAGCCCGGTAGCCTCCGCGACCGCCTTGATGGTGTAGGTCGCCGTCGAGTTAGTGTCCGACATACGCCCTCGAGTTGGTCATTCACGGCATCCTTTGAGATCGAGGCTTCGAGCCGCGTCCGCGGGACGGTCAATGATGGAATTTGACGTGGCGCGGGGCCGCCGCGCACAGCGCGGCGTGATAGGGTGAGCCGGCAGCCTGACTGGCGAGAATCGAGAGTAGCCGGCTCGCTTCCATCGGCTCGCCGAACAATCGACCCTGGGCGAAGAAACAGCCGTGCTTGCGCAGGAATTCCAGCTGCTCGCTGGTCTCGACGCCCTCGGCGATGACTTCGAGATCGAGACTCTTGCCCATGTCGATAATGGTTCGCACGAGCGCTGCATCGTTGGAATCCACCGTCAAATCGCGGACGAACGACTGATCGATTTTCAAGGTGCCGATCGGGAATTGCTGCAAGGCCGAAAGCGACGAATAGCCCGTACCGAAATCGTCGATGGCAAGGTGCAGACCCAACGCATAGAGCTCGTTCAAGAGGCCGATGGTGCGCTTGGGGTCCGTCATGAGGGTGGTCTCGGTGACCTCGAGCTCGAAGCACGTAGGCGACACGCCATGTTTACGGAAGGCATTGCGGCATCGCGCGATAAAGCTCGACTGCTTGAGCTGGCGCAGCGAGAGGTTCATGGCGATGCGCCCGGGCTGGGGAACCGTGCTCTGCCACCTTTTATAGTCCGAGCACACGCGGTCGAGCACCCACTCGCCGATGTCCAGGATGAGGCTGCTCTCCTCGGCGAGTGGTATGAACTGCATCGGCGAGATGTCGCCGTGGCCCGGCAGCCGCCAGCGCAGCAACGCCTCGGCACCGACCACGCGTCCGTCGCGCAGATCCACCTTCGATTGGTACAGCACGACGAGCTCGTCGCGCTCGAGGGCGCGGCGTAACTTGCTCTTCAGCATGAGCCGCTCCACCGCCGCCGCATTCATGTGCGGCACGTAGAACGCCCAAGTGTTGCCGCCGTTCTGCTTGGAGTGATACATCGCCGCGTCGGCGTTGCGGATCAAGTCGATGGTGTTCTCCGCGTCGTACGGGCAGATGGCGATGCCGACGCTCGCGGTCAGGTAGACCTCCTGCTCGTTCACGTAAAACGCGCGGCTGATCTCGTCGAGGAGTGTGCGGGCAAGAGCCCCCAGGCTTGGTCGGTTGTCGAGATCCGCGGGCAGGTCGTCCACGAACATCGCGAACTCGTCGCCCGCCAGGCGACCGATCACGGTGTCCTTGCTGAGCACACGCGTCAGTCGCTCGCTCAAGATCTCGAGCGTGCGATCCCCGGCCGAGTGACCGAAGGTGTCGTTGACGTCCTTGAAGCGGTCGAGGTCGAGATAGAGCAGGGCGAGCGAATGCTGGTTGCGTCGCGAGCGCGCGATGGCCTGCTGCAGCAAGTGCTGGAACTGCATTCGATTCGGCATCTTGGTCAGGGTGTCGTAGCGCGCGAGATAGCGGATGCGCCGCTCGGCTCGCTTGCGCTCGGTGATGTTGCGTGCGACGTAGATGTTGCCCTCGAACTGTGGGTCGAGAGACGCGATGCTCGAGGACGCCATGGATACCGGAATGGTCTGTCCGGACGCGGTGCGCAGCACGGTCTCGCGCGCCTCGGGGGCCTCGCCGCCCAGATCGAAGGAGCTGCGGTGAGCCTCGTCGATGAAGCCGCCGAGAGACTTGCCCACCAGGTCCGCGTCGCTGTAGCCGAGAAGGCGCTGTGTCGCCTCGTTGCAGCTCTTGATGATGCCGTCCGGCGAGGTGACGATCACCGCGTCGCTCAGGCTGTTGAGCACCGTGTCGAGATAATTCTTGGTGATGGTGGTCTCGGAGAGCTTCTGCCGCATGCGCTCGAGCGCGTGCTGCAGCTCGCCGAGCTCATCGCGGCGCGCGACATGGAAGGGACTGGTGTAGTCGCCTTCCCCGATGCGGTCCGCCGAGCGGATGAGCGCGGAGATCGGCCGGGCGCGCCGGCGGGCCAGGAACAAGGCCCCGGTCAGGACCAAAAGGATCACCGGCAGCGTCACTCGCGCGAGCATGGCCCGCATGCGCCGGAGCTGGCTGCCTTGCTGGTTCTCCAGCTGGCCGCGAATGCTGGCGAGCGTCGCCTGCATCTGCGCCCGGCTTACCCAGATCTTGAGCGTCCCCGTGCGTTGCGCCGGCGCCGCAATTCCGGGCGGTATGCTGTTGGTGACCACCAGCGGATCCGGTGCAGCACCGCGGTCGGCCGCGCCGTTGCGGTCGATCTGCGGGTTGCTGGCGCTGAACAGCACTACGCCGCGCGCATCCGTTATCTCGACGCGGTCGATGTCCTCCTCCTCGACGAGGCGTCCGGCGATCGAGGCGATGGCCGCGTTGTTGTGCGCAACCAACGGGGAGGCAAGCAGCGCGCCGGTCACGTTGACCACGCTCCGGCCGCGCGCCTCCAGATCGCCCTCGAGCTTCTGCTCGACCGCCGCGTAGGTGAGGTGGGCGATGTCGGCGCTGTCGATCCGATGCTCGTAATAGGCGAAGCCACCGAGCAGGAGCGCGAGCCCGACGCTCATCCCGAGGGCGAGCAATAAATACTTGGATTTGAGGCTCTGCGTCATTGACGAATGATACTCGTTCACACCAATCCCTATAAGGGGTCGGTACAATCCGGGGCTGCATGAGCACGCCCTTTCGCATCGACATTTTCCTGGATACGGTCTGTCCCTGGTGCTACCTCGGGAAGCGACGTTTCGAGCTCGCCCTGGCCGCGCGTCCGCATTACGAGCCTTTCGTCAACTTTCGTCCTTTCGAGCTGAATCCTGACTTGCCCTGGGACGGCGTCGACCGCGCGGCCCATGTCGCGGCGAAGCTCGGCGATCCGGCGCAGCTCGCGGACGCACAGGCCGCGCTCGTGCGGCACGGCGAGGAGGTGGGGCTGCAGTTTCGTTTTGATCTCATCGAGCGATTGCCGAACACGCGGCGCTCTCATCTGCTGATCGCGCACGGCGGGCGCAACAACCTCGCGGCCGAGGTTACGGAGCGGGTCATGCAGGCGTACTTCGAGGAGGGACGCGACATCGGCGACATCGAGGAGTTGGTGCGCCTCGGAGTCGAGACGGGCCTTTCCGAGCGCGAGACCCGCGCCGCGGTGGTGCTGCGCGAGGGGCAAGATGGCATCGTCGCCGCCGAGCGGCACGCGTCGGTGCTCGGGATCACGGGAGTTCCCGCCTTCATCTTCGACCGGCAGTACTCGGTGTCGGGCGCGCAGGAGGTGGAGACCTTCGTGCGGGTCATCGATCAGGTCGTGGAGCTCGCCGCCGGCCGCGAAGTCGCCTCGTGACGCCGGCCGAGCTGACCGGCCGCGCACGCGGCCATCTCGTGGATCTCGCCGATCCGCCGTGCGTGCTGCACGCGCAAGTGAGCACACCGTTCTTGCGATTGCGCCACGCTGCCGCGCAGGCGGGCTTCGACCTGGTGCCGCAGAGCGCCTACCGCGATTTCGATCGGCAGCTCAGGATCTGGAACGCGAAGTACAACGGCGAAGCGATCGTCAACGATGCGTCGGGCCATCCCGTCGCGGTGCTCTTGCTGCCGCCCGCGGAGCGGATCGATGCGATCTTGGTTTGGTCGGCGCTGCCCGGTGCGAGCCGCCATCACTGGGGGACCGACCTGGACTTCATCGACCGTGCGGCCATTACGCCCGGATATCGAGTGCAGCTCGTCGCCGAGGAGTACGCCCCGTCGGGACCCTTCGGTCCGCTCAGCGTCTGGCTCGAGGCGAATGCCGCCCGCTTCGGATTCTTCCGTCCGTATCGCGGCGTGCTATCGGGGGTTCAGCCGGAGGCGTGGCATTTCAGCTTCGCCCCGTTGGCCGAACCGGCGCGGCGGGCGCTGTGTGTCGCCGACTTGCGCGAAGCGTTGCGCGATGCGCCGCTCGCCGGCAAAGACTTCGTGCTCGAGCGGCTCGGGGAGCTGCACGAGCGTTACGTCGCCCACATCGATTGGCCTTGAGGGCGCTCAGGCCCACATTGTCTTGAGACGATTCACCATCAGGCCGCGCACGTGCCCGAGCTCGACGCCGGGGCCCGTGAACAAGGGCGGATTACGACGCAGGAGCCGCCAGCGCTCAGCACGCAGGATACGCTGTAGATAATCCATGTTGCGATCGATCGCATCGAGATAGGGATTCTCTCCACCGAACAGCGTCTCGGTGTACTGATAAGCCTGCTCGAACTCACCGTCGAGGCGCTGCGCGCGCGTCTCGCGCACGAAGCCCGGCGTCTGGCGCAAGAGGTCGAGACCCGAGCTGTAACGCACCTGCATGGTGCCGTCGCTCGCGGGCGCCGCGGCCACACCGCCCAGCACGAACTCCGGATAGAGCCGGTCGCGGCACTTCTCCAGGTAGCACCGATCCGCCATCTGCGCGATGAGGTCGGCGGTGCCGAGGAGGTGTCCGCACTTGCGGTCGCGGTTGTCCGTCAAATGTATCTGGCTCAGCTTGATCTCGTAACCGGTGAAATGCACGATGCGAGTCGACACTGGCACCCAGGCCTCCATGCCGATGGTCGGGAGGAATCGCGCGAGGAATTTAGCGCTGCGCGTCACGTGGTACAGGGTGAACTCGGCTCCGTTGCGATGCAACCGGTCGTCGAACTCGCGGATGTAGCCCGCGTCGTGGAAGAGCGAGGTGACCAGCGCCATGATCGCCCGCTCGGCGCCGAAGCGGCGCGCCGGATCGACCGTGGTCTCGTACCCGACCAAAAGGCGCGCCATGGCGAGCGTCATGTCGAGCGAATGCTGGCGATCGTGATAAATCGTGTCGACGCCGTGATAGCCGGGCATGCGACCGGAGAACAGACGCTCGAACTCGTCGAACGCGACCGCGACTCGGTCGAAGGGCTCACCCGGCCAGGCAGTGGCGAACAAGTCGCGCACCGCTGCGGCAACAGCCGGGGTGGCGCTCACCTGAACGGAATTCGTAACGTCGAAATCGTTACGGCGTAGTTCGTACATCGATGAAGTTTAAGCCGGTCCCACCCCGGCCGCCACGTGCGTGGTTCTCATCTTTCCGCATATGTAAAACGCCGCCTAGTAAACTTTGAGGCCGCCGAACTTGCGTCGTACGCGCCGCGCCAGAGTGACATATCCGGCCCAGAAGCCGAGGGCCGCGGCCACCACGCCGATGCCGAGCCCGAGTCCGGCGCCGAGCGTGCGCGGTCGCGCCTGCGGTGCGACGCCGGCCGCGGGCGCGCGCACCGCGAGCGCCGCGTCGAGCTGTGCTCGCTTGTCCGCGAGCTCGCGCTCGAGACGCTCCGTCTCGCTCTTGGCCGCGGCCTCGGCCAGCGCCGGCGTCGTCGCGCGGCTGCGGTCGAGCTCCTCCTCGAGCTGTTTGACACGCACCGCCGCGGGCTCGTCGGTCGTGAGATACGAGCTCTTCACCCAGCCGGTGACACCGTCCGGCAATCGCACTTGGGTGTAGTCGGCGGCGGTGGCGAGGGTCTCCACACGCGCGCCGGAGTGCAAGGTGGCGAGACGCTGGCCCTGCTGATTCTGCTCGGCGTAGACGTTGAGCACGAGCTGGTCGCTCACGTAGGCGACGGCGGCAGAGACCCGTGAGACGGCGGAGACGAGCGACGCGGCAGCCAGGGCGAGGGCCAGCGCGGCGCTCCGCTTCACGCGGCGATACCGGTTTGCTTGAGAAGCGGGCGCACATCGGGCTGGCGGCCGCGAAAGCGCACGAATGCGTCCATCGCGTCGAGACTGCCGCCGCGTGCCAGGATCGAGTCGACGAAGCGGGCGGCCGTGGCGGAGTCGAATACGCCCGCCTGCTCGAACGCCTCGAATGCGTCGGCCGCGAGCACCTCGGCCCACTTGTAGCTGTAGTAGCCCGCCGCGTAGCCGCCCGCGAAGATGTGCGCGAAGCTCGCCGGCATGCGGTTGAACGGCGCGGTCGGTGCGACCGCCACCCGCCGGCGCACGCTTTCGAGGGTCTCGTCCACTTGCGCGCCGCGGCTCGGGTCGAAGCTCGCATGCAGCTCGAAATCGAAGCTCGCGAGCTCGATCTGCCGCAACGTGTCGAGTGCGGCATTGAAGGTACGGGTACCGAGCAGACGCTTCAGCATGTCCGTGCCCAGAGGCTCGCCGGTCTTCACGTGTGCCGATATGAGCGGCAGCACTTCGGCGCGCCAGACGAAGTTCTCCATGAACTGGCTCGGCAGTTCCACCGCGTCCCACGCGACCCCGTTGATGCCCGCGATGCTCGGGTAAGGCACGCGCGTGAGCATGTGATGCAGGCCGTGGCCGAACTCGTGGAACAGCGTGGTCACTTCATCGTGCGTGAGGAACGATGGAGCTGCACCGACCGGCGTCGTGAAGTTGCACACGAGCTGCGCGACGGGCAAGGCGTTGCCGGACGGCAGCGATTTGGCGACGACGCATTCGTCCATCCATGCCCCGCTGCGCTTCTCCACGCGCGAGTAGGGATCCAGGTAGAAACCGGCGAGGATCCGCCCGTCGCAATCTGCGAGATCGTAATAGCGCACCGTCGGGTGCCAGACGGCGATGCCCGGTCGCTCGCGCACCGTGATGCCATAGAGCCGCTCCGTGACCGCGAACAGGCCGGAGAGCACTTTCGGCAGTGGAAAGTAGGGCCGCAGCGCCTCCTGCGACACCTTGAAGCGGCTCTCCTGCAGGCGCTCGCTGAAAAACGCGAGGTCCCAGGCCTCGAGTTTGCGCCCCGCGAACTCCTCGAGCTCGGTGAATTCGCGGCGCGCCGCGGGGCGGCAGCGCCTCGCCAGATCGTCCAGAAAACCGAGCACCTGCTTACCGCTCTTCGCCATGCGCGTCGCGAGCGCGTAGTCGGCGAAACTCGCAAAACCCAAGAGCTGCGCGAGCTCGTGCCGCAGCGGCAGGATTTCGGCAATGAGCGGGTTGTTGTCGAAGCGCCCGGCGCTCGGGCCGAGCTCCGAGGCCCGCGTGACCCAGGCTTCGTAGATGTCCCGCCGCAACCCCTCGCTCTCTGCGCTCGTCATGACCGTCATGTAGGTCGGCTGATCGAGCTTCAGCAGCCACCCGCTCCACCCCGACTCACGGGCGTTTTGGGCGGCGCGATCGACCGCGTTCGGCGGCAAGCCGGCGAGCTCGGACTCGTCCGTGACGTGCCGGGTATAAGCGCGGGCGGCATCGAGCACGTTCTCCGAGAACTTGGTCGCGAGCTGCGCGAGCCGCTGCACCACCTCGCGATAGCGTGCCTTGCGATCGGGCGGCAGGTCGACGCCGGCGAGACGAAAATCCCGCAGCGAGTTCTCGAGCAGCTTGCGCTGCGCGGCATCGAGGTGCTGCCCCTCGTTCTGCTGAACGTGCAGGTAGGCTGCGTGCAGAGCCTCGTTCTGGCCGAGCTCCGACGAGTACGCCGTCAGCAGCGGTACGCAGTCGTTGTACGCCTCGCGCATCGCCTCGGAGTTTGCCACGGCATTCAAATGGCCGATCGGACTCCACACGCGGCTCAAGCGGTAGCTGAGCTCCTCCGCGGGAACAACCAGGGAGGCAAAGGTCGGCTTGGGCTGCGCGATCAGCTCGGCGAGGCGAGCGCGATTGTCGGCGAGCACCTGCTCGAGCGCGGGACGCGCGTGGGCGGCCGCGATGCGGTCGAATGCCGGCAAGGCATCGATCTCGAGCAGAGGATTGTCCATAGCTTCGGTTTTCACTCTGAGAATTCTAACAGAGCCGCGGCGCCGCGCCGCGTGGTCGATGCAAACCGGCCCGGGCCGGCGGGCGGCGGGGAAGGCCCGCACCCGAACGGGTATATCATTATGCATTCAGTCCTCGTGTCGCGACGGAGTTCACTGTGTCCAGCGATGTCTTCGATCTCATCAGCATCGGCGGCGGCAGCGGCGGTCTCGCTTGCGCGCAGCGCGCGGCCGAGTACGGCGCCAAGAGCGCGGTGATCGAGTCGGGAAGGCTCGGCGGCACCTGCGTGAACGTCGGCTGCGTTCCGAAGAAGGTGATGTGGAATGCGGCGGGTATCGCGGAGGCCCTCACGGACGCCGGCGATTACGGCTTCGAGATCGGCAAGGTCGCCGAGGCCGGCGGCAACGACTGGCCGGCCCTGAAGAAAAAGCGGGATGCCTACGTCGCACGCCTCAACGGTATCTATGCGCGCAACCTCGCGGCCAAGGGTGTCGCGCATATTGAGGGCCGGGCGAAGTTTCTGGACGCCCACACGGTGGAGGTGCACGGCACGCGGTACACGGGCGCGCACGTCGTGATCGCCACGGGCGGACATCCCGACGTGCCGCGAGTGCCGGGCGCGGAGCTCGGGATCACTTCGGACGGTTTCTTCGAGCTCGAGGCTCGCCCGCAACGCGTGGCGGTGGTCGGCAGCGGCTACGTGGCCTGTGAGCTGGCCGCAGCGTTTCACGCGCTGGGTAGCGCGGCGCAGCTCTTCGTCCGCAAGGATCACCTTCTGACCTACTTCGATGTGATGCTCGGCAAATCACTGATGCGCGAGATGCTCGCCGACGGTCTCGCCATCCACACGGGAGTCGTGCCGAGTGCGCTGCACGAGCAGTCTGGACGCAAAACTCTGGTGGCGGCCGACGGGCGCGAATTCCCGGGATACGACTGCGTGCTGTGGGCAATCGGCCGCTCGGCGGACGTGGCGGGTCTCGAGCTGCGGGCGGCAGGCGTCGCGCTCGACCCGAGCGGATTCGTGGCGACCGACGCTTTTCAAAACACCAATGTCGAGGGCGTGTACGCGATCGGCGACGTGACCGGACGCGCCCAGCTCACGCCCGTGGCAATCGCAGCCGGGCGGCGCCTCAGCGACCGCCTGTTCGGCGGTAAGAGCGACCGGCATCTCTCCTACGAGATGATTCCGACCGTGGTGTTCACCCACCCTCCCATCGGCACGGTGGGATTGAGTGAGAGCGAGGCGCGCGCGCGGTTTGGCGATGCGGTGAAGGTGTACGTCGCGGATTTCACGCCGATGTATCACGCGGTCACGACGCGCAAGGTCCGGACCGACATGAAGCTGGTATGCGTCGGCGCGGACGAGAAGATCATCGGCTGTCACATCATCGGCGCGGGCGCCGACGAGATGCTGCAAGGATTCGCGGTGGCGATTCGCATGGGTGCGACCAAGCGCGATTTCGACGATACGGTGGCCATCCATCCGACCAGCGCCGAGGAGCTCGTCACCATGCGCTGAGAGGCGCGCGCTGCGGGCGCCCAGCTCGGCGCTCCCCCCCGCGCTACTCCTCCTGGTTCAGCGCTGCGAGCACCAGTTGCGTGCTCGGCCGGATGCCGCGCCAGAGCAGGAACGATTCCGCCGCCTGCTCGACCAGCATGCCCCAACCCTTGCAGATCCGGCCCGCTTTGAGTGCGGCGGCCCAGCGCGTGAAGGGCGTGAGACCGCGGCCGTAGGCCATGTCGTAGCAGATGGTCTCTTCGCTCACGAGGCCGCTCGGCAATTCGGGCATGACGCCCTGCAGGCTCGCTGCCGTGGCGTTGATGATCAGATCATAGGGCGGGCTCTCGATCTCCGAGAACGTGCAGCCTTGGATGTCGCTGATATCGGAGAATTCCTGGGCGAGCTTGCGGGCTTTGTAGGGCGTGCGGTTGGCGACCGTGAGCGAGCGCAGATCCCGCTCGCACAGCGGGCCTATTACCCCGCGTGCGGCGCCGCCGGCGCCGAGGATCAGCACGCGCTTGTCTGCAAGGGCGATGCCCAAGTTGTGCTCGAGATCACGTACGAGACCGACGCCGTCGGTGTTGTCGCCGAGGAGCGTCGCATCCTCGAAGAATGCGATGGTGTTCACCGCCTGGGCTCGTGCCGCGCGCGGCGTGAGCTCATTGACGAGCTCCGCGGCCGCTTGCTTGTGAGGCAAAGTCACGTTGAGGCCGCGTACGCCGCCGGTGAGCAGTCGCAGGGTCTCGCGCCGGAAATCGTCGGGGTGAATGTCGAACAGGCGATACACGAGGTTCTGCGCGGCGGCCTTCGCGAACATGCCGTGAATGAAAGGCGACCAGCTGTGCGCTACCGGATGTCCGACCAGTCCGTATTGATCGGCTGGCCCGGCCTCGTGCGGCAAACTCACGGGCGGAGCCACCCAGCCGCGCGTTTTGCGAAGTAGGTCAGGATCCCGTCGGCGCCGGCGCGCTTCATTGCGGTGAGAGCTTCGAGCGCGACGGCGCGCTCGTCGAGCCAGCCGTTGCCGGCCGCGGCCATGATCATCGCGTACTCGCCGCTCACCTGATACACGAAGGTCGGCACGCCGAAGCGGTCCTTCACCCGGCGGACGATGTCGAGATAGGGCAGCCCCGGCTTGATCATGACCATGTCGGCCCCTTCTGCGATGTCGAGCGCGACCTCGCGCAATGCCTCGTCGGAATTTGCCGGATCCATCTGGTAAGTATGCTTGCCCGCACCGCCGAGCTGCTTGGCCGAGCCGACGGCTTCGCGGAACGGTCCGTAGAAGCTCGAGGCGTACTTGGCCGCATACGCGAGAATGCGGGTGTGGACCAAGCCGGACGTCTCGAAAGCCGTGCGGATGGCACCGATCCGCCCGTCCATCATATCGGAGGGCGCGACCACGTCCGCTCCGGCATCCGCATGCGAGCGTGCCTGGCGAACCAGCGTCTCGACCGTGAGATCGTTCTGCACGTACCCTGCATCGTCGATCAGTCCGTCCTGGCCGTGCGTCGTGAACGGGTCCAGAGCGACGTCTGTGATGACGCCGAGGGCCGGGAACTCCCTCTTCACGGCGCGCACGGCTCTCTGGGCGATGCCTTCAGGATTCCACGACTCGCGCGCGTCGAGACTCTTCTTCTCGGTCGGAACGACGGGAAACAGAGCGATCGCGGGGATGGAAAGGCGCGCGATGTCGGCGCACTCGCGCACGAGCTCGTCGATCGACAGCCGCTCGACGCCGGGCATGGAGGTCACCGGCTGACGCTGCTTCGTTCCCTCCACTACGAAAACGGGGTAAATCAACGCATCTACGGTGAGCTGCGTCTCGCGCATCAGGCGCCGCGAGAACTCGTCGCGGCGCATCCGCCGCAAGCGGGTAGCTGGAAATGAATCGTCGCGACCTCCGGTCATCTTCTCTATGACTCCTGACGGCATCTGGATCCAGGCCTTGGCGCCCGCGCGCGGCTCGCGCCGCAACGCGCTAATATCGCGCCCGTGGCACCACGAGCCGGAAGCTGATTTATACATGAAGGACGACGTGGGCGGAAATGCCGGGAAAGCCCGATTCCAGGCGCTATGTCAAGCGCTGCGCCCGGACCTGCTGCGTTTCGCATTCTGGCTGTCCCGGGATCGCGCGCTGGCGGAAGACGTGGTCCAGGAGACGCTGCTACGGGCGTGGAAGGCACGCGACTCGCTCAAGAACGAGTCAGCCGCCAAGCCCTGGTTCTTGACCATCATACGGCGCGAGTACGCGCGCAGCTTCGAGCGCAAACGGCTTGCGACGGTCGATGTGGACGAGCTCATCGCTCGCGAGGAGCCCATGTTGGCGGCCGCGCACGACCAGGATCTCGCGGAGCTACGCGCCGCCCTGTTCAAACTGCCCGAGGAGTATCGCGAGCCCCTCGTTTTGCAAGTGCTCATGGGCTATTCCACTGCGGAAATCGCGGCCGAGCTCGACCTTTCCACCGGCGCCGTGCTAACGCGTTTGTTCCGCGCGCGCAACCAGCTGCGAGCGCTATGCGGCGAGGACACGTCGATGGACCCCGCGCCGTGATCGATTGCGCAGAATACCGCCGGACCGTGCTCGCCGATCCGCGCGCCGCGAGCCCGGAGCTCGCGGAGCATCTCGCGCACTGTCAGGACTGTCCGGCGTACAGCGACCGGCTGCTGCGTTTCGAGGCACGTCTCGAACGGGCGCTGCGCATCGATGTGCACGTCCCGCGCGCGCGCGCGGCACGGGGCGGGTGGCTCGCGATGGCCGCAGCCGTGCTCATTGCGCTGCTGGTGGGGACGCTGTGGCTCGGCGCTCCGCACGCGAGCCTGGCGGCGGACGTCGTCGCACACATGGCCGGAGAGCCGGAGGCCTGGGCAAGTACCAATGTCCCCGTCCCCGCCGACGGTCTCGCGCCGGTGCTCGCCGAGGCGCACATGCGTCTCGGTCCCGATGCGGGCATGGTGAGCTATGCTCAAAGTTGCCTGTTTCGCGGGCACCATGTGCCGCATCTGGTGGTACAGACCGCCCGCGGGCCGATCACCGTCATGGTGCTCGTGCACAACAAGGTGACCGAGGCTCAGCGGTTCGACGAGGGCGGTTACCGGGGCGTGATCTTGCCCGTTCCCGGGCACGGCAGTCTTGCGGTGCTGGCGAAGGGCGAGGGGGAGGACCCCGCCGAGATCGAGAGCCTAGCCGCGCGCGTCAAAGCCGCCATCGTCTGGACCGGCTAGAACCGGCGCGCCTGCCGCCGCGCACACCCGCCCTCCTTACATGCCCGCCTTGCCCAGCAAGTCGATCAAGCGGCGCGAACTCGCCGCAAGGGTCGGGTGGTTCGCCTCGAACTGGACGGCCGCCCGCTCCAGTCGGTCGGCGAACGATTCGTCGACCGCGGTCGGTGACGCAAGCGCCCGCTTCACGTCCTCGAGGACCTCGCTGCGGAGTCGATCGGTGTGCGGATCGTCGGGACGGGCGCTGTGCAGCTCCTCATGCAGTTTGCTCAGCTGATCGCGTAGATTCTCGGGGTCCATGTGCGTTGCTCCGCGGCGGCCGTGCTCGGCCGGTTGATCATTGTGCCATTCGTTCGGGCGTCAGGCGCGCCACTTCGACGTAGCCTCGACCGGCCTCGGCCAGGCTCTCGTGGATCGCGAGATAAGCCTCGCGCAAGAAATCGTCGGCACCGTAGGGCGGATTGACGAGCAACAGCCCGCTGCCGGCCAACCCGACGGAGGCGTCGTCCGGATGCACGGCCAGATCCGCGAACAGCATCTTCGCGATACGCAGGGCGGCAAGACGTGTGTGCACGCGCCTTCGCTGCACGGCGCTCACGATCGGATACCACACGAGAAAGGTGCCGGTCGGCCAGCGGCGGTAGGCATCGGCGAGCGCTGCCGCGAGTGCCGAGAGCTCGTCGGCGCTCTCGTACGGCGGGTCGATTAGCACCAGGCCGCGCCGTTCCGCCGGCGGCAGATGCGATCGCAGCGCGGCGTAACCGTCGCCCACTTCCACGCGAAAGCGGCCGGTTGAGTAGATCTCGCGTTCGGCGGCGCGGGCCTCGGACGGCACGAGCTCCGAGCACACGGCGCGGTCCTGCGGGCGCAGCGCGGCCGCAATAAGTGCGGGGGATCCCGGATAGCGAGCCAGCCGCTCGCCGGGTCGGGCGCCGAGCGCTGCGAAGTACGTCGCGAGCGGCTCGCGCGCGGAGGCAGAACGCAGCAGCCGCTGAATCCCGCGCTCCGCCTCGCCCGACTTCTGGGGCTCCGCTGCATGCAGGTCGTAGTAGCCGCGACCCGCATGGGTGTCGAGCACGAAGAACGCCGTTTCCTTGCGCTTCATGGCGTCGAGGCAATAGACGAGGCCCACGTGCTTGGCCGCGTCGGCGAAATTTCCGGCGTGATAGATGTGCCGATAGTTCATGGACGCATTGTGCATTGACCCGCTGCCGGACGGCAGGGAGAATGCCGGCGACCCGATGCCCACTCTCCATCGCCGAGCCTTCCTGACGGCCGCCGCCGCGATTCTGACGGCGCCGCGGCCGAGCGCCGCCCGCCAAGGTCCGGCCGATCCAGGCCGGGCCCAAGCTGGCCGCGGCGTGCGGCGCGACTTCATCATCGTGAATGCGCTCGGCGGGCTCGAGGATCCGAATCAACCTGACTCGACTGTCGATGCGAGCCTGCTCGAGCCCCGCGTGTTGCGCGAGGCGCACGCGTCCGGCCTCGCGGCAGTCAACGTCACCCTCGGATACGTGTCGGGCGAGGCAGATCCTTTCGAGCAGAGCGTGCGCGACGTGGCGCAGATGGATGCCCGGCTGCGCGCGGGCGCGAGAGACCTCCTCAAGGTATACACCGCCGACGACATCCTGCGGGCCCATTCCGAAGGTCGGATCGGCGTCATCTACGGATTTCAGAACGCCGCCATGCTCGGGAACGACGTTACGCGGGTGAACCTTTTCGCGAACCTCGGCGTGCGCGTCATTCAACTCACATACAACCCGGCGAACGCACTCGGCGACGGATCCATGGCACCCGAGAACCGAGGTCTCACACCCTTTGGCCGCGACGTGGTCGAGCGCCTCAATGCGCTGCGCGTGATGGTCGATCTGTCGCACAGTGGCCAGCGTACCTGTCTCGAGGCGGCGCACGTCTCGAAGCAGCCGATTTCCATCGGCCACACGGGGTGTCGCGCCCTCAATGATTTGCCGCGCAACAAGACCGACGAGGAGCTTGCGCTGGTCGCCTCCAAGGGAGGCTTCGTCGGCATCTACTTCATGCCGTTCCTGAATCCCACGGGCCACGCGACCGCGGAGGATGTCGTGGCGCACATCGATCACGCCGTGGATGTGTGCGGCGAGGACCACGTGGGCATCGGAACCGACGGCCCGGTGACTTCGATCGACGATCTGGAAGCGTACAAGAGCGTGCTCGCCAAGGAAGTCGCCGCGCGCCGTAAGGCCGGTGTGAGCGCGGCCGGCGAGCGTCCCGACACGCTTCCCTTCGTCGTCGACCTGCGCGGCGTCGATCAATTCCACGATCTCGCCGCGCGCCTGGACCGGCGCGGCTATTCCGCTGCGCGCATCGAGAAGATCATGGGGCAAAACTTCCTGCGCTATGCACGCGAAGTGTGGGGCGCCTGACTGGAGAGTCGATGTACGAGCTATACGTTGCCAACAAGAATTACTCGTCCTGGTCGTTGCGGCCGTGGGTGCTGATGCGTGCGATCGGCATCGAGTTCAAGGAGCACTCGATTCCGTTCGGGGGGGCGGCCTGGAAGGATTTCCTCAAGCTGTCGCCGAGCGGCAAGATCCCGTGTCTCGTCGACGGTTCGATTCTGGTGTGGGATTCGCTCGCCATCACCGAATACCTCGCCGAGGGGCATCGTGGCGTCTGGCCGCAGGAAGTCGCGGCGCGCGCCTGGGCGCGCAGCGCCGCGGCCGAAATGCACTCGGGCTTCACCGAGCTTCGCAACCGCTGCTCCATGAGCTGCGGGGTGCGCCTGCGGCTCAAACACACGCCTGCCGCCCTGACGCGCGACATCGCGCGACTCGATACCTTGTGGAACGACGGACTCCATCGCTTCGGCGGCCCGTTTCTCGCCGCAAGCTCGTTCACTGCGGTGGACGCGTTCTTCGCGCCGGTCGCTTACCGGGTGCAAACTTATGGTCTGGGGCTAAGCCCCGCCGCGGCGGGCTACGCCGGGCGTCTGCTCGAGATTCCCGCCATGCGTGAGTGGTATGCGGCTGCGCTCGCCGAGAACTTCCGCGACGCGCCGCACGAAGAAGAGATGCTCGAGATGGCGAGCCTCATCGAGGATCTGCGCGCCCCGGCGCGCTGAATCAGGTGATCTCGGTCAGATAGTCGCGGGGACGCAGGAATTCATAGAGGCGCGATTCCGCGGATCCGGCCTCCGGATGCCAGTCGTAATCCCAGCGGGCGAGCGGCGGCATGGACATCAGGATCGACTCGGTTCGGCCGCGCGATTGCAGGCCGAACAGTGTGCCGCGGTCGTAGAGCAGATTGAATTCCACGTACCGGCCGCGCCGGTATAGCTGGAAAGCGCGTTCGCGTTCGCCCCACTGCTCTGCCTTGCGGCGCTCGACGATCGGCAAAAAGGCGGGCAGAAAATGATCGCCTACGCTGCGCATGAAGGCGAAGCAGCGCTCGAAGCCGCCCTCGTTGAGATCGTCGAAGAACAGTCCGCCCACACCGCGGGTCTCGTCGCGGTGAGGCAGAAAGAAGTAACGGTCGCACCAGTCCTTGTACTTCGGGTACATGTCGGAGCCGAAGGACGCGCACGCGGCGCGGGCCGTGCGATGCCAGTGCAGGACGTCATCTTCGAACGGATAATACGGAGTGAGATCGAAGCCGCCGCCGAACCACCATATCGGCGCCCGGCCTGTCGGGGCTGCGCGCAGAAATCGGACGTTGCAATGCGTGGTGGGAACAAAGGGGTTGCGCGGGTGGAACACCAGCGACAGTCCCATCGCGACGAACGCCGCATCGGTCATTTCCGGGCGCGAGTTGGACGCGGATTGCGGCAGCTTGTCGCCCGTCACGTGCGAGAAGGACACGCCCGCCCTCTCAAATACGTCCCCACCGCTGAGCACGCGGCTTTCGCCGCCACCGCCCCCCGGCCGTTGCCAGGCATCGCGTCGGAACCGCGCGGTGTCGATCGCTTCGACGGCGGCCGTGATGCGGTCGTGAAGATCCTCGAGGTAGCGGCGCACCGCCGCCGCATCCGTCTCCGACGGAGCCCCGGGCGTTGCCGACGCGCCTCCCATCCGTTAAGTCTTCCGGCGCTTCGTCTTGGAGGCGGGAGGCGGCGCGGTCTCGGCGGGCGCGCGCTTCTTGGCGGCAGCTTTCGAGCCTTTCGCGGCGAGGCGCGCGGTCGTGCGCGCGGGTGGGGCGGTCTGCTTGCGCGCGCGGGCGGCCTTGGGCGCGGCGGTCGGCTCATTCGCCGCCGCCGCGCCGTTGGATTTGCCGGGCGCACCGGCCTTCGCGTTCTTGCGCCCCCACTTGCCGAATCCGCGTACGGGTGCTGCCGCCAGTAGAGTTTGGCAGTCTTCGAGCGTCAGGCTCTTGGGATCGCGATCCTTCGGGATCTTGGCGTTACGCGTCTTGTCCTTGACGTACGGTCCGTAGCGGCCGTTGAGCACTTGGATGCCGGCATCCGGAAAATCGCGGATGAGGCGGTTGGCGTCCGCGATCTCTTTCTCGCGGATCACCTCGAGCGCGCGCTCCAGGGTAATCGTGTAAGGATCATCCGTCTTCAGCGAGACGTACTTGGCTCCGTACTTGACGTAGGGCCCGAACCGACCGGTGTTGGCGACGATCTCCTCACCGGCGGCCGTGAGGCCGAGTTTACGCGGCAGCTGAAACAGGAACAGGGCTTCTTCGCGGGTGATGGTGTCCATCTTCTGGCCGGGCCGCAGGCCCGCGAAGCGCGGCTTCTGCTCATCGTCCTTGGTGCCGATCTGCACGAACGGTCCGAAGCGGCCCATGCGCACGCTCATGGGCTTGCCGCTCACCGGATCTAGCCCCAAGTCGCGCGCCATCGCAACCTCCTCGCGGCTCACGGAGGTCTCCGTGTGCTTCACGAGCTTGATGAACGGCTTCCAGAATCGATCGAGCAGCGGCACCCATTCCTGCTCGCCGGCTGCGACCCCATCGAGCGCATTCTCCATCTTGGCGGTGAAGTCGTAATCGACGTAATTGGTGAAGTATTGCGTGAGGAAGCGGCTCACGATCTTGCCGATGTCCGTCGCGGTGAAGCGGCGGTTCTCGATGCTCACGTACTCCCGGTCGCGCAAGGTCGAGATGATGGAGGCATAGGTCGAGGGGCGGCCGATGCCGTATTCCTCGAGCGCCTTCACCAGCGAGGCTTCCGTGAAGCGCGGCGGCGGCTCGGTGAAGTGCTGCGACGGGATCACGCGCACGAGCTCGACGCGATCGCCCTCGTTCATCGGCGGCAGGACGTGATCCGAATCGTCCTGCACCACGTCGTCCGCGCCTTCCTGATAAACGGATATGAAGCCCGGCTTCACGAGAGTCGAGCCGTTGGCCCGCAACACCGTGCGCTCCGCGCCGTCGGGGCCCGCCAGGAGCTCGACAGCGACGGTGTCGTACACCGCCGGCGCCATCTGGCATGCCATGGTGCGCTTCCAGATGAGCGAGTACAGGCGGAACTGGTCGGCGTCGAGCTTGCGCTCGATGTCGGCCGGCACGATGCGCGCATCGGTCGGGCGGATCGCCTCGTGGGCCTCCTGCGCATTGGCCGATTTGGTGCGATAGACGCGCACTTCCTCGGCGAGACCTTCCGGGCCGTAGAGCTCGACGATGAGCTCGCGGATCTGCGCAACCGCCTCCTGCGCGAGATTGAGCGAGTCGGTGCGCATGTACGTGATGAGACCCACCGCGCCCTCGCCGATATCGACGCCCTCGTAGAGCTGCTGGGCGACGCGCATGGTTTTCTGCGCGCTGAAGCCGAGCTTGCGTGAAGCCTCCTGCTGCAGCGTCGAGGTAGTGAAGGGCGGCGCCGGGTTGCGCCGCCGCTGCTTGCGCTCGACGCCGAGGACGGTGAGCTCGCCGCGGGCGGTCTGCTCGAGCGTGCTCACGGCCTCACGGGCCGCGCTCTCGCTCGTGAAGCTGAACTGCTCGACCTTGCCGCCCCGGTACTCCACGAGCTTTGCCGGGAACTGCTGCTCCGCATGCATGAGCGCGGAATCGATGGTCCAGTACTCCTGCGGTTGAAAGGCGGCGATCTCGTCCTCGCGCTCGCAGATCATGCGCAGCGCCGGGCTCTGCACGCGGCCGGCGGAGAGATTGGGGCGGACCTTCTTCCACAGGAGCGGCGACAGGTTGAAGCCCACGAGGAAATCGAGGGCGCGTCGCGCCTGCTGCGCATTCACCAGATCGACCGAGATCCCGCGGGGATGCTCCATGGCCTCGCGCACCGCGTTTTTGGTGATCTCATAGAACACCACGCGCTGCACGTCCTTGCCCTTCAGAGCGCCCTGCTCCTTCAGGAGCTCCTGCAGGTGCCAGGAGATCGCCTCGCCCTCGCGATCGGGGTCGGTCGCGAGATACAAAGCTTTGGCTTTCTTCAGGGCCCGGGCGATGGCATCGACGTGCTTGCGATTGCGCTCGACCGGCTGATACTTCATGGCGAAGTCGTGCTTCGGATCCACGGCGCCTTCTTTCGGCACCAGGTCCCGAACGTGGCCATAGGAGGCCAGCACCTCGAACTCCTTGCCGAGGTACTTCTTGATGGTCTTCGCCTTGGCAGGCGACTCGACGATAACGAGGTTGTTGCCCAAAATAGTGTACTAGGGTCGTCTAATGCAGGGCGTCGGAGCGCTCTTCGAAGACCAGATCTTCCATCTGCGCATAGGCGGATTCCTGGCCCGGCTGATTGAACAACACCATGAGGACGACCCATTTGACCTGATCGATGTCGATCTCGTCGGCTTCCAGCGCCATCAAGCGGTCGATGACGAGCTCACGCTGGGTGCCGGACAGGATGCGCACGTTCTCCAGATACAGGAGGTATCCGCGCACGTCGGTGTCCAGGCGCAACAGCTCCTGTCCGCTGAAAATACGCACGGCGCGCGCGGTCGCTTCCGCGACCTTGCCGAGCTGCTCGCCCGACAAGCCGTCGAGCCATTCGAGTGCCCGCTCCACGTCGGCCTCGGCGAATCCCGCCTTGTCCAGCTCCACCTTGAGCGTGGCGCGATCGGGACGTGGCTCGTCGTCAGTGCCCATGTAATTCTCGAAAAGGTAGATCAGCAGATCGAGAACGTTATCTTTCACCTCCGGCTCTCCTGTTGGCGACTCGGGAGTAGCGGCCCCCGGGGGCGGCCTGAACGTGGCCTTCGAGCTCGAGGATCAGCATCATCGAGGACACGGCTTCTGGTTTGAGTCCGGTGCGAACAATGAGCGTATCGAGGTCCGCGGGATCAAAGCCGAGCGCATCTAACAAGATTTTGTGTTCCTTGTCCATTCCCGCCAGGCTCGATCCCTCTGTTTGCGGCGCGCTCGCGACCCGCGGCGGGTGCGCGAAAAAGCCCGAAAAATCGAGTCTGCTCAATATGTCATCCGCGCTTTCGGCCAGATGGGCGCCCTCCTTGATGAGTCGATGGCATCCCCGGCTCATGGGGTTGTGAATCGACCCGGGGATCGCGAGCACGGGGCGCCCGAGCCGTTGCGTCGCGCGGGCGGTGATCAGCGAGCCCGACCCACGCGCCGCCTCCACCACGAGGGTGCCGAGACTCAAGGCCGCGATGAGCTGGTTTCGCCGGGGAAAATTCGCGGGCCGGGGCGGCGTGCCGAGGGGAAAAGGGCTCATCAGGGCGCCGCCGTACCGGATGGCCTCGCAGAGGTCCCGGTTGGTCTCGGGGTAGACGCGGTCGACGCCGGTGCCGAGCACCGCCAGGGTGAGCCCCTGCGCTGCGAGCGCACCGCGATGAGCGGCCGCGTCGATGCCGCTGGCTAGGCCGCTCGCGATGACGAGCCCGCGCTCGGCGAGGATGCGGGAGAACTCGAAGGCGTTGTCCAGGCCGCCGGGGGTGGGGCGGCGGCTGCCGACGACGGCGAGCGGCGGATCCTTGAGCGCATCGAGGCGTCCCGCGACATAGAGCGCGAGGGGCCGAGTCGCGCATGAGCGGAGCATCCCAGGATAATCCGCCGCCGTGCACGGCACGAGGTGATGGGTCGCGTGCTCGAGCCAGCGCAGTTCCGCGACCGTTGCCGCGTGGTGCGCGCACAGGTGCTCTCGTGCGGTCCCGCCGACGCCGGCCTCGGCGAGCTCTGCGTCGCCGGCGCCGATCAGCTTACCGGGCGAGTGCAGACGCTCGATCGCCCGTGCGAGCGTTGCGGCATCGAGCGCGGGCGTGCGCGCGATCTGCACCCAGGCCGAGGTGTCCTCGAAGACCGGCATGCGGAGAGTATCGGCAAAGGCCCGCGCGTCCGCCCTTCGACAGACCGCGTGAATGCACAGATTTGCCTTAGGGTGATTGAACCTTATCGGCCACGTGGATGACGTCGGTCGCTTCCATGATGAGCCCGAAGCTCATGCGATCGAAAGTCTTGAACACCATGAACGTGCCGGTGCGCTCGTCGGGGAGATTCACCGTCTTCGAGAAGACGGTATGCGGGCTCACGAAGCCCCTCTTGGAGTTATCTTCCACCGGATCGCTGCTCGAATAGACCGCGAGCACGTTGCCCGGCTGCAAGCCGTCGCGAACGCCGCGATTGATGACCACGACCTCGTACTGACCGATGACGGTGACCCCGTCCGATACCAACATGATGCGGCCCTTGATGTTCACCTTGGGCGGGCTCGGCATGAAGTCGAGCGGCACGTCGACGTCGCCCGGCAAGAGCTTGTCGCCGGGGTAGGTCTCGCGCGCCGACTGGGTCATGATGAGCGTCGCCGGATCGCCGCCGCGGGTGACGTGGCCGGTGCCCGTGTAGACCCCGTTGTAGCCCAGGATGCGATTGTCATCCGGATCGCGCAGTGGCTCGCCCACGCGCACCAGGTTGTAGTGCGCGCCGAGCTCGACCGGAGCGGTGAAGCCGCGCGCATAGACCGTGTTTCCCTCCGACATGATCACATGCGAATCACGCGTGGACAGCACGTAAGGAGAGGTCTTGATTTGCTTATCCTCGAGCACAAGCGGCTTGGACATGAATGCCGCCACGGTCTCGTAGGGAATGGTAGTCACCGCCGCCTCGAGCGGTTGGCTGCGTACGCGCGCCAGGACTCGCGCGCCGTTGCCGCGCTCCAGGCTGCCCGGCTGCAGCACGATCCTCGGCCGGCCCTCGACGTACACCAGATGCAGAGTGTCGCCGGGATAGATCAAATGCGGGTTTTGGACCTGAGGATTGACCTGCCAGATCTCCGGCCAGTACCAGGGATCCTTGAGGAAGATCTTGGCGATGCCCCACAGGGTGTCGCCGCGCTTGACGGTATAGCTGTCGGGCGCACCCGGTGCGAGCTGCAGACCCTCGTGCGCGGCCTCCGGCGGGAGGGCCGTGGTCGTCGCACCCGCTCCGGAGTCGACGGCCGCCTCCATTGCAGTCCGCTGATCACCGACGACAGTTCCTTGCACGCCGCCGTCATCCTGCGCGACGACCTGGGGCGCTCGAGGCGGCGGCTCGGTGCGGCAACCCGTCACGGCCGCGATTGCGAGTACCAAGGCTATTGTCTGATGGCGTTGCATTCTAAGTCGCTCCCATGAGTCGCCTGTCATATGGTGCCGGGCCGGCTGGTATACTGCCGGCCTGCCTCCAAGGACTGGGACGTATCGCCCGTTTTCGGCTGTCGCAGCACCCTGCGCACTGCCGCAAACGCGCCATTAAGTTAAGCAGCGGCGGAACTTTAACAACTAACCTCGGCCAAAAACACGATATCCATCTCATAACTCCGATGACAAAGCTGGCAATTCTCGAGTACCCGGATCCGCGCTTGCGCACCAAGGCAGAGCTCATACAGGTCGTGGATGACGCGGTGCGGAAACTGGCGGACGACATGCTGGAGACCATGTATGCCGCCAAAGGCGTGGGCCTCGCGGCCAGCCAGGTCGACGTACACCGCCGGCTGATCGTGCTCGACGTGAGCGACGCTCGCGATACGCCCATGATCCTCATCAATCCGGAGATCGTGGCTGCGGAGGGTCGTGCTCCGGGCGAGGAGGGTTGCCTGTCCCTGCCGGGAATTTACGACAAGCTGGAGCGAGCCGAGCGCATCAAGGTGCGGGCGCAGGACAGGAATGGCATACGCTTCGAGCTCGACGCCGAGGGCATGCTCGCGGTGTGCATCCAGCACGAGATGGACCATCTCGAAGGCAAGCTCTTCGTCGATTATCTGTCCGAGCTCAAGCGTCAATTGATCCGGCGCCGCTTGCAAAAGGAGCGCAGGCAGCGCTCCCCGACCGAAGCCCGTACTCCAGTCCCGGCTCTCTAGGGCCTCCTTGGTACAACGCGCGTTGAGACTGGGCTTCGCCGGCACGCCCACATTCTCCGTTCCGGCGCTCGACGCCTTGGCGCGCTCGGAGCACCACGTTCGAGCGGTATTCACCAAGCCCGACCGGCCCGCGGGGCGCGGCAGGCAGGTACAGCTGAGCCCCGTGAAGCAGCGCGCGCTCGAACTCGGCCTGCCAGTGCTGGAGCCAGCTACCTTCAAGTCGCCCGAGACACTGAATGCTCTTCAGGCGCTCAATCTCGACGCGCTGGTGGTAGTGGCCTACGGCCTGATTCTGCCGCCGCCGGCCCTCGCCGCACCACGGCTCGGTTGCTACAACATCCACGCCTCGCTCCTGCCGCGCTGGCGCGGCGCTGCCCCCATCCAGCGCGCGCTGCTCGCGGGCGATCGAGTCACGGGCGTCACCATCATGCGCATGGCAGCCGGCCTCGACACGGGTCCCATGCTGGCGATGCGCGCCGTCGACATCGAGGACGGCGACACGGGTGGCACGCTGCACGATCGGCTGGCCGCGGTCGGCGCTCGGCTGTTGTGCGAGACGCTGGATGCGCTCGCGCGGGGACCCGTGCCCGAAACGCCGCAGCCCGAGGCCGGCGTCACCTATGCGCAGAAGATCTCGAAGGCCGAGGCGGAGATCGATTGGCGTGCAGATGCAGCTGAAGTGCTGCGCAAAGTCCGGGCGTTCAATCCGGCCCCGGTCGCGCAGACCCGCTGGGACGGGGAGCAGTTGCGCATCTGGGAGGCGGAGCTTGCTCCCGCGGCGGCCGCGCGCGAGGAGATAACCCCCGGCACGGTTACCGCAGCGGCGCCGTGCGGCATCGACGTGGCGTGTGGCTACGGTGCGCTGCGCATCACGCGCCTGCAGCTCGCCGGGCGCAAGCCCGTGACCGCGGCCGAACTCTTGAATTCGGAGCGCCTCGCGGGGGCGACGTTCTCGAGCCCATGAGCGGCGCGACCGTTGATGCGCGTGCCCTGGCGGCTCAGGCAACCATGCGCGTTTTGCGTGAACGGGTCACGCTGGATGCCGCCCTCGACGCGGTGCTCGCCGACGTGCCTCGCACGCTCGTACCACCGGCGCGCTCGCTCTCCTTCGGGGCGGTGCGCGGCTTCTATCGCCACGAGGCCATCTTGCAGCGCGTGCTCACAGAGCCGCGGAAGTCCCTCGAGCCGCTCGTTCGCGCGATCCTCTCGGTGGCGCTGTTCGAGCTCGAGGATGCGCGCACACCCGACTATGCCGTGGTCGATGCGGCGGTGAGCACGGCGAAATCCGCGGGCCGATCCGCAGGGCTCATCAATGCGCTGCTGCGGCGTTATCTGCGCGAGCGCGAGTCGCTGGAGGCAGAAATCGCCCGCGCACCCGCCACGCGCTACGCCGCTCCGCAATGGCTCGCGGAGCGCCTGCGCCAGGATTGGCCGGATCGCTGGACGGACATCCTGGCCGCCTCCGATGCCCAGGCGCCGATGTGGCTGCGTGTCAATGCGAAGCTCGCCACGGCGGAAGATTATGTCGCGCGGCTGCGCCAGGCGGGAATCGAGGCGGTCGCGGAGCCGCGCGTACCGCAGGCCGTGCTCCTGGTCGTGCCGCGCGATGTCGGCGAAGTGCCGGGGTTTACCGAGGGGTTGGTGTCGGTGCAGGATCTCGGCGCACAGTGCGTCGTCTTTCCCTTGGGTCTCGAGCCGGGACAGCGGGTGCTCGACGCCTGTGCCGCTCCCGGCGGAAAGACAGCGCTCATGGCGGAGCGCGAGCCCAAGCTCGCGCGGCTGATCGCCGTGGACGTCGACGGCAAGCGCCTCGGGCGCGTGCGCGGGAACCTGGAGCGCGGTCGGCTCGAGGCCGAGGTCGTGCACGGCGATGCGGCTGCTCCGCAAGGCTGGTGGGACGGCGTGCCGTTTGACCGCATTCTGCTCGACGCACCCTGCTCGGCGCTCGGGGTCATCCGCCGGCATCCGGACATCCGCCTGCGCCGCTCCCCGCAGGAGCTCGCCAAGATGCCTGCGGTGCAGATGCGCCTGCTCACCGCCGCCTTCGGCATGCTCGCGCGCGGGGGCCGCCTGGTGTATGCGACCTGCACGCTTACACGACGCGAGAACGGGGAGCTGGTCCGCGCCTTTCTGGAGCGCACGGCCGATGCCGCCGCCGTTCCGGTGGAAGAGTGGCACGGATGGCCGGGTCTTGGCGAGGCCGACGCCGGCGGCCGGCAGATCCTCCCTGGTGAGGCGGGTGCCGACGGCTTCTATTATGCTGCCTTGACCAAACGATGAGATTCTCGCCGACATTTTCAGCCTTGCGGGCAGCGCTCCTGAGCGTCGCACTCTTGGGAGCGGCCGCCCCGCCCTGCCGCGCGGAGGGGCTCGAGGGACGTTTCGAGGTGCGCTCGGCGGATCTCGAGCTCGCTGGCGGCGTCTACCACCTCAACTCTCGCATCGATCTTCCGATCAGCGACGCGGTGCGCCGCGGCTTGAACGAGGGCGTCCCGCTCACTCTCGAGGTCGATTTGGACGTGGAGCGGGTGCGCCAGCTTCTGCCGAATTCGCGCGTCGCGGAGCTCACGCAGCGCTACGACTTGCAATACAACGCAGTGAGCGCACGCTACATCCTGCGCAACGAGAACAGCGGCCAGCAGCAATCGCTCCCCACGGTCGATGCGGCTCTCGAGCAGTTGTCGGAGGTGCGCAGCCTCCCCGTGCTGGACAAGGCACTCCTGCACCCCGATCGCCGTTACGAGGCGAGTGTGCGAGCGAGGATCGATTATGGCCGCGTGCCGTTCACGTTGCGCCTGCTGATGTTCTGGGTCAACGAGTGGCACCGGGAGAGCGATTGGTACACATGGACGCTGCAGCCCTAACGCGCAAATACGGCTCGACCGTGCTCGGTTCGCTGGGCGTCGGGCTGTGGCTGGTTGCGCTTTATCTGCTGGCCTCCGCCGCGCAAAACTCGCAAGCTTTCGACCGCTGGCTGCCCTGGATCCTGCTGGTCAACATCTCGGGCCTCCTTACCCTGCTCGTGCTGCTCGCGGGCAAGCTCTATCAGCTCGTCAAGGACTTCCGCAGGCACGTACCGGGCTCGCGCCTGAAGGGGCGCACCGTCGCGATCTTCAGCGTGCTCGCCGTCGCGCCGATCCTGGTCGTCTATTACTTCGCCCTGCAGTTTCTCAGTCGCGGCATCGACAGCTGGTTCGAGATCGAAGTAAGTCAAGGTCTCAAGGACACGCGCGAGCTGTCGCACGCGGCGCTCGAAGTGCGGGTGCGAGAGTTTCTGCAGCACACCCAGGTGGTGGCGCACGAGCTTTCGGGGCTCACCGATTTCAATCTGTTCTCGACACTGGAGCGCGAGCGGCGCGATAGCGGCGCGCTGGAATTCACGGTGGTCGGCGCGCCGACGCAGATCATCGCGACGAGCTCGGATCGGCCCATGGACACGCTGCCGGCACCGGCCACGGATGAGATGATGCTGCAGGTCCGCCGCGGGCGGCCATACGTCAGCCTGGACACCGACGCCGTGGGCGGCTACGTGATTCGGGCCGCGGCGCCGCTCGACGCCGGGCCGAACGCGCCTTCGCACGTGCTCATCGCGCTCTATCCGGTGCCGCAGCAGCTCTCGCAGCTCGCGGACACGGTACAGCGCTCCTACACTCAGTACGCCAATCTCGTGCAGCTGCGCCGCCCGCTCGAGTCCACATTCGTGCTGATCCTGACGTTCGTGGTGCTGATGTCGCTGATCGCGGCCGTCTATGGCGCGTTCTTTGCCGCCCAGCGCCTGGTGCAACCGGTACAGGATTTGATCGCCGGCACGCGCGCTGTCGCCAAGGGCAACTACGACACGCGCCTGCCGCTTCCCTCGCGCGACGAGCTCGGCTTCCTCGTGACATCGTTCAACGACATGACCAAGCGGCTCGGCCGGGCGCGCGAGGAGACGCGCCGCAGCCAGCAGGCAGTGGAAGCAGAGCGTGCCGGGCTCGCCGTGATCCTGGCGCGGCTCTCGACGGGCGTGGTGTCACTCACGCCGGATCTCACGGTGCGCACCGCCAATCAGGCGGCGAGCGCGATCCTCGGCATCGATCTCGAGGCGGCAGTCGGCGCGCGCTTCGACGAAACGATCAACGACGGCGTGCTGTTCACTCAGTTTCTCGCCGCCGTGAGGGCGCGGCTCGAGCAAGACCAGCTCGACTGGCGCGAGCAGATCGAGCTGCCCTCCGAGTCCGGAAGACGGGTGCTCATGTGCGCCTGCACGGCCCTGCCGAACGACGTTGGGGGCGCTCCGGGGGTGGTCCTCGTGTTCGACGACATCACGACGCTCCTGCAGGCGCAGCGCGACGCCGCCTGGGGCGAGGTGGCGCGGCGCCTCGCGCACGAGATCAAGAACCCCCTGACCCCCATCCAGCTGTCGGCCGAGCGCATGCGGCGCAAGTTCCTGGGCAGCATGAACTCCGAGGATGCACAAATACTCGAGCGGGCGACGCACACGATCGTCGCGCAGGTGGAGGCGATGAAGCAGATGGTGAATGCGTTCAGCGAGTACGCGCGGGCGCCCGACATGCATGTCGCGCGCTTCGACCTCAATCAGCTCATCACCGAGGTGGTGGATCTGTACCGCGCGCAGGAGAGCACCACCGAGCTCGTCTTGCTGCTGGATCCGAATTTACCGCCAATCTCCGCCGATCGAGGCCGTATCCGGCAGATACTCAACAATCTGGCGACGAATTCGCTCGAGGCGCTCGAAGGCAAGGACGGTGCGCGCATCGAGATCGAAACTCAAGCCGTCGAGGATGGTCCCAAACACATGGCGGCAATCATCGTGTCGGACAATGGGCCAGGCTTTCAGCGCGACCTGATCGGCACCGTGTTCGATCCTTATGTCACAAGCAAGCCCAAAGGCACGGGATTGGGGTTGGCGATCGTGAAAAAAATCGTGGAAGAACACGGCGGGCGCATTGAGGCGGATAATTGCCGCACGGGCGGGGCGCGCGTGCGTATTTTGCTGCCGCTCGGCGAGGCGGCGCGGGGCTCCGCCCCGCGCGAGCCGCGCAAGAGCGAACACAGGAGAGAACGGGTATGACCGCTTCGAGGATTCTGGTGGTAGACGATGAGGCGGACATCCGCGGGCTCCTGCAGGAGATCCTGGCCGAGGAAGGCTACGAGGTGGAAGTCGCGGCCGATGCCACGCAGGCGCGCAACGCCCGAGCGGCCCACCTGCCCGATCTCGTGCTGCTCGACATCTGGATGCCGGACACGGACGGCATCACGCTGCTGCGTGAATGGTCGGTCACTGACGGCTACGATTGTCCGGTCGTGATGATGTCCGGCCACGGTACGGTCGAGACGGCGGTCGAGGCGACGCGCCTCGGTGCATTCGATTTCGTGGAAAAGCCCCTCTCCCTCACCAAGCTCTTGCGCACGGTCGAGCGTGCGCTCGACGCGGGGAGGCGCAAGCGCCTGTCCGAGCGGGCGCAGGGCTCGGCTCTCGCGCTTCCCATCGGCAAGAGCAAGCTGACGCAGAACCTGCGCGAGCTGGTGCAGCAGGCTGCGACCAGCTCGTCGTCCGTGCTGTTCGTGGGCGAGCTCGGCTCCGGCCGCGAAGCCTACGCCCGCCACTTGCATTCGCTCTCCGCGCGTTCCTCGAAACCGTTCCACATGGTGGTGGCGGCGAGCCTCGGGGCCGACCCGGCGGCGGCGCTGTTCGGCAGCGAGCGCGACGCTAAGGTGGTGCAGGGGGCGCTCGAGCAGGCCGCTGGCGGGACGCTGTTCATCAACGGGCTCGAGGATCTGCCCAGCCAGGCGCAACGCGCCTTGATCGGCGCGATCGAGCAGAGCAGCTATACCCGCGTGGGCGGCCGCGAGCGGCTGCCGCTCAACGTCCGCTGGGTGAGCTCGGCACAGGAAGGATTCGAAGGCCGCTCCTCGCCCGAGCCGTTCCGCCGCGATCTCATTGCGCATTTGAATGTCATCACGCTGCGGGTGCCGCCGCTACGTGAGTACGCCGAGGACGTGCCCGACTTGCTGCGCTATTACGTCGACCGCTTGGTGGACGATCAACATTTGTCTCTGCGGCGCTTCAGCGTCGCGGCGCAGAACCGCCTGCGCAACTATCCCTGGCCCGGGAATCTTGGTGAGCTGCGTAACCTCGTGCAGCGGGTTCTGGTGCTCGGGGCCGGCGAGGAGATCCGCCTGGAGGAGATCGAGCGGGAGCTCGCCGTCAAGACCGGCGTCGACGAGCCGCTGGTGAAGCAGGACCTGCTCGCTTTGCCGCTGCGCGAAGCGCGCGAGCAGTTCGAGCGCGCTTACCTGCAGCAACAATTGCTCCTGTGCAACGGCAAAGTGGGTCAGCTGGCCAAGAGAGTGGGCATGGAGCGCACGCATCTTTACCGGAAGTTGCGGGCATTAGGCGTCGATTTTCGCCAATTGGGTGAGGACTAGGTGCCTATCCGAATTAGTCGCCTACGCGAATCACCAGCACATCGACGTCCGCCTTGCGCAGGACGGTGCGCAGCCGGTTGAGCTGATCCAGATTCGAAATCGGTCCGATGCGGATGCGGTGCCAGGTGTCATTGTCCACGGAGACTTTTTGCACCTTCGACTCGACCCCCTGCAGCGCAAGCTTTGCGCGCACGCGATCGGCGTCGGCGAAATTCTTGTATGAGCCCGCCTGCAATACGTACGTGCCCCGGCGGGTCTCGGGGACGGCGCGGATGTCCGGCCGCACGTCCTTTTCCTTCTCCGGGACCACCACCTCGAACTTGGGCAAGTTCGAGTAGAAATCGTACGAGGTGCCCGACTCGTCCGCTGCCACCGCGTCGGCACCGTCCGGATCCGGCGGCTGCTCGCCACTGTGCGGCTTTTTCTTATCGGCCTTGGCAAGCGGCGCGGCCGTCACCTGGGGCCGGTGGTCCTTGACGTACACCAGCGCCGCCACAGCGAGGCCCGCGGCCAATCCGCATGCGAGGCCGATCCATCCGGAGAATGCGCCCTTGGGCTTGCGCCGGGGCTTGTAGTCCCGCGCCATTTCGCCCCTACATCGTGTCGGGCGCAGACACGCCGAGCAGGCGCAGTCCGTTGCGTATGACGGCCTGCGCGGCAAACGCAAGACTAACGCGCGCATCCCGGAGCGTCGCGTCATCGACCAGGAACTGGTGCGCGCTGTAGTAGGTGTGAAAATCGTTGGCCAGATCGCGCAGATAGTGCACCAGCGCATGCGGGGCGCGATTCACGGCAGCGTGCTCGATGGTCTCCGGAAACGCGGAGATGCGTTTGATGAGCCTCTGCTCTTGGGGCTCGAGGAGCGAGGCGAGCGCGGCTAACCCTCGCGCCGGGTCGTGCACGATGCCGCGCTCCTCCATCTGGCGGCGTACGCTCGACACGCGCGCGTGCGCATACTGGATGTAGTACACCGGGTTGTCGTTCGAGCGGGCCTTGGCGAGTTCCAGGTCGAAATCGAGGTGCTGGTCGTTCGAGCGCATCACGTAGAACAGGCGAGCGGCGTCGTTGCCGACCTCTTCACGCAGGGCGCGCAAGGTCACGAACTCGCCCGACCGGGTCGACATCTGCGCTTTTTGTCCGCCGCGGAACAGCGTGACGAACTGAACCAGGCGAATCTCCAGGCACTCGGGCGGTCCGCCGAGGGCGATGAGGCCCGCGCGCAAACGCGCCATGTAGCCGTGATGATCCGCACCCCACACGTAGATGAGATGCTCGAAGCCGCGTTCGCGCTTGTTCAAGACGAAGGCGATGTCGGATGCGAAATAGGTTTTGTTGCCGTTCTCGCGCACGATCACGCGGTCCTTCTCGTCCCCGTAGGCCGTGGTCCTGAACCAGCGCGCGCCGTCCTTGACGTAGAGCTGTCCTGCTGCCTCGAGCGCACCGATGGCGCGGTCGATCTCGCCGGAGTCGCTCAAGGAGCGCTCGCTGAACCAGGAATCGAACGTGACGCCGAATTCCTCGAGATCTTCGCGAATGTCGGAAAGAATGGATCCGAGCGCCAGGTCGTGAACGTGCCGGAAATCTTGCGCGCCAAGGAGCGCTTGGGCGCGCGCGATGACCGCGTCGATGTACTGGTCCTTGTCGCCGCCCTGGTGCTCATCCGCCGGCAATCCCTCGAACACCGCCGCGGCGGGACGTACGAGCGAGCCGCCGTAACGCGCGTCGAGCTCCGCGGCGATGGTGAGCAGGTAGTCGCCCCGGTAGCCGTTCGCCGGAAAGGCGAACCGCTCGCCGCGACGCTCGAGATAGCGCAGCCACGTGCTCGCGGCGAGGATGTCCATTTGCCGACCGGCATCGTTGACGTAGTACTCGCGGCCGACCCGATACCCCGCCGCATCGAGGAGGTTCGCAAGGCTGGCGCCGTAGGCCGCGTGTCGGCCGTGGCCGACGTGCAGCGGTCCGGTGGGGTTCGCCGACACGAATTCCACCACCACGCGACGGCCCGCGCCTATCTCCGACCTGCCGTAAGCGGCGCCCTGCGCGAGCACACGCCCGATCTCGGCGTGATAGGCGTCTTCCCGCAAGTAGAAATTGATGAAACCGGCGCCCGCAATCTCGATTCTGGCGATCGCCGGGTCGGGAGGCAGCGCCGCCTGGAGTGCCTGGGCGAGCTTCCTGGGATTCTGGCGCGCGCTTTTGGCGAGGCGCATGGCGAGATTGGTCGCGAAGTCGCCGTGCTGCGAGTCCTTGGTGCGCTCGACCTCGATGGCGACGGCGCGCTCCGCGGGGGATACCAGAGATTCGGGCAACGCGTCGAGTGCCCGGTGCAGCAGGGTTTCGATCAGGGTCTTCAAGTCGGTCTCAGGGCGTCTTATCGAAGGGTCGGCAGTTTATCCTATACGCCCCCGTGCAAAGCCCAAAGCGCTCCACCTCTAGTCCACCTCCAGCGGGTCGACGTCGATCGACCAGCGCAATCCCGGCGGCCCGGGCAGCGCCTCGACGAGGGGCAGCCAGCGCCCGAGGAAGCGCTGCAACGGCGTCCGCGAGGGGCTCTCGAGCAGCAGATGGGCGCGAAAGTGATCGGCGCGGCGGGCGATCATCGCCGTCGCGGGACCGAGCACGCTCACCGCGTCGGCCAAGGGCCGCGCGCAAACGGCCGCGTCCTCGAGAAAACGGTTCAGCCGCACGGCATCCTTCGCCTCGGCGCGCAGCAGCGCGAGACGCGAATACGGCGGCCAGTGCGCCGCGCGCCGCTCCTCGAGGGCGTTGGCGGCGAAGGCCGGGTAACCGGTGGTGATCAAGCGGGTGAGCAGCGGATGCTCCGGAAAGGAGGTCTGCACCATCACTTCGCCGAGGCGCGCCGATCGGCCGGCGCGGCCCGCAACCTGGGTGATGGTCTGGGCGAGCCGCTCGGTGGCGCGAAAGTCGCTGGCGAAGAGGCCCTGATCCGCATCCAGCACGACCACGAGGCTCACGTCGGGGAAATGATGTCCCTTGGTGAGCATCTGCGTGCCGATGAGGATCCGCGCCTCACCGCTGTGGACGCGCTCCAGCACCGCCCGCATGGCTCCGTGGGCGCCCGCGGTGTCGCGGTCGAGCCGCGCGAGCGGAGCGTGCGGAAACAAGCGCGTGAGCGTCTCCTCGATGCGCTCGGTTCCCTGGCCGACGGGGAGTACTCGCTGGCCGCACTGGCCGCACACCGTGGGCACCGCGGCGTGCGCCCCACAGTGATGACAGCGCAGCTCGCCGGCGCGCTGGTGCAAGGTCATGCGGGCGTCACAATGCGCGCACTGCGCCGCCCAGCCGCAGCTCGAGCAGAAAAGACTCGGCGCATAGCCGCGCCGGTTCAGGAACACGATCACTTGTCCGCCCCCCTGCAAGTGCCGGCCAATCGCCTGGATAGCGGGTTGCGAGACTCCCTGCTCGCTCGGGTGCTTGCGCAGGTCGATGAGAATCATGCGCGGGGCGCGCGCTGCGCCCGGGCGCTGCGGCAGCTCGAGCTCGGTATAGCGCCCGGAAGCGACATTCTCCAGAGTCTCGAGCGAGGGCGTGGCGGACCCGAGGATGATGGGCACCCGGGCCCGCTGCGCGCGGCGCACCGCGAGATCGCGCGCCGAATAGCGAAACCCCTCCTGCTGCTTGTAAGACGCGTCGTGCTCTTCGTCCACCACGATGAGGCGCAGCGCGGGGAGTGAGGTGAAAACCGCCGAGCGCGTGCCGATGACGATCCTCGCCTGGTTGCCATGAGCCGCGCGCCAGGCCTCGCGGCGCTGGCCGGCGGAGAGACCCGAATGAAGCACGACGATGCCCCCGCCGAAGCGGTGCTCGAAGCGCTCGAGCAGCTGCGGTGTGAGCGCGATCTCGGGCACGAGCACCAGCGCCTGACCCGGCGCGCCGCGCGCCACATCCTCTGCGAGCGCCGCTGCGATCGCCTGCAAATACACCTCGGTTTTGCCGCTCCCGGTAACCCCGTAGAGCAAATGTGCCGTGAATCGTCCGAGCGATGCGCGGATCGCCTCGAGCACCGCTATCTGCGGGTCGGTCAGCACGACCTCGCTCGGCCGTGTCTCGATGCACGCGGGGTGAGCCGCCAGCCGCTCAGCCTGCGCCCACCCGCGCGCTGCCAGGGCCTTGAGCTGCGCTTGCGCACCGGGGCCGAGTTCCTGCGTCGAGGCGGCACCCGCCTCAAGCCGCGCGAGCATCGCGCGCCGCCGGGGAGCACGCCGCGCGCCGGGACTCGCGAGCTCGAGCCTGCCGGTCGCAGTCAGGCTCCAACGCTCGACGGCGTTCGGCTCCGTCGGCTCCCCCTCGCGCAGGCTCACCGGCAGCGCCGCCGCCAGCACCTCGCCGAGCGGGTGATGATAGTAGTCCGCCGACCAGAGCAACAGGTCGAACGTCACCGCATCGAAGACCGGGGCCTCGTCCAGCACCTCGAGGGCGCGCTTCAGCTTCGCGGGATCGATGGTCGAGTCGGTCGCGGTCGACACCAGGATGCCGATGCTCTGGCGTCGGCCGAACGGCACGCGCACGCGCACGCCGGCGCGAATCGGATCGCGGATCAGGACGGGCGGCAGATAGTCGAAGACGCGCCGTAGCGGCGTGTCGAGCGCGATTTTGAGGATCAAGGCATTGTCCACAAAAATTGTGGATAAGTCTGTTGAGAACGCGGGATCATGCGACTTAAGTGCCCGTTCCGTTTCGAGACATATTCAAATTGACCAAAAACTGCGCGAATTCGATCAGAACTCAGTAGAATCAATCAGTTACATCACCCTCTAGATGCGACGCCTGACGCCGGTTGCAAATTTTGCAGCACCTGTCACACATCATGTGCGTAAGTTGCTGATCCGGCGTAGGCATCGTCAACCGGCCGCGAGGCCCGCCGTTTATACCCATGGCGCAGACACTCTGTCGAAAGCGCGAGAGGACGTGGCATGTCGGGCTTTGGTACGCTCACCGCAGCTTGGATGGTAGCGGATGGTCCCGCGCCAGCGACCAGGGGAGTGGTTCTGGAGCAGACGCGCGCACTTGATAAATTCCTGGCTGAGATCGAGCGGCGCGCCTTCCGCATGGCCCAAGTCGCGTTACGTGATCCCGACGATGCGATGGACGCGGTGCAGGATGCGATGCTGAAGCTTGCGCGCAATTATGCCACGCGCCCGAGCGCCGAATGGCGGCCGCTGTTCTATCGCATCCTCGAGAACGGCATACGCGACCTGCAGCGGCGGCGGACCGTGCGCAAACGATTCATGACCTGGTTGCCGGGCCCGAAGGAAGATCCCGACCACGAGGCTCAGGACCCGCTCGACAGCGTCGCGGACAACGCGCCCGCGGTGCCCGACGTATTGATGCAACATCAGGCGATGCAGAAGCTCGAGGCCAGCTTGCGCGAGCTGCCGGCTCGGCAGCGTGAGGCGTTCATGCTGAGAAATTTCGAAGGGCTGGACGTCGCCGAGACCGCGATGGCCATGGGCTGCTCGGAAGGCAGCGTCAAGACACATTATTCCCGCGCGGTGCACACGCTGCGCGAGCAACTGGGCGAGGTGTGGTGATGAGCGAGGAAACCGCGGCTAAGCAAGCGTTGCTGGAAGAGCGCAGCCGGGCGCTGTTTCAGGACAGCGTCGAGCGCATCGACATGCGCACGCGCTCGCGCCTCACGCAGGCCCGCCATGCAGCACTCGAAGCCGCCGAGCGCGCGCGGCCGCGTGCCTGGTTCATGCGCTTGCCGGTGCTCACCTCGGCGGCAGGGGTTGCGGCCGCGATGGTGCTCGGCGTGTCGCTTTGGCTGCACGCGCCGGTCGCGCATCACGGCGCGGTGTCGGCCGACGCCGCCAGCTTCGAGGATCTGGACATCGTCGCCGCGAGCGACAACTCGCAAGATAACGTCGAGATGCTGCAGAACGACCTGGATTTCTACGCCTGGGCGGACAAGGCCGCGGGCGAGGAACCCTCTGCGTAGGATGAATGAACATTGAGGGAGCCCCGCTACCGGCTGGTTCTCGGAGCGCTGCTTTGTGCGGCCGCGGTCCGGGCGCAGCCGCCTGGACAGGTGCCGAGACCGGCGCCCGCGTCGCCCCCAGGGAGCACGCAAACCTCTGCGCCGCCGGCGTCGCAGGACGTGCCCGACGCGGAGTTCATCGAGTTCTTGGGAGAGGACGATCACGGAGATGCCGCTTGGTCGGAATTCCTGAAACGGGCGCAGCACGGGGCGCAGAACCCCGCGCCGCCGCCGCCGCAAGGTACGAAGCAGTCGTGAGGGCATTGCTCCTCACCCTGCTCGTGCTGCTCGCCGGGGTTCCCGCCTTCGCGCAGGAATCCGGCGAGCCTGCGGCGCCGCGCTCGTGGCAGTCGCTCTCGCCCCAGCAGCAGCAACTCCTGCACGGCTTCCAAGGTAACTGGGAGGGCCTGCCCGCGGAGAAGCAGCAGTCCCTCGCGCGTGGCAGCGACCGCTGGATTCATATGACGCCCGACGAGCGCGCGGGTGCGCAGGACCGATTCAAGCAGTGGCGCGCGTTGCCGCCCGAGCAGCGTCAGCAGCTGCGCGAGCGCTGGCGGCAGTTCAAGGCGCTGCCACCGGAGCAGCAGCAGCGCGTGCGCGAGCAGTTTCAGCGCTTTCGGCAGATGCCCCTGGAGCAGCGCCAGGCGTTACGTCGCCAGTGGCAGCAGATGACTCCCGAGCAGCGCCGCGGTGCTCTACAGCGGGGCGGCGGCGCCATGCCGCGCGGCGGCGCCGAGCGCGCCGCCCCACGACCCGGACCGAGACTGGGACCGCGACCGGGACCGGCACCGCGACGCTTTCCGCGCTGATCACATCGCGCAGAGCGAGGAGCGAATCAGGAACCGCTGGTTGAGCGGCGCCTCCAGCGAGAAGCTCGCCCCGCGTCCGGGAACGACGTCGACCAGCCAGCGGGTGTGCTGCCAGCGCTTGAATTGATCGCGGTCCATCCAGAACTCGCAGCCCGCGATCTCCCCGACCTTCTCATCGACGCCACCCAGCTTGAACTCTCCCACCTGAAAGCACATCGGTGCGCTCCCGTCGCAGCACCCACCAGACAGGTGAAACATGATGGGGCCGTGCTGCGCCTTGAGCTGCTCGATGAGCGCGCGCGCCGCGTCCGAGACGCCGACCCTGTCTTCCATCAGAACTGGGCTTCCATCAGAGTTGGGCTCAGAAAAAGCCAAGCGCTTTCGTGCCGTAGCTCACCAGCACGTTCTTGGTCTGCTGGTAGTGATCGAGCATCATCTTGTGCGTCTCGCGCCCGATGCCCGACTTCTTGTAGCCGCCGAACGCGGCATGCGCCGGATAGGCGTGGTAGCAATTGGTCCACACGCGTCCCGCCTTGATGCCACGGCCGAAGCGGTATGCGAGGTTGATGTCGCGCGTCCACACTCCGGACCCCAGCCCATAGAGTGTGTCGTTCGCGATCTCGAGCGCCTCGTCGGGTGTGTCGAAAGTCGTCACGGACACCACCGGTCCGAAGATCTCCTCCTGGAAGATGCGCATCTTGTTATGGCCCTCGAACACGGTCGGCTTGATGTAGAAACCGCCCGAGAGATCACCCGACAGCTTGTTGGCCACGCCGCCGGTAAGGACCTTCGCGCCTTCCTTCTTGCCGATGTCGATGTAGGAAAGAATTTTCTCGTACTGATCGTTCGAGGCTTGCGCGCCGATCTGGGTCGTCATTTCGTAGGGATCGGCCTGGCGAATTTTCTCGACGCGTTTGACGGCGCGCTCCATGAAGCGCTCGTAGATCGACTTTTGAACGAGCGCGCGCGACGGGCAGGTGCACACCTCCCCCTGATTCAGCGCGAACATGGCAAAGCCCTCGAGCGCCTTGTCGACGAAATCGTCGTCCTCGCGCATCACGTCGGCGAAGAAGATGTTCGGCGACTTGCCGCCGAGCTCGAGCGTGACCGGAATGATGTTCTCGGAGGCGTATTGCATGATGAGCCGACCCGTGGTGGTCTCCCCCGTGAAGGCAACCTTCGCGATGCGGGGGCTCGAGGCGAGCGGCTTGCCCGCCTCCACGCCGAAGCCGTTCACGATGTTGAGCACGCCAGCCGGCACGATGTCCTGTATGAGCTCCGCGAGCACGAGCAGCGACAGTGGCGTCTGCTCCGCCGGCTTGATCACCACGGCGTTGCCTGCGGCGATGGCGGGAGCGAGCTTCCAGGCCGCCATCAGGATAGGGAAATTCCAGGGAATGATCTGTGCCACGACGCCGAGCGGCTCGTGATAGTGATACGCGACCGTGTCCTCGTCGAGCTCGCCGAGCGAGCCCTCCTGCGCCCGCACGCAGCTCGCGAAGTAGCGGAAGTGATCCACCGCCAGAGGAATATCGGCGAGGTTGGTCTCACGGATCGGCTTGCCGTTGTCATACGTCTCGACGGCCGCGAGGAACGGCAAGTACTGCTCCATGCGATCCGCCACGGCATTCAAGACGCGGGCGCGTTCGGCGACCGCAGTGCGGCCCCACTTCGGCGCCGCCGCGTGTGCGGCATCGATGGCGCGCTCGACGTCCTCCGCCTGGGAGCGCGGAATCTGGCAGATCACCTGTCCGGTCGTGGGTGAAATATTGTCGAAATAACCGCCTTTCAGCGGGGCGAGCCACTGGCCTCCGATGAAATTGCCATAGCGCGCGTGCAGCGGAATCTTTCGCTCCAGCGTTTTCATGTGCGCCGCAAAAGAGCCACTTTCGTGGATGGGCGCGCCGTTCGGCTCGAGGGAGGGGCGGACTTGAGCGGACATGAGGTGTCTCCTGGAAGTGCCGTTTTCGGGTGAACAGAAGGGAGCAAGGGCCGTGCCAGGCAATTCGGGTCGCCGGTGCCCCCGTTTGGCGTCTATCGGTCGGGGCCGTGTCAGATCCGTGACAGATGTCATCCTGCGCTTGACACGGCGGCCGCGCAAGCGCCCCGAGGCGCGACCAGAGGAGCGTGACGGCCAGGTCGCCGCGAGACCTCGAAATACGAATTCCGCGGCTTAGCCCGCCGCCTTAACCGCCTGGATCAGCTGCCCGACAGCGGCCTGAGCATCGCCGTACAGCATGCGGGTCTGATCGAGCACGAACAGCGCATTGTCGATACCGGAGAAGCCCTGTCCCTGGCCGCGCTTTATGACGATGACATTCTTCGCCTTGTCGGCATTCAGGATGGGCATGCCGTAGATCGGACTGCCCTTATTGCTACGGGCGTCGGGATTTACCACGTCGTTGGCGCCGATCACGAGAGCAACGTCCGCGGTCTCGAACTCGGCATTGATCTCGTCGAGGTCGGAGATCAGATCGTAGGGCACGCCGGCTTCGGCGAGGAGCACATTCATGTGTCCGGGCATGCGGCCGGCCACCGGGTGGATGGCGAACCGCACCTGCACGCCGTGGTCGATGAGCAGCTGCGCGAGCTCCCACACCTTGTGCTGCGCCTGAGCAACCGCGAGCCCGTAGCCGGGCACCACGATGATCTTCTGCGCGTAAGCCATCATCACGCCCGCGTCCGAGGCTTCGATCGCCTTCTGCGTTCCCGTGACGGTGCCGCCGCCGGCGGAAGAGGTCTCACCGAAGTTGGCGAACAGCACGTTGCCGAGCGAGCGGTTCATGGCCTTCGCCATGAGCTGCGTGAGCAGAGTGCCGGCTGCGCCTACGACCGTGCCCGCGATGATCATGGCGGCGTTGTCGAGCACGAAGCCTTCGAAGCCGACCGCGAGGCCGGTGAGCGCGTTGTAAAGTGAGATGACCACCGGCATGTCCGCGCCGCCGATCGGCAGCGTCATGGCAATGCCGAGGAGCAAGGCGCACGCGAAGAAGAGCGTGACAGCCGGCAGGTCCGAGGACGTGCCGGTGACGATCAGGACGCCGAACACGACCGCCGCCAGCAGAATGATGAGATTCACGACCTTCTGCCCGCCGAAGCGCAGCGACTTCTTGATCAGGCCCTGGAGCTTGGCGAAAGCGATGAGGCTGCCGCTGAAGGACACAGAGCCGATGAATCCGCCGATGATGGCCATCGCGAGGTGAACGAGATTCGTCTCGGCGCCACGGTACAGCTCGACCGCGGCAATGGCCGCGGCCGCGCCGCCGCCCATGCCGTTGTAGAGCGCGATCATCTGCGGCATGTCGGTCATGGCGACGCGTTTGCCGCTGACCCAAGCGACGATGCCGCCGACCGCGATGGCGGCAAGCATCAGAATGAGGTTGATCTGGGACGCACCCGAGACGAATGCGAACGTCGCGATGGTGGCGAGCAGCATGCCGGCGCCGGCCCAGCGCACGCCGCTCACCGCCGTGAGCGGGGAGCTCATGCGCTTGAGTCCCAGGATAAACAGCGCCGCCGCCACGAGATACGACAGCTGCGTCAACATCGCAGTCGAGAAAGGCATGCGCTAGCGTTCCTTCTTTCTGCCCGCGGTGACGAACATCTTGAGCATGCGCTCGGTGACCACATAACCGCCGACGGCGTTGCCGGCGGCAAGGACCACACCGACGAAGCCGATGACGCGCAACAGCGTCGTATCGGCGGCGGCAAGCGCGACCATGGCTCCCACCAGCACGATGCCGTGCACGAAGTTCGAGCCCGACATGAGCGGCGTATGCAGGATCACGGGTACGCGCGAGATGACCTCGTAGCCGGTGAATGCAGCCAGCATGAATATGTAAAGCGCTATGACGCCGTCGATCATGTGCCTACTTCCCCAGGGGTTTGGCTTTCCACGGATTTGCGGGCCACCTCGTTCACGATAGTGCCGTCGCGCGTGAGCACGGCTCCCGCGAAGACTTCGTCTTGCCAATCGACCGCAAGCTCTCCCTTCACGATCGCCGGCTTCAGGAGATTGAACAAATTGCGGGCGTACATTTCACTGGCGTGGTAGGGAAGCGTCGCCGGGAGATTGACCGGCCCGAGTACCTTCACGCCGTTGTGCAGAACCGTCTCGCCCGCGCGGGTCAGCTCGCAGTTGCCGCCCTGCTCGGCGGCGATGTCGACGATGACCGAGCCGGGCCGCATGCGCTCCACCGCCGCGCGCGAGATGATGCGCGGCGCTGCACGCCCGGGAACCGAGGCGGTGCTGATTACCGCATCGCTTGCAGCGATGCGCGCGTCGAGAACCTCCTGCTGCTTCTGGCGCTCTTCGGGCGTGAGCTCGCGCGCATAGCCGCCCGCCCCTTCGGCCGACACGCCGGTTTCGATGAACTTCGCGCCCAGCGATTTCACCTGATCCTTCGTGGCACTACGGACGTCATACGCCTCGACTACCGCGCCGAGGCGCTTCGCGGTCGCGATCGCCTGCAGTCCCGCCACGCCGGCACCGATCACGAGCACCGCCGCCGGGCGGATGGTGCCGGCCGCGGTGGTCAGCATGGGAAGGAATTTCTCCAGGGTGTTCGCGGCAATGAGCGCCGCCTTGTAGCCCGCGACGGAGGCTTGCGACGACAGTGCATCCATAGACTGGGCGCGCGAAATGCGCGGCACCAGCTCCATGGCGAGACTCGCGAGGCGCCGGCTTTGGAGCGCGCGGACGAGATCGGGTCGGGCGTAGGCCTGCATGTACCCCACCACGAGCGCCCCTTCCTTCAGGCGATTGACCACATCGATGGTGGGCGGCTGCACGCACAACAACACGTCCGCGCTCGCCAGAATGGTCGCGGCGTCGCCAAGCTCCGCGTCGCCGTACGCCTTATCGGCGAAGTGCGCCGCGGTTCCAGCACCGCGCTCGATGCGCACGGTCGCGCCCAGGGCCTTGAGCTTGGTGGCGACCTCCGGAATCAGCGCGACGCGTGTTTCGTTGGCGGCGGTCTCCTTTATGACCCCCACGACCACACCCATGTCCCAGATCTCCCCTAAAACGTTGAATTATTCCACAGGACTCGTCTATCTTTAGTATGTCATGAATCGGACTCTGCAAGACAAACTGCCGAAGCTCAGGGTGCACGACGATCTCACGCTCCTCGCCCGCAACTATCCCTTGTCCCAGCAGATCCTGCGCACCGACGTCTCAGGAATGCCGCTCGAGTGGATCGATTATCGCGACGCCGCCGGTCTTTATCACACCGATCAGGTCGCCTACACCTGCGGCACGCTCCTCTATCGGCTATACGGCGGCACCTGTGCGCGTACCGGGCTACGTACGGTGGTCGACGTCAATTCCATCATCGCCACGTTCGGCCACACGGGAAATCCGGGCAACCTGCGCGGCGCGGCCTACACGCCACCGCTCAACAATCAGACTCTGTTCCGGCGCGATGCCTATCTGTGTCTGTACTGCGGTGCGCGCTTCTCCTATAGCCTGCTGTCGCGCGATCACGTGACGCCTTTCAGCCGCGGCGGCAAGGACACGTGGAGCAACGTGGTATCGGCTTGCCGCCGCTGCAACAACGCCAAGGCCTCGCGCACTCCGGAGCAGGCGGGCATGCAACTCTTGGCCGTGCCATTCACGCCGACCTATGCGGAGTACATCTTCCTCAAGGGCCGGCGCGTGTTGGCGGATCAGATGGAGTATCTGGTCGCGCACTTTCCCCGCTCGAGCCCGCTGCACGAACGCATGCAACGCTGGCCGATGTGAGCGAAGCCCTGAGTCTTGCCACGCCCGGCGTGGCGACGCGCGGCGTGGTCTACCACATCGATGCGAGCTACTTCGTCTTCCGGGCGTACCATTCGATGCCCCCCGACATGGTGGATCGCGACGGCAATGGCACGCACGCGCTCTACGGCTTCGCGCGCTTTCTCTGTGACTTCATCGAGCGGGTCAATCCATCGCGGATCGTCGTCGCCTTCGACGAAAGCCTGCGCGGCGAGACCTCTTTTCGCTGCGCCATCTATCCGGCCTACAAGGCGAACCGCGAGCTGCCGCCGGCGGATCTGAAACGCCAGTTCTCCCTGTGCCGCGAGTTCTGCCGGCATCTCGGGCTTGCCGAGTTCGCAAGCGCGCAATACGAGGCCGATGACATCATCGGCACGCTCGCTGCGCGCACCCGCGCCGCCGGACTTTCGAACGTGCTCGTTACGCGCGACAAGGACTTGTCGCAGCTCATCCGTGCGGGCGACGTTTACTGGGATTACACCGGCAACGCGCGCTATCAGTATCACGAGATCGGCGCCCGCTTCGGCGCCGCGCCCGAGCTCATCGCCGATTTCCTGGCGCTCACCGGCGATTCGGTGGACAACATCCCGGGGGTGCCCGGCATCGGCAAGAAGACGGCCGCCGAGCTGTTCGCCGTGTTCGGCTCTCTCGACGAGCTGTACGCCAATCTCGAGCGGGTCGCGGCCCTGAAGCTGAGAGGCGCCGGCGGCATCGCGGCAAAACTCCTCGCGCACAAGGACGCGGCGTATCTCGCGCGGCGCTTGACCGGTATTCTGTGCGACATTCCGCTGCAGGCGCACGTCGATGACCTCCGCCGTCGACCGCCCGACGGCGTGCGCCTGCAGAGCTTTTTCGACGACCACGGTTTCGGCAGCATCCTGCGGCAGCAGGCGCGGCGTATCATGGGCGCGGCGGCGGAGCGACGCTAGCTCATTCGAGGCTCCCTATGGCGGTGATGATCATCGGACTCGCGCTTTTCCTGGGCGTCCACTCGATCGCTCTGGCGGCGCCGGACTTTCGCAGCCGTGGCATCGCCCGGATGGGCGAGGGGCCCTGGAAAGGACTGTACGCGGCGGTCTCGGCCGTAGGTTTCGTGCTGATCGTGTACGGCTTTCATCTCGCTCGCCAATCTCCCGTGGTGCTATACACACCGCCCGGGTGGCTGCGCCCTGTCACGGCCCTCCTCATGTTGCCCGTGTTCCCGCTGTTCATTGCCGCGTATCTCCCCGGCCGGATCAAAACGGCGATGAAGCATCCCTTGCTCGCGGCGGTCAAGTTCTGGGCATTCGCCCACTTGCTCTCGAACGGCACGCTCGCGGACGTGCTGCTCTTCGGCGGATTTCTGGCGTGGGCCGTCATCGACCGTATATCGCTCAAGCGGCGCGTGCAGACCGTGCCGACCGTGTCTGCGGGGCGCTTCAACGACTTCATTGCCATCGTGCTCGGCCTCGCACTCTACGTCTTGTTCGTCGCGTGGGCGCACGTGCGCTTGTTCGGCGTCTCCCCGCTTGGCTAGCCTTTGAGTCTACCTACGTATGCGGACGTGGAGGCCGCCGCGCGGCGCCTCGAGGGCCGAGCGCAGCGCACGCCGGTACTGACCTCGCGCAGCCTCAACGAGGCCTCGGGTGCCTCGTTGTTTTTCAAGTGCGAAAACTTCCAGCGCATGGGTGCCTTCAAGTTCCGCGGCGCCTTGAACGCATTGTCCCTTCTCGATGAAGCGGCGCGCGCGCGCGGGGTCATCGCGTTCTCGTCGGGCAATCACGCGCAGGCCGTGGCACTCGCTGCCCGTCTTCTGGGCATCAAAGCCACGATCGTCATGCCGCACGATGCGCCTGTCTCGAAGCTCGAGGCCACCGTGGGTTATGGCGGGCGCGTGGTTAGCTACGATCGGTACGGCGAGAGCAGGGAGGCGATCGCACAACGGCTGGCGGAGCAGAGCGGCGGCGCGGTAATTCCACCCTACGATCATCCCGACGTCATCGCCGGGCAGGGTACGGCAGCGGCCGAGCTCATTGCGGAGTGTGGCCCACTCGATAGCCTGTTCGTGCCGCTGGGTGGAGGGGGTTTGCTCGCCGGCTCGCTGCTCGCCGCGCGGGCGTTGCTACCCGCGTGCAGGGTGTACGGCATCGAGCCCGAGGCCGGCAACGACGGTCAGCAGTCGATACGGCAAGGCTCGATCGTGCGCATCGACGTTCCCCGCACCATCGCGGACGGCGCGCAGACCCAGAGCCTGGGACAGTTGACGTTCGAGATCATCCGCCGGAGCGCGGCCGACATACTTACCGCGACCGACGAGGAGCTCATCGAGTGCATGCGCTTTTTCACCGAGCGCATGAAAATCGTGGTCGAGCCCACCGGCTGCCTCGGCTTCGCCGCCGCCCGCTCGCGGTTGGCGCAGCTCGCAGGTCAGCGCGTCGGCATCATCCTGAGCGGCGGCAACGTCGATGCGGCGCGGTTCGCTGCGCTCATTGGCGCTGCCCCCGCGGCCGCCCTCAAGGGCGCGCGGACCGACTGAATAGTCGCTTGATCTCGCGATTGAACGCCGGGATGTCGTCCGGCTTGCGGCTCGTGACGAGCTTGCCGTCGACCACCACTTCCTCGTCGACCCATTTCGCGCCCGCATTGGTCAGATCGGTCTTGAGCGAAGACGCAACGCTCACCCAACCGCCTGCAACATCGTTCTGTGAGCAGTTCTTGGGAGACCCGTTCCTGCGTGGCTGAAGGAAAAGTGCTACAGGCGGCGGGGGTGACGAAGGGGAAATTGGGCGAGTCGACGACAGGGGAGTATCGGATAACCCCCGTGCTCGACCGCAGGCCAGGGCGCTCTTTGGGTGCGCGCCGCACGGGAGCAGTTCTTCCTTCAGCTGTATAAGGCGCCTCGCCCCGGCGGGCGTCAAGCGCTCATTCCGATGCAACCGCCCAGTTATCGCGCGAGGCGCCCACGCCGAAAGTCGGCGATGATCTCGCGCGCCGCGTTATGTCCGGGCGCGCCGGTAACGCCGCCGCCCGGATGCGTTCCGGAGCCGCACATGTACAGTCCCTTGAGCGGCCCGCGGTAATCGCCATGCCCGAGCATCGGCCGCGCCGAGAACAGCTGATCGAGGCTGAGCGCGCCGTGAAAGATGTCCCCGCCCGTAAGACCGAACGCGCGCTCGAGGTCTAGAGGGCTCAAGATCTGACGGCCGAGGATGGATGCCTTGAAGTTGGGCGCATGCTGGTTCACCAGATCGACCATGAGGTCCGCAACCTCCTCGCGATGCGCATCCCACGAGGCGCCGCCCGGCAGCACGGGCGCCACGTGTTGGCAAAACAGGCTCGCCACGTGTTGTCCTGGCGGCGCAAGGCTGTCGTCCAGCGTCGACGGGATCAGCATCTCGACGATGGGGCGTCGCGACCACCCGTCCGCCTTGGCGTCCAGATAGGCTTGATCCATGTAGCCGAGGCTCGGGGCCATGATGATGCCCGCGCCGTGGTGCTCGGCCGCGATGCGGCCCGGCAATACGCTGAAGTCCGGCAGCTCGGCGAGCGCGACGTTCATGCGGAACGTGCCGGATCCACATCGCCATTGGCGGATGCGCTCCAGGAACTCGCGGGGCAGCGCGGCAGGATCGAGAAGCTTTTCGTACAGCAGCTTCGGGTTGAGGTTCGAGATCACGCAGCGGGCGCGCAGGCTCTCGCCGCGCTCGGTGACCACCCCGACCGCGCGTCCCGATTCGACGAGCACCTCGCGCACCGGGTTCTGGGTGCGTATCTCGACACCACGCGACTCCGCGGTCCGCGCCATCGCCTGGGTGATCGCGCCCATTCCGCCGATGGCATGGCCCCACACGCCTTTCTTGCCGTTCACTTCCCCGAACACGTGATGCAAGAGCACGTAGGCCGAGCCCGGCGTGTATGGGCTCGCGTAATTGCCGACGATGCCGTCAAATCCGTAGGCGGCTTTGATCGGCGCGCTCTCGAACCAACCGTCGAGATAATCTCCCGCCGACTTCACGAACAGATCGAGGAGCTCGCGGCGCAGCGTCATGTCGAGGCCGGCAATCCGCTTACCGAGCCGTGCGCCGCGCAACAACTGCGGCAAAGCTTCGAGCCAGCCGCCGGCGGTCACGTTCGGCGGAGTCTCGAGCACGACCTCGCGCATGACGTCGGCGATCGCATCGAGACGCTCGGCGTAGGCAGCCAGTCGCTGTGCGTCCTGCGCCGAAAACTTCGCCACCTCTTGCTCCGTGCGACCGACGCCGAGCTTGAGGAAGCGGCCGTCCTCGAGCGGCAGGAAATTCGACAGCCCGCGCTCGACGACGCGCAAGCCGTGGCGCGCCAGCTCGAGCTCGCGAATGACTTTCGGATTCAAGAGTGAGACGGTGTACGAGGCGACGGAGTTGCGAAACCCCGGATGGAACTCCTCGGTGACCGCCGCGCCACCCACGATCGCACGCCGCTCGAGCACCGTCACCTGGAGGCCGGCGGCCGCCAGATACGCGGCGCAGACCAGGCCGTTGTGTCCCCCGCCGACGATCACCGCGTCGCGCGAGGCGCCTTTAGCCATGAGACTTCCTCTTCGTGAGCAGTCTCGGGAAAGCACCGTTGCACAGCCCGTTTACCCAGTCCTCGCATAGCGCGATGGCCTCGCGAGGCTTGAAGGTCGTGGGGCTCAAGCTGAGCTCGACCCACAGCCCATCGAGGAGCGCCGACAAGGCGATGGCCGCGTGGCGCAGCTTGAATGGCGGAGCGTCGCCGGAATCGGCGAGCTGTCCCAACATGGTTTCCAGCATCGCACGGTACTTTCCGTACGTCTTGTCGTGGACGGCGCGTATCTCAGGTGAATGCGCCACCATGCTCCAAAAGACCAGCCACACGTTGAAGAGCTGCGGATCGATGATTTCCGGCGCGAACGAGGCGCGGAAAAACCCGCTCAAGCGGTCGCGCGGCGAGGCGGCCTTGTTCTGTGCTTGCGCCCTGATCGACTCCTGCAGCGACAGCGCCAGGGTCTCGTAGGTGACGGCGATCAGGCCGGACTTGCTCGGAAAGTGATGGTTGATGAGGCCGATCGACACACCTGCGGTCGCGCTGATGCGGCGTACCGACACCCCTTCGTGTCCATATTGCTTGAGGCAGCGCAACGTCGCCTCGACCAGCGCTTCGCGCCGCGCGGCCGGCGTGGCTCGACGAAATTTGGGCACGCCCCTTTTCGTTGTCATTGACTGTGCTCCCCGATGCTTCCGCGCGTTATATCACGCGCCCGCGACATTCATCGCGCGGCCGGCGCCCCGCTGTGCACGTAACCTAGGCGGCGCGAAAGGCGCGGAAATCGATGCCGAGCGCGCGCGCAACGGCCTCGTAGGTGAGCTGGCCCGCGTGCACGTTCAGGCCGCGCGCGAGGCCCGCATCGCTCGCCAGCGCGGCTCGCCAGCCCTGATCCGCAATGGCCTTGATGTAGGGAAGCGTGGCATTGGTCAGCGCGAACGTAGAGGTGCGCGGCACGGCGCCCGGCATGTTGGTCACGCAGTAGTGAATGACCCCGTCGAGGACGTAGGTGGGTTCGGCATGGGTAGTCGGCCGGCTCGTCTCGAAGCAGCCGCCCTGGTCGATCGCGATGTCCACCAACACCGCGCCGGGCTTCATGGTCTTTACCATGGCGCGCGTGACGAGCTTCGGTGCGGCGGCTCCGGCGATGAGCACGGCGCCGATGACCAGGTCTGCCTCACGCACCAACGCCTCTATGGCATGGGCAGTCGAGTACACGGTCTTTAGCTGGTTCGAGAACATCGAGGAAAGCTCGCGCAGACGCTTCACCGAGCGATCGACCACGGTGACGTCGGCTCGCAGGCCCACCGCCATCTCGGCCGCGTGAGTGCCGGAGACGCCGCCGCCGAGAATCACGACCTTGGCCGGCTGCACGCCCGGCACGCCGCCGAGCAGCACGCCGAACCCGCCGTTGGCTTTCTGCAGACAATTGGCCCCCACCTGCACCGACATGCGGCCCGCGACCTCGCTCATCGGAGTGAGCAGCGGCAGCGAGCCGTCCGCGGCGGTCACCGTCTCGTACGCGATGGCCGTCGCACCGGAGGCGAGCAGAGCCTCCGCTTGAGCCTTGTCGGCGGCGAGGTGGAGGTAAGTGAACAGGACCTGTCCGGCGCGCAGCATCTTGCACTCAGAGAGCTGCGGCTCTTTGACCTTGACGATGAGCTCGGAGGCGGCGAACAAGTCCGCGGCTTGCGCAGCGATCTTGGCGCCCGCGGCTTGATAATGGGAGTCATCGAAGCCGATGCCGGCGCCCGCGCCGCTCTGTACCAGCACCTGATGCCCCGCCTCGACCAGCTCGTGAACACCGGCGGGCACCAACCCCACGCGATACTCGTGCACCTTGATCTCCTTCGGCACTCCGATCTGCATGCTGGGGTCGCTCCACGGGTTGGGATTTCGAGACCGACGAGGGTACACCGGCGTTCCGCGATACCTTTGCAAAAACTCGACGTTCCGGGTGGGTTTATGGCAGAATATTTCGCGGAATAGCTCTTACGCGCAATGATATTCTGGGATGCCCCGGCGCTTGTCATGAAGCTCGACCGCTACGATCGCTCGATTGTGCACGTGCTGCAGCTCGACGGTCGCATTACCAACAGCCAGCTGGCCGAGAAAGTAAGCCTGTCCGAATCGGCCTGTCTGCGCCGCGTGCGTGCGCTCGAGGAGGCCGGTTTCATCGAAGGCTATACCGCGCTCATCAACCAGCAAAAGGCGGGTTGTCCGGTAAATGTGTTCGTCAACATCACCCTAGACCGGCAGGAGCAGGCACATCTGCATGCCTTCGAGGAAGCGGCGCGCCAAGTGCCGGAGGTCATGGAGTGCTATCTGATGTCCGGCGAGTACGACTATCTCTTGCGCGTGGTGCTGGCCGATACCGCCGACTTCGAGCGATTGCACAGCCAGCACCTCACGCGCTTGCCGCACGTCGCCCGCGTGCAGTCGAGCTTCGCGCTGCGCACCGTACAAAAGTCGCGCGAACTGCCGATTCGCTCCTGAGGGCGCGAGGGCTCGCTAGGTCTTCGGCTTGAGATTGAGCGAGAAAGCCACCTTGACCGCGTCGGCGACCCAGTCGGTGTTTTTCCAGTCGCCGCGACCCACGCCGAAATCGAGCCGCTTGAGCTCCGCCGTGCCGCTCAGTGTCGCGCCGGCGGCCGCGGAGGCGAACTTGAACTCGATGGGCACGTCCTTCGTGACGCCCCGCAGGGTCAGCGCGCCGACCGCGCTGAAACCCGTGGCCGTGCGGGTGATGCTGCGTGTCACGTAATGCGCCGTCGGGAAATGAGCCACGTCGAATATGTCCGCGCCGCGCATGGTGTCGTCCCGATCTTTGTCGCCCGAGTCCTCTGACTTGACCTCGATGGTCACCTCGATGCGCGCGCTTGCAAGCGCGGCAGGATCGAAATCGACTGCGGCTGTGAACTGGTGGAACACGCCCTTGAAGGCCGCGCCCGCCTGCACGCCGGTGAATTCGAGCCGGCTCGAGGCGGGGTCGGCCGCATAGGTCGCGGCCGAGGCGCTCGAGAACATCATCGTCGAGATCATGAGCGCCGCGGGGCTGGCCGCGGCGGAAAGTCGCATGGGCATTTTCATTGTGACCGCCTCGCGGTTTTCGTGAACGGCAACATGCGTACGAGCACGTCGTCCCGGTTCCAGAAATGATGCTTGAGCGCCGCGAGGATGTGCAACACCGCGACGGCGAACAGTAGGCCGCTCAGCGTGTCGTGCGTCGTGCGCAGAAACTCGAACGCCGCCTCGTTCTTGCCGATGAGATTCGGCCAGGTGAACACGCCGAACCAGCTCACCGAGTAATTCTTGGCGGACGACATGGTCCAGCCGGTGAGCGGCATGGCGAACAGCAGCACGTAGAACGCCATGTGCGTGCCGCGGGCACCGATGCGCTCGAGGCGCGTCATGCCGGCGGGCAGCGGCGGGGCGGGATGCCAGAGGCGCCACAGGAGCCGCAGTACCGCGAGTATGAGTATGGTCATGCCCACGCTCTTGTGGCGCGCCAGGAGCGAGAGCTTGTGCACCCCGAGGGGCAACGGCTCAGCAAGGCGCCCGAGCACGAACTGCACGATGATCAGGCCGGCGATGATCCAGTGAAAGGTCTGGGCCACGGGAGAATAACGTGTCGCTTGATTTGGCATCCAACGCCTCCGCGGGCACACTGCCCACACAGTCAGTTTAACAAGTGCGGGTCTCGAAATTGCGCAAACGCTCGATCGTCGCGGTGCTCGCGCTGCTTCTCCTCGCCGCCTGCGGCGCCCCGCCGGCGCGCTTACTCGATCGGCATACGGCCGCCTCGCCTGCCGGCGCGCCGTCCCCGTCTGGATCGGCCGCATCGCGGCCCGCGGCGCGCGAAGCGCCGTATCACATCGATTCGTCGCACTCCGAGCTGCGCCTCCTCGTGTATCGCGCGGGAGTCATGGCCGCCCTGGGCCACGATCATGTCATCGTCAATCGTGCGCTGGAGGGATGGGTAACCTTCTCCGGCGATCTCGCGAGTGCGGCGTTTTACCTCAAAGTGCCGACTACCGGCTTCGTGGTCGACGAGGATGCGGCGCGCCATCAGGAGGGTGCCGATTTCTCGGATGAGATCGATGCCGACGCCAAGGCGGGCACCTCGCACAACATGCTCGGCCCGGCAGTCCTCGACGCACAGGAGCATCCTTCGATCACCGTGCAGAGCGTCTCGATCGAGCCGGCGACGGCGCAGGCCGGGGGCAGTGCGCAGGCGACGGTCCGTGTGTCCGTGGCGGGCCACGAGTCGAGCCTCGTCGTGCCCTTCGCGGTGGACACCTCACCGAGTCGGCTGCACGCGCAGGTCGACTTCACGGTGCAGCAGACCCGCATCGGGCTCACGCCCTTCAGTATCTTTCTGGGCGCGCTGCGCGTCGAGGATCAATTGCGTGTGAAGCTCGATCTCGTCGCTCTGCGGGACTAGGCGCGTCCGCGACTAGGCGTCCGCGAGCAGCAAGATCGGCGTCCCCTCCGGCGCCGCGAGCATCGCCGCCGGCCGATTGCGGAGCGTCGCGGGCACGGGGCCCGATGGCGTGATACCGGCGCTCGCCAGGCGCGCCAGCGCTTGCGTTACATCGTCGGTGTCGAACATCAGGGTGGGAAGGCGGAGCTGCGTAGGATCGTACAAGCCGATGTCGACCGAGTCGCTGGTGCACGAGACATGCGCAAGTGCGGCCTGCGGCTCGTCCAGGCCGACGAACCCGAGGCGCTCCCAGTAATGCTTGGCGAGTTCGCGGTCGGGCACCGGCAGGCCGATCTCGAGGAAGTATCCGCACATCGAGCCCCGCGGGTTCTTGATCGGACTGAACGTGCGCGCCTCGATCAGACGAATGAGATGGCCGGACGGATCGAGCCAGCCGATCTCATTGAACACGTCGTTCCCGAGCTTGCGATACTCGAAGGACACGCCCCGGCTCTCCAGGCCGCCGAGTTGGTGCAGAACGTCGGCCTTGACGAAGGTGAGCGCGGGCACTGCGGACGTGTGCTGATGCAGGCCGAGGTGCAGGCGCCCATCGGTGACGACCGCATAGGGATGTGGCCAGGTCTCGCCGACTTGCGCCTGTGAGAACCCCAACTTGCCGTAAAAATCGAGCGAGGCTCGAATATCCGGGGTCGGGATGGAATATTCGAGAAAACGCCCGAGCACCTCAGCTCACGCCGCCCACGCACACGTATTTGAGTTCGGTGTAGTCGAGAATGCCGTACTTCGATCCTTCGCGGCCGGTGCCCGACTCCTTCACGCCGCCGAACGGGGCCACCTCGGTGGAAATGATGCCGGTGTTGAGACCCACGATGCCGTATTCGATCGCTTCGCACACGCGCCAGCTGCGCGCGAGGTCGCGGGTGTACACGTAAGCGGCCAGACCGAACTCGGTTGCATTCGCCATCGCGATCGCTTCCGCCTCGGTCTTGAACTTGAACAGCGGCGCCACGGGGCCGAAGGTCTCTTCCCGCGCCACCATCATCTGCGGTGTGACGCCCGTGAGGATGGTGGGCTCGAAGAACGTGCCGCCGAGCGCGTGTCGCTTGCCGCCCGCCAGGACCTTTGCACCCTTGGCTACGGCGTCGGCGACGTGCTCCTCGACTTTCGCGACGGCGTTGGCGTCGATGAGCGGACCTTGATCGGTGGCGCCCTTCAGCCCATCTCCAACCCGGAGCTTGCCGACGGCCTCCGCCAGCTTGCGGGCGAATTCCTCGTACACGCCTTCCTGCACGAGCAGCCGGTTCGCGCACACGCAGGTCTGTCCTGTGTTGCGGTACTTGCTCGCGATCGCTCCCTGCACGGCCGCGTCCAGATCGGCATCTTCGAACACCATGAAGGGCGCATTGCCGCCGAGCTCCAAGGACAATTTCTTCACGGTCCCGGCGCACTGCGCCATGAGCTTCTTGCCGATCTCCGTGGACCCCGTGAAGGTGAGCTTGCGCACCGTCGGGTTGCTGGTCATCTCCTCGCCGATGGCGGCAGCCGAGCCGGTGATGACGTTGAACACCCCGGGCGGAATTCCGGCCCGCTGGGCGAGCTCGCCCAGCGCGAGCGCGGAGAACGGAGTCTGCGTGGCGGGCTTCAGCACCATCGTGCAGCCGGCTGCAAGCGCCGGGCCGGCCTTGCGCGTGATCATCGCGGCCGGGAAGTTCCACGGCGTGATGGCCGCGACGACTCCGACGGGTTGACGCAACACCATGATGCGCTTGTCGGGCTGATGTCCGGGAATAAGATCGCCGTAGAGCCGCTTGCCCTCCTCGGCGAACCATTCGATGAACGAGGCGGCATAGGCAATTTCGCCCTTCGATTCGGCGAGCGGCTTGCCTTGCTCGGCCGTCATAAGCACGGCGAGGTCTTGCTCGTTCTGCACGATGAGATCGAACCAGCGGCGCAATAGGCCGGCACGGTCCTTCGCGGTGCGCGCGGCCCATGTGGGAAGCGCGCGCGCGGCTGCGGCAATCGCGCGGCGCGCCTCGCCAGAGCCCATCTTCGGGATCGTGCCGAGCTGCTCGGAGGTCGCGGGGTTGCGCACGGCCACGGTGCCGCCTTCGTCCGCGGGCTGCCAGCGGCCGTCGATGAGACATTGCTCGCGGAAGAGTTCCGCATCCTTCAGGTGAAGTGCCATGGCGAGTCCTGGATCAAGTCGTGGGTGGGCCTCAAAGGATATCCCCGATCGTCGAATGCGCTCAACACGGCGCGTCGTGGCGCGACGCTTCAACGCTCCAGTATCGCCGTCACACCCATGCCGCCCGCGGTGCACACCGAGATGAGGCCCCGCTTGGCCTTGTTCTCGTCGAGAATCTTCGCCAGCGTCGCGACGATGCGCGTGCCGGTCGCGGCGAAGGGGTGACCGAGGGCGAGACTGCCTCCCTTGACGTTGAGCTTTGCGCGGTCGATGGTGCCGAGAACCCCGGGCAGTCCGAGCTTCTCCCGGCAAAATCCAGGATCGTTCCACGCCTTGAGCGTGCACAGCACCTGTCCCGCGAACGCTTCGTGTATCTCGTAGAAGTCGAAATCCGCGAGGCCGAGCTTCGCGTCCTTGAGCATGCGCGGCACTGCGAACGCAGGCGCCATCAACAAGCCCTCCTTCTTCGTCACGTAGTCGACGGCGGCGACCTTGCCGTAGGTAAGATAGGCGAGCACGGGCAAGTTGCGTTCGCGTGCCCATTGATCGGAGGCGAGCAGCACGGCCGAGGCGCCGTCCGTCATCGGCGTCGAGTTGCCGGCGGTGAGAGTGCCCGCGCCCGACCGGTCGAACACGGGCTTGAGCTTTGCGAGCTTCTCGAGGCTCGTGTCGGTGCGGATGTTGTCGTCCTGCGAGAGCCCCAGATACTCAATCACCAGGTCCTTGTAAAAGCCGGCGACGTAGGCCGCGGCGGCCTTCTGGTGGCTCTCCAGCGCGAGTTGGTCCTGCTCAGCCCGCCCGATGTCCCAGGTCTTCACCATGAGCTCGGTGCTCTCACCCATGCTCAACCCGGTGCGTGGCTCGGCGATCCCGGGAAGCACCGGGCGGAAGTGCTTCGGCCTAAGGTTGAGCCACGGCGCGAGGCGTCCACCCGCACTCTTGCCGCGATAGCTCTTGAGCAAGACCTGTTGAAAGCCGCGCGGAAAGACCACCGGAGGGTCACTGACCGTATCCACGCCCGCGGCGATGGCGCTGTCGATCTGCCCCAGCGCGATCTTGTTACCCAGCAGGATGGCCGCCTCGAGACTGGTGCCGCAGGCGCGCTGCAGGTCGAGGCCCGGCGTTTCCGCGGCGAGCCCCGAGCCCAGCACCGACTCGCGCGTGAGGTTCCATTGACTCGAGTGCTTCATCACCGCGCCCGCCGCCACGTCGTCGAGGCGCTGGCCCAAAAGGCCGTAACGCTCAGCCACGCCGCGCAGTACCGTCGTGAGCATTTCCTGGTTGCCGACGCTCGCGTACGCGCCGTTGCCGCGCGCGAATGGAATTCTCACCCCGCCGATGATCGCGACTCGCCGCGCACTTGACCCCACCAACATGCAGCACCTCCTAAAGTGCCCCGCCGCCTTGAATCTCCCGCACCGCGAGGATTATCACCGAAGCAGCCCGCTATAATCGATCGATGCTACGTTTTTTGCTCGCCGGCCTCGTCTCCACCGTCGCTTCGACTCTCCTCGCCTGCAGTCAGGGATCCGCGCCGCCGGCGGCGCCGCGCGCGCAGACCCTCCCGCCCGCTGAGCAGCTCAGGCGGCTCGTGGAGCAATATTGGGACGAAAGTCAGAGGCGCAACCCGCATTCGCGGAGCCCACTCGTTCGATTCGAATCTGGCGGCGGCTACGACATCTCGCCGCATTTCCTTGCCGATTCGCTCGACCTGGAGCGCCGCTACCGCGATGCGCTGCTCGCGGTGCCGCGGGGAGGCCTGGACGCGGAGTCGCAGCTCACCTACGACATATTCAAGCGGGAGCGGGATGTGGCCGTCGAGGGCTTTACCTACCCGTCCGAGCTCATGCCGGTGAATCCGTTTCGATCGGTGCCCCTGGAATTTGCACGCGCCGGTGCGGGCGTCGGACCCGATGCCATCCTGAGCGCCAACGATTACGAAAGCTGGCGGGCGAGAGCTGGCGACTATGTTCACTGGACCGCGCAAGCGATCGCCAACATGCGCGAGGGGCTGCGCCGCGGCTACGTCTTGCCGCGCGTTCTCGTGGCGAGGATGTTGCCGATGCTCGCAGAGCTCGGCACGGACACGCCGTCCAACGTGTTCTATCGCCCGCTCGCCGCGATCCCGCCGAGCGTGCCGCTCGAGGAGCGCCGGCGTTTTTCCGACGGCATCGCTAAGGGCGTAAAGGAGGAGATCCTACCGGCGTACCGCCGCCTGCATGATTTCCTGCGCGATGAGTATCTGCCCCGCGCGCGCCAAAGCATCGCGCTGTCGGCATTGCCTTTGGGTCCAACCTGGTATGCCTATCTCGTGCGGCGCGAGACCGCCTCGCGGCTGGTGCCGGCCGACATTCACGCGATCGGCGCGGCGGAGGCCGAGCGGCTGCACGGCCGGTTGCAAAGTATGCTCGCCGAGGCGGGATTCGCGGGCAATGCGCAAGCTTACTTCGAGGCTGCGCAGCACGATCCGCCGATCGCTTACAAGACGCCCGAAGAACTGCTCGACTTCTACGCAGAGCTGAAGCTGGCCGCCGCGGCGGCGGCGGCGGCCGAGTTCGCGGATTCCCCGCAGGCCGATTTCCTCATTCGCGTGGCCGAGCCGTTTCGCGCCGGCGGCGCGCTCGCGGTTTACTACGAGCGCGCCGCAAACCGCAGCGCGCCCCCGGTGCTGTACGTGGATACCCTCACGCAGCCGCTCATTCCGCGCACCCCAGACTTCCTGCGCGAGGCGTTGCCGGGTCATCACTTGCAGCTCGCCGTTCAGCAGGAGCGATCGGGCTTGCCGAGCTTCCGCCGCTACGGCGGCGACCCCGGCTTCGTGGAGGGGTGGGGACTCTATGCAGAGTCGCTCGGCGAGGAGCTCGGTCTGTACCGCGACACCCAGGCGAAATTTGCGAGTCTTCGGGACCAGCTGGCCTGTGCCGCCGGTCTCGCGGTGGACACGGGCGTGCACGGACTCGGCTGGACCCGCGAGCAGGCCCTCGACTACTTGCGTGGGCAGGTGCCGATGAGCGAGGCAGCGGCGAACGCGACCGTGGATCGCCTGATTGCGCTGCCGGCCGAGGCTTTGGATTGCGGCATGGGCGTCCGCACGTTCAAGGGTCTGCGAGCCCACGCGGAGCAGGTGCTCGGGCCCCGTTTCGACCTGCGCGACTTTCACTCCGGGCTGATCGATGACGGCGCCATGCCGCTCGATATTCTCGAGTCCGCCGCGAACCTTTGGCTGAACGCCCGGCACTAACCCTGAGTGCGCGCCATTCCTTTTCTGCGCTTCGCACTGCTCCTCGCCGGCTGGCTGTCCACGGCGACTCCGGCCGCTGTGGAGCGGGGTGCGGTGCAGGGGGACGACGCCGATGTCGCGGTCGTGCAGACGAGCGCGACGCTCAAGATTCGCGCACCCCGCGAGACCGTCTGGGCGATTCTCACGAGCTGCCAGGAGGCACTCGGGATGGTGCCCGGACTGACCGACTGTCAGGTAGTCGACACTGCCCCCGACGGCTCGTGGCAGCTCATCAGGCAAGTCATCGACTATTCGTGGTACGTTCCCAAGCTAACCTACGTGCTGCGCGCAACCTATGAGTACCCGGCGCACATTTTCATCGCGCGCGAGTCGGGTGATTTGGGAACTCTCAAGTCCTTGTGGTATCTCGAGGCGGACGGCGACTTCACGGCGGTTCGCTACTCGCTCGAGGTCACTCCCGGATTTTGGGTTCCACGCTGGCTCGTGAGGATCGCCTTGAAGCACGACCTGCCCAAGATGATGCGAACGTTGCGCACTCGCGCCGAGTCCGCGCTCAGGGCCCCGACATGAGCGGCGCCGGGTCGGCTCGATCTGCTTACACGATCGCCCTTCTGGGGCTCGGCGCCGCCGTGCTCGCCGGATGTGAACGCGAGCCACCGCCCGCCCCGCCAGAGCGCGTGCGGCAGGACTTCCATCTCAATGCGTACGAGAAGGACTTCGGCTACTCGCAGGCAGTCCTGATCGACAAGACCCTGTTTGTCTCCGGCACCGTGGCGGCGGACGCGGACGGCCGATTGGTCGCGCCGAACGACATGGCGGGTCAGATGCATGCGATTTACACCGGTATCAAGCGCACCCTCGCTGCGAACGGCGTGGGCTTCGATAGCGTCGTCAAAGAGACCATATACACGACCGACATGAACGCTCTGCTGAAGGTTGCCGATCTGCGCTTCGAGTATTACTCGAAGGATCGTCTGCCCGCCGTCTCTTGGGTGGAAGTGCGGCGCCTACTCGACCCGGGCTTCCTGGTGGAGGTCGAGGTGGTCGCCGAGCTGCCTTGAGCGGCGGTACTGGTATCCTTGGGCCATGATTCATAGCGTCATCGACAGGAAGTTCGAGCGCCGCCTGGCGGGTCTCGTCAACTCCGGCCAGCGGACCGTGCTGCGCGGAGGCAAGAAGGGCGTGGAGAAGGAGTCCTTGCGGGTGACGCCGGCGGGCGAAATCTCGCAAGCACCGCATCCTCCGGCGCTGGGTGCGCCCCTCACCAACGAAAACATCACCACCGATTTTTCCGAGGCCCTCATCGAGCTGGTAACCCCGGCATTTCGCGAATCGTGGGAGTTGCTGCAGTACCTCTGCGACATTCATCAGTTCGTCTATCGCCACCTGGACGATCAGCTGCTCTGGTCGACGAGCATGCCTGCCTCGTTCGCGGGCGATGAGGGCATCCCGCTCGCGCAGTTCGGCCGCTCGAACGTGGGAAAGATGAAGACGGTGTATCGGCATGGGCTCGGATTGCGCTACGGACGCATCATGCAGGCCATATCCGGAGTGCATTTCAACTACTCGTTTCCCGTCGATTTCTGGGAGGCGCTCGAGGCCATCAACCAATCGAAGCTCGCGCGCCAGGATTTCGTCTCGGAGCAGTACTTTGGGGTTCTGCGCAACTACCGCCGTTTCGGCTGGCTCGTGCTGTATCTGTTCGGCACCTCGCCCGCGGTGTCGAAGGGCTTCTTCGCGGGGCGCGAAATCAGTCTACCCGAGCTCGACGCCGACACCGTCTACGAACCCTACGGCACGTCACTGCGCATGAGCGACATCGGCTACCGCAACAAGAATCAGGCGACGGTGAGCGTATCGGTCAACAGCCTCGACGAGTACGTGCGTGATCTGTCCAGGGCGATCAGTACGCCCTACCCCCCGTATGAAAAGCTCGGGGTAAAAGTCGACGGCGTGTATCGCCAGCTCAACGCCAACATTCTGCAGATCGAGAACGAGTATTACAGCTTCATCCGGCCCAAGCGGATCGCGACCTCCGGCGAGAGACCCACCAAGGCTTTGCGCCGCGCGGGCGTGGAGTACGTGGAGGTGCGCGCTCTCGACGTGAGCGCTTTCGATCCGGTCGGCGTCAATCAGAACAAGCTGCGCTTTCTCGAGGCGTTCGTGGCGCTCTGCGTGCTGAGCGATTCCGAGCCGATCAGCCGCGGCGAGCAGGAGAAGCTCGATGCCAATCATCTAAAAGTCGCGCGGCGCGGCCGCGAGCCGGGACTCACCTTGAGTCGCGACGGGCGCGAAGTGCCGATGGTGCGGTGGGCGCGCGAGCTCCTCGATTCCATGCAGGGACTGTGTGAGCTATTGGACCACGGCGAGTCGTCGCGGCCCTACCGGGCCGCCCTCGAGCAGCAGCGCGCCAAGATCGACGAGGTCGAGCGCACGCCGTCCGCCCGCCTGCTCGCGGAGATGCGCGGCAGCGGCGAGACGTTCTTCCAGCTCGCGCAGCGCATGTCGCGCATGCACAAGGATTATTTCCTGGATCTGTACCCGCCCAATGAGAGCCGTCTCGCGGAGTTCGCGCAGGCCGCGCAACACTCCCTCGAGGAGCAGGCGCGAATCGAGGCGAGCGACAAGGTGGACTTCGACACCTACCTTACTCGATACCTCGCAGAGTGAGCGATCGCTACGCGGGGCGAGCGCGATAGATCTCGACCACCGGCTCCTCGCCCGCGACGCGGCTCGCGCGAAACATTCCCTCGCTGTTGAACTCCATGACGATGCGCCCGTCGCGGTCGATCGCGATGACACCACCCTCGCCGCCTTGCGCCGGGAGCTCCTCGAGCACGACCTCGCGCACCGCCTCGGCGAGGGTGCGCTTACCGAAGCGGACTCGTGCCCAGATGTCGTGGGCGACAGCCAGGCGAATGAATACCTCGCCGTGTCCGGTGGCCGATACGGCGCAGACGCGATCGTCGGCGTAGGTGCCCGCACCGATGATGGGCGAGTCGCCGATCCGCCCGAACCGCTTGCCGGTCATGCCGCCGGTCGAGGTGGCGGCGGCCAATCGACCCGCCGCATCGGCAGCCACCGCTCCCACCGTTCCCACATGCGATATCGTGAGGGGCGACAGCCCGGCTTCGCCCGAGCGTATGCGCTCGAGCTGGCGCCAGCGCGCCTCGGTGTAGAAGTAGCTGCGCGGCACGAGCGTGAGCCCGCGGGTGAGGGCGAACTCCTCCGCGCCGGCGCCCGATAGCATCACGTAGTCGGTATGTTCCATGACCGCGCGCGCCAGCTCGATGGGGTTCTTCACATGAGCGAGGCCGCACACCGCCCCGGCCTTGCGCGTCGCACCGTCCATGATCGAGGCGTCGAGCTCGTTCTGTCCGTCGTGGGTGAACACGGCGCCGCGGCCCGCATTGAACAGCGGATAGTCCTCGAGCGCCACCACCGCGCGCGTAACCGCCTCGAGGCTCGACCCGCCGCGCTCGAGCACGGCGAATCCCGCAGCCAGCGCCTCGGAGAGCCCCGCGCGGTAGCGCGCTTCACTCTCGGCGCTCATGTCCGCGCGCGGCAACGTGCCCGCCCCGCCGTGAATCGCCAATCCGAACATCGAGTGTCTCCTCTGGTCGCTCGCGCGGCTCAAGGCTATCATCAAAAGCAGATGAAACCATTCCTCCGGCCGACCGCGATCGAGAGCGTGCTCATCGCGAATCGTGGCGAGATCGCCATCCGCGTAATGCGCGCCGCCGCCGAGCTCGGCATTCGCACGGTTGCGATTCATTCGCGCGAGGACCGCTTCTCGCTGCATCGGACCAAGGCCGACGAGAGTTACCTCGTCGGCGAGGGCAAGGGCCCCATCGAGGCGTATCTCGACATCGAGGACATCGTGCGCATCGCCGTCGAGGCGCGCGTCGACGCGATTCACCCGGGATACGGCTTCTTGTCGGAGAGCCCCGAGTTCGCCGAGGCCTGTGCGGCGGCGGGCATCATTTTCATCGGCCCGCTGCCCGACACGATGCGCCGCCTGGGCAACAAAGTCGCCGCGCGCAATCTCGCGGTGAGCGCCGGCGTGCCGGTAATGCCGGCGACGCCGCCGCTGCCCGACGACGAGGCGCGCACGCTCGAGCTCGCGCGCGAGGTGGGCTTTCCGGTAATGCTCAAGGCTAGCTGGGGCGGAGGCGGCCGCGGCATGCGCATCGTCGAGGACGAGCGGGGTCTCGCCGAGGCCGTCGCTGCGGCGCGGCGCGAGGCGAAGGCCGCATTCGGCAAGGACGAGGTTTACCTCGAGAAGCTCATCGCCCGCGCCCGGCACGTGGAAGTGCAGATTCTCGGCGACGCCCACGGCAACCTCGTGCATCTCTTCGAGCGCGACTGCACGCTGCAGCGTCGCAACCAGAAGGTGGTGGAACGGGCGCCTGCCGTGTTCCTCTCGGATGCGGCGCGCACCGAGCTTTGCGAGGCGGCGCTCAAGATCGGGCGTGCGGTCCGCTACCTGGCGGCGGGCACGGTGGAGTTCCTGCAAGATGCCGATACCGGGAAGTTTTACTTCATCGAGGTGAATCCGCGCATTCAGGTGGAGCATACGATCACCGAATGTGTCACGGGGGTCGATCTGGTGAAGGCGCAGATCCGCATCGCGGCCGGTGCCGAGATCGGCACCCCGCAAAGCGGTGTGCCCCGCCAGGAGGACATCCGTGTGACCGGCCACGCCCTGCAGTGCCGGGTGACCACCGAGGATCCGGAGAACAGCTTCGTGCCGGACTACGGCACGATGACCGCCTATCGCAGCCCCGCCGGATACGGCATACGCCTCGATGCCGGGACCGCCTATGCCGGCGCCATCATCACCCGCTTCTACGACTCACTGCTGGTGAAGGTCACCGCCTGGTCGCCGACTGCCGAGGAAACCATAGCACGCATGCATCGCGCGCTCTGGGAGTTCCGTATCCGCGGCGTCGTGACCAACTTGCGTTTTCTCGATCAGCTCATCACCCACCCGCGTTTCGCGGCGGGCGATTACACCACGCAGTTCATCGACCGCACGCCGGAGCTGTTCGTCATTCCGCGAAAGCGTGACCGCGCGACGCGGCTGCTCAAGTTCATCGGCGATGTGATCGTCAACGGCAATCCGGAAGTGCGCGGCCGTCAGCGACCGAAGGCGCCGGTGTTTCCGCGTACGCCGCGCATCGTGCTGCCCGCGCCACCGTCCGGGACCAAGCAAAAGCTCGATGAGCTCGGCCCCGAGCGCTTCGCCCGCTGGATGCTCGACGAGAAGCGCGTGCTGATCACCGACACCGCCATGCGCGACGCTCATCAATCGCTCCTGGCGACGCGCTTTCGCACCCTCGACATGGCGATGATCGCGCCGTATTACGCGAGTCTGTTGCCGCAGCTGTTCTCGGTCGAATGCTGGGGCGGCGCCACCTTCGACGTCGCAATGCGCTTCCTGAAGGAAGATCCCTGGGAGCGGCTGGCGCGATTCCGCGAGGCGATGCCCAATCTTCTGCTGCAGATGCTGCTGCGCTCCGCGAACGCCGTCGGCTACGCCAATTACCCGGACAACGTCGTGCGCTACTTCGTTGAGCAGGCGGCGCGGGCCGGCATCGACGTCTTCCGGGTGTTCGACTGCCTCAACTGGGTCGACAACATGCAGGTGGCCATCGAGGCCGTCGTAAGCTCGGGGAAACTGTGCGAAGCGGCAATTTGCTACAGCGGGAACCTCTCTGATCCGCGGGAGAGCAAGTACAACCTGGCGTATTACCTCGATGTCGCGAGACGGCTGAAGGGCTTGGGCGCGCACGTCATAGCCATCAAGGATATGGCGGGCCTGTGTCAGCCGCGCGCCGCCTTCGATCTCGTCAAGGCGCTCAAGGAGGAGATCGGCTTGCCGGTGCACTTTCACACTCACGACACGAGCGGTATCGGTGCGGCGAGCGTGCTCGCGGCCGTCGCGGCGGGGGCCGACGCCGTAGATGCGGCAATCGACGCCATGTCCGGACTCACTTCCCAGCCCAATCTGGGGTCGATCGTCGAGGCGCTCCGCTTCGGGGAGCGCGACTCGCAGCTCGACCCCGACCGGCTGCGTCTGATCTCCGCCTATTGGGAGCAAGTGCGGCGCGGCTATGTCGCGTTCGAGAGCGACATCCGATCGGGCGCTTCCGAAGTCTACGTTCACGGCATGCCGGGCGGGCAGTACACCAATCTAAAGGAGCAAGCGCGCTCCCTCGGGATCGAGGAACACCGCTGGTCGGAGGTGGCGAGCGCCTACTCGCAGGTCAACGCGATGTTCGGCGACATCATCAAGGTCACGCCGACCTCCAAGGTGGTGGGTGACATGGCGCTCATGATGGTCACCGGCGCGCTCACACGCGAGGCCGTACTCGACCCGGGCGTCGACATTGCATTTCCGGAGTCGGTGGTGCAATTGTTCCGCGGCGAGCTCGGCCAGCCCGTCGGTGGATTTCCGCGCGAGCTGCAGAGCAAGGTGCTCGCGGGCAGGCCCCCTCTTACGGCCCGTCCGGGCGAGCTATTGCCGACGGTGGATCTTGCTGCCGAGCGCAGCGCGGTCGAGAAGAGGATCGGGCGCGCTGTCACGGACGCGGAGCTCGCCTCGCATCTGATGTATCCCAAGGTATTTGCGGATTACGCGGTGGAGCGCGCCACTTACGGCGACGTCGGCACCTTGCCTACTGCGGCGTTCTTCTATGGCATGGAGCCGGGTCAGGAGATCAGCATCGATCTCGAGCGCGGCAAGAGCCTGATCGTCAGATACGTGACCACGAGCGACGCGCACGAGGACGGCACGCGCACCGTGTTCTTCGAGCTCAACGGCCAACCGCGACCGCTACGGGTGCCGGACCGCAGCCAGGTGGCGAAGCGGCCGCCGTCGCGCAAGGTCGAACCCGGCAATTTGAAGCACGTGGGCGCGCCCATGCCCGGCACGATCGGCACGGTCGCGGCGCGCGCCGGCATGAAGGTCGCGCGCGGCGACGTGCTGCTCACGCTCGAAGCCATGAAAATGGAGACCACGGTGCGCTCGGAGCAGGAGGGTACCGTTCAGGAGATACTCGTCAAGCCCGGTATGACCGTCGATGCGAAGGATCTATTGATCGTCTTCGAGTAGGTTCTGGCGCTTGGGCGTGATCAGATCGCTTCCTTCAACGATCTCTGCGGATCCGCTAGCTTGTCGAGATCCGGGCGGGCGCGCTCGGCGATCAGCTTGCGCGCCGCAACGTAGTCTTTCGGGTGGTTGATCGCCTCCACGGCGAGCAACTCGCCGCCCTTCAGGTAGCAGACGCTGAAGCTGCGCGCCGCGGGATCGCCCCGAAGCACCTGCTGATCGAAGCCCGGCGAGAGCCCGACGATGAGAAGCTTGTTGTCGAATTGATCCGACCAGAACCAGGGCACGCGGTCGTGGATAGTCGGCCGCCCGAGCAGGTTGAGCGCGGCGGTCTTCGCCTGCTCGAACGCATTGTCGACCGATTCGAGCCGCACTCGCATTTCGAAGCGCAGCGAGGGATGGTTGGTGCAGTCGCCCGCGGCATAGATGGCCGCATCGCTGGTGCGGCAGTACTCATCGACCGTGATGCCGTTCTCGCAGGCAAGACCGGCCTCGGCCGCGAGCTCGAAGTTGGGCACGGCGCCGACCCCGACCACCAGCAAGTCCGCCTCGTAAGTGCTGCCGTCCGCGCATACCACCCGCTCGACGCGCCGCGTGCCCTCAAGCCCCACCACCCGCGTGTTGCAGATGATCTTGATCCCCTGGGTACGGTGCTCGTGCGCAAAGTATTCGGATACGCTTGAGGCGACCACGCGATTCATCACGCGATCGGCCATCTCGAGCACCGTTACGGTGCAGCCGAGCTTGCGTGCGGTGGCGGCCGTCTCGAGGCCGATATAGCCGCCTCCGATGATGACGACCCGGTTGCCGGCTTTCAGCCCCGGCCGCATGGCCTCAACGTCCGCGACGCCGCGCAAGTAATGCAGCCCGTCGAGCTCCGCACCCGGGCAGGTGAGGAGGCGTGACTTCGCCCCGGTACAGAGAATGAGCCCGTCGTAGGGGAGCGTCTCGCCGCCCGACAATGATACGCGGCGCGAGCCGGCGTCGATGCGCGTCGCGCGCTGCCCCAGCCTGAGCTCCACGCGGTGCTGGTCATAGTAGGCCTGATGACGGAAGAACAACCGGTCCTCGGCCATTTCCCCGGCGAGGTACTGCTTGGATAGCGGCGGCCGTTGATAAGGCAGGTGGGGCTCGTCCCCGATGAGCACCAACCGGCCGGCAAAGCCCTCGCGGCGCAGGGTGTCGACGGCCTGCGCACCCGCCTGGCCGCCGCCGAGAATCAGAACTGTCGAGATCATGGAACTCCTTGGACCACCCGGGCGATCGGCACGCCACCTTTATAGCCGGTCCGCGGCTGCCCGTTAAGCCGAGCCGCCGCGTCCCGCCGACCAGATGGTCGTGCCTGGCGGCCGGAATCGTAATAGGATTATCCCGACGACCCAACGGGAGCGGAGTCCTCAATGAAACTGATCACTGCCATTATCAAGCCCTTTAAGCTCGACGATGTGCGCGCGGCCTTGTCCGAGATCGGCGTGTCGGGCATGACCGTCACCGAGGTCAAGGGCTTCGGTCGACAGCGAGGTCACACCGAGCTCTACCGCGGGGCGGAGTACGTCGTCGATTTCGTACCGAAGACGCGCATCGAAGTGGCGGTCAAGAACGAGCTGGTGGATCAGGTAATCGAGGCGATCGTGGGAGCCTCTAAGACCGGAAAGGTCGGCGACGGCAAGATATTCGTCACGGACATCATCCGAGTGCTGCGCATCCGGACGGGCGAGACCGACAACGCCGCGCTCTAGGGCCTCAGGGCGCCTCCTCGTCGGGAGCGTCCCGCTTACGCCGCTGCCACAACCACAGAAATCCGATGCAGACCGCGAAGTTGAGGACCCACCAGCCGAGCTGACGCGAGCTACCCTTGTCCTCGGTAGGCTCAGAGCCCGTGGCGGGCTGCAGGGTACCTTCGAGATCCTGCCGCGTGCCGCTCGAGGTGACCTCGATCCGCACCGCGGCCGCACCCGGGAGCGCGAGATCGGGGGTCTCCACCGCATAGCCCCCGTCCGTCAGGGCCGTCGCGGAGTGCGTCGCGCCGCGCAACACCAGGGCGACCTCGGCGTCGCGCACCGGCGCATTGTCCTCGAGGCGACTCAAGTGAATGCTCATGCGCGCGCCATGCACGGTCCCCACCGCGAGCAGATGCGCCGAGCGCGCCTCCACGCGCGCGGCTGCGGAGGTGGGAGCGGATTGGGTAGGCTGGACGGACTGGGCGGGCGCGGGCACCGCCATGAGTCCGCAAGCCGCCGCGGCGGCGAGGGCGACGATGCCGATGCGCGCGCGAGCACTCGAGGTGCGTCGCGCGGGCCGTTGATTTACAGCATCCAACCCACGCCACCCGTGGCGATGCCGCCGATCGCGCAGAGCACGCCGAAGATCGGAAAGAAGTCGTTTCGCGCGAGAAAGTACAGCGAGGTCAGCACCAGGCCGAGCTCGAGCAATCCCTCGCCGATGTCGTATCTGAGCGCGCGCCTTTCCTCGAGCTCGGTCTTCGCTTCCGCCGCCTGGGCCTCTCCTTCCAGATCCTTGGTATCGCCGAGCTCCTTGTCGCGGGCAGCCTGCAGCTTGTGCTCCGCCTCCGCGGCCTTTGCGGCATCGGGGGCTAGGGTCTGTAGGATCGACAGAGCGGCATCGCTCACGTTCGCGCGAATCTTCTTCGCCTGATAAAACGCCCACGCATCGTTGGCGCCGGTGCGCTCGATGACGGCCTGGGTGTGCGCACGATGCGAGGCAATCGTCACCACCGAGAGAAATATTCCGATCACGCCCACGAGGATTCCCACGATGCGAGTCTTGGGATCGGCGGCATGCTCCGGCGTCACTTCGATTTCAGTCATGGACTCAGGGAACCTCTTCTCGGCCTCATCTGACGGCATGCAGGCGCGGATTCGAGCGGGAGATGCCGAGCGCCCCGCTGCGCACGACTTCCACGATCTCTCCGAATGCCGACACGTTGGCGATGAACTCGCCTATTTCGACCTCGGTGCCCGCGAGCTCCATGATGAAACTCGATGGGTTGGACGAGAGCACCTTGCCGCCGGCGCGGCGCAGCAGCGCGCCGACCGCCTCGACGTCCGCGGCCTTGAGATGCAGCTTGATCAGCATCAGCTCGCGCGCCAGATGATCTCCGCTGGTCATATCCTCGACCGACACGACGTCGACCAGCTTGGCAAGCTGCGCGTTGATCTGACTTATCACGGCATCTGAGCCGCTGGTGACCAGCGTCACGCGCGATACGGTCGGATCGGTGGTGGGGGCGACCGAGAGCGACTCGATGTTGTAGCCGCGGCTCGATATGAGGCCGGTGACGCGCGTGAGCGCGCCCGCCTCATTTTGCAATAGTAACGCGATGAGATGCCGCATGCGCGAAGGATACGGGGGGCGGCACTTGGGCGCCAGGGCGAGAACTGCTAGGCTTTTGACGTGAAAGACCGCATCGACATGCTGAATCAGGATGCTCACCCGCTGGCAGGGGCCGGCATGACGGGTGCGGACATGCTCGTCCAGGTGCTGGCTGACGAGGGCGTGGACACGATTTTCGGCTACAGCGGCGGGGCCATCTTGCCGATCTACGACGCGGTTTTTCGCTACAACCAAGAGCACGGTTCCACCATGCCTCTGGTCGTTCCCGCGAATGAGCAGGGCGCAGGATTCATGGCCGCGGGCTATGCGCGCGCGAGCGGACGCGTCGGCGTCGCGCTCGTCACCTCCGGGCCGGGCGCGACCAACACGGTCACGCCGGTGCGCGACTGTCAGGCCGACTCGGTGCCCATCGTGGTCATCTGCGGGCAGGTCGCGACGACGGCCATCGGCACCGACGCATTTCAGGAAGCGCCCGTGCCGAGCATCATGGGCGCGGTCGCCAAGCACGTTTTTCTGGTCACCGATCCGACCAAGCTCGAGGCGACGGTGCGCACCGCATTCGAGATTGCGCGCACCGGCCGGCCCGGCCCCGTGGTGCTGGATATTCCGAAAGACGTGCAGAACTGGACGGGGATCTTCCACGGATCCGGCCGGCTGCCGATTCCCGGTTACCGGCAGCGGATGAACCGTCTGCGCGCGAACAAGCTATCGGACGGCGCCTGCGCCGTGTTCTTCGAGGCACTGGCGGCCGCGAAGCGTCCGCTGATTTATGCAGGTGGCGGCGTGATCAATGCCGAGGCCGCGCGGCCCCTGCGCGAGCTCGTCGAGGACCAGCAAATCCCGGTGGTGACCACGCTCATGGGCATCGGCGCGGTCGATACGGTGCACCCCTTGTCGATGCGCATGCTCGGCATGCACGGGGCGGCGTTCGCGAACTACGCCGTGGAAGACTGCGATTTCCTCATGGCCGTGGGCGCGCGATTCGACGATCGGGTGGCCGGCAATCCGCCGAAGTTCGCGAGCCGGGCGAAGTTCATCGCGCATCTGGACATCGACGCTTCGGAGATCAATAAGGTCAAGCGCGTCGATTGGAGTCACGTAGGCGATCTCACGGATGCGCTGATGAATCTCATCGACTACGCCAAGCGCAAGAAAATCAAGCACGAATGGCCGGCATGGCGCCTGCGCTGCGAGGAGCTCAAGCAGAAGCACGCGATGAACTATGACCGCGCGAGCCCGCTGATCCAGCCGTATTACGTGATCGAGGAGATCAACAAGCTCACGCACGGCGAGGCGATCATCACCACCGGCGTGGGTCAGCACCAGATGTGGGCCGCGCAGTATTTTGATTTCTCCAACCCGCGGCTATGGCTCACGTCGGGCAGCATGGGCACGATGGGATTCGGGTTGCCGGCCGCGGTGGGCGCGCAGTTCGCGCAGCGCTCGCGCCTCGTGATCGATATCGACGGCGATGCCAGCATCCGCATGAACCTGGGAGAGCTCGAGACCGTCACCACCTACGATCTGCCGGTGAAAGTGGCGGTGCTCAACAATTGCGGCGACGGCATGGTGAAGCAATGGCAGAAGCTCTTCTTCAAGGGCCGCTTGAGCGCGAGCGACAAGAGCCTGCACACCAAGGATTTCGTCAAGGCGGCGCTTGCCGATGGATTCAAATACGCGGTACGCCTCGACAAGAAGGCGGACGTGCCGCGGGTGGTCGCCGAGTTCGTGAGCTTTCCAGGGCCGGCCTTCCTCGAAGTGATGATCGATCAGGATGCGGGCGTGTATCCGATGGTGGGTCCGGGGCAGGCCTACGACGAGATGATCACGGGCGAGCACATCGCATCGCGCACCGAGGTGGAGATCAAGCCGCCCGACGCCTCTAAGATGTTCTAGGGCGGTCTACCAGACGCCGCTGTTCGGCATACTTGCCCACGGCTCGGCCGGCTGTAAGGACGCTCCCTGCTGCAGCAGCTCTACCGAAATCCCGTCGGGGGAGCGGACGAATGCCATGCGCCCGTCGCGCGGTGGGCGATTGATGGTCACGCCATGCTTGCTCAGGCGCTCGCACGTTGCGTAGATGTTCTCGACAGCGTAGGCCAGATGGCCGAAATTGCGGCCCCCACCGTAGGTCTCCGGATCCCAATTATGGGTGAGTTCGACTTGCGCGCTCTCGTCACCCGGGGCGGACAAGAACACCAGCGTGTAGCGTCCCTGGGGGTAGTCGCGGCGCGACAATTCAGCCAGTCCGAGCGCGTCCCGATAGAAGCGCAAGGATTGCTCGATGTCGGTCACACGGACCATCGTATGCAGATACTTCATGGCAAACTCTCGCGAAGGGCGCTCGGAATATGGCGCGAATCTGGAGCAATCCATGCACAAAAGCAAATTGAGCGGCTTCATCATCGATTGCCGCACCGACGACCTCGAGGCCGCCGCGCAGTTCTGGAGCCGAGCCCTAGGAATGCCCGTACACGAGCTTCCAGGGAGCGAGAACGACTCCTATCGTGGGTTGACCGATACGCAGCACGGACTCGACATCGAGGTCCAGACGGTGAGCCACCCGAGCCGGGTGCATCTGGACATCGAGACCGACGACATCGACGCGGAGGTGCTCCGCCTCGAGGGGCTCGGCGCAAAGAAGGTCGAGCATGTTAAGGACTGGTGGGTGATGGAGGCTCCCACGGGGCAGCGTTTCTGCGTGGTGCGCGCGAAGAGGCCGGATTTCGGGCGGCGGGCGAACACATGGCGATGAGCGGCCGGCCGATCCTCGGGAGCCGCAACCCCCGCCGGTTGCTGCAGATGTGGTACAAATGTCACAGAGATTTGACATAGTGCAGCATTAAATGATTTTTGTGCTAAATTCCCTTGATATCCCTCGTAGCAGTGTTACGCTCCCCGACAGCCAAGTCGCAGCGCTGTTGTCTTTAGTCACTTAATTGCAACAGATGGCTCACTCAAAGAAGGTCGAGCGCAGGCACTCTTGTGCGGCGTATCTTCCGCTTACGGACGTGCCGGGTCTTTACCCAGCACCTGTTCCCCTAACTCCCCGGCTCGTCCGGGGATACTTTTTTAGGATTCCGCCATGGCAGTGACAGACGGCTTCACGGGGGCGGTCGGCAGCACGCCACTCATTCGGCTCAGATCCTTCAGCGAGGAGACGGGTTGCGAGATCCTCGGCAAGGCCGAATTCATGAACCCGGGGGGCTCGGTCAAGGACCGCGCAGCCAAGTGGATCGTGCTCGATGCCGAGAGACGCGGCGTGCTCAAGCCGAAAGGCACGGTGGTGGAGGGGACGGCCGGCAACACCGGCATCGGGCTCGCTCACGTGTGCAACGCCCGGGGCTACAAGTGCGTCATCGTCATGCCAGACAACCAAGCCACCGAGAAATATCAAATCATCGAGACGCTGGGCGCCGAGCTGCGCAAGGTACCCGCGGTTCCCTACAGCAACCCCAACCAGTATCAGAAGGTCGCCGGACGGCTCGCGGCAGAGCTTCCCGGCGCAATCTGGGCCAACCAGTTCGACAATACGGCCAACCGGCTGGCGCACTTCGAATCCACGGGGCCCGAGATTTGGAACGACACCGGCGGAAAGATCGACGCCTTCTGCGCCGCGACCGGTACCGGCGGCACGCTCGCCGGCGTGGCGGCGTATCTGAAGTCGATGTCGCCGCGGATCCGTATCGTGCTCGTCGATCCGCCGGGCAGCGCCCTCTATCACTACGTGAAGGACGGCGAGCTCAAAACCGACGGCGGCTCGTCGATCACCGAGGGCATCGGCACGGGCCGCGTCACGGCCAATCTGGAAGGAGCGCCGATCGACGACGCGCTGCGTATCTCCGATGCCGAGACGGTGAGCTTCGTCTATCGCCTGTTGCGTGAGGAAGGATTGCTGCTCGGAAGCACGGCGGGCATCAACGTTGCGGCGGCGGTGCGGATAGCCCGGGAGCTCGGGCCCGGGCACTCCATCGTCACCGTGCTGTGCGATGGCGGCGCCAAGTATCAATCGCGGCTGTTCAACAAGGCGTGGATCGAGGAACGCGGGTTCGGCAACGCCCTTGTCTAGGTGCGGCCGGCTAGGCGATCTCGGAAACGGTCGTCGCCGCGTTGCCGCCGAACCAGGCTAGCTCCGCATGCAGGGCCGCCACCTCGCCTACGACCAGGAGCGCCGGGGACTCGATGCCTTGCGATCGCGCCGAGGCTACGATGCTCGCTAGGGTACCCAGCACCACTCGCTGATTGGGCAACGTGCCCTGGGCGATGAGCGCCGCTGGACGATCGGGCGGCGCGCCGTGCTCTGTGAGCCTTGCCACGATGCGCTCGAGGCGCGTGAGCCCCATGTAGAACACCACCGTGGTCCGATCCGCTGCGAGCGCCCGCCAGTCCGGCTCGCGGCCGTCTTCGCCGGCATGGCCGGTCACCAGGCAGACGCTCTGCGCGTGGTCCCGATGCGTGAGCGGAATGCCGGCATAGGCGGCACAGGCGCTCGCCGCGGTTATGCCGGGAATGACCGAATAGGCGATGCCCGCGCGCGCGAGCGCCTCGAGCTCCTCGCCGCCGCGGCCGAACACGAACGGATCGCCACCCTTCAGCCGCACCACCCGCCGGCCCGCACGAGCGTGCTCGACGAGCCGGTCGTTGATCCACTGCTGGGTCGTGCCGGCGCCGCCCGGGGACTTGCCGACGCAGATTTTCACGGCATCACGCCGCGCCAGCTCGAGCACGGCGTCGGAGACCAGCCGGTCGTGCAAAATCACGTCCGCGTCACTGAGCGCGCGCAGCGCCTTTAGGGTCAGAAGCTCCGGATCTCCAGGCCCTGCCCCCACCAGCGCGACGTGACCGGTCGCGGGTGCCCCGGCGCCCCCCGTGCCGAGCAGCCGCTGAGCGAGCCGCTCGGCCCCGCGCACGTCGCCTGCGACGAAGCGCTCGGCGGCCGGTCCGTCGACGAGCGTCTCGAAATAGCGGCGGCGCTCGGCTGTTCCGCGGAGCCTGCGTCGGCTGGGCGGCCGCAGATCACGCAGCCACAGGGCGAGCTCGCCGATGCGCGCGGGGACGAGGGCCTCGAGCCTTTCGCGCCAGCGCCGCGCGAGCACGGGCGAGGCACCAGCGCTCGATATGGCGATGAGGACGGGATCACGGTCCACGATCGCGGGCACGATGACCCGGGACGCGTCTCGATCGTCAACCACGTTGACGGGAATGGCCCGCGCCTCGCACAGCGAGGCGATCCAGCGATTCGAGGCGCGCCGTCCTGTGGCGACGATCGCGAGGCGCACGCCTGCGAGATCTTCGGGGACGAATTCGCGCCGCACGATCTCGAGGCCGCCTGTCGCGGCGTGCGCCTCGAGCTCGGGAGCGACATGCGGTGCGACCAGGGTGATCGCCGCACCCGCGCGTCCGAGCAGCGCCGCCTTGCGCAGCGCCACCTCCCCACCGCCGACGATGAGGACTTTTTGCGAGCGCAGATCGAAGAAGAGCGGGAAGTACTGCAAGGCGGCTACCGTCGATGAGGGTTTGCAATTTTACGCCGGATTGCGACTCCGGGCCGAGCCCATCGCAAACAATCGCTTATGAGCACATGCGTTTTCGTGCTAGCCGCAGGCGCCACGATCGCGGCAGGCAACGCCCGGGCAACCTATAGTGCGGAGATGTTCGAGCCCGCTCAATCGATTTCCGGCTTCGCCGTCGGCGTGGTCGTCGGCCTCACCGGCGTCGGTGGGGGAGCGCTCATGACTCCGCTGCTCGTGCTCTTGTTCGGCATTCATCCCGCGACCGCCGTGGGCACCGATCTGCTGCACGCCGCCGTCACCAAGGCCGGCGGTACGTACGTCCACGCCCGTCACGGACGGGTCGATTGGCGCATTACGGGACTTCTAGCGGCCGGCAGTATTCCGGCCGCCATTCTCACCGTCGTCGGCTTGCGGTATTTCGCCGGCGGTCTCGGCGGGTCGCGCGTCATCACCCTCGTGCTCGGCTGCGCGCTTGTGCTCACGGCGTGCGCGCTCGCGCTGCGTCCGCACCTGCGCCGCCTGTCGCGCAGCCCCGCGATCCCAGTGCCGCGCCCCCCGGTACTGACCGCGGCGGCCGGCCTGGTGCTCGGCTTCGTGGTCACCATCTCCTCGGTGGGAGCCGGTGCGCTCGGAGTCACGGCGCTGTTTCTGCTCTATCCGCAACTCAAGACCTCGCGCATCGTCGCATCGGACCTTGCGCACGCCGTGCCGCTCACGCTGGTCGCGGGCGTCGGGCATTGGATGTTCGGCAGCGTCGACTTCCATCTGCTGCTCTCGCTGCTGGCGGGATCGTTGCCGGGCATCTATATCGGCAGCCACTTCGCAGGCCGAATTCCCGACACGCTGCTGCGCTGGATCCTGGCCGCGATATTGCTGCTGGTCGGCATCAAGCTGATCGCCCTCTAGAATTCTTATATCCTTAGAGACATGAAGTTCCAGCAACTACGCTATCTCGTTGCAGTCCACGAGAACGGGCTCAACATCACGGCCGCGGCACGCCAGCTGCACACCTCGCAGCCCGGCGTCAGCCGCCAGCTCAAGCTGCTCGAGGAGGAACTCGGATTTCAGCTCTTCGAGCGTGAGGGTCGCGCACTCACGCGCACCACGCCCGCCGGAGAGGAAATCATCTCGCGCGCCAGCAGCATCCTGCGCGAGATGAACAACATCCGCCGCACTTCCGCCGAATTGCGCAAAGCGGACGGCGGTACGCTGTCCATCGCCACCACGCACACGCAGGCCCGTTACGTGTTGCCGCAGGTGATTCGCGCGTTTCGACTCAAGTACCCAAAGGTGCGCCTGCATCTGCATCAGGGAACCTCGGAGCAGATCGCGGAAATGGTCGCGCGTGATCGGGTGGATTTTGCGATCGCCACCGGCTCGGCGGAGTTGTTTCCCCATCTGGTGCGCTTGCCGGTGTATCGCTGGCACCGAGCCGTGGTCGTGCCGAAAGGCCACGCGCTCGAGTCGGCGGGAAAGCTGACTCTGAAGAAGCTGGCCGGCTATCCCATCGTCACCTACGTGTTCAGCTTCTCGGGCCGCTCATCGCTTCCGGCACTGTTCGAGACGGCGGGACTGTCGTTGGACGTGGCGCTAACCGCCCGCGATTCGGATGTGATCAAGACGTACGTGCGCATCGGCTTGGGAGTCGGCATCCTGGCGCGCCTCGCGATCGATCCGGCCGCCGACCAGGATCTCGCGGTGCTCGATGCCACGCACCTGTTCGAGGCGCACACCACCTGGATCGGATTTCGCCGCGGCGCCCTGTTGCGTGCCTACATGTACGAGTTCATCGAACTGCTCGCCCCGCACCTGCCGCGCAAGCTCGTGCGCGAGACGGAGAAAGCGGAAACGCAGGAGGACGCCGAGCGCGTCCTCGAGGGGCTCACCATCCCGCTGCGCGACAACCCGTGAGCGCCGCCGGGCGTAGGTGCCGCCGCTATCGGTGGCGCAACGCCGTGGGCAGACCCAAGTCGTTCGCGGATTGATAGGCGGCCGAGAAGGTGTGCAACGCCGCGGCAGCGCCCTCGAGCTCCGTCTCCGGCAGCTCGAAGCTGTTGAAGCCGCAGCGCGCGAGCAGAAATACGTGGTCGCGGCGGATCGCGCCCCGCGCCCGCAGCTCGCGTTCGAACCCCCAGCGCTCACGCAGAAGCCTGCCCTGAGTGTAGCCGCGGCCTTCGCTCACCGTAGGAAACTCAGCCGCCACGAGGGCCAGGCGGGCAAGATCGGGCACGAGCTCTCGCTCATCGTCGGCCGGGGCGAGAATCACGCCGAGCGGTCCCGAACGCGCAATTAGGCGCCCGCGCTCGGCGCGCCACTCCGCCAAGGAAAGCATCAATGCAGCGTCGTCGGCGACGGGGCCCTCCGCCGGCACCCGCCATTCATCCAGGACGACCTCGCCGTCACGCAGCAGCCGGCGCGGCATACACCCTTTCCTTGAACGGCTTGATGCCGATTCGGCGCACGGTATCGATGAAGCGCTCGTCGGCATGGCGCTGCCGCACATAGACATCGAGCAGGCGAGCGAGCGTCTCGGGCACGTCGTGTTTCGCCACCGAAGGGCCTATCACGCTGCCGAGCGAGGCATCAGTGCCGGCCGCGCCGCCGATGGTGATCTGGTACCACTCCTCGCCGCCCTTATCGACGCCGAGAATGCCGATGGCGCCGACGTGGTGATGACCGCAGGCGTTCATGCAGCCGGACATCTTCATATCGATTTCGCCCAGATCGTAGAGATAATCATAGTCGTCGAAGCGCTCGTTGATGAGCTTCGCCACCTCGATCGAGCCCGCATTGGCGAGACTGCAGAAGTCGAGTCCCGGGCAGCAGATCATGTCGGTCAGCGTGCCGATGTTGGGCGTTGCCAGCCCCGCCGCCGCGAGGGCCCGCCACAACTCGAGCGTCTTGCCCTGCTCGACATCCCCGAGCACCAGATTCTGCGCGTGCGTGACGCGCACCTCGCCGAAGCTGTAGCGATCCGCGAGATCCGCGATGAGCTCCAGCTGCGCATCGGTCGCATCGCCCGGCGGCACGTCGTGCTTCTTCAGGGATATGAACACGATGCGGTAGCCGGGTATCTTGTGATCGTGCGTGTTGTAGCGGTACCAGGCGCGAAAAGCTGCCTCCTGTCCCGCCGTCGGATCGATGTCCACGAGCGCCCGATAGGACGGCGGCGTGAAGAAAGCGCGTATCCGCTCGATCTCCTCGACTGGCGTGCGCGGCCCGTGGTCCTTGAGCGATTCCCACTCCGACTCGACGCGCCTGCGAAACTCCTCGATGCCGAGCGACTTCACCAGGATCTTGATGCGCGCCTTGTGAATGTTGTCCCGCCGGCCTTCACGGTTGTAGATGCGCAGGATCGCCTCGAGATAGGACAGCAGGTGCTCGCGCGGCAAGAATTCCCTCACGACCTGGCCGATGATCGGCGTGCGGCCGAGGCCGCCGCCCGCGAGGATCTCGAAGCCCGGCTCGCCGGCCGGGCCACGCGCGATGTGCACCCCGATGTCGTGCAGCTGCGATGCGGCTCGATCGTTCGGCGCACCCGTGACCGCGATCTTGAACTTGCGCGGTAAGTAATTGAACTCAGGATGAAACGTCGACCACTGCCGGATGATCTCGCACCAGGGCCGCGGATCCTCCAACTCCTCCGGCACGACCCCGGCCAGCGGGTCCGAGGTGACGTTGCGGATACAATTGCCGCTCGTCTGAATGGCGTGCATCTCGACGGCCGCGAGATCGGCCAGGATGTCCGGCACGTCCTCGATCCGCGGCCAGTTGTACTGAATGTTCTGGCGCGTTGTGAAATGACCATAGCCACGGTCATAACGGCGCGCGATCGATCCGAGCGTGCGCAGCTGCGTCGAGGAGAGAAGCCCGTACGGGATGGCGACGCGCAGCATGGGTGCGTGGCGCTGTATGTAAAGCCCATTGCGCAGCCGCAAATGCCGGAACTCGTCGTCCGACAGCTCGCCTGCGAGAAAACGCCGAGTCTGGTCGCGGAATTGCGCCACACGTTGCTCGACCAGCGTTTTGTCGATGACATCGTAGCGGTACATCACACTACTGTAATGCAAGCCCTCGCCGCCGGCACGCCCCATAACCGCCAGGCATGAACTCAGAATCCAACGTTTCCTTGATGCAGTTCGCGCGGCGAACCGTACTTTCGGCGTCGGGCTCGCAAAAGCGTGAATCGCTCGGCAGAGGATTGGCGCGGTTGCGGGCAGCATCCCACCGGTTACATAAGGTTCGAACTGTGCCCAAAAGCCTTCCGGTAGCAAAGGATCTGGTGGAAGTCGTCGTCGCGCCGGACGCTTACCACGTTTCGCCGGAACCCATGCTGCTCGTCGCCGAACTGCATGGGGCGCTCGGGCTATGCCTGCACGACGAAGGCCGCGGTGTCGGCGGGCTTCTCCACTTGAAGTTCATGGGGGAGACAGGCCGTCCGAGCGATGTCACCGACAATACCCTGAGCTCCGTGCTCGCGGTGCTCGATCGATTCAAGCGCGGCGTCCTCGGGAATGCGAATTCATCCAAGCGCGACGACATTCAGGCCCGCATCCTGGCGCACGCGCTGCCACCGACCGGGGCCCCGGAGCCCACGGCCTCGCTGGTCGATCTCATCCAGGCCGATCTCGCGGACTCCAAGATCTACTGCGGATCGCAAACCATCCGCAGGACCGAACCGCTGCGCGTTTGCTTCCAGCCCTTCGAGGGTCGCGTCTGGGTGTGCGGTCCGAGCAGCCTCGGCGCCTCGTCGACGCGTCGCTCGGCGAGTTGACCTGCCCGCGCTTCGCGCTTCGTTGTAAGCTTTCCGGCATTTCACCAGAGGTGCGGCATGCGAATGGCCATGCTGGCGGGGGCGTGCATTTTGGCGGCGTGCGCGAGCGACCGGCTCGCTACCGCGCCGCCGTCGGGCGTGGACTTGAGCGGGCATTGGACCCTCGACGAGGCGGACAGCGACGATGCGCAGCGCCTTCTGCAGAGCCAGTTGGCGGCTGCAACCGCCAACGCGAGCGGCAGCGGCCAGACCTCGGCCGGGCGTCGAGGTGCCCGCGGGGCGGGGCCCACTGCACCCTTAGGACCGGCCATGCCACCGGTTACCGTCCTCGATGAAGGCCTGCGCTGGCCCGGCAAGGACGTATCGATCAAGCAGTCGGGCAGCGTCATCACGTTCTCGAGCGGCGGCAGCGTCCGCGATTGTCAGGTGAACCCGGCCAAGGCGACGGCGCACTCCGCCCCGACGCGCGGTCGCGGCGATGCGCCGCCGCCTCGCTGCGGCTGGGATCAGCGAACTCTGGTGGTGCAGTCCGGGGAACCGGAGGAGGACCATCCGCCCTACGAGCAGCGCTTCAGCGTCTCCTCGGACGGCCAGCGGCTGGTCGAGATCATCATGTTCAAGGGCGGGCGCTCCGAAGGCTTTACCGCCTCGCGCGTCTGGAATCGTGTGCAGCCGCCGCCGTCGGCGATGTCGACGCCGGCACGCCCCTGATGCCGGTGCCACGGTAGAGTTCTGCATCAAGAAAAAAGCCGGGCTGAGCCCGGCTTTCAAGTCCCCATGCCTATCGCGGCGCTTTGTTGGTTCGCGCGCTGGCGATGTTCGGTCTGTTTTACTTCCCCATGCTATTGCGTTCCTGCAACACTGTAGCCTCGAGCAGCCCGCGAAGCTAGTGTTCTTATCTATAAATCGAAAATTATTTGTGACTTGAAAGCAACAATTGAAGCGCCGAGGCGTGCGCTGAATTGACGGGGGCTTGGCGCTAAGTCGCGCGGCCGATCGAGTATGCTTGCATCTTGACATCGATCTGGAGATTTTTCGATTGGCCAAGCCATCCAAGCCATCGGTCCTACCGCAGACCGCGGTTAGGACGCGCCGCGCCTATTTCGACTTCAGGTTCGGACAGCTACATGTGCGCACCGCCTTTCCGGCCACGGGAGGGTTCGACGAGCAGGTCACCCTGATCTGTTTGCATTCGCGCGAAGGATCGAGCCGCAGTTTTGCGCGCTTCTTGCCCGAAATTGCCGACGACCGGTCCGTATATGCGCCCGATCTGCCGGCATTCGGAGAATCCGACCCGGCGCCGAGCGCCACGTACGAGGATGCCGCACGCGCCGTGCTCGATCTGACGAGCGATTTGCGGTTGCGCCACGTGGACGTTCTCGGCGTCGGCTTCGGAGCCGCCGTCGCCCTGGAGCTCGCAGCGAATCGACCGGACCTCGTTCGCCGGCTGGTTCTGGTGGGCACGCCCCCCATCGATCGCGCCCCGCCCGTGAAACAACCGGCCCTCGTCATCCGCCTCAAGGCAGATCCCAACGAAGCCCACTGGAATCCGGCCGTGCTGTCCGGGGCGCGGATCGCGGAGCTGCCCAGCGCCGCGCCGGATCCCTTCGAAGCGGATGCCCGAGCGCTCGCCAAGCAAATCAGCGCTTTCCTCAACAGCTAGGTGCGCCTCAACAAGTATATCAGCGAGACGGGCGTTTGCTCGCGGCGCGAGGCCGACAAATGGATCAGCCAGGGCAGGGTCACGCTTAACGATACGCCCGCGACGCTTGGCCACAAGGTGGCTCCGGGCGACGAGGTACGCGTCGACGGCAATCTCATCGGCGCCAAGAAGAAGGCCATCTACATCGCGCTCAATAAGCCCGTCGGGATCACTTGCACCACCGAGGCGCACATCGAGGACAACATCGTGCGGTTCGTGGGCCACAGCGAGCGCATCTTTCCGGTGGGTCGGCTGGACAAGGAGTCGGAAGGCTTGATCCTGCTCACCAACGACGGTGACATCGTCAACGAGATCCTGCGTTCCGAGAACGAGCATGAAAAGGAGTACATCGTGTCGGTTAATCGGCCGATCACGGATCTGTCGCTCAAGATGCTCGCGAGCGGCGTGAAGATCATGGGAGTGATGACCAAGCCTTGCCAGGTCGAGCGCGTCGATGCCGAGACCTTTCGCATGGTGCTGACGCAAGGACTCAACCGGCAAATCCGCCGTATGTGCTCGGCGCTCGGCTACCGCGTGCAGCGGTTGAGACGGGTGCGCATCATCAACATCGAGTTGGGCGAGTTGCGCACCGGCGAGTGGCGCTACTTGAGCGAGTCCGAGGTGGAGGGGCTGCTCGCGTCCTAGTCGTCCTCACGCCGTGCGCAGGACGGTCGCCGGCACGCCCTCCGACCATCGCCGTCCCATGGTGGCGCGCCAGTCGGGATCCTGGGACCGCGCGGCGAGCCAGCGGAAGAAGTCCTCGCCCTGGCCCGTCCAGTAGGAATGGCTGAAGAGCACTCCGTCGGTGCTCGAGACGACGCTGAACCGGCGGCGCAGCCCGAAGGTCGCCACGCCGCGGCTGCACTTCATACGCGGCGAGTTCTCGGAAAGCGCGAATTGCTCCGGCCCGACTTGCAGTCGCAGCCGGCCGCCGTGGCCGTAGACGCAGATGTTCGGTTGCGAGGGGCGGATCAGTGCAACGCCATGAACGAGCGGAGGCGGGACGTCGCATGCGGTCCAGGTACCGCCCAAGACGTGCCACTGCAGCACCAACCGCTGACGGCGAAAATCGATGACCGACACGCTGCCGGAGTTGTCAGGGGCCATTCCCGCAGCATGCCCCAATCGAACGCTATTTTAAATCGCGATCCGGCAGAGCGGCGAACGCGTTCGCGACGATTGCGGGGCTGAGCAGCTGCGGCAGCGTCTCGGGTGCGCTCGATCCGGGCTTCGAGTTGTAGACCACGTAAAGAGGCACGCCGGCACGGCCGAAGTGAGCGAGCGCTTGCGTGATCGCCGGATCGCTGTTGGTCCAATCGCCCTTCATCAGCGTGACGCCTTTCTTGCGAAACACTTCCTCCACGGTCGGATCGGCGAATGCATTGCGCTCGTTCACCAGGCATGTGAGACACCAGCTCGCCGTGAAGTTGACCAGGAGCGGCGCGCCGCTCGCCTCGAGAGCCTGCACGCGCGCGGCATCATAGGGCTGCCAGCTCTCCCCGGCAGAGACGGCGGCTGCGACCGGCGCAGCGCTCGCGACACTCGCCAACCGCGCGGGCAGCGCAATCGCGAGCAGCACCGCCGCCGCGGCGGTAACGATCGCCGTCAGTCGCCCCGCGGCCGAACTGCCCTTGGATTTCTGGTACGCCCATGCCGCGAACGCAACCAGCAAAGCACCTGCCAGGGCCGCACCGAGGCCGAGTGAGGAAGTCTGCTGCGCCAGCACCCACAGAAGCCACGCCGCCGAGGCATACATCGGGAACGCGAAGATTTGCTTCATCGTGTCCATCCACGCCCCGGGCTTCGGGAGCGCTCGCCGCAGCCAGGGCGCGAAGGACAGAGCCAGATAGGGCAGCGAGAGTCCTGCACCCAGCGCTGCGAAAATGCACAGTGCCACGACGGGCGACTGGGTAAGCGCGGCTCCGACGGCCGCCGCCATGAAGGGGGCGGTGCACGGCGTCGCCACCAGCGTGGTCAACACGCCAGTGAAGAACGAAGCCCGCAAGCTGTCGCCATGGGTCAGGGAGTCGCCGACACCTGCGAGGCCGCCGCCCACCTCGAACACCCCCGAGAGGTTCAGTCCCACCGCGAGGAGCAGATAGATCATGAACGTGACGAACAAAGGCGATTGCAGCTGGAAGCCCCAGCCGATCTGCTCGCCGCCGGCCCGCAGGCCGAGCAGGACGCCTGCCAGCACGAGCATCGAGGCGATGACCCCCGCCGCGAACATCAGGCCCTTGGCACGCACCGCGGCGGGATGCTTCTTGGCCTGCGCCACCAGGCCGATCGCCTTGATGGAGAGGACCGGAAACACGCACGGCATCAGATTCAGAATCAAGCCGCCGAGGACTGCGAGCAGCATGAGCGCCACCAGCCCCGGGGCGCGGTTAGGAGGCACGGCGGGCACGGCGGGTGCGAAGCGGGGACTCGCGGCGGCAGCGGGCGCCGGCGCGCCTAAGAAGCTCGCCGCAATCTCGATGGGCACCTCGATCGCATCGGCGCCGCTTCGGCCGGGCGCACCGCCGTCCTCGGTCGCAATTAGAATGCCTCGAACGCTGCCGGAGCGCGGCGGCTGATAGCCTAGCTTGACGGCGAGCTCGACCGCGCCGTCGTGGCGGCTCAGCGTTTGCGGCGCCGCGTACTCGATCACGCCGTCGTCGAAAGGATAAAACGCGAGCGACTTGATGCGGGAGAGCGTCTCGCCCCACTCCTTGCCGAGCGTGATCACGAGCTGGCCATCGACGATGCGGGCGCTGCTCGCCGCCGGCGCGGCACCGGGCAGCTCGGCGCGTGCATGATCGAAGAGGCTCGTCACGACAGGGTCCTTGGGGCCGCCCGCGGCACTCACGGGAAGGTTCAAGTCGAGATTCGCGCTCTCGGGAATGCACACATCGGCGCACACCAGCCAGCTGGCCTTCGCCTTGAGGTCGAGCGGCGCCGCCGCTTTCAAGTCGGTCGATGCCGTAATCTTCAGCAGATGCATCGCGTGTTTCGCGTAGCCGTAGTTCACCAGCGGAGCGACGACGAATCGATGCGGCGTGGTCCACTCGATATCGCCCGCGGTGAGACCCGGCGGCAAGGTCCACGCGATCTGCGTCGCCTGCCCGGAATCGCCGGGATTGCGCCAGTAGGTGTGCCAGCCGTCGCGGATGTCCAGCTCGAGCGCCACCCAGACCGACTGGCCGGGCGCAATCGACTCCTGCTCGCTCAGTAGTCGGGCTTTGACGTTCTCGGTCGCGACCGTGTTCCCGGTCAGCGGATAGACCGCCGGAGCGAAGAGGGCGAGGCCCAAGAGCCACCACTTCAAGCTGCGCATACGTGTATGTTATCCAATTCGCGCAAGGCCATGGCGGCACGAACGGGTCCCGGCTGTGCAGCGGCTCACAGTTTCCGTCAAACGTGCCCCGGAAGGGGCGCTTGCGCTAATGTTACGACCTTTCAACCCAAGCAGCCCATGCAAGACAACTACCTCGAGCGGATCCTCAAGGCCAAAGTGTACGACGTAGCCGTCGAGACCCCGCTCGAGCCGGCACCGCGACTTTCGCGCAGGCTCGATAATCGCGTGCTCTTCAAACGGGAAGACCTGCAGCCCGTGTTTTCGTTCAAAATTCGCGGCGCCTACAACAAGATCGCGCAGCTCTCGGCCACGGCGGCACAGCGTGGCGTGATCTGTGCCTCGGCCGGCAACCATGCACAGGGCGTCGCGCTCGGAGCGCGCACGCGCGGCATCGCCGCGGTCGTGGTAATGCCCATCACGACGCCGGAGATCAAGGTGCAGGCGGTTGCCGATCTGGGCGCCGAGATCGTGCTGCACGGCGATGACTACGACGCGGCGAATGAGCACGCGGTTGTCCTCGCGCGCGATCGCAACTTGGTGTTCGTGCACCCGTTCGACGATCCCGACGTCATCGCCGGTCAGGGCACGATCGCCATGGAGATCCTGCGACAGTGGCACGGCGACGGCATCGAGGCGATCTTCGTCCCCATCGGCGGCGGCGGCCTGATCGGCGGCATCGGCGCGTACGTGAAGTCGCTCTATCCCCGCATCAAGATCATCGGCGTGGAGCCGGAGGATGCGGCCGGTATGTTCGAATCGTTGCGCGCCGGCAAGCGCGTCACGCTGCCGCGCGTGGGCATTTTTGCCGACGGTGTCGCCGTGCGGCGCGTCGGCGAGGAGACGTTTCGCCTCGCGAAGCAATACGTGGATGAGATCCTGCTCGTGACCACGGACCAGATCTGCGCCGCCATTCAGGACATCTTCGAGGACACGCGCTCCATCGCGGAGCCGGCCGGTGCGATCGCGGTCGCGGGGATCAAGAAATTCGTGGCGCGCGAAGCGTGCACCGGCCGCGCTCTGATCGCGATCAACAGCGGTGCGAACATGAACTTCGACCGGCTGCGGTACGTCGCCGAGCGCGCGGACGTGGGCGCGCAGCGCGAGGCGCTGCTCGCCGTCGAGATTCCCGAGGCGCCCGGCTCGTTCCTGCGCTTTTGCGAGTTGCTCGGCAACCGCAGCGTCACGGAATTCAACTATCGCTACAGCGATACGAAGACGGCGCAGCTGTTCGTCGGTCTGTCGATTGCACCGGGTCTCGCAATGCGCACCGCCCTCATCCAGACTCTGCGCGACGCGGGATTCGTGGTGCGGGACATGACCGACGATGAGATGGCGAAGCTGCACGTGCGCTACATGGTGGGCGGGCACGCAATCAATCTCGAGCACGAGCGGCTGTATCGCTTCGAGTTTCCCGAGCGTCCCGGCGCGCTGCTCAACTTCCTGCGCGCGATAGGAACCCAGTGGAACGTGAGCTTGTTCCACTATCGCAATCACGGCGCGGAGCACGGCCGCGTGCTCGCCGGGATCCAGGTGCCTCCCGATACGGTCACGGACTTCCTGCTGCACATCAACGAGCTGCAGTACCCGTATACGGAGGAGACCGATAATTCGGCCTACCGCATGTTCCTGAGCCGTTGATGGCCGAGCCGAGCCCTCGCCCGCTGAATTCCTATCGAGTGTTGCGCGAGGCGCGGCACGAGACCCTGCGCATCCGCGGTCTCGACATGCACCTGCGCAGCTGGGGCCCCCCGCCCCGCGCCGACGAGCCGCGCTGGCTGCTGCTGCACGGCTATCAGGATACGGGCGATACGTTTCAATTCCTGGCGGATGCTTTCGAGCGCGACTGGCCGCTGACGGCGCTCGACTGGCGCGGCTTCGGCTTGAGCGAATGGGGCCAGAACGGCTACTGGTTCCACGACTATCTGGCGGACCTCGACGCGCTCCTCGATGTTCTCTGCGGCGACGGGCCCGTGCGTATGGTCGGCCACAGCATGGGCGGCAACATCGCGAGCCTCTATGCCGGAGTGCGCCCGCAGCGTGTGCGCTCGCTCGTCAATCTCGAGGGCTTCGGGATGCCACGCACCGCGCCGGATCGGGCACCCGCACAGCTCGGCAAATGGCTCGACCAGGTCAAGTCGATACCGCCGCTCAAGGATTACGAGTCCTTCGATCAGCTGGCCTCGATCATTCGCCACCGCTATCCACGCTTCGGCGAGGCGCGAGCGGAGTTCGTCGCGCACGCCTGGGGCCGGCTCGAAGCGGACGGACGGGTGCATCTGCTCGGCGATCCGCGGCATCGCTGGGTCAACCCGACGCTGTATCAGCGCGAGGATGCCGCGGCGTGCTGGCGCCGCATCAGCGCGCCCGTGCTCATGGTCGTTGGCGAGCTGTCGGATTATCTGCCGCGCCTGGGCGCAGATGGCGCCGAAGGGACGATGCGCTCGATCATCCAAGACGTCGAGATCGCGCGCGTCGCGGGCGCGGGCCACATGCTGCACATCGAGCAGCCCGAGATCATCGCTGCGCGCATCGAGCGGTTCTCGAACAGCCACTGAGGGACGCGCATGCTCAACCGGCGAGTCTATCCCACGCGTTACGGGCAGCTGCACGTGCGCAGCCATGACGGCAAGGGCGTGCCTTTGCTGCTACTACACCCCTCTCCGCGCTCCGGGCAAATGTGGGAGCCGCTGCAGGAGCGGGTGGCGAGACCGAGCCTCGCGCCGGATCGGTTGGGATACGGATTCTCGGATGCTCCGCCGTGGGCGCTGTCGCTCGAGCAATACGCGCACTGCACCGCGGATGCAATCGAGGCCGCAGGCGTCCAGGGCACATTCGACGTGCTCGGCGTTCATGTCGGTTCACTCGAGGCGATCGAGCTCGCGCACGCGCATTCGCATCGAGTGCGGCGAGTGCTCGCCGTCGGGATGCCGCTCTTCACGGCGGAGGAGCAGCAGCGCCAGATGGAAAAGTACAGCGAGCAGCCGGTGCGGCCGGCAATCGAAGGGGGACACGTGCTGGCGGCGTGGCGCGGATGCTTCGCGTTCCGACAGCCGCCCTACGACCTTGCCGATGCGCAGCGGCGCTTCATCGAGCACCTGCTCGCGGCCAATCCGGGCGCGGCGCTCAAAGCGGCCGGCAGCTATCCGATCGAAAAGCGGCTGAAGAGTCTACGTGCGCCGCTCACCGTTCTCGCGCCGCACGACGACATCCTCGAGCAAACCGCGCGCGTAAAGCTGCTCTTGAAGCCGGACGCGGTGTATGTCGACCTTCCGGACGTGGGTGTAGATCCCTTCCTCACTGCCCCGGAGCGCATGGCCGATCTCGTCAACAAGTACCTGCCTGCATGAGGAGTAATGATCTTGCGCGCTGATACCAAGCTCACTGGCCTATCCGGGAACGAGATTTACTGCATGCGCTTGAAGGGCCTCAGCCCCATGGGCGTAGTCGTCGGCAACAGCATTCAATCGATGGGATTGTTGGGCGGAGTGCGCTCGGCATTTCGAGGCATCGTAGGCGGCGAGATTCCGGACGTCACCGGCATGATCCATGCGGGACGCGAGGCTGCATTCGAGCGCATGAAGGCGGAGGCGCAGCGCGAGCAGGTGCACGGCGTGGTCGGTGTGAGCTCGGAGTTGCGTTCGCTCGGCGGCAATTCGGAGTTCCTGTTCGTCGGGTCGGGCGTGCGCGCTGACGCTTCCGCTCAGCCCTTCACGAGCGCGGGAGACGCGCAGGAGCTGTACTGCCACATGGACGCGGGCTATGAGCCTCGTGAATTCGTGTTCGGCAACATCGCATACTCGGTGGGCGCGGTCGGCGGGATCGCAGGCACGCTCAAGACCCTGGTGCGGGGCGAGATCAAGGAATTCAGCGACGTATTCAACGAAACGCGGCATCATGCGCTGGATCGCGTGCTCGCCCACGCGCAGGCCGTGCGCGCCAATGCAGTGGTCGGCATTCGCACGACGGTGATGCACTTCGCGGGCTTTCACGAAATGTACATGGCCGGCACTGCCGCGTTTCATCCCGCGCTGCCTGCGCAATGCGCGAGCGCGCCGGTGAGCAGTGACCTCACCGGCGAGGAGCTCTGGGGCATGAGCCAGCTGGGATACGCGCCGCTGAAGCTCTTGATTTCGACCTCGGTGTACTCGCTCGGCGCCATCGGCGGCCTCAAGGCCGCATTCAAGAGTTTCGCGAAGGGTGAGATTTCGGATCTCACCAGCTTGGTCTATGACGCTCGCGAGCACGTGTTCGACCGCCTGAGGCGGGAAGCGGCGGCCCTCGACGCCGACGAGGTGGTGGGCATCAAGACCTATATCGTCGAGCTCGGTTCGGCGCTCATCGAAATCTTCGCGGTGGGCACCGCCGTGCGGCGACTCCAGGGCATGGGCGTCAAGACCCCGTCGTTGCCCGCGCAGGCCATCATCCGCGACAAGGATACCTGGCTCAGCGGCGTGGGCGGATTCGACCTGCAATCCATCCGCGCGGGAGGCTAGAATAGCGTCACACCAACCACTTGAGCTCGCATGGACCGCCCGCCCCTGCCGCCTTTCGACGTCGAGACGGCCACCCAGAAAGTGCGTATGGCCGAGGACGCCTGGAACAGTCGCGATCCGGCGCGGGTCGCACTGGCGTACACCGCGGACAGCCGCTGGCGCAACCGCGCGGAATTCATCGTGGGCCGCGAGGCCATACAGGCGTTCCTGACACGCAAATGGTCCCGCGAGCTCGACTATCGACTCATCAAGGAGCTATGGGCGTTCCGGGAGAACCGCATCGCCGTGCGGTTTGCGTACGAATGGCATGATGATAGCGGTCAATGGTTCCGCAGCTACGGCAACGAGAACTGGCAATTCGACGAGCACGGGCTGATGCAGGTGCGCATCGCGAGCATCAACGACTTGGTCCTAGCCGAGTCGGACCGCAAGTACCGCTGGCCGCTCGGCCGCCGCCCGGACGACCACCCCTCCTTGAGTACCCTCGGTCTATGAGCTCGCGGCGGGCTGCGCGCGTTTGACAGCTGCTCCCGCGACGGGCGGATTCGCGGTTTTCCGAGAACGCGATTTCACTCTCTTTCTCCTCGCACGGTTCTTCTCGTCCATCGCGGCGCAGATGATGGTGATCGCCGTGAGCTGGCAGGTGTATCGCCTCACGGGCCGGGTGCTCGATCTCGGGCTGATCGGACTGTCGCAGTTTCTGCCTTTCTTGTGCCTCGCGCTGCTCGCGGGGCACGCCGCCGACGTTCACGACCGGCGCGTGATCATCATGCTGTGCCTCGCGGCGTTCCTCGTCTGCGCGCTGCTTTTGTTCAGCTTTGCGCGCCTCTCGGTCGCGAGCGTGTGGCCCATCTTCGGCGTGCTTGCATTGCTCGGCGTGGCTCGGGCCTTCCTATCGCCCGCGACTCAGTCCTTCCTGCCGAACATCGTTCCGCTGGCCTCGCTCGGCAACGCCATTGCGATCAACTCCTCGGCCTTTCAGGTGGCGACCATCGCCGGTCCGAGCATCGGCGGCCTCATCTACGCCCTCGGGGAGTCCTCCCACAGGCCGAACGGCGGGGCCTTGTGGGTGTTCGGCACAGCCGCCGCATTGCTGGCCACAGGCGTGGGGCTGTTGTCGTTACTCAGGCATCGCAAGACCGGCGGTGGCACCCCCACGGTCTCCTGGAATCATTTGCTCGAGGGACTTCGGTTCATCTGGCGGCGCAAAACGGTCCTGGGTGCCATGTCGCTTGATCTTTTTGCGGTACTGTTTGGCGGTGCCACAGCCCTCCTGCCCGCCTTCACCAAGGACGTTCTACAGGGGGGTCCCGTGGCGTTCGGGTATTTACGGGCCGCTCCGGGGGTGGGGGCCGTGCTTGCGGCGTTGTGGCTCACCGTCAGGCCGGTGAGGCGGCGCGTCGGGCTTGTGATGTTCACAGGCGTCGCCATGTTCGGTATTTCCATCATCGTTTTTGGGCTGACGCACCGCTTCTGGGTGGCTATGGGCGCCCTGGCATTGCTGGGCGCCGGCGACATGGTCAGCATTTACATCCGTGGCCTGCTGGTGCAGCTCGAGACCCCGGATTCGATCCGGGGGCGGGTCAGTGCCGTGAACTCGGTATTCATCGGGGCATCCAACGAGCTGGGGGAATTCGAGTCCGGATTCACCGCCGCCTGGTTCGGCCTGGTTCCTGCGATCGTGCTGGGCGGAGGAGTAACATTGCTGGTGGCGGGTCTATGGGCGTGGGTGTTTTTTCCGGTTTTGTGGCGGCTGCATAGCTTCGAGCAACTCAAGGAACATCGGGCGGATGAACAACCAGCACAGTGAGGATTCGGTTCACGCGAGCCACGATCACGATGGTGACCACGACCCCGACCACGATCATGCCGGCCACAAGCACGGCGCACACGGTCACGCCGTGGTCGGGTCCGAAGGCGTCACGACGCGCCTCGGGGTCGCCATCGCGCTCAATCTATGCTTCGTCGCGATCGAGGCGGCCTTCGGCTTTCTGTCCAACTCGGTGGCGCTCATCGCGGACGCCGGCCACAACCTGGGCGATGTGCTCGGTCTGGCGTGCGCCTGCGGCGCAGTGATTCTGTCGCGCCGTCGGCCGGGCGGCAGATTCACCTATGGGCTGGGGCGCTCCTCGGTGCTTGCAGCGCTCACGAATGCGGTGCTCCTGCTGCTCGCTTGCGGCGCCATTGCCTGGGAGGCAGTCGGGCGCATCGCGGCGCCGCCCCCCGTCGCGGGCGCCACGGTGGCGGCCGTCGCCGCGGTTGGCATTGTGCTCAACGGGCTCAGCGCTTGGCTGCTGCACGCCGGGAGCCACGACGATCTGAACAGGCGCAGCGCGTTCATCCACATGCTCGGGGACGCGGCGGTGTCGGCCGGTGTCCTGATCTCAGGGACGCTGATTCTGTTCACGGGCTGGAGCTGGCTCGATCCGGTGGTGAGCTTGCTGATCGTGGCGGTGATCCTGGTGAGTACCTGGGGACTTCTGCGCGACTCACTGCACCTATCGCTCGATGGAGTGCCCGCGAGCGTCAATTCGAGCGCCGTGCTGTCGTACCTGGCGGATCAGCGCGGCGTGACGGACGTTCACGACCTGCACATCTGGGCCCTGTCGACCACGAGCGTTGCGCTCACTGCGCATCTGGTCGTGCCCGACCGTACCGCGGACGAGGCCCTACTCGGGACTCTCACGCCAGCGTTGAAGAAAAGATTCCGCATCGATCATGCGACACTGCAGATCGAGCGTGACCGCTGCAATCAGGGGTGCTAGCTCGCAGTAGTCCGGAGTGCCTCAATACTTTCACCTGGATCGTGCAAAGCTCTCGATGCGGGAGCTGCGGCAGATCTCCCCCGGTCTGCGCGGATTTCACGCGGCGGTATTGTTGAAATCCGGCAGGATGTGCTGGTGAAACAATCGCAAGAATTGTTCAACCAGCTGCGACTGCGAGGTTTGTTGACACCGCTCGAGGGCCGTGAATAAGGCGACCACGCAGAACAGCCCGAAGGATCAGGTCGAGCGCGGCCGCACCCGCCTCGTCGGCTGCGCAGCGTGGGGATCTTCGGGCCAGTAGTGCTTCGGGTAGCGGCCTTTCAAATCCTTTCTGACGTCATGGTAGCCGCGCTTCCAGAAGCTCTCGAGATCGCGTGTGATCTGGACCGGACGCCCCGCCGGCGAGAGGAGCTTCAGCAAGAGCGGCAGCCGTCCCGCGGCGACGGCCGGGGTTTCACGCAGTCCGAACATCTCCTGTAGACGCACCGACACGGTCGGAACCTCGCCGTCGAGATAGTCGATGGGGAGACTCGAGCCGCTCGGCGCCACGAAGTGGGTGGGGGCCTCCCGATCTAGCACGCCGCTCTGCGCGTAGGACAAGCGCGAGCGCAGTGCGCCCGCGAGGTCGAACCGCCCGAAGTGCTCGCGCCGCACGAGGCCCGTCATCCACGCAGGCGCCCATTGTTCGAGGGTGTCGAGGAGGGTGCCATCGCTCACGTCCGGCCAGGGCTCCGTGGCCGGCACCGCGAACTTGCGCATCAGTAGCACTCGCGCTTGCCACTGGCGGAGCGCGGGCGTCCAGGGGAGCGCGGCGAGTCCGAGGCTCCGTAGCCCGGTGAGAGCAGCCGCGGCGATCTTCTCGCGGTCGGCATCGCGCAGCTCCTCGGAAGAGAGCACCAGCGCTCCGAGCCGTCGCTCCTTGCGCGCCCGCACGGCCTCTTCGCGCTCATCCCACAGGATCTCGCTGCGTTCCTCGATCCGGTCCTCGAAGAGGCGCTCGACATCCTCGCGCTCGAGCGAGGCAGCAAGGAAGATGCGCGCCTCGCGCTCCGCGCCGTCGAGCTCAGCCGCGACGATGAACTCGGATTTTGCGAGCGCTTGGGGCTCGGCGAAGCGGGCCCCGCGCCCGTTGGTAAGCAAATATCGCCCGCTGCCGTCCCGCGCACGTGCCACTCGATCCGGGTACGCGAGCGCAGTGAGCACGCCGACCAAAAGATCAGTGTCTGCGATCTCCTCGCGGCCACCGAGCTCACGCTGCCATTTATCGGCGGCACGCTCCGCCTGCCGCAAAGCACGCGCGTCAACCGTGAGACCGCTGGGCAACGCGCGTGCGCCGCGCATCGCGCCGACCCGCAAGCGTAGATCCGCATCGCGTGCGCCGGGCGTCGCGCGCAACACGTCGCGCTCGCCCAAAATGGCGGCGATCTCGCTCGCGAGGCGCGGGGCCCGCATGTCCCGGCCCTTGATCAGCATGTGCGCGAGTCGCGGATGAGCGCCCATCGCGGCGAGCGAGCGGCCATGCGCCGTGATGCGCCCGGCCGCGTCCATCGCGCCGAGCGATCGCAGGAGGTCGCGCGCTTGCGCGAGCGGCGCCTGGGACGGCGGATCGAGCCAGCGTAAGCGTCCGGCATCCGGCGCCCCCCAGCAGGCGAGCTCGAGCGCGAGCGGTGCGAGGTCCGCATGCAGGATCTCGGGCGGCGTCTGTGCGACGAGCGTCGACTGCACGCCCTCGGACCACAAGCGGTAGCACGCCCCGGGAGAGAGACGACCGGCGCGGCCGCGCCGCTGGTCGGCCGCGGCCTGCGACAGCTTCTCCGTCTCCAGGCGGCTCATTCCAGTGGCGGGATCGAACTTCGCATAGCGGCGCAGGCCCGAGTCGACGACGACGCGCACCCCTTCGATCGTGAGACTCGTCTCCGCGATGCTCGTCGCGAGCACGATCTTGCGTCGGCCTGCCGGACTCGGGCGCAGCGCCGCTTCCTGAGCCGCCGCGTCGAGCTCCCCGTACAGCGGCAGCACGGACACGGCGGGATCGAGTGAGGACTCCTCGAGGGTGCGTTGCACTCGGCCGATTTCCGCGGCGCCCGGCAGAAAGCACAGAATGTCGCCTGTCTCGTCGGCGAGGGCGCGCCGCAATACCTGCGCCGACTGCAGCTCGAGCGAAAGCTCCGCGCGCCGCGGGATATAGTGCGTCGTTACCTCGTAGCTCCTCGCATGAGCCTCGATGCTGGGCGCATCGTCGAGGAGCCGTGCGAGCGGGCGCGCATCGAGCGTCGCCGACATGACCAGCACGCGCAGATCCTCGCGCAGCGTCTCCTGGCTCTCGAGACAGAGCGCGAGACCGAGATCGGCGTTGAGGCTGCGCTCGTGAAACTCGTCGAAAAGCACGCAGCCGATGTGCTCGAGCGCCGGGTCTGACTGCAGCATGCGCGTGAGGATTCCCTCGGTCACGACCTCGATTCGGGTGGCACGGCTCACGCGCGTCTCGAGGCGGGTGCGAATGCCGACGGTTTCGCCTACCGACTCGCCGAGTAGATGAGCCATGCGCTGCGCCACCGCGCGCGCCGCGATGCGGCGCGGCTCGAGCATCAGCAGGCTGCGCCCGGCGAGCCAGTCGCTGTCGAGGAGGGCGAGCGGTACGATGGTGCTTTTGCCGGCGCCCGGAGGTGCCTGCAGAAGCACTTTGCGGCGCGCGGCCAACGCATCCGCCAGGGGCGCGAGCGCCTCCCCGATCGGCAGCGCCGGCAAGTTGGGGCGAATCATGCGCACTAAGATACCAGCCGGCGACGGGCTCTTCGGGCGCGTCCCGACGCCTCGTGATAAAATGGCGACCGTCGGGCCTGTAGCTCAGTCGGTTAGAGCAGGGGACTCATCAGTGAATGGTGCCTTCACATCGCGAGGTGTGAAGTGGACGGGATGAATTCAGGGAAACCTTAACGGAGCAATGCCGATGGCAACCCTGAGCCAAGCCGGCGGTACACCGCCGGAAGGTGCAGAGACTACCTGAGCGCTTGAGTTGCGCTTAATGACAGGCACGAGCGTCCCGCACCCCACGAGGGTGAAGAGATAGTCCGCTCCCTCCGGAAACGGCGGGGTAGAGTGAATCCCTTGGTCCTCGGTTCGAGTCCGAGCGGGCCCACTATTTCAATGCCGTTTAAGTGTTAGTACGGATTGTAGCGAGGTACGCGCCCAGAGCAGCATGACGGCATGTGCTCGACCACGACCAAGAGCAGGTTCGATGCCATCGTAGTCGGCTCGGGAATCGGCGGTCTCGCCTGTGCCTGCGCGCTCACCCATAGTGGCCTCAAAGTCTTGGTTCTGGAGAAGCACTTCATAGCCGGGGGCCTTACCCAGACCTTCACCCGGAAGGGATTCACGTGGGCCGTGGGCCTCCATTATCTCGGAGATATGGGAGCCGGGCGTCCCGGTCGCAACATCGTCGATTGGCTGTCCGGCGGTGCGATCCAGTTTGCGCCGAGCGGTCCCGTATACGACACGGTACACCTGCCAGGCGGCTTCGCGTTTGAGTTCGCTCGACCGGAGGCTGCCCTGGTGGCGGAGCTCAAAGAGCGATTCCCGGCCTCCAGAGTGGAAATCGACGCATTTTTCGTTGCCATCGAGCAGGCGGAGCGCGCAGGCCGTGGAATTTTCGAGCAGCGCGCCATGCCGACGTTGATAGGCAAGACGCTTCGCTTGCTGCATCGAGCCGACATTGACAAATGGTGGGGCAGGACGACGGATACGGTAATGCGAGAGATGATCGGCGATCCGAAGCTGCGCGCCGTGCTCGCCGCGCAGCGCGGCGACTACGGCCCCGATCCCCGTGAATCGAGCTTCGGGCTGCACGCCACGGTGATGCGTCATTACATGAATGGCGCGTATTTTCCCGTCGGCGGAGCCGGCGCTTTTGCTGCGAATCTGCTGCCGGTCATCGAGCACGGAGGCGGGGAAGTGAGGACCGGCGCGCCGGTGACCGAACTCATGATGGAGAACGACGTCGTCGCGGGAGTCCGGCTGCAGGACGGCACGGAGGAACGCTGTGCAAACGTTTTCTCCGATGTCGGAGCCCGCAATACCATCACGAAGCTTTTGCCGGCATCCTTGCGTGAATCCGAATGGGCGAAGGAGATCACCGCTCTTCGGCCTTCCGCCTGCCATATCGGCATGTATCTGGGGTTCGACGGCGACATTCGCAGTCGCGGTGCGACCGGCTCGAATCATTGGTTTTACGAGTCGCTCGATATTACGGACGGATTATGGCGGGATCCGCAACATCAATTGTCGGCGCCGGCACTCTATGTCACGTTTCCGTCGCTCAAGCAGGGGAACGTCGATACGTCCGACGACAAGCCAACGGCCGAGCTGGTCGTCTTCACCGACTGGGAATTCTTCAGACGCTGGGAGGGCTCGCAGTTCGGCCGCCGGCCGGCCGATTACCTGGCACTGAAGGAAACAATATCCGGCCTGCTGATGGCGCAGTTCGCGCGTCACTTTCCCGCTCTGGCGCCGCTCGTCGTCCATGCCGAGCTATCGACCCCTCTCTCGAGCGTTGCCTTCACCGCTGCGGAACATGGGGGCGTCTATGGGCTGGAAGCGAGCCCCCGCAGATTCATGTCTGGGGCTTTGCGCGCGAAGACGCCGGTGACGGGTCTTTATCTCACGGGACAAGACGTCGCCAGTTCCGGCATCATGGGTGCAATGATGGGCGGAGTGCTTGCCGCGGCCGCTCTCGAGCCGAAGTTGCTCGCGAGGATGGTGTAATCGAGCGAGCTTGGAGTCAGCTCCCGCCGGAATAGACGCGGCGATGTTGCCGGACCTCACCGGTCACTCTGCGCCGTTCAGCGTTTTGCAGGATGATACGGCGTCGATGATTGTCGACAATCCCCCATTCTTTGATCTCCTCCAAGGATCGAAAGCAGCCGACGCAGATGAGGTCATCGTCCAGGCAGCAATTTCGGATGCACGGGGATCGAGCAGAGCTGTCGATGTCACTCATTGACGTAAAACCCTAGTGCGGGCTTGGAATTTGACCACACAGGCGATGGGAAATCCTGGCAATAGTTCACAAGGACCGCGTATAGGATCATCGACGGTTCCAAGAGGAAGTCCTGAGTTTTTTGAACCGCCCATAATCCGGGCCGAGCACCAACCTACCGTGTCCCCGGCCGGGACTAGCTGCGACCGCCGCTGCGTATTGCCTGCAGCGGGCGCTGCCCTCAAGATGCTCAAAAGCGCCAGAAAGACGCGCCGGGAGAATCCCCGCCCTGCGGCCACGCGGGCGGTACGGTAAGCATGGTTTTTAACTCGCTCACATTCGTTGTGTTTTTTGCGTGCGTGCTGGGCCTGCATTCGCTGCCGCTGCCCTGGACCACCAAGAAGATCAACCTTTTGATTGCGAGCTATCTTTTCTACGCCGCGTGGAATCCGCCGTTCGTCATCCTCCTGTGGGTGTCGACCGTGGTCGACTGGTATGCGGCACAGGGACTCGTGAAGGCACGGCGCGAGTCGGCCCGGCACGCGTGGATGCTCCTCTCGGTGATCGCGAATCTCGGCATGCTGGGCTACTTCAAGTACGGGCAGTTCCTGCTCGACAACTTCCGCGCGCTCGTAGCGGTGCTCGGCATTGACTATCACCCCGCGCACTACGACATCGTCCTGCCGGTCGGGATCTCCTTCTACACGTTCGCCACCATGTCGTACACGCTCGACGTGTACCTACGCCGCGCAGCGCCGGCGCGAAATTTGCTCGACTACGCCCTGTTCGTGACGTTCTTCCCCCACTTGGTGGCAGGTCCGATCATGCGTCCGACGGAGCTGGTGCCGCAGTTCGCGCGGCCGCGCCGCGCCACCGGTGAGCAACTGCGCTTCGGGCTCGCGCTGATGACCCTCGGTCTGTTCAACAAGATCGTGTTGGGCGACAGCTTCTTGTCCGGCGTTGCCGAGCGCGTCTACGACAGTGACAAGATCCCGGGGGCCCTCGATTCTTGGATGGCGACGCTGGCCTTCAGTGGGCAGATATTCTGCGATTTTGCAGGCTACTCGACCACTGCGATCGGGGCGGCGCTGTGTCTCGGCTTTGCCATGCCCGACAACTTTCGTTTCCCGTACGCCGCGGTGGGATTCTCGGATTTCTGGCGACGATGGCACATCACGCTGTCATCCTGGCTGCGCGACTATCTCTACATTCCGCTCGGCGGCAACCGTCACGGTGCGCGCCGCACCTATATGGCGCTGATGGGTACGATGTTGCTCGGTGGCTTGTGGCACGGCGCGGACTGGACTTTCGTCGCCTGGGGCGGGTTGCATGGCCTGTACCTCGCGGTAGAGCGTGCTCTGCGCGCGCGCTTCTCCAACTACCGCCCAAGCCCGCTGGTCTTCGTCCTGCTCGGCCTGCTCACTTACACCCTGGTGAACGTGACCTGGGTGTTCTTCCGCGCCAAGACGTTCGGCAAGGCGTGGATCGTGTTGCGCGGCATGGCGGGGCAAAATGCGTCCGCCAAGCCGATCCTGGCGACGTTCAGCCTGCTTTCCGCGGCGGCGATCGTAGCAGCCCTCGTGCTGACTCACTGGCTGATGCGGGCGCGCACGCTGGAGTCGCTCATAGCGCGTGCGCCGGCGATGGCGGTGTGCCTGGTATGGGGGCTGATGGCATTTGCAATAGTGATTGCGCAGGGGTCCGGAAGTGCCTTCCTCTATTTCCAATTCTGAGATCAGCGACCGCTACGCGCGCGCGACCGCGGCCGACCGACCCGGGGTCGCGCAGCCGGTGCCGGTGCGCCCGGTGCCGGAGCAGCCGTGGGGAAGAATTCTGCTCGGCGTCATGGTGCTCCTCGCGCTGCTCGTCGCAGGCTGGGAGTCGTATTGGCGCCTCTACGATGTGAAGCCGGGCATCAGAAATACCTATGGCCTATGGGCAATCCAGCGGCAGCGGATCGACACGGGCGAGGGAAACGCGACCGTGCTGGTGGGCGCCTCGCGTGTGCACTACGACCTCCAGCTGCCTGTTTGGGAGCGTCTGAACGGACAGCGCCCGATCCAGCTTTCCTTCGAAGGCACGTCCCCGTTGACGTACCTCGAGGATCTCGCGGCGGATCCGAAGTTCGTCGGCCGCGTGCTGGTTGGAGTGGAACCCGACCTGTTCTTTTCGGGATTCGAATATCGCGGCGGCGCGGTACGGTATACACACAAGGAATCACCTTCACAGTACATCGGCCAGCAGCTGTCGATGCACCTGATCGAGCCATACCTGGCGTTCGACGACCCCGATTTCGCGCTGAACACGGTGCTGGAACGCCAACCCTGGCCGGAGCGTCCGGGCAAGCACGTGTACCTCGAACCGCGCAAGCTGGGGTTTCATGAAACCGATCGCAATTCATACGTTTGGGACAAGGTGGCCGACGATCCGGAATACCGCGAGTTGTGGCACCGCATCTGGCGCGAGGGGTTCCAGCCGTCCCCGGATGACCCGACCCCTGAGGAAGCGCTGAAGACCGAAAAGGAGCAAATTGCACGCGCCGCTCGGGTGGTGACCAAGCTGCGGGCGCGCGGTGTGAAGGTACTGTTCGTGCGCATGCCGAGCAGCGGCGAATACTTGGCCTACGAGAATCGCGATTTCCCGCGCGCAAGGACCTGGGCTGCGCTCCTCACCGCCGCTGGTGCGCCGGGAATTCATTTCGAGGACTATCCCGAGTTGCAGGGCTATCAACTGCCCGATTGGTCGCACATGACGCATTCGGAGGCCGAGCGATTTACTGCGGCGCTGTACGGTGTGGTCATGCACGATTTCTGGGGCCCCGGAGCGATGAGTTCCTCCGATGCCGCGGCGACAAAAACTGCGAGCCGAGGCAGCCGATAGCCAGTGCGGCTGGTGCAAGGACAAGTGGGGCGTGTCGTGGCAGATCACGCCGCGCGTCCTTCTTGCGGCGCTTTCCGACTCCGATCGCGCAGCGGCCAAGCGCGCTTTCGAAGCAATGATGCCAATGAAAAAGATAGACATCGCCGCCATCGAGGCGGCGCGGCGGGGCCGGTGAGGCGCCCAGCCGTTTAGGTCACTGCAAATCCGCAGCCGGCATGTTGCGTTAGTTGAAGGTGGATTTCGCAGCAGCCTTTGCGCGATGGGCATGCTCGTGCGCATTCGCCTTATGCATTTGCGCTTTGCCTTTATCGATCGCCCTGGCGGGCTGTTTCTCCACGGCAGCCTTGATCTCGTCGCCGCCTTCCTTTGCCAGCTCCGCCAAGGCCTGGCCTGATTCCTTGACCGCCGGCACGAGTTGAGCGAAAACGACCGAGGGCAGTGAGCACGCGAGCAGCGCGCAAAGCATGAGAGGTCTCATCGACAAGCGTCGCTACTGCGACTCGGCTTCAGCGGCTTTTCGACGCTGCGCATCAAGAGCCGCCGCCGCATCGAGTTGCTGTTTGACGCGGGCCTCCGTTTTCAATGCATCCTTGGCCTGCTGGGCCTCTGAAGCAGCGCCGGCCGCGGCCGAAATCGCCGTCTCACCGACGCCACAGGCAGCGAGAGGCAGACACGCCAAGAACCCCAAAATTAGCCGTTTCATTGGTGACTCCATTAGCGGGATACCGGGCTATGTTTACGACTTTGTGCCGCCTCCGGAAAGGGCGCAGCGCTCAATTTAGGTATGTGGTTCTACATCCCCGCCGATTCGCCGAGGTCGGCATCCAAATCCGTCGTATCCAGTTCAAATACATGATTGTCGTAGTCGAAGAAGTAAAGCGCGGTATTCGACCTGGCGAGAAAAAACTCCAGATTCATTTGCTTGAGCTTTTCTGCAGATTCTAAAAGCGTGGCCTTCGAGACGGCGAAGGCGATGTGATCGCCGGTGCGCGGACGATCTACCCCACCCTTTACCAGGACAAACCAAGTTCGACCAAGTCGAACAAAGGTCTCCTCGTGGCCGTCGGGATCCTTCCGCAACAGAGTAGTTGCGTTGAACAAGTCTTTGAACAGCGATGCCGTCCTCGCTGGATCCCCTACGACCAATGCGATGTGGCCAATGGCGTCGAGCATTGAACCTCCCGGAGCGTTCACGGATTTCTTACCAAGGGGTGTGGGCTAGACCCACTCTCGTCCATTACGATTAACGTTGAACTTGTAGACGCCTTCAGGGAAGGTCGCGTGCAGCCCGGTCTCAATAGATCGCGGCCCCTACTAAGCCCCCGCACGTAGCTCGCGGGACAGCCGCAAGCCCTCGCCCGCATAGATGAGCAGGGCCAGCCAAATGATCCCAAAACCCACCGCGCGCGTGCGCTCGAAGGGCTCGTGAAGCACGCAGACACCGCAAATGAATTGCAGGGTCGGCGTAATGTATTGCAGCACTCCTACCGTCGAGTAGGGAAGCAGGCGAGTGCCGTACGCGAAGAGAAAGAGGGCGATTGCGGTGACGGGACCGCTTCCGATCAGCAGGGCGTCGACGGCCTGCCCGGCATGGCCCAGGGCGCCGATGCCCGTGGACTCACACCATAGCAAGTACACGCCCGCGAAAGGCACGAGCAGCAATGCTTCCGTCGCGAGTCCGGGCAACGATTGCACTTTCACGATCTTGCGAATCAGGCCATAGGTCGCGAATGAGAACGCGAGCGTCAGCGCAATCCACGGGAGGCTTCCCGTCATGACGGTGAGATAGGCGACGCCGGCCACGGCCAGCGCGACGGCCGACCATTGCGCCACACTCAGCCTCTCGGCAAGAAGCACCACTCCCAGCAACACATTGACCAGTGGCCCGATGAAATAGCCCAGGCTGGTTTCGACGACGTGGCCGTGCGTCACGCCCCAGACGTAGGTAAGCCAGTTGACGGATATGAGCGTCGCCGAGACGCAGAGTCGCCAGACCACGCTTCGGTCGGCGAGCGTCGTTCGCAACGTAGACAACTCGCCGCGCATCGCCATCCATGCGAGCACGAACAGACAGGACCACACGACGCGGTGCGCGATGACCTGGACTGCGGAGACCTGACGCAGCGGGTGGAAATAGAGTGGGAATACACCCCAGATCGCGAAAGCACCGAGCGCCGCGAGGAAGCCCTTGCCTGCCGGTGTCATTGTTTGCCGGGGTGCCAAGATCCCTACGTGAGTCGCGAGAGTTTCGCATGATACCAAACCGAGACGTCAGCGATCCGCGGAGCGCCGGCGTGGATCCACCTTCCGGCACATAAGCGACGCACTGGATCGCGGCGCGGGCCGTGCGGCTCACGCCAAGAAAACGAGCCGTAGCCCTGCCAGGATCGGTAAACTTTACGCCATGAAGCAAATACCGATCGGCACCCGCGGGTCGTACACGCTGCGCGTCGAGCCGCGCCATCTCGCGAGCAGCTTCAAGGACAGCATGTTGCCGCCCGTGTTTGCGACGCCGTATCTGGTGCTGATCATGGAAAATGCGGCGTTGAACGCCATCCGGCAGTATCTGGAACCGGGCGAGAGCGCCGTCGGCACGCACGTCGACATACGGCATCTGGTGGCGACTCCCGTCGGGCGCGAAGTCGCCGGGCATGCCGAGGTCTTGCGAGTCGAGGGCCGCCGCATAGACTTCCGCGTCTGGGCCACGGATGGCACCGAGGAGATCGGCGCCGGAACCCACGAGCGCACGTTGGTGATCGTCGCCCGGATCATCGAGAAAATGGCGGCCAAATACGGTCCTGCGCCGTCGTGAGAATCGCAGCACTGTCCGACATCCACGGCAATCTGTTCGCGCTCGACGCGGTGCTGGCGGACGTGCGGCGTCGCGGCGTCGATATCACCGTGAATCTCGGAGACATTCTCTCCGGCGCCCTATTGCCGGCCGAAACCGCGGACCGCTTGATGGCGCTCGGGCTGCCCACCATTCGCGGCAATCACGAGCGCCAGGTGCTGTCCGGGGACCTCGAGCGCATGGGCGCCTCCGACCGCCATGCGTTCGATACCCTGGGCGACTCGCACCGCGCCTGGATGGCGCAGCTGCCGACGGTGCTCCGACCCGCGGACGCTGTCTTCATGTGCCATGCCACGCCGTACAACGACTTCGATTGTTACCTCGAAGACCTGGTGGACGGGGAGCTGCGCGCCGCGCCGGTGAGCCGTGTCGAGGAGCGATCGCGCGGCTGCGATGCGTCCCTAATTCTCTGCGGGCACTCACACATTCCGCGCGTGATGCGGCTGCGCACCGGTCAGCTGGTCATCAATCCGGGGAGCGTCGGCATTCAGGCATACACGGGACACGATCCCGGACCGCATGTGGTGGAGGTCGGCTCACCCCACGCCCGCTATGCCATCCTCGAGAGCACGCCTCAGGGCTGGAAGGCCGATCTGGTCGCGGTTCCCTACGATTGGGACGAGGCCGCGACCCTAGCGGCTCGCAACGGGCGACAGGACTGGGCACGTGCGCTCGCCACCGGGTTCGTCCGCTAGAACGGCTCGTCGCCGTTGACCGTCGCGCGGTGCATGGTGCGCCGCTCGGGTAGGTAATCGGCAACGGCGTAATGCTGAGTGTTGCGGTTGTCCCAGAACGCAACGTCGCCGACGGCCCAGCGCCAGCGAATGGTGAACTCGGGCTGCCCGGCATGGGCAAACAAGAACCTGAGCAAGACCTCGCTCTCACGCGGCCGGAGCTCGTTGATGTGCGTGGTGAAGCCTTCGTTCACGAACAATCCCTTCCGCTTGCTCACGGGATGCGTGCGGACCACCGGATGATCGACGGGGGGGTGCTTGGCGATGGCCCGTTCGTAGCGCTCCTTGAACGCGGGATCGCTCTGCCAGCGTTCGGGCGGGAAGGACTTCGCCACCGAATGTTGCGCGGTAAGTCCCTTGAGAAAGTGTTGCAGCGGTGCAGACAGTGCCTCGTAGGCGGCGGTGCAGTCTGACCATAGGGTGTCGCCGCCGACGGATGGAATCCGCTTGGCGGCAAGTATTCCCGCGAGCGGCGGCGTCCTGGAAAAGGTCACGTCGGTATGCCAGTTGTCGTTGTCCGGCAAAAATGCCTCGTGAGTATCGAGCAGCAGAATCTCGGGCAGCTCCGGCAGCACCGGATAAATCGGATGGATGTGCAGGGTGCCGAAGCGTGCGGCGAAGTCGCGCTGCGATCGCGGCGTGAGCGGCTGGTCACGAAACAACAGCACCTTGCGCTCGACCAGAAGCTCGCTCAACCGGTCGACGACGGATTGCGGCAGCTCTTGAGAGAGGTCGGCACCGCTCACGATGCTGCCGAAGCCCCGGGTCAGATTGACGGTTTCGATGGCCATGGCATTCCCCAAGTCACGCCGACATCATCTCACGCGGTAGCGGCTCAGCGCATCACCGAGCGCCTCTTTTAGAGGACCGAGCCACGGCTCGAAATTCTTCCACTGATCGAGGCCCTCACGATTGAGCGGGCGACGTACTTGCTCCGAGCTGGCCGTGCGTACGCTGCGGCGGGTCTCGTGAAACGCGACGCACTGGGGCTCGAAGTCGAGGCCGCAAAAATCCAGCATGCGTCGGACGTTGCCCTCGAGGTCGTCGACGACATCCTCGTGATAGACGCGCAAGATGCGTCCGTCGAGCACGCGGTCCCAGTGGTCCATGAGCTCGAGGTAGGTGCGGTAGTAGCGCGCAATATCGGAAACGCTGTAGGTGAATTCCTGCCCGCGCGCGAACAGCTGCTTCAGATTACTGAAGCAGCAGGCCATCGGCTCGCGCCGCGCGTCGATGATCCGGGCATTCGGCAGGATCAAGTGGATGAGGCCGAGGTGCCTGAAATTGTTCGGCATCTTATCCACGAAGCGCGGTTTCCCTGCGCGGTAGACCTGCGTGCGCTCGAGATAATGCTGCCCCAGTTGACGTGCAGTGTCCGCGCTAATCTCATCGAGGATTCGCGGATAGCGGGAATCGTCGAGGTCGGGCTCGCGCCCCCGAAGCTTCTGAACGATCTGCTGGATGTTGGGCAGCTCCTGCGTACCTTCGACCTGCGAGTGGGAAGCGAGAATTTGCTCCAGCAGCGTCGATCCCGAGCGGGGTAATCCCACAATGAAAATGGGATCGTCTGCGGGCGCGCCGAAGCCGCGGCGTCGCGCGAAAAAATCCGCTGTGCACACCTCGATCTGTTCACGGGTATTGTTCTCGATGATGTCGGGGCGGTATTTGCTCTCGGCACGCTTCAGTGCATTGCCGCGCTCGTAGCTGCGAAACGACTCGGCAAACTCGGCGCGGTCCTCCAGCGCCTTGCCGAGCGCAAAGCAGAGATGATAGCGGTCGACCGCTCCGGTGGTCGGCGCAGATTCCGCCGCGCACATCTGCGCGAGCTCTTGTTCTGTGAATCGGTAGGTCTTGAGGTTCGCGAGACTCCAGTAGGCATCCCCGAACGCGGCCCGGCTCGCCGCTGCGCGCCGGTAGGAGTCGACGGCCTCGCTGGTCCGTCCGATCGTCTTCTGCGCATGGGCGAGCGACAGATGCAGATCGGCGTCATCCGGGGTCTCGCGAAGCAGCTCGTGGTAAAGCTCGATCGCGCGCTCGTGCTCCCCGAGTCCTACGCAGCTCGCCGCAAACTGTGTTCTGAGGAGCCGATTGTCAGGCTCGTCGCGAAGAACCCGCTCGAGCTCGGCGCGCGCGTCCTGATATTTGTGGACCTCGAGGAGCACCTTGGCGAACTCCTGACGGGCGATGCGATACTCAGGCGCCCGCTCGAGAACGGCCCGCAAAAGGATCTCCGCGTCGTCAAGCACGCCCCGGGCCACGCCGATGCGGGCGAGCAAGCGCATGGCTTCCACGTGATCGCCGTGCTCGATGAGGAACGCGCGCGTCATGGGCTCGGCCGCATCCAGATCGCCGTCCTCGAACAAAGCGGTTCCGATCACGACTTCGGGCGGCAGACTCTCAAGCTTCCTCAGCTGGCCTGCCGCCGCCGCGGCCTCGTCGGGCCGCCCCGCCATCCGGTACAGGCCCTCGAGCATCCGCCAGCTCCCCGTCAGGGTATGATTGAGGTTCACCGCGCGCAGAAATGCCGCAATGGCCTCGGGCGCATCCCGGCGATCGACGAAGCAACGCCCACGCTCCTCGTACAGCCGGCTGAAGCCTGGATGGTGCTGCTCCAGTTTCGCGAGCGTGGCCAGTGCATCGTCTGGGCGACCCAGGTATCGCTGCGCCACGGCGACGGACAGCAACGCATCGCGCTGCTCGGGAGCCTGTTCGAGCAAGGCGCTTCCTGCCTCGAGTGCCTCGGCGAACTTATGCTGCCGGATGAGCGCGCGCAGCCGCTGTGTCGCGGAAGCGATGCTTGTCTCGGCCGTCATGATCGAGTCCATAAGGCGGCAAAAAAAGGGCGGATGAGTCCGCCCTTCGAATTCTACCGCAAGGTGCGCGGGCGGCTGCTGCCGCCCGCGCTTGACCCCGTCACTGCGCGGCGGGAGCCGTAAACCGCACGGTCACCCGGCGATTCTCGGCGCGTCCCTCCTTGGTGGCGTTGCTGGTGAGCGGATTCTCTTCACCGAACCCTTGCGCGCTCAGGATACCGCTGTGTACGCCGTGCGCCTCGAGGTAATCCTTCACGGCATCCGCACGCCGCTCGGAGAGCTTGAGGTTGTACTCGGGCTTGCCGACGGAATCGGTGTAGCCGCGAATGTCGACATGCGAGCAGTGGCATCGCTCGATCCTCGTGACGACGCCGTCAAGAATCGAGGCCGACTCCGGCCGCAGCTTGGCCGAGTTCGTCTCGAAGGTCACGCCCTGGAGCACTTCCTCCTGCGCAGGAGGAGG
>JBEKWA010000012.1:0-111922 GCA_049513515.1 Steroidobacteraceae bacterium
CAAGCCACGCCTTCTTTTTGTGACCGGCTTGGCCTGTACCTTCGGTCGCGCACTTGAACCGTTTTGATGCCAGGGACGACCTACGAACCGATGCTACGCCAGGGAAAAACTGTTGGCAAACGCGAAAACCCAGGGTTTACCGGCTTGGGCCCGGCGGCGCGTGCGAGGTCATCAGGGGCCGGCCGGCCCGCTCTCGACCTCGAGGTAAGCGTAGCCGTTCAACTCGTTCTCGTAGAAACGCTTCACCGCTTGAGCCTCGGTGATGGACATGCGCCCTTCCTGGATGGCCCTTTCACAGTCCCGAGAGATGCGGGGGTAAAGCTCGTCGGTGTCATATTCCATATATTCCAGCACCTTGTTTGCCGTATCTCCCTTCACGACCTCCTCGATCCACCAACCTCCGCCCTCGCGAAGGCGGATATGCACGACGTGCGTGTCGCCGAACAGGTTATGCAGATCTCCCAGGGTTTCCTGGTATGCCCCGACCAGGAACGCAGCCAGATAATAAAACTCGCCCGGCACGAGCTCATGCACCTCAAGAGTGCGTTTGGTGACGCGCGGGTGGACGAAGCGGTCGATCTTGCCGTCCGAGTCGCACGTGATGTCCGCCAGGACGGCGTTACGGCCCGGCCGCTCGCCAAGACGCTGGATAGGCATGATCGGAAACAGCTGCCCGATCGCCCAGCTGTCGGGCAATGACTGAAACACGGAAAAGTTGCAAAAATAGATATCGCTGAGGAGGTCCTCGAGGCCTTCGAGCTCCTCGGGTACCCGGTTCAGCTTGCGGCAGTAATCGCGGATCTTGGTGCACGTCGCCCAGTACAGCCGCTCGGCGAGGCCGCGGAACTCGAGGCTCAGGTAGCCCCAGTTGAACATCTGCAGCGCCTGCTCGCGCGCTTGCATCGCGTCGTGGTAGCACTCCACGAGGCGCCGCTCATTCACCGACCGGTAGCTGTCGAATAGATCTCGTACCGGTTGCGGCAGCTCTTGCTGGCCCTGGTAGTCCTCTTCGGGGCGACCGGATACCTTGAACTGGTCGAGCTTCGAAGCCCCCAGGACATCGAACACCAGCAGGCTATGTTGCGCGGCGATCGCGCGCCCCGATTCGCTCACGATCATCGGGTGCGGTACGTTGCGGGCATCGCAGACGCTCTTGATGCGGTACACCACGTCGCTTGCGTACTCGTTCAACGTGTAGTTCATCGACGATTCGTAATTGGTGCCGCTGCCGTCGTAGTCGACGCCGAGCCCTCCGCCGATGTCGATGTATTGGAGCCCCGCGCCCATGAGCTTGAGCTCCGCGTACACGTGGGCGAGCTCGTTGATGGCATCTTTGACGCGGCGGATGTCCTGCAGCTGGCTGCCGGGGTGGCAATGCACGAGCTGCAGGCAATCGAGCATGTTGCGCTCCTTCAGGAGCGCGTGCAGATCCAGGATCTCGCTGACGAACAGCCCGAACTTCGACTTCTCGCCGGCCGAGTCACGCCAGCGGCCGGCGCCGTCGCTCGCAAGCTTGACCCGCACGCCGATGCGAGGGCGCACGCCGTAGTGCTCGGCGTGCTTTAGAATCCCATGAATTTCCTGGTAATTCTCCACCACCGGGATGATGGTCCGGCCGAGCTTGGCGGCGATGATGACGGCCTCGAGGTAACTGTCGTCCTTGAAGCCGTTGCACACGACCAAGCGGTCCGGCGCATCCTCGGTGAGCGACATGACCGCGAGCAGCTCGGGCTTCGAGCCCACTTCGAGGCCGAACCCGAACTCCTTGCCGTAGCGATAGACCTCCTCGACGACCAGGCGCTGCTGATTGACCTTGATCGGGAACACGGCGGCATAGCGGTTGCGGTATTCGTTCTCGACGATGGCGGTGCCGAAAGCGTCCGCCAGGTGCCGCAGACGGTGGGCGAGGATGTCGGAGAAACGAATGACCACGGGCGTGTGCAGATCGCGCGCCTTGAGACCCTGGACGACTTCGTACAGATCGATCTCGCGCTCCGCGTCCATGCTGGGACGGATGACCACATGGCCGTCGGCGTTGATGGAGAAGTAGCCCTTGCCCCAGGCCTCGACCTGGTAGAGGTCGAGCGATTCTTCGATCTTCCAGGCGTGGTTGGCCGGTAGAACCTTCGCGGGTCTATTCATGGGCGCGCAGACTAACAAATTGAGGCTGCATGTAAATGACGCATTTCACCGCATGCGTGTCGGGCAATCAGCCGCGCGCGACCGGTCGGCTGGGATTGCGGATCCACTCGCTCCAGGAGCCGGCGTAAAGCCTGGCGCCCGTGAATCCCGCGCGCTCGAGCGCAAGCAGGTTGTGACAGGCGGTCACGCCCGAGCCGCACATCACGATCACGTCGGCGGGTGATGCGCCCGCGAGGCGATCCCGCCAGCGCCGCTCCAGCTCCTCCGGTGGCAGGAACCGGCCGTCGGCGCGCAGATTGGTGCTAAAAGGATGGTTCGCGGCGCCGGGGATGTGACCAGCGACCGGATCGATCGGCTCGACCGCCCCCGCGAAGCGCTCCGCCGCACGCGCATCGATGAGGAGCGTCTTGGGGTTGCGGAGCGAGGCGATCAGCGCCTCGGTCCCGATCACGGCTGCGCGATCCACCCGCACGGCGCCCGGGCCCGGCGCGCCGTTCCCGCTGGAGCGAGGCGCGGATTGGCCCACCTCCCGGCGCGAGGGCTCGCCGGATTCCAAGGCACCCCCCGCGCGGAGCCACGCGCTCATTCCGCCGTCGAGGACGGCAACTTTGCGATGGCCGATCCAGCGCAGCAGCCACCACGCCCTTGCGGCGAACGAGCCATTCGACTCGTCGTAGACGACTGCTTGGGTGTCCGGCCCGAGCCCCGAGGCTGTCAGGAGCGCGGCGAGCGCCTGTGGATCGGGCAGCGGATGGCGACCGCTCACCTCCGAGACGGGCGCGGACAGGTCGCGGTTCAGATCCAGAAAGCGCGCGCCGGGAATGTGGCCCCGCAGATACGCCTCCCGGCCGTCGTCCGGCGCGGCGAGATCGAAACGGCAATCGAGCACGAGGGTCCCCGGCGTGCCGATGCGCGCGTGCAGCGATTCGACGTCGATGAGGGTGGTAAGGTCCACGGGTCGACTCTAGCGCGATGCCTGGCTGACTGCATCCGCTACAATCCAGGCAATGGCCATCACTCTGTACTGGGGCAGCGGCAGTCCATATTCGTGGCAGATCCTGCTCGCCCTCGAGCACAAGGGCCTGCCCTATGAATCGCATCTGCTGCACTTCGACAAGCAGGAGCACCAGTCGCCGCCCATGCTGAAGATGAACCCGCGCGGCCGCCTGCCCGTGCTCAAGGACGGCGACTACGTGGTATTCGAGTCGGTTGCCGTGCTCTATTACCTCGACGTGAAGTATCGCGCGACACCGATATTCGGCCTGACGCCCGAGGAGGGCGGGGTCATCATGCGCGTCATCTGCGAATTTCAGACCTATGCGGAGCCCGCGCTCTCGCGGATCGTCAACGCGATCTTCGAGGGCGGTGTGGCGGATGCGTTCGAGGAGCTGACCGATGCCATGCATGTCGTAGGGCGCGAGGCGCGAACGATCGAAGGACGCTTGAGCAAGGAGCAATGGATCGTGGGAGCTCAGTACTCGGCGGCCGACATGGTCATATTCCCGTGGATTCAGCTGCTGCGCCGCGCTCTCAATCGCAGCGCGGCGGCCGAGCTCGGCGCGCGCTTTCTGCCGATGGATAGAAACTATCCGGCGCTCGCACGCTGGATCGGTCGCATCGAGGCCTTGCCCGGTTATTCCCGCACCTTTCCGCCGCACTGGCGCGAACCTGCTACACCCGTCGTGTCCGCCGCATCCGCGACGTCGACGACGCCCACCTCTGTGTCGCCCGAGACTTGAGCATTCTGCTGGCCACCCTGTAGGCTGGCGGCAGGTCCGGCGCGTCGGGCCATTACAACAATCACGGGGGTCGACGGAATACATCATGAGTCACGAAGTGCATGTGAAATTTGCGGGCAAGATCGTCATGGTCGGCTTCGGCAGCATCGGACAGGGAGTCTTGCCGCTCATCTTGCGTCACATCGGCACTTCCGCGGAGCGCATCACCATCGTGACGGCCGATGAGGCCGGGCGGCCCGAGGCCGCGAAGTACGGGGTGAAATTCGTGAACGGTGCGCTGACGCGCGAGAACTATCGCGCGCGGCTCGAGCCGCTGCTCGGCCCCGGCGACTTTTTGCTGAATCTCTCGGTCGACGTCTCGAGCATCGCGCTGGTCAAGCTCGCACGCGAGCGTGGTGCGCTCTATCTAGATACCTGCATCGAGCCGTGGGCAGGCGGCTACTTCGATGCGAACGCCTCGGTTGCGAAGCGCAGCAACTACAGCATGCGCCTCGACGCGCTCGCGATGCGCGACGGCAAGAGCGCTCCCACGGCCGTGCTCACGCACGGCGCCAACCCGGGGCTGGTGTCGCATTTCGTCAAGAAGGCGCTCCTCGACATCGCCACCGACACCGGAGTAGCAACGGCCACGCCGCAAAACCGCGAGCAGTGGGGGCGCCTCGCGCAACGCCTCGGTATCAAGGTGATCCACATCGCAGAGCGCGACACGCAGGTAAGCAAGGCGCCGAAGACGCCGAATGAATTCGTCAACACGTGGTCCGTAGATGGTTTCGTGAGCGAGGGCGCGCAGCCTGCCGAGCTCGGCTGGGGCACGCACGAGCGGCACTTCCCGACGGATGGCGGCAAGCACGAGCAGGGATCGCGCTGCGCGATCTATCTCAATCGTCCCGGCGCGAGCACGCGGGTGCGGACGTGGACTCCGAAGGCCGGCCCGTTTCACGGGTTTCTGATCACGCACTCCGAGGCCATTTCGCTTGCGGACTTCTTCACGGTGCGCGACGGCGATCGTGTGGTGTATCGGCCGACCACGCACTACGCCTATCACCCGAGCGACAACGCCGTGCTGTCGCTGCACGAGTTTGCGGGGCGCAACTGGCACCTGCAGGAGCGCAAGCGGATCATGCTCGACGACATCGTCGAAGGCATCGACGAGCTCGGCGTACTGCTCGCGGGTCATCAAAAAAACGCTTACTGGTACGGCTCGCAGCTGTCGATCGAGGAGGCGCGCAAGCTCGCTCCCTACAACAGCGCGACGAGCCTGCAAGTGACCGTGGCGGTGCTCGCGGGCATGGTCTGGGCCATGGAGAATCCGACGCGAGGCGTCGTCGAGCCGGACGAGATGGACTTCGAGCGTCCGCTCGGCATCTGCATGCCCTACCTCGGCACGGTGGTCGGCCGCTACACGGACTGGACGCCGCTCGAGGGGCGCAGCGAGCTCTTCGTGGAGGACATCGACGCTGCGGATGCTTGGCAGTTCAAGAACATCCGCGTCGTCTAGGGCTCCGATCTAGCCGGGGTCGAGAGGCGGCGTTGGCGCGGCCGCGTAGCTGATAGCAACCACCGTGAATGTCTGCGCGCCGGCCGGCAGCGTCACGGTGATCTCATCGTCGAGGCGCTTGCCGAGCAACCCCTTGCCGAGCGGGGAGTCCATGCTCACGTAGTCGCTCGCCATGTCGAACTCGTCGGGTCCCACGACGCGGTACCAGCGCACACCGCCGTCTTCATGCTCGAGCTGCACCCATGCGCCGAAATAGACGCGCCCGCGGTCGCGGCGCCCCCGCTCGGCTTCGATGTCGACGATCACCATGCCTTCGAGCCGCTTGCGCAAGAAACGCACGCGTCGATCGATTTCGTGCAGCCGCTTCTTGCCGTAGGTGTACTCGGCATTCTCTGAGCGATCGCCCTGCGCCGCAGCGGCGGCGACCGCCGCCGTGACGCGCGGCCGTTCGTCGTGCCAGAGTTCGTGGAGCTCATCGCGCAGCCGTTTTGCGCCTTCCGGCGTGATGTATTTAGACCCTATGGGCGTAGGTGGACGATATCTTGACACGGTGCAGTACGCTTCGTTTGCCGAGTCGTGAACGAGGTCTTGCACTTGATCGACCGACTGAGCAGTTGTTCACAGATTATGCTGGGTCTCTTTTCTAAGCTCTACACCCATGAGCGCCAAATACTACACCCACTTCATCGCGCAGTCGGACGGCGCCATCGAGTACAGCGAGTATCGCGGCGTGGTCGAGTTGCTCGGAACTCAAGGCACCGTGCAGGGCAGCCGGGACATCGCCCGGATGCTGGCACGCAGTTTCGACCTGGAGGAGATGGACATCCAAGTTCTGCAGTGGCACCAGCTGCACTGAATCCCCTAGCGGGCTTTACTTCCCTTCATTGAAGTCCGCATTTTCAGCCCCGAGCTCAACACTCGGGGCTTTTTTTTATCCGGTGGTAGACTGGTCCGCGCACGCCCCCGCTTCGAGGGGTTGAAGGGGACTTTCGATGCGTGGAACTGGCTTTAGCTGGCGTACAGTCGGCCTCGGGACTTTCGTCGCTTTGTGGCTGTCCGGGTGCGGTTACAACGCCCTGCAGAGCAAGGACGAGCAGGTCAAATCCGCATGGTCGGAAGTGCTCAACCAGTATCAACGGCGGGCGGATCTCATCCCCAACCTGGTGAACACCGTCAAGGGCTACGCCGCCCAGGAACAGACGGTCCTGCTGGGCGTGACCCAGGCGCGCGCCAAGGCGGGGTCGATCCAGGCGAGCCCCGACATGATCAATGATCCGCAGGCGCTGGCAAAGTTTCAGGCGGCGCAGGGCGAGCTCTCCGGCGCCTTGTCGCGCTTGCTGGTGGTATCCGAGCGCTACCCGGAGCTCAAGTCCGACCAAAACTTCCGCGACCTGCAGGCCCAGCTCGAGGGCACCGAGAACCGCATCGCGGTCGCGCGCAACCGCTACATTCAGGCGGTGCAGGACTACAACTTGACGGTGCGCACCTTTCCCAACAATCTCACCGCAGGGATGTTCGGCTACAAGCCCAAGCCGAATTTCACGGTGGAGAACGAGGCCGTGATCTCCAAGCCCCCGGCCGTGGATTTTTCCGCGCCTGCCTCGGCGCCGACGGGCGCCGCGCCGGCGCAGTAGGCAGCTCCTCTGAGGCACCTGAGCACAGGAGTCGCGGCGCTGCTGTGCTTGGCGGCGCAACTCGCGCTCGCGCAGGCGCTCGTGCCCGTGCCGCCGCTGAGCGCGCGGGTGATCGATCTCACCGGCATCCTGTCCGGAAGCGCGGTGAACCGCGTCGAGTCCGAGCTCTCCGCTCTGCAGGCACAGAAGGGCAGCCAGATCGTCGTTCTGATCGTGCCCACGACACATCCTGAGGAGATCGAGCAATACGGCATCCGGGTGGCGGATCAATGGAAGCTCGGCCGCAAGGGCATCGACGACGGCGCGATCCTGCTGGTGGCGAAGGACGATCGGCGCGTGCGCATCGAGGTGGGCTACGGACTCGAGGGCGCGCTCCCCGATGCGATCGCGAATCGGATCGTCGATGAGACCATCGCGCCGCACTTCAAGCTCGGCGACTACGACGGGGGCGTCGAGGCCGGCATCGCGCAAATGATTGCCGTCGTCGACGGCGAGCCGCTGCCTGAGCCCGATACTCGTTGGGAGCACCATTCGAGCATGCACAACGTCTTGCCGCTCGCGCTCATCGTCGTCGTGGTCGCGAGCGGGCTGTTGCGCGCGCTGTTCGGGCGTTTGGGTGGGTCGCTGGCCACGGGCGGGTTGGCCGGAGGCATCGCCTGGCTCCTCACGCACGTCCTCGCGCTCGGTGCCGGTGCCGGGGTGCTCGCGTTTCTGTTCGCGCTGCTCTTGGGATCGAACCGCGGCTGGTCGACCGGCTTCGGCGGCGGTGCCGCAGGCGGCTGGGGCGGGGGCTTCGGCGGTGGAGGTGGGGGCGGGGGTTTCAGCGGCGGTGGTGGGCGCTTTGGCGGCGGCGGCGCCTCGGGAAGCTGGTGATGCGTATGCGCCGCCTGCTACGCCACGCTGCTGCGCTGCATTGGCGGACGCGGATGCTGTTTCCGCGGTCAACGCTCGATGCCATCCAGGAAGCCATTGAGCGCGCCGAGCGGGCGCACGCGGGCGAGATCCGCTTCGCGGTGGAGACCGCGCTTCCGCCGCGCCGCATCATCGGCGAGATCGATCCGCGCGCCCGCGCGCTCGAGGTGTTCTCCGAGCTACGCGTGTGGGATACCGAAAACAACAACGGTGTGCTGATCTACGTGCTGATCGCCGATCATAGCGTGGAGATTGTCGCCGACCGGGGCTTGCGCGCGCGCGTGGCGTCGGCGGAGTGGGAGGCGGTGTGCCGGATGATGGAAGAGCACTTTCGGGCGGGTCGTTTCAAGGCCGGCTCGATAGCCGGCATCGATGCAGTCGGCGGCCTGCTCGCGCGCCATTTTCCGGCGGCAATCCCGAATCAGGCCCCCGCCCGCAACGAATTGCCCGACCAACCTACTTTGCTCTAGATAGGCACAGCACTTTGCTGTAGATAGGGCGCCATGATGCTCGAAGTCCTCCCCTCACGCCGGCGCGCGGGCTGGCTCGTCGCCATGAGCCTCTGCGCCGCCGGCTGCTCCCTGTTTCGCACCTCATCTGCGCCGCCGCCGCCGCCCGCCGCGCCCGCCGCACCGCCGGCCCCCGTATTGCCCAAGCCGAGTGCCACGCATCGATTTGAGCTGACATCTGAGGATGGCGACCTCGTGGGCTATGTGCAGAAGACCACGGTAGGCAAGGACGATACGCTGCCCGACATCGCGCGCCGCTTCGACGTAGGTTACGAGGAGATGCTGCTCGCCAATCCGGGTGTCGACCCCTGGCTGCCTGGCGTCGGCCGCGAGGTCGTCGTGCCGACGCAGTTCGTATTGCCCGCCGCGCCCCACGACGGCGTCGTCGTGAACGTCGCCGCGATGCGGGTCTTCTATTACCCGCCGCACAAAAAAGGCGAGCCGCAGGTCGTGTACACGCACCCAATCGGCATAGGCAGGGTGGGCTGGAAGACGCCGGAGGGCACTGCACGGATCGTCGGCCGCGAGAAGGATCCGGTGTGGGTGGTGCCGGAGTCGGTGCGCAAGGAGCACGCTGAGGACGGCGACATTCTGCCTGCCGTGGTAAAAGCGGGACCGGACAATCCCCTCGGTCAGTATGCCTTCCGCTTGAGCTGGCCGAGCTACCTCATCCACGGCACCAACAAGCCGTACGGGGTGGGCATGCGCTCGAGCCACGGATGCATGCGCCTTTATCCCGAGGACATCGCAGTCTTCTACGATTTGATTCCCGTCGGCACCAAGGTCACGGTGGTCAACCAGCCGTATGCGTTCGGCTGGCGCGACGGCACGCTCTACATGCAGGCTTACGCGGTGATGGAGGACGACTCGCGCAACTGGGACAAGAATCGCAAGCGCCTGCTCGCGAACCTCATGAATCCGAAGCAGCGGCAGAAGATCGGACAGCGCATCGAGGGCGCGGACAACGACGTCGATTGGCAGCGCATCGGGGATCTCGCGCACGCGCCGCGCGCCGTGCCCGTGCCCGTGACCGGCAGCCAGCCCGGCATGGACACGGTGCTCGAGCGCTCGCTGCTAGTCGAGAATACATTGCCGGAGGGGTCCAATTGGGACGGCAAGACGGGTCTTCTGGTCGATGAGAAGACGTTCAACGAGCTCGTGAACGGCAAGAGCGAGGCGCCGCCCGCGGTGCCCGCTTCGCAGGCTCCTTCGCCCGCGGCACCTTCCGCGGCGGCGGAGCCGGCGGGCTCACCCTAACGCATGAGCAACCCAGAGCGCAGACGCGTTGCGGGCCTCGTGCTCGCCGTTTCGAGCGGGCTGTGGTTCGCGGGCGCCGCTACGCCGGCGGCGGCGGCGCTCGACGAGCATCAGGCGGGCGAGGGGTCGCGCACGCTCTCGGCCGCGCGACCCGATCTCGCACCGCTGCAAAGCGGGCTCGATTACCACTCGTTCGCGAACATCGAACAATTCCGCGTCACCCATATCGATCTCGAGCTGCGGGTCGATTTTCACAACAAGGTGCTGCTCGGACAGGCCGCGCTCGAGGTCAAGCGACTCGATCCGAACGCCACCGAGCTCGTGCTCGATACGTATGGACTCGATATCCGCGAAATAAGTGAGCGACCGACGAGCGTGATCGGCGCTCTCGCAAAGAGCGAGACCACTTGGGTAAGTCGGCCTTTCCATCTCGACAAGGCCGACCCCATTCTCGGCAGCCCCCTGGTGATCGAGCTGCCGCCGCACAAGCGCTCGACCCAAACCATCAAGATCGAGTACGTGACCTCGCCGGATGCCGCGTCACTTCACTGGCTGGACGATGCACATACCGCCGGCCGGCACCACCCGCTCATGTACACCCTGTCCGCGCCCATCGGCGCGCGCGACTGGATTCCTCTGCAGGACAGCGCCCTGGTGCGCGTCACGTACGCGGCGATCATTCACACCGACGACGACCTGCTCGCGGTGATGAGCGCACGCAACGACCCCGAAGTGAAGCACAACGGCAACTACGCGTTCGTCAATCGCGACGCCATCCCACCGAGTCGCATTGCGCTCGCCGTGGGTGACCTGCGCTTCAAAGCAACCGGCCCGCGCACGGGCGTGTATGCGGAAAAGCCCCTGGTCGCGGACGCGGCGAAGGAGTTCGCCGATACCGAGAGCCTGCTCAAGGCCGCCGAGACGCTGTTCGGCCCCTATCGTTTCGAGCGCTGCGATCTCGTCGTGCTGCCGCCCGCGTTCCCGTTGCAGGAGGTGGGCAATCCCCGTGCGCCCTTCATCTCGTCCACTGCGATCACCGGCGACCGCAGCGAAGAGTCCGTGGTGGCGCGCGCCGTGGCGCAGGCTTGGGCCGGGGACCTGGTGAGCGGCGCCACGCCGCGCGATGCATGGATCGACGCCGGACTCGCGGTGTACATGCAGAACCGCCTGGTACGGGAAGTATACGGCGAGGCGCGTGCGACGGCGGAGCGCGTTCTCGCGGAACGCACCGTACGCCAGGACCTCGGGCAGATGGCTCGGCCGGATCAGGCGCTCGCAGTGGATCAGCGTGACCGCGACCCAGCCGTGGCGCGTTCCGCGGCGGACGAGAAGGGCGGTTTGCTGTTCGCCTTCCTCGACGGCAAGTTCGGCCGCGAGCGCTTCGACGCTTTCCTGCGGGGCTACTTCGATCACTTCGCCTTCAAAAGCGTCACGACCGAGGAGTTCCTCGGTTACCTGAAGGAGAACCTCCTCGATCGCTTCCCGGGCATCGTCAGCGCCTCCCAAGTCGCGGATTGGGTCGAGGAGCCCGGCCTGCCGCCGGAGGCGCCGTTGCTCGCCGCACATCCCTACGAATCGGTGGATACGACGCGAAGCACCTGGCTCGCCGGTAAGGTCCCCGCGAATAAGCTCGACACTCGCAGCTGGGTCACGCCGCAATGGACTTACTTTCTCGACGGCATGCCGGGGCCGTTGCGCAAGGATCAGCTTGTCAATCTCGATCAGGCGTTCGGCTTCACGCGCACGGCGAACGCCGAGATCGCCTCCAGCTGGTTCGTGCTGGTGATCAAGAGCACCTATCAGCCGAGCTACCCGCGGCTCGAGGAGTTTCTGGAGACCAACGGGCGCCGGACGCTGCTGGTGCCACTGTACGCCGAGCTCATGAAGACGCCGGGAGGCGAAGCGCTCGCGAAGCGCGTGTATGCGCGGGCGCGTCCGCTGTACCAGGCGCACACCGCCGCGGCGCTTGACGCCGTCGTCAACCCCGGCTCCGACACCGATGATGAGTGAGTGGATGAAGGTGATGCTCGAGGAGATCGAGCGTAAGCGAGTCGACGCCGATCAGGCGCTGCTCGAGCAAAAGCGCCGCGAGGAGGAGGCCGCGCGGCCCGCGCTTCCGCTCGATCGTCTCAAGGGATGATCCCTCTTCAAGACGACTCGCCGTCGACCACCAGACCCTACGTCACTTATTCGTTGATCGCTGTTTGCGCGGTCATCTACGCCTGGCAATCGGTGCTCGATGCCGGCGGCGGGCAACGCGTGGTCGATGCGCTCGGCGCCATACCCGCGGTGCTGCTGACTGATGCGCGCCTGCCCCCCGACCTGTCGTGGGTGCCGCGCTACGTCACCCCGCTCACGTCGATGTTCCTGCACGCGAGCTGGATGCACTTGCTCGGCAATCTTTTGTTTCTTTGGATCTACGGCGACAACGTCGAGGATGCCCTGGGACACGGGCGCTACGCGCTTTTCTATGCGGCCTGCGGCATCGCCGCGGTTTTCGTCCAGGCATTCGCAGATCCGCGCTCGGCGTATCCCATCATCGGCGCGAGCGGCGCCATCTCCGGCGTGCTGGGCGCCTACCTCTTGCTGTTTCCTCGGGCTCGCGTGCTCACCCTCGTGCTGCTGCCGTTCTTTCTCACCACCGTGCGAGTGCCGGCGATGCTCCTCCTGCTCCTGTGGTTCGCGGTTCAGCTGGTGAGCGATGTGGCCCTCGCGGGCGATGCGAGCGTCGCGTTTCGCGCGCACATCGGCGGCTTCGTGGCCGGCATGCTGCTCGTGCCGCTGCTCAAGCGGCGCGACGTGCGTTTGTTCGCTGCCTAGGGCGCGGCCGCGACGCAGGGTGTGCGAGCCCGGGCGTGCGCGCCGGGTTGTGTTACAGTTGACTGGAGACCGCACCTGCGAAGGACGACATTTGGTCACGCCCGCCCTGGGGGTTCCGCTACAAGAAGAACGGGGTGCCGACCGCTCGATTGCGCGCCTGCATACCGCGCGTACGGCGTTCGTCGGCCGCACCTTGCGCGGCCCGCTCAACCGGCCCGTGCGGGTCGAAAGCTTCGTCGAGTTTCAGCATACGTTCGGCGGGCTCTGGCAACCGAGCCGGCTGTCCTACGCAGTCGAGCATTTCTTTGAAAATGGCGGCGGCGAGGCGGTCATCGTACGGGTCAGCAATGCGGCGCGCGCCGCGACCCTCACCCTGCGCGCGGGCAAGGAGGTCCTCACCCTGCACGCGGCGAGCCCCGGCACCCGCGAGTTCCTGCGGGCGAGCGTCGATTACGACAACATCCCGCCGCATGATGAGCTCCGCTTCAATCTCACCGTGCAGCGGGTACGCGTCCAAGGCGGAAGCCACGTCGAGGATCAGGAGATCTTTCCGCAGCTCTCCGTCCTGCCCGGTCACGAGCGCTACGTGGGCGATGTGCTGTCGCGCTCCGAGCTGGTCCGCACGCTCGGCGTCGTGCCCGGGCTGCGCCCGGAGCGCACGCTCGACGCCGTGGGCAACGCCGACTACGTATGCTCGAATTCCGACGGCGACGACGGCGCGCCGCTAACCGACTACGACTTGATCGGCTCGGATCTCGAGCACACTGGTTTGTTCGCTCTAGATGGTTGCGACTACTTCAATCTCTTGTGCATCCCGCCGCGCGCGCGCACCGAGGACGTGGGGCCCGCCGTGCTCATGGTGGCCACGCGCTATTGCAAGGACCGCGGAGCGATGCTCATCGTCGATCCCCCTTACGAGTGGCACACGGCCGACGATGCGCTCGCGGGAATGCGCGACTGGGACATCAAGTCCGAGAATGCGCTCATGTTTTTCCCGCGCATCCTCGCGCACGACAAGCTGCGCGGTCACTTCGAGTCGTTCGCCCCCTGCGGTGCGGTCGCCGGCCTTCTCGCGCGCAGCGACGCGACGCACCCGGTGTGGGGCGAGCCGCGCACCGACGATGCCGTGCTGCGCCCCGGGTACCGGCCCGTATGCCTGGTGCCGGAGGATCGCCGCGCGCGCCTGCTCGCGCGCGGGGTGAACACGCTGCAGTCCGTACGCTCCGTAAGCCGCATCGGCAACAAGCCGCGTACCCTCGCCGCGGGCGCCGCAGGCAACGCGGATTGGCAAGGTCTCGCCGCGCGGCGCCTGGCGCTCTTCATCATTCAATGCATCGAGCGCGGTACTCGCTGGGTCGCCGCTGCCGAGCCCTCCGTGGAGATCGCGCAGGCCGTCGCAATGCACGTGCGCGCGTTCTTCGAGCAGCTGCACGAGGACGGCGCTTTCGGTGCGCGCCGCCGCGAGCAATCCTTTTTTGTCCTGTGCGACCGTCGCTTCAACGCGGCGGATGAGCGCTGCGGTGAATTTCAATTTCTCATCGGCTTCGCCGCCGCGCGCGCCGGCGAGTTTCACACCTACCGCATCTGTCACTCGGCCGAGCGCAGCCGCGTCACGCCGGCGAGCTTGAACCGTGCGAAGCTCGCCGAGCTCTGCCCGGCGGAGCTCAAGTGGGTCGACGCGCTGGCTAGCCAGCTAGCGCCCTAGCGGTGAGACGCCGCTCGAGCTCCGTCGACAGGGAGGTCGGCGTCGGCTCCCCGGGTGCCGGCGCAAGTCGCGGCAGGTTCGCAAACTCCTTGAGCGCGCGGACCGTGTGCTCGTAGCCGGCTTCGATCGCCCGATCGAAAGCATGCCACTCGAGCAGATCGATGTTCGTGAGCGGGGGCTTGAGCAGCACGTCCGCGAGGCTGCGCTGCGCCGCCGCGCTCGACACGCTGTTGACCATGCCTGCCCGCATCAGGATCTGAAAGATGTTCATGCGGCGGCCGCCGCGGGAGAACAATCTCCAGAGTGGCGGCCCATCGGCCATGACGTGCGGGGCGGTGCGGTGGTCCGCGCCCACGTCGCAGCCGATCACCAGGCCCGGGGTGCGGGCGTGCATCAGGTCGATGGGTAGATTGTTGATGGCGGCTCCGTCAACCAGAACGTCATCGCCTCGAAACACCGGCGGAAGCATGCCCGGGATGGCGACCGCGGCGCGCAGTGCCCGCCACACCACGCCATCTCGATGCTCGACGGCGCGCGCCGCGTTGAGATCGGCGCTCAGGCAGAAGAAAGGGGTACGCAAGTCCTCGATGAGCGTGCCGCCGTACTCGCGCTCCAGGAGCCGCGAGACCTTTCGGCCGCGGGTGAGCGCGATCAGCGGGAACGTGTAGTCGTTCACCGGGTTGCTGTCGACGAAGCTGCGGCGGTAGCGCAGGCGCATTTCCTCGTCGCTCCAGCCCATGGCGATGCCGGCGGCGATGATCGCGCCGATGCTCGAGCCACCGACGAAGTCGATCGGCACCCGGGCCTCGCGCAACGCACGCACCACGCCGAGGTGCGCGAAGCCGCGCGCGCCACCGCCGGAGAGAACCAGGCCCACACCGCGTCGCGTGATGAGCCGCGCAGCCCGGCCGAGGTCGGCCGGCCCGGCAATGTGGTGGTGCTGTGCCACCGGTAGGGTCTTGAGCCAGCGGCTGGCCGCGCCGGCGACGAATGCGCCCTCGTGCAGCAAGGCAAGCTCGACTCGCGTGCCGCGTCCGGCTGCGGCGCAGACTGCCGCGGGCCAGGGACGCGGCTCGCCGCCGGCGTGTGCGAGCGTGAGAATCAAGTCAGCTTGCCGGCAGCACTGGCGCAACCAGCCGACCTCGCCCGGACCGGCTGCGTAGACGATGTAATCGTTCTGCTCTTCGAGTCGCCCGAACCAGGAGGCGGTGTGGGCCTCGGCGCGCACGTCCCAGACCAGCTCCGTGCGTCCGGTACGCCGCAGCTCCTCGGTGAGTCGCGCGGCGAAATCGATCGTGTCGATGTCTTCGCTGTTCGGCACGAGCGCAAACACGCGCGCACGCCGCGCATTGTGGTAGGCCGCGTTGCTGCGCCGGAGGCGGCGGGCACAGAGCCGTGCCATCGCGAGCGCGAGCTCGCTCGAGCGCGCTGCGGCGTCCTCGAGCAATGCGTGGGGGAGGAGCAGCAGCTCGGAGTCGCGCAACGCCGTCACAGTGGCGCTGTGCGGCTCGCGCAGCAGCCAGCCGGCCTCGCCCACCAGCTCGCCGCGCTCGATCTCGGCCTTGAATCCGGGGCCCTCGGTGCCGCGCACGCCGAGCCGTCCGCTCGCCAGCAGATATACTCCCTCGGGCATGGCACCCGATTCGAACAGCGTATCGCCCGCCGGCAGGGAGAAATGCACGGCGCCGGCGGCGAGCGCCTCGAGGGCCGTCCTTGGCACAGCCTCGAGGTCTGCGCTGCTTTCGAGACAGTCGATGGCCCGGCGCAATTCCTGCGGAGCGCCCGACGGTTCTTCCTCCAAGGCCATGGCCGGTTTAGCGGCGGGATGCTCTTGATTCTTTAACAGTAACGGGCGGAGCGTGGCTTATGTCATGTGTGGTGTTCTCTCACGGCAAGGAGAGCGGACCCTGGGGTCGCAAAATCACCGCCATGGCGGCACTTGCGCGCGAGCTGGGCCTCGCAGTCGAGTCGGTCGACTACCGCGGCTTGGACGACCCCGGCGCAAGGGTCGAGAAGCTGGTCCTCGCGTGCGCCCGGCTGCCGAAGCCCCTGGTGCTAGTGGGCTCGAGCCTCGGCGGCCACGTGTCGGCCGCGGCAGCCGCCCGTGTGGGGCCGCGCGGCCTTTTCTTGCTCGCACCTGCGTTCTACATGCCGGGATACGAGGCTTACACCCCGCAGGACGTGCCCTGTCCCACGGCCATCGTGCACGGCTGGCACGACGACATCGTGCCCGTCGATAACGGCATTCGCTGGGCACGCGAGCACCACGCCTCGCTCCACGTGTTGAACTCGGACCATCGTCTCGAGGACCGAATCGAATCGATCTGCGCGCTGCTGCGCGGCTTTCTCGAAGAGCTCGGCCTCGTGGCGCGAGTGTGAGTGGGGCCGGACGTCGCGCCGCCGGCCCTCTCAGCGTGGAGGCGTCGCGGGTACCGGCGCGGTCACCGGCGGCTGAGGGATGGGCGGCGATGCGGGTGCGTCCGGCGGCGGCACCTCCGGTGCGGCGAGCGCCTGTGGGGTACGGTCCTCCGGTCCGAGACTCGCCTGGGCGAGCTCTCGCAAGCTCTCGCCGAGCTGCTCGCCGGTACGCCTACCCATGGCATCGTAGCCCGCGCCCATGGCGGCGTTGTAGGCGATCACGTAATGCGAGCCGGCGGGCGACTCGAGAAATGCGAGTAGATGCTTCAAGTCCGAATCGGATAGATCGCGATACGAGTAGGCGAGAAAGCGCCGCATGGGCTCGCGCATGTCATGCTCGAGCCCCGCGCGGCTCGCCTCGCCGGATTTCCGCGCCCGCTCGGCGACGCTCTTCTGATCGAGACCGGACCCGATGGCCGTCCCGACCGCGACCGCCTGACCCATCCCCAGGAAAATGTCGACCGTCGACTCGGTGGAGCGTGTCGCGTGCTCCAGCCTGTCGATGAGTGCGGCGCGCTTAGCCGTGAGCGGAACCGAAATCTCGCCGCTCATCACCTTGTCGATGTTGGCCTCACCCATGGTTGCGGAGGCGACGTCGTCGGCCACCATGCGCCTGCCGAGGTCGCTCTGCAAAAACGCCTCGGTCTTGGCGACGCTCGCGGCATCGAGATCGTGCGCGAGCGCGTTCAGCGCGGGTGCCTCGAACACGTCGATGCGAAATCCGTGCGTGGCCGCCGCATCCACCGCGGTCAGCTGCTCGGCTGTGAGGCGAGTGGAATCATCGCGAGAGAACATGTCGCGGATTTGCTTGGGCATCGCGACCAGCGAAGCGCGCACTTGCTCGCGCACGGCGGCCTCTTGATAGATCTTCGCTGCGGTGTCGATGTCGACCGCCGTGTCGGCAGCGAAGGCGTTGCCCGCCGCCAGCGCGAGCAACCATGCGAAACGAGTCATGCACCGACTCCGAGTGACTGTATATCGTTGACAATTGTACACTTATGGTCCCGCAGGCCGGCTGTTAACGAGGTAGCAAATGGGGATGCTCAGACGTTGGACTCTGTGGCCGGGGATTTTGTTCACACAATAGCCGCGGCGAGTAGACGTCCCTTCCCATGAGCCCGTTCCGCGGCCTCACTCGGGCGTGGCGCTTCGCCCTTCGAAAAATCCTCGGCTTGTGGGTCAAGGTGACCATCAAACCCGAGGACATCGCCGAGTCGATCTCCGCGCGCGGCCGGCCCGTCTGCTACGTACTCGAGAACGAGAGCCGCACCGATTTCGCGGTTCTCGACAATGCGTGCGCCGCGCTCGGCATCCCGAAGCCTGACCGTTGCTTCGCGCTCGTGCGTCAGGGCGCGTTTCTCGGTGCGCGCGTTCGGCGGCGTGCGCCCCGTCAGCTCGTGCAGCTGGTCGAGTTTGCGAGCCGGGAGCCGAGCTTTGACGTCGACCTCATCCCAGTGGCGATCTACTTCGGGCGCGCCCCCGAAAAGGAGCAAAGCCTCTGGCGGCTGGTGTTCGCCGAGGAATGGGTACTGCTGGGACGCTTTCGCAAGCTTCTGAACGTGCTCTTCAACGGCCGCAACACCGTGGTGTACTTCGGCGAGCCGATCGAGCTGCGCGAGGCGCTGGCGGACCTTCCGCCGCAGCGCGGTGTGCGCCGTGTGCTGCGTGCCCTGCGCGCTGAATTCCGCGCGCAGCGCGCCTCGACCATCGGACCGGATCTCTCGCACCGGCGCACCATGGTCGCGCACATCCTGCGCACGCAAGCCGTGCGCCACGCCGTACGCGCCGAGATGAATGCGCGGCTCGCGCGGGCGCGAACGCTGCGCGGGCGCGCCCGCGCGCGCCAGCTGAAGCGGGCGCGGCGCCGGGCGGTGCTGCGCACCGCACGCAAGTACGCGATGGAGATCGCGGCCAACTATTCACAGACCTTCGTCACGATCATGGCCTCCGCCCTGTCGCGGCTGTGGACTCGCCTGTACGACGGCGTCGAGTTCGAGCACGTGGAGAAGCTGCACGAGGTCGGCGACGGTGCCGAGATCATCTACGTGCCTTGCCACCGCAGCCACATGGATTATCTGCTGCTTTCCTACGTCATTTACCGCAAGGGCTTCGCCGTGCCGCACGTGGCCGCCGGGGTCAACCTCAACTTGCCGGTGGTCGGGCATTTCCTGCGCAAGGGCGGAGCATTCTTTCTGCGGCGCAGCTTCAAGGGCGACGTGCTCTACAGCGCCGTGTTCAGCAAATACCTGGGTTTCATGATGGCGCGCGGCCACCCCCTGGAGTATTTCATCGAGGGCGGCCGCAGCCGCACCGGGCGCATGCTCGCGCCGCGCATCGGCATGCTGTCGATGACGGTGCGCAGCTACTTACGCGAGCCCAACCGGCCGGTGGTGTTCATGCCGGTGTACTTCGGCTACGAGCGCATCGTCGAGGGCCGCACATACATCGGCGAGCTGTCCGGCGCCCCGAAGAAAAAGGAGAGCGTCATCGGCCTGATCCGCTCCTTGTCTGTGTTGCGCAGCAAGTTCGGCACGGTGCACGTCAATCTGGGTGAGCCCATCGTCCTCGACGAGCTGCTCGCGCAGTTCAACCCCGGTTGGCGCGATGCATCGGGGAATGGCGGCGGCGAGGAGAGCGGCTCGCCGCCCGGATGGGTAGCCGAGGCGATCCGTGAGCTCGCCTCGCGCATCACGAGCGGCATCAACGCCGCGGCCGCGGTGACCCCCATCAACCTCGTGTCGACGGCGCTCCTCGCAACGCCGCGCCAGGCACTCGGCGAAGCCGATCTCACGCGTCAAGTGGAGCTGTATCGCAGGCTGATGCGCGAGGCGCCGTACTCGCCCCTGGTTACGGTGACTCCGCTGAGCGGTGCGCAGATGACGCGTTACGCCGAATCCATGGGCATGCTCGAGCGCCAGTCGCACCCCCTCGGCGACATCCTGCGCATGACGGCCGAGCGCGCCGTACTGGCGACCTACTACCGCAACAACGTGCTGCATCTCTTTGCGATTCCCTCACTGCTCGCGTGCTGCTTCCTGAGCAATGCGCGCATGGGCACGGTCGACCTCAAGCGCATGGTCTGGCGCGTCTATCCCTACATCAAGGCCGAGCTTGCGATGCGCTGGACCGAGGAGGAGATCGGCGTCGTCGTCGAGCGGCTGCTCGAGGCGATGGGGCGCTTGAACCTGCTCGACGACAACGAGGACGGCAGCGAGTGGCATCGCCCACCCTCGACCTCCGTCGAGGCCTTTCAACTCTCGCTCCTCGCCGAGGCGACCATCCAGACCATCGAGCGGTACTACCTCGTCGTGGCGCTGCTGTTGCAGGCGGGCCCGGGCACCATCGGTCAGGAGGCGCTCGAGGAGCGCTGTCATCTCACCGCGCAGCGCATGTCTGTGCTGTATGGACTGAACTCCCCGGAGTTCTTCGACAAAACGCTTTTCCGAGACTTCATCGAGCTCTTGCGCCGGCGCAACGTGATCGCGGCGGCAGCGGACGGCACCATCAGCTTCGGCGAGCCGCTTCTCGGGGTCGCTGCGGATGCGCAGCTCGTGCTTTCCGAACAGCTGCGGCACGACATCCTCCAGGTGACGCTCGGACAGTAGCGGCGGCTAGGGCGCGCCCGGCTGGGCGCCCCCCGCTAGTCCCACCCGCGGCCGCTGCGCTGGCGCTTGGTGCCCGCGCGGTGCTTCTTGGCGTCGATCCGGCGCTCCTTCGAGGCGCGGGTCGGTCGGGTTTTCTTGCGGATCTTGGGCTCGATCAGGGCCGCGCGCACGAGGTCGCCTAGTCGCTCCAGGGCAGCGCGCCGATTTTGCTCCTGGCTGCGCTCATCCCGCGCGGTGAGGAGGATGGTGCCGTCGTCGACGAGCCTCTGTCCCGCGAGGCGCCGCAGCCTCGACTGGACGGCGGCGGAGAGGCTTATGTTTCGCGGCAGCAAAAACCGCAGCTGCACCGCGCTCGCCACCTTGTTCACGTTCTGCCCGCCGGGTCCGGAGGAACGGATGAATTTCCATTCGAGCTCCTCGTCGGGAATGGCGATGTGATCGGAGACGATGAGGGGCACGGCGGCGCGCCGTCAGTCGAGGTCCGGGGGCGCGTTGTGCAAGTAGACCTCGCGCTGCGCCACGGGGATGGTGATGCCGTTCTCCTTGAAGAGCGCCCAGATCGTGCGGTTGACCTCCGAGCGCACGTTGTTCACGCCTTCCTGCGGATCGGAGATCCAGAAGCGCAGCTCGAGCTCGATGCCGTGATCGCCGAACTGCATGAGGCGCGAGACGGGCGGCGGGTCGCGCAGCACGCGCCGCTGTCCCTCGCAGGCATCGAGCAGGATTTTGAGGGCGAGCTCGGGATCGTTCTGGTAGCTCACGCGAACCGGCAGCTTCAGGCGAATGCGCGGGTCGGTGTAGCTCCAGTTGATCACCGCGTTCTGGATGAGCTGCTGATTGGGTACCAGCATCTCGATGCCGTCGCGATCGCGCACCACGACGTAGCGGCCACGCAGCTCCTGCACCCAGCCGAAGTTCTCCGTGCTCGTGCCGCTTTGTCCGGACAGGCTGATCACGTCGCCGGGTTTGATCGAACGGTCCATAAGGAGAACGAAGCCGCTCACGAAATTCGAGGCGATCGACTGCAGGCCGAATCCCAGTCCGACGCCGATGGCGCCGGTGAGCACGGTCAGGGTGGTGAGATCGACCCCGGCTGTGTTCAGGCCCACCAGAATGCTCAACGCGATCAGGAATGCGTTGGCGAACTTGGCGAGGCCGATGCGTGTCGAGGGCGCAAGCGTGCTGAGGCGCTTGAGGCGCCGGTCGATCCACCGGCTGATCCACATCGCCACGAGGACGAACAGGGTCAAGGTGAAGAGCACCTTCAATACCGACCAGACGGAGATGTGGCTCTTGCCCGAGGTGATGCCGATCTGGTCGAGTACCGAGACGATGGGATCGAGCCAGCCGAGATAATCGGCAGCGAATGCGAGCCAGATGAGCAGCGTCACCCGGTTCTCCAGGTTCTGCATCCAAAGCTTATTGCCGAGGCTCATCGCGAACAGCAAGACGCCGACGCGGATGACGACGTACGCTCCGATCAGGCGCAGGACTGCATCCAGAATCGTTACATCCAGCTCCGCGGCTTGCACGATGCCGCGTCCGAGCAGCACCAGGCCGAACACGACGAGCGCCGGGAGAACAGTGAACGCGATGTGCGCGAGCAGATCCATGCCGATCGCGCCGACGGCGGGGGGCAGCGCGCGGAACCGCTCGTGATAACGCAGCAGCACGGCCGCGAGCCATCCCATGCCGAGGCACACGACGAGCACACCGACCTCGATCAGTACGTTCCGGGTGAACAGGATGTCGAAGAACGCCTGCAGGTGCAGCCAGGCTTCCGTCATGCGTTGAGATCCGGAATGAGCTGGCTCTCGAGGCGCGCGATCTGATCCTTGAGCATGAGCTTGCGTTTCTTGAGGCGCTTCATTTGCAGCTCATCGACCTTGAAGTCCAGCGATAACCGCGAGATCACGTCGTCGAGGTCCCTGTGCTCGATGCGAAGTTGCCTCAGGCGCTCGATGTTCTTGAACAAGTCAGTATTGACGTTGCTGTCTTCGTCGCTCACGAGTGCTTTTTTCGGATTTGATGCCGTTATCTATCTTCAGTCACGGTCGCGCCATACCGGCTCGATGCCGGGCGGTAGCTTAGCCAACCGCCCCAAAGGATTCCAAGCGAGTTGCGGGCCGTGAAAGTCCGAGCCGACCGAGCCGCGCAGCCCGAATGCGAGCGCAAGCGCCGCGCAGGCCGCCGCATTCTGCGCGCCGTTGCCGCCCGACACCACCTCGAGCGCCGTGCCGCCTGCTGCCGCGAAATCGGCCGCCAGGCGCTTGCGCCCCGACGATGACAGGAGATAGCGGGCCGGGTGCGCCAGACACGCGACGCCGCCCGCCTCGCGCACCCACCCCACGACCTCCTCGAGGGCGGGCCAATCGGCCGCGACGTGCGCGGGTCCGCCGCGACCTAAGTATTTGCGAAAGGCGTCTTGAATGCGCCGCACGTGGCCTTGTTGCATCAGGGCCGCCGCCAGGTGCGAGCGGGTGGGAATGCCGGGATGGGCCTCGACCGCCGCGAGCAGCTCATCGCCCGGCAGTCGCATCTTGCTCAATGCAGTGCACATTCGGCGCATGCGCGTGCGTCGACGCTCGGCTTGCGCCTCGAGCGCCGTTCCGAGCGCAGCCGAGTCCGGGTCGATCCAGAGCCCGAGCACGTGGATCGACTGATGGCGCCAGCAGGCCGAGAGCTCGACGCCGGGCACGAAGCGGATGCCCAGCCGCTCGGCCGCCGCGTGGGCTTCCGCCAGGCCGGCAAGCGTGTCGTGGTCGGTGAGTGCCAGTACGCGCAGGCCGGCCGCCGCGGCGCGCTCGACGAGCTCGCCCGGCGTCAGCGACCCGTCCGAGCAGCTCGAGTGAGTGTGAAGATCGATGCCGGCCGCGTCGCTCACGAGGGTGTGCCGGCGAGCCCGACCGCCTTGAGATTCGGGCCGGCCATCACGATGAAGCCCTGTGAGCGCTCGAAACCGTCGCTGGTATAGTCGAAGGTGTATGTGCGCAGCAGCGTGAGCCGGCCCCCGGTGTCCCGGCCGAGGCGAAAGCCGGCAAAGGCGACCGTGCCGTCGAGGAGCTGCACGACGGCCCGGGAGCAGGCCTCGCGGGCGATGCGATTGGCGGCTTCCCGTGCGCCCAGGGAGTTATGCCACAAGCGGTAAGCCACGGCCAGAATGCAGGCTGCGGCCACCAGATACGCCAGATCCTCGTTCATAGTGGAAAGCTTACTCTGGATTTCCGCTGCCCATGCCCCATAGAGGGGTTATGAAACCGCAAATGACCAACGACCAGCGGCCCTATATGACCGTCCAGGTCGAGCCCCAGGACATGGTGCAATACGTGCATACGTTGATTGCCACTCCGCAGCTGGCCGAACTGCAATGGGGCGGCGATACGGCACGTGCGCGGGCGGCGCAGCTGCGCTGGAACGCTCTCAATCGCGCTTTCAGCGATCCCCGCGTCAGCTCGTGGATGACGCCGCAGAAGCATGCGCAATATCACGTGCCGGCGGCGCTCATCGCCGCGGCAGGGGTTGCGCGGCTCACCATGAGCGAGGACGAGGTGGTGTTCGACATCCCGACGCTCCTCGATTCGACCTTGCAGCTCTGCGAGCCCGCCGGCCGCGCCTGATCGGCCGCTTGAGCTCGGCCGCTGACTAATTCGGGAGCACGCTGGGATGCGTGAAGGCGACGAAGTCGCCGTTGATGATGCTCTCGCGGCAGTTGTAGCGCAGGCGATGTCCATCCATACGCGTCACATGCCCGCCGGCGGCCTCGAGCAGCGCCTGCCCGGCAGCGGTGTCCCATTCCGAGGTGGGTCCGAATCGGGGATAGAGGTCGGCGTTGCCTTCCGCCAGCAGACAGAACTTGAGGGCGCTCCCCACGCCGAGGAGCTGGTGTGACGGCAGGTGCGCGAGGTAGGCCGCGAGCTGCGGACTCTTGTGAGAGCGACTGCCCACCACGCGCAACGGCGCGGCGGGTGGTGCGACTTGGATTTTCGAGCGGGTGCCGTCGGCGAGCTGCCGCTGGGCGCCCGATCCCGCGGCCCCGATGTAGACGAGACCCTGCGCCGGGACTGCGATGAGTCCGAGTACCGGCTCGTGCTCGACGATGAGGGCGATGTTGACCGCGAACTGATCGTTGCGTTTGACGAATTCACGCGTGCCGTCGAGCGGGTCCACCACCCACAGCTCGCGCCAGGCGCGCCTCTCGGCCCAGGGTGCCTGCGCGGATTCCTCCGCGAGAACGGGCACGCCGGGTGTGAGCGTGGCGAGTCCCTCCAGGATGATGCTCTGGGACTCGATATCGGCCTGCGTGAGGGGCGAGTCGTCGAGCTTGCGTTCGACCGTGAAGGCCCCTTGGTAGACCGCCATGATCGCCGCCGCGGCACGCATCGCGACGGGCACCATGGCTTCGCCGAGTCCCAAAAGATCTCTCATCGATAGGTATCATACGCAAATGCCGCGATTTCCCGAGCTCGACTGGAGCAGCATCGATACCGTGCTCCTGGATATGGACGGCACGCTGCTCGACCTCAGGTTCGACAATTGGTTCTGGCAGGAGCACGTTCCGACCCACTTCGCCAACGCTCGCGGCATGCGCGAGGACGAGGTGCGCGCTTATCTCGACCCAAAATTTCGCTCGCGGCGCGGCACCATGGATTGGTATTGCATCGACTACTGGAGCCGCGAGCTCGGTCTCGACATCGCCGCCTTGAAGCGCGCCGCCCGGCCGCAGGTGGACTATCTGCCGGGCGCGCGGGAATTTCTGTCGTGGCTCGAGCAGTGTGGCAAGCGCCGCGTGTTGCTCACCAACGCGCATCCGGAGACGCTCGCCATCAAAAACGAGCAGGTGGCGCTCACCGGGTACTTCGATGCGTGCTACTCGACCCATGGCTTCGGCACGCCGAAGGAGCACGCTGGATTCTGGCCACGCTTCCATGCCCGCGAGCCATTCCGGCCCGAACGCACCTTGTTCGTCGACGACAGCTTGCCGGTGCTCGACGCGGCGCGCGCCTTCGGGATCGCGTGGCTCCGCGCGGTACGTCTCCCGGACTCGGGACGTCCCGCGCAGGATACCGGCCCCTACGCAGCGGTTGACGGCGTGCGCGAGCTCATGTGAGCGCGGGCGCTCCACCGCCGGGCTTTCCGCCGCGATTGCGTCGTCGTCGGCGCCGGCCCGCCGCAGGCGTGCCGGACGAGTCCTGGGCGTTCGGAGCGACGCCTGCCGGGGGTCCGCCGGCGTCCGCCGCAGCGCCGCGTGGGGTGGCGCCGCCATGATGGGTGGCGCTGCCGTGAGCAGCCCCACCGCCATGCGCAGCCTGCGGCCGTCGCGCGCCTCCACTCGAGCGGCCGCTGGAGCGATGTCCGCCTCCGCTCGGGCGTCCAGGCGCTCGCCCGCCGCCGCCTCCCGGGCGTCCGCCGCGGCCTTGACCGGGGCGCGGCGCGCGCTCTCGCCAGGGTGCCGGCGGCGGTGCGGTGACGGCGGCGAGATCGGCCGGGTCGATCGAGGCGCGTGGTATCTGATGGCCGATGTAGCTCTCGATGTCGGGCAACGATACCGCGTATTCGTCGCAGCCGAAGGAAATGGCGTCTCCCTCGGCGCCCGCGCGCGCCGTGCGTCCGATGCGGTGAACGTAATCCTCGGCATCATTGGGCAAATCGAAATTGAACACGTGGCTCACGTCCGGGATGTGCAAGCCGCGCGATGCGACGTCGGTGGCGATGAGCACTGCCACATCGCCGTTGTGGAAATCGCGCATCATCTTCAAACGCTTGGTTTGCGGCACGTCGCCCGACAGCGCCTGGGCCACGAATCCGTTGGCGGTCAAGGTGCGCTCGAGCACCTCAGCGCTGCGACGCGTGTTGACGAACACCATGGTGCGGTGCGCGTCGATGCGCCGCAGAAGCCCCATGAGGAGCGGTATCTTCTCCTCGGTCGAGGGAAAGTAGAGCGCCTGGCGGACGCGGTCGACCGTCATCTTGTCGGGCTCGATGCGGATCAGCTCGGGATTGTTCATGTGCTCGTAGGCGAGCTCCAGCACTCGATACGACAAAGTCGCCGAAAACATCATATTCAGGCGCTCCGTCGGATGCGGCAGACGCCTTAGGATGAAGCGGATGTCCTTGATGAAGCCGAGATCGAACATTCTGTCCGCCTCGTCGAGTACCGCCACTTGAATTGCCCTGAGGTCGAACACATGTTGCTTGAAGTAATCGATGATCCGGCCCGGTGTGCCAATCAGTACATCGACGCCTTCCTCGAGGGTGCGTCTCTGCTTCTCGTAGTCGACTCCGCCGAATACGATCGCGAGCTTCAGACCGAGATACTTGCCGATGGCCTCGGCGTCGGAGTGGATCTGCACCGCAAGCTCGCGGGTCGGCGCAATGACGATGGCGCGCGGCGAGTTGGTCGGTCGATTCGGCACGCGGGGATGGGTCAACAGGCGATTGAACAGAGCGATGAGGAACGCTGCGGTCTTTCCCGTCCCGGTCTGTGCCTGTCCTGCCACGTCGCGGCCCGCGAGCGCCAGGGGCAGGGTCTGTGCCTGGATCGGCGTGCATCGCGTGAAGCCGAGCTCGGCGATGCCCCGCTTCAGGGATTCGGGAATATCGAGCGAATCGAATGTGAGTTGACTGAGATGGGCGTCTGACATTTTTCCTTTCGGTTTCGCAGAAACTTGCAAAATGGTGATGGTACGGTTAAAAATACCGCCAATCCGGAGCAGGTCTATCCGCTCCCCTCGACCGTATCATCGGTACCCTTTTAAGGTAATCAAGACCGCTAAAGCCGCTGTATTGTGCCCGAATGGCCGCGCATCGTCACTTCGCGCGAGGATCGGGCTCCGTTCCCCCCAAAAAACACTTCTTTCAGGACCCAACGCATCTCCAACAGGAGGCATCCCTTCAGTGAGTAACCCAAGCATCGTTCACACAAGCGACGCGACTTTCGACAAAGACGTGCTCAAGCACGAAAAGCCGGTATTGCTTGATTTCTGGGCCGAATGGTGCGGCCCTTGCAAGATGATCGCGCCCATCCTCGATGAGATCGCCGATCAATACAAAGACAAGATCCGCATCGCCAAGCTCAACATCGACGACAATCCGGCAACGCCGCCGAAGTTCAACATCCGCGGAATTCCCACGCTGATCCTGTTCAAGAACGGCACCGTGGAGGCCCAGAAGGTGGGAGCGGTCACCAAATCGCAGCTCGCAGCCTTTCTGGACAGCAACCTGTGAGGGGCTATCTCGGCAACCAGTCGCGCGGTCAGGGCGGCCAGCAGGGCGGCGGTCAGGGAGGCGGCCGCTCGAATCGCAACAATCGCCAGCGCAATGACCGCAACGGCAACACCAACGGCGGCCGACCGCCGCACGAGGACTACGGCGATCTGCCGGAGGGCGGCGACGATCTAGAGATCATTGCCCAGGCCGACCTCGCGCGCAGCCGCAGCTCGATGAATCTCACCGAGCTGAAGAAGCGCCCCATCAGCGATCTCGTCAAGCTCGCCGAGACCATGGGCCTCGAGAACATGGGGCGCTCGCGCAAGCAGGACATCATCTTCGGCGTGCTCAAGGCACACGCACGCAAGGGCGAGGACATCTACGGCGACGGCGTACTCGAGATCCTGCAGGATGGCTTCGGCTTCCTGCGCTCCTCGGATTCGAGCTATCTCGCCGGACCCGACGACATTTACGTGTCCCCGAGCCAGATCCGCCGCTTCAATTTGCGCACCGGCGACTCGATCTCCGGTCTCATCCGTCCGCCGAAGGACGGCGAGCGCTACTTCGCGCTTCTGAAGGTGGGCGAGATCAACTTCGATAGTCCGGAGAGCTCGCGCGGTAAGGTGCTGTTCGAGAATCTGACGCCGCTGCACCCGACCGAGCGGCTGAAGCTCGAGCGCGGCAACGGCTCGACCGAGGATCTGACCGCGCGCGCCATCGACCTGGTGGCTCCCATCGGCAAGGGCCAGCGCGGCCTCATCGTCTCGCCGCCGAAAGCCGGCAAGACCATGCTGTTGCAGAACATCGCCACCTCCATTACGGCCAACCACCCCGAGTGCTACCTGATCGTACTGTTGATCGACGAGCGACCCGAGGAAGTGACCGAGATGGCACGCACCGTGAAGGGCGAGGTGGTGTCCTCGACGTTCGACGAGCCCGCGAGCCGGCACGTCCAGGTGGCCGAGATGGTCATCGAGAAGGCCAAGCGCCTGGTCGAGCACAAGAAGGACGTCGTGATCCTGCTCGACTCCATCACGCGCCTGGCGCGCGCCTACAACACCGTAGTGCCGAGCTCCGGCAAAGTGCTCACGGGCGGCGTCGACGCGAACGCCCTGCAGCGGCCGAAGCGCTTCTTCGGTGCCGCGCGCAACATCGAGGAGGGCGGAAGCCTGACCATTCTCGCGACCGCGCTGGTCGACACTGGCTCGAAGATGGACGATGTGATCTTCGAGGAGTTCAAGGGTACGGGTAACTCGGAAATCCACCTCGATCGCCGCATCGCAGAGAAGCGTACCTTCCCGTCGATCAACATCAATCGCTCGGGCACCCGCAAAGAGGAGCTGATCACCGACCCGGCGGAGCTGTCCAAGATGTGGATCCTCCGCAAGCTCCTGCATCCGATGGACGAGCTGGCAGCGATCGAGTTCCTGCTCGACAAGATGAAGGACACCAAGACCAACGCGGACTTCTTCGACGCGATGAAGCGGTAGCGCGCGGTACGGCCCGGACGCAGGACGCGGAGCTCGACATCATGCAGTGGTGGGCCTGGATAACGGTCGGCGCGCTGCTGTTGGGCTCCGAGCTGACCTTTGTCAACGCACAGTTCTACCTCGTTTTCATCGGTGCGGCGGCGCTGATAGTGGGCTTCTTGAGTCTCGCCGGGGCGCTTCCGGCGGATTGGATCCAATGGTCGCTGTTCGCGCTCCTCGCCATCGTGTCGTTGATCGCGTTTCGGCGTCGAGTTTACGAGCGCATGCGGCGCAAGCTGCCCGACATCAAGCTCGGCCCCAAAGGCGAGACCGTGATCCTGCCTGCCGAGCTGCCGCCCGGCGAAAGCTGCCGCCTCGAGTTTCGCGGCTGCTCCTGGAACGCGGTGAACGGCGGCCGCTCCGTCATTGCGGCCGGAGCGCGCGCACGCATCGACCGGGTGGAAGGGTTGACGCTCGTGGTCCACGCCGAAGGACACCCTTCGTAGTAAGGAGAGACGAATGCAATTTCCCTTGGGTTTCGGCGCCATCGTCGTCGCGCTCATCGTCGTCGTCGTGGTGGCGAAGACCGCCACGGTGGTGCCGCAGCAGATGGCCTACGTGGTGGAGTATCTGGGCAAATACAGCCGCACCTTGCAGGCGGGATTTCACATTCTGATCCCGTTCGTCGAGAAGATAGCGTACCGGCACAGTCTCAAAGAGATCGCGATCGACATCGCCGAGCAAATTTGCATCACGCGCGACAACGTGCAGGTCGGGGTCGATGCGGTGCTGTACATGCAGGTGCTCGACCCGCATCTGGCGTCCTACGGCATCGCCAACTATGGCTTCGCCATATCGCAGCTCGCACAGACGACGCTGCGCAGCGAGATCGGCAAGATAGAGCTCGACCGCACCTTCGAGGCGCGCGGTGTCATCAACGCCAATGTCGTCGGCGAATTGGACAAGGCCTCCGTGGCCTGGGGCGTCAAGGTGCTGCGTTACGAGATCAAGAACATCACGCCGCCGAAGGACGTGCTCTCCGCGATGGAAAAGCAGATGCGCGCTGAGCGCGAAAAGCGCGCGGTGGTACTGACCTCCGAGGGCGAGCGCGACGCGAAGATCAATGCGGCCGAGGGTGACAAGCAGCGGGTGATCAAGCAGTCCGAGGCGAACAAGCAGCAGCAGATCAACGAGGCGGAAGGCCAGGCGCAGGCCATTCTCGCGGTGGCGACCGCGACCGCCGAGGGTTTGCGTCAAGTGGGCATCGCGCTCTCCGACCGCGGCGGGATCGAGGCGATGCAGCTGCGCATCGGCGAGGAATACGTGAAGCAGTTCGGCAAGCTGGCTCAGAGCGGTACCACTCTGGTCGTGCCGGCGAATCTCACGGACCTCGCCTCGATCGTGACCATGGCGACGAGTATTGCGCGGACCCAGGTGTCCGGGGCGCCGCCCGGGACAGTCGTCAAAACTTGAGCAAGTCGATCCTTTCCGCCGGGCGGGGTAGCCCGGCGGTTCCCATTCGTTTCGTCGAGTTCGTCGCGCTCGCCGCGGCGATGCAGTCGACCCAGGCCCTCGCCATCGACAGCATGCTGCCTGCATTACCGGCCATCGCGCGCGCGCTCGGGGTGTCCGATCCGAATCGCGGTCAGTGGATCGTGACCGCGTACATGGCGGGTCTCGGCCTCGGACAGCTCTTCTGGGGGCAACCGCATCTCGATTTTCTACACGTTCGCCTCGACCCTGCTATTCGGGGCGCTCATCGCCTATGTCGCGATGGTGCAGCAGGTATTCGCCGACGTCTTCCGACGTCCGGGCCTCATGCCGATCATGTTCGCGCTGTGCGCGGTTTTCATGGGTGTCGCCGCTTATAGCAACTCGCGTCTCGTCGAGCGGCTGGGTATGCGGCTCATCTCCCACAGCGCGCTCCTCGTCTTCATCGGTATAGCCGGGTTGCATCTGGTCGTGGCGGCGCTCGGCCGGGACGGCATGTGGACCTTCGTGGCGCTGCAGGGCGTGACCATGGCGGCCTTTTCCCTGGCCGCATCCAACTTCGGCGCCATGGCGATGGAGCCCGTAGGATCGGTGGCAGGAATCGGCGCCTCCCTGCAGGGCTTCATATCGACGGGGGCGGCGGCGCTCGTCGCCGCCCTGATCGGGCACTCTTATCATGGCAGCGTCCTGCCCATTCCGAGGGGTGCCCTGTACTGCGGGCTCATCGCCCTCGCGTGCGTGCTGGCGGCCGAGCGCGGTCGATTGTTTCGCCGCCACCACAGCGCTCCCTCGGATCTCGCATTCGCACAGCCGCACTCGATCTCGGGCAGCACTACTCGAACAGCGCGTTCAGACTCCGGCCCGAGGCCGCGTTCGCGAGCGCATCGAACCGGCCCTGCTCGGCGATCTCTCGGGCCGCGTGCATGAATCCGCCCCACGCCGCGCGCGCGAGTGCGCCGCCGACGCTCACTCGGCGTACGCCGAGTTCGGCCAGTTGCCGCATGCTCTGCGTCGCGGGTGCCATCACCAGCACATTCACGGGCTTCGGATGTACCGCCTCGACGACGCGACGGATATGCTCGGGATTCTGGATGCCGGGCGCGTACAGGCAGTCGGCGCCGGCGTCCGAATAGGCGACGAGCCTCGCAATGGTCTCATCAATGTTCGGCTGTCCGACCAAGAAGCATTCGGCGCGGCCGATCAGCATCATGTCCACGCCCGACCGGTCGATCGCGCTGCGCGCTGCGCGGACGCGCTCGACGGCCGCTTCGAGATCGAACAGCGGGGCGTCCGGCGTCGCGCCGGCGCCGTGGGTGCGCTGCAGCCGCGGGCCGACCGAGTCCTCGATGGACAGGCCCGCGATGCCGGTCTCGGCGGCGAGGCGAACGCTCTCGGCCACGCCCGCCGCGTCGGCACCAAACCCGTTTTCGAAGTCCGCGTTGAGCGGCACGTCGGTGGCTGCCGCCATCTCCGCGATATGATCGAGGATCTCGCGGCGCGTCGGCGTGTTATCGGCGCGGCCCCTGGACCAGGCGAATCCCGAGCTCGTGCTCGCGAGCGCCTTGAAGCCGAGACTCTGCAGATAAATGGCGCTGCCGATATCCCACGGATTCGGAATCGCGAAACAGCCGGTCTCGTGGAGCTGGCGAAATGCGCGACGCTTGTCCGCAGTGCTCGGTCGCGCCGTGGATTGCGATCTGCCGGGGGTGAGGCTCATGACGATCTCCATCGATTACCCAGATATCCCGCTCGAGGTGCGCTGCACGGCGCAAGAGAAGCAGCCTCGATTCGCATTATGCAGGTGGATGTAGGCGATGCGGCCGTCCTCGAACAGCCGCTCGATCACCGCGCCGGCTTCCGCGCCGGGACACACCGCGGCATCCGTCATCCACCCGCGCGCATCATACGCCCGCACCGACATGAGTCGACGGGTGACATAGGCGGGGAGCACACCCGCCGCGACCACGGCTTGTCGAGCGCTCCTGCGCACGAAGATCGGGCCCGACGCGCGGTAGGGCGAGGCTGCCGCCTGATGCGTGTAGGGAAGCAACAACAGCTCCTCCCCGATCTCGGCATCGGTGAGACTCACGCGGCATGGATAGCCCGGGTTGGAGGTGGCAACCACGCGCTGCGCGTGAATCTCGGACAATTCGGCGTCGGACAGCGAGAAGAGCGGTGTGAACGGTGCGACGGGCAGGCCGACGAGCTGAAAGGAGGTCATGCGTCACTCCGACGAAGGTTGCAGGGTGCTCATGATGTGAAATGTCGAGCGCGGCGTCTCGCCGTATTCGGACTTTGAATTTGTCGTCGACGGCGCGAGCGCGAGGCCTAGGACGGGGCCTGACGTGTCGAATTTAGTCGGGATATTGCAAAGTTTGCAATATAATGAATTTTTTTTGAGGCATGACCAGCTGTAGGCAGGACGAATAGCATCCGCGCTGAGGCAAGTGCAGGCGGCCGACCGTCTCGGCGTTTCCCAGCCTTAATATCTCAACTGGAGACGAAGATCCACAACCGCTCGCGCGCTATGGCGGTGGGTCGATGAGCGCGCGGTCGCCGATGTCGCGCCGGTACTGCACGCCGTCCCAGTGGATCGCATGCACCAGCTCGTAGGCCTCGCGGCGCGCGTCGGCGATGCGCTCACCGAGGCCGACGGCGCATAGCACGCGGCCGCCCGCCGTCAGCACCTGCGAGCCGGCCGCGCGCGTTCCCGCATGGAACACCTTGCCGGGCAGCGCGTCGGCCGCTGCGAGCCCCCGAATCGGATCTCCGGTGCGATAGTGATCGGGATATCCGGCCGCGGCCATCACCACGCCGAGCGCGGCACGCGAATCCCAGCGCACATCGACTCCCTCGAGGCATCCGCGGACCGCCGCCCCGCACAGCGACACCAGATCGCTTTCGAGGCGCATGAGAATCGGCTGGGTCTCGGGGTCGCCGAGCCGGCAGTTGAACTCGAGCACGTTCGGCGTGCCGTCCGCGGCGATCATGAGACCCGCGTACAAGAATCCGAGATACGGCGTGCCATCGATTGCGAGCCCCCGCAGGGTCGGATTGATGACCTCGCGCATGATGCGCGCGTGCAGCGCCGGCGTGACGATCGGCGCCGGCGAATACGCGCCCATCCCGCCGGTATTCGGGCCTTTGTCGCCGTCGTCGCGGCGCTTGTGATCCTGTGAGGTCGCGAGCGGAAGGACCTGCTGACCGGCCGCCACCACGATGAAGCTCACTTCCTCGCCGCGCAAGAACTCCTCGATCACCACGGTGTTGCCCGCCGTGCCGAAGCATCCCGAGAGCATGCGCTGCGCGGTCTCGAGCGCGGCCTCGTGCGTCTCGCAGATGATCACGCCTTTGCCCGCGGCGAGCCCGTCGGCCTTCACCACGACGGGCAGCCGCTGTGCGCGCACGAAGTCGGGATCGAAATCGGTCGCGGTGAACGCGGCGTAGCCGGCCGTCGGTATACCGTGCCGCTGCAAGAACGCCTTGGTATAGGCTTTCGATCCTTCGAGGCGAGCGGCGGCACGCCGCGGCCCGAAACACGCTCGGCCTTCGTCGGCGAATCGATCGACGATGCCGGCGACGAGTGGCGCCTCGGGCCCGACGATGGTGAGATCCACGCGCTCGCGCCCGGCGAACCGGAGCAGTTCCTCGATGTCCCCGGCCGCGATGTCGACGTTGTGCACCTTCGGCTCGCGCGCCGTGCCCGCGTTGCCCGGCGCGACGAACACGCGCTCCACGCGCGCGCACTGCGCGCACTTCCACGCGAGAGCGTGCTCTCGACCGCCTCCGCCCACGATCATCACTTTCATGGAGCTTCCACCTAGTGGCGAAAGTGACGGGTGCCGGTGAACATCATGGCGATGCCGCGCTCGTCGGCCGCGGCGATCACCTCCGCGTCGCGCTTCGAACCACCAGGCTGGATGACGGACTTGATGCCGAGCTCGGCGATGACGTCGAGGCCGTCGCGGAAAGGGAAGAACGCATCCGAGGCAGCGGACGCCCCCTGCAGCGATAAACCCTCGTCCCGAGCCTTGAGAGCGGCGATCTTCGAGCTCACCACCCGGCTCATTTGCCCGGCACCGATGCCGATCGTAGCCTTATCCTTCGCGCATACGATGGCATTCGATTTGACATATTTCGCCACGCGCCACGCGAACAACAAATTCTCGCGCTCGTCCTCGGTGGGCGCGCGCTTGGTGACCACCCGCAGATCCTGCGGCCGCACCGAGGCGCTGTCGCGCGTCTGCACGAGCAGCCCGCCCGTGACGCTACGGTACTCGAAGAGCTGGGAGACGGGTATGCGCAGGTCCCCCGTCTCGAGGACGCGCACTTCGCTCTTGGCGGCGAGCAGCGACTTCGCCTCGCCGGACACCGCCGGGGCGAGAATCACCTCGACGAACTGCCGCTCGAGAATCGCTCGCGCGGCTGGGCCGGTGAGCTCTCGATTGAAGGCGATGATGCCGCCGAACGCGGAGGTCGGGTCGGTGCGATAGGCGAGTTCGTATGCCGCGGCCGCCGAGCCGGCGACCGCAACACCGCAGGGGTTGGCGTGCTTCACGATGACACACGCCGGCGAGTCGAATTGCCGCACGCACTCGAGCGCGGTGTCGCTGTCCGCGATATTGTTGTACGACAGCTCCTTGCCCTGCAGCTGGTCGGCGCGCGCCACCGATGCGCCGATCGCGCGCGCATCGTCGTAGAACGCCGCGCGCTGGTGAGGGTTCTCGCCGTAACGCAGATCGACGTGCTTGCGAAACGAGAGATTCAAATCTGCCGGGAACGTCGCGGATTCCGCTCCGATCGCGCCGGTGAAGTATGCCGACACCATGGCATCGTACTGCGCAGTGTGGGCGAACGCCTTGGCCGCGAGCCTCTGGCGCATGGCCGTGCCCGTCGCGCCCTGATTTGCGGCGAGCTCGTCGAGCAGGGCGCGGTAGTCGCCCGGATCGACGACCACAGTGACCGAGGCATGATTCTTGGCGGCCGCGCGCACCATGGCCGGACCGCCGATATCGATGTTCTCGACGGCGTCGTCGTAGCTGCAGTCGGGCCGCGCCACGGTGGCCGCAAACGGGTAGAGATTCACCACGAGCAGATCGATCGGCTCGATGCCGTGCTCGCGCATTACGTCCTCGTCGAGACCACGGCGCCCCAAGAGACCGCCATGGATCTTCGGGTGCAGAGTTTTCACTCGTCCACCCATGATCTCGGGAAAGCCCGTGTGTTCCGCGACTTCCTTCACCGAGATGCCGTGCCGCACCAGAAGCTGTGCGGTGCCGCCCGTCGAGAGCAGCTCGATGCCGCGCTCCTTGAGTGCGCGCGCAAACTCGACAATTCCAGCCTTATCGGAAACGCTGAGCAGTGCGCGACGGACGGGCGTGAGCAATGTTTCGCTACTCGCTGATCCCGAACTCTTTGAGTTTCTTGCGCAAGGTCCCGCGATTGATGCCGAGTATGGTCGCCGCGCGGCTCTGGTTGCCCTGCACGTGACCCATCACCACCTTGAACAGCGGCTCCTCGACCTCGCGCATCACCAGCTCGTACAAGTGTGCGGGCTTATGTCCGTTCAACGTCTCGAAGTAGCACTGCAAGGCTTCCTCGGCTTGCGTGCGCAGCGGCACGCCCTTGCCATTCACCTTCAAGTCGCGCCCATTGAAGGACGGCGACAACTCCCTGCGAGCCTTTGACCTCTTTTTTGCGACCATAGTCCACCCGATATCCCTTCAACTCGTTCTTATTGTTGTTATCTATGTACGCTATGCCGCGCGGCAAGCACTCGTGTCGTATTGCTCCAACAGCGTCGCCAGTTGCTCTTGAGGCGTCTCGATTCGCACGAGACGGTCGCGCAGAGCATCTTGTCCAGGATGCTGACGGAAATACCAACTCAAGTGTTTGCGTGCCACTCGAACACCGCTCTCATCGCCATAAAAATCGTACAGGTCTTCGAGGTGGGCGCGAATAATATCACGGACTTTTTCTCGCGCTAGCTCCTCGCGCAATTTACCCGTTCGCATGAAAAAATTGACTTCGTCGAAAATCCATGGCCGCCCTTGCGCCGCTCTGCCGATCATGATCCCATCGCATCCGCTGGCGGCGATGATCTCGCGTGCACGCAGCGGCGAGTCGATGTCGCCGTTCGCGAAGACGGGAATCCCGATGCTCTCCTTGATGGAGCGCACGGTCTCGTGCTCAGCGATTCCCCGATACATGTCCGCGCGCGTGCGACCGTGAATCGCAAGCGCTTGAATGCCGCAGTCCTCGGCAATGCGCGCGATGCGGATGCCGTTCTTGTGCTCGCAATCCCAACCGGTGCGTGTCTTGAGCGTCACCGGCACCGATACAGCGCTCACTACGGCCCGCAGAATGTCCGCGACCAATGATTCATCCTTGAGAAGTGCCGAGCCCGCGAGCCGGTTGCAGACCTTCTTTGCCGGACATCCCATGTTGATGTCGATGATCTGCGCACCTCGATCGACGTTGCGCCGCGCCGCGTCCGCCATCATTGTCGGATCGAAGCCGGCGATCTGCACGACGCGCGGGCTCGTCTCGCCGCGGTGATCCATGCGTCGCCGCGACTTGGGCGTATCCCATAGGCGAGCATCCGCGGTGAGCATCTCGGAGGCGGCGAGTCCGGCGCCGAACCTGCGGCATAGCATGCGAAAGGGTCGGTCCGTCACTCCCGCCATCGGCGCGAGCACTACGTTCGAGCTCAGCACGTAGGGACCGATGCGCGGGCCGGGATGCATGCTCACGGCTTCGCCTGGGGCACAGTAGCCTGGGGTGCACCGCCCTGCGTTGCAGCATCCGCCGCGCACGAAATGGTTTGATCGCCGCGCAGACACACGTCGATCTCGAACCCTTCCGCATCCTTTCCGGGGTCCTGGATGTCGAGCGTCGCATCGGCGCGCTCGCCCGGAGTCATCAGGCGTACGTTAGGATGTCCGAGATATTCGGCGGGCTCGAAGTCACGTGTGCCTATCCGTGTGCCGAAGCGATTCGCCAGCGCCACGCGCAGCAGCGGATAGGGCTGCAGCTGCGCGGAGGTGTTCAAGATGCTCGCCCGTACGCGCAGTGTGCCGGCGGCGTTCGGATCGCCCGTGACGCCCCACTGGCGCAGCTGATATGCGGACAGATTGACCGGAGGCTGCACCTTGACGCCGAGTACGGCGTACAGGCCTTGCAACGGCCCGCGCAAAGGTCCGTGCGCGGCGAGCCATGTGCGGTTTTCATGGAGCATCTGTCCGAGGAGCACGAGAGCGAGTGCTGCGCCCGCGCCGCCCCAGGCGAGGCGCGCCGCCGGCTGGGTCACCACGCTCGGCTCATCGAACTGCCGCTGCCGCAATTCGGCGAGCACGTCGCGCCGCACGTGCTCGGCGACGTCGAGCCCGCTCATGCGCTCGGCCGCCGCCTCCGCGCTCTCATCCGTCGCAGTCGCGTTCGTCCCCGACACTTCGGCGCCGACGCCGGGGCTCGACGCACGGTTCGTACGTGTCGCGGTGGGATCGACGAAGATGCGATCGAGGTCACCGGGCGGTAGGGTGAACTCGAGCGCGCCATCGTCGGCCGACTCCAGATCGATCGGCATACCGGCCCCCGGCGCGGGGCTGGACGGCACGTCCTTCTTTGTTGCGGATTTGCCGCCGTCCGCCGCGCCTGACGGTGGCGCTGGCTTCGCCTTGGGCGCGGGCGCGCGAGGAGGCGCGGCGGATGCGGCGGATGCGGCCGGGGACGGGACGGCGTTGCGTGGCGGCGCGGCGTTGCGTGGCGGCGCGGGGGTCTCGTTCTGCGGAGGGCTGAACTTATCGATGAGCTGCAGGCGCGCGAATTCGACGTCGGTCGCTTCGAAGTCCTCGCTATCGGAAGTGGGTTCCGGCGGCGCGGGCCTCGCCGGCATCGGGGAATGCAGGATCTCGTCGGCGCGGGCTTCCATCTCGAGCGCGGATTCACCGGGCGACGATCCGCCGGGCCCTTCGCCGGGCGTTGGAAAAGCGCTCGCATCCTCCGCGAGACGCGCGAGCGCGTTGAACACCTCGCCGCATCGGCCGCAGCGCACCTGACCGCCGGCGGCGCGCAGCGTCTCGGCCGTCAGCTGGAAGACCGTATCGCAGTGGGAGCATTGCGTGTACAAGCTAGCAGATTCTCCGAGCGTGGATGCCGCACCAATCGCCGCGCTCAATCACTTGCACGATAGCAAAAGACGCGCCATACGCGGCTTTTACCGCAGGTGCCTGGCTCTTTAAAAGTCCGGACAGAAATAGATCCCCCTCGGGCAGGCACGCCGCGCTCAACACCGGCTCGAGCTCGACGAGCGGATCGGCCAGGATGTTCGCAAACACGCAGCACGCCGCCTCGAGCCGCGGTGGCACGCCCTGGACTTCGAGCCGGTCCGCGACCTCGTTGCGCACGGCATTGTCGCGCGTCGCCACGAGTGCTTGGGGATCGAGATCGACTGCGACGACCCTCGCGGCGCCGAGCTTCAAGGCGGCGATGCCGAGGATGCCGGAGCCGCATCCGTAGTCGATCAGCGTGCGGTCCGTCAGCGGCAGGGTGTCGAGCATCTGCAGACACAGCGCGGTGGTCGGATGGGTGCCCGTGCCGAATGCGAGTCCCGGGTCGAGGCGCACCACCACGGCTTCGGGTTCCTCGGGCGCCGGCGCACCCGTCGGACACACCCACAAGCGACGTCCGAAGCGCATCGGCTTCCAGTCCCTGAGCCACACGCGTTCCCAGTCGCGGCTCTCGACTGCGCGCACCCTCGCGCACTCCGTGATGTGCTCGCCGAGGAGTTGGGCCAGACGGCCGAGGCTCTGCGCTGCCTCGATCGACCTCGCGTCCTTGAGGTCGAACAGCGCGCGCACCAGGGTGTCTCTCCACAGCCGGACCTCGTCCGGTCTGGGCTCGAGCACCGGCTCATCGCCGCGGTCCGAGAACGTGATGGCCGTTGCACCGGCCTCAAAGAGCGCCGCTTCGACCGATTCCGCGCTTAAGGGTGCGAGCGGAAATTCGACTTCATAGTGCATCGGCGCAAGCCGGTGAGACCGTTGGGACGCGGCGAATGCTCGCGCGCCCGAGCGGCCTCACTTGAGCCCCAGGCGTCGCTCCAGATAATGAATATCGGTGCCGCCTTGGCGAAATGCGGAGTGATTGAATATCTCCTGGTGCAATGGAATGTTGGTCTTGATCCCTTCGACCACCATTTCGGCGAGCGCGTTACGCATCCGGGCGATCGCCGTATCGCGCGTATCGCCGGAGGCGATGACCTTGCCGATCATCGAGTCGTAGAATGGGGGCACGTTGTAGCCGGTATAGACGTGGCTGTCGACGCGGATGCCCGGTCCTCCCGGCGAATGCCATAACCGGATGGGTCCGGGCGAAGGCGCGAAGGTCTTGGGATCCTCGGCGTTGATGCGGCATTCGATGGCGTGGCCGCGAATCTGTATGTCGTTTTGCGTGTACGGCAGGGCCTCGCCCGCGGCGATGAGCAGCTGCGCCTTGACGATGTCGATACCGGTCACCAGCTCGGTCACCGGGTGTTCAACCTGCACCCGGGTGTTCATCTCGATGAAGTAGAACTCGTTGTCCTGATAGAGGAACTCCAGCGTGCCCGCGTTGCGGTAGCCGACCTCGTGGCAGGCGCGCACGCAGCGCTCGCCCATGGTCTTGCGCTGCTTGGCGGTGAGTCCGGGAGCGGGCGCTTCCTCGAGAACCTTCTGGTGGCGACGCTGCATGGAGCAATCCCGCTCGCCGAGGTGCACGACGTTGCCGTAATTGTCGGCGAGCACCTGGAACTCGATGTGCCGCGGCCGGTCCAGAAACTTCTCCATGTACACCTGCGGATTACCGAACGCGGCGAGCGCCTCGGATTGCGTCACGCTGATCGCGTTCAGGAGCGATGCGTCGGTGTGTACCACCCGCATGCCGCGTCCGCCTCCGCCTCCGGAGGCCTTGATGATGAGCGGATACCCGATGTCCTTGGCAATGCGGAAGTTCTCGTCGGCATCGCCGCCGACGGGGCCATCAGACCCGGGCACGCAGGGCACGCCGGACGCCTTCATCACCTTGATGGCGGATACTTTGTCGCCCATCAGCCGTATGGTCTCGGCGCGCGGGCCGACAAATATGAATCCGCTCTTCTCGACCCGCTCGGCGAAATCGGCGTTCTCGGAGAGAAAACCATAGCCGGGATGGATGGCAACCGAATCGGTGACCTCGGCTGCGCTGATGATCGCGGGCATGTTGAGGTAGGAGAGCGAGGCTTGCGGCGGACCGATGCAAACGGTCTCGTCCGCGAGAAGCACGTGTTTAGTATTGAAATCGGCGGTGGAATGCACCGCCACGGTCTTGATGCCGAGCTCGCGACACGCCCGCAGAATACGGAGCGCGATCTCGCCGCGATTGGCGATGACAACTTTCTCGATCATCGCGTCATTCGATGACGAACAGGGGTTGACCGAACTCGACCGGCTCGCCGTTCTTGGCGAGAATCGCCGTGATGCGCCCGGTCTTATCGGATTCGATCTGATTCATCATCTTCATGGCTTCGATGATGCAGAGTATCTGGCCGACCTTGATCTCCATGCCGAGCTCGACGAAGGGCTTCGCTCCGGGAGCGGACGCGGAATAATAAGTGCCGACCATCGGTGAGGTGATGGTCTGGTCGTCGTTGCGCGGTTTGTGCTCGCCGGCCGCGGTGGCGGGCAGTTTCGGCGCCGGCGCTGCTGCGACGGCCGGCGCCAGCGGCGCCGGGCTCGCCGCGGGCGGGGCCGTGCGGGGATGGCGGCTGATGCGCACGGATTCCTCGCCCTCGGAGATCTCGAGCTCCGCGATGCCGGACTCCTCCAGAAGCTCGATCAGTTTCTTGACCTTACGAATGTCCATTCCAACCCCTCAATGATCTCTTGTTTCTAAGGCGCGAGGCGTGTGCACGCGGCTTCGAGGGCGAGCTCGTAGCCGATCGGACCGAGGCCCACAATGCACCCGACCGCCAGGTCCGACAGATACGAACGGTGCCGGAACTCCTCGCGCGCAAACACGTTGCTCAGGTGCACCTCGATGAACGGGACCGACACGGCCAGAAAGGCATCGCGCAGGGCGATGCTCGTGTGCGTGAACGCACCCGGATTGATGATGATGAAGACGACCCCGTCGCTGCATGCCGATTGCACCCGCCCGACCAGCTCGTGCTCGGCATTGCTCTGTGCGGCGAGAAGCTCGTGTCCTCGACTGCGAGCCTTGGCCGCCAGGGTCGCCTCCACGTGGGGCAAGGTGACCGTGCCATAGATTTCGGGCTCGCGCGTCCCAAGCAGATTCAAATTGGGTCCATTTAGCAACAAAATTCGCGCCATTGCGGCGTCAATCCTACGAAGACCGCCCGGGAAGATGCGCGATATTAACCAGAAATTGACAGGAAATGGCAAGGTTCTTGCGCGAACTTGCGTCAAGGCGCCTGTTGCATAGCGCCTAACATGCCGCAGCCGCCGGGCGTTCAGCCGGCCGGACTCTCGATCAGGCGCGCCAAGCCTGCCGCGATGCTGCGGCGCGCTTCCTTCAGGCTCAGTTCGTGCCGATCGAGGCTCTGCACCCGCGACAGAATGAGATCCGCCTGCGGAGGATGGAGCTCACCAATGTAGAGAGCCACGATTTCCCCCGTGTCGTCCGTGAAAACGGTGAACGGAAACACCGGGGAAGCGACCCCCAGCGCTAGCGCCGCGTCGAGCGCGTCTTGCTCTCCGACCAGCAGAGGATAGGGAATCTTCAGCTCTTGCGCATAATTCGCGACGGCCTGCGGATGGTCGACCGCCACCCCCACCACCACGACGCCGCGATCGGCCCACTGCGCGGCGAGATGACCGAGCATCGGGATCTCGCGGCGGCAGGGCGGACACCAGGTCGCCCAGAAGTTAATCACGAGCGATTTGCCCTTCCAACGAGTGATCGGTGTCGGCGTGCCCGCGAGATCCGCGAGTGTGAAGGCAGGGAGTCGGGGCGGGATCTTGACTTCGGGCCCGGCGAGGCCCGGCAGTTGATCGACCATATCGCTGGGAATGGGCGGGCTTACCTCACCCACAGGTGTTGCCACGCCCCGGTGAGCGGCCCCCGGCGCGGCCCATGTCGAATAGACGCGAATTCCCGCCCAGATGCCGACGACGACGACCAGCGCCGCGGCGGCAGCGCGCACGGCGCGATCGCTCATGCCGGAAGTTCGAGCTTGCGTCCCTTACGCAGGAGCAGACCCGCCACCAGAAACGCGAGCAGCCCGCCCACGATCGCGATGGCTTCCCAGCGATGGTTGAGCGCTTCGGCGCTCTGGCCACTAGCGACCGTCGTCGGAAATAGCACTTTGGTGATGAGGGGATAGCAAAGGCCGGCCTCGGCACAACCCTGGTAAGTCACCTTGACCTGCAGGGGGTGCGCCCCGTAGTCGAAACGGCGGTAAGGAACGATGGCCTCCACTTGCTGGGTGTACACCTCGTTTCTTCCCAAATAGGGATCGATCTTGAGCGTGCCGGGCGGCAAGACGGCGGGGGCCATGATCAGATCCGGGCTTTCGGGCGCGACCGTGATTTTCGTGCGATAGAGGTAATAGCCGTCTGCGATGACCCAGCGCACATGCACGGCATTCCCGTCTGCCTGCGCACCCACTCGAAAAGCGACGTCCGGGGGCAGAAAGTCGGTCTCATTCGACTGTATGCCGCGCATCCACCAGGATTTGGCGAAAGCGGAGCCCCCGAGGAGCACACTTAACATAAGGAGGGCCACGGCGCGCGTCATGGGCGCACTCTACAATAAATGCATCCCGAGGGGCGCGGGTGCGGGGCGGCGTTGGGGACCAAGAGGTGCGCCCTCGTGATTTCCGCGGAAACGCAGCAGATAAATCCTACGTTCCCCCTTGATTCCGAGATTTCCGTCGCTATTATTAGCAGCCACGAGGGGAGAGTGCTAACACTTGCCCCATCAACAACCCGTAACTCAAAGCAGCAGGAGTCTTGTTCTATGAAGATTCGACCCCTTCATGATCGTGTGATCGTAAAGCGTGAAGAAGAGGAGCGTAAGTCCCCAGGCGGAATCGTCATCCCGGATACCGCGACCGAGAAGCCCGTCTTCGGCAAGGTCGTGGCAGTCGGCAAGGGCAAGATCCTGGAGAACGGCGAGGTTCGTCCCTTGGACGTCAAGGTCGGCGACAAGATCCTCTTCGGCAAGTACAGCGGGACCGAAGTGAAGATGGACGGCGACGAACTGGTGGTCATGCGTGAGGAAGACGTCATGGCTGTGGTCGAAGGCAAGTAAGCCCGGCCGCCCGCATCGATATCAAGTTCAACTAGAGGAATTAGGAAATGGCAGCTAAAGACGTACGTTTCAGCGACGATGCCCGGTCGCGCATGTTCAAGGGCGTGAATATTCTGGCGAACGCCGTAAAGGTGACGCTGGGTCCCAAGGGCCGCAACGCGGTACTCGACAAGAGCTTCGGTGCTCCCACCGTCACCAAGGACGGCGTGTCGGTCGCTAAGGAAATCGAGCTGAAGGACAAGTTCGAGAACATGGGCGCGCAGATGGTGAAGGAAGTCGCGTCCAACACCTCCGACGAGGCCGGCGACGGCACAACCACCGCCACGGTTCTCGCGCAGGCGATCATCCGCGAGGGTCTGAAGTCGGTCGCCGCGGGCGCGAATCCGATGGATCTGAAGCGCGGCATCGATTTGGCGGTCACCTCGGCGACCGAGGAGCTCAAGAAGCTCTCCAAGCCTTGCAAGGACCCGAAGGCGATCGCGCAGGTCGGCACGATTTCTGCGAACTCCGACGAGAGCATCGGCAAGACCATTGCGGATGCGATGGCGAAGGTCGGCAAGGAAGGCGTGATCACGGTGGAAGAGGGCTCGGGCCTCGAGAACGAGCTCGAAGTGGTCGAGGGCATGCAGTTCGACCGCGGCTATCTCTCCCCGTACTTCATCAACAATCAGCAGAGCCAGAGCGCTGAGCTCGACAAGCCGCTGATCCTTCTCGTCGACAAGAAGATCTCCAACATTCGCGAGCTGCTCCCGCTGCTCGAGGGGATCGCGAAGGGCGGCCGTCAGCTGCTGATCGTGGCCGAGGACGTCGAGGGCGAGGCGCTCGCGACGCTCGTGGTCAACACCATTCGTGGGATCGTCAAGGTTGCCGCCGTCAAGGCGCCGGGCTTCGGCGATCGCCGTAAGGCGATGTTGCAGGACATCGCGACCCTCACGGGCGGAACAGTGATCTCCGACGAAGTGGGCTTGCAGCTCGAGAAAGCGACCCTGAACGACCTCGGTGAGGCGAAGAAAGTGCTGGTGGAGAAAGAGAACACCACCATCATCGACGGCGCCGGCAAGCCGAACGACATCAAGGCGCGAGTCGAGAGCATTCGCCAGCAGATCGAGGAAGCGACCTCCGACTACGATAAAGAGAAGCTTCAGGAACGTGTTGCCAAGCTCTCCGGCGGCGTTGCCGTGATCAAGGTCGGCGCTGCGACCGAGATCGAGATGAAGGAGAAGAAGGCGCGCGTCGAGGACGCTCTGCACGCGACCCGTGCGGCCGTCGAAGAGGGTGTGGTTCCGGGCGGCGGCGTTGCGCTGGTGCGCGCGCTCAAAGCCATCGAGAAGCTCACCGGTGCCAACGAGGACCAGACGACGGGCATCAAGATCCTCGCCCGGTCGATCGAGGAGCCGCTCCGTCAGATCGTGACGAACGCCGGCGAAGATGCCGCGGTGGTGCTGAACCGAGTCCGCGAGGGCAAGGGCACCTTCGGTTACAACGCCGCGACGAGCGAGTACGGCGACATGATCGAGCTGGGCATTCTGGATCCGACCAAGGTGACGCGTCTGGCTCTGCAGAATGCGGCCTCCGTGGCCGGCCTGTTGCTCACGACGGAAGTCATGATTGCCGAGGCTCCGAAGGATGAAGAGCATGCGCACGGCGCCCCGGGCGGCGGCATGGGCGGCATGGGCGGCATGGACATGTAAACCCGCCGTTGCGGGCGGTTCCGCCGCACGCAATGACTGGTTGCGGTCTAAAGAGAGCGGGCCCCGGGCCCGCTCTTTTTTTGTTTATTCCCCGACGGCGCGCGGCGCGGAGGCTGAATGTATGGCCGAGGGCGTGCCCTCGCGAGCTCAAGCCGGCGGTTGCCGCAGGATCCAGCCGTTTCCGTCCGGATCCTGGAAGGTCGCGTAGCGTCCCCAGGGTTCTTGCTTGATCTCCCTGAGCTTCAGCCCTCGTCCGGAAAGCTCCTTGTGGTCCCGCTCGATGTCGGTGACGTTGAGCATCACGCCTTGCAACCCGCCCGGCCTCATGGTCTCGAACCAAGTCACCGAGGAGGACTCGAGTCGCTCGGCCCCTCATTCTCCCGTGCGAAAGCGCGTCCACAGTCGCGTTACCAGACGAGTCTGCTCGGGCGTCATCTCCGGCAGCACCTGCAGCTTCGCGCGGATATCGGGGCCGGGATAGATCGCCGGATCGTTCTTGAGCGCGTCCTCCACGAAGGCCAGCGAGGCGCGATTGCCGTTGGGATATTTCGTCGCGTTGGTGATGCTCGCTATCACCTTGGGAAGCATCAGATAGTTCATCCATTTTTCAGCGTTCTGCGGGTGCGGCGCATCCACGGGAATGCTCATCATGTCGGCGCTGATCAATCCGCCCTCGCGCGGCACGAAATAACGAACCTTGACGCCGTTGGATGCCTCCATGGCGCGGTAGCGGGCTGCCGTGATATCGCCGGACCAAGCCAGAATCAGGCACACATTGCCGTTCGCGAGATCGCCGATGGTGGCAACGGAGTCGATCGAACGCACGAAGGGGCGAATCTTCATCAAGGTGTCGGCCGCGGCGTTCAGATCGGCGGCATCGCGGCTGCCGGGATCCTTACCGAGATACATCAGCACGGCAGAGAATACGTCGGTCGCGGAATCGAGGAGCTGGATGCCGCAGCCCTGCAATTTCGCCGCGTTCTTTGGATCGAAAATCAGGGACCAGCTGTCGAATTCGCCTGGTCCGAGCCGCTCGCGGACCTTGTCGACGTTGTAGCCGAGGCCCGTCGTGAACCACAGATACGGCACGCTGTATTCATTTCCCGGATCGTGCACGGCGAGCTTCCGCATGATCTCGGGATCGAGATTTATGCTGTTCGGCAGAGCCGCCTTGTCGAGCTTGCGGAACGCACCTGCTTTCATCAGTCGGTCGAAATAAAAGTCCGACGGAACGACGATGTCGTAATTCGTATGGCCCGTCAGCAGCTGCGTTGCCAGGATCTCGTTGGTGTCGTAGGTGGTGTAGCGGACCTTGATCCCGGTTTCACGCTCGAAATTGGCGACCGTGTCGGGAGCTATGTAGTCCGCCCACGTATAGATGTTGAGCGTCTGCTCGACTGCCGGCGGCTTGTTGGTCCCGCTGCAGGCGAGCAGGGCAACGGTTGCGAGGAGCACGGTCGAAACCGTACGAATAAGCAACGAGGTGCTCGAACGGTGCAACTTCCGCTGCCAGCAAGCGCGTTTCAAGAATATCGCTTCTCAGTCCCGCTCGTCGGGCTGAAGTTGACGCAGGCTCGCTTGTCCGGGGGGCGGCGTTTCTTTGGCAAGCGACGCCGAGACAGAATCGGCCGTCTGTGCCCGGCCGGCCAAGGTATCAGCGTAAAGCCCCCATAACTTCAATGTTCTCGAGCTGCCATTCGCTACGTTCTTCAGGCTCGCAAAAGCACGCTGAGCCCCGTCAAAGTTCTGGAGCTTGAGCTGCGCGAGTCCGAGATAGACGTATGCGTCGTCCATATGCGAGACGGGTCCCTTCCGAAGACCCCGTGTGATCGCCTCCACGCTCTTCTCATAATCTGCAAAGCCGTAGTAGACCTCGCCCAGCTTGACGTCGAGGTCGCCGACCGGGGTCTCGTTAGACTCGGCTTCTTGCTGGGGCAGGCCCTTCCGATCCGAATCCGTACGCGTTTGCATTGCCTCGAGCACGCGCATGATGCGCTCTTTGTGCTCATCCCTGATGACGCCCGTCGATGTCGCCTTGTCGAGCACCGCCACCGCTTCGCCGGGCAGCCCGGCATCGCCGAGGAGCTGTGCCATCTCGATGTAATCGGTGTCGGCATTCATCGAGTTGGTGTTGTACATGATGCGGTAGATCATCAGCAGGTCGTGATCGTCCCGCCCTGCCTGCCGCTCGAGGCGCAACAGCGTGTTCCAGTACAGCGTCTTGTTGGTGAGCTTGATGAGGTCCGTGAGTGGTCCTTCCATGCCCGCCGTGTCTCCGGCGTCCGACGCGCACTGCAGCTTGAACTGGTAAGTATTCTCCTTGGGGGCCTCGCCGGCCTCCTTGGAAGCGGCCAACGCCTTGTCGGCCCAAGCGCCCGTGTTCTTGCAGTCCTTCTGCAGGTAATAGAGCTGCGCCATGATGTTCAGATCGTCCGCCGTTACCGTCGCCGATTCGGCGACCTGCTTGCCGTATTCGATCCCCTTCGCGTATTGCTGATTTTGCGCGGCCACGCGGAACAGGAGCCTGGTGGTTCTCGCGGCCTCCTGCGGCGTGTACTTACCGGCCGCAAGCGCCGCCTCGTAGTCGGCCTCGGCCTCTTTGTACTTGCTGAGCTTGAATTCCGCGAATGCCTTGAAGTCGTGAATCTTGAACTTGTCGAAAACGGTGATTCCTTGATGCAATTCGGCGGCGTGTAAATCGTCGAGAGCGTCTTGCCATCTACCGGCCTGCAACGCCGCCTGTGCATCCTTCATTTCCGGGCCAATGACTCGGCTGATCATTGCACCGCGCATAGGGGGAGGCGCGCTGTTCGAGGATCGTCCTGTGGAGCCGTAGGGAATGGCGGGGGCGACTTGAGCCCCGGCGCCCGCGGTAGGTTGGGAGCTCATCATGGGGGGCAAACTTCTGATGCCGAGCGACACCCGGTAGCCGACCAGGGCCAGCCCAACCGCGAGGACGATCGCGATGGAACTCCAGAGCGTCAAACCCAGCGAGTTGAGCAGTGCCCGCATTCAGTGCCGCCTCACCTGACGGTTCGAGACGAAGTATAGTCCGGAGCGCGTACTCATGCTTAGGGACGTCGATGGCCTGGACCCGAAAACAACGCAATGTCGTGATCGCGGCCTATCTCGGCTGGACGCTGGATGCGTTCGATTTCTTTCTCATGGTATTCATGTTCAAGGACATTGCCGCCGAGCTGCATTCGAGCATGCAGGTGGTCTCGACGGCGGTACTTCTGACGCTGGGCATGCGCCCCGTCGGGGCGTTTCTGTTCGGCCGGCTGGCAGATCGATTCGGTCGCAAGCCCACGCTCATGTGGAACATCCTGGCATACTCACTGCTCGAGATGGCCTCGGGGTTTGCGCCCACGATGGGAACGCTCCTCTTGGTGCGAGCATTGTTCGGCATCGCCATGGGCGGCGAGTGGGGCATCGGGTCGGCTCTCACCATGGAGAGCATCCCCGCGTCGGCGCGCGGCACGGTGTCGGGCCTGCTGCAAACGGGATACCCCTCCGGGTACTTTCTCGCCTCCCTCGCGGTGTATCTGTTCTACGATCGATTGGGTTGGCGCTGGATGTTCGTGCTGGGGGTTTTGCCGGCGATCCTGGTCTTCTTCATCCGGCGTGGCATCGAGGAGTCTCCGTCGTGGCGGAAGCTGTCGCCGCGAACCCGGGTAACCACAATGGACTACGGCAACGTCAAGCTCGCGGCCTATGCGATCGTGTTGATGGCGGCCTTCAACTTCCTGAGTCACGGCTCGCAGGACGCCTATCCCACGTTTCTCAAGGTGCAGCATCACTTCGATACTCGGCTCACCTCGCTCTTGACCGCCATCGCGAACGTGGGGGCGATTTGCGGCGGTCTCCTCTTCGGAAGCCTCTCGGAGCGGATCGGCCGCCGCCGGGCCATCATGATCGCCGCGCTCCTCGCTCTGCCGGCATTGCCCTTCTGGGCATTCGGCTCGACTCCGTTGATCCTCGGTCTGGGCGCTTTCCTGATTCAGCTGGCCGTGCAAGGCGCGTGGGGCGTCGTGCCCGTGCACCTCAACGAGCTCTCGCCGCCCGATATCCGCGGCACGTTTCCCGGATTCGTCTACCAGCTCGGCAATCTTCTCGCCGCCGTCAATCTCAACTTGCAGGTGGCGATCGCCGAGTCACACCGCAATGACTACGGTCTCGCACTTGCGATCGTGGTGGCCTTGAGCGCGATCGCGATCACGTTGCTGGCGGCATTTGGTCCCGAACGGCACGGCGTGTCGATGAGCGGTCCGCATGGCGCGGCTGCGGATCCCGCGCGATGACATGGTCGGCGCGGCAATATCTCGCCTTCGAGGACGAGCGCACGCGTCCGGTGCGTGATCTGCTGGCTGCCGTACCCGCAGTCGAGGCGCGAACGGCGGTCGACATCGGCTGCGGTCCGGGAAACTCCACCGAGGTGCTGGCGACCCGCTTTCCACAGGCAACTGTGAGCGGCTTCGACAGCTCGCCCGATATGATCGCAGCCGCTCGCAAGCGACTGCCGGCGCTGCGATTCGAGGTACTCGACGTGAAGGGCTGGCTCGAGCTCCCCGCAGCTGCCTCGCCTCCGGACGGCTCGATCGACGTCCTGCTGGCCAACGCGGTGCTGCAATGGGTACCCGACCACGCCGCGCTGTTTCCGGCGCTCGCGGCAAAGCTCACCCCAGGCGGCTGTCTCGCCGTGCAAGTCCCCGACAACCTGGACGAGCCCGCCCAAAAGATGATGCGTGAGATCGCCGACGAGGACCCCTGGCGGAGCAAGCTCGCCGGAGCCGATCGGGCGCGCGTACCGATCGAGAGCGCGGAGTGGTATTACCGCTTGCTGCGCGCGCATTGCAGCTGCGTCGATGTGTGGCGGACCACGTATTGCCACCCGCTCGCGGGCGCGAGCGCCATCGTCGAATGGTTCAAAGGTACGGGCCTGCGACCCTTCCTGGATCCCCTGGACTCGCAGCAGCGGGCGGAGTATCTCGCACGCTACACCGAGCGTCTGGCGCGGCTCTATCCGTCGCACGGCGGCCAGGTGCTGCTGCCCTTTCCGAGACTCTTCCTGGTGGCCCAGCGCTGATCGCGGATGCCCGCGTAGGGCGCAGCGGACGGCGCGGGCGGTCACGCCCGCATCGCGATCTCTGTCGCATGGCCCGCTCCCCCTTTCTGCATCAGCCCGCAGACCACCGAGTTGCCCGTACCGTCCGTGCGCCGGCCGATGATCAGGCGCGCGCCGATTGCGCTCGCCCGAAATCGCATGGTGCGCATGCCGAGTCCCGCGCCGTTCGGATAGTCGACCGGCAGGCCGCGGCCGTCGTCGAGTATCTCGAGCCGAACGCTGCCCGTCCTGTAGCTGAGCTCGATGTCGATGGCCGTCGCACCTGCGTGCTTCAGGGCGTTCTGCACAGCCTCTTGCGCTATGCGGTACAGATGATTGCGCACCTTGAGCTCGATGTTGATCGGCGCGTCGTGGCGGGCGCGGAACCGTACCGGTGTGCCGCTCAAGGAGCTGCGCCGTGCGAGCGCCTGCAGAGCAGCGTCGAGATTGCCGTCGGCATCCGTCAGCGGGGAAAGACCCTGCACGATCAAGCGCGCATCCTGGATGCAGCTCGTGGCGAGCGCGGCGAGCTGATTGAGATCCTCGGCAATCGCATCTCGCTCGCGAGCTGCCCGATTGGCGAGGGCACGCGCCGAGAGTGCGAGGCCGGTGAGTTCCTGACCGAGGCCGTCGTGCATTTCCTGGCCGATGCGCCGCTGCTCGGCGGCGACGGCTTCGATCAACGAGCGGCCGAACGCGCGCCGGCCGGTCACGTTCATGGCGAACACGAGTTCCGCCGGCTCGCCCGCGAAGTCGATGGATCGGCTGAAGACCTCGACTTCGAGGATGCGCCGGTCACGCGTCACATGCCGGGTTTCGAGCGGTTCGGTGGAGTTGGCGGCGGCGGTTTGCTCATCCGCTTCGGGCAGCGACTCCCCGGGCGGCATGAGCGCCGTGACGCTCATCGACAGCATTTCTTGCAGGCTCCATCCGTACTGGCGCAGCGCCGCCTCGTTGACCATGAGAAAGCGCAGGCTCCTGCGCTGATGCACCCAGATGGCCTGCGGGCTGCCCTCGAATATCTCTGCATAGCGGTGCTCGGCCTGGAGTCGCGCCAGCGCGGCGCCGTCGCGTTGGGTGAGCAGCGCCGTGAGGCTGAGGTAAACGAAGTTGAGGGCGGTGACGAAGGTCCACACGAGGACGAGACCCGGTAGCTCGTCGAGCTGACCGAACGCCCCGATCCGAAACGCGAAGCTGAAGGCGGTCAGCAACGAGATGACGAAGGCTCCGAAGGCCGATAGCACGAGACCGAAGCGCACGGTGCCCACGACCATGAGAATGAGCGCAACGAGCGCCACGATTGGCCTGGCATATGCACCTGGCCCGAGGACAATGAGCGCACAGCACGCCACGAGGCCGAGGAGCCAGACCAGCACCTCGAGGGGGCGCTCCTTGACCGGCAAGAGGCTCTTCGCATTCGCGGCCACGAACGCCGGCGCGACCAGAAGCACTCCCGCCGTGTTGTTGCCCCACCAGCGCATCCAGGTCACGGGATCGTAGCTCCAGGTCATGCCCGTGAGGAAGTATCCGAGAAAGGCGAACGAAGGTCCCATCACCATCCCGATCGCTGCCGCGCAGATGAACAGCGGCACGTCGCGGCCGCGGGAGAACGTACGGTCGAAACCGTGTTGCTCGAGCAGCCACAGGGTGAGTGCGGAGGCGGCGGCGAGACCGGCGCCGCTGCCGAGGCTGCCGAGCAAGGGCCGCTGCTGCCACATGTCGATACCCAAGCCCCCTAGCAGCACAGCCGGCCACATGCCAAAGCCCCACCGGCACATGGCCGCTACGGCGAACCCACTGGGGAGCAGGAACAACGATAGGCGCCCGCCGATGCTCGGCAGAGAGGCGCCGAGGGCGCCGCTCGCGAATACCGCGGCAAAGACGCAGAACCACCTGATCAGCAGTGCCCTGGAAGAGCGCAGCACGCGACCCAACGCATCCACCACTGGCCCCTCCCGTCGAGTCCCTCCGATCGGTCGGTCTTACCGATGTCGACACGGTAAACCCGATTGGAATGTGATTCAATCCTCGCGCGTGAACCCGTCCGCCTATTGGCTTGAACTGGTGCCTGACAGCCTGCGCGAATCCGTGCAGCGCTTTCGCGACCGCGTCCGAGAGCGGGCGGCCGGTGGCATCGAGTCCCTCGGCGAGGAGCGGTGGCGCGAGCTGGCGCTGGTGGTGGCGGCGAGCGAGTTCGCCGCAGGCTCGCTCATCCAGGATCCCGGTGCGCTCACGTGGCTCGAGCGCCCCGAGCCCGACGTGCGCGCGGCCAACGCGGAGTACGCGCGAAGCGTCGCCGGCGCTGCGACGCTCACAGAGGCGCAGCGCGTGCTGCGACAGTGGCGCCGGCGCGAGATGCTGCGCATCGCATGGCGTGACCTCACCGCGCGTGCACCCGTCGAGGAGACATTGCGCGCGGTGTCGGAGCTCGCGGATGCCTGCATCCGGGCGGCGGTTCAGGCGGCTCGCATGCACTTGCATGCGATCTTCGGGACGCCGCGCAGTGGCGCCGGTGCGGAGGTCGACTTCATCGTCCTCGGCATGGGTAAGCTCGGCGGGCTCGAGCTGAACTTCTCCTCCGATATCGATCTCGTCTTCCTCTTCGCGGAGGGCGGCGAGACCGACGGTCCTCACGTCGTCGCCAACGAAGAGTACTTCAATCGCCTGGGGCGGGAGCTCATTCGGTTGCTCGACGCGAGGACGGAGGAGGGATTCGTCTTTCGTGTCGACATGCGCCTGCGACCGTTCGGCGAGAGCGGGCCCTTGGTCGTGAGCCTCGCCGCGCTCGATGACTATCTGCAGCAGCACGGGCGGGACTGGGAGCGGTACGCCTGGATCAAGGCGCGGGCCATCGTCGGCGCGGAGGTGTACACAGCCGCCCACGCGGAGTTTGTGCGCCCCTTCGTGTATCGCCGCTACCTCGACTTCGGCGTGTTCGAGTCGCTCCGCGAGATGAAGGCGCTGATTGCGCGCGAGGTGGCTCGCCGCGAGCTCGAGCAAGACTTGAAGCTCGGTAGAGGCGGTATCCGCGAGATCGAGTTCATCGTGCAGTCCACGCAGCTGGTCCGTGGCGGCAGCGATCGGCGATTGCAGCGCGCCTCGCTGCTCGAGGTGTTGCCGCTGTTGGTAGGCTCGAAGCTGATGTCGGCCGAGGAGGTCGCGCAGCTGTCGGACGCATACCTCGCGCTGCGCAAGGCCGAGAACGCCCTGCAGATGATGCGCGATGAGCAAGTGCATCGTCTGCCCGAGGATCCGCAGGATCGCGCGCGCTTGTGCATCGCTCTCGGTGTGGCCGAGTGGCCCGCGGCGCTTGCGCGCATCGAGCGCGCTCGCGAGATCGTGGCGAATCGCTTCGGGTCCTGGTTATTCGCGGCCGTCGATCCGCGCGCAGATCTCGAGCTCGGACTGGGCTGGCTCGACTCGCGCGACGACGACGTGGCCGAGGACCTGGCGGAGGTGGGATTTCCGCAGACCGAGATCACGGCGGTGGCTCCATTGCTCGATTCCTACCGGAATGCGGCGCCCTATCGCCGGCTGGACGACACCGGCCGGCGGCGTGTGCGCATCATTCTCGCGCGGCTCTTGAAGGCGGCCGCCCTCAAACCCTCTCCTGCATCGGTGATCGAACGTGTGCTCAGGGTATTGGATGCGATCGGCGCGCGCTCATCGTATTTGGCGCTGCTCAAGGAGGAGCCCGCGGCGCTCGATCGGCTCATCGACGTTTGCGCAATCAGCGGCTTTCTGGCGCGTCAGATTGCGGATTTCCCGCTGCTGCTCGACGAGCTGATCGACGCGAAGGCGTTCGACGAGCTGCCCTCGCGCGCCCGATTCGTGCGCGAGCTGGCCGCGCGCACCGAGCGGCTACGCCCGGATGATCCCGAGCTCGAGGTCGAGGCGCTGCGCGTCTTTCAGAAGGTCGCGACGTTCTCAGTAGCGCTTGCCGACTTGACCCAACGGCTTCCGCTGATGCAGGTGAGCGATCGGCTCACCGACATCGCGGAGCTCATCGTGCAGTGCTGCATGGATCTCGGCTGGACACAGATGACCGCGATGCATGGGGTGCCTCGCTGCGGCGACACCGACGGCGCAGCGCGGGTCGTCAAGGTTGCCGCGGCCGGCTACGGCAAGCTCGGCGGCCTCGAGCTAGGGTATGGCTCGGACCTCGACCTCGTCTTTCTGCACGACTCGACCGGCGAGTTCCAGCAGACCACCCGCGGTATCGACAATGGAGTGTTCTTCCTGCGCCTCGGACAGCGCATCGTGCACCTTCTCACCATGCACTCGGCCGGTGGCCGGCTCTACGAGGTCGACATGCGCCTGCGACCCAATGGCAAGGGCGGCTTTCTCATCACGGGGATCGAGGCATTCGAGACCTACCAGCACCAGAACGCGTGGACCTGGGAGCATCAGGCATTGCTGCGCGCGCGAGCGGTGGCGGGCGATGCCCATCTCTGCGAGCGCTTCGAAGCGGCGCGGCGGCGCGTGCTGCGCACCGCCGTGCACCGCGACACACTGCGCACGGACGTGGCGGAGATGCGTCAACGCATGCGGCGCGAGCTTTCGGAGTCGCGCGCCGGGCAGTTCGACATCAAGCAGGATGGGGGCGGCATCGCCGACATCGAGTTCCTGGTGCAGTACTGGGTTCTCGAGAATGCCGGGGCCCATCCGGAGCTCGTGATGTATTCCGACAATGTGCGCCAGCTCGAGGGGCTCGCTGCCGCCGGCCTCGTGAAGAGTGAGACGGCCCGCTGGCTCAAGGAAACCTATATAGGCTATCGTACGCTCCTGCATCACCTCTCACTGGAGGACAGGCGGCGGGTGGTCGACGCTGCGGAACACGCGCAGCGGCGCGCTCGCGTTCAGGAGATTTGGCGCGAGACATTCGGTTGATCGGAGCGCAGGTGGATACGGCAATACGAGGATGGCAAAGACGATGGCGAGCACGATGGCGAGCACTCAGACGACGCCGGCGCTGATCCCGGCGAACGCGCAGCACCAATACACGGTCACGCCGGCGGACCTGCCGCTGTCGTGTCCCATGCCGGGCATGTACTTGTGGAACTCCCACCCGCGTGTGTATCTCGCGATCGAGCCGACCGGCTGGGCGAAGTGTTCTTATTGCGGGGCCGAATACACGCTGAATCGCGGTTGATTCAGCTAAGACTTGTACTCGGCGTAGGATTTCTCCTCGATCAAGCTCGATCCGAGCTTTACGTTCAGGCGCCGCTTGATCGCAGCGCGCTCGTCGTTCTCGACGTACACCGCGCGCGCGAGCCGCACGAAATCGGCATCGAACGTCTTCGCGCGCTCCTTGTCGCGTATGTCGTCCTCGATGGTCCAGAGCCGCTCGTTGACCGCGAGCAGCGCGCCGACATCGGTCGTGACATCGACCGCGGCGTAGGGGGAGGCTTTCCAGATCCGCTCGAGGGCCTCGAGCTCCGTGCGCACGTTCGCGAGCTTGCTCGCATCCCTCATGCGCGAGGACTTGATGCGCAGGATCGTGATCTTGTCCAGGAGCTCACCCGGCGACACGGGCACGTTGATCTCGTTCATGGCCGCATCTTAGCGAAATTCGCGCTGCGCCGAAGATGGTAAACTCCATTGCAAGGTGCTCGACAACTGGGATATGAAGGACGTCGGCCGACGCATCGCCACCGCGCAGGGTGCCCTTCTCGTCCATCCGGCGCGCGTGGGTGAGCTTCTCGAGACCGCCGGAGAATCGCTTTTCGATCCAGAGTACTGGCGCTCGCGCGCTGAGCTCGTCGCCGCCGATCGGGGCCGCGGCACCGCCTGGTTCATCGGCACGCCTCCGCAACGCTGGGTGCTGCGCCATTACCGTCGCGGCGGAGCGGTTGCGCGCATCTCGAGCGACCGCTACGCGTGGGCCGGGGAGGGACGCGTGCGATCGTTTGTTGAGTACCGGCTGCTCGCCCTCTTGCACGCCGGCGGCTTGCCCGTCCCGGCTCCCGTCGGAGCGCGCTACCGGCGTAGCGGACTCACCTATCGTTGCGATCTCGTCACGCAGCGGATCGAAGGGGTCCAGCCGCTGAGTGCCTTGCTCCTCGCCGGAGTGTTGAGCGATACGACCTGGCGCGCCGTTGGGGCCGCTGTCGCCTCCCTGCATCGAGCGGGCGCGGATCATCCCGATCTCAACGCGCACAACGTGCTCGTCGGCCCGCATGGCGCGATCCACGTGATCGACTTTGATCGCGGACGCCTGCGCGAACCCGGTGCTTGGACCGGACGCAACCTCGAGCGACTGCGGCGCTCGCTCGCGAAGATAGCCGCCGGGTCTGCAGTCGGCCGAGCGTTGCCCGAGCAGTGGGAGATGCTCAAGGCGGGTTATGAGTCGGCCGAATCCCGCGCGCCTCCATGATGTATCTCATCTACGGCGTTCTGACGCGGGTCGCGGCGCCGGTGGTGTTCGCAGTGTTGCTGGTGCGCGGAGCGAGAAATCCGGCGTATCGCGCCCATCTCGGCGAGCGTTTCGGCCTGGGACGGCGCGTGGACGCGCCCAGCCTCTGGCTGCACGCGGTGTCGGTAGGGGAGGTGTCCGCCGCAGCGGCGCTGGTGCGCGCCTTGCGCGCGCGGCATCCCGGCATACCCTGCGTGCTCACAACGGCCACGCCCACGGGGCGCGCCCAGGCAGCGACGCTCTTCGGTACGGACGTCGATCTCCGATTCCTGCCTTATGACACGCCGGGCGCGGTGCGCCGCTTCGTCGCGCGCATCCGGCCGCGTGTGGCGATCATCATGGAAACGGAACTCTGGCCGAACCTCTTGCGGGAGTGCGGCCGGCGTGCGGTGCCCGTGCTGTTCGCGAGCGCGCGCCTGGCGCCGCGTTCCGTCCCGCGCTATCGCCGCTTCGGTGCGCTCTTCCGCGACGCCGTCGGCCACGCCTGGGTCGCGGCGCAGAGCGCGGCGGACGCCGAGCGCTTCGTCGCCTTGGGCGCTGACCCGGCGCGCACGCGCGTGGTCGGCAACGTAAAGTTCGAGATGCAGCTCGGCGACGCCGTGGCCGAGATGGGACGCGAGCTGCATCTGCGCTACCTCGGCGCGCGTCCTGTCTGGACGGCCGGCAGCACCCACCAGGGCGAGGAGGAGCTGGTCCTCGACGCGCACGCCGTGCTCGGGCGCGCGGCCCCTGGCGCGCTTCTGGTGCTGGCACCGCGCCATCCGCAGCGCTTCGACGGCGTAGCGGCGTTGCTCGAGCGCCGCGGCGTGATCTTCGACCGGCGCAGCCGGGCGCAGGCGGTGCGCGCGGAGGCTCAGGTACTCCTGCTCGACAGCATGGGCGAGCTCACGGCCTTTTACGCTGCCGCAGACGCAGCGTTCGTCGGCGGGAGCCTCGTGCCGGTGGGCGGGCATAATCTGCTCGAGCCGGCCTCGCTCGGCGTGCCCGTCATCACCGGCCCACATACGCAGAATGGACCTGAGATTGCGCGGCTCCTCATTGAGGAGGGCGGCGCGCTCGAGGTGGCCGACGGCACGGCGCTCGCCGCCGCCGTCAACTGCCTGCTGACGAATCCCGCATTGCGCGAGCGCATGGGCGCAAGCGCTCGCCGCTTCGTCGAGTCACATCGGGGGAGCCTCGGGCGGCTCCTTGCCCTCATCGAGCCGCTGCTCGCGCCGCAAGCGCCGAGTTAGCGGCGGACGGTGCATCTGCGGATGAGACGTCTTGTTCGGGGGCTTCCGGCTTCGGCGGCTCATCCTTGAGCAGCGCATTGAGTCTGCTCAAGCTTTGCTCGGTCAGGATTCCCGCGGCTTGCTGCAGCTTCACCATGTTCACCATGTAATCGTATCGGCTACGCGAGTAATCGGTCTGCGCCTGGATCCACTGTCGGCGGGACGACAGCACGTCCACCGCGGTGCGCGTGCCGGCCTCGTAGCCGGACTCGGTGGCCTTCAGCGCGATGGTGTTCGATTCGAGCGCGCGGCTGAGCGCGCGCACGTGCGAGATTTCCGAGAGCACGCCGAGGTAGGCGTCGCGCGCATCATGCTCGGTCTGGCGCGCCACGCGCTCAACCCGCTCCTTGGCCGCGCGATGCTGATACACGGCCTGCCGCACTTGCGAGGACACCATGCCGCCCGAGTAGATCGGCACGGAGATCTGAATGCCGATCACGTTCTGGTATTGATCGAGGCTCGTGCTGCCGTAAGGTGTGCCGTTGGCGTTGATGTAATCGCCACCCACCGAGTTCTTGTAGCGGCTCGCGACGAGGTCGAGCGTCGGGAAGTGACCGCCGCGCGCGGCGCTCACGTTCTCGCGCGCGATGTCCGCGGCGAGGCGGCTCGAGACCAGCGACAGGTTCTGTTGCAGGGCCATCTCGACCCAGCGGTCCTCGCTGCTCGGATCAGGCGTCGCGAGCTCGAAGGGCTCGATCGGCCGAGCCAGGTAATCGAACGCATCGCCCGTGATCTCGCGCAGCAGCTCGTGCGCCGAGGCGAGCGCTCGCTTGGAGGCGATGACGTCGGCCGCGCCGCTGTCATGCGCGGCGCGCGCCTCCTCCACGTCGGTGATGGCGATGAGACCGACCTCGTAGCGCTTCTCGGCCTGCTCGAGTTGGCGGTTGACCGACTCGACGTTGGCTCGCTGGGCATCGAGATCGTCCTCGGCAGCGAGCACGTCGAAGTAGCGTTGCGCCACGCGGGCGATGAGATCCTGCTGGGCCGCCTGATAGTCAGCCTCGGCCTGGGCGACTTGCGCGTCGGCGCGTTTCAGGGCTACCCAGTTGTCCCAGTTGAACAGATTCTGCGAGAGATCGACGCCGTATTTATGCGTGGTGGTGTTGACGCGGCCGTTGAATGGAAAGGCCTCGACGAAATTCTGTCCGTTGGCCTGTACCTCCTCGGTCTGGTTCGATTGGCCCTTGTCTTTTTCCTGCGAGATCGTGCCGCTGCCCGAGATCTGCGGCAGCAGCGCCGCGATCGCCTGCGGTTTGGACTCGAGCGTTGCGAGGCGCGTCGCCTCGGCCTCCTTCAACTGCGGATCGTTCTGCAAGGCGCGCTGATAGACCGCGAGCAGGTCGGCCGCCGGCGCGACCCCACCCATCAGGCAACCGGCGAGGACGAAAATAAATGGCTTCATGAGGTGTTATATATGACTATATCACCCAAGGAAGCGGAAACCAGCGCGAAGTCCATCGCGCTAGTACTGCGGAATCTGGGGATCGATGTCCCGAGACCACGCCAGGATCCCGCCGGCGAGGTTGAACACGCTACCGAAACCGCGGGTCGATAGGAACCGCGCCACTTCGGCGCTGCGTCCTCCGGAGCGGCAGATCACGACCGTCGCGGCATTCGGGTCGAGTTCGCCCAGCCGTTCCGTGATTTCGCCCATGGGAATGTGCAGGTGCGGTGACGGCACGGGCGCGAGCTTGGTCTCCCAGTCCTCGCGCACGTCGACAAGCGTCATGGGCACGCCTTGTGCGCGCTTGTCCAGAAACTCCCTGGGCGTCAAATTCTCCACCATCAGAACACGAATTCCCGGGGCGCGGTCGCGTTGATCAACGGGTCGATGACGGTCTCGAACAGGCTCTCGCGAATCCACTCCACCTCACCGACCCGGCGCACCAGAATCGCGTCCATCACGGGAGCCGAGCCCACCACGATGAACAGGCGTCCACCGAGGCGCAACGCGCGCTCGAAGCGCGCATCGTAGAACGGCAGCGATCCGGTAACCGCGATGACGTCGTACTCGCCCAGCGGCGCCGATGAGAAGGCATCGCGGGTCTCGAGCTGCACCCGCGCTTGGCGCACGGCCGAGAGGTTCGAGGCGGCCTGAGCGCTGAGCTCCGGGTGAATCTCGATCGAGCGCGTCGAGCGGGCAAGGAGTCCCAAGCAGGCGCTGAGGTAGCCCGAGCCCGTGCCGACCTCGAGGGCCGCGTCCACTAAGTCGACTTCCAGCGCCTGCAGAATGCGCCCCTGAATCTTCGGAGCGAGCAGGCACTGACCGTGACCGATCGGCAGCGACGCGTCGGCGAACGCTAGCTCCCGATAGGCGCTCGGCACGAACGCCTCGCGAGGAACCGTGGCGACCGCATCGAGCACGCGCGGATCTAGCACTTCCCACGTGCGAATTTGCTGATCCACCATCTGCTGTCGAGCCGCCAGAGTATCCATGCTTTCCCTTGACGATTAAGCCGCCGATTATGGTCAATTTCCGCAGGCTTGGCCATGCCTGTGGGGTATTCTCTCAACGCAGCCGATCGAGACGCGCCCAACAGGGGGGGCATACATAAAGCGTCGTAGGACTCGCAATCGAGGTCATCGTTGATTTTGTCTGCTTCTTCCCTTTGGGTCCTGACCTCAGCTATCGCAGCGGTGTGCGTGGGCGTGCTCTTGTACTGGAAGCGCCGACAGGAACGGGCGGTCGCCGACTTCTCCAAGCAATTGAAGGCACTCACCGACGCGGATCTGCCGGCGGGCCGCATCGGGATCGAGGATCACTCGACGTCACTGGCGCAGCTCGGGGGTGCCGTCAATCAGCTGCTCGACGATCTCGATAGGCGCGGCACGCGTCTCAAGGACCGTGAGGAGCTGTTCCAGCGCCTGGTCGAGACGGTGCACGATGCAGTACTGGTGCATCGCGAGAACATCGTGTTTGCCAACGCCCGCTTCCTCGACATGCTCGGCATGAGCGCGCAGGAGGTCATAGGCAGGCCGCTCGCGCACTTCGCCGCTCCGGAATATGTCGACTTGGTGGCAAGCAATCTGCGGCGCCGTCTCGTCGGCGAGACGGCGCCGGAGCGCCTCGAGATCGAGCTCGTCGGCAAGCACGGCGAGGTCACCCGCGTCGAGCTTTCGAGCACGGTGATCGAGAGCGCCGGCGAGCCCGCGCTGCTGCTCACCGCGCTCGAGATGCTGGCAACCCTGCCGCAAGAGTCCACACCCTCGCGCCCACGCGCCATGGTCACACTCGAGGCCATGGGCGAGAGCGTGATCACCGTGGACGCGGACGGGCGCATCGATTACATCAATCACGCCGCAGAGGCGCTCCTCGGCCAGACCTCCGACCAGGTCGTGGGCAAGAGCTTTCCCGACGTGGCCTCGCTGGTCGATGAGACCGACCGCCGCTCGCTCGGTGATCCGGTGCGCAAGGCACTCGCGACCGGAGGGCGGGTCACCATGGGCAAGCGCGCGGTGCTCGTGCCCGTGAACGGCTCGCTCGAGCGCTACGTGGAGATCAGCGTCACGCCGCTCAAGTCCGACGGCACGGACTTCACCCTGGGACTCGTGCTGGTGATGCACGACACCAGCGAGATGCGCGGACTCACGCGGCAGATGAGCTATCAGGCGAGCCACGACGCCCTCACCGGACTCGTGAACCGGCGCGAGTTCGAGCGGCGGCTGCGGGAGGCCATGGACGCCGCCCAGACGGGGGATGCAGCGCACGCGCTGTGCTATCTCGATCTCGATCGGTTCAAGGTCGTGAACGACACCTGCGGTCACACCGCGGGCGACAACATGCTGCGCGAGGTCGCAACCATCATCAAGGATGCGGTGCGCGACTCCGACACGGCGGGGCGCATCGGCGGCGACGAGTTCGCCCTGTTGCTCGTCGGCTGTCCGCTCGAGAAGGCCCGTCAGATCGCCGACGACGTCGTGCGCGCGGTTAACGATTATCGCTTCGTCTGGAAGGACAAGATCTTCAACATCGGCGTGAGCATTGGCCTCGTCGAGATCGGCCGCGGCGGGGGCTCGATCGAGGACATCATGAACTCGGCGGACTCGGCGTGCTACGTCGCGAAGAAGCAGGGTGGCGTGCACGTGCACGTGTACTCGGCGCGAGAGGAGGCGAACGCGCGCCACTCAGGCGAGATCCACTGGCTGCAGAAGCTGCAAGGGGCGCTGCGCGACAACGGCTTCGAGCTCTACTATCAACCCATCGTGCCCGCGCACGCGAGCGTCGAGCGTGGGCCGGCCATCGAGGTGTTCGTGAGGCTCGAGGCCGAGAACGGTCAACCGAGCGCGCCGCCGGGCGAGTTCATCCGCGCGGCGGAGCGCTATCGGTTGATGCCGCACGTCGATCGCTGGGTGGTGCAGGCGGTGCTGTCCGCGCTCGGGCGCGGCGGCATGAAGCTGCCGCCGGGCCGCAGCGTCGCCATCAACATCTCGGGGCAGACGCTGGGCGATGCCGATTTCCTCGAGTTCGTGGTCGATTGCTTCGATCACACCGGCGCAATTCCGGGCGACATCTGCTTCGAGGTCACTGAGAGCGCCGTGGTCGCGAACCTCGACCACGTGCGCCGCTTCATCGCGGTGCTGCACGGCATGGGCTGCGAGTTCGCGCTCGATGACTTCGGCAGCGGCCTCTCCTCGTTCGCCACCCTGAAGACCTTGCCCATGGACTATCTGAAGATCGACGGCTCGTTCATCGCCAATCTCGGCGTCGACACCGTGAACCAGGCGATGGTTGGCGCGATGATCGATCTGTCGCGGAGCCTGCACTTCCGCATCGTCGCCGAGCAGGTCGAGGATCAGCTCTCGCTCGACACGGCCAAGCGGATGGGCATCGACTTCGTGCAGGGCTTCATCATCGGGCGCCCGCAACCTCTATCCATCACGCCTGCGGCCCTGCAAATCACCACCTTATAACCGCCGGGCAGGCGCTCATAACAAAGTTCTATGGCTTTTCTCCTGCGCTTCGGAGGAAAATTCCCCCATTGCCGGATACATTCGAGGTGCCCCATGCCCATCTATGAAGACAACACCAAGTCCATCGGCCGCACTCCGCTGGTGCGCATCAACCGGCTGGACGCTTCGAGCGGTGCGACGATTCTCGCCAAGATCGAGGGCCGAAATCCCGCGTACTCGGTGAAGTGCCGCATCGGCGCTGCCATGGTGTGGGACGCCGAGGAGCGTGGCGCGCTGAAGCCGGGCATGTCCCTGGTTGAGGCCACCAGCGGCAACACCGGGATCGCACTTGCGTACGCCGCCGCGGCGCGCGGCTACGGCTGCGTGCTCACCATGCCCGAGACGATGAGCATGGAGCGGCGCAAGGTGCTGATCGCGTTCGGCGCGAAGCTGGTGCTGACGCCCGGTGCCAAGGGTATGAAGGGCGCCATCGCCAAGGCCGAGGAGCTGGCGGCGGCAGAGCCCGGCAGGTATCTCTTGATGCGTCAGTTCGACAACCCCGCGAATCCCGCCATTCACGAGAAGACTACCGGCCCCGAGATATGGGAAGACACGCAAGGCACGATCGATATTTTCGTGAGCGGCGTCGGCACGGGCGGGACGCTGACCGGCGTGTCGCGCTTCATCAAACAGACGAAGGCCAAGAAGATTTTGACCGTCGCGGTCGAGCCGACCAACTCGCCGGTGATCAGCCAGACGCTCGCGGGGCAGCCTTTGACCCCCGCCCCGCACAAGATTCAAGGCATCGGAGCGGGCTTCATCCCTAAAAATCTCGATCTGTCGCTGGTCGATCGAGTGGAGCAAGTGAGTAACGAGGAGGCCATCGCGGTGGCGCGAAGTCTCGCACGCGAGGAAGGCATGCTCTGCGGGATCTCCTGCGGGGCGGCCATGACCGCCGCCTTGCGGCTCGCGCGCGAGCCCGGGAATGCGGGCAAGACCATAGTCGTCGTCCTGCCGGACGCCGGCGAGCGCTATCTGTCGGGTGCCCTGTTCGAGGGCTTGTTCGAGGACGTCGAGAAGATGCAGGCGGTCGCCTGAAGCGTTCATGACGGCCGTCGCCCCGAAGCCCCCGGTGGGCGCGCTCGAGCGGTTGAGCGAGGAGCTGCTCGAGAGCTACCTCGGCGATGAGCGTGCGCGCCGCATCTCGCGCCGCTACCTGCCGTCGCGCGAGGCGATCGCAGAAATCCTGCAAAGCGTGCTCGATCTCATGTATCCCGGCTATTTCGGCCGCCGCGATTTGAATCGCGAGGACCTGGGGGGCTTCGTGGCGCATGCGCTCGGCGAGCTTGCGCCCAAGATCGAGAACGAGATGGAGCATTGCCTGTGCTACGGGCGCGAGCGTGAGGCAAGGTCGGAGTTCGGCGAATGCGCACCGCGGGCGCGCGAGCTCACCCTCGTCTTCCTGGGACGCCTGCCCGAGATTCGCGCGCTGCTGGTGCGCGACGTGCAGGCTGCCTTCGACGGAGATCCGGCCGCCACCAACTTGGACGAGGTGATTCTCGCCTATCCCGGCGTGCTCGCGGTGAGCGTTTACCGGATCGCCCACGCGCTCTACGATCTCGGCGTGCCGATGATGGCGCGCATCATGACCGAATGGGCGCACTCCAAGACCGGCTGCGACATTCATCCGGGTGCGAAGATCGGCGGCGGATTCTTCATCGATCACGCCACCGGCGTGGTGATCGGCGAGACGACCGAGATCGGCGAAGGCGTGAAGCTCTATCAGGGCGTCACGCTCGGCGCCCTGTCGCTGCCCAAGGATGCGACGGGCCACGTGATTCGCGGCCGCAAGCGCCATCCGACGGTCGAGGACGGCGCGACCCTGTACGCGAATGCGACCGTGCTGGGCGGTCAGACCGTGGTCGGCGCTCAGAGCGTGATCGGAGGCTCGGTGTTTCTGACGCGCAGCATACCGCCGCGCTCGCGCGTGTCGCTCAAGGAGCCGGATTTGCGGGTGGCCTCGCGCGACGGCGCGGCCGAGCCCGACGCCATCTACTTCGACATTTGAGGCAAGCCGGCGGTCGGCCGCCGGCGTAGCTCACACTAGCCCCCGGCTAGCTTGCCGAGCAACGGCACCATCAAGAGTGCCACGATATTGATGATCTTGATCAAGGGGTTGATCGCGGGGCCTGCGGTGTCCTTGTAGGGATCGCCCACGGTATCGCCGGTGACGGCGGCCTTGTGCGCGTCCGATCCCTTGCCGCCGAAGTGGCCTTCCTCGATGTACTTCTTCGCGTTGTCCCAGGCGCCGCCGCCCGTCGTCATCGAGATGGCGACGAACAGGCCCGTGATGATGGTGCCGATCAGCAGGCCGCCCAGGGCGAGCACACCGGTGCCTGGTCCCATCAGCCAGTTGACCACCACGACCAGGATGATGGGCACCACGATCGGCAGCAGAGAGGGCACGATCATTTCTTTGATCGCCGCGCGCGTCAGCATGTCGACCGCGCGCGAGTAGTCGGGCTTCGCCGTGCCTTCCATGATGCCCTTGATCTCGCGGAACTGGCGGCGCACCTCGTTCACGACGGAGCCGGCTGCGCGGCCCACTGCCTCCATCGCCATGGAGGCGAACAGATACGGGATCAGTCCGCCGATGAACAGGCCGATAATGACCGCCGGGTTCGACAGGTCGAACGCGCTCGCGTGGCCGGTGACGACCTCGAGCTTGTGCGTATAGTCGGCGAACAGGACGAGCGCAGCGAGGCCCGCCGAGCCGATGGCGTATCCCTTGGTTACGGCCTTGGTGGTGTTGCCGACTGCATCCAAGGGATCGGTGATGTCGCGCACCTTCTTGTCCAGGCCGGCCATCTCCGCGATACCGCCGGCGTTGTCCGTGATCGGCCCATACGCGTCGAGCGCGACGATCATGCCGGTCATGGACAGCATGGCGGTGGCGGCGATGGCGATGCCGTACAGCCCCTCGAGCCGGTAGGACGCCCAGATGCTGAGGCACACCGCGATCACCGGCAGAGCGCAGGCTTTCATGGATACGCCGAGGCCGGCGATGATGTTGGTCGCATGGCCGGTCTGCGAGGCCGCGGCTACGTGCTGCACCGGACCGTACTCGGTCGCCGTGTAGTACTCCGTGATCACGATCATGGCGGCGGTGAGCGCAAGGCCCACGAGCGTGCAGAGCCACATGCTCATGGCGTGCGCGCCCATGATCTGCTGCGACACGAAATAGAACGCGACCGCCGAGATCACGCCCGACACGATGACGCCCTTGTAGAGCGCATTCATGATCTTGCCGCCCTCGCGGGTGGAGACGAAGAACGTGCCGACGATGGAGGAGACGATGGAAATGGCGCCGAGGATCAAGGGAAAGAGCACCGCCGTCTGCCCGAGTAGCAGCCCGCCGAGGAGCATGGTTGCGACCAGCGTGACCGCGTAGGTCTCGAAGAGATCTGCCGCCATGCCGGCGCAGTCACCGACGTTGTCGCCGACGTTGTCCGCGATCACGGCGGGATTGCGCGGATCGTCCTCGGGAATGCCGGCCTCGACCTTGCCCACGAGGTCCGCGCCGACGTCCGCACCCTTGGTGAAGATGCCGCCGCCCAAGCGGGCGAATATCGAGATCAGGGAGCCGCCGAAGGCGAGGCCGACCAGGGACCGCAATGCATCCTCCGTATCGCCCAGCAGGCGGCGCATGACGAAGTAGTACCCGGCAACCCCGAGGAGGCCGAGGCCCACCACCAGCATGCCCGTGATCGCCCCGCCGCGGAACGCGACCTGGAGGGCGGCGTTGATGCCGTTGTTGGCGGCCTGCGCGGTGCGCACGTTCGCGCGCACGGAGATGTTCATGCCGATGTATCCGGCGGCGCCTGAGAGGATCGCGCCCACCGCGAACCCGCCCGCGGTCGGCCAATCGAGGAAGACGCCGAGCACGATGAGCAGGATCACGCCCACGATCGCGATGGTGGTGTATTGCCGGTTTAAATAGGCGCGCGCGCCCGCCTGAATGGCGGCGGCGATTTCTTGCATCCGAGCATTGCCGGCGGGCTGCTTCAATATCCATCGCACGGAGAATGCACCGTAGAGAATCGCAAGAATGCCGGCGGCTATGGCCAGAAACAGGGCGTTATCAAGGGTCATTGATGGATCCCGAAGAGGTTATGTTATTGAAACTTATGACTTTATCGGCAGAAGCGGCGCGAAATCATACCACAAAGGGGGTGCGCAGGCGCTTCGCGACGCTCGCGCCCTTGAGGGTTGCATAGCGCGGCAACCCCTGCGCGTAAGGGGGATAGTCCTCCCCGCCGATCAGCGGCAGGAGATAGCGCCGGCAGGCCGGTGTGATGCCGAATCCGTCGGGCGTGATGAAATTGCGCGGGACCTTCTTTTCCTCATTGGCGATCGCCGACAGGGGCGCCTCGCCGATGCTCCAGCGGTAGGGCGATGAGGACTTGCGCACGATGACGGGCATCACGGCATTCTTGCCCTTGAGCGCAAACTCCACCGCCGCCTTGCCCACTGCGTAAGCTTGCTCGACGTCCACCTTCGAGGCGATGTGACGCGCGGAGCGCTGCAGATAGTCGGCGACGGCCCAGTGGAACTTATAGCCGAAGGCCTCCTGCGTCATCTGCGCGACCACCGGCCCAACGCCCCCGAGCTGGGCGTGACCGAAGGCGTCCTTCGTACCGGCCTCCGCGAGGAACTTGCCGTCGGCATTGCGCACGCCCTCCGATACGACGACCACACAATAGCCGTAGGACTCGACGCAGGATTTGACTTTCTCGAGGAAGGCGGCGCGGTTGAAGGTGATCTCGGGGAACAGGATGATGTGCGGCGCGTCGGCGGCGCGCGAGCCCGCGAGGCCGCCTGCCGCCGCGATCCAGCCGGCGTGCCGGCCCATCACCTCGAGCACGAACACCTTGGTGGAGGTGCGCGCCATGGAAAGCACGTCGAGCGCCGCCTCGCGCGTCGCCACTGCGATGTATTTGGCCGCGGAACCGAATCCCGGACAGCAGTCCGTCACAGCCAGATCGTTGTCGACGGTCTTGGGCACGCCGATGCAGACGATGGGATAGCCCATCTCGACACCGATTTGCGACACCTTGTGGGCCGTGTCCATGGAATCGTTGCCGCCGTTATAGAAGAAATATCCGATATCGTGGGCGCGGAACACCTCGATCAGCCGCTCGTACTGGGCGCGGTTCTTGTCGAGACCGGCGAGCTTGTACCGCGCGGAGCCGAACGCACCGCCCGGCGTGTGGCGCAGAGCGCGGATGGTGGCGGCGCTTTCCTTGCCGGTGTCGATCAGATCCTCGGTGAGCGCGCCCACGATGCCGTGGCGCCCGGCGTACACCTTGCCGATCTTGCCCCGATGCTTGCGGGCGGTCTCGATGACCCCGCAAGCGGAGGCGTTGATGACGGCGGACACTCCGCCGGATTGGGCATAAAAGACGTTCTTGGGGGTCTGGCTCTTCATGAGTGCTTGCCGTTTTGACAGGCGGCAGGATAGCCGATCGAAGCGCGCCAGGCACAGCCCCGCCACGGGCGGAGCGTTTGACGATGGAACCCCGCGCAGGTAGGTTAGCGCGCTTTCAGGCGCGGGGAATCATGCGAATCATTCTTTTGGGCGCGCCCGGGTCCGGCAAGGGGACGCAGGCGCAGCGGCTCGTGGACAGTTACGGCGCGCCGCAGATCTCGACCGGTGACCTTTTGCGCGAGGCCGTGGGCCGCTCAACGCCGCTCGGGCAGAAGGCCAAGGCCGCCATGGATGCCGGAAAACTGGTGGACGATGCCACGGTCCTCGGCATGATCCGCGAACGCATGACACGGCCCGACGTGCGCAAGGGATTCATCCTCGATGGCTTTCCGCGCAACATCGCGCAAGCTGAGGCACTCGGGCGGCTGCTGGAGGAGCTCAAAAGGCCGCTCGAAGCGGTGGTGCTCCTGAATCTCGATCTTAAGGTGCTGTTCAAGCGCCTGACCGGCCGGCGTATCTGCGAGGGCTGCGGACGAGTCTTCAACATCTACACGGCGCCTGCCGGTGCGTTCGCCCATTGTGACAAGTGTGGCGAAAAGGCGCGGCTCATCCAGCGCCCCGACGACCGCGAGGAAGTGATCGGCAAGCGCCTCGAAGTGTTCGAGGCGCAGACCAAGCCGCTCATCCAGTATTACAAGGACGCCGGACTCCTGCGCATCGTCGACGCCGACGCCGACGTCGAGACGGTGTTCAAGAGCATTCAGCGCGCCGTGGCGGGCGCCGCAGCGCAGCCCTGAGCCTCGCGGTCTTGCGCGAGGGCCGGCGCCGCCGCTCCCACTCAAAGCGTCGCGAGTAATTTCTCTCCGATCTCCGCGCGTCGCCAGCCCGTGAGGACCGGCACGTCGCGATCGCCGACCGCCAGGGCTTTGAGCTCGCCGCGCGTCGCCAGGATCTCGGAGCTGATGCCGAGCGCGGCGGCATGGGCGTCGACCAAGCTGGCGAGGCGTCCGGCGAGGGCTTTCTGCTCAGGCGTCGGGCGCAGATCCGTCGCGGGCGCGGCGTCCGTCGCTGCGCCCGCGCTGTCGCGCAACTCCTCGAGCAGGCCCTCGACGAGGGCCTCGCTCATGGGCCGCCGGGACGAGAGGGCCGCGTTAAGCGCCGCGGGGCTCTCGGGCAAGCTCTCCGCAGTTCTGAACAGTGCTTCGTCGGCGAGGATCCAGCCACGCGGTAGATTTCGCAGGCGCGCGGTCTTCTCGCGCCACACGGCAAGCACCTTGGCGCGCTCCCGCATCGCCGGCGGGAGATTCTGCAAGGCACGCAGCCGCCTCCATGCATCCGCGGGATCGGGCTCGTAGAGCGAGGGATCCTCGAGCGCGCGACAGTCCTCGATCACCCACTGCTCGCGGCCGAGCGCCCGCAGACGCTCGCTCAGCCGATCCGCGATCTCGTTTAAGTAAGCGACATCGTCCGCCGCGTACTCGAGTTGCGCCGCGGTGAGTGGACGGCGCGACCAGTCGGTGCGGGTCTGCCCCTTGGGCAGGCTCACGTCGAGCAACGTTTTCGCCAGATCCGCATAGCCGATCTGGGGCTTGAGTCCGATGCATCCGGCCGCGATCTGAGTATCGAATATCGGCGAGATCACTCGTTTCACGCTCAGGTAGAACGCCTCGACATCCTGGCGGGCGGAGTGGATGACTTTGCGCGCGGCGAGCCCGTTGAGCGCGGGCACCAGCGGATCGAGACTCCCGCAGCGCAAGGTGTCCACACACCAGACGCGCCCGCCCGCCGCGAGCTGCAGTAGGCACAATTCCGGGAAGAACGTCCTCTCACGCATGAACTCCGTGTCGAGGCCGATCGATTCGCAGCGCGAGAGGGCGTGCGCCAGCCCTGCAAGCTCCTCGTTCCGCTCGATCCAAATCACATCGGCCATGCCGTCGATCCAGTACAATTTGAGGGATTCATTATGACCGAATCGAGCGATGCTGAGATTTGCAAAAGCGTTTTTGGACATCGCGCTCTGGCGTAAGTCGCCCGCCCAGCTTCCCGCCTCGGTGCTGCTGCTCTGCCTGGTCGCGGCCGCCGCGGCGCTGCTCGAGGTGATCGGCGCGCTGTTGCCCGCAGCTCCCGCGGGTGAAATTCTCACGCGAGTCGCGCTGGCCGTGATTTTGCCGCTCGCCTTCGCGTGGGTGGTGCTGGCCGTCGCACGCCAGAGGCAACGATTCTTGCAGACCGGCACGGCGCTCCTGGGGGTCGCCGTGCTTGCGGAGCTGGTGCTCTATCCGCTGGGGACGTTGCTGAATATGATCGGCTTCGAGGGCCCCGCCGCGGTTCCCCTCGGGGTGCTCCTCTTGGTGGGGCTCGTATGGTACTTGCTCGCCTGCGCGAACATATGGCGAGCGGCCCTCGATGCGCGGCTCGGCCTGGGCGTAGCCATCAGCGTCGGCTACCTGTTGTTGTCGATGGCCCTGGAGCAGCAGCTGTTGCCGAAGTCTTGACCATGCACGTGCACATTCTAGGAATCGCGGGGACCTTCATGGGGGGCGTGGCGGCGATCGCCAAGGCCGCCGGCTTTCGGGTCACGGGCTCGGACCTCAACGTTTATCCGCCGATGAGCGATCAGCTTACCTCGCTCGGCATCGAGCTCATCCAGGGGTACGGCGCCGAGCAGCTCGATCTCGATCCCGACATCGTGGTGGTGGGCAATGCGTTGAGCCGTGGCCGTCCGGTGATCGAAGCCTTGCTCGATCGCGGAATGGCCTACACCTCGGGGCCGCAGTGGCTCGCGGAGCACGTGCTGAAGGATCGCCACGTGCTCGCGGTTGCGGGGACGCACGGCAAGACCACCACGGCGAGCATGCTCGCCTGGATCCTGGAGCATGCGGGCCTCGAGCCGGGTTTTCTGATCGGCGGCGTACCGAGCAATTTCGACGCAACGGCGCGCCTCGGCGGCCGTGGGCGCGGCGCGGCGCACGGGGCGGCGCAGCGGCGCCCGGCGCATTTCGTGATCGAGGCGGACGAGTACGACACCGCGTTCTTCGACAAGCGTGCCAAGTTCGTGCACTACCGGCCGCGAACGCTGATTCTCAACAACCTCGAATACGATCACGCCGACATCTATCCCGACATTGCGGCGATACGCTGGCAGTTCGCGCAGCTCCTGCGCACCGTGCCCGGCTCGGGTCGAGTACTGCGCAACGGTGCCGACGCCGAGATCGAGGCCGCGATCGCTCAAGGCTGCTGGACGCCGTGCCAGACCTTCGGGCTGCGGGCGGCCGATGAGTGGAGCGCGACGCTCGCTCCGGGTAAAGCGTGCGCCGAGTTCACCGTGCTGCGTGACCGCCGCACGGTGGCTGAGGTGCGCTGGCAGCTGCTCGGCGAGCACAACGTCATGAACGCGCTCGCGGCGATCGCGGCGGCCGATCACGTCGGCGTTGCGCCCGAGCGCGCGGCGCTCGCCCTGACGCAGTTCCGCGGCGTGAAGCGGCGCATGGAGATTCGCGGTACCGTGGGTGGCGTGACGGTGTATGACGACTTCGCGCATCATCCGACGGCGATCGAGACCACGCTCTTGGGCTTGCGCGCGCGCTTGCCGGATGCGCGCATCATTACCGTGCTCGAGCCGCGCTCGAACACCATGAAGCTCGGCGTCCATCGCGACGAGCTCGCGCCGGCGCTCGCCGCGGCCGACAGCGCCTGGTTCCTGAACGCGCCCGGTCTCGGCTGGGACTTGGCCGCCGCGCTGGTGCCCTTGGGGAGGCGCGCCCGGCTCGAGGGCACCGTGGAGGGATTGGTGGAGGGCATCGTTGCAGAGGTGCGGCCCGGCGATCAGGTGCTCGTCATGAGTAACGGCGGGTTCGGAGGGCTGCATGAGAAGCTCCTCGCCGCGCTCCGCGCGCGCGAGGCCGCGCGTGCTCCGGGGTCGCGGTGACCCAGATCCCGCTCTTTCCGCTCAACATGGTGCTGTTTCCCGACGGCCCGTTGCCGCTGCGCATTTTCGAGACTCGCTACTACGACATGGTGCGTCGCTGCATGCGCGAGGGCTCCGGGTTTGGGGTGGTGCTGATCCGCGAAGGCCTGGAGTCGGGCCCGGGCGATACCGAGGTGTACGAGGTAGGTACGGTGGCCGATATCACCGACTTCCATCAGCTCGCCGACGGACTGCTCGGTCTGTCCTGCGTCGGCCGGCAGCGCTTTCGCATCGTTGCGCGCAGCCGGCAAGCGGACGGTCTGAATCTCGGCGAGGTGAACTGGATCGAGGCGCAACCCACGCTCCCCGTGCCGGCGCGTCATGCGCGGCTGCCGGCGCTGCTGCGGAGTGTCTTGCCCCAGCTCGGCGAGGTGTATGCGACCATCGACATGCGCTTGGACGATGCCGCGTGGGTGGGACACCGCCTTGCGGAAATCCTGCCGCTGCCGCTCGCCGACAAGCAGAGCTATCTCGAGATGGACGATCCGCTCGAGCGTTTGGACAGGTTGGCGTTGCTCGCGCCGCTCGGCGCGCCCGACGCATAGGGTACCCAGGCACCCCGCGTCGACCACAGAACGAGAGCGATGGCCGCCCCCCAGGGAAGGAGCCAGTAGCCGAGCAGCCCGTCGAATCGTCCGACCCACGCCGAGTGCGTGGTGCCCGAGCCGGTGGCCTCCTGGAGCAATCGAAGCACCACCACCCAGCCCGCATGCAGGCCGATCGCGACGGCGATGTTGCCGGTGAGAATGCGCGTGCAACTCAACACCAGGCTCACGGCCATCCACGCGAGGAACGAATCGATCACGCTACCCGGATTCGCGAGCGGTGCGAAGGAGCGCGACAGCAAGTCGAAGCCGCTCATCCAGTCCGGGGCGTCGATGTGCGTCTTCGCAAAGAAATGCAGAACGGCGAATAGCGGCGCGATGAGCCAGAGCGCCGTGCCCTCGCCCGATTCGCGCGCGATGGCGCTGTGCAAGGCGCCGCGCATCACCGTCTCCTCGATCAACGCGACCGCCACGCCGGAGGAGAGCGCAACGAGCGCGAGATGCGCCAAATGTGCGGGGGAGGCGAGCGCAGCCGGATCGGAAACGACGCGGATTCTCTGCGCGAGCAGGAAGGCGGCGCCGGCGCTCGCCGTGACGATGCCGATGGCGCAGAAGCCGGCGGCCACCGCCCAAAAACGCCTCCACGGCAACCCGTAGCCGAGCTCGCGGCGGTTGGCGACGCCGAATCGCCTGCACCAGTAGACGAGTGCGCCGGCGGCTGCGAGCATTGCGATGCGGCCGTAGACGCGGTGAAACGGCCAGGGGGCGATGCGCGAGGTTAGCTCGAAAACGGGGTAGGCGATGGCGGCGGCTGCAAGCCCGGCTGCAACCAGCACTCCCAAGAACCACGCGAACGCCCGCACTCGATACGCCTGGCGATGCGGCTAGGAGCGCAAACTCGCGAACGTCTTCAGCGCCGCGGCAATGGTCGTGTCGATGTCGGCGGGAGAATGGGCGGCCGACACGAATCCCGCCTCGAAGGCGGACGGCGCGAAGTACACGCCCTCCTCGAGCATGCGATGGAAGAACCGCTTGAAGCGCTCGATGTCGCAGGCCATTACTTTCGCGAAGCTGTCGACGCGCCGCTCCGCGGTGAAGAAAAAGCCGAACATGCCGCAGACGTGGTTTGTGGCGAGGGCAATACCGCAGCTAGCGGCGGCGCCGGCGAGACGCTGCACGAGCAGATCGGTGCTCGCGTTCAGCCGCTCGTGAAAGCCCGGCACTGCGATGAGATCCAGAGTGGTCAGCCCGGCCGTCATGGCGACCGGGTTTCCCGAAAGGGTCCCCGCCTGGTAGACAGGTCCCAGGGGAGAGAGTTGCTCCATGATCTCGCGCCGGCCGCCGAACGCGCCCACCGGCATGCCGCCGCCGATGATTTTGCCGAGCGTGGTGAGATCGGGACGTACTCCGTAGAGTGCCTGCGCGCCGCCCAGGGCGACGCGAAAGCCGGTCATCACCTCGTCGAATATCAACAGCGCACCGACCCGATCGCATTCCTCGCGCAGCGTTCGAAGAAAGCCCGGAGCGGGCGTTACGCAGTTCATGTTGCCGGCGACCGGCTCGACGATGACGCAGGCGATCTGCGATCCGAGCTGGCGGAAGGCATCGCGCACCTGGTCGGAGTCGTTGAATGAGAGGGTCACGGTATGCGCCGCGAGCTCGCGCGGCACGCCGGGCGAGGTGGGCACGCCGAAGGTCAACGCGCCCGACCCGGCCTTGATCAGGAGCGAATCGGAGTGGCCGTGATAGCAGCCCTCGAACTTCACGATGGTCTCGCGCGAGGTGAAGCCGCGCGCGAGGCGAATCGCGCTCATGGTCGCCTCGGTGCCCGAGCTCACGAAGCGCACGAGCTCGATCGACGGCATGAGCTCGGTCACCCGCCGCGCGAGCTGTGTCTCGAGCTCCGTCGGCGCGCCGAAGGACAGACCGTCGGCCGCCACGCGCTGCACCGCCTCGATCACCTGCGGATGCGCGTGACCCAAGATCATCGGCCCCCAGGAGCCCACGTAGTCGATGAAACGGCGGCCGTCCGCCGCGACGAAGTGGGAGCCGGAAGCCCGCTTGAAGAAGATCGGCTCGCCGCCGACGCCGCCAAATGCCCGAACCGGCGAGTTCACGCCGCCCGGGATATACCGACAGGCCTCCTGATACAGGCTCATGCTCTCTCCTGTTACGCCGCCAGCGCCGTGGCTGGCAAGTCGAGCCGCACCTCGAAGCCGCCTCCCGCGCGGTTCGCCGCGCGCGCCGTCCCACCATGGGCTTTCATGACCTGAGAGGTGATGGCCAGACCGATGCCTTCGCCGCCGGTGTCGCGATCGCGGGATTCGGCCACGCGGTAAAACGGCTCGAAAATGCGCTCGAGCTCCGCCGGTGGCACTCCCGGACCGCGGTCGCGAATCGCGATCGTGAGTCCCGCCGGGCTGCGCTCGACCTCTACGTCCACGGGCGCACCCTGCGGACTATAGCGCACGGCGTTGCGCAGCACGTTCTCGATCGCGCTGCGCAGGAGCTCGCGGCTGCCGCTCACGACGCCGCCCGCCGCCCCATGGGTCTGTACCCGGCAGCCCTTGGCGGTGCCTTCGAATTCGGCATCCCGCACGACTTCATCGATCACCTCGTCGACGTCGAATGCCTCGCGCTCGAAGGGGACGTCGGTGGCGGTGAGGCGCGCGAGCTTCAGAACCTGGCTGATGAGGCCGTCGAGACGCTCGATCTCGCGTTCCATGCGATCGAGCTGACGCATGGTATCGGCGCTCGGCTGACGCGCGAGGCCGAGCGCCAGACGCATCCTCGCGAGCGGCGAGCGCAGCTCATGGGAAATGTCGCGCAACAGCTGCGTGAGCGCGCCGCGATTGGCCCGCAGCCGATCTGCCATGGCGTCGAAATCGCGCGCGAGGACCGCGAGCTCGTCCTTGCGATCCTCGAGGCCCGCGCTCACGCGTACGTCGAGCTTCTCGCCGGCGAGCGCGCGCGCGCCCTCCCGCATGCGACGGATCGGCGCGCTCAGATGCTGCGCGAGCCACCAGCTCGCGAACGCGCTTACCACGAGCGCGATGCCGAGAATGCGCGCCGAGATCCCGGGCAAGCTCAGCGCGCCGAAGATGCTCGGGCGCCGCGGCACCAGCAGCACCGTATAGGTGGTGCCGTCCGGCGCCACGATCTGCGGCAGAGCGCGCTGCGGGCGGAAGTTACGGGGCGGTGGCCGCGCAGGCGACGAACTCGACAGGTCCGCGTCCGGCGGCGGCCCCGCAGGAGGTGGCCCCGCAAGTGGCCGCCCGGCGGCCGCCCCCGCCTGCAATGTTGCAGCGTCGGCCTCGGACATCGATTCGCGGAAGAATTCCAGGCGCCGCGCGGCACTATCCGAGAGCGGGCGGCCGAGGATGTCCTCGCCGTTCGGACCGATGATGTACAGCTCGCGATCGGCCATGGAGTGCCGATTGGGGAGGAGCCAGGTGCGCAGCGCGTCGACCCCGCCTTTTGCGAGCACCTCCGAGGCCTGTATCGCCATCGCCGGCCGGCGCTGGAACTCGCGCGACTCGTATTCGCGCGCGGCCACCGTAAAGGTCACCGCGATGCTGCCGGCCACGATGATCGCCATGGCGATCCAGAACAGCACGAAGATGCGCACGAACAGGCTCTGCATACGTGACCTATTTCGGCGCGCAGGTGAGCGTGTAGCCCGAGCCTCGCACGTTCTTGATCTCCGGATTCTTGCCGGCCTCGAGCTCGAGCTTGCGGCGCAGATTGCTGATGTGCGTGTCGATGCTGCGATCGTAGGGGACGAGCTTGCGGCCGAGTGCCTGCTCGGTCATCGATTCGCGCGAGATCACCTGTCCCGCGGATCGCATCAAGATCTCGAGTACGCGAAACTCTGCGCCCGTGAGCGCGATCGGCCGCTCCGCAACGCGGACCTGATGCATGCCCGCATGCAGCACGATGGGCCCGACGGTGATCTCGTCTGCGACTCCGCCGCGCGCGGGACGGTTGCTCGCCCGGCGCAAGATGGCGCGGATGCGCGCCACCAGTTCGCGCGGGTTGAAGGGCTTGCTGAGATAGTCGTCGGCGCCGAGCTCGAGGCCGACGATCCGGTCCACGTCGTCGCCGCGTGCGGTCAGCATGAGAATCGGCGTGCCGTGAGAGGCACCGAGCTTGCGCAGCACATCGAAGCCGCTGACGCTCGGCAGCATCACGTCGAGGATCAGGATCTCGAAGTCGTTGACCTCGAGCTCGGCGAGCGCATCGCTGCCGTCGTGCACGCTCTTGACCTCGAAATGTTCTGCGCTCAGGTACTCACCGAGCATCTGACAAAGTTCGCGATCATCATCCACCAGGAGCACGCGCGGCTCGCGCGCCGTCGATGCGGTATCCGACCTGTTGAGCGTGCTTGTCATATGCAAAATCCCCACCTTGACCGCAGTTTCCCGCCATCTTCCTGCCTAGTAAACGAATTGACAATTCTTTGCATGCGGCCCACCCAACATTGCGTCAACACCAGATTTGCCGCAGCCGTTTGAACGTAGACTGTTCATCACCGTAACGCGAGGAGAAAGTCCCAATGTTTACCGTACGAAAAGTCGTTCCCGCCCTCTGTCTGGCAGTCTCGATGTCGGGTCTGGCGGTCTACGTGGCTAGCGCCACGGCCAGCACGACGCCGCCGCCCGCCGCGGGCCCGGCCGGGCACCACTGGCGTGGGCATCACCACGGCGGATTCATGCATATGGTATTGCACAAGCTGAACTTGACGGACCCTCAGAAGGCGCAGGTCAAGTCGATCATGGCCGGCGAGAAGAGCCGGTTCGAGGCGCTGCGGACGAGCTCGCAGACGAATCGCGAAGCCCTGGCGAGCACGGCGCCGACCGACACGGCGGCCTATGGCGCGCTCATCGCGACGGCCCAGAAGAATGCTGCGACGCGCATCCAGCTCATGGGCGAGACCTGGACCAACATCTATCAGAACGTGCTCACGCAGACGCAGCGCGATGCAATCCCGGGCATCGTCGCCGCGGCGAAGGTGCAGCACGAGCAGCGGATGGAGCAATGGAAGGCGGAACATTCGTCGGCTGAATCGACAGGCCAGTAGACCGAGGTCAACGTTGGGCAGCGCGAATTCCGTCTTTCTTGAGCAGCTCGATCACGCTGTCCTGCCCCACGAGATGAGCGGTGCCGACGATGACGAGGTAATTCTTGTCATCGTCGAGCATCGCCTCGATCTTGGCGATCCACTTGCGGTTGCGGGCTGCCACCAGCGACTGATATAGCGCCGGGTCTTTGCCCAGGTCGGATTTGATCTCGGTCTGGAACCATCCCGTGTCGCCGTGCCGCCAGGCCTGCACCATGTCGTTCACTTGTTTCGGCAGATCATGAGCCTGCTCCAGGCTCGACATCATGTATTCGGCCTGTGCCTCCATCGGCATCGCCTCGAAGATCGCCATCTGCTCGTGTGCGGTCTCGAGCCCCGCGATGCTCTTGCCGTCGCCGCGGGCGCGCCCCATGAAGAACATCTCGACGCCCGATTGCGCATCGAAGCCGAGCTGCGCGAGTTGCATCTGAGAAACCGCCTCGGCGACGAACCACGGTGCAAACCCGCTGAACATCGACAGGTCGAGTCCCACCTCGCGGACCAGGTCTTGCGCATGCGCGTAGCGGGCGGGTCCGACGATCTGCTGCAGAGTCTTTCCCTCCGGTAGCGCCGCGCTCTGCAGCATCTCGGTCTGCACGTCCGGGGACTCGATCTCGTTGAGATCGATCTCCATGACGAGCGACTTCGAGTCCCGATACGCGTCCATGATCACCGGCGCGAGCGGGTAATCGCTCGCACGCAGCGTGTGAATGGAGCCGAGCACGTACACGATGTTGTGTTTGCCGTGCAGCTCCCAAAGCGAGTGGAGTCCATCGTCGGCGCGTGCGGGCGAATCGGCGTGTACGAGGGAGCCACAGAGCATCGCGCCCAGCGCCCACAGCCACAGCGTCGCGAGATTTTTGCTTCGGCGCCTGCTCAAGTCCGAGCGCATGTCGAGCGCAGTACTTCAGCGCCCGGCGACGGCGTGGCGCATCTGCATCCCGTTCACCCAGCGCACCGTGGTCTCGATGCGCCCGTCCGGATGCAGGGCGAAGGGTCGGTACGCCGGCGGCCGTGAGTCCACGGCGAATCGGTCGCTCTTCGGCAGGAACTGTGCCCCGGTGGAAGGGGTCGCGAACAAGCGAACGCTACCGCGCAGCGAGTCGAGCTCCTGATGCACGTGCCCCCACGTTACGGCGCGCACGTGCGGGTGCCGATCGATGATGCGCCAGAAATCCTCGGGATTGGCGAGGCCGACGCTGTCGAGCCAGCGGCTGTCCATGTCGATCGGTTGGTGATGCAGACACACCATGGCGTGCTCGCGCGCTTCGTGAAGCGCACGGTCGAGGCGCTCGAGCTCCTGGAGCGTCAAGCGACCGCCCGCATGTCCCGCATCGTAGCTGTCCAGCATGACGAATTGCCAGCCTGCCGCGCGGTAGGTGCCGCACACCTGGAACGGCGGACCGGACAGCGCGCGGCGCATTGCTTCCGGCTCGTCATGGTTGCCCGGGATGCACAGAACGGGCTTGGGGCAGTTACCGAAGATGCTGCGGAAGCGCAAATAGCCGGCCGGGTCGTCCTGGACGAGATCCCCGGTGACCAGGATCGCAGCATAGTCCGGAACTTCCATGAACGCGTCATCGAGCACGTTGCGCAGGCTCGAGTCCGTTTCCACGCCGCGCAGCTTCGCGCTGGCGTGGCCATACAGGTGCGGGTCGGTTATTTGTAGAATTTTCATACAAAAAAATGTTAGCAAATCAGAGCGCGACCGACGGTGAACTGGATCATGACGGCGGCCACGAGCCGCGATACATAACGGGACCGCCGGCACACGCCGTGTGATCGCGTTCCCTCCCGGCGACTTCAGGAATGGGAACGTGTTCGCTAATAGTGACTGCAATTACGGGCACGTGTTCCCTCGTGGAGCCTGAATTACGGAACGAGGTGCACTCGCCAAGCGCCGTTCCGCCGCAAAGAGAGACCTGTGTCCCGATATTGATGATGCGGGGCGCATCGGGGAGAATGATCACCCGTTCCTCCGGAAGAAGCCGCCATGCCCACCCACCGTGAGCTTGCCAACGCCATTCGCGTTCTGACGATGGATGCTGTCCAGAAGGCCAGCTCGGGTCATGTCGGCGCGCCGATGGGCATGGCCGACATTGCCGAAGTCCTCTGGCGCGACGTGCTTAAGTTCAATCCCGCCAATCCGTCCTGGTGGGATCGCGACCGCTTCGTGCTGTCGAACGGACACGCCTCGATGCTGCTGTATTCGGTGCTGTATCTCACCGGCTACGATCTTTCCATCGAGGAGATCGAGCGTTTTCGCCAATTCGGCTCCAAGACGCCCGGTCACCCGGAGCGCGAAGCTCACTTAGGGGGGGTCGAGACCACCACGGGACCGCTGGGTCAGGGCTTCGCCAACGCGGTGGGCCTGGCGCTTGCGGAGCGTTCTCTCGCGGCCACCTTCAATCGGCCGGGCCACACGATCGTCGATCACCATACCTATGTATTCATGGGCGATGGCTGCATGATGGAGGGCGTTTCCCACGAAGCGGCCTCGCTCGCCGGCATGCAGAGGCTCGGCAAGCTGATCGCGGTGTACGACAACAACGGCATCTCGATCGACGGCAAAGTAGCCGGCTGGTTCGGCGACAACACCGCCGAGCGCTTCGAGGCCTACGGCTGGCACGTGCTGCCGAAGGTGGATGGACAGGACCGGGACGCCGTTGCGAAGGCTTTCGCGGACGCGCGGGCGGTCACCGATCGGCCGTCGCTGATCTGCGCTCAGACCACGATCGGCTGGGGTGCCCCGAACAAGCAGGGGACCGCGGTCATGCACGGCGAGGGCATGGGAAATGACGAAATGGCCGCCGCGCGCGTGCACCTCGGCTGGAAATGGCCGCCCTTCGAGATCCCGGCCGACATCCGTGCGCAGTGGGATAGACGCGAGACGGGTGCGCGGGTCGAGCAAGAGTGGCGTGCCCGGTTTCAGACGTACAAGGCGGAGTTCCCGAAGGAAGCGGCCGAGCTCGAGCGGCGCATGGCCGGGGCCCTGCCGTCGGGATTCGGCGACAAGGTTTCCGCCTACGTTAGGCAGGCACAAGAGGAGGGCAAACCGCTCGCGACGCGACAAACCTCGAACGCGGCGCTCAATGTCCTCGGCCCGCTTCTGCCGGAACTCATCGGCGGCTCGGCGGACCTCACGCCCTCGAACGGCACGCTGCGCAAGGATTCGGTAACCCTGCTGCCCGAATCTCCCGCCGGCAACTACATTCACTACGGCGTGCGCGAGTTCGGGATGTCTGCCATCATGAACGGCATGAGCGCGCACGGAGGATTCATTCCTTACGGCGGCACATTCCTCACCTTCTGCGACTACTCGCGCAATGCGCTGCGTATGGCGGCGCTCATGCAACTCCGGGTGAATTTCGTGTTCACCCACGACTCGATCGGACTGGGCGAGGACGGGCCCACCCATCAGCCGATCGAGCAGCTCGCGGGTCTGCGGGCGATTCCCGAGATGGCAGTCTGGCGGCCGTGCGATGGCGCGGAGACCGCAACCGCCTGGGCGGCGGCGATCGAGCGCGCCGACGGCCCTACCTGTCTCATATTCACCCGCCAGGCCGTCAATCCCCAGCCGCGAAGCCCCGAGCAGCTTGCCGCGATCAAGCGGGGCGGGTATGTGCTGATCGACTCGCAGGGACCTCCGGAGGTCATAGTCATCGCGACCGGATCCGAGATCGGCATTGCCGCTGATGCGGTGCGCAGCGCCGCAGGGAAGGGGCGCAAGGTGCGCCTCGTGTCCATGCCGAGCACGACCACTTTCGATCGGCAGGATGCGGCCTACAAGGACAGCGTGCTGCCGCCCTCGTGTGTGCGCCGTGTCGCCGTCGAGGCGGGCGCGACGCAGCCCTGGTGGAAGTACGTGGGACTCAAGGGCCAGATCGTCGGCATCGATCACTTCGGCGCGTCGGCCCCGGGCAAGGAGTTGTTCAAGCAGTTCGGCTTCACGCCGGAGCGCATCCAAGAGGCGATCGACAAGACATTGGCGGGTTGATCCGCCGCGGTTCAAGATTGGCACCAAGAGGGGAACGATCTGATGGCAATCAAGGTGGGCATCAACGGTTACGGCCGCATCGGCCGCAATATCCTGCGAGCCCTGTATGAGGCGAAGCGCTCGGGCGAAATACAAATTGTCGCCATCAACGATTTGGGCGATGCGAACACCAATGCTCACTTGACGCGCTACGACACCGCCCACGGCCGCTTCGATGGCGAAGTGCGCGTCGACGGCGATTCGATGGTCGTGAACGGCGATCGCATCCGCGTGGTAGCGCAGCGCGATCCGACGAAGCTGCCCTGGAGAGAGCTGGGCGTCGACATTGTTCTCGAGTGCACCGGCTTGTTCACGAGCAAGGCCAAGGCCTCGGCGCATCTCGCCGCGGGTGCCAAGAAAGTGGTGATCTCCGCGCCGGGCGGCGAGGACGTCGATGCGACCATCGTCTACGGTGTGAACGACAAGATCCTCAAGGCCACGGACACCGTCATTTCCAACGCCTCGTGCACGACCAATTGCCTGGCGCCGCTCGTCAAGGTGCTGCACGAAGGCATCGGCGTGGTGCAGGGCGTGATGAACACGATTCACTCCTACACCAACGATCAAGTGCTCACCGACGTCTATCACACGGACCTGCGGCGCGCGCGCTCGGCAACCATGTCCATGATCCCGACCAAGACCGGCGCCGCCGCGGCCGTAGGGCTCGTGCTGCCGGAGCTCAAGGGCAAGATCGACGGCTTCGCGATCCGTGTGCCGACCATAAACGTGTCCTTGGTCGACCTGTCTTTCATCGCCGCCCGCAAGACCTCCGCCGACGAGATCCACAAGCTGGTAAAGACGGCCGCCACCGGACCCCTGAAGGGCATTGTTGCCTATAACGATCAGCCGCTCGTGTCGGTGGATTTCAACCACGACCCGCACTCCTCGATCTACGATGCGACGCTCACCAAGGTGATCGAGGGCACGCTCGTGAAGGTGTGCTCCTGGTACGACAACGAATGGGGCTTCTCCAACCGCATGCTCGACACGGTCACAGCGTGGTCCAAGGCCAAGTGAGGGAGGGCGTCGACGCCAAAATTCCATGAAGATCATCAAAATGACCGGCCTCGATCTGAAGGACAAGCGCGTGCTGATCCGCGAGGACCTGAACGTGCCCATCAAGGACGGCGAGGTCGGGAGCGACGCGCGCATTCGTGCGGCCCTTCCCACCATCCAGGCCGCTCTTGCGGCGAAGGCGCGGGTCATGGTGATGTCGCACCTCGGCCGTCCAGAGGAGGGTAAGTTTGCCGAAGAGTTCTCCCTGGCTCCCGTGGCTCGGCGGCTCACGCAACTGCTCGGAGTGCCGACGCCGCTGAAGCGCGATTGGTTGGACGGTGTCGCCGTCGCGCCCGGCGAGGTGGTGCTGCTCGAGAACGTGCGCTTCAACAAGGGCGAGAAAAAGGACGATGAGCAGCTGTCGCGCAAGATGGCGGCGCTCTGCGATGTCTACGTGATGGACGCGTTCGGTACCGCGCACCGCGCGGAGGCGAGCACGCATGGTGTGGCGAAATACGCGCCGGTCGCGTGCGCGGGACCGTTGCTCGTGAGCGAGCTCACGGCGCTCGAGACGGCGCTCGAGAATCCCGCCCGCCCTTTGCTTGCGATCGTGGGCGGCTCGAAGGTATCCACCAAGCTCACCGTGCTCGAGGCGCTCCTGTCGAGAGTCGACCAGATGATCGTCGGCGGCGGCATAGCGAACACGTTCCTCGCCGCGCAAGGCTTCAACGTGGGCAAATCCCTGCACGAGCGCGAGATGCTCGACATTTGCCGGCGCCTGATGGAGCAATCCCAACGCCGCGGAATCGGCATACCGATGCCGACCGACGTCGTGGTGGCCACCGAGTTCTCTGCGGTGGCCGAGGCAGACGTCAAACCGGTGGGCGCAGTTGCGAGCAACGAGATGATCCTCGACATCGGCCCCGACAGTGTGGAGCATCTGTCCAAGCTCATCGCCGAGGCCGGCACGGTACTCTGGAACGGTCCGGTGGGCGTGTTCGAGTTCGATCAGTTTGGGGAGGGCACCCGCACCCTCGCGAACGCGATCGCCCGCAGCAAGGCGTTCTCGCTCGCAGGCGGAGGCGACACGCTCGCCGCCATCGAGAAGTACGGCGTCGAGGATAGCATCTCCTACATTTCCACCGGCGGCGGCGCATTTCTCGAGTTCGTCGAGGGTAAGAAGCTGCCCGCGGTCGACATCCTCGAGCGGCGGGCGGCATGAGTTTCATCCTGCGTCGGGCCAAAATAGTCGCGACGCTGGGACCCGCTACGGATGACCCGAAGGTGCTGAACGACGTGGTGCGCGCGGGCGTCGATGTGGTGCGCGTCAACTTCTCGCACGGCCAGCTCGCCGATCACAAGCGCCGGCTCGATCTCGTGCGCGATGCAGCGCGCACCGCCGGGCGCTACGTCGGCGTGCTCGGCGACCTGCAAGGACCGAAGATCCGCGTCGAGCGCTTCAGGGCGGGCAAGGTGCAGCTCACCGACGGCGCGGAGTTCATTCTCGATGCATCGCTCGATGTGGACGCGGGCGACGAGCATGCCGTCGGCATCGCGTACAAGAAATTGCCCGCCGACGTCTCGCCTGGTGACGTGCTGTTGCTGAACGACGGCCAGATCAGCCTGCAAGTGCAAGCGATCCGGGGACCGAGGATCAGCACGCGCGTGTTGGTGGGCGGGGAGCTCAGCAACAACAAGGGCATCAACCGCCAGGGCGGCGGACTATCGGCCGGCGCGCTGACCGACAAGGACCGGCAGGACATCGAGCTCGCGGCCGCGCTCAAGGTCGATTACCTCGCCGTATCCTTCCCGCGCGACGGCTCGGACATGAACGAGGCGCGCAGCCTGCTGCGCACCGCCGGCGGCCACGGCTTGCTGGTCGCCAAGATCGAGCGCGCCGAGGCGGTCAAGAACCTCGCGGACGTCGTGCGGGCGAGCGATGCGGTGATGGTGGCGCGCGGCGATCTGGGCGTCGAGATGGGGTTTGCGGAGCTTGCGGGTCTGCAGCGCCAGATCATGCTCGAGTGCCGTCATCAGAACCGCGTGGTCATCACCGCGACGCAGATGATGGAATCCATGATCACGAGCACCATTCCGACCCGTGCCGAGGTGTCCGACGTCGCCAACGCCGTCATGGAAGGCACCGACGCCGTCATGCTGTCGGCGGAGACCGCCGCGGGCAAGCATCCCGCGAAGGTGGTCGAGGCGATGGCGCAGATCATCTGCGGAGCCGAGAAATATCAGGGCGCTCACGTGCGCATCCGCCAGCGTAATACCGGCTATTTCGAGCGGGCCAACGAGGCGATCGCCGCCGCCGTCATGTACACCGCCAATCATCTGCACGTGCAGGCCATCGTCGCGCTCACCGAGTCCGGCGAGACCACCTTGTGGATGTCGCGCGTGCGCTCGGACATTCCGATCTACGCCTTCACCCGGCACGAGGCCACCCGCAGCCGGGTGACGCTCTATCGCGGGGTGTACCCCGTCGCTTACGACGTCACCGAGAAGGACCGCGACGCGCTCTACTTCTCCATTTTCCGCTCGCTGCTCGACCACAAACTGGTCAAGGAAGGCGATCTCATCATCCTCACCAAGGGCGAGCTCAAGGGCGTCGCCGGAGGCACCAATTCCATGCAGATCCTGCAAGTCGTGCGCAACTAGCGCGAGCGAGAGAAACCCTTTGAAAGACCCCAAGCAGCCGGAGTTTCGCGGCACCGACCGCTACATCGCGACGGAGGAGCTCATGGCCGCCGTCAACGCCGCGATGGTGCTCGCGCGACCCTTGCTCATCAAGGGCGAGCCGGGCACGGGCAAGACGCTGCTCGCCGCCGAGATCGCGCGCGCGCTCGAAAAGCCCCTGTACGAGTGGCACATAAAGTCCACCACCAAGGCGCAGCAGGGCTTGTACGAGTACGACGCGGTGTCGCGCTTGCGCGATTCGCAGCTCGGCGACCCGCGGGTCAAGGACATTCGCAACTACATCGTTAAGGGTAATCTCTGGGAAGCGTTCGAGTGCGACTTGCAGCCGGTGCTCCTCATCGACGAGATCGACAAGGCGGACATCGAATTTCCGAACGATCTCCTGCGCGAGCTCGATCGGATGGAATTCTTCGTCTACGAGACGCGGGAGACCGTGCGAGCGAGGCACCGGCCGGTGATCATCATCACCTCGAACAACGAGAAAGAGCTGCCCGACGCGTTCTTGCGCCGTTGCTTCTTTCATTACATCCGTTTCCCAGACGAGGCCACGATGACGCGCATCGTCGATGTGCATTTTCCGGGCTTGAAGCGCGACCTGCTGCGCGAGGCGCTCACGACCTTCTTCAAGGTGCGCGAGACGCCCGGCCTCAAGAAAAAGCCGACCACCTCGGAGCTGCTCGACTGGATCAAGCTGCTGCTCGCCGAGGACATCCCGCCGGAGGCCTTGCGCAGCGACGATTCGAAGAAGCTCATCCCGCCGCTTTACGGCGCCCTGCTTAAGAACGAGCAGGACGTGCACCTCTTTGAGCAGCTATTGTTCCTCAATCGCCGGAATGCTCGTTAGGTTCTTCCTCCTGCTGCGCAGCGCCGGCGTGCCGGCGACGATCACCGAATTGATGACTTTGCTCGAGGCGCTGGCGCGCGGTCTCGGTGAGGCGAGCGCCGAGCGCTTCTATCATCTGGCGCGCACCTGCCTCGTCAAGGACGAGCGCTATTACGACCGCTTCGACCGCGCCTTCGCTGCGCACTTCAAAGGGGCGGAGGACATCTTCGCGCATCTGTCGCGCGAGCTGCCGGCCGATTGGCTCGAGAAGATCCTGGTGCGTGATCTCACCGACGAGGAAAAGGCGCAAGTTAAAGCCCTCGGCGGTTGGGACGAGCTCATGGAGACCTTGCGGAAGCGCCTCGAGGAGCAGGAGGGCCGCCACCAGGGCGGCAACAAGTGGATCGGCACCGCCGGCACCTCGCCCTTCGGCGCCTACGGCTACAACCCGGAGGGCGTGCGGGTGGGCCAGAACGCCTCGCGCAATCGCAGCGCGGTCAAGGTGTGGGACAAGCGCGAGTTCGCGAATCTCGACGACGGCGTCGAGCTCGGCACGCGCAATATGAAGCTCGCGCTGCGCAAGCTCCGCAAGTTCGCGCGCCGCGGCGCACCCACCGAGCTCGCCTTGCCGGAAACCATCGACGCGACCGCACGCTCGGGAGGATGGCTCGACATCAAAATGGTGCCGGAGCGTCACAACGTGGTGAAGGTGCTGCTGTTGCTCGACATCGGCGGCTCGATGGACGATCACGTGAGGACCTGCGAGGAGCTGTTCTCGGCGGCGCGCAGCGAGTTCAAGCATCTCGAGCATTTCTATTTCCACAACTGCCCGTACGAGGCCCTGTGGCGCGACAATCGGCGCCGTTTCCGCGAACATGTCGGCACGGTGGAGGTGATGCGCACTTATGCATCGGACTACAAGCTCATCTTCGTCGGCGACGCTACCATGAGTCCCTACGAGATCGTGCACCCGGGCGGTAGTGTCGAGCACTGGAACGAGGAGGCCGGGCGCGTATGGCTCGAGCGCCTGACGCGCGCCTACCCGAGATTCGCCTGGATCAACCCACGGCCCGAAGCACACTGGCGGCAAACGCCGTCCGTCGAGATCATCCAAGACATCCTCGGAGGACGCATGTACCCGCTGACGCTCTCGGGGCTCGATGATGCAATCGATGCGCTCAGCTCGAGAGGCCCTCAGGTCCGGTGAGCGATCAATCTCAAGACCCCTCGCTCGGCCTGGTGCTGACGGGCGGTGGTGCGCGGGCCGCTTATCAGGTCGGCGTGCTCAAGGGTATCGCCGAGCTCCTGGGCCGCGGCGCCCGCAACCCCTTTCCGATCGTCACCGGTACCTCGGCCGGGGCGGTGAGCGCCATCGCGATTGCCTCGGACCCGGCGCATTTCCGCCATGCGGTATATTCCATTGAGAAGGTGTGGCGGGAGTTTCGCGTCCATCACGTGATCAAGGCTGATCTTGCGAGCGTGCTCAAGTCGGGGCTTCACTGGATCCTCGCGCTGCTCTCCGGAGGCTGGCTGGTGCATCCGCCGCGCTCGCTGTTCGACAACACGCCGCTGTGGGAGCTGCTGCGCAAAAACCTCGATTTCGACGGCATTCCGCGCGGCATGTACAAGCAGCATCTGCAGGCGGTCGGTATCTGCGCGACCAGCTACTCCGAGGCGGATTCAGTCACCTTCTACGCGTGCGCCGGACCCATTGAGCCGTGGACCCGAGCGGCGCGCAAGGGCGCACGGGTGCAGCTCACCCTCGAGCACCTCATGGCGAGCCTGTCCATTCCGTTCCTGTTTCGCCCGATCTTCCTGCATCAGCAATACTTCGGCGACGGGGCTATGCGCCAGACCTCGCCCTTGAGTCCGGCCATCCACCTAGGAGCGAACCGCTTGCTGGTGATCGGGGTGGGCGATGCCGCCGCGGCAGGTCTCGGCATGCCCAAGACCCGCAGTGAGCCCACCTTCGGACAGATGTTCGGGTTCATGCTCGATTCGCTGTTCATGGATCAGCTGCACTCCGATCTCGAGCGATTGAGCGGCTTCAACGAGCAGCCGAACGCGCAGCGGATCGAGGCGCTGGTGCTGACGCCATCGCGGGACCTGGGCGATATCGCCCAGCGCTACCGCTCGGAATTGCCGGCCAGCATCCGCGCGCTCATGCGCGCCATGGGCGCGAGCGCCGGCAGCACCAGCGCCGCGACGCTCCTCAGCTACCTCCTCTTCGAGCGCGGCTATACCCGGGAGCTCATCGGCCTCGGGCTCGCCGATGCGCGCGCACGGGCAGAGGAGATCCGCGCGTTCTTGGCCGAGTCGCAGGTCAAGGCTACGGCAGCGAGTCGTGCCGGGTGAGCACGTGCGGGTAGCTGCGCCGGAAATGCGCGGCTAGCTCCTCGGCGATGTAGACCGAGCGGTGCTGTCCGCCGGTGCAGCCGATGGCGATGGTCAGGTAGCTGCGATTCGCCTGCTCGAACTCCGCTATCCGCAGGTCCAGAAACTCGGCGATGGAATCGATCATCGTGCGTACGCTGCGATGCCCTGCGAGATAGGCGATGACCTGTGCATCGCGCCCGGTGAGATGCCGCAGCGAAGGGTCCCAGTAAGGGTTCGGCAGGCTGCGCACGTCGAATACGAAATCCGCATCCCCCGGAATCCCGTGCTTGTAGCCGAACGACTCGAACATGAGCGAGACCCGCGCTTCGCCCTCGCGCGCGAGGCGCTCGCGGATGCGCTCGCGCAAGGTGTGCACCGTCATGTGCGACGTGTCGATCACGAGGTCCGCGGCGATGGTTATCGGCTCGAGGAGCTTGCGCTCGGTGTCGATGGCCTCGCGCAGGCTCACCTCGGCGGAGACGAGAGGGTGCTTGCGGCGCGTCTCGGCGTATCGCTTCAGCAGCACCTCGTCGCTTGCGTGCAGGAACAGCACCTCGCAGGCGATGCCGCTGCGCCGCAGCTCCCCGACCAGGGCCGGGATAGTGTTTATCTCGTTGGGACGGTTCCGGGCGTCGAGGCCCACCGCCGTGCGGCGGTAGACCTCATCGGTGCCGCGGATGGTGTGCGCGATGAAGGGCTTGAGGAGCGCCGCCGGGATGTTGTCCACGCAGTAAAAATCGAGGTCCTCGAGCTCATGCAAGGCCACGCTCTTTCCGGAACCGGACAAGCCGCTGACGATGACCAGACGCATGCAGGCGAGGCGCCCGCGCTCCCCGCTTCAGGACGAGGAGCGGGCCTTGATGACCTCCTCGGCATGGTGGTCGGAGACTTTTTCCTTGTGCTTCTTGACGCAGCGGTCGAGCTTGTCGGTGAGCGCGTCGATCGCGGCATACATGTCGCCGTCGGTGGCATCGGCGTAGATCTTGTTCCCGCGCAGCATGAGCGTGGCCTCGGCCTTGTGACGCAGCTTCTCCACGGTGAGCACGCAGTGCACATCGATGAGCTGCTCGAAATGTCTGGATATCCGCTCGAATTTCTTGAGTACGTAGCCGCGGAGGGCGGGAGTGACTTCGACATGATGACCGCTGAGATCGAGCTGCATGGTTTCCTCCTATCGCTTCACACACTTGACATGTTCGAATCCTACGACGCGCGGACTTGAGCGCGTTTGCGCTCGTTGGAGGGCGCTATTTGCATGCCCTCGCGGTATTTGGCGACCGTGCGCCGCGCGACCGGGATGCCCTCGCGCGAGAGGATCTCCGCGAGCTTGCTGTCGCTCCACGGGATCTCCGGATTTTCCTGGGAGATGAGCTTCTTGATCTTGGCGCGGATCGCGGTCGAGGACATCTCCGTGCCGTCCGCGGCCTCCACGTGGCTGGAAAAGAAATAGCGGAACTCGAAAACGCCGCGCGGGGTGTGCATGTATTTCGCCGTGGTGACGCGCGAAATGGTCGACTCGTGCATCTCCACGGCTTCCGCCACGTCCCTGAGGATCAAGGGCTCCATCGCCTCCTCGCCCAGCTCGAAGAAGCTCGTCTGGCGCTGCACGATGCAGCGTGCCACCTTGACCAGGGTCTCGTTGCGGATTTCTAGGCTGCGCATCAGCCAGCGGGCTTCTTGCAGCTGCGTGCGCAACATGGCGTGATCCGGAGCGCGCGAGATGGCGTTCGCGTAGCTCTGATTGACGCGCACGCGCGGTACCGTCGCCTGGTTGATCTCGACGGTCCAGCCGTGATCGGTGCGGCGCACGAACACATCGGGGATCACGTACTCCGCCTGCGCGGGATTCACGGCGGCGCCGGGTCGAGGATGGCAAGAGCGCACCAGGGCAAGCGCCATCTCGATATCGCTCTCGCTGCAGCGAAGCTGACGCCGCAGGAGCACGAGCTGCTGGTTCGCGACGAGGTCCAGGTGCTCGAGGGCCACGCGGATGGCGATGTCGCGCGCCGGGGTATCGGGATGCAGCTGGCGCAGCTGCAGCGCGATGCACTCACCCAGGCTACGGGCGCCGACGCCGGCCGGCTCGAGGGACTGCACCGCCGCGAGCACCCGCTCGACGTCCTCGTAGCTCGCCTCGATCTCGGGGCGGAGGCTCAGGCGGATTTCCTCGAGATCGTCATGCAGATAGCCGTCGTCGGTGATCGCATCGGCGATCACCCGGGCGATGGCGAGATCGGTCGGGGACAGCTTGGCGAGCTCGAGCTGCTCGATCAGCTGCTCCTGCAGGGTCTGGCCGTGCTGGTCGCTGAAGTCGGTGCTCCTGTCCTCACCCGACCAGGGACTGTCCGAGGGGCCGCTCGTCTGCTCGCCCCAGGCCTCATCGGCGATCTCGACCTCGGGTTCCTCGCGCTCATCGGCGGAGCTGACGGCATTACCGTCGAGCTCGGCGTACTTCTCCTCCGCCGGCGCCTCTTCGCGCGCGCCCTCGGGCGGAGTCTCGAGCGGGGGATCGAGCGCGAGCTCGTCCTCGGCCTCGAGCATCACGTTGGTCTCGAGGGTCTCGCGCACATGGGCCTGAAGATCGAGGGAGGGGAGCTGCAGCAACCGGATGGCCTGTTGCAGCTGCGGCGTCATGGTCAGCTGCTGGCCGACTCGAAGCTGCAGACTTGGCTTCAACATGATTGTTCGCGATCCAAGCCTACAATTTGAAATCCTGACCCAAGTACACCTCACGGACCTGCGGGTTGGCAAGAATCTGATCCGCAGAACCCGATGTAAGCACGGTTCCCTGACTGACGATATAGGCGCGCTCACAGATACCCAAGGTCTCACGGACATTATGGTCCGTAATCAGGACGCCGATCCCCTTGTCGCTTAAGTGTCTGATTATTCTCTGGATATCGGACACCGACAAAGGGTCGACGCCGGCAAAGGGCTCGTCGAGCAGAATGAAGCGAGGGTCGGCGGCCAGGGCGCGCGCGATCTCCACGCGGCGGCGCTCGCCCCCCGACAAGCTCATCCCCAGGCTGTCGCGCACGTGCCCGATGTGCAGCTCGTCCATGAGCTCGGTCAGGCGCGCCTGGCGCTGCGCCTCATCGAACCCCGACCGGGTCTCGAGAATGGCCATGATGTTACTCGACACCGACATACGCCGGAATACCGAGGGCTCCTGCGGGAGGTAGCCGAGGCCGAGCTGGGCGCGCCGGTGCATGGGAAGGTGCCCGATGTCCCTGTTGTCGAGATAAATCTCCCCGTGCTCGCAGCGCGTCAGGCCGACGATCATGTAGAAGGCGGTGGTCTTGCCCGCACCGTTCGGCCCCAGGAGGCCCACCACTTCACCGCTTTCGACCTCCAGCGAAATATCCTTGAGTATCTGACGAGACTTGTAGCTTTTGGCGAGATTAAGCGCCCGCAGGACGCTCATGGTTTGGTCGGGGTCGTCGTCGGCGTGATGATGATGTGCACCCGCTGCGAGTTCTGGTCTGCGGCATCGGCAATGATGCTTTGCGCGATCACGTTGTACTTGAGGGACTCGCCGCGCACTTCGTTCTGGCCGTCGCTGAGCCAGGCGTTTTTGCTGAGGCGCACCAACCCCTTGGCCGCATCGTAATCGATGTCGTCGGCATGACCGTGCGCAATCTTGCCGGTCTTCTCCAAGCGCTGCTCGAACTCCGCCGGCTTGCCGTGCGCCACCGCCTTGGAGAGCAGCTTCTTGGCGAAATTGATCTGCGCCTCGTCGGCCGTGAGCTGGCCCCCTTCCATCGTAATTTTCACGTTGCCGCGGAATATCCAGAGACTATTGTCGAAGCCGCTTTGGCCGAGGGCCTCGCGGGTGGCCTGACCCTGATCCGCCGTCACGGAATCGGCGCCTTGGGCGATGCGCACCTTGCGGAAGTACACATTATTGGTTTTGAGATCGAGCTCGGAGGACTGCGCATCCAGATTGATGGGGCCTGCAGGCGCAGAGGAAGCGCCCAGTGCGTGCGCGCAGGGCAGCAGGCCGGCGAGTGCCAGCAGCGCGGCGGTGAGCTTAAGGTTGGAAGCGGCCATTCACCCTCGATTCTAGGCGCATGGTGCGCTCTTTCAAATTGGCCCAGAGGCCGCGCGCCGTGAGGGTGTGGACCCCGAAATCGATGCGCACGTCGCTCTGGGTGGTGGCGATCGAGTCGGGAACGCTGTAGCGCAGCGTGTCGGTGTGCAACACGGCGGTTCCGGCGTGCTCCGGACTCTGTTCCTCCAGCCGCACGTTTCCCGCCACGTCGATGATTTTGCCCCCCGATTCTACGTGACCCGTATCGCCCAGGAGCACCCAGGCCTGGCCCTGGGGCGATTGATAATCGACGCGCACGTTGTACAGGGCCACCTCGGGACTGTGATCGACTTGGTCGATGCGGTCGGCATGGATTCGGATCGACACGGCGCCGTTCTCATCATAATCGGTGAGCACGGCATTCTTGAGGTAATAGCCGGGGAGCTGAGCGAGCGCCCCGGAGGCACTGCCGGTCAGCCGCCGGCTGGGCGAGCTCAAAAACCAGGTACTGACCCCCAGGGCGATGACGGCGAGCACGGTGAAGATCCTGAATCCCATCAGGGCATGCCGAGGGTGCAGCGCGCGCGCAGCAGTGCATCGCACAGCTCGCGCACGGCGCCGACCCCGCCCGGGGCCTTGCTCACCCAGTGCGCGGCCGAACGCACCAGCGGGTGCGCGTCCGCGACCGCCGCGGCGAAGCCGACCGCCGCCATCAAAGGCAAGTCGGGCGTATCGTCCACCAGGCACGCGGCCGCAAGCGGGTCGATGTCGAGGCGACGCGTCACCTGGCGCAATGCGCCCACCTTGTCGGCGCAGCCCTGGACCACGTGACGGACGCCGAGCTCGCGCATGCGCGCGGTCACGGCTGCCGACCGGCGGCCGCTCGCGACGGCCACCGTGACGCCGCTTTCCATGAGGAGCTTCAAGCCGCGGCCGTCACGCACGTGAAACGACTTGAACACCTCCCCGCGACCCGAGAAGTGCAGCCGCCCATCGGTGAGCACGCCATCGACGTCGAGCACCAGCAGCTCAATCCGGGCGAGCGGCGTGGGGCGGCGCGCCCCTGCGGGCGTCGCTGCGCGCGCCCTCAAACGACACCGGCGCGCAGTAGGTCGTGCACGTTGAGGGCGCCGACCAGCACATCGTGGGCGTCAGTCACGATCAGCGAGGTGATGCGATGAGTTTCCATGAGCAGCACCGCCTCCACTGCCAGGGTGCTGGGGTGCACGCGCTTGGCATCGCGCGTCATCACCTCATCCATGCGCGTGCGATGCAGATCCGCCGCGCGATCGAGGGCGCGGCGCAGATCACCGTCCGTAAACACACCGAGCACCCGGTCGTCCGGGTCGACGATCGCGGTCATGCCGAGCCCCTTGCGGGTGACTTCCATGAGGCCTTCCCCGAGCGGCATGCCGGGCGGGACTTTCGGCAGTGCAGTCCCGGTGCGCATGATGTCCTTGACATGCAGCAAGAGTCGCCGGCCGAGCGCACCGGCAGGATGAGACCGCGCGAAATCCTCCTCGGTGAAGCCGCGCGCCTTGAGCAGGGCCACCGCCAGGGCATCGCCCACCGCGAGCGCCGCCGTGGTGCTCGCGGTCGGGGCGAGGTTCAAGGGGCACGCCTCGGCGGGAACGCCGATGTCCAGATGCACGGTGGCCACGCGTGCAAGCGCCGATCCGGCATTGCCGGTGAAAGCGATTAGCGGTACGCCGAGCCGCTTCAAGGCCGGGACGATGGTCATGATCTCGTCGGTCTCGCCGGAGTTCGAAAGTGCGAGCACCGCATCTTCGCGGGTGATCATGCCGACATCGCCGTGGCTCGCCTCGCCGGGGTGCATGAAGAACGCCGGCGTGCCGGTGCTTGCAAGGGTGGCGGCGAGCTTTCCGCCGATGTGTCCCGATTTGCCCATCCCCGTGACGACGATGCGGCCGCGGCAGTTAAGACAAATCCGGCAAGCGAGTGCAAACTCGTGGCCCAAGCGGGGTAGCTGCGCGCGCAGACCGTCGATCTCTATGGTCAGGGCGGCACGCCCGAGCTCGATGAGGCCTTCATCCGTGTAGTCAAGGTCCATCGGTGAATGATACAACTTGAGGAGAGAGCATGAATCCACAACAGATTACCGAGCTCATCCAGCGGGGACTTCCCGGGAGCCGCGCGACGGTGGCGAGCGAGGACAACGTGCATTTCGAGGCGGTGGTGATCGCCGAGAAATTCGCCGGACTGCGCTCCGTTCAGCGTCATAAGCTCGTGTACGAGACTCTCGGCGCCTTGATGGGCAACGAGATCCACGCCCTCGCCTTGAAGGTGTATACGCCGGACGAGTATGCGGGCCACGCGAGCGGTCCCGGCGGTGGATAAGCTGCAGATTCAGGGCGGTATCCCGCTCGAGGGCGAGATCCGCATCTCGGGCGCGAAGAATGCCACTCTGCCGATTCTTGCGGGGTGTCTGCTCGCCGACGGCCCCGTCACCATCTCGAACGTGCCTCATCTGCAGGACGTCACCACCATGATCGAGCTCCTGGGCCGCATGGGTGTGTCGCTCACGGTCGACGAGAAGATGCGCATCGAGGTCGACGCCTCGACCATCAAGGAGTATTTCGCGCCGTACCAGCTGGTGAAGACGATGCGCGCTTCGATCTTGGTGCTGGGTCCGCTGCTCGCGCGCTTCGGGTCCGCGGATGTATCGCTGCCCGGGGGATGCGCCATCGGAGCGCGTCCGGTCAACATCCATGTCGCAGGCCTGCAGGCCATGGGCGCGGACATTCACATCGAGAACGGTTACATCAAGGCACGCGCGGGGCGGCTCAGGGGCGCGCGTCTGGTGCTCGAGACGGTCACCGTGACCGGCACCGAGAACCTCATGATGGCGGCGGCGCTCGCCGACGGCGAAACGGTGCTCGAGAACGCCGCGCGCGAGCCGGAAGTCGTGGATCTCGCGAACTTCCTCACCAGCATGGGAGCCAAGATCAAGGGCGCCGGTACCGATCGGATCGTCATCGAGGGCGTCAAGCGCCTGCACGGCACGTCCTACGAGGTGCTTCCCGACCGCATCGAGAGCGGCACTTACCTGGTTGCGGGCGCGATCACCGGCGGCCACATCCGCGTCAAGAACACGCGGCCCGAACATCTCGACGCAGTCATCCTCAAGCTTCAGGAGGCGGGCGCGGCGGTCGACGTGGGGGACAGCTGGGTTGAGGTGGACATGCGCGGGCGGCGTCCGCAGGCCGTCGACATCCGCACGGCGCCTTATCCCGCCTTCCCGACCGACATGCAGGCGCAATTCGCCGCGCTCAACACCGTGGCGAGCGGCGTGGGCACCATCATCGAGACGGTGTTCGAGAATCGGTTCATGCACATGCTCGAGATGCGTCGCATGGGCGCGGAGATCCGGCTGGAGGGCAACACCGCCATCATCAAGGGCGTCGAGCGCCTGACCGCTGCGCCGGTGATGGCGACCGATCTTCGGGCCTCCGCGAGCCTGGTGCTCGCGGGCCTGGTTGCGGACGGGCGCACCGAAGTGGAGCGTATCTATCACATCGACCGCGGCTACGAGGCCATCGAGGAGAAGCTGCAGCAGCTCGGCGCGCGCATCCGGCGCACGCCCGGCTGAGTGAAGCCGGCGAGTGAGGCCGGCTAGTCGGGGGGCTAGCGAGGTTGGCCTTGGACGTCGGCCTGGGCGAGGCGGGTGGGACGCTCGATCACGGGCAGCTTGACCGTGTAAGGCTTCTCCGCATGACGGCCCGCGAGCTCTACTTCGGCGCCGGGCTTGAGCTGCGCGAGCTTGCTCACCAGGTCCTGCGATGAGCGCACGGCCGCGCCGTCGAGTGTGGTGATGACGTCGCCCGGCCGTATGCCGCCGTCGAATGCCGGGCTTTTCACCAGGATGTTCACGACCGTCACTCCGCCGCCGGTGATACCGAGCTGCGCCGCCTGTTCGGAGGTGAGGTCTTGCGGCACGAATCCCAGCCAACCGCGCACCACGTGGCCGCGCACCAGGATCTGCTCCATCACCCCGCGCACCAGGTTGACTGGAATGGCGAAGCCGATGCCCTCGGGGCCCCCGTAGGTGCGGTTGAGCACCGCGGTGTTGATGCCGACGAGGTCGCCGTGCGCGTCGATGAGTGCGCCTCCGGAGTTTCCGAGATTGATGGCCGCATCGGTCTGGATGAAGTTCTCGAAGGTAGCGAGGCCGAGCTGTCCGCGGCCTGTCGCACTCACGATGCCCTGCGTCACCGTCTGGCTGAGTCCGTAGGGGTTACCGATGGCGAGCACGATGTCGCCCACCCGCAGCGTGTCGGAGCGTCCCATGGGCATAACCGGAAGCTTGTCGATGGAAAGCCGCAGGATGGCGAGATCCGTGTCCGGATCTTGGCCCACCACGGCCGCGTCGGAAATGCGGCCGTCCGCAAGCTGCACGCGGATCGAATCGGCCCCCGCGATGACGTGCTGGTTGGTGACGATGGTGCCTTTCGCGTCGACGATCACGCCGGATCCGAGGCTGCGCTCGACGCGCTGGCGATAGCTCGGCCAGTAGTCGCCGAACAGCTGGTCGAGCGGGGCCGCTTGCCGCCGTTCGGTGATCACGCGTGCGGTATATACATTGACGACGGCCGGCGCGGCGCGCGCCACGGAGTCGGCGAAGCTCTGCACGATGACCGGTGCGTGCTGTGCCGAGGGCTCGGTGGGCGTCGCGGGAGCGGCGGAGACGCCCAGAAGCGCCGGCCTCCACCACACGACGAAAAAGGCGGCGGCGAGGCCGACCACCACTGCTCTTAGCAAGAAACTCACGAGAACGCGTGCGTTCTGCAATGCCCCTCCGTAAGGCCGCGCTAAGAGACTCGCGTATCTGTGTATAATGCGCCCGCTATATTGTTTGGGAAACACTGCGCCGGCAGCGGTTTTCGTGAAGTTTTGTAAACAATTCCGGGGATAACGAATGAGCGACGAGCGGGTTGACCGCGGCCACCAAAGCGTGTTGAAAGCGGCGGCCGCAACGGCGGCTGGGGCGATTCCGGTCGACGACGTGCACGACGTCGACCACAGCCGGCGGCGGCTGTTGACGGCGGCAACCGCCGGAATCGGCGCGGTCGGCGTCGTGTTCGCCGCGGTGCCGTTCATCGCATCGTGGGAGCCGAGCGTGCGCGCGCGAGCCCTGGGTGCTCCCGTCACCGTCGATGCCTCGAAGCTCGAGGACGGCCAGATGCTCAAGGTGGTCTGGCGCGGTCAACCGGTGTTCGTCGTGCGGCGGAGCAAGGCGGTGGTCGATGCGATTGCCAACCACAACGACATGCTCGCGGATCCGAACTCGGATGACTCGGAGCAACCGGCATATATCAAGGCCTCAGGCCCGGTGCGTGCCCGCAATCCCGAGTACTGGGTGGGATTGGCCGTATGCACCCATCTCGGCTGCTCCCCGCTCGGGGCGTTCGAGCCGAATGACGCCTTCCAGGTCGCGGGCACCGATCTCGGAGCCAACTGGCCGGGCGGTTTCTACTGTCCCTGCCACGGGTCGAAATACGACATTTCGGGGCGCGTCTTCAAGAGCATGCCCGCGCCGAAGAACCTCCCGGTTCCGCCGTACGCTTTCTCGAGCGACGCGCGCGTCGTGATCGGCGAAGACGAAGCCCCCAAGTCCACTTGAATGTCACGAGGTTGAGTGATGGCCGCAGCACCTGAATCCGCCGGAAGCAAGGGCCTTCTCGGCTGGATCGATCAGCGCTTTCCCCTAACGGCACTGTGGCGGAGCCAGGTCGCCGAATACTACGCGCCGAAGAACTTCAATTTCTGGTACTACTTCGGCTCGCTCGCGCTGCTCGTGCTGGTGAATCAGCTGGTCACCGGTATCTTCCTGACGATGAACTACAAACCGGGTTCGGCGGAGGCGTTCGCCTCGGTCGAGTACATCATGCGCGACGTCAGCTGGGGCTGGCTGATCCGCTACATGCATTCGACCGGTGCGTCCGCGTTCTTCATCGTGGTCTATCTGCACATGTTTCGCGCCCTCTTGTACGGCTCGCACCGCAAGCCGCGCGAGCTCCTGTGGATCTTCGGCTGCCTCATCTTTTTGGTATTGATGGCTGAGGGGTTCATGGGCTACGTGCTCCCCTGGGGCAACATGAGCTTCTGGGGCGCGCAGGTGATCACCTCGCTCTTCGGCAGCCTTCCCGTCATCGGCGGAAGCCTGCTCGAGTGGATTCGCGGCGACTACGTGATCGCGGACGCGACCCTCAACCGGTTCTTCGCGCTGCACGTCGCGGCCCTGCCAATCGCCCTCATTTTCCTGGTAATCGCTCACCTGATGGCGCTGCATGAGGTGGGATCGAACAATCCCGACGGCATCGAGATCCACGAACACAACGATGCGCATGGCCATCCGCTCGACGGAGTGCCGTTTCATCCGTACTACACGGTGAAGGATTTGATGGGAGTCATGTTCTTCCTGGTGCTTTTCGGCGGCGTGATCTTTTTTGCGCCCACCTTCGGCGGCCTGTTCCTCGAAGGGCCGAACTTCGAGCCGGCGAACCCGCTGCAGACGCCGCCGCACATCGCGCCGACCTGGTATTTCACGCCGTTTTACGCCATGTTGCGCGCGGTGCCCTCGTTCTGGGGCACGCAGGTGTGGGGTGTTCTGGTGATGGGGGCCTCCATCGTGATCCTGTTCTTCGTGCCGTGGCTGGATCGCTCGCCGGTGAAGTCGATCCGCTACCGAGGGCCGATCTACAAGATCATGCTGACCGTCTTCGTGCTGTCCTTCATCACGCTCGGCCTCTGCGGCCTGAAGCCGCCGGCCGGAATCTATCCGATGCTGGCCAAGATCTCCACCATCCTTTACTTCGCTTTCTTCTTGCTTATGCCGTGGTACTCGCGCTTCGACAGCGTGAAGCCCGTGCCGGAGAGGGTCACGAGTCATGATTAAGCGGTTGCTACTGGTCGCCGTCGCGCTGCTGCCGGCGGGCCTCGCGCTCGCGCAGGAGGGTGGCGAGATCGCTCTCCGCCACGCGGGGACGGACATCACCGATATCAAGTCCCTGCAGCGCGGCGCGCGCGATTTCATGAACTATTGCTCGGGCTGTCACTCTTTGACATATCTTCGCTACAACCGCATGGGGGAGGACCTCCGGATTCCCGAGGCCGACCTCAAGACGAACCTCATGTTCACCGCAAGTAATCCGTTCGACGGCGTGAACAGCGCGTTGCCGACCTCGGATGCGGCCAACTGGTTCGGCAAGCCGCCGCCCGACCTGTCGCTCATCGCGCGCGAGCGCGGCGTCGACTATCTGTACTCGTACATGAAGGGGTTCTACGTCGACCGCGCACGGATGTGGGGCGTGAACAACTTGTATCTGCCGGGCGTCGCCATGCCGCACATCTTGGCGAGCCTGCAGGGGCTGCAGGAGCCTGTCTACAAGAACGAGCCGGACTCGGCCGGCAACGCCCACATGGTGCTGGTGGACGTCAAGTTGAGCACCCCGGGCGCCCTGTCTGAGCAGGAGTATGATGTGTTCTGCCGGGACATCGCCAACTTCCTGGATTATGCGGGCGAGCCGGTCAAAGCTAAGCGTCAGTCGCTCGGCGTCTTTGTGACACTATTCTTGCTGGTGGGATTCGTGTTTGCCTACCTGCTGAAAAAAGAATACTGGAAGGACGTACACTGACGCAGCAGCGGGATCCGCCCGCTCATGGTCCTAGGAGATCGCGTTCGTGGCACGTCGCTCGGTGATGACCTTGTTCTCGGCGCCGACTGACCCGTGGAGTCATCGGACGCGCCTCGTGCTTGCCGAGAAGGGGATCGCCATCGAGCTCGTGAACTGCGATCCACTGAAGCTCCCCGAGGACTTGCTCGACCTGAACCCCTATCACAGCGTGCCGACCCTGGTGGATCGGGACCTCGTGCTGTATGACTCGCGGGTGATCATCGATTACCTCGACGAGCGCTTTCCGCATCCGCCTCTCATGCCCATCGATCCGGTCACACGGGCGCAGTTTCGCGTGGCGCTGTACCGCGTCGAGCGCGATTGGTACGGCCTTGCCCAGGACATCGAGCTCGACCGCGAAAGCAAGACCGCCGCGCACAGCCGCAAGATCTTGTGCGAGGCGATTTGCGCAAGCGCCGAGGTGTTCAAGGCCAAGCCCTTTTTCTTGAGCGACGAATTCTCGCTGGTGGATGCGAGCATCGCGCCCATCTTGTGGCGATTGCCGTATTACGGCATCGAGCTGCCCCCGCAGGCGCAACCCATCGTGAAATACATGAACTCGATCTTCGCGCGCCCCACGTTCCGCGCGTGCTTGAGTGTCGCCGAGCGGGAGATGCGGCATTGAAGCCCCGCCGGCCCTATCTGCTGCGGGCACTGCACGAGTGGATCACCGACAGTGGCGAGACGCCGCACATCGTGGTCGATGCCGGCGCGCCGGGTGTTACCGTGCCGCGGCAGTACGTCAAGGACGGAAAGATCGTGCTCAACGTGAGCTTCAGCGCGACTCAGGCCCTGAAGCTCGGCAACGACGTCGTGAGCTTCGAGGCGCGTTTCAGCGGTGTGTCGCACATCGTGGAAGTGCCGGTGCGCGCAATTCTCGGCATTTACGCGCGCGAGACCGGACAGGGCATGATTTTCCCGGAGGGCGACGCCGACCCGGATCCGACGGATGCGCCGCCGAGCGCGCCCGGCAAGCCCGGCTCGGGAGCGCCGGCCGCCAAGAAACCCAAGCTTCAGGTCGTCAAGTAGCCCGAAAGGCGTCCCGGATCCACGCGATCTCGTGCGTACCGCATGGGTTGCCCTGAACTCCGACCACGTCGAATCGAACGATGCAGCGGCGCCAGGTGGGACGCGTGTGCAGGAAGAAACGCGCGGCGCGAATGAGCTTGCGCCGCTTGAGTGCGCCGACCGAGGCGAGCGCGCCACCGAAGTCCGAGCGGGCGCGTTGACGCACCTCGATGAGCACCAGTATTGCGCCGTCGCGGCACACGAGATCGATCTCGCCCGCCTTGCAGCGCACGTTGCGGGCGAGGAGCTCGAGGCCGCGCGCAGCGAGGAAAGCCGCCGCGAGGTCTTCGGCGCACCGGCCTTGCGAGAGCGCGCGAGTCATGCGGCAAGGATAGGGCGTGCGCCGGCCGCGTCGCGCCGCTTATCCGGCCTGTTCGACCGCAAATGCGCTACAACGGCACCGGGATCCCGCTCTTGACCTGGACCCACTCGAGCTCGCGCCTGACTCGATCGTGATCATCGAGCGAGAGCTTGCCGGTCATTCCCACGAGGTCTTGGGTCTGGCTCAGCGCATTGGACTTGAGCGCCGGTACCAGCCGATAGGCGTCGAATCCGAATGCGTACAGGCGATCGAGCCGCGGCGTACGCGCGGGCCACGCGGCGCGTACGCTGTCGCGGATCTGATCGACCGAGGGGTCCGTGGAGACCATCCAGGGCATGTCGGCGAAGAACATGCCGTCGAGATCGGAATTCGCAGTGGGATTGGGCTCGAAGCTGTCCGATGTCGCATACACCGGAACGTCGCCGGCATAATTGAACTTGAGCTGCGGCATGACCAGGCGCGCGGCCGACGGCGGCCCCTCGAGAAAAATGAAATCGACGTCGCTGCGGTGGGTGGAAGGCTCGCCCTTGACACCGTGGACTTGCAGCACTTCCTTGATGATGTCGGAGAAATCGGCGCGCGCGGCGTCGAAGCGGCCGCCGTCGACGAGCGTGCCGCCGTGCTGCGTGAATTCCTCCGCGAATGCCTTCTGCACGCGCGTGCCCAGCTCGCCTTGCGCGATCAGGGCGATGCCGCGCATCTTGCCGTCCGCGAGCAGCCGTCGTGCAACGCCGCGCGCCTCGTCCTCCGGCAAGAGAGCGAATTGATAGAACTCGTGACCGGCGTTCACCGTGTCGCCGAGAAAGTTGAGCGCGAGCTGCGGCGTCTTGACCGCACGCACCGGCACCACGGCGGCGACGTCCTCCTTGGTGAGCGGACCCACGACGAATGCCGCGCCGTCGTCGACGGCATGCCGGTAGGCGCCTGGCACCGATTCCGCCGCGACGTCGTAGATGCGCAGCGGCGGACGCGTTGCGGGGTTCTGCTGGAGATATGCGGCGATGAATCCGTCGCGCACGGCGATGCCCACGCTTTCCGAGCGGCCCGACAACGGCAGGAGCAAGGCGATCTGATCGGCGAAGCTGGCCGGCGGAATTACGACCGCATTTTGCGGCGGAGCTGCGATCAGCATGTCGCTGCCGGGATGCTGCGGGTATGCGCGCTTCCATTCGGCGAGCGTCGTCGCGGCGTGCGCGGGATTGCGCGTCATCTCGGCGGCAATCGGTCCGAGCGCCAGCCACCCTGCCACGACCTGATCGGTCTTCGGCGGAGGCTTGAGCGGGGCGCCGCGCTGGGCCGCCTCGCGAATGAGCGCGAGCAGCTCCTCGCGGCTCTCCCGCAGGGCCTGCGCATCGGCAATGTAGCGCTCCCGCTCGACGAAGGCGCGCGTGCCTTCGACGGGATGCCCGGTCAGGAATGCAGCTTTGCCGCGCAGCCACCAGTAACTCTGCGCGAGCTGCGGTGAGGTCGGCACCGAAATCGTGTCGAGCTCGCGGATGGCGCCGCCGCCGTCTCGCTCGGCCAGCGCGATCTCCGCCGCGACCAGCGACCGCGAGGCAGGCATCGTCGTGCGCGCCGCGGGTGAAACGGCAGCGAAGGCTTGTTTGGCCTGGTCGAGGTTGTTCGCGAGCACCCATTGCTCCGCGCCCAAGAGCTCGTAAGTGTCTCGATCCGCCGGCTCCTGTGTCGCGAGGTCGGCATAGGCCTGTGCGGCTTCCGCATGTTTGCCCGCGGCCACTAGACGCTGGGCACGTTCCGCCCCCGAAGGCGGCGCGGGCTGCTCGGGCCTCACCAGGCTGCAAGCCGGCATGAGCAGCCAGATCGAGAGCGCTGCCGCGAGCGCGAAGCGTGGACGTGAAGAGATCGCTGCCATACCCTGCATTGCCAATTCACCGAACCTTTTGGGGAGGCGGGAAGTATAGTGACAAACCTGGTACCGGGTCGCCTCTACGTCGTGGCGACGCCCATCGGGAACCTGGGCGATCTGAGCGCGCGAGCCCGCGATACGCTCGCGGGCGCCGCGCTCATCGCGGCAGAGGACACACGTCATACGGGCACGCTGCTCAAAGCGTTCGGCATTTCGACGCAGATGATTTCCCTGCACGATCACAACGAGGCGCAGCGCCTGCCGGAGCTCATCGAGCGCTTGCGCGGCGGTGCGAGCGTCGCGCTGGTGAGCGATGCGGGGACGCCCGCAATCAGCGATCCGGGATTCGACCTGGTACGCGCCTGCGCGGTAGCGGGCATCGAGGTCGTCGCGGTGCCCGGACCGTGCGCCCTGGTGGCGGCACTCTCCATCGCGGGACTGCCCACGGATCGATTCTGTTTCGAGGGATTTTTGCCCGCGCGCGGCGCTGCGCGTCGTACGCGGCTACGCACTCTCTCCGCCGAGCAGCGCACGCTCGTGTTCTATGAGTCGCCGCACCGGATCAAGGAGACGCTCGCGGACTGCGCGGAGCATCTAGGGCCGATGCGGGTGGCCGCGCTCGCGCGCGAGATCACGAAGCTTCACGAGTCGCTCTATCGCGGCTCTTTGGAAGAGCTCGCCGCGCGCGCTGCGAGCGAGGCCGATCTCGTGCGCGGAGAGATCGTGCTCGTGGTCGCGGGCGCAGCGCCCGAGGCTGCCGCAGAGGGCGATGACGGTCACGCGGGCGCGCTCGATCGCGCGCTGAGGCCGCTGCTCGAGGAGCTGCCCTTGAGGCAGGCGGCGCACCTCGCGGCGCGGATCGTGGCAGTACGCGACAACGAGGCCTATAAGCGAGCGCTCGAGCTCAAACAAGCGTAATCTGCGCGCTAAGAGTCGGCCTGGCAGCCGCTGCCTTTGTCCGCGCAAGCGGGAGAGGGTGGAGGAAAGTCCGGGCTCCACAGGGCACGGTGCCAGGTAACGCCTGGGGGACGCGAGTCCACGGAAAGTGCAACAGAAAGATACCGCCTAAGCGCCGCGCAAGCGGCGCCGGTAAGGGTGAAATGGTGCGGTAAGAGCGCACCGCGCCGGCGGCAACGCCTGGCGGCACGGCAAACCCCACCTGGAGCAAGACCAAATAGGGAAGCGAGCGGCGCCTTCGGCCGCAACATGTGGCCCGCATGGGCTTCCGGGTAGGTCGCTAGAGCTGCGCGGTGACGCGCATCCCAGAGGAATGGTTGCCCACGACAGAACCCGGCTTATGGCCGACTCTTTTCTATGCGCTGCGCGCAACTTCTTGTCGCACTCGCGACGTGAGCGTTAAGAAAACCATATAAGAGATTGATTCCGAACGCAGTCACTCATCCGGACGCGTGCGTCTCCTGGAGTGTGACCTAAGTCACTGTTGTCCCGAGTTTTTTTTAACTTAAGACGTTGACAGTGCGGCGTGCTGCTCCCTATAGTGGTGCTCGGTGGGAAAAAGTGGGAGAAAATGGGTCACACGACCCATCGAACGATGTTCCGGGGCGCCAACAAACTCACTCTCGATGCCAAAGGCCGCATGGTCATGCCGACCCGGTATCGCGAGCGGCTGCAGGATCGCTGTGGTGGGAAATTAGTCATTACGGTGGATAAGGACCAATGCCTGCTCATTTATCCGTTGCCCGACTGGGAGGAGATCGAGCGCAAGTTGATGCGCCTGCCCTCGATGAATCCCGATGCCCGGCGTTTGCAGCGGCTGATGGTGGGCCACGCGACGGACCTCGAGCTCGACGCGCACGGTCGAGTGCTCTTGCCGCCGAATTTGCGCGAGTTCGGCATGCTGACCCGCGACGCGATGCTGGTCGGACAGGGACTTTATTTCGAGTTGTGGGACGAGGCACGGTGGAACGAGCGGCGCGACGAATGGCTCGCCGGCGGAGTCGCGACGGCCGACTTGCCGGCCGAGCTTCAGACGCTGTCGCTCTGAGCCGCGGCGGCGGCGCGGGGCGATGGTTGAGTCGGGCAGGGGACACAGGGCAGTACTGCTACCTCAAGTACTGACGGCGTTGAACATACGGGCGAGTGGCACGTACCTCGATGCCACTTTTGGGCGGGGCGGACACACAGAGGCGATTTTGGAGAAGCTCACGCTGGACGGTCGATTGCTTTGTCTCGATCGCGACCCCGTCGCCATCGCCGAAGCCAAAGCACGCCTGGGCTCCGACTCGCGCGTGACGCTGTTCCTCGCGCCTTTCTCCATGCTTGCGGCGTGCGCCGACGCGGTCGAGCCGGGTCTCGAGCTCGACGGCATCTTGTTCGACCTCGGCGTGTCCTCGCCGCAGCTCGACGAGCCTTCGCGCGGATTCAGCTTCATGCAGGATGGCCCCCTTGACATGCGCATGAGCGCGGGCGCGGGCCTTTCGGCCGCCGACGTCGTGAACGGCGCATCGGAGAGCGAGCTCGTGCGGATCTTTCGCCTGTACGGCGAAGAGCGATTCGCAGGGCGCATCGCGCGCGCCATTGTCACGGACCGCCAGAAACACCCGTTCACGCGCACGCTCGAGCTCGCCGGCCTCATCGAGCGCGTGGCCCCGTCGCGTGAGCGGCATAAGCATCCGGCGACCCGCGTGTTCCAGGCGCTGCGCATTCACGTGAACCGTGAGCTCGCCGAGCTCGAGACCGGTCTCGAGGCCGCACGCGCGCGCCTGGCCCCGCATGGACGCCTCGCCGTCATCAGTTTCCACTCGCTCGAGGACCGCATGGTGAAGCGCTTCATGCGCGATCACGCACAAGCCGATCCGATGTACGCTGGTCTTCCGGACATCCCGCCGCATGCGCGCCCGACTATGCGGCTGGTGGGCAAATCCATCGAGCCCGACGCGTCGGAAATTGCCTCAAATCCGCGTGCCCGCAGCGCTCGCCTCCGAGTCGCCGAACGCCTGCCCCAAGGAATCGCCGCATGAAAAAAGCCAAGCTTCTGCCTCTCGTCTTGCCCGTGCTCTGGCTCGCGGTGCTCGGCTCTGCGGTGCAAGTGATCTATGCGCGCCACAAGGCGCGCGACGAGTTCGTGCGCCTGGAGAGGCTGGATGCACAGCGCGACTCGCTCGAGATGGAATGGGGACGGCTGCAGCTCGAGCAAAGCTACTGGTCCTCCAATGCCTTCGTCGAGCGTGTCGCCAATGCGAAGCTCTCGATGAGCCTGCCGCAAACCCGGGATGTGCGGATCGTCCGGCCGTGAAGCAGCGGGCGAACGAAAGCAGCACGGAGCTGAAGAGCTATCGATGGCGGTCGGCGGTGATCTTGGGGCTCGTCGTGTGCGGGGCCGTGGGGCTCGGTGCTCGCGCGGTGGAGCTTCAGCTGATCGACCACGGGTTTCTTGCGAAGCAGGGCGACCAGCGCTCAATGCGCGTGGTCAAGATTGCGGCCCATCGCGGCGCCATCACGGATCGCTCGGGCGAGCCGCTCGCCGTGAGCACGCCGGTCGATACCGTGTGGGTCAATCCGCAGGAGCTCAACGACAACATCGACCAGCTGCCGAAGCTCGCCAAGGCGCTCAAGCAAGATCAGCAGCAGCTGGCGCGGCGCATCACCAGCAATCTCGACCGTGAGTTTCTCTACCTCGAGCGCCACATGCCGCCCGAGGAGGCGGCGCGCATCAAGGCACTCGGCATCCCCGGGGTGTATCTACTGCGGGAGTACCGGCGCTATTACCCCGCGGGCGAGGTGGCCGGTCACGTGGTGGGATTCACCAACCTCGACGATCAGGGCCAGGAGGGTCTGGAGCTCGGCTTCGAGCAGCTCCTGAACGGCGAGGATGGCGCGAAGCGCGTCATCCAGGATCTGTACGGGCATCAGGTCGAGAACGTAGAAAGTATTCGCGCGCCGCGCCCCGGCCGCGATCTGGTCACGAGTATCGATCTGCGGATCCAGTACCTCGCATACCGCGAACTCAAGGCGGCGATGCAGGATTACCACGCGAAAGCGGGTACGGTGATCGTGATCGACGTGGATACGGGCGAGGTGCTGGCGATGGTCAACCAGCCCTCGTACAACCCCAACGATCGCGAGCAGCTCAAGGCGGCGCTATACCGCAATCGAGCGGCCACGGACATCTTCGAGCCGGGCTCGAGCGTCAAGCCCTTCATCATGGCGGCCGCGCTCTCCTCAGGTCAGTATCGGCCGGACAGCGTGGTGGATACCTCGCCCGGCTTCATCCAGGTCGGCAACAGAGTCTTCGAGGATGAGAGCAACCTCGGCGCGATCGATCTCGCCACGATTCTCGCCAAGTCCTCCAACGTGGGCTCCGCCAAAGTCGCACTCTCCCTGAAGCCGGAGCAGATCTGGAAAACGCTCACGGCGCTGGGGTTCGGGCAGGTCACCGGCAGCGAATTCCCGGGCGAGTCGGCCGGCATGCTCTCGAACTACACGCACTGGCGGCCCATCGGCATCGCCACGCTCTCGCACGGCTACGGTCTGTCGGTGACACCCCTGCAGCTCGCGCATGCCTACGCGACCATCGGAGCAGGCGGGATCAAGCGTCCGATCTCGTTCGAGCGTCTGTCGGGGAGAGCAGTGCCGGGCGAGCAGGTGCTCGATCCGAAGGTCGCGCGCGAGCTGGTGCAGCTGATGGAGCAGGTCGTCGAAAAAGGCGGCACTGCCGTCCGCGCTTCGCTCGTCGGCTACCGCGTTTCCGGCAAGACGGGCACGGCGTTCAAATCGGAGGCCGGCGGTTATTCCACCGACCGGATCATGGCGGTATTTGCCGGTCTGGTGCCGGCGTCGCACCCGAAGCTCGCGACCGTCGTGGTGATCGACGAGCCGAGCCGAGATGTGCGCGAGGTCGGCACGTTGGCGCAAGGGGGCACGGTGGCGGCGCCGGTATTCGCCAACGTGATGTCGGGTGCCTTGCGCCTGATGGATGTGCCGCCCGACGATCTGCAGAACGTGCCGGCGGCGACGCTGGTGCAGGCGAAGGCGCCATGACGGTGTCCCTGAAGTGGCTGCTGGACGGCATCGCCGCCGTCCCCGATAGCCATGCGCAGATCGTGGATCTCGCCATCGACAGCCGCGACGTGCGGCCGGGATCCTTGTTCCTCGCGCTGCGCGGCACGAAGTCGCACGGCCTCGAGCACGCGGCTGATGCCGCGGCGCGCGGGGCGAGCGCGGTGCTGTGGGAGCCCGCGGCCGGGGTCGAGCCGCCGTCCTTCCCGGGACAGCCCTTCACCGCGCCGGTCACGAATCTACGCCGGCTGGCCGGCCGCATCGCGGATCGGTTCTTTGAGTGGCCTTCCTCGCAAATGCGCGTCGTCGGCATCACGGGCACTAACGGCAAGACCACTTGCGCTTATCTGGTCACGCAGTGCCTGGAGCGTCTGGGGCGCCCCGCGGCTTACATGGGCACGCTCGGTTGGGGATTTCTCGGGCGGCTCGAGACACCCACCCACACGACGCCCGATGCGGTGAGCGTGCACCGCTCGCTCGCGCGCCTGAAGTCGCAAGGCGTGCGCGAGATCGCCATGGAAGTGTCCTCGCACGCGCTCGATCAAGGTCGGGTGGACGGCGTGCGCTTTCATGCCGCCGCGTTTACCAACTTGAGCCGGGACCATCTCGACTATCACGCCTCGATGCAGGCTTACGCAGAGGCCAAGGCGCGCCTGTTCAGCGGGCAGGATCTCGAGCACGCCATTATCAATGTCGGCGATCCGTTCGGGCGCGAGCTCGCGCACAAGCTCATGGGCGGTGCGCCGCTGACCGCGGTCTGGATCGGCAAGCGTGCCGATGCATGGCTGGCGGAGCGCTTCCTCGAGGCGCGCGAGGTACGCCTCGACCTGCACGGCATCTCGCTCGAGATCGAGGGCAGCTCGGGAGAGATCACCCTCTCGACGAGGCTCCTGGGCCGCTTCAACGCCGAGAACGTGCTGGTGGTGCTCGGGTGCTTGCTCGCCCGCGGGGTGCCGCTCGCGGAAGCCGCTGCGGCACTCGCGGCATGCAGCGCGCCGCCCGGCCGCATGGAAGTGATCGAGGCGCCGGCACCGGGCAAGCCCCTGGCCGTGATCGATTACGCGCATACGCCGGACGCCCTCACCAAGGCGTTGACCGCGCTGCGTGAGCATTGTCGCGGGGCGCTGTGGTGCGTGTTCGGCTGCGGCGGCGATCGGGATGCCGGGAAGCGCCCGATCATGGGCTCTATCGCCGACGAGCTCGCCGATCAGATCATCGTCACCGACGACAATCCGCGCTCGGAAGATCCGCAGGAGATCATTCGGGCGATCACGCGCGGCATACGTACACGGCGTGCGCGAGTGATTCCGGACCGCGCCGCTGCGATCGCCTCGGCACTCAACCACGCCGGTGCCTCCGACATCGTGCTCATCGCCGGCAAGGGCCACGAGGATTACCAGATCTACGGTGCCACGCGCCGCAGCTTCAGCGATCGGATCGAGGCGCAGAAGATCCTGGGGGTCGCGGCATGAAGCGGACGTTGCAGGAGGCCGCACGCGCCCTGGGCGCCCAGCTCGTGGGTGATGACCGGCCTTTCGAGGCGGTCTCGACCGACAGCCGTACGCTTCCCGCCGGGGCGCTATTCGTCGCCCTGCGCGGGCCGAACTTCGACGGTGCGGATTTCGCCGCCGCTGCGCTCGCCCGCGGCGCCGTGGGCGCCGTCGTCGAGCGCTCTCTCGCCGAGGTGGCCCTGCCCTACATTCGAGTGCCGGACACCCTCCAGGCGCTGCAGCAGCTCGCGCGCCGCTGGCGACAGGAGTTCTCCATCCCGCTCGTGGGTATCGGCGGGAGCAACGGCAAGACGACGACGAAGGAGATGGCCGCGGCCATCCTGTCGCGCCGCGGGTCCTGCCTGTCGACGCAAGGCAATCTCAATAACCACATCGGCGTGCCGTTGACGCTCCTACGTCTTGCATCCTCCCATGGCAGCGCAGTCATCGAGATGGGCGCGAACCGCATCGGCGACGTCGCTGCGCTGGTCGCGCTCGCGAGCCCGACGGTCGGGCTCATCACCAATGCCGGCGCCGAGCATCTCGAAGGGTTCGGCGACCTCGACGGGGTCGCACGCGGGGAGGGCGAGATGGTGGCGGGGCTCGAGCCCGGCGCCGTCGCAGTCATCAATGCCGACGACACCTACGCCGAATACTGGCGCGGCGTCGCGGCCCGAGCGCGCATCGTGACCTTCGGTGTGCGAGGCGATGCAGACTTCAAGGCGAAGGACATCGTGCAGTCGATCGAGGGCGGACGCTTCGCCACGCGCTTCACGCTCGAGTGCCCGCTCGGGGTGCGTGCCGTCGCCTTGCAAGCCGGCGGCGCGCACAACATCTCGAACGCGCTCGGCGCGGCCGCCGCGGCCGCCGCAGGCGGCGCCTCGCTCGAGGACATCGCGGCCGGCCTCGCGGATTTCCGCGCCGTGGCCGGCCGGCTGCAGCTCAAGGCGGGGCTGCGCAATAGCTGGATCATCGACGACTCCTACAACGCCAATCCGAGCTCCGTCCGTGCAGGCCTCGACGTGCTGCGTACGCTCCCCGGGCCGGCCTGGCTCGTGCTCGCCGACATGGCCGAGCTCGGTGCTCACGCCTCCGACAGCCACGCCGCGCTCGGCCGCTACGCGCGCGAGTGCGGTGTCGCGCGGCTGTTCGCGCTCGGCCCCGAGAGCACGCGCGCGGTCGAGACGTTCGGCTCGGGCGGAGAATGGTTTGCCGACGCGGGAGCGCTCACGCGGCGCCTGCAGGGGGAGATCGCTCCGGGAGTCACCGTGCTCGTCAAGGGATCACGAGTGAACCGTTTGGAGCGTGTGGTGCAGGCC
>JBEKWA010000013.1:0-180840 GCA_049513515.1 Steroidobacteraceae bacterium
GACAACGGCGTGCGGCCCGTCAACTATACATTCGATCCTCCCGCCGGCGTGCCCAGAAACAGTGGAGAAGTCGATGCCCGGACGGTGCCCATCCGCAATGCGAGAAGCGTCCGTGGCTTGACGCTCGACGTCAGCGGATTCGAAACGATCTGGCATCGAAGCACGCTCACCGATTGGGCGTCATTTCAGAATAGCGAGCTGGTGAAGGCGGTCGATTATCCCGAGGTCGAGGCGGCACTCAAGTCTCACACCGGCGCGCAGAAAGTCGTGATCTTCGATCATACACTGCGCGATAGCACCATCGAGCTCGGTGGTGCCGCCTTGCGTGAGCCCGTGCGCCGAGTGCATGACGATCAGACGTTCGCGTCGGCCCCGCGCCGCGTGGCGCGGCACCTGGCGCCGGACGAAGCCGCCTGGCGCCTCGAGCGCCGCTTCTCCATCGTCAATTTCTGGCGGCCGGTCGGTGGGCCCGTGTTGAGCACGCCGCTCGCCATGTGCGACGCGCGCAGCATCGAATTGCCGGACTTGATCCCGAGCGACTTGGTGTACCCCGACTGGGTGGGCGAGACTTATGCCATCGCGTTCAATCCGCACCATCGGTGGTATTGGTACCCCCAACAGACGCCGACCGAAGCAACTCTTTTAAAGGTCTACGATTCCGCGCAGGATGGACGGGCGCGAATGAGCGCGCACACCGCCTTCGACGATCCTCGAAGCGATCCCCATTCCCCGCCCCGACGCAGCATCGAAATTCGCTCGATCCTGTTCTGGTGAGGCGCGGAACTGGCGCCTGCTAGCGATAGGCCTTTGTCGGCGAGGCCGTGAGCTGATGCAAAGCGTGAATCAGCGCATCGACCTCTTCACAGGTGTTATAAAGCGTTATAAAGCGCGAGCGAAGCACGCACGGTGCTCTCGTGACCGAAGCGGCGCAGTATGGGTTGGGCGCAGTGGTGTCCCGCACGCACCGCTATCCCTTCTTGGTTCAAGGCCGAACCGATCGCGGTCGGTTCGAGGCCCTCGATCACGAACGACAGTACGCTCGCTTTATGTGCGGCCGTTCCGATGATTTTGAGCCCCGGCACGGTCAAGAGGCCCTCCGTCGCGTAGGACAGTAATTGCGCCTCGTAGCGCTCGATGTTGGGCATGCCGATGGTGGTCAGATATTCGAGCGCCGCGCCCAAGCCTACTGCGTCGGCGATATTGCCGGTCCCTGCCTCGAAGCGAGTCGGCGGGTGCTGGTACAGAGATCGCTCGAATGTCACGTCCTCGATCATGTTGCCGCCGCCCTGCCACGGTGGCATCTCCTCGAGTACCGATTGTCGGCCGTAGAGCACTCCGATGCCCGTGGGCCCGAATACCTTGTGTCCCGACAGGACGAAGAAATCAGCGCCTAGCGCTTTCACGTCGATCGTCATATGCGATACCGATTGCGCCCCGTCGATCAGTACGGTCGCGCCCGCGCGGTGGGCAAGCTCGATCACTTCCTTCACCGGCGTCACCGTGCCGAGGGCGTTCGAGACATGCGCGATGGATACGATCTTAGTGTGCTCCGTCAGCAAACGCTGAAACTCATCGAGACGCAGTTGGCCGGACGAATCGACGGGGGCCACCCTCAGGTGGGCGCCGCGCTCGAGCGCAAGCATCTGCCAAGGCACGATGTTGGCATGATGTTCGAGATGCGAAACGAGGATCTCATCTCCCGCGGAGACGTACTTGCGGCCCCAACTCTGGGCTACGAGATTGATTGCTTCGGTGGCTCCACGCACGAACACGATCTCGTCGGCCGAGGCGGCGCCCAAGAATCGCTGCACTTGGCGACGTGCGCCTTCGTACGCGTCCGTCGCGCGCGCGGCCAGCTCGTGAGCGGCGCGGTGGATGTTGGAGTTCTCGTTTCTATAAAAATAAGACAAACGATCGATGACCACGTTCGGCTTTTGGGTCGTCGCCGCATTGTCGAACCACACCAAAGGCCGTCCGTGTACCTGCGTCGCCAGTATCGGGAAATCTCGCCGGATGCTGTGCACGTCGAAGGCGGGGTGTCCGTGCCCGCGGGGCAGGGAAGGGATGCCTCGGTCTTGTAGAAAATAAAAGGCCGGAGCGCGTGCGGATGCCGTATCGAGGTTGGTGGGTTGCGCCGCGAAGCTCTGCCCGACTAGCGGCACTGAGGGTAGCGCCGGATGTGTCAGATCGCGAGCGTCGAGCCGTGGAAGCACGGCGTGGACGAGCGCGGCAAAGGACTGAAAGTCGGGGGTGGCGCCGGTAACTGCCGTGTCGGCTGTCGGCAGCCACGGTGCCGAAGGCGGTGATGGCATCGAACCACCCGCTACCGGAGCGCCCGGTATTGGAACGCTGGGAGCGGCGGCCCGTGACGCTTCCCCTCCAGGGACGGCCGAAAAGAGCTCGTTCGCCCAGCGAGCCAGAGTCGCAGCCTCCAGCAGTGCGCCGGCCGGCGAGGTGGCGAGTGTCACCCCGCGCGTCGGGTCATCGGTAGGTATCTGCGTACTCATGGTATTTGCCGACCTCGACATCATCGAGTAAACCGACGGCGTCCTCGGTCAGTATCGCGAGCGAGCAGTAGAGCGAGATCAGATAGGATGCGATCGCGCTTCGGTTGATACCCATGAAACGCACCGAGAGCCCCGGACTTTGCTCGCCGGGAAGACCTGGTTGGAACAAGCCCACCACGCCCTGTCGTTTATCTCCGACCCGAAGGAGAAGCACCTTGGTCTTGCCGTCGCTGAGGGGTATTTTGTCCGACGGAATCAACGGCAGGCCACGCCAGGTCACGAATTGCGAGCCGAACAAGCTCACCGTGGGCGGCGGCACGCCGCGGCGTGTGCACTCGCGCCCGAAAGCGGCGATCGCGAGCGGATGGGTCAGGAAAAATGCCGGTTCCTTCCAGACTCTTGCGATCAACTCGTCCAAGTCGTCGGGGGTCGGTGCACCGGATAGGGGCGTGATGCGTTGTTGGTCGGCGGCGTTGGCGATGAGCCCATAATCCGAGTTGTTGATGAGCTCGCTTTCCTGGTGTTCCTTGATGGCTTCTATGGTCAGCCTGAGCTGCTCTTTGATCTGGTCATGCGGACTACTATAGAGATCCGATACCCGCGTATGGATATCGAGGATGGTTGTGACCGCATTCAAGTAATACTCGCGCGGCTTGTCCTCGTAGTCCACGAAGGTCTGCGGAAGCTCGGCCTCATCGCGCTTCGCGCAGGCGATTTTTACATCCTCAGGGTTTCGAACCTTGTTCACCCGGTAAATTCCGGCCTCCACGGGTACCCACTGCAAGAGGTGCACGAGCCACCGCGGCGTGATGGTCGACAGCTGGGGAACGGTCTTGGTTGTATTGGCAAGTTGTCGGGCGGCGCTATCGCCCAGCGCGAGCGGCGCGTTTGGGGTGTCAGCCATATTAGAACTCCGTGTATCGTCGCCGGCGAGTCAGATGCGAAAAGCTCCAGCGCATCGCGGTGCCGCGCTACGGGTGCGTGGAATAAATAGGTTATCGGATGCTGCTTCTAGTCTTGCACCCACGGCAGACCACGGAAACGCCATCCGTCGTTGCTTCCTCGACGGCGTTGCTGGTCGAGTTCTCCCTCGAATCCCTCGAGAACGTTGTAGGCGTGATGGAATTGCGCTCGAGATGCCGCCTCAGCCGCGAGAATCGAGCGCGAGCCGCTACGGCATAAAAACAAAAGAATTTCGTCTTTGCGCACTCTCCCCTCGAGTTCACGAACAAAGCGAGGGTTGCGTGTGAAGCTGGTGCCGGTCGCCCATGGCACGGCGACGCTGTCCTGCACATAGCCGACGAACTTGCGCTCCTCGGGAGTACGCACATCGATCAGTCGCGCCACCCCTGCGTTTAGAAGCTCGAGTGCCTCGTTCGGCGTGACGTTGCCGGCATATCCCAACCCCGCAGCGCGCGCTTGCGCCCGCGCCAGAATGGCGACCGTCTCCTCGCTGTGAGTGCCCACGGACGAAAGACCGATACGGGCCGAATCCGAAGGCTTGACGTTGAGATCGAATTGCGGAGTAGCCGCCATGAATTTTCTCCAGTATCTCGCCACGACGCGCAACCAGGCTAAACCGCTTCCGTCACATACGGAAATGACCGCTGAGCATCGAGTTATAACCATCCGTCATTGCCGTTCTGCGCCGCAGCCGTCAAACAAATCAATCGGTTAGAGTCGATCGAGCTCCTCCCGGCCGAGCAGCCGCCGGATGCGACCACCTTCGCCCATGACGGCCGCTCGGTCGCACATGTGAGCGATCACCCCCATGTCGTGACTCACCAAGATCATCGTCACGGCGTGCACGGATTTGACGGCATCGAGAAGATTCAGAATCTCGGCCTGCACGGAGAGATCGAGCGCCGATGTCGGCTCATCGAGGAGGAGCAGCCGCGGCGAGGACAGGAGAGCGCGCGCGATCGCGACCCGTTGGCGCTGGCCGCCCGAGAGTTCGTGCGGGTAGCGGGATACGATCGCTGGATCGAGCCCCACCTCCGACAAGGCTTGTATCATGCGTTCACGCGGCCGCTCCGCGTCGAGTAGCCGCAACGGCTCGAGCAGCGCTCGCGCCACCGTATGCCGCGGGTGAAGCGAGGCATAAGGATCCTGGAACACCATTTGAACTTCTCGTCGCAGACTCCCGGAGAAGCGGCGGTGCGGCTGCGGGCGATGATGCAACAACTCAACGCTTCCGCGCCAATCGCGGTTCACGCCCGCAAGTACTCGCAGCAGCGTCGACTTTCCACAACCCGAGGGCCCGACGAGGCCGAAGACCTCCCCGTCGGTGACCGCGAGACTCAGCGAGTCAATGACGGGCGGAGCACCGTTGACGAGGCTTACACTCAACGACTCGACGGCGACCGCTGTCACGGGTCGATCCGACGGCGATCGAACACGGGCAACCTCGAGCCGTGTGTGCGTCCGCTCGGCGCACATGACCACAGCGCTCGGGTATACGGATGATCAGAGTTGGAGAGATGCGCCGCCGAGCCCTGATCGACGATGCGTCCCCGGTACAGCACGATCGCGCGGTCGCAATAGCGCGCCACCAGTTGCAGATCATGGCTGATCAGCAAGAGCCCCATGGATGGCGTAAGAGCCCCGTTGCACATCAACTCGAGAACCTGAGTGCGCAGGTCCGCATCCAGCGCAGAGGTCGGCTCATCTGCAATCAGCAGTGTGGGGCCGTTGGCCAACATCATGGCCAACATGGCGCGTTGCCCCATGCCTCCCGATAGCTGATGCGGATAGGCGCGGACTACCCCGGGGTCGGCAAGACCCACAGCCGACAAGACTTCGCGCACCCGGCGCATGCGGTCAACCGTTCTATCGTGCAGCAGCAGCATCTCCTCGATCTGGCGACCGATACTCAGAACCGGATTGAGGGCATAGCGGGCGTCTTGTAGGACTAAGGCCATCTTCGACCCGCGAAGCCGATCCCATTGCCGCTGTGTGAAACTTTGTAGGTCGGCGCCTTCGAACTCGAGACGTTCCGCGAGCGCTTCGAGCGGCCGACTGAGAAGACCCATGACGGCGCGCGCCGTCAGCGATTTCCCCGAACCCGATTCGCCGACGAGGCCGACGCGTTCCCTGCCGATGTCGAACGAGATCGAATCCACGATGGGCCGACTCGGCGCTGCGATAGAGCGTACGGTGAGGCCGCGGACCGAGAGCAGTGCGCGCTCACCCATGGCGCGGATCGCCGAGGTCGCGCAGTCCATCGGCCACGGCATTGAAGGCGAGACTGACCAAGAAAATGGCCGCGCCTGGAAATGCCGCCACCCACCACTGGTCGAAGACCACCCGACTTCCCTCTGCGATCATCATGCCCCACTCAGGCGTAGGCGGCCGGACACCCAGTCCCAGAAAGCCCAAGGCCGCCGCCGCCAAAATCACCCCCGCCATATCGAGCGCCAAGCGGATCCGAGCGGATGGAATACACGACGGCAGGACGTGTCCCCAGAGGAGCCTCCATCCCGTGATGCCTTGCATTTCGGCCGCAGCGATGTAGTCACTGCGCCGTAGCACGAGCGTTTCGGCACGAGCCAAGCGGGCGTACGCCGGCCAGCCGGTGAGCACGAGCGCCACGGCGGCGTTGATCAATCCCGGACCGATCAGCCCCACGAATGCGAGAGCTAGGATGAGCTGCGGAAATGCCATCACGACGTTGGTCAGTCCCATCAGGGAGCGCTCGATCCACCCCCCAAAGAAACCGGCGACGATACCGACCGTGAGGCCGATGGGCAGCATGAGTGCCGCCACCAAGACGACCAATCCGAGCGTCGGCCGCGATCCGCAGATGAGCCTCGACAGAAGGTCACGACCCAGGGAATCGGTGCCCAATAGGTGGCTGCGGCTCGGCGGCTGCAGGCGGTTACCGATGTCCTGTCGTATCGGGTCATAAGGCGCGAGCCAGGGCGCCCCCATTGCGATGATCGCCGCGAGGATCAAGACACCCCCTCCGAAGAACGTGCTCGCCGAACGCGGAGTTCTCATTGGACCCTCGGATCCGAGAGTCTCACGGCCAAGTCCGTAAGCCCATTGATGATGACGAAGCACGCACCTATCAGCAGAGTGGCACCCAGTATCGCGGGCATGTCCGCGCCGAAAAGTGCCGTCGTCAAATAGCGTCCAATCCCCGGGCGGGCGAACACCGTCTCGATGAGCACAGCGCCTTCCAGAAGGTTCGCGTAGGTGAGGGCGATCACCGTCAGCGTTACGCCGCGGACGTTGGGCGCTATGTGCCGCAATAACACACGCGTTCGTCCTGCGCCTTTTGCACGCGCCAGCATCACGTATTCCTTCTCGGCTTCTCCAATCAGCGCTGCGCGCGTCAGCCGCGTGATGTTTCCGAGAGCGTAGGACGCCAATATGAGCACCGGCAGGATGAGGTGGGCCGCCGCATCGCCGAGCGCCCCCGGCACGGGGCTGCGCCAGGCATTGAAGAGCACAAAGCCACCCCTCATGTCGACCGTGTATTCGAAAGCGTCGCTCAGCCTTCCGGTCCCACCCACCCAGTGCAACCGTGCGTAGAACACGAACAGTGCGATCAGTCCAAGCCAGAAGATGGGAATGGAGTTGCCGGCGAGCGAGATGACGCGCGCCGTGCCGTCGATGAGTCCGTGCGGGTAGCGGGCGGACAGAAGCGCGAGCCCGATGCCGCCGATCCCACCCACGACGAGCGCGAGCGTCGCCAACTCGACGGTAGCCGGAAAAACTCGTGCGAGATCGTCGCGTACCGGCTGCCCGGTCGATCGGGATATCCCCAGATCGCCATGGACGACGGCAGCGAGATAGCGCCCCAACTGGCGAGGCCAAGACGCATCGAGTCCGAGCTCGTGTCGAACCTGAGTATACGTGCTCGCGCTCGCGTGATCGCCGATCAATTGAAGCGCCGGGTCTATGGGCGACAATGACGACAAGGTGAATGTCACCAGGGCCAATGCGGCGAGGGTCGCGATCAGCATCGGGATACCACGGAGCAGCACTCGCACGGCGTTCCAGCTCATTTGCTCACCCGATCGTAGTAGGCCATGTCGGCGTCGACACCTTGAAAATATCCGTTGACCGAGTTGCGAACCACGACCGCGTTGCGAGCCTGTAGCGCGATGACGAAGGGAGACGATTTCTGCACCTCGCTCTGGATCTCCCGGTATCTCGAGAGGCGCACCTCGGGGTCCGGCTCGAGCGCGGCCGCTCGGGTGAGAGCGCTCAAGTCCGGTATATGCCATCCCGCTCGCCAGGCGAGCGTCTTGGTTCCATCCTCCGGATCGAACGCGAACGCACCCGCGGTCGAGTTTGCATCGAAATAGTCCGGGACCCAATAGAGCCACACGGCCTCCTCGGAGCGCGCGCGAACCTGAGAATAGACTTCGCTCGCCTCGGCGGGAAGGATTTCGAGGGCGATACCGGCCTCCGCGAAGGTCGCTTGCAGCGATTGGGCGATGTCCCCAAATGGTGGTTGATTGAAGACGCTGAGTCGAATGCGCACGCCGTCCGCGAGTCCTGCGTGAGCGAGTATCTGCTTTGCGCGTGCCACATCGAGGTGGTACGGCGTCTCCTCGAGCGCACCCGGAAAGCCATCCGCAAGGAACGCCTGATGGATCTCGAACTGACCGCGGAGGAGCTTCTCGGCGATTCCTCGATAATCGATCAGCCATCGCGCCGCCTCCCATAGGGCGGGATTCGCGAGAGCCGGATTTCCTCGATTTGCCGTATTGAAAAGCAGGTAATGAATGGTAGCCGAAGGGAACTCGAGCAGCTTCACAGACGGTGATGCGGCAAGTGCCGCGATCTGATCGGGTCCGAGGTCGCGAGCCATGTCCGCATCGCCAATCTCGACGAGAAGGCGTCGGGTGCCGGCATCGGGCACGTTCTTGAGAATCAGCGTGCGGAGTTTCGGCGCACCGGCGGGCGATGAGAGGTTCGCGTCGAGAATCAGTGCTTCGCGCGGAATGAAGCGGCGAATCTTGAAGGGTCCGCTGCCCGCCGAGTGGCTCTTGAGCCATCGGTTACCGGCATCGGATCCCTCCTGGTGCGCGGCGACCACGCGTTCATCGACGATCGAAGCGACCGGTGAGGTGAGTATATTGAGGACGACCGCGGTGCCGAGCTCCGCCGCCCAATGGATCCGGACCCGGTGCTCGTCCAGTTTGAGCAGCGAGGCGTCGATGTTGGCGGCCGTCCAGCCGAGCTGATTGAGGATAAATGCGGGCGCGCGATTCAATCTGACGGCACGGCTCAACGAGTAGATCACGTCTTCCGGACGCACTGCATTGCCGCTCGAGAACACGGCATTCTCGCGGAGCTCGAACGTCAACGTGTGATCACCCGACGTCCACCGATCGGCCAGCGACGGATCGAGCCGCGTCGGTTGGTCGCGGTTCGGCTGGATCAGGCGCTGATACATGGCAGTGAATGTTTGCAGACTGGACAGCTCGAACCCTTCCGCGGGGTCCAAGCTGACGATGTCATCAAGCGATTGCGCGGTGACGAACACATCCGGCGGATTTTCGACCCGGCCGCACCCGGCAACACTCGCCGCGCCGCTAAGAATCACCGCGGCGGCAACAATCGACCCCGCGTGAAACGATCTATAGGCGATACTTGATGCCAATTTCGACGTAGCGCCCCTCGTCGCTGTAAAGGGACGGATCGTAGGGGGTGGCCGTCGGAAACTCCAGCCACAACGGATCATAAGGCGGCTTACGATCGAGCAAATTGGTCACTTTCCCGTAGACAGTCAAGTCCTTCTCTGGGCCGAGGCATCCTAAGAACCCTCTGCGCGAGTCTCCAATATCGAAGTTAAATAATCACATAACGGATTCGGGCTTTTGGCCCGCCCTCCCTTGATTCAGAATCGAGCATGGCTGACAAGAAGAGCTGGACGATCCGGGCAGTCTCCAATGAGGGCGCGGCTGTTGCGTTCTACCGGGAGAGAGAGGCGCTATTCGTTGGCGGCGCCCAAGCCGCGGCGATATCGCCCGTGGAGCATTTGTTGATCGGTGCCGCAGGCTGCCTCGCGCTGAGCTGTCGCGCGGTGCTGACGGGCAGCCGCGGATCTCAGTCGTCCGTCGAAGTCACCGCAATCGGGAGCAAGTCCGCAGAACCGCCGAGCCGGCTTGGACGAATCGACCTCGCGGTGCGCTTCGGCAATGAGATCGATGCGGTCGAGGCTAGATCGATCGTCGACAAAGCCGAGAAATTGTGTACGGTAACGAACACGCTGCTCGGTTCCGTCGCCATCGAGATTGCGCTCGCGGGGTCACCCGGCGGTCCTCTGAAGCGGTAATAAATCCTCGGCCCGAGAATCTCCCCGTGCTCGATGCGGCGGCGAAGGGGAATGGTGTCTCGCAGATTTGAGCCAGTATCAATGACCCTCGTGAAACCGCGGCTCGTCAACATGTCCTTGATCTGAGCCTCGAGTTGCGCCGCCGACGTGCGGTCCGCGGTGATCCTACCCTCGCCGACGATGATCGATCCGTCTTCGAATCAGCGGGGCATCAGGAGATCTATGAATGCGAGCACCGTCGATGACCAGTACGCCGCGAGTAGGGCGAGCAGTACGCGAGCCAATAGAAAGCTGGGCCAGCCAAGACGGCGAGGACAAGTAGGCCGTCATCAGTGCCCGATTCGCCGCGGATTAACTTATTGATTATAATTATTTTTTCAGCTGCGGCGAATGGGGGCCACGCGCGCAGTATGGGTCGCTGACAAGGGGGCGGATTGAAGACCGCATGCGATGAACAGAATTACGCCTAGAGATTTTCGAAATGCCTTCCTTGCCGCCATGCAAGCAGAGCACGACAGCTTTCGCACAGCGGTGGGCTACGAGACCAAATCGTATAACTTCTACATGCGCACCACCATTTACCCGAGAGTCGCCCGACAACTGGGGTTGCTGTCATGGAACAAGGAGTACTACACGCTCGATGGCATGCTGTATGAGGAACGCGGCGTCGACAATACGGGGAAGTACGCCACTTTTGCGAACTGGATTTCCGTAGCCATAGAGCACGAAAACGACAGTTCTCGCGCCTACGAGAAAATGAATAAGCTTCAGTCTTTCAACGCGCCGCTCAAGGTGTTGATCACTTATGCGTCAGACGATGCCACTGCGAGCCTGCTGCGCCAGTACGAGAGTGTCATAAGGAGCTCGGACGTGTTCAACGACGTCGCCACGCTGCGTCAGCAACTCGTCATATTGGGAACGCCGAAGACGGTTCGTGAATGGCGATTCTATGCGTATGAAAATGGCGGCTTTGTTCTCATGTTGCCCATTTAGAGAACTCCGCTCCCATTCGCTCGCGGCGACGATTGGGATGGCAATATTGGGAAAGATATCGGTGGGTGTGCGCATCGCCGCACGCCCACCGAAAATCAAGATGAGAATAGCGAGAACGACAAACGTATAGGGGCGTTTGAGCGCTATGAGAACGATCGTGTTTTCCGGATTCACTGACGAATTTCCTGCGTTTCTGACGATGGCTTCGGGGACAGGGTTTGTTTCATACGTAACCGCCAGCTTCGGGATCTGCAATACGCCGGACACCCATCACGCCCAAAGTCAATCCATCGATAAAGGCTCAAGTTCCTAATAGGAGGTTCTCCCATGGCACCGTCAGCGCAGCTCCGCACCCCGGACGTCGAAACCGAATTCGTTGATATTCCCGCAACGCAGCTCAAGGTCTCGCGCGTCGCGCTCGGCACCTGGGCGATGGGGGGCTGGATGTGGGGAGGAACCGACCAGCGCGAGTCGATTGCCACGATCAGGGCCGCATTGCATCAAGGCATTAACTTGGTCGATACCGCGCCGGTCTACGGCTTCGGCGTGTCGGAGGAGATCGTCGGTGAGGCTCTCGAGGGCATGCGCGCCGGGGCCGTTATCGCGACCAAAACGGGGCTGGAATGGCGCGACGGCAAGGTCTATCGCAACGCAACGCGCGAGCGAATCTTGAAGGAAGTCGATGATTCGCTGCGTAGACTGCGGACCGATTATATCGACATCTACCAGGTCCATTGGCCCGACCCCAAGGTCCCCGTCGAGGAAACTGCCGAGGCCATGCGCTCGCTTTACGAGGCGGGGAAGATCCGTGCCATCGGCGTAAGCAATTTCTCCGTCAGCGAGATGGAGCGCTTTCGCCAAGTGGCTCCGCTGCACGTGTTGCAACCCCCCTACAATCTCTTCGAGCGGACCATCGAGGCGGATATCCTGCCCTACGCCCGCACCCATGGCATCGTGACTTTGGGTTACGGAGCCCTGTGTCGTGGGTTGCTGAGCGGGCGCATGCGCGCCGACACCACGTTCGACGGTGACGATCTGCGGCGTGTCGACCCCAAATTTCAACCGCCTCGTTTTGCCCGGTATCTCGATGCCGTGCGCCAGCTCGATGAGTTCGCTCAGCGCCGCTTCGGCCGGCATGTGATTCAACTGGCGGTGCGTTGGATGCTCGACCAAGGCATCAGCGCGGCCCTCTGGGGTGCTCGTCGCCCGGATCAACTCGAGGCGTCGCTCGGTGTCGCGGGCTGGTCGCTGCAAAGCTCGGACCGGGAGCAGATCGAACGCATCGTGAACACGACGGTCCCCGATCCCGTGGGCCCCGAGTTCATGGCACCCCCGCAACGTCCCTGACGGCCGACCCAACCTGGAGATAAGCGTATGAAACTTGGATTCATCGGACTTGGGCGCATGGGCACCGCGATGGCGGCCAACCTCGTGAGGGCCGGACACGAGGTCACCGTGTTCAATCGGACTCCCGGAAAGAGTAGCGCGCTGTTGGCGCTCGGCGCACGTGAGGCTGCCAGTCTAGCCGAGGCGTGCGGCGGTGAGATCGTGATTACCATGCTGGCGGACGATCAGGCCGCAGCCGACATCGTTCTGGGCTCTGGCGGTGTCGTCGAGAATCTCTCGAAGGGCGCGATCCATCTCTCGATGAGTACTATCAGTGTCGCGCTTTCCAAGCGACTCGCTGAAGCGCACCAGCAAGCCGGACAGCGCTACGTGGCGGCGCCCGTGTTTGGGCGCCCGGACATGGCTGCTGCGGCCAAGCTGTTCATCGTGGCCGCGGGCGATCCCGCTGCCATCGATGCATGCAAGTCGGTGTTCGAGGCACTTGGACAGAAAACCTCCACGATTGGCGCCGAGCCGTCCGCGGCGAATTTGGTCAAGCTCACCGCAAACTTCCTACAGGCTGCGGTCATCGAGTCGTTGGGCGAGGCCATTGCGTTGATCGGCAAAGCGGGCATCGACCGGCGTGCCTACGTCGAGTTACTCACGTCCACCATCTTTACAGCGCCTGCTTACAAGATCTTTGGTCCCCTCATTGCCGATGGCAAGTTCGGACCGGCGGCCTTCGCTGCGCCCCTCGGCTACAAGGACATCCGCCTGGCGCTCGCGGAAGCCGAGACGCTGCGCGTGCCGATGCCGCTTGCAAGCCTGCTGCATGACCGATTTCTGCGGCTTTTCGCCCAGGGCGGCGACACCCTGGACTGGTCGGCCATAGGTGGTTTGGCGACCCAGGACGCCGGCGGCCATCAGGGAGCGCTGTTGCAACCCGCCCATTGAGTGCGACCTCTGATATTCTGAAGCGCATGGCGTATGATCCGCAAAACGTTTTTGCACGAATTCTTCGCGGGGAATTACCTTGCACCCGGCTTTTTGAGGACGAGTACACGCTCGCATTCATGGACCTCATGCCGCAGGCCGAAGGGCATGCGCTGGTGATCACACGCGAGCCGGCCGAGACTCTGCTCGATCTGTCGCCGGAGGGTGCTGCCGCCTGTATGCGCACGACGCAACGCGTTACCGCAGCGGTAAAGCGAGCGTTTGATGTGCCGGGCATCCTGATCACCCAGGTGAATGGTGCCGTCGCGGGCCAGACGGTTCCACATGTGCACTTTCATATCATTCCCCGCCGTCCCGGGGAACAGTTGCGCATGCATGCCGCCGTCAAAGCGGATCCTGAAGTACTGCGCCAACAGGCCGAACGTATTCGGCACTGGCTGTAGATCGGACATTCTATTATTGCCGGAGCGAATAGTGACCGATGCATCGGATTACGTTCCCCCAAAAGTCTGGACATGGGACAAGGCCAACGGCGGCCCGTTCGCCGGCATCAACCGCCCGATCGCAGGCCCGACACACGAGAAGAATCTGCCCGTGGGCCGTCATCCGCTGCAGCTTTACTCGCTCGGTACGCCGAACGGCGTAAAGGTCACGATTATGCTCGAGGAGCTGCTGGCACTCGGGCGCTCAGATGCCGAGTACGACGCCTGGCTCATTAATATCCAGCAGGGTGATCAGTTCGGCAGTGGCTTCGTCGCCGTCAATCCGAACTCCAAGATCCCGGCACTGCTGGATCGTAACGGCGGGAAGCCGATTCGGGTCTTTGAGTCCGGTGCGATACTTTTGTATCTCGCGGAGAAATTCCAGGCCTATCTACCCACCGACACCGGCGCGCGCGCCGAGTGCCTGTCTTGGCTGTTTTGGCAGATGGGGAGCGCACCTTTCCTCGGCGGTGGCTTTGGTCACTTCTATGCCTACGCCCCGACCAAGATCGAATATGCGATCGACCGATTCGCAATGGAGGTGAAGCGTCAGCTCGACGTCCTCGACCGACGACTCGCGGAGCACGAGTACATTGCGGGCGCCAGTTACACAATCGCCGATATGGCGATCTTCCCCTGGTACGGGGGGCTGGCAAAGGGCTGGCTGTACGGTGCCGCGGAGTTTCTCTCGGTGGAGGAGTACAAGAACGTGCAGCGGTGGGCCTCCATGCTCCTCGCAAGGCCTGCCGTGCAGCGCGGTCGTATGGTCAACAGAACCTACGGCGAGCCAGCGAGTCAGTTGCACGAGCGCCATGCGGCGAGTGACTTCGACACCAAGACGCAAGACAAGATTGCGGGGTAGGGCAGCGCTCATAGCGTAGGCGAGCCTTCACCTTCATCAGCGGGTAATCATCGCCGAGGAGCCCCCGGCACCCGCGCGAGGTTGTGAAGATCCATGGGATAACTCGTACAGTGTTCGGGGTCGGCGACTACTGTATGTCCGGCTATTCCGTTAAGAAAATCTAAACACTCCGTCAGGAGCTGCGTTTGTTGTGCATTGGAGGGCGGTGCAAGCTGTACATCGTCCGATCAACTCAACTCGTGGAGAACGCACATGACGAACGAGATGCTTTCCGTAAGAATCGCCCAGGCGGTTTTTGCAGTGGCGGCTACGGTCGCTTCCGGAGTGGTTTTGCAGTTGGCGCTGGTGCTGGGTTAACGCGATGCCGGTGCATATCTCGCGTGAGAATCGACGGTCGTTGCGTTAAAATAGTGCTTCCATCCGCTGTTGCCGGAACCCCATGACTCAAGTCGATCAAGAACGTGTTTTGTCCGTCCGTCATTGGAACGAATCGGTGTTTAGTTTCTCGACCACACGAAGTCCGGGCCTGCGGTTCGAGAACGGTCACTTCGTGATGCTGGGTCTGCGTATCGGCGGCAGGCCGCTGCTGCGCGCGTACAGCATCGCAAGCGCCAACCACGAGGAGCAACTGGAATTTCTCAGCATCAAGGTGAGCGACGGGCCGCTCACGTCTCGGCTTCAGCACGTGAAGCCCGGCGACGAGATCCTGGTCAGCCGCAAGCCGACCGGCACCTTGTTGTTGCGCGACCTGAAGCCTGGAAAGCGGCTGTTCATGCTGGCATCGGGCACCGGCCTCGCACCGTTCATGAGCCTCATCAAGGATCCGGAGACTTACGAGCGGTTCGAGAAGATCATCCTGGTTCACAGTGTTCGCTACCGCAGCGAGCTTGCCTACCGGGACTTCATCGAATGGGACTTGACGCACCATGAGTATCTCGGCGATCTCGTGCGAGATCAGCTGATCTACGTACCGACGGTCACGCGCGAACGGTTCCGCTATCAAGGACGTATTACGGAGCTCATCGAGAGCGGCAAGCTGTTCGAGCAGATCGACGCACCCGCACTCGATCCTGCAACCGATCGCATCATGATCTGCGGGGGACCCAAGATGCTGACCGACGTATCGAGGATATTGAACACTCGGGGCTTCGAGATCTCGCCGAGTGTCGGCGAGGCGGGTGACTACGTCATCGAGCGGGCGTTCGTCGAGCGCTGAGGGGCGCGGCTGCACCCGCGCCCGTCCCTGCGGTGGTTCCGGCCGGGGTGCAACGGCTCCTGGGCTGACTCGAGAACGCTCCCCTCTGTATCCACGCGAGCAGCGCGACCGCGCAGAGCACGATGGGCAGTCCCACGAGAACGTTGGTGGAGAACGATTCGTTTCCGAGCCACCAGCCAACGAGCAGTGCCACCGGCGGGTTGACATAGGCATAGGTCGACGCAAGCGTGGGCGAGACGCGCTCGACGACATAGCGATAAGCGGAAAATGCGATGAGAGAGCCGAATACCACGAGATAGCCCCAGGCCCACCAGAACTTCGGCGCGGCAGGCAGAACCCAATGCTCTCCCAGCGCTACGCTCAGACCGAGCGCAATGACGCCGGCGGATAGCATCTCGGCGGCGAAACCCGTGGGCCCGTGCGGCACGTCGAGTCGACGCGACAACACGGTGCCCAGTGACCAGCAAGTCGTGGCAAGGAGAATGAGTGTCGTCCCCGGAATACTGCCGTATAGGTCGCGGCCCATGAGCATGACCGCGGCGCCGACGGCGCCGAGACCGATGGCGAGCCATTCCCGCCGACGCGGCCACTGGCCGAGTGCACCGCTCCAGAGGGCTGTGGCGAGGGGCATGACGCTGATGAGGGCGACGGTGGCGCCGGAGCTGAGCCAGCGCTCCGCGACCGTTACTCCGCCGTTGCCCACGACCAGCAGCAGAAGGCCGAGCAGCGCGGCGTTGCGCCACTGCCTCAAGGTCGGCATTCGCTTCGCCCGGAGCACTTGCACGATCATCAAGGCGCCCCCCGCGACGACGAAGCGCGTTCCCACGAGGAAGAACGGCGCGATTCCGCCAACGCCTACCTTGATCGCGAAGTACGTCGTACCCCAGATGATGTAGACCGCCGCAAGGCAAGCCCCGATCATCCAAGGCGAGTTTCTCTGCGCGGCTGTTGTTCCCGACATGGCGGTTCCCCATCCCTATATGGCGCGTGAGGAATGATAAATCCGCGGTGGTGAATTTGCCTTGTCTTATATAAGATATGGAGGCAATTGGGCTTCATTCTAAAGCCAGGATGGCGTCTGAACTTTCATTATGGATGCGCTGGATCTTAAGATTCTTACGCGCCTGGACGCCGATGCGCGGCGCCCTTATGCGGAGATTGCCCGCGAGTTGGGCGTGTCGCAGCCGACCGTCGCCGATAGGATCCGCCGCCTCGAGACGCGCGGCATCGTTCGCGGCGCGATGCTTTGCGTGGATCATGCGCGCCTGGGTTTCAACATCAGTGCCTTCGTGCGGTTGCGCGCGAAGCCGACGCAAAAGCGCGGTCTCGGCGAGATCGCACGCGCGATGCCGCAAGTCATTGAAATGCACAGCGTGACCGGCGACGACTGTATGGTGGCGCGAGTGGTCGCTCGTTCGGTGACCGAGCTCGCCGAGATTCTGCAACGGCTGACCGTGGCTGCCGATTCGAGCACTTCCGTGCTGCTCGAGACCATCATCCCTTTGCGTAATCCTCTTCCGCCTCAACCCGTCGCGGGCGCCGTGTCGCCCTCCGTGAGGCGCTCGAAGCGCAAGACGCGACCGCGCGCGTGAGCGCGGGGCAACGTACCTTTAGCGCGAGGACGGCGTTGAGGCCGCGATGGGGCGCAATATCACGACCGGAATTTGCCGGTCGGTCTTGGTTTGGTATTGCGCGTAAGGCGCATAGATCTCCACCATCTTGGACCACAGTGCCGAGCGCTCCTCGGGGTTGGCCGTGCGCGCCAGCGCCGCGAACTTCTGCGCCTTCACCTGCACGCGAACTTGGGGGTTGGCGTCGAGGTTCAAGTACCACGCCGGGTGTGCCGGTGCTCCCCCTTTCGAGGCGACCACCAGGTAATCCGGACCGGACCGGCCGAAGATGAGCGGCAGGGTCAGGGCTTTACCGGATTTTCGGCCCACGGTCGTTAGCAGCAGCGTGGGCACCATACCCTTTCCACCGCCGAGACTTGCGTCCCACAGATAGCCGTCCTCGCCGTCGGTCGCAATATAGCGGGCGAGATGATCCTTGATCCAATCGGGAAGCCCGACGGGCTTTTTCGTCTCGCTCATGGGGGGGCTCCTCGGGACGTGACTCGCGCCGCGAGGCGGCGCCATGTGAAGATAAGGCGTGATCGTACATCTCATCGACGGCACCTACGAGTTGTTTCGCCATTTCTACGGCCTGCGGCGCTTCACGCAGGGCGTGGATCGGCCGTTCGGCGCCGTGGTCGGGGTACTGAACGGTGTTCTACAAATGATCGAGCAGGGTGCGACGCACGTGGGTGTGGCCACCGACCACGTGATCGAGTCCTTCCGCAACGAGCTGTGGAGCGGCTACAAGACGGGCGAGGGCATCGAGCCCGTGCTGCGCGCGCAATTTCAGCCGCTCGAGGATGCGCTCGCCGCGATGGGTGTCGCGGTGTGGCCGATGATCGAGCTCGAGGCCGATGACGCGCTCGCATCGGCCGCCGCGCTCGCATCGGCCGATGCGCGGGTGCAGAAGGTCTCGATCTGGACGCCGGATAAGGATCTCGCGCAGTGCGTGCGCGCCGAGCGCGTCGTGCAGGTGGATCGCAGGAGCAACAGCATCCGCGATGCGGCAGGCGTGCGCGCCAAATTCGGCGTTGGGCCCGAATGCATTCCGGATTATCTGGCGCTGGTGGGCGATAGCGCGGACGGCTACCCCGGCTTGCAGGGTATCGGTCCCAAGGGGGCGGCGCGGCTCGTCAACCGCTACGGAATGATCGAGGAGTTTCCGGCTGAGGTATTGGGCGAGCGCCGGGCGCTTGCGCTGCTGTTCAAGCGACTCGCGACGCTGCGCAGCGATGCGCCGCTCTTCAGGCGCGTCGAGGAGCTCGAATGGCAAGAGCCCACGGAGGGCTTCGCGCAGCTCTCTGCCCGGCTTGGCGATGCGAGGCTTGCGCAACGTGCCGCGAAGGCTCGGACGTCCAAGAGAAATAATTAGAATAATATCAATTAGATAATAGATGTACGTCGAAATGATATTAATACATGATTCCGCGCCTCATCGGCGCCTTGCAGCTTATGGTGTGCATCCACATTTCTGATGATGCGTTCACGATCGCGTTGTTATGATCAAGAGAATCTCGCATCGCGACGCGTGCGAGCACGAGAGAATTGCCGGGGGAGCCGATGGATATCCACGAGTATCAGGCCAAGGAGTTGCTGTCCGCGTTCGGGGTGAACGTGCCGCGCGGCGGCGTTGCCTACAGCCCGGAACAGGCAGTGTACGTGGCGACGGAGCTGGGCGGCTGGCACTGGGCGATCAAGGCGCAGATCCACGCCGGCGGCCGCGGCAAGGCGGGCGGCGTCAAGCTGTGCCGCACGTACCAGGACGTGGCCGCCGCGGCAAAGGGCATGCTCGGCTCGGTCTTGGTCACGGCGCAGACCGGCTCCGCGGGCAAGGCCGTTCACCGCCTGTACGTGGAGAAGGCCGAGCCGTACGTGCGCGCGCTCTACCTCGGGCTCGTGCTCGATCGCAAGATCGAACGCATTCGTGTCATCGCCTCTGCTGAGGGCGGCGTCGAGATCGAGGAACTCGCAGCGAGCCGGCCCGAGACCATCCTGCAGCAGCAGGTCGATCCCGCCGTCGGACTGCAGCCCTTCCAAGCGCGCGAGCTCGCCTTCGGACTCGGCCTCAACATCAAGCAAGTGAGTCAAGCGGTGACCACGATCATGGGCTGCTATCGCGCATTTCGCGACCTCGATGCGACCATGGTCGAGATCAACCCGCTGGTGGTGACCAAGGATGATCGCGTACTCGCGCTCGATGCCAAAATGTCATTCGATGACAACGCGATGTTCCGACGACCCCGGGTCACCGAGATGCGCGACGCCGCTGAGGAGGATCCGCGCGAGACGCAGGCCGCCGAGCTCGGCCTCAATTACGTGGGGCTCGCGGGCGACATCGGCTGCATCATCAACGGTGCGGGACTCGCGATGGCGACCATGGATGTGATCAAGCACGCCGGCGGCGAGCCCGCCAATTTCCTCGATATCGGCGGCGGCGCCTCGCCCGAGCGCGTGGCGGCGGCCTTCAATCTCGTGCTCTCAGATCAGAACGTCAAATCGATTCTCGTCAACATCTTTGCGGGCATCAATCGGTGCGATTGGGTCGCGCAAGGGGTGGTGCAGGCCGCGAAGGGGCTGCGCGTGCCGCTGGTCGTGCGCCTTGCCGGGACCAACGTGGAGGAGGGAAGGCGAATCATCGACGGTTGCGGTCTGCCCATCATTTCGGCCGACACGCTCGCGGATGCGGCCGAAAAGGCCGTGGCAGCCTCGCGCGGAGATACTTCGCGATGAGCATCTTGATCGACGAGACCACGCGCGTGATCGTCCAGGGATTCACCGGCGACAAGGCCACGTTTCACGCCAAGGAAATGATCGCCTACGGCACGCGGGTGGTGGGAGGCGTGACGCCGGGCAAGGGCGGCCAAACGCATCTCGATAGGCCGGTGTTCAACACGGTGAAGGATGCGGTGAGCGCTTGCGGTGCGGAGGCGAGTCTCGCCTTCGTACCGCCGCCGTTTGCGGCAGATGCGTTGATGGAGGCCGCCGATGCGGGATTGCGGCTCGTGTGCATCATCACTGATGGCATACCGGCGCAGGACATGATGCGCGTCAAGCGTTATCTGCGGCGCTATCCTAAGGACCAACGCACCATGATCGTCGGACCGAACTGCGCGGGCATCATCAGCGCCGGCCGGGCCATGCTCGGGATCATGCCCGGTCATATCTACATTCGCGGCAACGTCGGCATCGTCTCGCGATCGGGAACACTCGGCTACGAGGCGGCTGCGCAGATGAAGGCCGTCGGCATCGGCGTCACCACGAGCGTGGGGATCGGCGGGGACCCGATCAATGGCAGCTCCTTCCTGGACCATCTGATGCTCTTCGAGCAGGACGCGGAGACCCAAGCGGTGGTCATCATCGGCGAAATCGGTGGACCGCAGGAGGCGGAGGCGGCCAAGTGGGTCAAGGAGAACATGAGCAAGCCGGTGGTGGGATATGTAGCAGGTCTGACGGCGCCCAAGGGTCGACGCATGGGACACGCGGGCGCGATCATCTCGGCCGAGGGCGACAGTGCCGCCGAGAAGACCGAGCTCATGAAGTCCTACGGACTGCTCGTGGCGCCGAGCGCGGCCCAGCTCGGTGCCACTGCTGCCCTGGCATTACGCAAGGCGCGGCTCTAGCGCGTTCATGACCCGGCCAGAGGTCCACTCGGGCAGAGAGTTCTCACGCGCTGAGCTTCTCTTCGATTTGCTAGCGGAGGTGGTGCGGTGCTACGAGCCGGAAGTCGCCGGCGTGCTGCGCGAGGAGCGCAACACCGCGGGAATGCCGGCGGTGGTGCTGGCAAGGACGCTGCAGGCTCAAGGAATCTGGTTTCAGCTGCTCGCGATCGCGGAACAGAACCGCGACATGCGCAATCGCCGCGAGCTCGAGCGCGAGCGCGGCTATGGCCAGTTGCGCGGCACGTTCGCAGGGGTGTTCGCGGCCGCGGCGCGCGAGGGCATCACGGGGGCCGAGATCCGCGAGGCGTTGGGCACGTTGCGCGTGCGGCCGGTGATCACGGCACATCCGACGGAGGCCAAGCGCGTGACCGTCATGGAGTGTCAGCGGCGGATTTATTTGAAGCTCCTCGAGCTCGAGTCGCCGCGCTGGACCGAGCGGGAGCGCGACGAGCTCATCCAGGCGCTGCGCGAGGAGATCGAGCTGCTGTGGCTGACGGGCGAGCTCAAGCTCGAGAAGCCCACCGTAGCGCAGGAGGTGGCGTGGGGGCTGTATTTCTTCAATGAGAATCTGTTCGACGTCGTGCCGCAGATGCTCGCCAAGGTACAAAGCGCCTTCGCCAAGCAGTTCCCGGACGAGCCGCTCGAGGTGCCGATGTTCTTCCAGTTCGGTTCCTGGATCGGGGGCGACAGGGACGGCAATCCCTACGTGACCAGCGCGGTCACCCGGCGCACTCTCTGGCAGACTCGCCTGGCGAGCCTCGAGCGCTACCGGTCCCGATTGTCGGATCTGGTGCGTGTGCTGAGTATCGAGGATCACGCGCTGCCGCTGCCGCACGCGTTCCGTGCGGCGGTGGAAGGGGCCATTCGCGCGCTGCCCGATGGCGCGGCGCGCGCGGCGCGCAATCGCGGCGAAATCTTTCGCCAATTCATCGGATGCATGCTGTCGCGCCTCGAGACCACCATCGAGCACGCGCGCAAGGAGCGGCCGGCCCCGCCGGACACGGGCTATCGCGATGCGGATGCCCTGATCGAGGACGTCGATCTCATGCGCGAGGCGTTGGCGGCCTCGGGCGGCGAGCGCATCGCCGACGCGCTGCTCCTGCCGTTGCGCCGCGAAGTCGCTACGTTTCGCTTCTGCACCGTGCGCCTTGATGTGCGTGAGAACAGCATGCGGGTGAACCAGACTCTCGCAGCTCTGTATCGCGCGAGAAAGGATGGGGCCGAGGCGCCGGCGCCCAGCTCCGATGAGTGGAAGCAGTGGCTCAAATCCGAGCTGGCCGCACCGCGCCGCGATACCGGGAGCTTCGCAGAGCTGCCCGCCGAGGCCGCGGAAACGCTCGAGACCTTCCGCACCATCGCGCGCCTGCGCGAGGAAGTCGACCGCGAGGCGTTCGGAGCGCTCATCCTCAGCATGACTCGCAGCGCCGCCGATGTTCTCGGAGTATATCTCCTTGCGAAAGAGGCCGGATTGTTCGCCGACGCCGCCGCGATCGAGCGCTGCACGCTGCCCATCGTGCCGCTGCTCGAAACCATACCGGACCTGCGTCGAGCGCCCGCCATTTTGACGGAATTGCTCGAAGTGCCTCTGGTACAGCGCAGCTTGTATGTGCAGAGAAAGATCCAAGAAGTCATGATCGGCTACTCCGACTCGAACAAGGACGGGGGTTATCTGACCGCGCACTGGGAACTCGCGAAGGCGCAGAGTCATTTGACCCGGCTGGGACGCGAGCATGGTGTCACTATCGCCTTCTTTCACGGCCGCGGCGGATCGTTGAGCCGCGGCGGTGCTCCCACCGGCCGCGCCATCGCCGCAGCCCCGGCAGGCTCGATCGGCGGCCAGTTCCGTGTCACCGAGCAGGGCGAGGTCGTGTCCTTCAAGTATGCCAATCGCGGTACGGCAGCCTATCAAGTTGAGCTCCTGGGTTCCTCGGTGCTCGAGCACGTGCTGCGCTCGCAGCGCGAGGCGGCGCTCGTGCCGGTGCACGAGTTCAACGAGGCCATGGACGCGCTTGCCGGTACGGCCTGGTCGGCGTATCGCAGGCTCATGGAGACGCCCGGCATGCTCGCATATCTGCAGCAATCGAGTCCGCTCGAGGAGCTCTCGCTGCTCAACATCGGATCACGCCCCACGCGGCGCACGCAGGCTGGGACGCTCGAGGATCTGCGGGCAATTCCCTGGGTGTTCGCCTGGACGCAAAACCGCCACATGCTGTCCGGCTGGTACGGCGTGGGCAGCGGCATCAAGGCATTTCTCGACGTGCGCAAGGAGCGGGGGCTCGATCTGCTGCGGCGCATGTTCAAGGAAGCGCGGCTGTTCCGTCTCATTCTCGACGACGTGGAGCGCACGCTTCTCCAGGTCGACATGTCGATTGCAGGCGAGTACGCCGATCTCGTGGAAGACCAGTCTGTGCGCCGGGAAATATTCTCGCAGGTAAGCGGCGAATTCGACCTCACCTCCCGCGTGCTCCTGACCGTCTCCGGTGCGGCCTATATCGGCGAGCGCTTTCCTCAATATAGCCGCCGTCTCGCACGCCGCCTGAAGACCATCAATCAAGTCAGTCGCGAGCAAGTACATCTGTTGCGCGCGCACAGGAGCGACCGCAGCGACGAGGTGCGCACTGCCCTGCTGCGATCCATCAATTGCGCGGCGGCAGGCCTCGGTGCCACCGGCTAGCAGATTCCCGATCATGAGGAGGCTTGCATGAGTTTCACCAGCGTTGAACCAGCCACGTCGCGGCTGCAACGGTCCGAGTTGGCCGTGCCGGGGTCCAATACGACCCTTTTCGACAAGGCATCGAAGTCAGCCGCCGACATCGTGTTCCTGGACCTCGAGGACGCCGTGGCACCCGACGACAAGGCCCAGGCGCGTAAGAACATCATCCAGGCGCTCAATGAGATCGACTGGGGCGTAAAAACCATGATGGTGCGCATCAACGGGCTCGATACGCATTACATGTATCGCGACGTCATCGACATCGTCGAGGCGTGTCCGCGCCTCGACATGATCCTCATTCCGAAAGTGGGTGTCGCGGCGGACGTCTATGCCGTCGATATGCTCGTCACGCAGGTCGAGACGGCCACGCGGCGCACCAAGCACATCGGGTTCGAAGTGCTCATCGAGACCGCCCTCGGCATGGCGAACGTCGAGACCATCGCGCAATCGAGCAAGCGCCTCGAGGCCATGTCCTTCGGCGTCGCGGACTATGCCGCCTCCACCCGGGCGCGCACCACCGTGATCGGTGGGGTGAACAAGGACTCAGGCGTTCTCACGGACAAGGACGCGGAGGGCAACCGACAATATCATTGGACCGATCCCTGGCATGCCGCGCAAACCCGCATGCTGATCGCGTGCCGGGCTTATGGCTTGCGGCCCATCGACGGCCCCTTCGGGGACTTCAATGACCCGGATGGTTTCCGCGCAGCGGCCCACCGCGCCGCGGTGCTCGGATACGAGGGCAAATGGTCGATCCATCCCTCGCAGATCGCGCTGTGCAACGAAGTGTTCACCCCATCTTCGGCGGAGATCGCCAAGGCGCGACGTATCCTGGAGGCGATGGAGCAAGCCGCCAGGGACGGGCGCGGTGCCGTATCGCTCGACGGACGGCTGATCGACTACGCCAGCATCCGCATGGCGGAGGCGTTGTTGCAGAAGGCTAAGTCCATGGACACTGCGAGGTGAGGCCGGGCCGCGCAGGCCGCGCCGTGCGAGAGTGGATGCCGGGTTGGCTTCGAGCCGTCACGGCCGGCGCAGCGGCGCCGCCAGGTAACAACCGAACTCCTTGACGAAATCCACCGACACCCGCGCGTGCACCCGGCCCTGACGGTCCAGAAATTCGGCGTGGTCTGTCAGTGGCACGAAGGCGCCATGCCAGACGTTCGGGCGGACATAGAGGCCGCAAGTGCCGTCGCACCAAAATGTGGTGAATCGATCCGGGGAAACATCATCGCCCGGCAGGGCCAGCGGCACGACGAAGGGCTCGCTGTGCATGGGATAGATGAGCTGGCCGCCGTCCGGATGGTAATTGGCCCGCCAGATGTAAGCGTGCTCTCGGGTACCGGTCGTCTCCGGCTTCGCTTCCTCCGGCCACGTACTCCAGCCGAACAGATAACTGTCGCCCACCGCGTTGTTGCGGGCGAAAAGGATGTCGCCCTTCCACCAAAATTCGAAAATCCCCTCCGTGACGCCGCCCTGATTTCCCGAATTCTCATCGACGGGGCGCCAGCCTTGAGCCGGCCAACGCACGATCTCGATCGGGAACGACCGCGGATCCGCAACCAGCGCTCCGTACCCTTCGAGGGCTTTGTCGGTGGCCTCGACGAGGGGCGTCACATGCAGGCGCCGTGCCCCCGTGGTCGGGACATAGGACAATTCGTGCGGTAAAGGCTCCATGACCGGGTCGAATGATAGCGCGGATTGGAGGGCCGTGCGCCGCCCGCGCGATCGAACTTACGGCTTCTTCCTCGGCCCCACTATCAGTGCCTATATGAGGAGTCCTCCGCGTCGAGGATGGCCTTGACGTTAGCGAAATGATCGAGCGCGAGCTGGCCATAGCCCCGCCACTGCCTCTCCGTGAGGGCGGCAATCTCGTCGGCAACGATACGCAGCGGTTTACCGGTCGCATAGCAGGTGAGCTGCGTCTCGGCGGCGCGCTCGAAATAATAGAACTCGTCGAAGGCGTGCGCGACGCTCGGGCCGATCACGAGCGCTCCGTGATTCGCCATCAAGAGCACACTGCGTCCCTTGTGAAGGAGCCGAGCGACCCGCTCACCTTCGTCGTCCGATAGGGCCATGCCCGAGAAGTCGCGGTCCAGGGCCACACGGCCGAAGGAGCGCATGGTGTTCATGTCGATGGGATAGAGCGTGCTGTCCTGGAGGCAGGCGAGTGCCGTGGCGTACTTGGAATGCAGGTGCATGACACAGCGCGCTTCGGGCACCCGCTCGTGGAGCCGCGCGTGCAGGTACCATGCGGTCGGATCCGGCGCATCGGGCCGCTCCAGCGTGGCCTTGTCAGTCGCGTCGAGGAGCAAGAGATCGCTTGCGCAGATGCGCGAGAAGTGCCGTCCGCGCGGGTTGATGAGGAATTTCGACCCGGAGACCGCGAGGCTCAAATGATTGGCGACCGACTCGTGCATGTCGAGGCGCGCGAACCATCGGAACGCGGCCGCAAGGTCGATGCGCTCGGCACGGTGGTCCATGGGGCGCGCGGCGGGGAGCGGATTTGGATGCAGTCATGATTCGCCTTTGTAACGTCAGCGTTACATGGTGGAGCGATCAGCTCCGAATCGCTTGGTAGCAGAGCTTGTGGAAATGGCGCACCAAATGCTCGCTGCGATTGCCGATGCCCTCGCCGATCACGTAGCGGCCTCGGTCGAATCCGAGGGAGCGAAGTCCCTTCTGGTTCGATGCGTTCAAGCGGATATCCTCGGGGCCGAGCTCCTGATTCATCCAGCGGATGCACGCTTGGGTAACTTTCGAAAGCTCGCGTCCCGCCACGCTGTAGTAGCCGAAGCGCAGTACCGAGGTTTCAGGTCCGGTGGGATCCATGATGAAGGTGCCGACCATGTCCGCATAGGGAAAGGCGTAGAGCGTTGCGTTCGGCCACAGACCGAAGTTGAAGAACCAATCGGTCTGCCACTTCGCTCCCGCGAGCGCCACGCCGTAGGCTTCGGTGGCATCCCGTTTGGGCGGACCGACGTAGCTCCACCAGTCCCCGTGCGCCTCGAGTGTGTATCCCGAAAACTCGATCAGCTGAACGAGTTGCTTGTGCGCCGGACCCGAATAATCGAAGTGATAGCCCTCGATGGAGTTCTCCTGGATCACCTTCCAGTTGGCGGCGACGGGCACGTCGACTTCCTCGAGCAAGGTGAGCCGGTCGAGATCGGGAATGTAACGGCGGATCTCTTCCTTCGCGCCGGGCGCCATCTGCGCAATCGGCTTGGCCTGCAGGTCGAGATTCACGAACACGAACGACGCGAACGTCTCCACGCGCACCGGCTTCAACCCGTGCGCGCCCTTGTTGAAGCCCGCGATCCCCTGGGTGTTCGGGGCGCCGCGCAGGCATCCGTCGAGCGCATAGCTCCAGGCGTGATAGGCGCAGGTGAATGTCGGCGCCTTGCCGCGGCGAGACTCGATCAAGCGATTCCCGCGGTGCTGACACACATTATGGAATCCCCGCAGCTCCCCGTCGCGGCCCGCGACGACGAGCACGCTCTGCTCGAAGATGTCGTGGGTCACGTAACAGCCCGGTTTCTTGAGCTCGCTGCTGTGCGCGACCAGATGCCAGGACTTGAAAAAAATGCTCGTGCGTTCTTTCTTGAAGACTTCCTCATCATAGAAGAAACGCGCGGGCAGCGAATAGCCCGCCGCCTGATCTTCGAGGCTCCATTCCGCCGTGTCGCTTTGCATGCTGTCGGGCTCCGTTGATCCGATGAGGTCAAGCTACGGCGCAACGACTGGACCCGCCTGCTTGAAAGCGTCATCATGATGTCGAATTCGATCCAAGGAGCGTCTCTTGCGGAAAGTGGCCTTCTTGCTGTTGCCCGAGTTCTCTCACCTCGGCCTCGCCGCGGCGATCGAGCCCTTGTTCATCGCCAACTGGCTCGCCCAGGAGCGAGTGTTCGAGTGGAAGATCATCTCGATCGACGGTAACGCGGTACGTGCGAGCAATGGCATGACGATATCCGTGGACGGCGATCTCGCGGCGGCCTCCGCGGCCAGGACGGTGTTCGTGCTTGCGAGTTTCGAGCCTGCTCAGGCGGCGCGCGAGCGCAGCGTGCGACGCTGGCTCAAACGCCTCGCGCGCTTCGGCGTGGAGCTCTGCGGGATCGAGAACGGCAGTGTGGTGCTTGCCGAGGCGGGGCTGCTCAACGGCCATCCGGTTGCGGTGCACCGGGACAACCTACTGGGTTTTCAAGAGCACTATGGACGAACACGCGCGATCGCTCAGCTCTACTGCCGCTCGGGTATGCGCCTCAGCTGCGCGGGCGCCTCGGCGATTCTGGACCTGATGGTTGCCTGGATGGGATGGCACGGACAGGGGGAGCTCGCGGCCGAAGTTGCGGAGCATCTCCTGCTGGGGCACTTGCGCGCACCGGACATGGAACAAGGCGGTGCCCCCTCCGCCGTGGATGCCGCAGTCACAGAGGCGCAAGCGCTGATGCGCGAGCACATCGATGAGCCCCTGTCCTGCAGCGAGATCGCGCGCCGAGTCCGTTTGTTGCTGCGGCAAATGGAGCGGCGCTTTCGCGATGTTCTGCAATGCTCGGTGCTCGAGCGATACCGGTCGATCCGCATGGCCAAGGCGCATCAGCTGCTGCAGCAGACCGACCTGCCCGTGACCGAGGTCGCGTTTGCCTGCGGCTTCTCATCGCCGGAATATTTTTGCCGGCTGTATCGCAGGATGTTCGACTGCTCGCCGAGCAAGGACCGGCGACAGTCCACGACGGCGCCCGTGCTCAGACAGCGGCCGGCGGCCAGGCAGGCGCGGAGGCCGCTACACGTCCCCAACGGAGCACAGAAACGCGCTCATGTGAAAGCGTGCTTGTGCCGCCGGGTAGCGGAAGTGCGGGCCGACCGGGCAGGCGCGACGCGCGAGGCAGCCGTCGTCCCGGCAGTCGGCTCCGGCCGCGCTCAGCACGTGGCTCACACAGGCATCGAGATCGAACGAGCCGTTGCGAAACGCCTGTACCGGACACGCTGAGAGGCAGGGCCGATGCGCGCAGCTTTCGCAGGGAGAGGGGCGCGGAGAGGAGGGTGGCAGGGCGATGCCCTCTCGGAGGAACAAGCCACCTCGGTAGGCATGCCAGAGGCCGTACGTGTCGTGAATCAGTAATCCGATGGGACTTGGATGAACGGGCTCGCAGCGCCGTGCGAGGCGCTGGAAGGGAAGCGGTGATGCGGGCGACCCGCTCGGATAAAAATCCGCCGCGCCGAGCTCGTTCGCGAGCGCTCCGATCACCCGCCGCGACCACCGATCGAGGGGATGCGGCAGTCCGTCCCGCGCTTCGCTCGATTCCTGGAAGGCGCTCCACTGTGCCCCTCCCGTGAAGCCGAGCAAGACGACGGTTCCCGGCTGCGCCTCGCGGGGCGGCATGTTGAGCTCACCGGGCTCCGGGTGAAAAGCACCGCGCACCGCGAGACCGCTCGCGGCGCTGCGCCGACACAGTTGATCGAATTCGAGCACGCTCAGGCATGATACGGGAGTGGCGGCTCGCGAAATCAAGAATCCCGCAACCCTCAAGACGCTGGCTGTCGTGGCGGAATGCGGTGCGGAGGAGGTGGAGCGGGCGGTGGCCGCGGCGAGCGCCGCGCAGCCCGCGTGGAGCCGCGCGCCGCCCCCCGAGCGCGTCGCGCTGCTTCGTGAAATCGCGCTCCGCGTCCGCGCGGAGCGGGCCGCGCTCGCGCTTTCCTTGACCCGCGAGGCCGGCAAGCCGCTGTGCGAGTCGCGTGATTGCATCGAGGCCGTCGCGGACATCTTCGAGCGTGCCGCACCCGCCATGCACGCGGGCGTGACGGCGGTGATCGCGCCGTATAGCTTTCCTCTCCTGGCCATGGCCGCATCGGCCGCCCCGGCGCTCGCGGGCGGCGCGACTCTCGTCTGCAAGCCGCCGCCGCAGAATCCGCTCACCACCCTCGAGTTGATGCGTCTCTGTGAGACCTTGCCCGCGGGCGTGATCAACGTGGTCACGGGCGGCGCCGATACCGCCGAGCGGCTCATCGCGCATCCGCAAGTGAGCCGAGTGAGCTTCACCGGTTCCTCCGCGGTGGGCTGCCGCCTGCAAGCGCTCGCCCGAGGCAAGCAGCTCGATCTGGAGACGGGCTCGCTCGATGCCTTCATCGTCTGCAAGGACGCCGACTTGGAGCATGCCGTGCCTGCCATTGCATGGGCCCGTCTCATGAACGCGGGGCAGACTTGCGCTGCGCCACGCCACATCTACGTCGAGCGTGTGATTGCGAGCGAGCTCGCCGAGCGAATGCATCAGCATGTGGGATTTCTCGACGTCGACGATCCGGCGAAGTTGCCCACCGACCTGGGTCCTCTCATTTCGCTCGAAGCCGCGCAGCGGGTGGAGGACCAAGTGGGGCGTACCCTGCGCGCCGGGGCCAAGCTGATCCTCGGCGGCCGTCGCTTTCGCCCGTCGGGCCTGCCCGGTCATTTTTTTCAGCCGACGATACTCGCCGACGTGCCTGCGCGCAGTACGCCGGTGAGTGAGGAAATCCTGGGTCCGGTGATCACTCTCACGCCGGTGAGTGATCTCGCCCAGGCGCTCGAGCTTTCGGGCGAGGCGGCAGCGCCTGTGCGCGCCTGGATCTATACGGGCGACCCCGAGGCGGTAGGTCGCGGCATGCAGGCGCGAAGCGGCGCTAGATGCTTCATCAACGATCCGGGGGATCTGCGGGCAGGACCCTTCGGCGGCCTGCGGTCCGGGCGCATTCTCGCGGCCCTTGTGCCCGAGGCTGCCCACAACCTGCCGTCGCGCGTCGAGCGGGTGAGCGCGGTGATCGCGCCGAAGCCCTGGTGGTTTCCTTATCTCGAACGCAAGAGCTGACGCTTACTCCCGTCGGGGCCTGCGGCGCCTGATAGAGCAGGCGGCGCCTGGTCCGGCGCCGCCCGCAGCGGCTTTCAGGTCGCGGGACTGCCTTCGACTTGGATCTCGAGCTTCACCCACATCTGGAACCCGTACGCCTGCCCGAACGTGACGCCGTAGTCGGAGCGATCGAAGGTGGCGCTGGCATCGGCACCGCAGACTTCTTTCTTGGTCATGGGATTCGGTTTGCACAGGAACGAGTCGATCTTGAGTGTGAGCGGCTTGCTCACGCCGTGCAGCGTGAACGTGCCTTCCGCCTCCGTGGGCTTGTCGCCGTTCCACTTCGTGAACTTGCCGACGTAAGTGGCCGCTGGAAACTTTGCGACGTCGAAGATCTCGGCCGATTTCGCGTGCTCGTCCAGCTTTGCGTTGCCGAAATCCACCGAGCTCAAGTTGACCGTGACATCGAGCGATCCCGTCTTCGTGTCCTTGTCGTAGACAACCTTGCCGGAGGTCTCGGTGAACTTGCCGCGCCACACGGAGAGTCCCCCCATGTGATCCGCCGCGAAACTGGGATACGTGTGCTTCGGATCGAGCACGTAGGTCACCGGTGCAGCGAAGGCGGTCGCGTACCCGAACGCGGCGATAGACGCCAAAACGATACGGTTCATGAAGGCTCCTTGAACGACTGTGGGTATAATTTCGAATCATAGCCGATTGGACGATGCCGTCCTGCTTTTATCGCCAACCCTTAAGGACGAAATGGAGCTATTGACTGCTATTGAGACGCGCGCTTCGGCCGCTCGCCTGACCGCGCCCGGACCTTCACCTGCGGATCTCGCGCGCATCCTCGCGGCCGCCGGAAGGGCGCCTGATCACGGGCGCATGAAACCCTGGCAATTGGTGGTGCTCGAGGGCTCCGCGCGGGAGCGATTCGCCGCCGCGGCGGCGGAGGCCAAGCGTCGCCGCACGGCCTCGATGAGTGACGAGCAGCTCGCCGCCGAGCGCGAGAAAATGCTGCGTTCCCCGACTCTCGTCGTGGTCGGCTGCACGGTGCGCGAGAATCCCAAGGTCCCGGAGATCGAGCAGGTGATCGCGGCGGGCGCTGCCGCGGAGAATCTGTTCCTGGCGGCGCATGATTTGGGCTACGGCGTTATGTGGAAGACCGGGGCCGCGGCTTACGATCCCGACGTCAAGGCGGAAGTGGGCTTGCGCGCCACCGACCACATCGTCGGGATCATGCATCTCGGCACGCGCGTCAAGTAGCCGTACCGCGCGCGAGCGGCGGCCTCGACGCGGAAGCCGGGCTCGGTGCGGGAAAGGAATGTCCGCGCAATGACACGGCCTTGATGAGCGCCCAGACGGGTATTCCGTTCGCAACGGCGAGCTCGCGTGTCGCCGCGTGGGTGACGCGGGCGAGAATCGAGGCACCCGCGCCGATATCGATGGCGATCAGATCGGAGCCTTCACCGTCGTCTTCGACGGACGTGACGACGCCCTGCAAGCTGTTGCGCACGCTCAAGTACTGTGGCGCGCGGGTAGATACGATGACATCGCGGGCGAGGAGTTGCACGCGCAGCCGCGTTCCTGCTGCGAGTAGCGCGGCCTCGACCCGGATCTCGCCGTCGCCCACCCGAACCCGGACCAGCCTGCTCGCGGCGTCTTCGCCGATCACGGTGCCATCCAGAACCGCTCCGACCGCATCGGGACCGATGAGGGCGCGCAGCTTCGGGTCGAGGCTCATCTGCGTGATGCTGCCTTCGGCCGCGACCTTCCCGGACTGCATGAGCACGATATCGGTCGCGAGCCGGAGCACCTCGTCGAATTGATGACTCACGTAAATCATCGGAATCGATAGCTGATCGCGCAAGGTCTCGAGATAGGGCAGCACTTCCTCGCGCCGCTCGCGATCCAGAGCGGCGAGCGGCTCATCCAGCAACAGCAGCCGCGGCTGCGACAGCAGCGCGCGCCCGATCGCCACGCGCTGGCGCTCGCCGCCCGACAGCTGATGCACGCGGCGCTCCAGCAGAGGCTCGAGATCGAGCAGGGACAGCACGCGCTCGAGACTCACGTAGGGCGCACGCCGCGCGCGGCGCTGCGCATATTTCAAATTCGAGGCCACGTTCAGGTGCGGAAAGAGGCGGGCGTCCTGGAATACGTAGCCGATGCCGCGCCGTTCCGCTGCGACCGCGACCTGCCGAGCGGTGTCCAGAAGAACCCCGTCATCGAGACTGATCTTGCCGCGATCGGGCACGAGAAGCCCTGCGATGATGTTGATGGTCATGCTCTTGCCGCAGCCGGAAGGCCCGAACAGCGCGACCACTCCGGGCGTGGGGGCGTCGAAAGTCACGTCTAGGGCGAACGATTCGAACCGCTTTTCGACCGCGACTTTGAGACTCATCGGCCCAGCACCCGGCGCACTCGCCGTGCAAACCATTCAGACAGCAGCAAGCCGCCGAGCCCCAGCACCACCGACATGACGGCCAGCCGCGCAGCGGCGTGCTCCCCGCCCGGCTCCTGCAGGGCGGAGTACAGGGCGAGCGGCAGCGTCTGCGTCTCGCCGGGGATGTTCGACACGAACGTGATGACCGCACCGAACTCCCCCAAAGCCGCTGAGAAGGCCGTGATCGCCCCCGCCAAGAGGCCCGGGAGCATCAAAGGCAACGTCACGCTGATGAACCGGTCGAACGGCCCCGCGCCCAGCGTGCGTGCGGCATCCTCGAGCCCGCGGTCGACATTCTCGAGGGAGATTCGGATGGCGCGCACCATCAGCGGAAAGGACATGACCGCCGTGGCGAGCGCCGCCCCGTTGCGCGTGAAAATGAGGACGATCCCGAACGATCGATCGAGCCAGCCGCCGATCGGGCCGCGGGTGCCGAACAGTAGCAGCAGGATATAGCCCACGGCTACCGGCGGAAGCACCAGGGGCAAGTGCACGACGGCATCCAGCAGCGTCTTGCCGAGGAATCGGCCGCGCGTTAGGACCCATGCGACGAGGATTGCAGGAGGCAGACTGAACACGACGCTGCGCAGTGCGACGTTCAGGCTCAGCTCGAGCGCGGTGATTTCCTGGTGAGTCGGAAGAATCCAGGGCTGCATGCGCCACGCAGTATACTGATGTGCTTCAGATTCGCCCGGGACCGACGAGGGTTCGCGGGGCACCGACGAGGATTTCTACATGGCCTATTACCGCGCCGTGGCGCAGGCGGCAGCGTCGACACCGGAGCGTATCGGTGTCTTGCTGGCCAATCTCGGCACGCCGGACTCGCCCACTTATTTCGCCGTGCAGCGCTACTTGCGGGAATTCTTGAGCGACCGGCGGGTCATCAACACGTCCCCCGGGGTGTGGTTGCCCATCCTGTACGGCGTGGTGCTGCCGTTGCGGCCGCTGCGTAGCGCCGCGAACTACCGCAAGATCTGGATGCAGGATGGCTCACCCCTGGCGGTGTACTCGCGCCGCTTGACCAACAAGCTGAGCGATCGGTTGCACGAGATGCTCGGCGATCGGGTGCGGGTCGCGCTCGGCATGACCTATGGTAATCCGAGTATCGCGAGCGCAGTGCGTATCCTCGCGGAACAAAACGTGCGCAGGCTCCTGGTGCTGCCCCTGTATCCGCAATACTGCTCATCCACCACCGGCTCGGTGCTCGATCGCACAGCCACGGCGCTCGGCCGCTGGCGCTGGGTGCCCGAGCTGCGTTTCATCAACGATTATTATGCCGATGCCGGCTATATCGACGCGCTGTGCATGCGCATTCGGGAGCATTGGGAGCGTATCGGCGAGCGCACGCACCTGGTGTTCTCTTATCACGGCGTGCCCGCCTCGTACGTGAGCGAGGGCGACCCTTACCAAGCCCAAGCCGAGGCGACGACTCGCGCGGTCGTTTCACGCTTGCAACTCGCCTCCGAGGACTGGTCACATTGCTATCAATCACGCTTCGGCCGAGTGCGCTGGCTTCAGCCTTACACGGAGGACACGCTGCGGGAGCTCGCCAAGCGTGGCACGCGCAAGCTCACGGTGGTGTCGCCTTCGTTCGCGGTGGATTGCCTCGAGACCTTGCAGGAGGTGGCTCTCGAATATCGCGACAAGTTTCGCGAGTTCGGCGGGGAGTCGCTCGCGCTGGTGCCCGCCCTCAACGATGACGATAGACACGTCGACGCGCTCAGTGGCATTGTGAGAAATCACCTGCAAGGATGGGTGTAATAGTATGATTATTGACATATTATGTCGGCGTTTATTGACGCGGTAGTGGTCGCCGGGCTGGTCATCTGGACCTACCTCATCGCCGCGCACGGAAAATTCTGGCTGTCGCGCCCGGAGCTTGCGCCGGTGTCTTCCGCGCGCGGCCCGCGCGTCGATATCGTCGTACCGGCGCGCGATGAGGCGCAAAGCATCGGGCCCGTGATCGCATCGCTCCTCGCCCAGGACTACGGCGCGGGCACGCCGGGGCCGTTTGCGGTGACGCTCGTCGACGACAACTCCACCGACGGAACCGCCGAGCTTGCCGGGCGTGCACCGAATCTCAAGATTCTGCGCGGGGCGCCCAAGCCCGCCGGATGGGTAGGCAAGATGTGGGCGCTCGAGCAGGGAGTTGCCGCGGGCGATGCGCCGCTCGTCTTGTTGACCGACGCCGACATCCTGCACGAGCCGCGGCACCTATCGACCCTCGTTGCCTGCCTGGAAAGCTCCGGGCTCGATATGGTGAGCGAGATGGTGCACCTCAATTGCGCAAGCCTCGCGGAGCGTGCGCTCGTTCCCGCGTTTGTGTACTTCTTTCAGATGCTATATCCCTTCGCCAGGGTGAATGACGCGCGCTCGAGCGTGGCGGCGGCGGCCGGAGGCACCGTGTTGATCCGGCGTGACGCCTTGGCGCGTATCGGCGGCATCGGCGCCATCAAGGGCGCGCTCATCGACGACGTGTCGCTTGCCAAGGCGATCAAGGGACGCGGAGGCGGCGCGATCTTCCTCGGCCATTCGGGGCTTGCCGCCTCGATCCGCCCGTATCCCGCCTTCGCGGACATCTGGCGCATGATCGCCCGGACCGCGTTCACGCAGCTGCGTCGTTCGGCATGGCTCCTGCTCGGCACGCTCGTCGGCTTGAGTCTCGTGTGGCTTGTGCCGCCCGCAGCCGCGCTGCTCGGCCACGGCTGGGTGCGCGCCTGCGGGCTCGCCGCCTGCGGGCTCGCGGCCGTGAGCTATCTGCCGACACTTGCGCGCTACCGTCGCAGCTTCGCGTGGGCGCTCGGCCTGCCGCTCATCGCGCTTTTCTACATGGCGGCCACGGTGGGCTCGGCGGTCGCTGCGTGGACCGGGGCGGGTGCGCGCTGGAAGAGCCGCTCATATTGAAGTCGCTCTCGACGAGCGTTACTCCTCGAATGCACGATCGAGCAGCAGCCGCGCATCCGCGGGCGCGCTGCCCGCGCCGAAGACGGCACCCCAGCCTGCCTCGGGATTCAAGCGCGTCGCGCAGAACGCCTCCGCGACGGCGTGCGCCCCGGCAGAGCCTGCCGCGGCACCGAGCAGCAGTTGGGCCTGCATGAGCGTGACGAAGCTTTGGGCGAAGCGCCGCGCGAGTGCCTCGCCGAAACCGTCGGAGGGGAAGGCGGCGAAGCGCTCGAATGCGGTATCGAAATGCCGATTCTGTCCGCGCGCTGCGGACAGCTCGCGCAGCACGACCTCGGCCGTCTCGGGCGACTTGCCGAACGCACGCAGCACGTCGAGGCACATGATGTTGCCCGAGCCCTCCCAGATCGAGTTCACCGGCATCTCGCGCGCGATCCTCGCGAGCGACAGCTCCTCCGTGTAGCCGTTGCCCCCCAGAATCTCCATCGCCTCGGCGGCGAGCTCGCAGCCGCGCTTGCAGACCCAGAATTTGGCGGCCGAGGTGAGCGCGCGACGCAGGGTCGCCTCGCTCGGTGCATCGCTCTCGAACGCCCGCGCGAGCCGTATCGACAGAGCAGTGGCGGCTTCCGATTCGAGGATCAGATCGGCAAGGACGCTGCGCATGAGCGGCTGCTCGCGCAGCGGCGCGCCGAAAGCCCTGCGAAACCGCGCGTGATGCAGGGCCTGCACGACGGCTTGACGCATCATGCCGGCGCTGCCAAGGACACAATCGAGACGCGTATAGGTACCCATCTCGAGAATCGTCGGTACGCCGCGACCCTCTTCGCCCAACAGCCGTGCAAAGGCGTCGACGAACTCGACCTCGGAGGATGCGTTGGAGCGGTTGCCGAGCTTGTCCTTGAGTCGTTGAATGAGGATGCCGTTGCGGCTGCCGTCCGGCAGACGGCGTGGCATGAAGAAGCAGGAGAGTCCCGCCCCGCTCTGAGCGAGCACGAGATGCCCATCGCATTGGGGAGCCGAGAAGAACCACTTGTGGCCGTTGATCCGATACGATCCGTCCGCCGTGCGCTCCGCCCGCGTGGTATTTGCGCGTACGTCGGAACCGCCTTGCTTTTCGGTCATGCCCATGCCGATCAGGGCGCCGTGTTTGCGGTCGATCGGAAGATCACGGCTGTCGTAGGTCCGTGTGAGCAACCGCGGCAGCCACTCGCGTGCGAGATCGGGATCGCGACGCAGCGCCGCGATGGCGCCGTACGTCATGGTCGTCGGACACAACGTGCCGCACTCCACTTGCGCTTGCATCAAGTAACCCGCCGCGCGCGCGACGTGAGCGCCGATGACGGCTCGACCGCCCTCGCGCACCCATGGGGCACTGTGATAGCCGCGGGCCGCGATGCCCTCCATGAGTGCATGCCAGGAGGGATGAAATTCGAGCGCATCGACGCGCTCGCCGCGCACGTTGAAGCTCTGCAGGACGGGCGGGTGGCGATTGGCGAGCCGTCCGTGCTCGAAGCTCGCCGCAGATCCGATGGCGGCACCATCGCGCGCGAGTTGCGCGATGTGGGCGGCGGCTCCCTCGCGCTTCACGGCCTCCTGAAGTGCCTCGTCCGTCGTGAATAGGTTGTAATTGCAGAGCGGCGGGGTCTGATTGGGGACCGCCGGCGACAGGGATGTGGCGGGATCGGGCATGAGGGCTCCATATTAAGGCTAAAAGGGCCTGCGTGAAGATCGCTCGCTTGCCGGCCCGACCCGCGAGATGCTAGATTCAGGCCCATATGTTCTCGGCAGCCCTACGTCTCGGCGATGCGCTCGGCACCTCGTTCCTGGACTCGCTTGCGCTGCTGCTGCGCCGCTAGGCGCCACTCACACACGCGCCATCGGTCGGCGCCCCCACAAGACCGAAAACCAATCCCTCACTGACAAATCGAACACGCGATTTGTGCAAGAAGGGCTGGGCCAGGACCTAACGAGCAGAGAACATCATGTTGCGACATCCATCGACCAAGTATCGGGCCTTCGCGCCCATCGAGCTGCAAGACCGCCGCTGGCCCAACACCGTCATCGAGACCCCGCCGACGTGGTGCAGCGTCGACCTTCGGGACGGTAATCAGGCGCTGATCGAGCCCATGGATGCCGCGCGCAAGCGGCGCATGTTCGACATGCTGATCCGCGTCGGCTTCAAGGAGATCGAGGTGGGATTTCCGGCGGCGTCTCAGACCGACTACGACTTCGTGCGGGACATCATCGAGAAGGGGCTCATCCCGGACGATGTGACCATTCAGGTGCTCACGCAGGCACGTCCCGAGTTGATCGCTCGCACCTACGAGTCGCTAAAGGGTGCGCGCCGAGCCATCGTGCATGTGTACAACTCCACCTCCATCGCCCAGCGCCGCGTCGTGTTTCGTACCGACCGCGCCGGAGTCGTCGATATCGCGGTGCGGGGTGCTGCGTGCGTGCGCGAGCATGCCGAGCGCGACCGCAGCACTGACTGGGTATTTCAATACAGCCCGGAAAGCTTTACGGGCACCGAGCTCGACTTCGCGGTCGAGATCTGCGATGCAGTGAATGCGGTATGGGAACCCACTCCAGAGCGCCGCTCCATCTTGAATCTTCCGGCCACCGTCGAAATGGCCACCCCGAATGTATACGCGGACCAGATCGAGTGGTTCCTACGGCACATCGGCAAGCGCGACAGCATCGTGCTGAGCGTGCACCCGCACAATGATCGCGGCACCGCCGTGGCGGCGGCCGAGCTCGCCCTGATGGCCGGGGCCGAGCGGATCGAGGGCACGCTGTTCGGCAACGGCGAGCGCACCGGCAACGTGGACATTGTTACATTGGCGCTTAACTTATATACGCAAGGCATTGATCCGCAGTTGGATTTCTCCAACATAAACGAGGCCGCACGGTGCGCGGAAATCTGCAATCAATTGCCCATCCACCCACGTCATCCCTACGTAGGAGACCTCGTGTTCACTGCTTTTTCAGGCTCGCATCAGGACGCGATCAAAAAGGGGCTGGCGGCGCGAACTGAATCAGACCTCTGGGACGTACCCTACCTGCCGATCGATCCCTCGGATCTGGGCCGCTCCTACGATTCCATCATCCGGGTGAACAGTCAGTCGGGTAAGGGCGGAGTGGCGTATCTCCTAGAGCGCGATTATCAGTTGATCATGCCGCGGCGGTTACAGATCGAATTCAGCCAGGTCGTACAAGCTGCCGCAGATATCACCGGTAAAGAACTGACATCCAAGGAGTTGTGGGATCTGTTCCAACAGGAATATCTCGCCCCGCGCACCCCGTATCTATATCGCGGGCACCAGCTCGCCGCCTCGACGGACGGCGAGGACACCGAGAAGCTGTCCTTGCAGATCGAGCGGGATGGGCGAATCGAGACGCGGCTCGGGCAAGGCTCCGGACCCATCGATGCCATGGTGGCCGCCATCGGCCTGCCTTTCGACGTGCTTTCGTACGAGGAGCACTCCCGGGGTCAGGGGAGTGGCGCCATGGCGGTGTCCTACATCGAGATCACGACGCGCTCGCGCCGCACCTTGTTCGGGGCGGGGATGCATTCGAACATCATCACGGCCTCCCTGCTCGCTGTGGTGTCGGCGGTGAACCGCGCTATTGCCTCGGGCGCCCTCGTGCTGAGCTCCCAGAGCGCGCGAACCGGCACCTGAGGCGGCCCGCAAACCCCGGGCGGCTTGAAATCGCGCCTCGCGCCCCGAAAAGGGAGTTGCGGGTCCGTTGCCTCTGGCTGGGGCTTGCCGCATCGCCGCGAAACGCCGTGGCCGGGAACTAGTTGAATGACATGCAAAATCCGCTATAGTGCGCAACTTCATGTGTCGGCCTGTTCGATCCCATTGATTTCAAGGGCTTTTCTCGAAAAATGAGTGCACGCGAAGACGAACATTTTGACATCGACGACGAGTTCCTCGGCGAAGCCGAAGAATCCCACGAATTCGACCCCGTACTGGAGCGCGCCGAGCGGCGCCCCAAAGCGTCGGCACCGGCCGCCAAGCGCGGCAAAGCCGCCTGGAGCCGCGTGGAAGACGTCCTCGCCGAGCGGCAGTTGGAGAAAGAGCTGCGCGACATTTTCGAAGACGATTGAACCCTTGAGCGCGCGAGTCGGTTTGCCCTCCGCTTCGCGCACTGCCATTCATGTCTGACCGGTCTCTATCTGATGGACGCCCCTTGTCTGGGGGACAGCTCCTTTCTGTTGGACACCGATGGGTTGTCCTCAAGTTCGGCGGCACGAGCGTCTCGTCCGCCTCGAACTGGCACAACATTGCCCGGGTTCTGCGCGAGCGCATCGCCGAGGGCCTGCGCCCCGCGGTCGTGCATTCTGCGCTTTCCGGTATCACCGATCGCCTCGAATCCCTCCTGAATGCCGCCACGGCGGGTGCGCACCGTGCGGGGCTCGAGCGCATCGAGACCGCGCACCGCGACCTCGCGCGGCAACTTGAGGTCGAGCCAGGGCCCGTGTTCGAGGCGTTTCTCGCGGAGCTGAAGAGTCTCGCGAGCGCCATTGCCGAGAGTCACGAGGTCGATGACCGTCGCCGCGCGCAGGTGATGGCGATGGGCGAGCTGCTCGCGACCGCGCTCGGCTGCGCGTTTCTCAACGCCCAGGGCATTCCCACCCGCTGGATCGACGCGCGCAACGTGCTGCGCGCCGAGCAACGTGCCGGCTCCAATCTGAAGGCGAGCTTTCTGTCGGCGACCTGCGATTTCGCGCCCGATCCGATCCTGCTCGAGGCGTGGGAGGCGGTCGAGGGCGTCATCATCACGCAGGGATTCATTGCATCGAACGATTCCGGGGATACGGTGCTACTCGGGCGCGGCGGCTCCGACACCTCCGGCTCGTACTTTGCCGCCAAGCTCGCGGCCGCACGCCTGGAAATCTGGACAGACGTTCCGGGCCTCTTCAGCGCCAACCCGCGCGCCATCCCGACCGCGCGGTTGCTGCGTGCTCTGCATTACGATGAGGCCCAGGAAATCGCAAGTAACGGCGCCAAGGTGCTGCACCCGCGCTGCGTGCTGCCGCTGCGTCAATACCAAATTCCTCTGCATGTCTACGCGACGCAGGCCCCGGGCCTCGAAGGCACGGTCATCGGCGCCGATGTCGCCGACACAGCGGCCCAGGTGAAGGCCATTGCCATTAAAAAGGGCATCACGCTGGTGTCGATGGACAGCCCCGGTATGTGGCATCAGGTGGGCTTCCTCGCCGACGCATTCCAGGTTTTCAAGGAGCAGGGCATCTCGGTCGATCTCATTTCGACCTCGGAGACGAACGTCACCGTGTCGCTGGATCCGACGGCCAATACGCTGGATCCCGCGGCGCTTGCGAGACTTTCGGCGGCGCTCGGCGAGCTGTGCCGCGTCGAGATACTGGGCCCGTGCGCCTCCTTGAGCCTGCTCGGGCGCAACATCCGCGGCATCCTGCACGAGCTCGGCTCTGCCTTCGAGCTTTTCCAGGATCACAAGGTGTATCTCGTGAGCCAGGCGGCGAACGATTTGAACTTTACCTTCGTGATCGACGAGTCGCAGGGCGAGCGCCTGGTGCAGCAGCTGCACGAGCGGCTCATCCAGAGCATCGGGTCCGACAAGGTTCTCGGGCCGACCTGGCTGCAGCTCTTTGCGCCGCCCGTGAGCGCCGCGCCCGTCGCGCTCAACTGGTGGGAAGAGGCTGCGAAGCGGCGGCAACTCCTCGAGATCGCCGCGCGCGAATCCGCGGCGTTCGTTTACGACCTCGCGAGCATCGACGCGGCGGCGGCCGCCTTGCGCAACGTGAAGGCTATCGCGCGTTGGGCCTACGCCATGAAGGCGAACTGGCACCCCGAAATCCTGCGTCGCGTCTACGCGGCGGGCCTCTCGCTCGAGTGCGTATCGCAGGGCGAGATCGAGCACGCTTTCACGCACGTTCCCAGTCTCGTGCCGGAGCGAGTCCTGTTCACGCCCAATTTTGCGCCGCGCACCGAGTACGAATTTGGGTTTCGTCGGGGCGTGCGGGTGACCTTGGACAACCTGTACCCGCTGAAGGCGTGGCCCGCGGTGTTCGCGGGCCGCGACATTTTCGTTCGTGTCGATCCCGGCACCGGCCGTGGCCATCATCACCATGTGCGCACCGCCGGCGAGCACTCGAAGTTCGGCGTGCCGCTGTCGGAGATGGAGGAGCTCGCGAGCCTCGCGCGCGCCGCCGATGTACGCGTCGTGGGACTGCATGCGCATACGGGCAGCGGCATTCTGGACGTCGCCAACTGGACCGAGACGGGTGCCTTGCTCGCACAGCTGGCAAGTCACTTCCCGGACGTCCGCGTGGTCGACCTCGGCGGCGGCATCGGCGTTCCGGAGCAGCTGGGTCAAAGCGGCATCGATCTGGGCGCCCTGGATGCCGGCGTCGCGCAGCTCGCGCGGCGCTTTCCGCACATCGAGTTCTGGATGGAGCCGGGACGGTTCCTGGTGGCCAAGGCGGGCGTGCTCGTTGCGCTGGTCACGCAGCTGAAGGGCAAAGGTGAGACGCGTTACGTGGGCATCGCCACCGGCATGAACTCACTCATCCGGCCCGCGCTCTATGGCGCGCATCACGATATCCGCAATCTCACGCGCCTCGAGCAGCCGCTGACCGATAAAGTGACCGTCGTCGGACCGATTTGCGAGACGGCGGATCAACTGGGGAGCGACCGCTGGCTGCCGCCGAGCCAAGAGGGCGACGTGCTTCTCATCGCCAATTGCGGCGCCTATGGTTACGCGATGGCTTCTCACTATAATCTGCGGCCCCCGGCAGCGGAGTTCGTAATCGCATTATGACGGAAGTCGGCATCATCGGTTGGCGCGGCATGGTCGGCTCGGTATTGCTCGAGCGCATGCGCGCCGAGGGCGATTTCGATCTCATCGAGCCGGTGTTCTTCAGCACATCGCAAGCCGGTGCCGCATCGCCCGACATCGGCCGCAAGGCGCGCCCCGTTCAGAACGCCCATGATCTCGCCGCGCTCGCGCGCCCGCCCATGCTCATCAGCACCCAGGGCGGCGATTACACGCAGGCCGTCCATGGTCGGCTGCGCGAGGCGGGCTGGCAGGGCTACTGGATCGACGCCGCCTCGACGCTGCGCATGGCGGATTCCGCGGTGATCGTTCTCGATCCGGTGAACCTGCCCGTCATGCGCGCGGCGCGCGAGCGTGGCATCAAGGACTTCATCGGCGGCAACTGCACCGTCTCGCTCATGCTCATGGCCGTCTGCGGGCTGATGCGCGCCGGTCTCGTGGAATGGATCACGGCCATGACGTATCAGTCCGCCTCGGGCGCCGGCGCGCAGAACATGCGCGAGATGCTCGAGCAAATGGGGGCCCTGCACCGCGCGGCGGCTGGCTTGCTCGGGGATCCGGCGAGCGCCATTCTCGACATCGACCGAGCGGTATCGGACGCACTGCGCCGAGCGGACTTCCCGCAGGCGCAATTTGGCGCGCCGCTCGCCGGCAGCTTGATTCCGTGGATCGACAAGGACCTCGGCAATGGTCAGAGCCGCGAGGAGTGGAAGGCTGGCGCTGAGTCGAACAAGATCATGGGGACGGAGGCGAATCCGGTACCCGTGGAGGGAATCTGCGTACGGGTGAGCGCGATGCGCTGCCACTCGCAGGCGCTCACTATCAAGTTGCGGCGCGACGTGCCCCTGGCGGAAATCGAGCGGCTGATCGCGGGTGGCAACGATTGGGTCAAGGTGGTGCCGAATGAGCGCGAGGCGTCCATCGCGGCACTCGCTCCCGCGGCCGTCAGCGGCACCATGACCATCCCCATCGGCAGACTGCGCAAACTCGCCATGGGTGGAGAGTATCTCTCAGCCTTCACGGTAGGCGATCAACTGCTCTGGGGAGCGGCTGAGCCCCTGCGACGCACTATGCGTATTCTGCTCGAGTGAGCGATTGCTCCTGCGGGAGGAGCGTGATGGGCACCGGTTGCACATGCCAGATATCCCGGCTGTACTCCCGAATGGAGCGATCCGACGAGAACTTACCGCTGCGTGCCGTGTTGAGGATCGCCATGCGGGTCCAGCGCTCCGGGTCGCGATAGGCCGCCGACACCTTTTCCTGGCACTCGATGTACGAGGCGAAATCCGCGAACAGCATGTACGGATCGTAGTGCAAGAGGTTGTCCATCAGCGGCTGTAACAGCGCGGTATCGCCGCGCGTGAAAAAGCCGCTGCGGATGAGGTCGATGACCTCGCGCAGATGCTGGTTCGCGGCGTAATAATCCATGGGCCGATAGCCTTGCGCCCGCAACGCGAGCACCTCCTCGACGGATAGCCCGAACAGGAAAAAGTTCTCGGCGCCAATCTCCTCGCGCAGCTCGATGTTCGCACCGTCGAGCGTACCGATGGTGAGCGCGCCGTTCATGCAGAATTTCATGTTACCCGTCCCCGACGCCTCCTTGCCGGCCGTAGAGATCTGTTCCGACAGGTCGGCGGCCGGGTAGACGTGCTGGCCGTTGGTGACGTTGAAGTTCGGCAGGAACACGAGCTTCAGCCGGTCGTGCATGTCCGGATCGCGATTGATCACATCCCCCACCGAGGTGATGAGCTTGATCATGAGTTTCGCGAGGTAGTATCCGGGCGCCGCCTTGCCGCCGAAGATGAACGTGCGCGGCACGACGGACATGCCTGGATTCGACTTCAATCCGTGATAGAGCGAGACTATGTGCAGGATCTTGAGATGCTGCCGCTTGTATTCGTGAATGCGCTTGACGAGCACGTCGTACATCGAATCGGGATCGATGCGTATGCCGGTGCGCTCGAGCGCCAGCGCCGCGAGGCTACGCTTGTTCTCGCGCTTGATGTCGCGCCAGCGGGTGCGAAACGCGGCATCCTCGGCGAGGGGCTCCAGCCGTTTGAGCTCGGCGAGGTCTTTGATCCAGCCGTCGCCGATGTGCTCGGTGATCAGCGCGGAGAGCCGCGGATTGGACAGCACCATCCAGCGGCGCGGCGTGACGCCGTTGGTCTTGTTGCTGAACTTCTGCGGCCAGAGCTCATAGAAGTCCCTGAGCACGTCGCGTTGCAGGAGCTCAGTGTGCAGGGCCGCCACGCCGTTGATCGCGTGGCTGCCGACGCAGGCCAGATGCGCCATGCGCACGTAGCGCTGATCGTTCTCGTCGATGATCGACATGCGACGGATGCGATCCTCATCGCCCAGGAAGCGCATGCGCACCTCCTCGAGGAAATACGCGTTGATGTCGTAGATGATCTGTAGATGACGCGGCAAAACGCGGCCGAACACATCGAGCGGCCAGCGCTCGAGCGCCTCGGGCAGGAGCGTATGGTTGGTGTAGGCGAAGGTGCAGCGAGTGACGCTCCAGGCCTCGGCCCAAGGCAGGGCATACTCGTCGATGAACAGCCGCATGAGCTCGGCGATGGCGATGGCCGGGTGCGTATCGTTCAGCTGCACCGCGAATTTCTCGTGAAATTTCTCGAGCGGCACATCCTGTGTGCGCACGACGCGGAACATGTCCTGCATGGAGCACGAAACGAAGAAGTATTGCTGCTCGAGGCGCAGCTCCTTGCCGCGCAGCTGCTCGTCGTTCGGATAGAGCACCTTGCTCAAGTTTTCCGACGTGACCTTCTGGTTCACCGCTCCATAGTAGTCGCCGCTGTTGAACGCGGCGAAATCGAACGACTCCGGCGCCTCGGCGCTCCAGAGGCGCAAGGTATTGGCAGTGTTGGTGCGATACCCCAGAATCAGCGTGTCATAGGGCACTCCGTGCACGACCTTGTGCGGCATCCAGCGCATGCGCGGCCGTTCCTGGTCGTCGATATAGTGCTCGGTGGTGCCTCCGAATTTCACGCTCACCGCCCACTCCGGACGGGCAAGCTCCCAGGGATTGCCGAAGCGCAGCCACTTGTCGGTCTTCTCGATCTGCCAGCCGTCGACGATCTGCTGTTGGAAGATTCCAAACTCGTAGCGAATGCCATATCCCAGGGAGGGAATCTCGAGCGTGGCGAGTGAATCGATGAAGCATGCCGCCAGACGCCCGAGTCCGCCGCTTCCCAATCCGGGCTCCTCCTCTTGGCGCTGCAGCTCATCGAGATTCAGGCCGAGCTCGGCCATGCCTTTGCGCACCGTCTCGGAGATGCCTAGATTCAAGAGGTTATTGCCGAGCTGCGGACCCATGAGGAACTCGGCGGACAGGTAGGCGACGGTGCGCGAGGCCTCCCGAGTGTAAGTCGCTGCGGTGCTGATCCAGCGCTGCAGCATCCGATCTCGCACGGCATAGGCGAGCGCCATGTAGTAATCGTTGCGAGTAGCGAGGGCCGCGAACTTGCCCTGCATGTAGAACAGGTCGTCGATGAAGGAATTCTTGATGGCTTCCTTGTCGAGTGCCGTGCGCTCATCGTCGGGCTCCCTCATGGTGCCCATACCACCTCGACGGGCGTGCGGTCTTGGCGCAGGACGGCGCGCACCGGCATCTCCTCGACGGCGCCGGGGCCGTTGGCCGTCGTGAAGGTGCGCCATTTGGCGTCGCCGAGAATGAGGATGTACACCTGTCGCGAGTCGAGGAGGGCGGACAGATTCAGGCTGAGGCGCGCATGCGGCTCGGTCGGCGCCCGCATCCCGACGCAGCCCGGCGCGGCGCTTGGATCGAGTGCGTTGCGCAAGTTTGGCGAGTGCGGAAAGAGTGAAGCGGTGTGGCCGTCGTCGCCCATGCCGAGCACCGTCACGTCGAACGGTCGCGGTACGCGGGCAAAGGTCTCCCAGGCTGCTACCGCACCGAGTTCCGGCGAGGGCGCGGCATTCTTGAGGCCCGTGAAGCGAGCGGTAGCGGCAACGTCGCGTAGCAGCGCATTGCGAACCAGCTTCTCGTTGCTGCCGGCATCGGTGGGATCCACCCAGCGCTCATCGGCAAGCGCCACGCAGACACGGCTCCAGTCGAGCGGTCGGGTGGAGAGCGCCTGAAACAACTTGGCGGGCGAATTGCCGCCGGAGACCACCAGACTCGCGAGGCCGCGTTGCGCGATCGCCTGGGAGAGACTCGCGCCGATATCCGCCGCCAGCCGATCCGCCAGTGCAGCGGCGTCGGGGTAGCGCTTGACCTCGACAGGGGAGCTCGTCATGGGGAAAGCGTAGCATGCGCGGCTCCTCAAGTAAGCCGGCGCGATGTGCTATAAGTGCGTTCCCGTGAAGGATCTGACGGCTCACTCGATCGGTAAGCATATCCTGCAAATGGCCCTGCCCATTGCGGCGGGAATGCTGTTTCAAACGCTTTATTTTCTGATCGATTTGTATTTCGTCGCCCATTTGGGCGACGCGGCGATCGCTGGCGTCAGCGCCGCCGGCAACGTGATGTTCATCATTTTCGCTTTGACGCAAGTGCTCGGGGTGGGCACGGTCGCCCTCATCTCACATGCCGCCGGCCGCAAGGACCAGGCGGATGCGACGCGGGTGTTCAACCAAAGCTGCTCTTTGTCGGCCGTGTGCGGGCTCCTGACGCTCGTCATCGGTTACCTCGTCGCGGCGCCCTACATGCACACTTTAGGGGCAGACCCCGCCACGGTGGGGGCCGGCATCGACTATCTGCGATGGTATTTGCCGGGCCTGGCGCTGCAGTTCGCGGTTGTTGCTACGGGTTCTGCGCTGCGAGGCACCGGAATCGTGCAGCCGGCCATGGTCGTGCAAGTGCTCACGGTCATCTTGAACGCAATACTGGCACCCGTGCTGATCGCGGGATGGGGCACGGGACATCCGCTCGGCGTCGCGGGGGCCGGCCTGGCGAGCTCCCTGTCCCTCGCGGTGGGGGTGGTGCTACTCGGCATTTACTTTCATCGGTTGGAGCATTACGTGGCGTTCGATGCAACGGTGTGGCGTTGGGATTTCTCCGTATGGGGGCGCCTGATGCGCATCGGCTTGCCGGCCGGCGGAGAGTTCGCATTGATGTTCGTGTACATGGGGGTCATTTACTGGATCATCCGGCCCTTCGGGCAGGACGCGCAGGCGGGGTTCGGAGTCGGCATGCGGTTGAACCAGAGTCTTTTTCTGCCTGCAATGGCCGTTGCGTTCGCGACCGCTCCCATCGTCGGCCAGAATTATGCGGCCGGCAAATTCGCGCGTGTGCGGGAGACCTTCGTGCGTGCCACGCTCATCGGCGCGGTCATCATGGGGGCGCTGACCTTGTTGTGCCAGTGGCGCGCCGAATGGCTGGTGCGCGCCTTCACGACCGAGCCGGGGGCCGTCGCGGTGGCGACGCAATTCTTGAAGCTCATCTCCCTGAACTTCATCGCCTCCGGGCTGGTATTCACCTGCTCCGCGGTGTTCCAAGGACTCGGCAATACAGTGCCGGCGGTCCTGAGCGCCGCCACGCGTATCGTGAGCTTCATCGTGCCCGCTCTGTGGCTCAAGCAGCAGCCGCAGTTTCGCCTAGTGGAGTTGTGGTACATCTCTATCGCGAGCATGACTGTGCAGGCAGTGGCGAGTCTCTGGCTGGTTCGCTGGCAACTTCAACGCCGCATGCCGGACACCGCGGCGGCGCTCGAGGCGGGCTAAATTGCAGCTGAAGACGGTCGTCGACGTCGCCGGATGGTCCGGAGCCGCTTTGATCCTGGGCGCCTATGGCCTGATCTCTGCCGGCAAGCTGCAGGCGCGCTCGGCGCTGTATCAGTGGATGAACCTCGCCGGCGCCATCGGCTTCATCATCAACAGCGGCTGGAACAGTGCCTGGCCGTCGGTCGGCCTCAACGTCGTGTGGCTCGGCATCGCGGTCGTGGCGATGAAACGAAATTCGCGCCGCGCGCCGCCCTCGGTCACTCGCGAATGAGAACCGGCGTCCCCAGCGCGATGCGCGCATAGAGATCCTGCATCGCCTGGTTGTCGAGGGCAATGCATCCGCGCGTCCAGTCTTTGGGTGCCCCGCTGCGGGCGGCGGGATCCTGACCGTGGATGTAGATCTCTCCGCCGAGGCGGGTGTGTTGCGGCGGCAGCCGCTTGCCGCGCAGCGCCGCGAGAATGTCGCCGTGCTCCTCCGGGCTGATGAGACGGGCTGCCAGTCCACGCTCGGCGTCCTCCGCGTTCGGATAGCTCAGGCACATGGACAGGAAGAACTTGCTGCGCGGATTCTTGCTGCAGATGTAGAACTCGCCGACGGGCGTGGCCTCGTCGCCTTCCACCGCTTTGTCGACCGCCCAGTTTCTGCCGAGGGCAACCGCGTAGCTGCGCTCGAGGCGCATCCCGACATGCAGGTGCAGCGTGCGGCGGGTCTTCTCGATCACGATCCAATGATCGTGTCCGGGCGCTTGCGCCGGCGGGATCATCCGCGCCCGCCGTCGCTCGAGCTTAGGTGGCGCGCCTCGAGCTCGGCCACCACCCGCGCAAGCGATAAGTCCTTCGATTCGAGCAGCAGCATGACGTGATAGAGGAGGTCCGCGGCTTCGGAGATGACCTCGTGGTCACTCTGTGCGACGCTCGCGAGGGCAAGCTCGAGTCCTTCCTCGCCGACTTTCTGCGCGATGCGCTGCGGACCCTGGTCGAGGAGTTTTGCCGTGTAGCTGCCGGGCGGCCGTGCGTCGATGCGCTGCCGGATGGTCCGCGTCAATACACCGAGAAAGCCGTACGGTTGCGCGGCGCTCTGCGGCGCCCCCTCGCCAAAACAGGTGAGCGTGCCACGGTGGCAGGTCGGGCCCAAGGGATGAGCGAGGATCAATAGAGCGTCGCCGTCGCAATCGGCGCTGATGGCGCGCACCTCGAGGAAATGCCCGGAGGTCTCGCCCTTCGTCCACAGCCGCTGTTTGCTGCGACTGAAAAAAGTCACCCGGCCGCTGGCCTGTGTCGCTGCGAGCGCCTCGCGATTCATGCAGCCGAGCATGAGCACCGAGCCGTCCACATGATCCTGCACGATGGCAGGCAACAGTCCGTTCCCCTTTGCCCAGTCGAGTGCGTCCAGGGCGCTCAAATTCTCACCTCGATGCCGTCTGCACGCAGTGCGCGCTTGAGATCGGGTATGGCGATGTCTCCGGAGTGAAAGACGCCCGCAGCGAGCGCCGCGTCGACGGTCGATTCGCGGAACACACGGGCGAAATGCTCGATGTGGCCCGCGCCCCCGGATGCCACGAGCGGTATGCGGCAAATGCGGCGCACCGCACTCAGCTGCTCGATGTCGTACCCCTGACGCACACCGTCGCTCGCCATGCAGTTCAGAACGATCTCGCCCGCACCGCGCCGTTGCGCCTCCATCACCCAATCTAAGGTGGCGCGTCCGGTGTCGCAAGTGCGCTTGGCGTCGCCGGTGAATTGCTGGACTCGATAGGTGCCATCGACCGTCTGACTGTCGATGCCCACCACGACGCATTGGGCGCCGAAGCGCTGGCTCAACGTATCGATGAGCTCCGGATCCACGAGCGCCGGTGAATTGACGGAAATTTTTTCCGCACCACACCCGAGTACCTCTTCGGCATCGGCAACGCTGCGGATGCCCCCGGCGACGCAGAAGGGAATATCCAGAATGCGCGCAACGCGCTCGATCCAGAGACGATCCACCGAGCGCCCGTCCGGACTCGCCGTGATGTCGTAGAACACGAGCTCATCGGCGCCTGCGTCGCGATATCTCAGCGCGAGATCCAGGATCTCGCCGATGATGCGGTGCTCTCGAAAGCGCACGCCCTTGACCACTCGGCCATCGCGGACGTCGAGACAGGGGATTATGCGTTTGGCAAGAATGGCCGCAGCTCCTCGACGGGGATGAGGTCTTCGAGCAGCGCTTTGCCGCTGATCGCCGCGGCCGCGCCGCTCGAGGCGAGAGCCAGCAAATCGGCCGCATAGCGAATGCCGCCGGATGCCTGCCAGGCGATGTCCGGGAAACGCCGCGCGGCCTCGGCATAGAGCGCGACATTCGGACCCGACAGTGCGCCGTCCCGCCCTACGTCGGTGCAGAGCACGTGCGTGGGTGCGGGCGCCGGCAATGCCGCGAGAACGTCCCACAGCGGGCGAGTCGTTTGCCGTTGCCACCCGTGGGTGGCGATGCAAGGCGTGCCGTCTGCGTCCAGGCGCACGTCCAAGGCGAGGGCGATGCGATCGTGGCCGAAATCCTCGAGCCATTCGCGCACCGCCATGGGATCCGACAGCGCCGCGCTGCCGATCACGGCCCGCGCGGCGCCCGCTTCGAGGGCGCGCTCGACGTCCCCTCGGGTACGCAAGCCCCCACCCACTTGCAACTTGAGGCCCGATTCCCGGGCGAGCTGCGCGATCAGTGCGCGGTTACCCGAGTCCGTGCGGCCGTCCCGAGCGCCGTCGAGATCGACGACATGCAGCCAATCCGCCCCCATCGCGCGGTACTTGCGCGCGAGCGCAAGCGGGGACGCGGCGTACGCCGTCTCGCGGGCGAAATTGCCCTGCAACAAGCGCACGCAGCGACCGTCCTTCAAGTCAATGGCGGGAAGCAGACGCATGGGCGGGGCGGCGAAGGAACCTCGGCGAGTCAATGAAGGCCGATGAAATTGCGCAGCAGACGCGCGCCGGCCGCGGCGGAGCGCTCCGGATGAAATTGCACGCCGTAGAAATTGCGCCAGGCGACACAGGCGCTGAAGGCCGCGCCGTAGCGGCAAGTCGCAAGGGTCGCAGCGCCCTGCGGCACCGCGTAGCTGTGCACGAAGTAAGCATGGTCGCGCGCGCCGAGACCCTCCAGCAGCGGTGAAGGCTGCTCCATGTCGAGCGTGTTCCAGCCCATGTGCGGAACGGGACGGCCCGGTGCGTCCTCGAGCCGGATGGTCTCCCCGGGGATCACGCCCAAGCAGCGGGTGGGCCCCTCTGCGGACGACTCATGGAGGAGCTGCATGCCGAGACAGATGCCGAGCACTGGTTGAGTGAGCGACGGAATGAGGCTATCGAGGCCGCTCGAGCGCAGGCGTACCATGGCGTCGGGTGCGGCGCCCACTCCCGGTAGGATAATGTGGCTCGCGCGCCGGATGCGCTGCGGGTCCGAGGACAGCTCGGCCGGCGCATCGAGCCGCTCGAGGGCGAATCTGAGCGATGCGATGTTGGCGCCGCCGCAGGCGACGATGACGATGTCGCATGTGTTCACAGGGCGCCCTTGGTGGATGGCAACTCGCTGCCGTCGCGGCGGATCGCCTGGCGCAGGGCCCGGCCGACCCCCTTGAAACAGGACTCGACCATGTGGTGCGTGTTCTCGCCGCTCACCTGCAGGTGCAGGGCGGCTCCCAGCGTGTCGCACAGGGAGCGAAAAAAGTGCGGCACCAACTCGGTCGGCAGGTCGCCGACCCGCTCCCGGTTGAATCGACCGTTCCATACGAAGTGAGGCCGGCCCGAGAGATCGAGCGCTACTTGCGCCAGAGCCTCGTCCATCGCGAGCACGAAACCATAGCGCCCGATGCCGCTCTTGTCGCCGAGCGCCTCGCGCAGCGCCGTGCCGAGCGCGAGCGCACTGTCCTCGACCGTATGGTGCTCGTCCACCTGCAAATCCCCTTGGCATTCGAGCGCCAGCGCGAAGCCGCCGTGCTTCGCGATTTGCTCGAGCATGTGATCGAAGAAGCCGAGGCCCGTGGCGATGCGGCTTGGACCCTCGCGTGACAGATCCACTTCGACCACCACCTGCGTTTCCCGAGTTCTGCGCTCGGTTCGCGCGCGGCGCGCCACGCCGAGAATCCGGTCCGCGATGGCAGGCCAGCTCTCGGCGGTGGCTCCGGCGACTTGCACTCGAAGTCCCTCGACGCCGATGTTGCGCGCGAACTCGAGATCCGTCATGCGATCGCCCACCATGAAGCTGCGGGCGAGGTCGATCGGGTCGTTCTTCAGGTATTCCTCCACCAGTCCGAGCTTGGGCTTACGGCAACCGCAGGCATCCTCGAGGAAGTGCGGACACACGAACACCGCCTCGAAGTCGATCCCCTGCGAGGCGAACAGGTCGAGCGTGAAACGGTGCGCGCGATCGAAGGCTTCTTGCGGCAGGGCCGGCGTGCCCAGGCCATCTTGGTTCGTGACCATCACCAGACTGTAGCCCGCCCGCCTCAGGGCGAGCAGCGCCGGGATGACTCCCGGCACCAAGCGGATTTTATCGACACGGTCCACGCGCTCGTCCGGCGGCTCTTCGATGAGCGTGCCATCGCGATCGACGAACAGCACGCGCCGGGCAGCGGTCATGCCGCCTCCAGACTTTCGATCAGGGCGTCGTTCTCGGCACGCGTGCCCACCGAGACGCGCAACGCGCTCGGCAGCGCCGGATTCGCCCGCAGGTCACGCACCAGCGTGCCACCCGCCATGCTCAAGCGCAGGAAGCGATCCGCGTCCTCGCTGTCGATCAGAAGAAAATTCGTGTCGCTCGGCCAGACCTTGGCGACCAGCGGCGAGCGCTCCAGGCATGCGCGCAGATAATCACGCTCCGCAAGCAGCGCATCGATGTGCGCGCGGGCCGCAGCGAGCGCATCGGGCGCGAGGGCGCGCAGCGCCGCTTCGATGGTGGGCTGGGCGAGGGAGTAGGGCGGAATGACTCGTCGCGCCAGTTCGATGAGATCGGGATGGGCGAGCAGCGCACCGATTCGTGCGCCTGCGAGGGCGTGCGCCTTGGAGAGCGTGCGCAGCACGGCCAGGGTCGAGAAGCGGCCGAGCCAGGCCGCGAGGCTGGGACGGGCGGACCATTCGATGTAGGCCTCATCGATCGCGACGATGGCCTTGCCGTCGAGCGCGGCGCATACCGCCTCGAGCGCCGCGAGGTCGAAGGCGTTGGCCGTGGGGTTGTTCGGCGAGCAGAGGTACACGATCTTCATGGACGGGCGCCAAGCGGCGAGAAGGCGGTCGGGATCAAGGCTCCAACCCCGGGCTCGCTCCAAGGGCACATCGATGACGTCGGCGCCCTGGATGTGAGCGGCCACGCGATACATGCCGAAGGTCGGCGGGCATTGCAGGATCGCATCCATCCCGGCGCGCAGGTAAATGCGCGAGAGGAGATCGATGGCCTCATCGCTCCCCCGTCCGACCAACAGCATGTTGGGCGGCACTCCGTAGAGCTCGCTCAAACGTGCCACGAGCGCCTTCGGCTGCGGCTCGGGATAGCGGTTCAGGCCGGCCGCCGTGTCATCGCCCGGCGGACGCCAAGGCGCTTCGTTCGCATGCAGGCGCGTGAGCGACGGCAACCATGCGGCGTGCGAGTATGGCTGCAAGTGCAAGATTTCGGGACGCGCGAGCACGAGCACGGGGTTCATGTGGCGTGCTCCGCGAGCGCCGCCAACCGAATGTTCACAGCCGCGGCATGCGCATCGAGTCCTTCGAGGCCGGCAAGGGTGCATGCGACGCCACCGAGCGCCCGCAAGCCGGCGGGTGTGAGCTCTTGCACGGTGATGCGCTTCTGAAAATCCTCGAGCGACAACCCGCTGTACGCGCGCGCGTAGCCGTAGGTCGGGAGCGTGTGATTGGGCCCGCTACAGTAATCCCCGATGGGCTCGGGCGACCAGGGCCCGAGGAACACCGCACCCGCGGCCTCGACTCGGGCGAGCCAGCGCCGTGGTTCACGCACCTGGAGAAGCAGATGCTCGGGCGCGTATTCATTCGCGATGTCGAGAGCGGTGTCGAGAGAATCGACCGTGATGAGACGCATCTCGCGCATGGAAGTCGCGAGGATTTCCCGCCGGGACAGCGTCCCGGACTGCGCGCAAACCTCGCGCTCGACCCTCGCGGCGAGGGTTCGTGACGGCGTGACGAGCAGCGCCTGCGCCTCGGTGCCGTGCTCGGCCTGGGCGAGCAGATCCGCGGCCACGAAATCGGCGCGCGCGCCGTTGTCGGCGATGACCATCACTTCGGTGACACCCGCCGGAAGGTCCACGGCGGCACCGGCGGCATCGCGCGCGACGCACAGCTTCGCCGCCGTTACCCAGGCATTGCCCGGTCCGTAGAGTTTGTCGCACTTGGGTATCGAGGGGGTGCCATAGGCCATGGCGGCGATGGCCTGTGCACCGCCCGCCTTGAAGACGCGCTGCACACCGGCCTTGCGAGCCGCGACGAGAACGGCCGCATCGGCCGCGCCACTGCGCGTGGGCGCCGTGCACATGATGCGTTGCCGACAGCCCGCAATGGCGGCCGGCACCGCCAGCATGACGGCGGTGGACGGGAGGGGGGCGGAGCCCGCAGGGACGTACATGCCTACCGCGCGCACCGGAACGCTCAGCCGCTCGCACCGTACGCCGGGGGCCGTCTCCACGCAAAGCGGGGCGCTCGATTGAGCTGCGTGAAAGGCCCGCACCGTGCCGATCGCGAACTCGAGCGCTCGATGCTGGGCCGTGCTCAAGGAACGCTCTGCCGCCTCGAACTCCGCTTCCGATACCTCGAGCGCGCCGAGGCGCACCCCATCGAACCGCTCGGTGAGCTCAAGAAGCGCCGCATCGCCGCCGCGGCGCACGGCCTCGACGATCTCGGCGGCCTCGCGCGCGATGCGCTCGGCGCCGCGCTGCGCCGGTCGCTCGAGGGCGGCGTGCCGTTCCTCGGTCGAGAGGGTCGTCCAGTCGAGCACACGCAACGTATGGCCCTACGCGAGCATCTTCTCGACGGGCAGTACCAGCACGGAGCTGGCGCCCGCGCTCTTCAGCTGCTCGAGAGTTTCCCAGAACACATTTTCCCGACACACGGCGTGCACGGCCACTCGATCCCCCAGGCCTTCGAGAGGAATCACGGTCGGTGCTTCGCTTCCTGGCAGGAGCTTCGCGATCGCCGGCAAGGCCTGGCGCGGAGCGTGCAGCATGATGTACTTGCTGCCCCTCACTTGCTCGACACCGTCGATACGCATCAGCAAGCGTCGCGTCCACTCGCGTTTCTCGCTGGGAATGGGGACGGGTGTGCGAATGAGGACCGCCTGGCTCTCGAGCACGATCTCGGCCTCGCGCAGATGGTTGGCCGCGAGAGTCGAGCCGGTCGACACCAAGTCGCAGATGACGTCCGCACGGCCGAGCCGCGGAGCGATCTCGACGGAGCCCGACAGGACCACGACCTCGGCTCGGATGCCGCGCTCGGCAAGGAACCGCCCGAGGATGTACGGATACGTGGTCGCGATGCGCTTGCCCGCGAGCGACTCGGCACTGCGATACACGAACCCGTCGGGAACCGCGACGCACAGCTTGCAGCGGCCGAAATCGAGCGTTTGCACGGTCTCGAACAGGGGCGCGAGACTGCGCGCCCGAAAGGCGAGCCGTTTTTCCTCGACCACGTTGAGACCGACGATGCCGAGGTCGCACACGTCCTCCTGCACCAGATCGGGAATGTCGTCGTCGCGCACGAACAGCACGTCGAGCGGCATGTTTTCCCCGTAGCACATCAGCTGGTCCTTGCCGCGCGTGTACTTGAGCCCGCATCGGGACAGGAGCTCGAGCGAGGCGTCGGTAAGACGCCCGCTTTTCTGCACGGCGACTTTGAGGCGCGTGTGCGGCGAGGCGCTCATGCGTGCATCTTCAGCCGATCGGTGACCGCGCGATATCCGCCGTTGCCCGACATCAAGTAGCGCGCGACCCGGCCGATGGTGGTGACGCTCACCCCGGTCTGCTTATGAATGTCGCGATAGGGCAGACCGCGCTCGAGCAGCTCCACCACGGCCCAGCGATCCGCCATCGCCTGCAGCTCGGTGGGCGTGCACAGGTCGCGGAAGAAGCTGCGGCATTCCTCCACGCTGCGCAGCGCGAGGATCGCGGTGAAGAGCGCTCGCTCGTGCTGCTGTTCCTGTCGTTGGGTCACCGGACGGTTGGTCTTCACGAGCTCGCTCTAATGTATTAATACGCTAATACATTAGTACATGCCGGCCGGCGGTGCAAGAGGCGAAGACGCTTGACGGGCGCGTGGCGCCTGATACCATTTGCGGGCCTATCTAGACCGGCTGAGGGAAAGGCCCTTAGAAGCCGGGGCAACCACCCGAAGATCCCCCAAGGATCCTCGAGGAACGGTGCCAACTCCTGCGAAGCGGCCGGCCGGAGGGCGGACTTCGATAGATGGGCGGCGGGTTGCAGGGCGCAAGGCGTCCCAACGGCCGAGCGAGCGGTGCCGCTCCTCAGGGGTTTATGTCAACCTCAGGAGGAACGGTCGGTGCCGAGTCGATATCCCGAGAAGCCCCAAGCCGCGGCGCCGCAGAAAAGCGCCGGCAAGGTCGCGCCCATTCGTGGCGGCGGCGAGCCGCTCGTGCACGAAGAGATTCTCACGCTGCCCGCCCCGTGGAAACTGCACTACGGTGATGAGCTGCCGGATGCCCGCGTCGCGTTTCGCCTGGTCGGTCCCGCCCATGCGCCGCTCGTCGCAGTACTGGGTGGCATCTCCGCGCATCGCATCGTGAGCGGCGAGGAAGGGTGGTGGCCCGAGCTCGTGGGGCCCGGGCACGGCATCGATACGACGCAGTACCGCGTGCTCGGCATCGATTATATAGGCGGCCGGGGCGGTAGCTCCGCCCCGGCGGCCGGACGAAAGTTTCCGCCGCTGAGCTCTTACGATCAAGCGCGCGCTTTGTATCACATCGCCGAGCATCTCGGTGTCGCCCCGTTGCACGCCATCGTCGGCGCATCCTACGGCGGCATGGTGGCGCTGTGCTTCGCGGAAACGTATGCAGAGCGCGTGGGCCGCATCGTGGTGCTGAGCGCGGCCGACAAGTCCCAAGTGTTGTCGACGGCGTGGCGCAGCGTGCAGCGGCAAATCGTGCGCGAGGCCATTGCCCGCGGCGATGGGCCCTCCGGCCTCAAGCTCGCCCGCGCGCTCGCCATGGCGACTTACCGCAGCGCGGTGGAGTTCGAGCTGCGCTTCGGCGCGGCGCCGGTGCGCGAGGCGCACGGTTTCAGATTTCCCATCGAGGATTATCTGTTCGCCCGCGGCGATGACTACGTCCAGAGCTATCGCGCTGAGAGCTTTCTCGCGCTGAGCGAGTCGATCGACTTGCATCGGATGGACGCGACGCTCGTGCGCACGCCGGCGACGCTGATTGCCGTCCGTGAGGATCAGCTGGTCCCGTTCCACGACATGCAGGGCCTGGCGGCCCGGCTCAACGGGCCTCGTCAGCTCATCGAGATCAATTCCATCTTCGGTCACGACGCGTTCCTCAAAGAGGGCGCGGCGCTCACACCGATCGTCAAACGCGCAGTTTCGGAGCCGCTCTTATGAGTAAAGAAAAACCCCGCAAAGCATTGTCCACGCGCTCGGTGCGGGCGGGCCTCGAGTCCGACGCCCAGCACGGCTCCGTCGTGCCTCCCATCTACCTGTCGACGAACTTCGCGTTCGAGGGTTACCGCAAGCCGCGCAAGTACGACTACTCGCGCTCGGGCAACCCGACGCGCGATCAGCTCGCCGTGGCGCTCACCGATCTGGAGGGCGGCACCGCGGGCGTGATCACCTGTACGGGTCTCGCGGCGATCACGCTCGTGCTCGCGACCTTGCCGCAGGGCGCGCGCGTCCTCGCGCCCCACGATTGTTACGGCGGTACTTACCGGCTGCTCGCCGCGCTCCATGCGCAGGGCAAATTGGTGGCCGAGTTCGTCGACCAAACCGATGCGACCGCGCTCGCCGCAGGTCTCGCTTCCAAGCCGGCGCTCGTGTGGATCGAGACGCCGAGCAACCCGCTATTACGCGTGGTCGACATTCGCGCCGTGGCGGACGCGGCCCACGCCGTGGGCGCTCTCGTGGCGGCGGACAACACGTTCCTCTCGCCGCTGTGGCAGCAACCGCTCGCACTCGGAGCGGATCTCGTCGTGCATTCGACGACCAAGTACATCAACGGCCACAGCGATGTGGTGGGCGGTGCCGTCATCGCGGGAACACCCGAGCTCGGGGAGAGCCTGCTCTGGTGGGCCAACGTCATCGGCGTCACGGGCGCGCCGTTCGACAGCTTTCTGACCTTGCGCGGCGTGCGCAGCTTGCACGCGCGCATGGCGATTCACGCGGCGAACGCGGTCGAGGTGGTCGCTTGCTTGCAGCGGCACGCGGCGGTGAGCCGGGTCTTCTATCCAGGTCTTGCGGAGCATCCCGGACACGACATCGCATGCCGTCAGCAATCGAGCTTCGGTGCCATGCTGAGCTTCGAGCTCGAAGGCGGGGAGGCGGCGGTCGCCGCGTTCCTCAAGGGGCTCGAGTGCTTCACTCTCGCCGAATCGCTCGGCGGCGTCGAGAGTCTGATCTCGCATCCGGCCACGATGACCCATGCCGGTATGGAGGAATCCGCGCGCGTCAAGGCGGGAATCGGCGCCGGCTTGTTGCGGGTGTCGGTCGGGATCGAGGATGCGGGGGATCTGGTGGCGGACATAGCCGCCGGCCTCGAGCGCGCCGCGAAGGCGCGCCCCGCTGAGCCGCGCGCCGCTAAAGCGCGGCCAGAACTGCAGCTCCGGCGTCACGGGTCGTGACCGGGGCCGCTCCCCGAGGAGCGAGGTCCGCGGTCAGGGCGCCTCCGTCGATGGCTTGGGCCACGGCGGCCTCGACCAGCCGTGCCTCCGTATGGAGTCCGAGCGCATAGCGCAGCAGCATTGCCGCGCTCAGAATGGCCGCATAAGGGTTGGCGATGCCGCGCCCGGCGATGTCGGGCGCCGATCCGTGGATGGGCTCGAAGATCCCGCCGGACGCCGCCGCGCCGGGCGCCCCGGCACCGCGGCCGGAACCGAGCGCGGCTCCCAGGGAGGCCGAGGGCAGCAGCCCCATCGATCCGGCGAGCATCGAAGCCTCATCCGTGAGGATGTCGCCGAACATGTTCTCGGTGACGATCACGTCGAAGTCGAGTGGCCGCTTGAGCAAGTGCATCGCGGCCGAGTCCACCAGCATGTGCTCGAAGCTCACGTCGGCAAACTCACTCGGCAAGATGCGCTCGACCACGGAGCGCCACAAGCGCGACGTCTCGAGCACGTTGGCTTTGTCCACTGAGGTGAGCTTGCGCCGTCGGTTACGCGCGAGCTCTGCCGCGACTCGCACCACGCGCTCGATCTCGGCCACGGTGTAGCGGCAGACGTCGAACGCCTCGGTCGCGGAGCGGTGCTTCTCGCCGAAGTAAATTCCGCCCGTGAGCTCGCGCACCACCATGATGTCGACGCCGCGCAGGAGCTCCGCCTTGATCGGCGAGGCATCGAGGAAGGCGGGGTGGGGCGCGACGGGCCGCAAATTCGCGAACAAACCGAGGGCCTTGCGCAGCTCGAGGAGCCCCTGCTCGGGCCGCACCTTGGCATTCGGGTCGGACCAGCGCGGGCCGCCCACCGCTCCCAACAGCACTGCGTCGGCGCGCCGGCAGAGCGCCAGCGTCGCTTGCGGGAGCGGCTCCCCCGTGGCATCGATGGCCGCTCCGCCGAGCAGCGCGGATTCGAACCGGAAGGAGTGATTGCAGCGGGTGCCGATCCGCTCGAGCACGCGCACCGCCTCGGCGGTGACTTCCGGTCCGATGCCGTCGCCGGCGGTGACAGCGATGAGGGCCCGCACTCAGAAACCCGCGTGCAGGGATTCGTAGCGCTCTATCTCGGGCAGCCTGCCACGCAGATAGCCGAGCTCGTCGATACCGTGCAGCAGGCAATGGCGCGCGAAGGCCTCGATCTGAAACGCGACCGAGACTCCAGTCGGCAATGTGAGACGCGCAGTCTCCAGATCGATGGTCACCGAGGCGCCGGGGTGCGCGAGCAGCCAGGCTGAGATACTCTCGTCGACCGTCACGGGCAGAAGGCCGTTCTTCAAAGCGTTGCCGCGGAAGATGTCCGCGATCTCGGTGCTGATCACCGCGCGGATGCCGTAGTCGAGGAGCGCCCACGGGGCGTGCTCGCGCGAGGAGCCGCAGCCGAAGTTGCGGCCTGCGACCAGCACCTCGCAACCTTGGGCCTCGGGCCGATTCAGCACGAAATCCGTGTTGGCGCTGCCGTCGGCGCGGTAGCGCCAGTCGCTGAAGAGCTGTCGTCCCAGCCCTTCCTTGGTCGTCGTCGTGAGAAAGCGTGCGGGAATGATCTGATCGGTGTCCACGTTGGTGAACGGCAGCACCATGGTGCGCGAGCGCACCATCTTGAGCGGTTGCATCACAGGAACTCCCGCGGATCCGTGATCCGACCGCGCACGGCGCTCGCTGCCGCCGTCAAAGGACTTGCGAGGAGCGTGCGCGCCCCGGCACCTTGACGGCCCTCGAAATTACGATTGCTCGTGCTGAGCGAGTATTGTCCTGCCGCCACTGTGTCGCCGTTCATCCCTAAACACATCGAGCAGCCGGACTCACGCCAATCGGCGCCGGCCGTCTTGAATATGTCGGCAAGTCCCGCCGCCTCGGCGTCGCGCTTGACCTGCTGCGAGCCCGGCACGATGAGCAGATGCACGCCCGCGGCGACCTTGCGTCCTTTGAGCATCTTAGCGGCGTCCTGCAAATCGCTGAGCCGCCCGTTGGTGCAGCTGCCGATGAACACCGTGTTGACCGGCTTGCCCAGCATGGCATCGCCGCCGTGAAACCCCATGTAGGCGAGCGCTTTGTCCAGAACCGCATCGCCGGCACAGTCCGGGATGGTCGCGCTGATCGGCAGCACCATACCGGGGTGGGTTCCGTAGGTAATCATCGGCTCGATCGCGCCGGCGTCGATATCGACGCCGCGGTCGAAGGCGGCGCCCGCGTCGCTCTTGAGTGATGTCCAGCGCTCGAGAGCCAATTCCCAGTCGCGGCCGGCGGGCGCGCGCGGGCGGCCCCTCAAGTAGTCGAACGTGATCTCGTCCGGCGCAATCATGCCGGCGCGCGCGCCGGCTTCGATCGACATGTTGCACATCGTCATGCGCTCCTCCATGGAGAGCGCGCGCACGGCCGAGCCGCGGTACTCGAACACATGTCCGGTACCGCCGGAAACTCCGATCGCGCCGATGATGGCGAGGATCAGGTCCTTCGCGGTGACGCCGGGCAGCAATCGGCCCTCGACGTTGACGGCGAAGGTTTTGGGCTTGCGCTGCAGAAGGCATTGCGTGGCGAGCACATGGCCCACCTCGGTGCTGCCGATGCCGAACGCGAGAGCCCCGAAGGCGCCGTGCGTGCTGGTGTGGCTGTCGCCGCAGACGATGGTCATTCCGGGTCGGCTCGCTCCGAGCTCGGGGCTGATGACGTGCACGATGCCGCGCCGCGCATCCTGGAGCCCGAAGAGCTCCACGCCGAATTCGGCGGCGTTTTGCTCGAGCTGACGCACCTGCCGGGCGGCGGCATCGACCTTGATCGGAACTCGGCCGAACACCTGATCGCTCGAGGTCGGCGTCGAGTGGTCCATGGTCGCGAGCGTGCGGTCCGTGCGGCGCACCGGAAGCTTCAGCGCGCGCAGCGCGCTGAAGGCTTGAGGCGAGGTCACCTCGTGCACGAGGTGTAAGTCGATGTAGAGCACCGCCGGCGTGTCGGCGGTCTCGGGCACGACCTCGTGCGCCTGCCAGACTTTCTCGAACAGTGTGCTCGGGGGCATCGCCAGCCCGTCAGGCCTTCGCGGTCTCGAGCCAGGGCATGCGGGCGCGCAGCTTAGCGCCGACCTTTTCGATCGAATGGTTGAGATCGTTCTTCAGGAGTCTTGAGTACTTGCGCCGGCCACGCTTGGTTTCGGAGATCCATTGCCGCGCGAATTTGCCTTGCTGGATTTCCGAGAGAATTTTTTTCATTTCCCGCTTGGTCGCCTTATTGACGATCCGCGGTCCGCGCGTGAGGTCGCCGTACTTCGCGGTCTCGCTGATGAAGCGGTGCATCTTGGTGATGCCGCCCTCATGCAACAAGTCGACGATGAGCTTGAGCTCGTGCAGGCACTCGTAATAGGCAACGGCTGGCTGATAGCCGGCCTCCACCAACGTCTCGTAACCCTTCACGACGAGCTCCGTGGCGCCTCCGCAGAGCACGGCCTGCTCGCCGAACAGATCGGTCTCGGTCTCCTCGGCGAACGTGGTCTCGAGCACACCGCCGCGCGTACCGCCGATGCCGTCGGCATACGCGAGCGCGATCGCTTTGGCGTGTTTGGTGGCATCTTGAGCGACGGCGAGCAGACACGGCACGCCACGGCCCTGCTGATACTGCCGGCGCACGAGATCGCCGGGACCCTTGGGCGCGATCAGCACCACGTCCAGATCCTTGCGCGGTTTGATCTGCTTGAAGTGGATGTTGAAACCGTGCGCGAAGAGCAGTGCCGCGCCCTTCTCGATGTGCGGCTTCAATTCGCTATAGAGCGCCTTCTGCGTCATGTCGGGCACGAGCATGGCGATGAGCCGCGCGCCTTTGACGGCAGTGGCGGGCTCCGAGACCTTCAGGCCGTCCTTCTTCGCCTTCTGAAAGCTCGGGCCCTTGCGCACCCCGACCACGACGTCGTAGCCGCTGTCGCGCAGGTTGAGCGCGTGGGCGCGGCCTTGGCTGCCGTAGCCGAGCACGGCGATGCGTGCTCCACGCAAGGCTTTCTTATCAACGTCTTTGTGAGAGTACAAACGCATGGGGAGCTCCGTGAAAGTAGCCGGAAATACCAACACAGAATCTCTTATCATGCAAGGACCGGCTATCATCCAGCGACCGACGCGTGTCGCGTCGCGCGTTCTGGAAGGATCGAGAAACTCATGACCGTCGAAGGTAGCGCCTCGCTTCCGCTGTGGCTCCTGTATGAAGAGGAAATCGAGGGCTGGAAAAGCGCACAGGCCGCGCATGTCGCGGCGTGGCTCGGTGAGCATCAATTCAAAGCCGAGAAACATCGCGTGCTGCTGGTACCCGATTCGCATGGCTCTGCCATGCTGGCGATTGCCGGTCTCGGCAAGCGTCAGGGAGAGCTCTCGCTCTGGCACGTCGCGGGACTTGCCGAGCGCCTGCCGCCGCGCCGCTACAGGTTGGCGCAGGATTTCACGGCCGCCGAAGCCACCGCAATATGTCTCGGGTTCGCCTACGGAGCGTACCGCTACGAGCGGTATCGCCCTGCCAAGCCCGAGCGCCTCGCCATTCTCGAGCCCCCGGAAAATGCAGATCGTGGCTACGTCGCGCTCGCCATCGAGGCGCTCACCTGGGCGCGCGATTGGATCAACACGCCGGCGAGCGACTTGGGGCCCTCGAAACTCGCCGCCGCGGTGCGTGCCCTCGCCGAGCGCCATGAGGCGCACTACCGCGAATGGGTGGGCGATGAGCTGCTTAGCGCCAATTTCCCCGCTATTCATGCGGTCGGCCGCGCGAGCGCCGAGCCGCCGCGCCTGGCGGAGATTCGATGGTCGCCGCACCACGGCATGGCGGGGTTGCCGCGCCTCGCGCTGGTCGGCAAGGGCGTGTGCTTCGACAGCGGCGGCCTCGATATCAAGCCGAGCGCTGGAATGGCGCTGATGAAGAAAGACATGGGCGGCGCTGCGGTTACGCTCGCCCTCGCGCACATGCTCATGAGCCGCGGTTTGCGTGCGGAACTGCAGGTGCTCGTGCCGATCGTCGAGAACTCCATCGGCGGCAACGCTTATCGCCCGGGTGATGTGCTCGCCACTCGCAGGGGCCTCAGCGTCGAGGTGGGCAACACGGACGCCGAAGGCCGTCTGGTGTTGTGCGATGCGCTAGCGCTCGCCGACGCTGAGCGCCCCGATCTCATCATCGATTTCGCGACTCTGACGGGTGCGGCGCGCGTTGCGCTGGGCCCCGAGCTGCCTGCGGTCTTCGGTACGAGCGATGCTCTCACGGCGGATCTCGCGCGAAGCTGTGCGGCCGTGCACGATCCCGTGTGGCCCATGCCGTTGTGGATGGGGTATGACGAGGAGCTCGGCAGCAAGATCGCAGACCTGAACAACGTCGCTGCCTCGGGGCTCGCAGGTGCGATCTTTGGGGCGCTCTTTTTGAGGCGCTTCATCACCGCAGCGCCGGACTGGCTGCACCTCGACCTCTATGCGTGGAACCCGAAGGAGCGTCCCGGACGTGCCGTCGGCGCGGAGGCGCAGGCGGTGCGCGGGGTGTACAGCTACCTACTCGATCGCTACGGTACAGTCTGACCATGCCGCAAAAACCCAAGACTCGAACTCTCCGGACTCCATCCGGCTCCGTCGATGTCCGTCCTTACTCTCGCTTGGTGGTCGACGGTGTCAAACAGGCGCCCGCGCGCGCCATGCTGCACGCCGTGGGCTTCAGCGAGGGCGATTTCGAAAAGCCGCAGGTGGGTATTGCGTCGACCTGGAGCAATCTCACGCCGTGCAACATGCACATCGATGAGCTCGCGCGCTTGGCTGCGGCCGGCGTCGAAGCGCAGGGCGCGAAGGCCGTGACTTTCAGCACCATCACCGTTTCGGACGGTATTTCCATGGGCACCCCCGGCATGCGCTACTCGCTGGTGTCGCGCGAAGTGATCGCGGACTCGATCGAGACCGTGGTGGGCGCCCAGGGGTTCGATGGAGTGGTCGCCTTCGGCGGCTGCGACAAGAACATGCCGGGATGCCTCATGGCGCTCGCCCGTCTCGATCGCCCGGCGGTGTTCGTGTACGGCGGCACCATCCGGCCGGGCGCCAACCGGCGCGACATCGTGTCGATATTCGAGGCGGTCGGCGGGCACGCCACGGGAAAGGTCTCGGACATCGAGCTCAAGTTCATCGAGCGTACGGCGATTCCCGGGCCCGGATCCTGCGCCGGCATGTACACCGCCAACACCATGGCCTCGGCGATTGAGGCTCTTGGAATGAGTCTGCCGAACAGCTCGGCGCAGGAGGCGGTTTCCGAGCACAAGCGCGCGGACTCATCGCAGGCGGGCGCGGCCGTGGTGGAGCTGATCAAACGCGGTATTCGGCCGCGGCACATCATGACCCGCGAAGCCTTCGAAAATGCAATCACCGTGAGCATTGCCCTCGGCGGATCGACCAACGCCGTACTGCACTTGCTCGCCATCGCCTCGTCGGCAAACGTCAAATTGCAACTCGATGATTTCACGCGGATAGGTCGCCGGGTGCCGGTGCTCGCCGACTTGCGCCCCAGCGGGCGCTACTCGATGTCCGAGCTCATCGCGATCGGCGGCATCCGGCCGCTGATGAAAACATTGCTCGAGGCGGGGCTACTGCATGGCGACTGTCTGACGGTGACCGGGGCGACCGTCGCGGAGAATCTGAGAGATGTGGCGCCGTACCCGCCGGGGCAGGATATCGTGCATCGGTTTGACGACCCTATTAAGAGGGACAGTCATCTGGTGGTGTTGTACGGTAATCTCGCGCCCGAGGGCGCCGTTGCAAAAATTACCGGAAAAGAGGGCGTGCGGTTCACTGGGCGGGCGCGGGTATTCGAGTCCGAGGAAGCATCGCTCCAGGGAATTCTTGACGGTAAGGTCAAGCCGGGCGAGGTGTTGGTGATCCGCTACGAGGGGCCGAAAGGCGGCCCCGGAATGCGCGAGATGCTGAGCCCTACCGGCGCCATCGTCGGCAAGGGGTTGAGCTCAAGCGTCGCGCTCATTACCGACGGGCGGTTTTCCGGCGGCAGCCACGGCTTCGTGGTGGGTCACGTAGCGCCGGAGGCGGCGCTCGGAGGTCCGATCGCACTCGTGAAGAATGGCGACGAAATCACGATTGATGCAGAGCGTCGTGAAATCACCTTGCATGTCGCCGCGGCCGAGCTCAAGCGTCGGCTGAAGACCTGGCGGGCGCCGAAGCCCTATGCGCGTCGCGGCGCGCTGGCGAAGTACGCCAGGCAAGTAAGCAGTGCATCCTTGGGCGCGGTCACCGATCTGGAGGCGCCCGGTGAGCAGCACATCCGTCGGCGCCGTCGCTGATTGGAGGAGCGTCCTTCGGCTCTAAAACCTGCTTGCAGTGCGGGCGGGATATGTGTCAGGCTCTTTACTTGCCGCAGGGACTGAAGGACGCTTCTAGAAAATAGGGGCGATCTGCGGTTCGCGCGTTTTTTAACGTGCGCGGGAACTAAAGTTGACGTGCCGTACGGCGCATCAACCACTAGCTAGGGGCGATAGTCGAACGAGACTTATGTACAAATACGAAGAGCCGTCGATATTTTCGGGGCCGCGTGGCGCGGCGCTCATCGCAGTCATCCTTCTTCACGTAGTTATCGTCTGGGCGTTCTATACCGGTCTGGCCGGTAAGCTCGTGCAGAAGATCATTCCCCCGGTCGAGATCGCGCAGATCGATAAGCCCAAGGATGTCGACAAGCCGCCGCCGCCGCCGCCGAAGCTCGAAGAGGTAAAACCCTTCGTACCGCCGCCGGAATTCGTCGACATCCAGGCAGCGCCGCAGCAGACGAACGCGATCACCGAAACGACGCAAGTTCAGAAGCAGGCGCCGCCCCCCGTCGCGGCGCCGGTTGTGCAGCACGCGCGCACTCCAATCTCGATGGATCCGAGACACCCGCTCAAGATCGGCGAGGACTATTACCCGGACGCGTCCAAGCGCGCGGGTGAGGAAGGGCGCTGCATCGTGACCGTCACGGTCGCCGCCGACGGGCGCATCACGAATGCGGCCATTCAGCAAAGCTCGGGATTTCCGCGCCTCGACGAGGCGTGTTTGAAGGGCGTGAAGGATCAGCACATGAAGCCCGCCACGGAAGACGGCAAGCCGGTGGAGACGACCGCGGCGTTGCCCATCGTGTGGAAGCTTACGAATAAATAGTTACGACTCTGGTGTGAATCTCGCTTGTTACTACGCTTAATCTAAATGTAGAGGGAATCGGTCAATGCAAGAGACAGCTGTTGATAACCCATATGGCCTTGGTGCCCTGATCGCGAATGGCGACATAATCGCACGATCGATTCTCGTCATTCTGCTGTTCATGTCGCTCCTGACATGGTTCATCATGATCACCAAGTTCTTCGACCAGCGCCGCACCCGTCTTCAGGCCATCGCGGCCGAGCGGGAGTTCTGGTCATCTTCGAGCCTCACCGACGCGATCAGTAAGCTCAAGGGCACCTCGAATCCGTTCCGCGCACTCGCCGAAACCGGCAAGCAGGCGTACGAGTACCACGAGACCAACAAGACGCGGCTTTCCGGTGCGATCGGCACGAGCGAGTGGATCACCGAGTCGTTGCAGAGAACGGCGGATACCGTCATCAGCCGCATGCAGTCCGGTTTGCCGGTGCTTGCCTCGGTGGGTGCGACAGCGCCGTTCGTCGGCCTCCTCGGCACCGTCATCGGCATCTACCACGCGCTGATCGCGATCGGCGTCGCGGGCCAGGCCTCGATCGACAAGGTGGCGGGTCCCGTCGGCGAAGCGCTGATCATGACCGCCATCGGTCTGGCGGTCGCCGTGCCTGCGGTGCTCGGCTACAACATCCTCCTGCGCCGCAACAAGGGTGTGCAGGAGCGCGTCAGCCACTTCACGCACGAGCTGCACGCGTACCTGATTGCCGGCGCCAAGATGGGCCTCGGAATGGACAAAGGCGGAAATCCGCCTCCGGTGGTGAAGCCCGCCCCCGTGGCCGCTCGCTAAGGACGCTGCCATGGCGATGAATGTCGGCGGCGCTGAAGAAGCCGAAGCGATGTCGGACATCAACGTCACGCCCCTCGTGGACGTGATGTTGGTGCTCCTCATCATCTTCATCATCACGATTCGCGTGATCATCCAGCAAGTGCCGGTGCAGCTGCCCAAGGCCACCAATCTGCCGACGCAGACCAAGCCTGAGAACATCACGATCGCGGTCGACAAGGAAGGCGACATCTTCTGGAATACGCAGAAGCTCAATGGGACTGAAGATCTCAAGACCCATTTGCGCGGCATCGCTCGCGAGGAGCCCCAGCCGGAGGTGCATATCCGCGGGGATTCGAACGTGCGGTATCAGTTCGTGGGGCAGGTGCTCGTGGCGACGCAGCAGATCGGCATTCGCAAAGTCGCCTTCATCACGACGCCGGATCATTTCGGCCCCGGGACATAGGAGCTATTCAACATGGCCATGGCAGTAGGCTCGAGCGAGGGGCAGTCCTATTCGGATATCAACATGACGCCGTTGATCGACGTCATGCTGGTGCTCCTCATCATTTTCATCATCACGATCCCGAGTCAGACGCATGCGGTGAAGATCGATAATCCGTTGCCTCCGCCGCCGAATTTCACACCACCTCCGCCGCCTGAAGTAATCGACCTGTCGATCGACTTCGACGGCACATTGCTGTGGAATAAGACGCCCGTCGATCGTCCGACGCTGCAGGGTTATATCGCGACGGAAGCGGCCAAAGATCCGCAGCCCGAGGTGCATATCACGGTCGACAAGTTTGCCAAATACGAGATCGTCGCTCAGACGCTTGCGGACTTGCAGCATCGGGGCCTCAAGAAGATCGGGTTCGTCAACAACGATTATTTCTGATTAGGGTCCTAGCGGGTATTGCGGCGCGTCAACCCGATTCCCTCCGGGTTCACGCGCCGTTTGTTTCACCGCCACCCAATAACTTGTTAGATCTGAAGGTGTGATCATGATTGTATCGATGAAGAAAAGAGCACAACGATCCCTGCAACGTCCCGCCGCGGTGGTGTCCGCACTGGCCCTGGTCGTCGGCCTCGCTTTACATCCGGGCGCATCGTTCGGCGCTGACGCTCCGAAGAAGGAAGTAAGCCGCACCATTGGCAAGGAAATGACTGCCGCGCAAAAAGCGCTGCAGGCATCGCAGTGGGCGGAGGCGCTGAAAAACCTGAACGACGCCGAGCAGAAATCGGGCCTGACGCCGTTCGACAAGAAGACAATTTACGATTTCAAGGGATTCGCCGAGTTCAAGCTCGGGAAGTACAAGGAGGCCGAGACGGATTACGAGGCCGCTGTCGCCACGGGCCAGTACACGCCGGAGGAGGCGGCGAAGACCACCAAGCTCCTGTTCCGCGTAGCCGCGCAGAATCAGCAGTACGCGAAGGCAATCGAGTACGGCAAGCAGGTCGCTGAAACGGCGACCGTGACGCCCGACGATCTCAACATCATGGCGCAGCTCTATTACCTGCAGAAGGACTGCAAGAACACAGGCGTGTGGGCCGATAGGGCGCTGGCAGCCTCCAAGAAGGCCGGCGAGGTTCCCAAGGAGAACACGTATCAGTTCAAGTTGCAGTGCGCATCGGATGCCGGAGATAACGCGGGTATGGAAGGACCGCTGACGGATCTCATCAAGCTCACGAACAAGACACAGTACTGGAACACGCTGTTGCGTCTCGAGCGGCAGGACGAGCGGGACGATCACAACCTCCTGATGATCTACCGCATCATGTACAACACCAACTCCATGAATGCCGACACCGATTACATCGAGATGGCGCAGCTCCTCGGCGACGCCGCACTACCCGGCGAGGCGGCGGCGGTGCTCAACAAGGCGATGTCGACGGGCGTGATCAAGGATGAGCACAAGGAGCGCACCACGCGCTTGCTCAAGGCGCTGCAGGATCGTGCGGATGCGGACAAGAAGGGCCTGGCCCAGCAAGAGGCGGAGGCGGGCAAGAACGCCGCCGGCGAGCTGAGTGTGAAGCTGGGAGAGGTTTATTACGGGTTCGGCGATTATCAGAAGACCGTGGACGCCATCAATCAGGCGCTGCAGAAGGGGAATATCAAGCACATGGACGAGGCCTATGTGTACCAGGCGCTCGCGGACGCGCAGCTCAAAAACTACGCGGATGCGAAGAAGGCCCTGGCGAACCTCAAGAACGTACCCAACATCAGTCCTCGCGTGCTGAAGCTGTGGGAGCTGTACTCCGCCACCCTCGGTGTGCCGACGGCCGGCTGAGAGCGGGAAATTTCAGGAGAATCTCGATGACCATCAAAGCCGGCGACAAGATGCCCGAAGGCAAGTTCACCCGTATGACCAAGGATGGACCGCAGAAGATCACCACGGACGAGCTCTTCAAGGGCAAGACGGTGGTGTTTTTCTCCGTGCCCGGCGCGTTCACGCCCACCTGCGATGCGAAGCATTTGCCGGGCTTCGTGGAGCTCGCGGACAAAATCAAGGCGAAGGGCGTGGACACCATTGCGTGCACCGCGGTCAACGACGTGTTCGTCATGAACGCCTGGGGCAAGTCGGGCAACGTCGGGGACAAGATCCTGATGCTGGCCGACGGTAACGGCGACTACGCCAAAGCGCTGGGGCTGGAATTGAACGCCTCTGGCTTCGGCATGGGAACTCGCGGCCAGCGCTTCGCCATCATCGTCAAGGACGGCGTGGCTCAACACGTCAACGTCGAGGCCCCCGGTGAGTTCAAGGTATCGGCCGCTGATTACGTCTTGAAACAGCTCTAGCGCGCTGAAACTTTGCTCGCCCTGCGGACGTCTCCGCCGGTCTTCACCGAGGCGCAAGTCGAGCGCATCGCGCGCGATACCTACGGACTTCTGGTGACGGTGCGCTCGCTGCCCGGCGAGCGCGACCGCAACTTCCATCTGCACACCGCGGACCGGCGGGACTTCGTGCTGAAGATCCTGGATTTCAATTCGAGTCCCGAGGCCACGGAGTGCCAGCTGCGGGTTCTCGATCATCTGGCCGAGCAGGAACCTTCGCTGCCGGTGCCGCGCGTCTTTCCGACCGTGATGGGCGGGGAGATCGGCACCGTGGCCGGCCGCGAGGGGAGCTATGCGACTTGCTTGATGGGGTATCTGCCGGGCGAGCTGCTCGCCAGCCGCTCCGCCGATGCGCCGCTCCTCGAGAATCTGGGGGAGATGCTCGCTCGGCTGGACCTGGCGCTACGAGGGTTCTTCCACCCGGCCCTTGGGCAGCGCATCGCCTGGGACGTCAGGCGGCTGCCGGAGCTCGTGGAGCATATCGCTTATGTCGACTCGCCCGATTTGAGACGCAGCGTGCAAAATGCCGCGGCGGCCATGCGGGAGCGTCTTCCCGCGTTGCGATCGATGCGCAGCCAGGCGATCCACGGCGACTGCCATGCGCATAATCTCCTCGTCGACGCCGCCGGGGGGGCGGTCAGCGGCATTCTGGACTTCGGCGACATGGTCCATGCGCCCCGGATCCTCGAGCCCGCCGTGGCGATGTCGGAGCTGCTCGCCGAGGAGCGGGTGTCTCTGGAGATTCTCCCGGTCCTTCTGGCGGGTTACGCGCGGCGCAGCCCCCTCGAGCCGGCCGAACTGGAGCTGCTCTATGATCTCATCCTCGGGCGCCATTCGGCCACGATCCTGGTGCATGCCTGGCGTGCCCGCCACGATGCCGTCGGGGCGCGGGCGCTCGCGGGGTCGATCCCACAAACGGCACGGTCCCTCGCGCGCCTGGAGGAGGCCGGCCGCGATGCGTTGATGCAGCGCTGGGTACGCGCTCTTCGGGAGGACACGGAGCCGACCTACGAGCCCGTGCCGCTGACGCGCCGCCATCGCCTGCTCGGGGCGGGCGCGGAGCTTTTCTACGAGCGGCCGCTGCACATCGTGCGCGGTTCAGGGGTGTGGCTCTACGATGCGCAGGGGCTCGCCTACCTCGACGTCTACAACAATGTGCCGCACGTCGGGCATGCGCATCCGGCGGTCGTGGCCGCGATCCAGAAACAAACGGCCTTGCTTGCGACACACACGCGCTATTTGCACGCGCGCATTCTCGAGTACGCCGAGCGTCTCACCGCGACGCTGCCGGCGCATCTCGATGCGTGCATGTTCGTCAATTCCGGGAGCGAGGCGAACGATGTCGCGTGGCGCCTCGCCAAATTCGCGACCCAACGCGACGGCGGCATCGTCATGGAGTATGCGTATCACGGCATTACGGACGCCGTGGCCGCGCTCACCCCGAGCAAAGGCCAGCCGCGAGATGCGCGCGTCGTGACCTTGGCCTCTCCGCCGTCCGGCTTGACGCGCGACGATGATTTGCGGCCGGCCGCCATTGCAGCTGCGCGGGCCGACGTCGACCGTGCCGTGGCGCTCCTCGCCGAGCGGGGCCATGCTCCCGCGGCATTCTTCATCGACACCGCCATTACGAGCTCGGGCATCTTCGATCCGCCGCCGGCATGGAGCGCCGCAGTCTCGTCGCGTCTGCGCGAGGCGGGCGCGATCATCGTCGCCGACGAGGTGCAGTACGGGCTCGGGCGATCCGGCTCGCACCTATGGGGATTCGAGCGGCGCGGGCTCGAGCCCGATATCGTCACCCTCGGCAAGCCCGTGGCCAACGGCTACCCCATGGGAGTCGTGGTGGCGCGTCGCGAACTCATCGAGGCGTTCCAGCACAAGTTCGGCTTTTTCTCGACCTTCGGCGGCAATGCCGTGGCGGCGGCGGCGGCGCTCGCGGTACTCGAAGTGCTTGAGCGCGAGCGCCTCCCGGAGAACGCCGCCGATACCGGCCGCTATTTGACCGAACAGCTCAGGTCGGTCGCGAGCCGTCATTCGTGCCTGGGGGCGGTGCGCGGTACGGGTCTATTGCTGGGGCTCGAGGTGAAGGAGAGCAGCGTCGGGCCCGCGCGGCTGGGCGCGAAGGGCATCATCAACCGGCTCGCAGCCGAGTCGCGCGTGCTGATCGGGTACGAAGGCCCCGATGCGAGCGTACTCAAGCTGCGGCCGCCGATGCCGTTTCGCCGCGAGCATGCCGATCAGCTCGCCGAGGCTCTCGATGCGGCCGCCGCCATCCTCGGCTCAGCGCTCGCCTAGTCAGGTTGTCGGGCTATCCCGGGTGCTCGACGGGGAGGTGGAAAGAAAATTGCTACCACCGGGGGGTTAAAGGCAGGAAAACCGGCACGATTCGATGCCCGGGAGTATCGGATGCCCCCGCGCTCGACCGCAGGTGAGGGCGCTCTTTGGATTGCCCTTCCGGCAGAAGCAGTTTCTCGTTCAGCTGTATATGGCGCCTCACCCCCGCGGCGCGTCAAGCGCTGAATCCGACGCAATCGCCCAGATACTGCCCACCCCGCGCGCCCTCGAGGGCGAGGGCTTTTAGACGAGCTTTTCCAGCTCCGGCATGACCTGGAACAGATCGCCCACCAGTCCCACGTCGGCCACCTCGAAAATCGGCGCTTCGGCGTCCTTATTGATAGCCACGATGGTGCGCGCATCCTTGATGCCGGTCAGGTGTTGAATCGCGCCGGAGATCCCGACGGCGATGTACAGCTCGGGCGAAATGATCTTACCGGTCTGGCCGACCTGCATCTCATTCGGCGCATATCCCGCGTCGACTGCCGCTCGGGAGGCGCCGACCGCGGCGCCGATCTTGTCGGCGAAGCTGAACAGGAGCTTGAAGTTCTCCGCGCTGGCGAGGGCACGGCCGCCCGACACCACCTTGGAGGCCGTCTGCAGGTCGGGCCGGTCGGTCGAGCCGGATTTCGCGCCGATATAACGGGTGTGCGAGGGCAGGGCGACATTCTGGCTCTTCGAGTCGATGGCGGCGCTGCCGCCGCCGCCGGCAGCCTCGAACGATGCGACACGCACCGTGGCCACGAGCTTGCGCGAGGCATCGGCCTCCACAGTCACGATGGCATTGCCGGCATAGATCGGCCGGCGAAAGCGATAGGCACTCTCGACCGCCATGAGGTCGCTGACCTGCGGCACGCCGAGGAACGCCGCAACGCGCGGCATCAAATCCTTGCCGAAGCTCGTCGAGGGCCCGAAGAGATGGCTGTAGTCCGCCGCAAGAGCGACGATCTGCGGTGCGAACGTCGCGGCGAGCGGATGCGCATTCTCGGCTCGATCGACGCGCAACACGGATTTTACGCCGGCAAGCGCGGCCGCCTGCGAGGCGACGCTCGCGGTGTCGACACCGAGCAGCGCAATGGTGATCTCGGAGTCCGGAATGGCTTTCGCGCAGGTGACGCACTTGGCGGTCGCCGGATTCAGCGTCTTGCCGTCGTGTTCACCAATGATGAGTATCTTGTGCATTAGATCAAACCCTTCTTCTTGAGCACGCCGACGAGCTCCGCGACATCCTTCACCATCACGCCCTTCTGGCGCTGCGGGGGAGGGTCGGTCTTCACCGTTTTGATGAGCTGCCCCGCGGCAACGCCGAGCGCATCGAGCGAGGTCACATCGAGCGGCTTCTTCTTTGCCTTCATGATATCGGGCAGCTTCACGTAGCGCGGCTCGTTGAGCCGCAGGTCCACGGTGATGACGGCCGGCAAATCCACCTCGATGGTCTCGAGGCCGGCGTCTACCTCGCGGGTGACCTGCACCGTGGCACCGTTGATCTCGACCTTCGAGGCGTAGGTGGCCTGTGGCCTATCCCAGATGGCGGCCAGCATCTGGCCGGTCTGGTTGGCATCGTCGTCGATCGCTTGTTTGCCCAGGAAGACGAGGTCCGGGTTTTCCTTTTTCACGAGGGCGAGAAAGGTCTGTGCAGCGATCAGCGGCTCGACGGCCGTATCGGTCTGCACCAGGATGGCCCGGTCGGCGCCCATGGCGAGGGCGGTGCGCAGCTGCTGCTGCGTATCTGCTACGCCGATGCTCACGGCCAGCACCTCGATGTTGCCGACGCGTTCCTTGATGCGCAGAGCCTCCTCGAGGGCGATCTCGTCGAACGGATTGAGGCTCATCTTGACGCCGTCGAGCATGACCCCGCTGCCGTCGGGCTTGACCCGCACGCGCACATTGTAGTCGACGACGCGCTTCATACACACCATGATTTTCTGCATCAACGCTCCTTAGGCAGACCGTTCCGGCGCATCTTTTTGCGCCTCGGCCGTGAGTTCGACGAATGAATGACTGATTCTCCCCGCGCAGTGTTTGAGCCTCGGTAGGAAGCGCTCGAGGGCCGTCTTGAGCGGCACGGCCGTCGCCGTGAATCTCACCGTCAGACTGCAAAGTATGCGCTCGCCGGTCATGACCGGCACGCTCAGGCTGATTTCCTCGACCAGCCGGCGGGTGCGCGAGGTCACCGCGTAACCCTGAGTCCTGATCTCCGCGAGTATGCGCTGCAGATCGGCGCGGGGCGCGCGTGCCAAGCGGTCCTCCTCCTTGCCGGAACGCGCGAGGATGTCGATGAGCGTGTCGCGCTGGGCGGGGGGACTTGCGCTCAGAAACACCCGTCCGCAGGCGCTCGACAGGAGCGCCAGGCGATGGCCGGGTGAATAGCGGTCCGTGGCGAGGGGACTCGAATGATCGGTCGTCTCGCGCACCACCAGAGTGGTGCCTGAGAGAGTCGCGATAGATACCGGCCATACGATCTCCCGGCCGAGCTCCTCGATCAGCGGTTTCGCAATGCGCGAAACCCACGCATCATCGTCGAAGCCCCCGCTCAGCGAGCGCACCATGATGGTCAAGCGATAGCGATCGTCGCTCTCGTCGCGAAACACGAATCCCGCGCTGCACAGGGTCTCGAGGATGCGGTACACGGTGGTGCGCGGCAGGCGGATCTCGTGTGCGATCTCCGATACCGTCGCGCCGTCGCGCATGTTGAGTAACGTGAGCGCATCCAGGCCGCGCATGAGCGCACGTATGGGACGTGTGGATTCCATGTAACCTCGACAGGTGAGGCGAAGATTCTAAGGATCGCATTGGCACTTGTCCACCTCGCGGTCAAGGGGCTAGGATTCGGGCCAGCAATGCCGCGCTACTTTCTCAAGCGTCTGGGAGCCGCGATTCCGACGCTCTTCATCATCGTCACCTTGAGCTTCTTCCTCACTCGATGGGCGCCCGGCGGACCCTTCGAGGAGGAGCGGGCGTTGCCGCCGGAAATCATGGCGAATTTGCAGCGCGCCTACGGCCTGGATCAGCCCGTATGGGTGCAGTATGGACGGTACCTGCGCGCGCTGTCGCACGGCGATTTCGGTCCATCCTTCCGGTACAAGGATTTCACCGTGAGCGAGCTCATCGCACAGGGCTTGCCGGTCACGCTCGAGCTCGGCTCGATCGCCATGGCGCTCGCGCTGGCGATCGGCATTCCCTTGGGCACGCTCGCGGCGCTGCGCCGGCATTCGGCCGCCGACTACGCGGCGGTGTCGCTCGCGGTGCTCGGCATCGCGATTCCCTCGTTCGTCGTCTTGCCGCTGCTCGCTCTCATATTCGGCATCGCACTGCACTGGCTGCCGGTCGCCGGCTGGGAGCCCGGGTCGCTTCGCTATATCGTTTTGCCCGTGATCGCCCTGGCATTGCCGCCGCTTGCCTACATCGTGCGACTCACGCGGGGCGGCATGCTCGAGACGCTCGGGAGTCCCTTCATCCGCACGGCGTTCGCGAAGGGCCTGCCGCTTCGGATCATCATAACGCGCCACGCCTTGCGGCCGGCCCTCGTGCCCGTGGCAGGTTATCTCGCACCGGCGGTCGCCTCTATCATGACGGGATCGCTAGTGGTGGAGTCGATCGCGGGCTTGCCCGGCGTCGGTCGGTATTTGGTGCAAGGGGCATTGAATCGCGACTACACGCTGGTGCTCGGCATGGTCATTCTGTATTCGAGCGTTCTCATCGGCATGGGTCTCCTCGTCGATCTGCTGCACGCCTGGCTCGACCCGCGGGTCAGATTCGCACAATGAGCGCGACCCTATGGCGCGGGGCAGGAGAGCGACTGCGCGCCAATTCGGCCGCCGTCGCTGCGATCGGTGTGCTCGCGATCCTCGTAATCCTCGCGCTCGCGGCACCGGCGCTCAATCCGAACTCGGTCGAAGCGCTCGACTGGACTCGGATCGCGTCCGCGCCGGGCATGGAGCACGCGCACTGGTTCGGAACGGACCGGCTGGGGCGCGATCTGTTCGTGCGGACGTTCGAGGGTGCGCGCACGTCCATGGCCGTCGGCCTGGTGGCGGGGGCGGTGAGCTTGAGTCTGGGATTGGGCTTCGGCGCGATCGCGGGCTACTTCGGCGGACGCACGGATTACTTGATGATGCGCATCATCGAAATCTTGAGCGGGCTGCCGCTCGTGTTCTTCGTGATTTTCCTGACCGTGATCCTCGGTCGGAACGGCTACGTGCTGTACGCTTCCGTCGTCGCGGTCGGCTGGCTCACCATGGCGCGCATCGTGCGCGGGCAGACACTCAGCATTCGGCGGCGCGAGTTCATCGAAGCCGCAGTAGCCGGCGGTGCGGCGCCGGCGCGAGTCATCTGGAGGCATGTCGTGCCGAATGTGCTCGGTCCCGCGGCGGTGTACGCGACCCTCATGGTGCCGCAGATCATTCTGTTCGAGAGCTTCCTCAGTTTCCTCGGGCTCGGAACCCAGGAACCGCACGCGAGCCTCGGCACGCTCATCGCCGAGGGGGCCGCAGAGATGGAAGCGGCGCCCTGGATCTTGCTCGCGCCCGGAATTTTTCTCGCCCTGCTGCTCGTCTCACTGAACGTACTCGGCGACGGGCTGCGCGATGCCTTCGACGTCCGGGAATCCGGATGAGCGCATCGCCTGCAGTGGCGGCAAGCGAGCGCGCAGCGCCGATCTTGCGCGTCGACGCGCTCAAAGTGTGCTATGCCCTCGACGGCGCCGCAATCGCGGCGGTACGCGAAGTGTCGCTGGAAGTGGCCGCAGGCGAGTGCCTCGGTATCGTGGGCGAATCGGGCTCCGGCAAATCGCAGATGGTTCTCGCGGCTCTCGGGCTTCTCGCGAGGAATGCACGGGTCGAGGGCAGCGTGAGTTTCGAGGGAACGGAGCTGCTTGGCCTGCCTGCGGCGGACCTCAACCGCATTCGGGGCTCGAAGCTCTCGATGGTGTTCCAGGATCCGATGAGCTCGCTCACCCCCCACGTTCGCATCGGCGTACAGCTTGCCGAAGTGCTGGTGCATCATGCGAGAGTCACCTGGGCCGATGCGGAGCGTGCGGCGCTCGACATGCTCGTGCGCGTGCGCGTGCCCGAGGCGCGGCGCCGCATGCGCCAGTACCCGCACGAGCTGTCCGGCGGAATGCGCCAGCGCGTGATGATCGGTATCAGCCTGATGTGCGGGCCCAAGGTGGTGGTCGCCGACGAGCCGACCAGCGCGCTCGACGTGACCGTGCAAGCGCAGATCCTCGCATTGCTGCGTGAGGTGCGCGCGCAATCCGGGATGTCCGTCGTGCTCATCAGCCATGATCTCGGCGTCGTGGCCTCGCTTGCCGAACGCATCGTGGTCATGTATGCCGGCCGCGTCGTCGAAAGCGCGCCTACGATTGAGCTGTTGCGCACGCCGCGCCATCCGTACACCTCACTCCTGATCGAGTGCGCGCCGAGCCTGCATCGCGCGCGTCTCGATCGCATGCCGTGTCTTCAGGGAGTGCCGCCCAATCCCCTCGACCCGGAAATCGGCTGCGCCTTCGCACCGCGCTGTCCGCGCGTCACCGATCTCTGCCGCGAGCAGCGACCCCCGCTGAGGCGCGTCGATGGCGCCGCGGTCGCTGTCGCGCAGGTCGCCTGCCACCATCCGCTTCACCCATGACGCAGGCCCGCGAGAGCTTGATCGAGGTGCGCGGGTTGCGCGTGGAGTTCGACGGCCGCGCGGCGGTGGACGACGTCGGCTTCGAGATCGCGCCTGGAGAAGTGCTGGGGCTCGTCGGAGAGTCCGGATCGGGCAAATCGACCCTGGCGCGCGCTCTCTTGCGTCTCGTGCCCGTGAACCGAGGCACAGTAAGCTTTCTCGGTACGGACCTGCTCGGCTGCACCGGGAGAGCCTTGCGTCGGCTGCGGCGGGACCTGCAGATCGTCTTCCAGGATCCGCTGGCGAGCTTGGATCCGCGCATGACCGTGGGCGAGATCCTGACGGAGCCCCTCGAGATTTTCGAGCCGACGCTTGGGCGGCGGGAACGGCACACGCGCGTGGCTGAGATGCTGGAACGGGTGGGCCTTCAGACCTCGGTGGTCGGGCGCTATCCGCACGAGTTCAGCGGCGGACAGTGCCAGCGGATCGGCATCGCCCGCGCGATGATGCCGCGGCCCAAGCTGCTGGTGTGCGATGAGCCCGTGAGCTCGCTGGACGTGTCCATTCAGGGGCAAATCGTCAATCTACTGAGCGATCTGCAGCGGGATTCAGGCACCGCCCTGCTCTTCATCAGTCACAATCTCGCGGTCGTCAGGCATCTGAGCGATCGCGTCATGGTCATGTACGCAGGACGCATCGTCGAGAGCGCGATGCGCGATGCGCTGTTTGCCGCACCCGCGCATCCCTACACCCGGGCGCTGCTCGCGGCCGTTCCCGATCCGGACGCGGCACTCTGCCCTGCGAGCGAGTCCCTCGTGTATTCTTACGAACGATGAGCCTCCAAACACAGCGCGCCCGCCCGCGGGCCGATCGATGAGCCAGCGGCGTCCGGTGAAGGCGAGCGAGGGCCTTGCCCACGTTCGCTACGAGATTCGCGGCAAGCTCGCGCGCCGCGCACTCGACATGGAGCGCTTGGGATATGACGTCGTATCCCTCAACATCGGTAATCCTTACGCCTTCGGATTTCGCACCCCCGAGACCATGCGCCTCGCGATGATCGAGAATCTGCGCATGAGCGAGGGATACGTGCACCAGAAGGGCATATTCCCGGCCCGCGAAGCCGTGGTCATGCAGCAACAGGAGCGCGGTGTCAAAGGCGTCACGGCCGAGGAGGTATTCATCGGCAACGGCGTCAGCGAGCTCATCGACTTGGCGCTGCGGGCGCTGTTGAACGCGGGCGATGAGGTGCTGGTGCCAAGCCCGGATTACCCCTTGTGGACGGCGGCGGTCAACTTGAATGCGGGCCGCGCCGTGCACTATCCCTGCCGGGCCGAGCGGCACTTCATTCCCGATCCCCTCGAGATCGAATCCCTGATCACCCCGCGCACCCGTGCGATCGTCGTGGTGAACCCGAACAATCCAACCGGAGCGGTGTACCCGCGCAAGGTGCTCGAGGCGATTGCGCGCATCGCCGAGAAGCATCGCCTGGTGGTGCTCTCCGACGAGATCTACGACCAGATTCTCTATGACAATGCCGAGTTCGTGCCCATGGCAACGCTCGTGCAGGGGACCCTTTGCTGCACGATGAGCGGCCTGTCCAAGGTCTACCGCGCGTGCGGCTATCGGGTCGGATGGGCGGTGTTCTCCGGCGACACCGAGAATGCTACGGATTATTTGCACGGTCTCGAATTGCTGAGCTCGTTGCGACTCTGCAGCAACGTCCCGGGACAATGGGCGGTGCAGACAGCGCTCGGCGGCCACCAGAGTATTCGCGAGCTGACCCGTCCGGGTGGACGTCTATATGAATCGCGCCAAGCCATCCTCGAGGCCGTGGCGCGCAGCAAGTATCTGCGGCTCGCCCGTCCGATGGGCGCGCTCTACGCCTTCGTCGAGGTGCGCAGCGACGTGCTGCCGGAATTCGACGATCAAGCCTTCGCCCTCGATCTCTTGGAGAACAAGCACGTTCTCGTGGCTCCGGGGGTAAGCTTCAACGTGCCGTACCGCAATTGCTTCCGCATCACCAACCTCCCCGAGTCGCAAGTGCTCGGCACCGTTTTCACACGAATCGAGGAGCTGCTCGACGCCCACGCGTCCGGTGCGCCCACCCTGTCCCTGGTCCGTGGCGCGGGCAAGCCTTAAGCCGCAGCCCATGCCTTCTCGGTTGATCGAAGCCGCCGCTGCGGGACGCATCGTGCTGGCGCCGAGCACGGAGCTCGCCGCGGCGTTGGTCGACGCCGTCGAGCGTGCGCACCGGCAGGCAGGACACGAGATATGGCCGACTCCCAAGATCCTCGATTTCGGCACGTGGCTGATAACGCAGCACCTCGAGCGACAGCTCATCGATTCGTCCCTGCCGCGCTGTCTATCCGACGCCGAGGAGCGCGAGCTCTGGCGCCGTGTCGTGCTCGAGAGCGCACCCAGCGCGCAGTTCCTCGAGCCCTCGGGAGCGGCGCGTGCCGCGCAGCGAGCGCGGCGCGCCACGTTCGAGTACGGAATTCCGCGCAGCGCAATTAGCGCCTACGGCACCGAAGAGACCCAGGCGTTCGAGTCCTGGCGCGCTGCGTTCGAGTCGAGATGTCGAGAGCTGCGAGTCATCGGCGCCGATGAGTTGCTGGGCGGCCTCGATCGCCCCGACCCACAGCGCGCGACCGCGGTGACCTGGATCGAAAGTCCGCTGTGGCGGCCGGTGGCAAGACGCTGGCTCGAATGCAATGCCGGCCCGGCGCTCTGGCCTGAAGCGGCGGCCCCGAAGAGACGACGGGACGCCCCGCGGACGGTGCAAGCGGCCTCGCCCGCGGCAGAGCTCGCGGCGCTCGCGGAATGGCTGCGCGCGAAGTGCGAGGTGGATTCGTCCTTTCGCGCCTGGGTGAGCTTTCGCGATCTTGCGGCCTGCCGCGAGGACGTGGTGGACGCGCTCGATGCCGCACTCGCTCCGCAGCGCTTTTCCCTCGACGAATCCGAGGCGGCGGCGCCCTATGCGGTGGCGGGCGGCACGCCTCTCAGCGACCACGCAGCGGTGCGCGCGGCGCTCGACTTGCTCACAGCGGCCGCAGGCACCGTGCCGTTCGAGCGCTTCAGTGCGCTGCTGCGCGCGCCGGAGTTGCAGGCTTCGCCGGCCGAAGCGAGCGCTGCGGCGCGATTGGATACGCTGCTCCGGAGCCGGGCGCCGAGCGAGGCGACGCTGCGCGACTGGCTGAGTCTTGCGGAGACCATTGCCCGCGGCAAGTCGCTCGAGCCTCCGGCCGCCCTGGCGCGTGTCGGGGGCGCGCTCCGTGTGCTCGGGAGACTGCAGGGGCATCACCGTATGAGCCGCTGGCTCTCGATCTGGATCGACGCCTTCGAGGCGGGGCCGTGGTCGTTGCGGGCGCGCTGGTCGAGCGCCGAGTTTCAATCCGCCGTTCGGTTTCGCGAGTTGCTCGAAACCCTGGCGCTCGGGGATCGAACTTTCGAGTACCTCTCGCGCCGCGCCGCCGAAAGCATTCTCGAGCGCGCGGCGCGCGATACGCTCTTCCAAATACAGACCGGCGTCCCGCCCATTTGGGTGAGCAGCCAGTTGAGCGATCCCTGGCTGGCCTATGACGGCATTTGGGTTAGCGGCTGCGATGAAAGCCGGTGGCCGCCGCCCGTCGATCCGATTGCGCTCATTCCGCCAGTGTTGCAGAGACAGCACGGAGTGATCGCCGCGAGCGCCGAGGCGCAGCTCGCCTTCGCCGCGGACTTGCAATCGCGGTGGCTGGCGCGCGCCGCGGCTTGCGTTTTCAGCTGTTCCAACCCGGGAGAGGGGCGCCATGTGCCGGCGAGCCCGCTGCTCGCCGAGCTTGCCGGACCTGCGGCCCTGCCGGAGTCTGCGAGCGCGCTGCCGGGTGCCATGCCGGCCGAGACGCGGTCCGTGTCTCCGCCGCCCCTCTGGTCGGCACAGCAGATGGAGGCGCCCGCGCTCGAGGAGTTGCTCGACGAGCGCGCTCCGGCCGTGGGCGCGGAGGAGGGCACGCGCGGGGTCGCGACGCTGAAGGCTCAATCGCTATGTCCGTTTCGCGGTTTCGCTGAAACGCGGCTCGACGCATGCGCCCTCGAGCAGCCCACGCCCGGCTTCAACGAGCGCGAGCGCGGACAGATTCTGCACGACGCGCTGCAAGGCATTTTCACCGAGGTGCGCGATTCTCGCAGCCTCAAGAATCTCATCGCACGGCCCGAGACGAGCGCGGCGCGAATCGGCGACCATGTGCGCCGCGCCGTGGAGAGGCAGTGCGCAAAGCGCAATCCCGGCGAGCGCTGGGCGGAACGCGAGCGCAGGCGTCTTCAGGGACTGCTCGAGCGTTGGCTCGAGCTGGAATCGTTGCGCGCGCCCTTCCAAGTGGAGCACATCGAGGGAAGAGGCGAGACCGCTCTTCACGGAGGGCTCGAGTACACGGTGCGCATCGATCGCATCGATCGTCTCGAGGACGACTCGCGTGTCTTGATCGACTACAAAACCGGGTGGGTGACGACGGACTGGCGGGGCGAACGGCCGGACAACCCGCAGCTTCCCATGTACGCGCTGCTGCACCGTGAGAATCTTGTCGCCGTCGCCTATGGCCGCGTGAGCGCGGCCGAGTGTCGTTTCGTGGCGGAGTCCGCGCGTGCCGACATTTTCCCGAGCGTCAGGGCCAGCCGGCTCGAGGGCATGGCGAGCTTTGCCGAGGTGGTCGCCGCCTGGGAACGGCGCGTCGAGAGCCTTGCGGAGGAGTTCGCGCGCGGCGTCGCGGCAGTCGCACCCAAAGATACAGCTTGCCGCTATTGCCGTCTCCAGGGGCTGTGCCGGGTACCCTCGACTCTCGATGCCCTGGAACCGTTCGCGGCCGTTGTGGCGACGGCATGACGCAGAGTTCCGTTCCCATCGCCGATGCCGCCGCCCGTGCGAGTGCGGTGCAGAGGACCGGCTCGGTGCTGGTGCAGGCGCCCGCGGGCAGCGGTAAGACGACGCTGCTGGCGCAGCGCTACTTGCGCCTGCTCGCGACGGTCGACGCACCCGAGCGCATTCTTGCGCTGACCTTCACCAGGCGCGCCGCCGAGGAGATGCGCGCGCGCGTGATCGGCGCTCTCGCGGCCGGTGGCCTGGCGCAGTGCCCTGTCACCCTCAATCGGCAGACCTGGGAGCTCGCCGTTACGGCGCGCCGCCATCTCGGCGGCCTCGGCATCGACCTCGAGCGCCATCCGTCGCGGCTGCGCATCGAGACCATCGACTCCTTCAATGCCTGGCTCGCGGCGCAGTTGCCGATCATTTCCGGCGCGGGCGGACGGCTCACACTCATCGACAATGCGAAGCCGCTCTACCAGGAAGCCGCGCGCCGTGCGCTGCTGCATGACCGAGGAGACACTTTCGGCGGGGCGGTCGAGCGTGTGCTCGCCGTGGGCGATCAGCGCTGGAATCCCCTCGTCGATTTGATCGTCGAGATGCTGCCCCAGCGAGACCGGTGGCTGCCGTTTCTGGTTGGACACCTGCATGCTGCCGTCGAGATGGACGAGGCGCAGCTCGCGCACGTGCGGGCGCATTTCGATGAGGATCTGGGAATTCTCGTGAGGCGCGAGCTCGCAAGGGCCCACGGGATTCTTGGGATCGAGTTCTTGTCGGCGCTGGCGTCGTGCCTCCGTGGGGCTGCGCGAAGTCTCAGTGCGACCCGCGTCGACTATGCTCCCTGGCAGACCGATCCTTCTCCGCTCGGCGCCGATCTCGAGGACCTCGGTCGCTGGCGTGCTGTCGCGGCAGTGCTTTTGACGAGCGGCAACAAGATTCGCAAGAAGGTCGACAGGAACCTCGGTTTCCCGCCCGGGTGCGCGGAGAAAGCGGTCATTCAGGCATTGCTCGAGGAGCTCGAGCAAAGAGCCTCCGCAGCGCACGTCGTCGCTGCCCTTTGCACTGTTCGCGATTTGCCGGAGCCGCGCTATGACGATTCGGACTGGGAGCGAGTGCGCGACGTGGCCCAAGTTCTGGTGCTCGCGGCGGCGGAGCTCGACGGCGTGTTTCGGGAGCAAGGGACGGTGGATTTCCCGGCCGTCTCGATGACGGCGCTGCGCGCGCTCGGAACTTCGGAAGCGCCCACGGACTTGAGCTTGCGACTCGACTACCGGCTGCAGCATCTGCTGCTCGATGAGTTTCAAGATACCTCGGTGACCCAGCTCGACCTGGTGCAGCAACTCACGGCAGGCTGGCAGCGAGGCGACGGGCGCAGCGTCTTTTGCGTCGGCGACCCCATGCAGTCGATTTATGGCTTTCGTCAGGCGGAGGTGCGTGCCTTTCTCGATCTGGCCGAGAACGGGCTCGGCGCGGTGCAATTCGATGTCGAGCGCCTGAGCAGCAATTTTCGATCGGATCCTGCGATCGTGACCTGGGTCAACCGTTGCTTCGCGCAAATCCTGCCGCAACGCGACGATCGAGAGCGCGGCGCAATTGCGTTCCGGCCCAGCACGGCGGCCGTTCCGCCGAGCGGGGAGGGCGATGCGCGTGTAAGTTTGCGTGGATTCGGGAGCGTCGCCGACGAAGCACATGCCGTGGCGCAGACGGTCGCGGAGTGCCGCGAGCGGCATCCCGAATGGCGCATCGCCATCCTCGTGCGTGCGCGCACGCATGCGCGCGAGATTGCGCATGCGCTGCGCGCCCGCGGCACCGCCTTCCGCGCCGTCGAGATCGAGCCGTTGCAGGATCGTCCCGCGGTACGCGACGCCGTGATGCTCGCTTGCGCGCTGTTGCACCTGGGTGACCGGATCGCGTGGCTCGCCATCCTGAGGGCACCTTGGTGCGGTCTCACGTTGAGCGATCTGTTGGCGGTCGCCCGTTCGCGTCCCCTCATCTGGGATGCGCTGAACGACCCGGCGGTGCTCGAGCGCTTGAGCGAGGACGGGCGATCGCGCTGCGCTCGGTTGCGGGGTGTGCTCGCTGCGGCGCTCAAGGTGCAGACGCATACCCGCATCGCGCGCTGGATCGAGCGCGCATGGCTCGCGTTGGGCGGACCGAGCTGCGCCAAGGATGCGCGTGAGCTCGATCAGGTACGGGCCGTGTTTGCGCGCTTGCGCGAGCTGGAGCGGCAGCGTCTACCGGATCCAGCGGTCTTGGCGCGCAGCTTTACGGATCTCTATGCCGACGATGGCGCCGAATGCGGTGTGGAGATCATGACCATACACAAGGCCAAGGGGCTCGAGTTCGACTGCGTCATCGTGCCGGCTTTGCATCGGCATAACCGAGTCGCAGGCGGCCCGATGCTGCTCATGCATCCCTTTGCGCGCAGCGAGCGAGACGGCCTCGTCATGGCAGCAAAGCCATGCATCGCACACCCCGGCGATCGGCGCGGGTTGTCCGCTTTCCTGCGCAGGCAGGCATCCGAGGCTGCTCAGCTCGAGGCCGAGCGTCTCCTGTACGTGGCTTGCACCCGCGCGAAGCATCAGCTCCATCTGACCGCGACGGTCGGTTTGCGCGTGGACCCCGACTGGCCCGGCGAGCCCATCGAGGCTATGGAGGATGTCGAGGAGCCGGCGGACGGCGCAAAGCATTGGTCGCCGTTCAAAGGCAGCTTGCTCCGAGTGCTGTGGCCGACGCAAAGCGCAAGCTTCGCGGTCGAGACGCCGGCTGCAGACGAGGAGCCCGATGAGGATCTCGCGGGGTTGCGGGGGGGGGCGCTGCGGCGGGTGCCTCGCGGTTGGGCACCGCGCCGGCGCGAGCCAATGCAGACCGATCTGCCGCTCGCCGCCTCCCTGCGAGAGGAGCCGGTGGTATTCGATTGGGCGGGGGAGACTGCCCGGCGGGTGGGCATCCTCGTGCACGCGGAGCTGCAGAGTCTTGATCTGGGTCGGCACGACGAGGCCGCCGTGCGCGCCCGCGAGGAGCACTTCAAGCGCTGGCTCGCGTTGCACGGCGTGCCCGATGAGCATCTTCAGGGGGCGGTCGCGAGCGTCATGGCGGCACTCCGCGGCGTGCACGGCGATGCACGCGCGCGCTGGATTTTCAAGACGGGCTATCGCGACGATCTGCGCGAGCATGCTCTCTCGGGTCTCTGGCACGGCGAGGTGGTGCGCGCGGTGTTCGACCGCAGCTTCATCGACGAGCAAGGCACTCGCTGGGTGATCGACTACAAGACCAGCGAGCACTCCGGCGGCGGGCGCGAGGAATTCCTGGACTTGCAGGTCGAGCGCTACCGGCCGCAACTCGAGCGGTACGCCGCGCTGGCGCGTCGCCTCGGCCCGGAACCGGTGCGCGTGGCGCTATACTTTCCGCTGATGCGTGCCTGGCGGGAATGGGCGCCGCCGGATTGATGCGAAATCATGAATGACGACGCGCATTCGCAGCGCGCAGCGCTGATCGGCCGCGCCACCTGCAGGACTGCCTGATGCAGGGGCGTACCGACTGCGCGCCCGTGGACACCGATAACTAAGAGGCGAGGCCGCTCAATGCGGCGCGGGTCCGCGCACCACCTGCACCCAGCCGTGTGGCCGGATTGCCCGCTCGAAAGCCTCTCTGACCTCAGGCGCCGTGAGTGCGTAGAACTTGCGCGAGGCGATCAGCGGCTCGTCCAAGGGCAGACCCAGCTCGGCACGTGTCAGCAACCCGTGGGCCACGGCTTCTTCGCTCGACTCGTTCAACACGATCTCGCGCAACAGGAGCGCCTTCGCCTGATGCAGCTCGTCCTCGGAGACCCGCTGGGTGCGCATCTGATCGAGGTCGCGTTCGATGAGTGCGCGCGCCTTCGAGACATTGTTGGGATCGCAGCCGTAGGTCACCTCGTACGTCGATCGGGTCTTGGAGGCATCGAGGTGCACGTCCACCGTATAGACGTAGCCTGCGATCTGACGCAGATCGTGATAGAGCCGCGTCGCATAAAATCCACCGCCCAGCACATGGGTGCCGAGCTCGAGGGGATAGAAATCCGGATCGAAGCGGTTCAGCTGCAATTGTTCGGCGAGGTAGACCGTGTCCTGCACCGCCTCGGCGTCGGCCACGGCCACCGCGGCCGGCGCGTTGGGAGGCACGGGGGCAGGCGTCGTGTCGGGCCTGGGAGCGGTCGCGCGCCACGTCCCGAACCAGCGCCCGATCACGTCGCGGGCTTCCTGAGCGCTGATGTCGCCGATCACCACGATGGTGGTGAGATCGGGACGGATGGTCGCACCGTGAAACGCCTTGACGTCCGCAAGCGTGAGCCGTGCGATGGTCTCGGGAGTGGCCTGCCTCAACACCGGATCCGCCGGCGGCAGCAGGGCGACATCGAGCGCGCGATGCACGCGGTACTCGGGGCTCTGTAGATTGCCCGCGACGAACTCCGCGGTTTGCTGCTTCACGACGGCGAACGCCGCTTCGGGCAACGCGGGTCGCAACTCATTGTCCGCGAGCAACTCGACGCCGCGCGAAAAATCGGCCTTGAGGACAGTCAGGGAGAAGCTGTAGCCCGCGCTCTCATTGGCAGCGATGTCGTCGAGCGCCTTGCTGAACGCGAGCCGGTCGAGGGTCTGGGTGCCATAGGAGAACAGTGAGCTCAAGAGGTCCGAGACGCCCTCTCTCCCCGGCGGTGTTTGCAGAGCGAAGTCGTGCTGCACCGAGCCGCTCACCGAGATGGTGGGACTCGTCCGATCGGTGCGCACGATCAGCCGCAGGCCGTTCGGCAGCGTCGAATCCGACACATCCAAGGACTCGCTCGGCACCTTGAGCCGAGCCAAGTCAGCGCTCGCCCACGGCGGCAGGCGCACCGGGGCGGTCGGCGGTGCGGTCACCTGCTCGGCCCCGCCGAAGCCCTTGGTGGCGACCGGTTGCCCCGACGGCACGGACTTCAAGGTGGCGGTGATCGAGCTCGCCGCGGCGAGATAGCGCCGCGCGACGCGATTCACGTCGGCGACAGTCACCCGCTGGATGGCCTCGACGTCCTCGTCGGGCGAGGCGCGGCCTTCAGCGGCGATCGCGTTCGACCAGACGTTGGCGAGCCCCGGTATGGAGTTGCGCTCGAACTCCGCATCCGCGACCTCGCGGCGCTTGGCGGCCGTCACAAGCTCCTCGGGCACCCCCTTGAGCGCGTATGCCTCGAGAATCTTGCGCATCTCCGCGAGCGCCGTCTTGGCGTCTCCCGTCGCCGGAAGCGCGGCCACGGCATAGCCCACGCTCGCCTTCTCATAGGGTTCGGCGAGCCCGAATTCCGCGGCGAGAGCGTGGCCCGCCGGCACCATGCCGTAAAGATCCGCGCGCTGGCTGTTGAGAACGTCCGCGAGCACTTCGGCGGCCGCGAAGTCGGGGGAGCTCGTTCCCGGAAAGCGATAGGCGATGAACGCGAGCGTATAGGGAAGGTTGCTGTCCAGTGTGAAGCTCTCAGACTTCACCGGCTTGAGCTCGAACGGGGGCCGCGGCGGAGTCGGATGGGCCGGGATGGCGCCGAAGAGGCGGCGCACCTTCTCGAGCGTGGCGGCCGGATCGACGTCGCCGACGATGACCAGGACGGCCGCGCCGGGCGCATACCAGGCGCGGTAGAACGACTTCAGCATGTCCCCCGTGGTGGCATCGAAGGACGCCTTCGTGCCGAGCGGGTCATGCGCATACGGCGTTCCGGCGAACATGTCGCGGTTGAGCCGATCGATGAACTTGTAAGTCGGATTCGACAGGTCGCGCGCAACCTCCTGCTCGATGGCACCGCGCTCCTGCGCCCACTCGCTGTTCGAGTCCTCAACGCCCTCGAGACATGCGGCCTGCGCCTTGAGCGCCACCTCGAGGTCCGCCGCCGGAACGGTCGCATAGTATTGCGTGATGTTCTGCTGCGTATCGGCGTTGTTCTGGCCGCCGAGCTCGGCATAGATGGCGGCGGTCTGGTCCGCGCTCATGGCGCTGCAGCCGCGGAAAGCCATGTGCTCCTGGGCATGCGCCGTGCCGGGAAATCCAGGCGGGGTCTCATTGCCCCCCACCAGGAAATTCATCTCCACGGTCACTACGGGAGCCAGGGTGTTGCGCAAGATGATGACGCGCATCCCGTTCGCCAGCGTCTCTTCGAGTCGATCGGCGGTCCCGACTGCCGCCGTGGGATGTGCGCCCTGCGCGGCCGCAAGTCCCGCGGCGCCTGACAGCAGCAAGACGCGCATCAAGACGGCAAGGACCTTCCTCGGCATTGGCCGGTCAGTCCCCGCTCAGCGCTCCGAAGCGACGCTGCCGACCGGCGAAATCCCGCAGTGCCTGGTGGAATCGGACCTCGTCGAAATCGGGCCAGAGGCAATCGGCGAAGTGCAGCTCCGCGTAAGCGCATTCCCAGAGCAGGAAATCGCTCAGCCGTCGTTCGCTGCCGGTGCGGATGAGCAGGTCCACCTCGCCGGCAGCGTGCGGGCAATGATCCACCTCGTTCAGCAAGCGCCGAAATCCTTCCGCATCGAGATGCGGATCGCCCGCGGCGCGACGGGCCGCTTGCAGGATGCTGTACTGGGACGAGTAGTCCACGGCGATGCGCAGGTGCATGCCCGAGCAGGAGGCGCTCATGCGCTCGCACTGTTCGATGGAACGCAGCAGGCTGTCGCTCAACCGATCGCGACGGCCGATGACGTTCAACCGGATGGACTGTTCCACGCAGCGGCGAGTCTCCGTGAACAGGTACTGCCCGAATAGCCGCATCAGCGCCGCGACTTCCGCCGCGGGACGCGCCCAGTTCGCGGCGGAGAAGGCGTACATGGTCAAGGTGTCGACGCCTGCGCGTGCGGCCGTCTCGACGGCGGTGCGCACGGCCTTGGCGCCCTCGACGTGGCCGGCGGTGCGCGGTAGGCCGCGCTGCGTCGCCCAGCGTCCGTTGCCGTCCATGATGATCGCGACGTGCATGCGGTTCTCGTAAGCGCTCAAGCGCGCCGCGTCGCCTTGATCACGGCCTCGATGTGCTCGAGGTATCGCAGCAGCGCCTTGCGTCCGATGCCGGTGATCCGATAGATGGTCTTCGGCCGGCGCGCCTCGAAGGATTTCGTGCATTCGACGTAGCCGGCCTCCTCGAGCTTGCGCGCATGCGCGCCCAGGTTGCCGTCGCTCGCGTTAAAGAGCGCCTTGAGCTCGTTGAAGGTCAGCTGGTCGTTCATCGCGAGTGCGCTCATGATGCCGAGCCGGACTCGCTCGTAGATCAAGCGGTCGAAACCGCCGTCCGCATTGATACCCGCAGCATTCGGCACGGCGACGGGCCGCGGGCGGCCTGACCCTGCCGTCGGCCGGGACGACCCCGGCGCGTGCGCCTCGTGGCGCTTTGCCGCGGGCGACTTATGCGGCATGGTCGGATCTGCCCACCAGGTAGCCGAACACGATGTGCAGAACCCCGAACCCCAGACCCAGCATTGCGATATGGCTGCCGGAGGGCAGCACGAAAGCGAACGAGCCGAGAATGAAAAACAGTGCGCCCATGATGCACAGGAGCCGCATGGTGCTGGCGATGGTGACCGTGCTCGCCGAAAGCACCGCGCAGCCGTAAAGCAGCAGCCAGGTTCCGGGGAGCAGGACCTCGAGGTGCGCGTGCCAGAGCACGGCCGTGAGCACCCCCCCGGCGAACAGGGCGGGGCACAGACACAGCATGAACTTGCGCACCGGGCCAAGGTAGCGTGCGTGTCCCGATTGAGCAGCCTCTCGCGCCATGAGCGCGCCTCCCACGAGCACGGCGACGCCTCCCGAACACATCCAGATGCGTACCCAGTACGCGCCCCAGTGCGGCAGCGAGGAGAGGACACCCGCCAGCAAGCCGATGAGGCCCATCACGACGCCTGCCGTGCCAGGAACCGCCATCGAGGTGGAGGCGTCCATGGAACGGCGAATGTAGGCAAGCGTGCCGAGCGCACGTGTCTCGATCCGGATTGGAAAGTCGGGTTGCATGATCGACCGCGCTATCGGTGGTGGGAAACGAATTTAAGGGGTTCCATGCTACAGCGTCAAGTACTCTGCATTGTAGAGTCCGAAAAAATCACGCAGCGGCGCGATGATGGACCGAGGCATACGACGGAGTCCTGGGCGGGCGGGCAAGACTCAGGCTTGCCACATCACCACGAGCACATACACGAGGGCGATGACCGTCAGACCCAGGTGCCCAAGCGCCGGATACCACGGTAACGTTCCTTGATCGGGTTGTTCCGCAGGGTAAGGCATCAAGCGGGCTATGAGGGCGAGCAGCAACATCCAAGAACCTCGTGCAAGTCGTTAGCGTCTACGATAGACGGACCGTATGTTAAATCAGTGACGCGCATCACAATCATCAAAATGTGAATTCGAGATCGATCGGGATTCTTCCTTGTGCGTCGCGGGCGCGCAACTGCGCGACATTATCCAGTTCTTTGCGTAACGCGGGCGGCGCATCGTCGCGCTCCTTCACGGTACCGGAGAGCATTCCGGTGCGCGTCGTCGGCGTGAGCGTGAGGGAGGCATCGAGACTCAACGGGCCGCCTTTGTCGACGAGTGCGGCGCGCGCATCGCCGTTTGCGGACAGCGCCGCGTCGTCGAAGGTCAACGCATAGCTGCCGAGATCGGATCCACCGGCCACCTGCGGCGAGCTCACCTCCGACACGTCGATTTCCCCCACGGCCGAACGCAGCGCGGGGGCGCTGGTTGCGAGGTCCACCGCGATTTCGCGGATACGAAGCTGCGCGATGCCGCGCCATCCGGATGCCACGCCCAAAGTCGACAGATCCGCGATCGGGCCCCCGCCGCGCAGGTCCGATGCGTGAATGTCGCTGCGCCCGACGTCTGCGGTGCCGTCGACCACGAAGCCGCCTTTCACCCAGTGCAGATCCGCATCGAGGCGCAGCTTGACGAAGGCGAAGGGACGCAGTCGCCACTCGAGCGCCCCGGCGTCGCGCCCGCCGACGGTGATGCGGCCCGCGGAGCCGTGCCAGAGCGTCCCGGAAAAATCCTCTGCCCTCACGAGGCTGGGGAGGAATTTGGCGGCGAGCGAGGCGGGCAGAACGACGACGATGACGGCGAGAATCGCGATGAGCGCGATGAGCGCGATGAGCGGCCATAACGGTCGCGCGCGGGCGATGGGGGCGGGGGCACCCGCAGGAGCGCCCTTAGTGACGCGTCGCGGAGAGCGTGACGTTGGCATTGACTATTCCCGGGCGGGCGGCGCGATCGACCGTGATCGAATCGATCGCAAGACCGTAACGCTGATCGAGCGTAGCAAGCCAGGTTACCAACGTATCGAAGGGTGCAGATTCGAGCTGCACGCGTACGCCGGCGCCGCTGGGTTGCGTGCCCTTCAGCGAGCTGCCGAGGCCGGCCTCCCGGCCGACGCGGTCCACCACCACCATGGGGGCCTCGCCGGTGTCGTTGTAGAGCGTGGCGCCGCCCGATTGCACCTCGGCGGCATTCACCTGCATCCAGGCGAGGTCCTCGCGCCTCGAATCGGCGCGCTTGACCGCATCCGTTACCGCCGAGTGCAAGGGGAGCAGCAAGCCCATCACGAGAATCAAAATAGCAAGCGCCACTGCGCCCACCGCCGCCACGCGCTGCTCGCGTTGTTGCAAGCCGCCGTACCAGGCCTTGAGCTTGGCAAGAAGCTCGTTCATGGATGTCCTTTTGCCCCCGCTGCGCGCACCTGAAGATGCGCATCGACGCCGCCCTCGACGGGCTGGGAGGACTGAATGTCGGCCGTCAAGCCCTGCTTGGTCACCTGCTGAGAAAGCTGGGAGAGGGCCGCGAGGCTCGGGGCGGTCACGCGCAGGTCAAGCGCCTGCTCACGATAGCTGAGCGAGTCAATGCGCGTCTTGGTCGCCGCCGACATGGCGCCGCTCAGCACCTCCAAGGCGTGCAGAAAGTACTCGGGCCCGGCGCCCGAGTGCCGGATCCGATCGAGACGCGACTGCATCTGGCGACGCGGGTCCAGCATCTTCTCGGAGGGCATCACCTGCTGGAAAATTTGAGAGATCTGGGTGTCGAGCGCCTTCGTCTCGTGATTCGCTTGGTGGATACGGATCGCGGCGGCCGCGATGTGCGCAATCAGAAGGCCGCCGGCGAGCATCGCAGCGGTCCGCCAGCGCAGCCAGCGGGCGTTGTAGTCGGTGGAGCGGGCGAATTCGCCTTGCAGCAGGTTCACCGCGCCGGTGCCCTGCAGACTGCGCGCGAGCCACGGCAGGGGTCCGTCCGCCAGGATCTGCACCTTGAGCGATGCGAACAGACCCGCCAGGTCCTGGAACTCGCGCTGCACTCGCGTCCAGTCCTCTCGGGTGGTGTACAGCACCGCGCTTTCTAGGGCCGGCGGCTGACCGTCCGCCGCCGGCTCGGCGAGCGGGTCGGGAATCACACCCGCCACCACCAATGCCTCCGCGACCGGGGTGAGCTCCACTGCGAACGCCAGCGCGCCGGGGCGGCGCACCGCGAGGCGTGAGCCCTCGAGCCAGAGCACTGTCTGTCCCGGATTCTCCGGCTCCAGCGAGATATCGGCATAGATGGCGACAGGCTCGATGCCAGCCGCCGTGAGCTGGGCAATCCAGCCCTGAAGCGTTGTGCGCGCGACCACGGCGACGGGTGTGCGCCCGTTGGGCAGGCGTCGGCCGAGTGCGAAACACAGCTGATCGACATCTTCGGTGAGCTGCTCCTCGAGCGCGAACGGCACCGCGCGGGCGAGTCTCGCTCCGCTCCCAGGCGGCAGTTCGGGCTCCGCAAGCAGGATATGCGAGGCGGGGGCCAGCGCCACGACGCGCGCCGAGCGCGCCACGGCGGCAGCCAGGCTCAGGGGACCGCGCTGGCGCGCGGCGCTCGGCGCCCCCGAGTCCTCGATGCTGAGCCACTCGGTTTCCTCTTCGCCGGGTGCGGGAAGGCGCAGCAACAATGTGTGAGGCATGGTTTCTAGAGTGTTCCGAAAGTGCGCAGCAACGGCGTGACCTTGCCGCCGGCCGTTCGCCACAAAAGACTGTACAAGGTGAATTCGGTAGTGCCAAGCGTGACGCGGGTCGTGAGGCGAAAATACGTGCTCGTGTCCGAATACTGCGACGCCATCGCCGCCGCCACGGTGGGCCCGAGCACGTTGGCAAATGTCTGCTTGTCGGGGAAGCAGCCGCTCTTGCGCTCGCTCGCGAGAAGCTCGGGAGTGTAGTCGCTGCCCAAGTTTTCCGCGAAACTTTGCAGCACTTGTGCCGAGGCAGTGCAAATGTTGATCTTCGCCGTGGCGGTTGGCAGCGCCGTCACGTACGGGGCGATCTTGCGGTAGCGGTCGGCGCCGAACCCGGGCATGTTCATGAGCTCGCTCGGGCTCATCATCGGCCAGTTTCCGGTACGGTAGGGCGGAGTCTGCGAGGTATAGACCGAGTCCTCCGCACCGTCGGGCTCGCCCGGCTGATCGTCGGCGTCGATCCAGTCGCGCGCGATTGCCGCCCATTTGGGCTCGAGTCCCACGGCGACCAGCAGGCGCTGGAACTGCTGCAGCGGTTGCGGATCCTGAACGACCTGGCCGTTCTGCGTGATGACATGCGCCAGATTGTTGAGGTTGAAGCGGCCTTGCATGTCCTCGATCGCGCCCTGCAACACTCCGATCGGCTCGCCCTCGGGATTGTCGTCGGGCGTGATAGGCATGGGTTGCGTCGGTTGCGCCCAGGCTTGCGCCAGTGTGACTTGGCTGGGACTGCCGGACTGGGTCGGAGACGTGCCCACGCCTCCCGTGCTGCCGGCGGGCGCCGCCGATTGCCCGTTGGCGCCGACTTGCACGCCTTGCATCGATTGGCTGAGCACATCGGCAGCCAGCGCTTCGGCGCCCAAGCCGAAGTGAAACGCCTGCTCCGTAGCCAAGATGCCGATCGTGCGGCGCCGCTCGATCCAGCCGTCGAAGGTGAGCTTGGTCGCGAGAATCGCGGCAAGCGCGACCAGGATGAGCGCGATGATGAGCGCGACGCCGCGCTCGCGACGCGGGCGGAAGACTCTCGCGCAGCGCCGCGCCGAGCTCATCCGGCCACCTCGATGATCCGCTGCACGCGTCCCCAGTCCTTGAACTCGATGGTGATCTCGACCGCTACCGGGCGCACCCACAGCCCCTCGTTCTGCGGCAAATTGGGCGGCGGCCACTGGGTCTGCCAGGTTTGGTTGCCGTCGAGGTAGCGCAGCTGCACCGTCTTCACGCCGCCGAACAAACTCTGAACCTGCGGTTGCGTGGCGAGCACCGTGTCGAGCGCGGTGGTGTAGCTGCGCTTCAGCACATCGTCGACCAGCGTGTAGGACACCCGCTGCAAGGTGCTGCGCTGCTGGCCGGCGGTGTTCGACCAGCCGGCGCGCGTGAGCTCCGCGAGGGGCAGGGTGGTGGTGCTCGAGCTGCCGTTGAGCGTTGACTGGAATCCTGGGCCGGAGGCGAAGTGCTGGGTCTGGAATTGCTGAGTGAAGTCGGACCCGAGCGCGCCGCCGCTGCCGAGCGTGGTGTTGCCGACCCCCGCGCTGGTGCCGTTGCCGGCAAAGCCGTGCAGCGCCGGAATGCGCGACTGGCCGAGCGGGTCGCGCACGGGACGCGGCACCATTTGCGCGAAATCCATGACCATCATGCGCATGCCGAACTCGACCTCGCGCGAGCGCTTCATGACCTCCTCGCTGTGCTCGGCCGAGATCCGCGCACTGCGATAGGTCTCGTAGCCGAGCGCCGACATGATGCCGAGGATGAGCAGCGCGACCAGGATCTCGACCAGCGTGAAGCCGCCGCCGCGTGCGCGCAGAATGGGTCGGGCGGGAAGGGTGGTCACGGCGTGGTCTGACCCTGCGGCGACGTCACGGGGCTGGTCGGATTCGTGCCGGGGAGCGTCGCCGGAGTGCCCGAGGCGGGGGTGCAGTTGGGGCTCTGGGCTGCGCCGAGCTGCTGGTTCTGGCTCGAAACGGTGTTGCCGCCCAATCCGCCGGCGCCGGACGTGGTCGCTGCGTTGACGCAGGGTGCCGCCGTCATGGTCGAGCCCACGGTCCAATCGACGTTCGAGCCGCCCGGAATGCCCAACGAGCTGCCGAGAAATCCCGTCGACTCGGCGATGGGGTTGCTCTTGGTCTTGGTATCGCCCGGATACACGCGAACCACCACCCGTTTCATGCTCTGGAACTGGGTATCGAAATAGCGCGTGTCGTAGTGCCACTTTTGGCCGGCGAAGTCGATTTGCCCCGTATCCTGGGTGTCGCCGAGCTTGTTCACCTGCAGGCGCACTTGGGTTAGCCGATTGAGGGCGATCCACTGAGCGACGGTCTTGTCGCGCAAATAGCCGCTGGTTCGGGCCGTGCCGCTCACCGCGACCATGAGCGCGGTGAGACCGAGCGCCACCACGGCGAGCGCGACCAGCACCTCGATCAACGTGAATCCGCGGCTCGATGCGCGTGGCGGGAGGCCGTACGGGCTCATGGGCTCGAACTCATGAACGCTTGGCCGGCGCGTGATCCGAGCTCTCCTGACTGGTCTTGCCGAAGGCATCGCCGTTTACGGAGGCGCGCGCCTGGGTCTCGTCCCGCACCAAGGTGAGGTGAAACGGCGTTCCCTCGCCGCTCGCGGCGATGGCCACCTGCGGCGGAGGCGGTGGATCATCGCTCGACAGAGTTTGCTCGACGGGCTTCAGCACGACGTTCACGGAATCGAGCTCGAGCTGAAAGGTGACGCCCTTGGGCAAGTCGCGGTGGCGGAACTCGTGCTCGTCGCTGAGCGGCAGCCAGCGGTCTCGGTCGGCCGAGTAGACGACGAATCCGTAGCCGGCAGGCTCTATGCGCAGCCCGAAATCGCGCCCCTCGAGCAGCGCGCGCTCGTGGAGGATATCGACCAGGCCCTGGATGCGGCGGCTCTCCTCATCGAGCTGGGCGTCGCGTCCAGTGGTGCCGATGGAGAGGACGGCGATCGAGATGACCACGGCCATGATCACCAGCACCACCAGGATCTCGATGAGCGTGAAGCCCTTGCTGCGCATCGCGCGGCACCCGCAGCCCACTAGCGCTGGTTGAGCGTCGAGGCGCTGATGTCGGCGTCGTAGCCCTCGCCGCCGGGCTTGCCGTCGCGCCCGTAGCTGGTGATGTCGTAATCCATTCCGTTGGGGCCTGGATTCACGTACACATACAGGTTGTTCCAGGGATCCTTGGGGAGCGAAGGCAAGTATCCGCCGCTCCGGTAGTTCGTGATGGCCGGGTCCGACGGCTGGGTCACGAGCGCCTGCAAGCCTTGTTCGGTCGTCGGGTATTTGAAATTATCCAGGCGGTACAGGTCGAGCGCCGTCTGGATGGCACGGATGTCGCTCGCCGCGCGCGTCACACGCGCCTTGTCGACGTTCTCCAGGATTTTGGGAACGACGAGCGCACCCAACACTGCCAGAATGACCACGACCACCATGATCTCGATCAGGGTGAAACCAAGCTGACGCTTGCGCATAGACTCCTCAGACATTTATCAATGATACCAAAACCAGAGACAACCATGCCCGATGAAGGTGCGAAGCGGATTGCACAAATCGCGGCGGCACTCCAGTGGGATCGGGCGCGTTGGATTTGGCTCTTGGGAGCCGTGCTGGCCCTCGACCTGGTGTTGGGTCTTGGCGACAGCGTGGCCGCGATGTTGCGCTATGATCGTAGCGCCATCGCAGCGGGAGGCTGGTGGCGGTTGCTCACAGCCCACATCGTGCATCTCGATCTGCATCATCTCCTTCTCAACGAGCTCGGCTTGGTTTTGATGTGGGCCCTGTTTGCCGGCGACTACGATCCCATCGAGTGGTCGATCATCGTCTTCTCGGGAGCCCTCGCGATCAGCTCGGGATTATGGTGGCTCAGCCCGCGCGTCAGCTGGTACGTGGGCCTATCGGGGGTGTTGCACACCATCATGGGGGCCGGATGCGCACGGCATCTCGCCGAGCGGGCCTGGGACCGCTGGATCCTGATCGGCTGTCTAGCGGGCAAGCTCGCCTATGAGCAGCTCGGGGGGCGCGAGCCGCCCCTGGTGGTGGTGGATGCGCATCTCTACGGAGCCGCGTGCGGGTTCGTGGTGGGGGCTCTTCTCTCATGGCGTGTGGCTATAATCCGCCTCCGTTCGCGCGCGGCCGGGCCGTCGCGCGGTTGAATCGGCAGACAAGAATCCGCAAACAAGAGGTGCTCCACGCATGTCGCTGGCGTTCGTTTTCCCGGGACAAGGCTCGCAATCGGTCGGCATGCTGAGCGCGCTGGCGAGCGCCTCGCCGGTGGTCCACTCGACCTTCGCTCAGGCCTCCGATGTGCTCGGCTATGACCTTTGGAAGCGCTGCCAGGAGGGGCCCGAGGAAGCTCTCAACCAGACCGAGTGCACGCAGCCCGCGATGCTCGCCGCAGGGGTGGCTACCTACCGGGTGTGGCGCGAGCGCGGCGGCTCCGCCCCCGCATTGATGGCCGGACACAGCCTGGGTGAATTCAGCGCGCTGGTGGCGGCGGGGTGCCTCGACTTCGAGGATGCGGTCGATGTGGTGAGGTTTCGGGCGCAGGCGATGCAGGCCGCGGTCCCGCCGGGCGAAGGCGGCATGGCCGCCATCTTGGGTCTCGAGGACATCGATGTCGCGGCAGCATGTGCAGAAGCCGCCGCGGGGGACGTGGTGGAGGCGGTGAATTTCAACTCGCCCGGTCAAGTCGTGATTGCGGGCAACGCCGCCGCCGTATCCCGTGCCATCCAAGCCGCGACCGCCAAGGGCGCGAAACGCGCAATAGCCCTGCCCGTGAGCGTGCCAGCGCACAGCTCGCTCATGGCGCCCGCGGCGGAAAAGCTGCGTGAGCGGCTCGCGCGCATCGCCGTGAAGCCCGCCGAGGGGATCGACGTCTACGGGGTCGACATCAAGATTCACCGCACACCCGACGAGATCCGCGCGGCGCTGGTCAAGCAGCTGCAAACACCGGTCTACTGGGCGTCCACGGTGCGCACTATGATCAGTGCGGGCGCGACCGTCATCGTCGAATGCGGTCCGGGAAAGGTACTCACCTCGCTCAACCGGCGCATCGACAAGAATCGCGATCTGCAAATGCTCGCGCTCGAGGATCCCGAGACGCTCGACGCCGCGCTGGCCGCGGCGCGCGCCTAGATCACGCCGCAAGAGGAAAAGCTGTCATGCACGAGACCTCCAGATTGAGCGGAGAGGTGGCCTTGGTAACCGGGGCTTCGCGCGGAATCGGCGCCGCCATCGCGGCGCGGCTGGCCGCGGAGGGCGCCCGCGTCATAGGCACCGCCACCACGGCCGAGGGCGCCGCGCGCATCGGCGAGGCCCTCGCCGCGAGCGGCGGACGCGGCGCGGTGCTCGACGTGGCGAGCCAGTTGTCCATCGATGCCCTGATCGCCGACATCGAGGCGCGCGAGGGTGCGATCGGCATCTTGTGCAACAACGCAGGCATCACCCGCGACATGCTCCTGTTGCGCATGAAGCAAGACGACTGGGACGCCGTCATCCAGACCGATCTCGCCTCGGTGTACCGGCTGTCGAAGGCGGTCCTGCGGGGCATGATGAAGGCGCGCAAGGGCCGCATCATCAGCATCGGCTCGGTAGTGGGAGTCATGGGTAACGCAGGTCAGGCCAATTATGCGGCCGCGAAGGCCGGCATGATCGGCTTCAGCAAGTCGCTCGCCCGCGAGGTGGGCTCGCGCGCGATCACCGTCAACGTGGTCGCGCCCGGATTCATCGACACGGATATGACCCGCGCGCTGAGCGAGGAGCAGCGCACCGCGCTCGGCGCGCAGATCCCTTTGGGACGCCTCGGAGACCCGGCCGACGTCGCCGCGGCGGTAGCGTTCCTGGCATCCCCGGAGGCTTCTTACATCACCGGTGAAACGCTGCACGTGAACGGCGGCATGCATATGGGCTGAAGGCCCGCGCGACCCTAAACCTTGGGATTTTGTCAAGGCGGCGGCGCATCTCGTGCCCGCCGATTGCATGCGGGTAGCCGTCGGGGTCGGGTTCACATAAAATACGCGCCCTGCCGATAAGAGGCTGGCCGCGGGCCCCGACGAGAAGCGGCGTAGATAGATCAGTTTTCCCAATGGGCTTTCCCGAAAGGACACCATAACGATGAGTACTGTTGAGCAGCAGGTTAAGAAGATCGTGGCCGAACAACTGGGCGTCAAAGAAGAAGAAGTAACCAATGACGCCTCGTTCGTTGACGACCTCGGCGCAGACTCGCTGGACACGGTTGAGTTGGTGATGGCTCTCGAAGAGGAGTTCGAGACGGAGATACCGGACGAGGACGCCGAGAAGATCACGACCGTCCAGCAGGCCATCGATTACATCAACTCGCACAAAGGCAAGGCCTGACGAGGCGCGCGCTTGAGCAAACGTAGAGTCGTCGTTACCGGTCTGGGAATCGTCTCGCCCGTCGGTAACGACATTGCGTCGGCATGGGCGTCCATTCTCGCGAGCCGCAGCGGCATCGGGCCCGTCGTGCGGTTCGATGCGGCCAACTTTCCGACCCACTTCGGCGGCGAGATTCGCGACCTCGACCTCGCACCGTACATGACCCCGAAGGATGCACGCCGCATGGATGCCTTCATGCAGTACGGGGTAGTCGCGGGGATGCAGGCGATGCGCGACTCGGGGCTTGCGGTAACGCCCGCCAACACCGAGCGTATCGGCGTGCTCATGGGCTCAGGGATGGGCGGACTCGAGTCGATCGAAGACACCTACGACAAGTATCTCGAGACGCACTCGCCGAAGAAGGTGTCGCCCTTCTTTATCCCCGCGAGCATCATCAATCTGGTGAGCGGACATTTGTCGATCGCCTTCAACATCACCGGTCCGAACTTGGCGATTGCGACCGCGTGCACGACCTCCACGCATGCGCTCGGCATGGCCATGCGCATGATCCAATACGGCGATGTGGATGCCATGCTCGCCGGCGGCTCAGAAATGGCCACGTGCGTCACCGGCATGAGCGGATTTGCACAGGCGAAGGCGCTTTCGCAACGCAACGACGACCCCCAGGGTGCGAGCCGTCCATGGGACAAGGACCGGGACGGTTTCGTCATGGGCGATGGCGCCGGCGCGATGATGCTCGAGGAATACGAGCAAGCCAAGGCGCGCGGCGCGAACATCTACTGCGAGATCATCGGCTTCGGCATGAGCGGAGATGCTTTCCACGTCACCGCGCCGCCCGAGGACGGCGAGGGGGCCCGCAAGTCGATGGCCAACGCGCTTAGAGACGCGAAGATCAATCCGGATCAAGTGCAGTACATCAACGCACACGCGACGTCGACGCCGCTCGGCGACCGCGCCGAAACGACCGCGATTCATCGTGCCTTCGGCGAGGCGGCAAAGTCCATCGCGGTGAGTTCCACGAAGTCGATGACGGGGCACCTGTTGGGCGCCGCCGGCGCCGTGGAAGCGATCTTCTCCGTTCTCGCGCTGCGCGATCAGGTCGCACCTCCGACCATCAATTTGGACGAGCCCGGCGAGGGCTGCGATCTCGACTATGTGCCGAAGCACGCCCGCCAGATGAAACTCGAGACCGTGCTATCCAACTCGTTCGGCTTCGGTGGCACCAACGGTTCGCTCATTTTCCGCCGACTTTGAGCCTCTAGGGCTCGTCGCGCAGCTTCCCGAGACCTATCCGGGCCTGCTCGAAAGCAGCGCGCCGTTGGGCCCGGCCGCGGGCGGGGCGCGCTTCGACATTCTCCCCATTGCCTCGGGCGAGGTGCTGCGGCTTGCATCCGATGGACGACTGTCCGGACCGCATGCTGGCGGTGCGCCCGGCTTTCTCGCTGCGCTCGAGAGCTGGTGGGCGGCGCTCCACACGCCGCCGAGCGAGGCGAGCGTGCCTTTTTCGGGCGGCTGGCTCGTGTACCTGGCATACGAGGTTGCGGTGGAGATCGAGCCGCGCCTCGCCCTGCCGCGGAGCGAGGACTCGACGGCGGCTCTCGCCATCCGCACCCCCGCGGCCTGGATACGCGATCGACAGAGCGGCGCGGCCTGGCTCGTGGCCGAGCCAGGCTGCGAGGCGCTCCTCGATCGCTTCGCGCGCGACGTGCGGAGCCTCGGCCCGGGGCTCTCGTCGGACCCGGTGCAATTCCTGGATATCCAGGAGGAGGATCCGGCGCGATTCGAGACGGCGGTCAGCCGCGCGCTGGAGTTCATTGCCGCGGGGGACATCTACCAGGCGAACCTGTCGCGTCGCTGGCAGGGACGCACCCGCGGCCCGCTCGATCCGGTGGCGCTTTATCGGCGCCTGCGGACCGCCAACCCAAGTCCCTTCGCGGCGCTCCTGCGGGATGGAGATTTTGCGGTCATCAGCTCCTCTCCCGAGCGACTCGTGTCGGTACAGGGCGATCGGGTCGCGACCCGGCCGATCGCAGGGACCCGGCCGCGCGGCGCCTCGCCCGAGCGCGATGCCGCGCTCATCGAATCCCTGCTCGCGAACGAGAAGGAGCGCGCGGAGCACGTCATGCTCATCGATCTCGAGCGCAATGACCTCGGCAAGGTCTGCGCCGGGGGTTCGGTGCACGTCGATGAGTTCATGGCCGTGGAGAGCTACGCCCACGTGCACCACATCGTCTCCAACGTGAGCGGGCGCAAGCTCGAGCGCGTCTCGCCCGTGGAGATTCTGCGCGCGGTGTTCCCGGGCGGCACCATCACGGGCTGCCCGAAGGTGCGCTGCATGGAGATCATCGCCCTACTCGAGGCGGTGGGACGCGGCGCGTACACCGGCACTTTGGGCTATCTCAATCGCGACGGCAGCTGCGATTTCAACATCCTCATCCGCACGATCACCGCTCATGGGCAGGTGTTGTCGTTTCGCGCGGGCGCCGGCATCGTCGCCGACTCGAGCCCCGCGCAGGAGCTCGCAGAAACCCGCGCCAAGGCCGAGGGGCTCCTGCGCGCGTTGCGCTCGGGAGGCGGGGCATGAGCATCTGGATCAACGGCCGAAGGGGCACGCTCATCGACTGCCGCGATCGCGGCCTGCAGTACGGCGACGGGCTGTTCGAGACCATGCGCGTGCGGCGGCGGCGCATTCGGTTGCTCGATCTGCATCTCGAACGGCTCGCCGAGGGTTGCCGGCGTTTAGGAATCGACGTCCCGGGGGCGGCGCTCGAGCGCGAGGCGGCGGCAAGGGCGCGGCAATGCAGCGACGGGGTGCTCAAGCTGATCCTCACCCGGGGACGAGGGGTACGCGGCTATCGCCCGACAGGAAAGGAGCGCTGTACGCGCGTGCTGTCGCTGCATGCCCTGCCCCCGGCAGAGGTGCTGCCGAAGCCCGTCCGCGTGCGGCTATGCCGCACCCGACTGGGCCTCAATCCGGACCTGGCGGGGATGAAGACACTGAATCGGCTGGAATCAGTCATGGCTCGGGCGGAGTGGCGCGATGAGCGCATCTGGGAGGGCTTGATGCGGGATGTGGAGGGCACCGTGGTTTGCGGCACGATGTCCAACGTATTCTTGCGACGCGGCTCGACTTTGCTGACGCCAGCGCTCGATCGTTGCGGTATCGCGGGCGTCATGCGCCGCTGGGTCCTCGAGCAGGCGAAGGATTTGCGCCTACGCGTGTGGCAGGGGCGTCTGCCCGTCGAGGCATTTCGAGATGCAGAGGAGGTGTTCATGACGAACGCCGTGGCGGGTGTGGTGCCGGTGGGCCTCATCGAGACCGGCCGACAAGATCTGCGCTTGGCCTCGATCGAGACCGCGGAGCGGCTGCGCGCTCGGTTGGAGCTCGAATGAGGGGACTGCAGCGGGTGCTCCTCATCGCGCTTGTCGCGGGTGCGGCAGCGGCGGCGGTCGGTCTCATCGTGCTGCGGAGCGTGCAGAGCCTCGACGAACCGCTCAAGGTGAGCGCTCCGCTGCGATTCAAGGTCGCTCCGGGGAGCCGTTTTGCCCGCGTGGCCGCGGAGCTGGCCGCGCAAGGCTTGGTCGAGCAACCGCGCGCCTGGGTGCTCTACGCCCGATGGAAGGGTCTCGCCGCGGCGATCAAGGCCGGTGAATACGAGATCGATCCGGGTGCCACTCCGCGCAGCCTTCTCGAGAAACTGGTGAGCGGACAGGTGGTGCTGCATTCGTTCACCATCGTCGATGGATGGCGGGTGCAAGATATGCTCACGGCGCTGCGCCGCGACCCGGATATTTCGGTCTCGCTCGCCGATCCCCCGCCGCAGTTTATGAATAAGCTCGGCGCACCCGGACTCGATCCCGAGGGCCAGTTCCTGCCGGAGACCTATCGCTTTCCGGAAGGAACGCCGGATCTCGAGATCCTGCGCCAGGCGCACTCGGCGCTCGTGCGCGAGCTCGAGTCTGCCTGGGCGGCCCGCGATCCCACCCTGCCGCTGAAGAATGCCGCGGAGCTGCTGATCGTCGCTTCGATCGTTCAGAAGGAGAGCGGCCTGCCGCAAGAGCTGCCGAGAATCGCCGGCTTGTATCTGCACCGCCTGCGCATCGGCATGCGACTGCAGGCCGACCCCACCCTGATCTACGGGCTGGGCGAGCGCTACGACGGGCAGCTGCACAGCGTCGATCTGCATACCGATGGACCGTACAACACCTACATGCGCGCCGGGCTGCCGCCGACGCCGATCGCGCTGGCGGGCGCCGCGGCGATCCGCGCCACCGCCCATCCGGAAAACACCGACGCGCTATACTTCGTGGCCTCACCCAGGGACGACGGCAGTCACATCTTCTCCGCGACCCTCGAGGAGCAGAATGCCGCCGTCGCCCGGTACGTGGCGCACCTGCGCGAGAAAGCGGCGGAGACCGGGAAATGAAGCAGCGCGGCCGGTTCCTCACCGTGGAAGGCATCGAGGGAGTGGGCAAGAGCACTCAGGTACCGCGGCTCGCGCGCTCGCTCACCGAGCGTGGCATCGCCTGCGTGTTGACGCGCGAGCCCGGAGGCACCCCGCTTGCCGAGAAGATCCGCGAGCTGGTGCTCGCGCCCGGCACCGAGGTGTTGCCTGATGCGGCGGAGCTTCTGCTCATGTTTGCGGCGCGTTCGGCGCATCTCGAGAACTTCATCAAGCCGCATCTCGAGGCGGGTACCTGGGTGGTCTGCGACCGTTTCACCGACGCCACCTACGCCTACCAGGGAGCGGGGCGCGGATTCGCCTTCGACAGCATCTCGCAGCTCGAGCACCTCGTGCAGGGCACGATGCGTCCGGATCTCACCTTGCTGCTCGACATCAATGTGGCAGCCGGCCTCGAGCGCGCGCGGCAACGCAACGCCGACAAAGGGCTCGCCGCCGCGGATCGCTTCGAGCGCGAGCGCGCTGAATTCTTCGAGCGCGTGCGCGAGGGCTATCTCGCGCGTGCGGCGGCGGAGCCCGAACGCATCGCGGTGATCGATGCCGCCGGCGGCATCGACGCGGTGGCGGGGGATATCCTCGAGGCTTTGAGGATGCGGCAATGGATTTCCTGAGCGCGGACTCGCTGCCCTGGCTGCACGAGCCGCAGCGGCGGATGCGTGCGAGTCGCGCCGCGCGACGCCTGCCGCAGGCTTTGCTCATCCTGAGCGTCCCGGGTCTCGGGGCTCAGCAACTCGCCCATTGGATCGCAGCGCTCGCGTTGTGCGAGTCGCAGACCGCGCCGCCGTGCGGCACCTGTCCCTCGTGTGTACTACTGCGCGCGGACAGTCATCCGGACCTGCATACGGTCGGCCTCTCGGACGATGCTCAGCAGGTCAAGGTCGATCAGATCCGCTCGCTCATCGAGACTCTGTCACTGTCGAGCTATCGCGGCGGTCATAAGGTCGCGATCGTCGAGAATGCGGAGACTCTCAACGCGAGCGGCGCGAATGCTTTCTTAAAGACGCTGGAAGAACCCACCGCCGATACGCTGTTGATGCTCATCGCCAAGCCCAGCCATCGCTTGCCCGCGACCATCGCCAGTCGCTGCCAGAAACTTACCCTCAAGGCGCCTGCGAGGGAGCAGGCTCTCGCATGGCTCCGGGAGCGCGACCCCGCGGTACAGGACTGGACTGCTGCGCTCGCACTCGCTGCCGGCGCGCCGCTCCTTGCGCTCGAGCTGCCGCCGGCGGAACTCGCCGAGCTCGACCGCGAGATGCGAACGACCTTGAAACGGCTGGCGGAGAACGCCTGCGACGTCACGGCGGTCGCGGATGCGTGGATGAAAACCGATCCGGTGCTGCGTCTCATTTGGCTTGAGAACTGGATCACACGGCGCGTACAAGTCGAGCTGGGTGGTGCCGCTTCATCTCAAAGTGCGGAACCGGTCCGCTTGCCTGCCGCTTTACTTAAGCCCAAGATAAGACCCTTGTTCGAACTGCTCGACGCCGCTCGGGAATTGCGGCGCTTTGCCGCGACCGGGCTCAATCAGCAATTGGCGCTGGAAGCGCTCCTGCTCGGCGGTAGGGCGGCACTGTTCAAGGCGCTTGCGAAGTAGAGCGGAATGGAAAGAAACGCGTTGCGAAGTCCCAGTAACAAACCCGGTCTGCTGACCCTCACGATCAAGGACAAGAGCGCCCTCTACCTCGCCTACATGCCTTTCGTGAAGAACGGCGGGCTGTTCATTCCCACCAACAGCAACTATCGCCTCGGAGACGAGGTCTTCATGCTGCTGAATCTCATGGGCGAGGAAGAGAAGCTTCCCGTCGCCGGACGCGTCATCTGGATGACGCCGAAGGGCGCCCAGGGCAAGCGCACGGCGGGCATCGGCGTTCAATTCAGCGATCAGGACCGCGGCAACACCCAGAAAAAGATCGAGAACTACCTCGCCGGCGCGCTCGGCGGGGACAAGCCGACGCACACGATGTAGTTAACGCTCCTTGTCCGGAAGCGTCTCCACGTAGATCGGTGACTGCGGCGTCTCGGAGCCGTGCGTTGCAACTCCGGCCTGGGGGGACGCATCGAGCGCGACGGACCGCGACGGACCGCTGCGGCGCCATCGAGCGCGGCGCCTTCCAGCAGTACAACGCGAAGGCAATCGCCGCGGCCAGGAACAGAAGCGCGACCCCTTTGTGCTCGACGAGCATCGACGGAGCCTGGTACTCGACGGGCGGTGCCTCGGCGGGATTTCTCTCGCGATAGGCGCTCGGCGAGGGGGGAGTTCCGAGCGCAGCGGGCCCCCCGGGGTCCTCGAGCGGCACCCTGGGCAGCCGCGGCATCTTCGGCAGATCCGCCTTCCATCGCATCTTCACGGTTTCAGCTTCCGCGTGACTGGCCGCTGGCTGAGAGACCGCCCTTCAGCACATAGGCCTCGAACCCCCGCTCGCTCAGGATGTACGCGGCCGCGGAGCTGCGCCGGCCGGTGTCGCAGCACAGGACGTACGGAATATCCTTCGCGATCGCGTTGAGCTTCAAACGGATGAAATACAGCGGGATATTGAGCGCATCCTCGATGCGGAAGTTCTGAAACTCGCTCGGCAGGCGCACGTCGAGCCACTTACCTCCGCCGGCCACGATCTGCTTGGCTTGATCGTAGCTCACCCATTGGAGCAAAGGCTCGTTGAGCAGGGTCTGAAAGTCCTGCTTGCCGAGGCGCATGAGCGTACCGTCGGTGAGCATGGTGACGGTGGCATTGCGCTTCGCCTCCGCGATCAACGCCTCCTCGCCGAAGCTGTCACCGGTGCCGAGCTCGGCGAGCTTGATACCTTCCTTGTTGAGCGGGGTCTCGCGAGTGACGACGCACTTGCCCGAGACGACCACGTAGAAATAATCGCCTTCCGTGCCCTGCTTGATCACGACGTCGCGCGCGCGATAGTTGATGCGCTGCATGCGCATGAAAATCGCCTGGATGTTGGCCGGGGGTATGCGATGGAAGGCTTTGGTTTGCAGGAGCGCGGTCATCCAGTCGCCGGTCATCGCCGCCTGGTCGCCGTTCAGCTCCGCGACCTCGTATTGGCCGGTCTGGTCCCAAGTGATCAGCACGTCGAGCAGATCGCTGTCGATCATGATGTAGGACACGTCGGTCATGGCACGCGCGGTGAACTTGCGTGGCAGACCCGCCGCGAGCGGCGGTCGCGCTTCCGGGGTACCGGAGCGGATCGTCATCGCAACCTTTTCCTCGTTGCGCAACTCGACCGTGCCCGACACCAGATAGAACGTGCGTTTCTCGGTGTCGCCCTCCTTGAACAGCGCGCGCCCTGCGTCGAGCTCGCGAATCTGAGTCTTGCGGGCGAGGGCGTGCAGGTTCTCCGCCTTGAGGCCGTCGAGCGGCGAGAAGGCGGTCAAGATCGAGATGTCCACCGGTCGTTCGATCATTTGAGAATGGGCCCGCAGCTGTCCTTACAAGTCTATGATTTGTGAGCACACTATCATACGCGTCCGGGCCCCCCGCAGGTCACGGATGGTTCACACTGGAGCGCTCTCGAGGCCCAGTGCGCTCCAGCCTGGATCCGGCCTGAAGCGCTCGCCGTGCCGCCCCTCGAGCTCGGCCAGCCGCTGAATGACCTGCGTCACACCTCGGGAGCGGGCGTATTGAAGCGGGCCGCCTCGAAATGGAGCAAAGCCGGTCGCAAAAATCGCGGCCGCGTCGAGCAAGTCGGCGTCCTCGACGACACCCTCCCGCAGCACCGCGACGGCTTCGTTCAGCATGGGCAGGATCAGGCGATCCTCAAGATCCGGCGGAGCCTCGGGGACGGGTCCGGAGGGAGGCACCACCTTGCCGTCCTTCCAGACGTAGAAGCCTTCGCCGGATTTGCGCCCGAGCTTTTTCTGCTGCACTCGCTCGATCAGGATGTCGGGCACGCGGCGATTGAACGCCGCGGCGAGCACTCGCCCGACGTGCAGCGCCACATCGAGGCCGACCACATCGGCCAGCTCGATCGGTCCGACGGGCATGCCGAAGCGCGTTCCCACCCGGTCGATGACCGTGGCGGGTATACCTTCGCTCAGCGCAAAAAGCGCCTCGTTGATATAGGGCATGAGGATGCGATTGACGACGAATCCGGGCTCACTGCGGCAGGGAAGCGGCAGCTTGTCGAGCTTGCGGGCGAACCACAGGGCCTGCTGTCGCGCGAGCTGCTGAGTCGCCGTGCCGTGCACGATTTCCACCAGTTGCATCTGGGGGACGGGATTGAAGAAGTGGATGCCCACCAGCCTCGTGGGATCTTTGAGCTTCTCCGCGAGCACCTCGATCTTGATGCTCGAGGTATTGGTCGCGAGCACCGCGTCCGGTTTCATGCGCGGCTCGAGCTCGGCATAGAGGGCGCGCTTCGCCTCGACGTTCTCGAAAATGGCCTCGATGACGACGTCCGCGAGCGCTGCGCCTTCACCGCCCACGTCGGCGCGCAGGCGCCCGACGGCCTCCGCCGCGGCCTGCGGGTCCTTCAAGCGCTTCTGCAGGAAATCCCGGGCCCGGTCGAGCGCCGGTTGAATCAGCTCCGCGCTGCGATCCTGCAGGGTGACGTTCATGCCTCGAAACGCGGACCATGCCGCGATGTCTCCGCCCATCACACCGGCACCAATTACGTGCACGTTGCGAAATTCCGTCGCCGGCTTGCCTCCCAGCCCCTTCAGTCGATTCTGCAGAAGGAATACCCGCACGAGGTTCCGCGAGGTGGCCGAGCACATGAGCGTTGCGATGGAATGGGCTTCGGCCTCGTAGCTCTCGGCTCCGACGGCGCCATAGCGATGCCACAGATCGATCATGGCGTACGGAGCAGGGTAATGCTCCTTGCGCAGCTTGCCGCGCAGCGCCGCGGTCGCCTGGCGCGCGATGAAGGGCCGCATCGCCTTCAAATTGAGGAGTTTCTCGACGAAGGGCGGGGTTTTCCTCGGCGGCGCCTCCAGCAGTAGCCGCTTGGCGCTCGTCTTGAGCTCAGCGGGCGGCACCAGTCGGTCGATGAGCCCCACTGCGAGCGCCCGCGATCCCCGGTAAGGCTTGCCTTTCAGCATCAGATCGAAAGCCGGCCGCACGCCGAGCAGCCTCACGCTGCGTACCGTGCCGCCAAATCCTGGATGGATTCCGAGCATCACCTCCGGCAATCCGAGGGAGAGCTGCGCATCGTCGCTGCCGATGCGGTAGGTAGCGGCGAGCGCGAGCTCCAGCCCACCGCCCAAGGCGAACCCGTGGATGGCTGCGACGCTCGGAAACGGCAGCGCTTCGAGTTGATCGAAGACCGTCTGCCCGGCGCGGACCAGTGCGTAGCCCTCCTCGGGGGTACGGATGTCGACGAACTCCTTGATGTCGGCGCCGGCGATGAAGCCGCTGCGCTTTGCAGAGCACAAGACGAGGCCGACGGGTTTCTGCGCGGCGGCCTGCGTGAGTGCTGCGGCGAGATCCTTGATGACGGCCGCCGACAGCACGTTGGTGGAACTCCCCGGCATGTCGCAAGTGAGCCAGGCGATGCGGTCGGCGTCGACGTCGAGGGTCCAAGCACTGGTCATGGTGTCACGCTGCTTCCTGCGCCGATTCGTGGATGGTGAAATCGCAAATGAGCGGTAAGTGGTCCGATAACTGGATATCCGGGATCTCGAAGCGGTTCACTTCGATCTGCGAGCTGTGCAGGATGAAGTCGAGCTCCTTGCGCGGGCTCGAGCTCGGATAGGAGGGCAGACCCCGGGCGTTCGCATTGGTGAGGCCAGCGGCCTGCATGAACAGGTAGATCTCGTGATCCCCCCAATAGGTGTTGAAATCCCCGGCGACGATCACCGGCTTTTTGGTCTTGCGCACCAGGTCGTAGAGATAGCGCAGCTGATACTGGCGGTGGCGAAACTTGAGCGATAGATGCACTAGAAAAATGGCGATCTCATCCAGCTCGAGCTCGATGATGAGGCGCTTGATCCCCGTGTCGAAATAATGAAAGCGCTCGCCTCGGACCCGCGGCGCAGCGAGGAAAGCGTTGGCCTGCTTGCGCACGATGGGCACCAGCTGGTTCACGGAAGACTGGCCATACTTGCATTCGAAGGTCGAGTAATGGCCGATCGAGCGCGCGATGAAATCCGCCTGGTTGACCATTCCGGTACGAATCGATCCCGTATCCACCTCGATCAGGCCCACCACGTCCGGATCCTGCGCCTTGATGAATTCGGTGATCCGCGACAGGACCTGCCGGCTCGAGCGCAGATATCCCGCCCCCGGCACCGGAAGGTGAAACGCAGGACCCGTTCCGGTCGCATAGCGGATGTTATAGATCATCAAGCGCACCCCGGCATTGTATCGGACGCGGAGTGCTTCGCGCAGGGCCCTCATGCGATACACTAGACGTATGTCGACCCGCGTCAATCCGATTCGGTTGTTCGTCACCCACGCGTGGGAAGAGAATGACGACTACTCGCGCGTATTCGAATATCTGGAGGCGCCGGGAACTTTTTACTATCACACCACCAGCTTGCCGCACGCCAAGCGCCCGATCGACAAGGAAAGCGAGCGTGAGGATCTACGGCGACAGATTTCGCCCTGCGAGGTGGTCATTGTGCTTCCGGCCGCCTATCGCGCAGCTCCGGATCTCGTGCTATTTCAAATGCAGTTTGCCAAGGCTGCGGATCGTCCCATCGTAGCCATGGAGAACTTCGGCTCGACGCAGCCGCTTGCCAAGGCGATCACCGAGCTCGCGGATGAGGTGAGCGCGTGGAACGAGCGCAACTTGATCGATGCGCTCATTCGCCAAGCGCGGCACGAGGACACGACGCGCTGGGACACGATCGAGTTCAAGCTCGACGACTGAGGGAGTTCGCTGACCAGGCGCGGCCGCGTAGGCGTCGGCCGGCTAGTTGGTCGCGATGAGCGCCGGCGCCGCGAATTCCTCCGGCGGACGCTCGACGCTGCGCAGCTGCACGATGGAGGCGAGCTGCGGACGTTGCGCGAGTGACTCCTCGCGACAGAGCGCGCCGAAGATCTCGACGATGAGTGCCGCGCAGTCGTCCGCTTGCTGGCTGGACATCTTGCGCACTGAGGCCACCACGACGTCCTCTCCGCGCTGGGGTGTCACCCCGGCGAGGGCTTGCATCAGCTGAGCGAACGAGCCGCGGATCTCGGTCGGCAATTCATTTTGGATTAAGGGGGTCAAGTGGCGGGAGGCTGAGATCAAGCGCTGCTTGATCGGGGTGGAGCGCACCAACTCCAGGGCCGCACAGTGCACGTTTTCCCAGGCATTGACCATTGCCGACGACCTCGCCTCGAGCTGCGGGACTTAAAGTGATTTCGAGGATTATGGTCGCCTCGGAATCTTGTTAAATCAACATTCTGCGAGTGGAATATACAAGAGAATCGACAAAACGCAACGCGGACTTTGTCAAGGTTTTCACTCGCCGTTTGCACGCATTGAGAAAACCTCCTAACGGGCCTTTTCTAGAAAGAACTTGGCAAAGAACCGCTAAGCAGCTGAATAATAAGATCCGCGCGCTCGACGCGGCATGGCGACTAGCCGATGGGGGCTGAATTATGTCGCCGGTTCGTGTCCGGCGTGCGCGTGGGTTGCCCCGATGAGAAGGTAGACGGCAGGCACTACGAACAGCGTAAAAAGGGTGCCGATCGCAAGTCCGCTGGATATCACCAGGCCAATGGCGTAACGCGAGGCGCCGCCTTCACCGCGTGCGAAAACCAATGGCATCACGCCGAGCACCATGGCGGCGGTGGTCATGAGGATGGGACGCAGTCGCACGCTCGCTGCGGTCACGATGGCGTCGCGCTTGCTCTTGCCGCTGCGCTGCTCTTCGTTTGCGACCTCGACGATCAGAATGCCGTGCTTGCTGATGAGGCCTATGAGCGTCACCAGACCCACCTGAGTGTAGATGTTCAGCGAGGCGCCGCGCACCCCGAGGGCGATGAAGACGAGCGCACCCAGGATAGAGAGGGGCACGGAGATCAGGATGACCAGAGGGTCTCGAAAGCTTTCGTAGAGCGCCGCGAGGGTGAGGAACGCGATGATGATGGCGAAACCGAACGTGCCGAGGACACCGCTCGACTCCTGGACGAACTGCCGGGAGGGGCCCGCATAGTCGATGCTATAGCCCGAGGGCAGGGTGCGTGCGGCCACGTTGCGCAAATAGTCCAGGGTATCCGCTTCCGACACCCCGGGCGATGCGACTCCCGAGAGGGTTGCCGCGTTCAACTGTTGAAAGTGATTCAGGGTCTCGGGAACGGTTTCGGTACGAATGCGAGCAATGGTCGAGAGCGGCACGGGTACGCCGCCGACGTTCGCGATGGGATAGTCGAGCAATTGCTCGACGTTGAGGCGCGACACCCGCTGCACCTGCGGGATCACTCGGTAGGAGCGTGTCTGCATGCTGAAGTAATTCACGTAGCCGCCGCCGAGCAGGCTCCCGAGCGAGGAGCCCACCTGGGTCATGGTGAGGCCGAGCTGCGCCGTCTTGTCACGGTCGATCTCGATGATCGATTGCGGCAAGTCGTACTTGAGGTCCGTGTCGAAGAAGAGGAATCGGCCGCTTGCGTTGACTTCATCGAGAAAGGCGCGCGACACCTCGTTCAAGCGTATGGAGGGCTCGGTGGTCTTGATCACGAACTGCACCGGCAGTCCCGAAGCGCCGGGGAGAGAGGGCAGCTCGAATACCACGATCTTCTCGCCTGCCACGGAATTCATGTGTTGTTGCAGGCGCTGGGCCACCTGAGTCGAGCCGTCCCGTTGCGTAATCGGGCTCAGCACCAGACCGTCGAATTGCTGGCCGGGGGCCGCCACCTGAAAGACGTTCTGAATGGCGGGCTCAGCTTTCAGTATCTTGTACTCTTCCGCGGCGTATAGGAGTTTCTGCTGCAACGTCGCATCGGGCGCGGACGTCGGCTGGGCCCCCATGAAGCCTTGGTCCTCTTGGGGCGCGAGCTCACTGTTGGCGCTGCGATACAAGAGCGCGATGCTGACCAGCACCAGCAGGACGAAAACGGCGGTAACCGGCGTGTAATCGAGGCTGCGCTCGAGCCGCCGCGCGTACCACGCCCGCAGGGTCTCGAAGCGCGCGTCGATGAACTTGACGAGACGGTTCTCCCAGCCCTTCTGGTCCGCCCGGTGGGGCCGGAGCAGCCGTGAGGACATCATCGGCGAGAGGGTGAGGGCGATGACCGCTGACACGGTTACCGCCCCCGCGAGCGTGAACACGAACTCGGTGAACAGCGCGCCGGTCAAGCCCTTTTGAAACCCGATGGGGACGTACACGGCCAACAGTACGACCGTCATGGCGAGGATGGCCGTGCCGAGCTCACGTGCCGCCTGGATCGCTGCAGACAGTGGTGGCATGCCGCCCTCGAGGTGGCGGTTGACGTTCTCGACCACGATGATTGCATCGTCGACGACGAGACCGATCGCGAGCACCAGCGCAAGGAGTGTGAGCAGATTGATCGAGAAGCCGAGGGCGAGCATGATGCCGAGGGAGCCGATCAGGGACAGCGGGATCGCGATCACGGGGATCAAGACCGAGCGAGGCGATCCTAAGAAAGCGAAAATCACCAGCATGACGATGACCAGGGCTTCGACCAAGGTCAGCACCACCTCGTGAATCGAGGCGTTCACGAAGTCCGTGGAGTCGTACATGATGTGGGCTTCGAGGCCGCGCGGCAGCTGGGCGTGGATGTCGGGAAAAACGTCTCGTACGCCCTTGATGACGGCCAATAGGTTCGCGGCCGGAGCCACCTGGATGCCGATGAACACACCGGTGTGCCCGTCGACCACGACGCTTGCCTCGTAACTGTCGGCGCCCAGGCTCACCTGCGCGACGTCGCTCAATCGCACGTTCGCGCCATTCACGGATTTGACGACGAGATCGCGGAATTCCTCGAGTGAATGCAGGTTTGTGGTCGAGGTCAAGGTAACCTGGATCATCTGACCCTTGGTGTTGCCGACCGCGGAGACGTAGTCGTTGTTCGCAAGGGCGGCCGCCACATCGCTCGCGGTCATCCCATAGGCCTCGAGCTTTTGCGGATCGAGCCAGGCGCGTAGCGAGAAGGTCTGGCCGCCCAAGATCTCGGCCGTCTGCACGCCCTCGACGGCCTGCAGGCGCGGCTGCACCACACGAATCAAATAGTCCGTGATCTCGTTCGAGGCCAGCGTCTGGCTGGTAAAGTCGATGAACATCGCATCGATGGTCTGCCCGACTTTCACGTCGATGGTCGGCTGCAACGTGCCGGAAGGCAGCTGGTTGAGAACCGAGTTCACCTTGATATTGATCTCGGCGGCCGCCTTCGATGTGTCGTAGTTCTGCCGCAGATACACCGTGATGGTGCTCGTGCTGCTCTGGCTCGTCGACGTCATGTAGTCGATGCCGTTCGCCTGGGCGACGGCCGCTTCGATGGGCGTCGTGATGAAGCCTGCGATGGCGTCGGGATCGGCGCCGGGGAAGCTGGTCGAGATAGTGACGACGCCGTTCTCGGTGTGCGGATACTCGAGCACTTGCAGCGAGCTGAAGGAGCGCAGCCCGACCACGAGGATGACGAGGCTCAGCACCGTGGCGAGCACCGGCCGGCGAATGAAGATATCGGTGAATTTCATGCCGCGGCGCCGGCCTTATTCATTCGGCGGGGAAGGATGGGAGTCGTCCGTGGGCTGCACCGCATTGTTGATCGCGATCGCCGTGCCGTTACGTAGCTTCATCTGTCCGGCAGACACCACCACCTCGCCCGGCGCAACGCCGCTCAGCACCGCGACCTGATCGCCGCGGGTATCGCCCAGCTTGACGAAGCGCTGCTGCACCGTATCGCGCGGCTTGCCGCCGCTCGTGCCGTGCTCGACGACATACACCGTGTTGCCGTACGGGTTATAGGTGATCGCGGTCTGCGGCAGAGTGACCTCGCTCGTCGCCGCGCCGGCATCGATCGATACGCTCGCGAACATACCCGGCACGAGCCGGTGGTCGGCGTTGCGGAACGAGGCGCGAATTTGCACGTTGCGGCTCGCCGGGTCGACCTTCGAATTGATCGACTCGATGACGCCGGGGAAGGCGACGCCGGGAAAAGTATCGACGTTCGCGCTGACGCCTTGGCCGGGCCGCACGTCTCGGAGGGCCTGCTGCGGCACGTAGAAATCGATCAGGATCGGGTCGAGGGCCTGCAAAGTGACAACGGTGGTCCCCGCCGCAAGGTACTGGCCGAGATCGATCTGGCGGATGCCGAGCCGTCCCGCAAAGGGGGCCTTGACGATCTTCTCGTCGATGAGCGCGCGCTGCGCGACCACCTGGGCGCGTGCCGCCTTGAGAGTGGAGACGTCCGTGTCGATCACGGCCTGGCTCACGGCTTGAGCCGCAAACTGCTCCTGATCGCGCTTCAAGGTCTGCGCCGCAAGCTCCGCGGCGGCCTCGAGTTGCTCGAGCTTGGCAAAGTCATCGTTGGGCCTGAGCTTGAGGAGGACTTTGCCGGCCGGGACATCGTTGCCCGAGTCGAACTCGATCGAGTCGACGACGCCGGAAGCCTGTGCGGACAGGTCCGCGCCGCGCACGGCACGGAGCGACCCGATGGCGTGAACCTGCGCCTGCCACGGGCTCCTCGCGGCCGTCACGGTAGACACGATCTGAGGAGCCTGCGCCGCCTGTTCCATGAACTTCTTGAAGAACGAGCCCGCGACGGCCTGCCAGCCGAACACACCACCCACGACCAAGGCGACGAGCAGTACCACGACGATGAGCGCCAACGCCATCCGTCGCGGCCCGGGCGGTCGGGGGCCCTCGAGCACCGGGGTATTCATCATCAAGAGATTCCTTGCGCGGCCGAGACCGGCGCGTTCGTGTCTGAGCGATTCCACCAGCCGCCGCCTAGCGCCTGGAACAATGCCGCGGTGTCGAGGAAGCGCTGCGCGCGCGCCTTGACCAGGGCGAGCATCGCGTTCTGGTAGGCCTGTTCGGCCGTCAGCACCTGCAGGTAGTTCGCCCCGCCGGCCTTGTACTGCGCTTGCACCAATCGCAGGCTTTCCGAAGCCGATTGTTCCGCGCCCGTCTGGGCCGCCAGGACTTCGGCATCGCCCTGGAGAGCCAACAAGCTGTCCGCGACGTTTTGAAAGGCCGTGAGCACCGTTGCGCGGTAGTTCGCCGCCGCCTGCTGGGCGGCGGCCACGGCCGCGCGCCGCTGGTGCAGCAGCTGTCCGCCCTTGAATAGCGGCTGCGTGATCCCACCGGCGAGATTCCACACGGCCGAACTCGGCGAGAACAGATCCGCGAACTTCACCGAGGCGGCGCCGTAACCGCCCGTCAGGTTGAATTGCGGCAGCATGTTCGCCGTGGCGACGCCGACCTGCGCAGTGGCCTCATGCAGGAGAGCGGAGAACTCGCGTACGTCCGGCCGCTGCTCGACCAGGTGCGAGGGCACGCTGAGGGGTAGATCCTGCGGCAAGTGCAACGCATCGAGCTGAAACGACGCGCCTGCATAGCCCGCGGGAAGAGTTCCTACGTAGGTCGCGAGCAGGTCGCGCTCCTGCGCAAGCTGGGTGCGCAGCGTCGGCAATGTCGCGAGCGTCGCTTGCAGCGTGGCCTGTTGCTGCAGCACGTCGACGCGGGATGCTCCGCCCGCCGTCACGCGCCGCTCGGTGATGTCGAGCTGCGCGCGCTGCGACCGGGCGACCTCCTCCGTCACCGCGACCTGAGCACGGAGCGAGGCTTCAGTGACCGCGGCGGTCACCACATTGGCCGTCAGCGCGAGATAACTCGCCTCGAGCGAGCTGCGCTCGTAATCCGCCTGCGCTTGCAGCGCCTCGACTTGGCGGCGAATGCCGCCGAATACATCGAGCGTGTAGGCGACGTTCACGCTGGCGCTGTTCAAGGTGTAGAGATAGTTCCCGCTGCCGGGCAGGCCGAACGAGGCGAGCGACGCGTCGGCACGCTGCACCTGATAGGTGCCGGTCAAGCTCGGGAAGAACGCGCCCCGTTGAGCGGCGACACTCTCGTTCGCCTGCCTGAGGGCCGCCTGCGCCGCCTCGAGCGTCGGGTTGTGCTTGAGTGCGTCCTCGAGCAGGGCGTTCAATTCGGCAGACTGAAACAGCGTCCACCATTGTCCGGGGATGTCCTCGCCGGCGACAAAGCGCTGCGCTTCGCCGCCGCCGACGCTGGCGGACACCGTGGCCGCGGGCGGGTCCGCCGGTAGATAACGGGCGTCGGGCGGGGACGGCGGGGGCTTGAAGTTGGGTCCGACGGCGCACGCGACAAGCAGAGCGCCCGTGAGCGTGAGGCATGCCGGCCTTCCCGCGCGGCTCCGCAAATCGCCCATCACCTCAGGCACCCCTGCCTTCGGCGGCACGGCGCGGCGCGGCGCCGTTCAAGAAAATCTCGACCACCTGATCGATGTGGCTCTGGAAGTCGAGTCGGGCGACGTCTTGGATGGAACCGAACAGCATGCACTCCTGAAGCTCCGCCTTCAGCATGTGCGTGAATAGCGCGGCGGCGCGCTCGGGATCGGCGAGAACCAGACGGCCGCGGGCGATCTGACCGCGAAAATACTGCGCCACCGCGCTCACGATGCGATCCTGCGTCGCGACGCGCATGTTCTCGGCAAGGGCCGGGAAGCGCTGCGCCTCGGTCGCGACGATGCGAAAGAGCGCCGCCGCCTGCGGATCGCAGGCACGACCCGTGATGGATCGGCCGATGGCCGTCAGCGCCTGGCGTACCTCCATACGATCGAGCTCCGCGGTGGCGAAAACGCTCGCCATGTCACGCTCCACCAACCGTGAGATGACCGATACCAGCAGATCCGCCTTGTTCTTGAAGCGCTCATAGATGGTGCGGGTCGAGACCCCGGCCTCGTGCGCCACCTTATCGACGCTGGCGGCGCCGAAACCTTCGCGCAGAAAGACCCGGGTGGCCGCCGCAACGAGCGCATCGGTACGCTCTTGCTCCGTGCCTCGCCGCGGTCGCCCCACGCGACGGACGGGGGGCGCGTCCTGCTCTACGGATTTGCTGGTTTCGCTCACGCGCGCGAAAATGACACGTGTCGTTTTCCAAAGCAAGGTGTTTCGTGAACGCTAGCTCACGGGCGGTGCCGTGAGCGGGCGCTCCGCCATCCCGCACTCGGACGCCAGCCATTCAGCGAGATAGGAGGCAGTGGGGCCTTTTTTTGCGGCGGCCACGGCGGCCGGCGGTCCGTAGGCGACGACGCGGCCGCCGAGATCGCCTGCACCGGGCCCCATGTCGATGAGCCAATCGGCGCCCGCGGCGACGCGCATTTCGTGCTCGGCCACGATCACGGTATTGCCGACATCCACCAGCGCATTCAGTTGGACCATGAGCTTGTCGACGTCGGCAGGGTGCAGCCCGATGGTGGGCTCATCGATGACGTAAAGCGTCGCGCCGCGTTGCTGGCGCTGCAGCTCGGTGATGAGCTTGATGCGCTGAGCCTCGCCGCCGGAGAGCTCGGTGGCCGGTTGACCGAGGCGCAAATATCCCAGCCCGATCTCTCGCAGCAATTTCAAAGGGTGGGCGACGGCAGGGGATTCCGCGAAGAACCCCTGGGCCTCCTCGACCGTCATGTCGAGCACCTGGGCAATGCTGCGCCCCCGGTATTGCACTTCGAGGGTCTTTGCGTTGTAACGCGCGCCGTGACAAGTGGGGCACGGTGCGTAGACGCTCGGCATGAACAAAAGCTCGACGCACACGAATCCCTCACCCTCGCAGGTTTCGCAGCGGCCCGCCGCTACGTTGAACGAGAATCGTCCTGCGCCGTAGCGCCGCGCTTTCGCTGCGGGGGTCGCGGCGAACAGCGCGCGCACGGTGTCGAAGAGACCGGTGTAGGTGGCGAGATTCGATCGCGGAGTGCGGCCGATCGGCTTCTGATCGATGGTCACGAGGCGCTTGATTCCCACGAGTCCGGGCTCGATGCGCCCGCCGACCGGCGCCAGGGAAGCGACCTCGAGCTCGTCCTGCTCCTCGGATGAGGCGGCCGGCTCGTGCCCGAGATGTGCCCTCATGAGCTCGACGAGCGACTGGCTCACCAGACTCGATTTCCCGGAACCCGACACGCCGGTCACCGCCGTGAACACACCGATGGGAAAATCGACGTCCACTCCCTGCAAGTTGTTGCGGCGAATATCCTTCAGGCGCAACCATCCGCGCGGCGTGCGTCGCTCATGCAAAATGGTGCGGTGACCGAACAGATAGCGTGCCGTATGCGAGCGCTCGGCGCCGCGCAGCCCTTCAGGCGGACCGCTGTAGAGCACGCGTCCGCCGTGCGAGCCGGCCTCGGGGCCGACATCGACGATCCAGTCCGCGTGCCGCATCAAATCGAGATCGTGCTCGACCACGAACAGCGAGTTACCCGCCCGTTTCAGCTCATCGAGCGCCCTGATGAGCGCCTCGGTATCGGCCGGATGCAAGCCGGCGGAGGGCTCATCGAGCACGTAGATCACGCCGAAGAGGTTCGAGCGGATCTGCGTCGCCAGGCGCAAGCGCTGCAGCTCGCCTGGCGAGAGCGAGGGCGTGCTGCGCTCGATCGAGAGATAGCCGAGGCCCAGGGCGCGCAAGGTCTCGACGCGCTCATTGACGTTGCGCGCGATGCGTTGCGCGGCGATACGCTTCTCCTCCGTGAGTGCGGCCGGTGCCTCGGCGCCCGTACCGAATCGGCCTTGAGCAGCCGGCAACAGCGCCTCCGCGAGCTCCGTGAGCGAAAGCCGCGACAATGCGCCGATGTCGTAGCCCGCAAACCTGACCTCGAGCGCTTCGCGCTTCAATCGCTTGCCCTTGCAGCTCGGGCACAAGGTGCCGGTCATGAAGCGTGCGACGCGCTTTTTCATGAGCCCGCTTTGGGTGGTCGCAAAAGTTTGCAGCAAGTATTTGCGCGCGCCCGTGAAAGTCCCCATGTAGCTCGGCTCCTCCTTGCGGCGCAGGGCGCGGCGCGTCTCGGCAGGAGTGTAGCCCGCATACACGGGCACGGTGGGCTGTTTGTCGGTAAACAGGATCCAATCGCGGTCCTTCCGCGACAGATCGCGCCACGGCGTATCGACGTCGTAACCCAAGCTCACCAGGATGTCGCGCAAGTTCTGCCCATGCCAGGCAGGCGGCCACGCCGCGATGGCGCGGTCGCGAATGGTGAGTGAGTCATCGGGCACCATCGAGCGCTCGGTCACCTCGTACACGTAGCCGAGTCCGTGGCAGGTGGGGCAGGCCCCCTGAGGTGTGTTGGGGGAAAAATCCTCCGCATGCAGCATCGGGCGTCCGCGACGGTAAGTGCCGGCGCGCGAGTAGAGCATGCGCAGCAGATTGGAGAGCGTCGTCACGCTTCCTACCGAGGAGCGCGTGCTCGGCGATCCACGCTGCTGCTGCAAGGCGACCGCGGGAGGCAATCCCTCGATCGAGTCGACATCGGGCACGCCGACCTGATCGATGAGACGGCGCGCGTAAGGCGCGACCGATTCGAAATAGCGCCGCTGCGCTTCGGCGTAAAGCGTGCCAAAAGCGAGCGAGGACTTTCCGGATCCGGAGATGCCGGTAAACACGACCAGAGCGTCACGCGGAACGTCGACATCGACGCTTTTCAAGTTGTGCTCTCGGGCGCCGCGTACGCGTACCAAGTTGTCGTGCCGGGTGGCTCGAGAGGTGGGCGGGCTCATGTCGGATTGTCCATGAGGGACAAACATACCGGTCCGCGCCTCGGATATCACTTCCTGCCGTCCTGCGCTCGGCGCGGGCAGGTCTGACAGCGGGATCCTATGGGCTCCTACAGGTGCATCGAGCGTGCAGTGTCATATTGGTTTCGTCGGCAGCGTGCCGAAAACGTAGGAGCCAAGATCAATGGGCATCAATAAGGATCAGGTTGACGGCCGAGTCAAGGAAGCTACCGGTAAGGTTCAAGAGGTTGCCGGCAGAGTAGTGGGCAATCCGACGCAAGAGCTCAAAGGCAAGGTGAAGAAGAACGTGGGTGCGGCGCAAGCGGAGCTCGGCGACGCGAAGGAGCGATTCAAGAGCAACGTGAAGGACGCCGATAAGGATACACGGCCCTAACGAGGACTGACGGCCGCGCACACGCGGCTTTGCTCTAGCCGCGCCGTCGGCGACTTCCCCGCAACGGAGTCGCTCGGCGGGGCGGCGCCACCGCGTCCCTTCCATTGACCCCTGCAAAGTCCCGCGCTGAACATTACACTCGAGACGCATAATGGGAATGGGGAGAGGTCCTGATGTGGCGGCGACGGTTCGGGCTGATAGCGCTTGCGGTGACTCCATGGCTTTCCACTTCTTCCCAGCCGGCCTCATCCGAGTCCCCGCCTGTGCAAGTGCAGTCGCAACCTCGAGATTCCTCGATGCTGCTCGGCTACAGTGCCGCGAGTTCCGCACGGGAGTCGGCGTGGGAGGAGAAATTCCGCGCCGACATATCGGCGGACAGGGTCCGCGAAAACATGCGGCGGCTCAGCGCCCGGCCGCACAACGTCGGATCTCCCTACGATAAGGACAACGCGGAGTGGATCCTTGCCCGGTTCAAGGAGTGGGGATTCGATGCGCACATCGAGACCTTCGACGTGCTGTTTCCGACGCCGAGGGAGCGGGTGTTGGAGATGGTCAAGCCCACGGCATTTCACGCATCGCTCAAGGAGCCGCCGATCGCCGAGGACCCGACTTCGGCGCAGACCTCCGAGCAGCTGCCCACGTACAACGCCTATTCTGCGGACGGCGATGTGACTGCCTCGCTGATCTATGTCAATTACGGCAACCGCGACGATTACGAGAAGCTCGACCGGCTCGGAATATCGGTGAAAGGTGCCATCGTCATCGCCCGCTACGGTGGCGGCTGGCGTGGCGTCAAGCCGAAAGTGGCCGCCGAGCATGGGGCGATCGGCTGCATCATCTTCTCCGACCCCAAGGCCGACGGTTATTTTCCGGGGGATCAGTATCCGAACGGGGGCTGGCGCCCCAAAGAAGGAGTTCAGCGCGGCAGTGTCATGGACACCGATTACCCGGGAGATCCCTTGACGCCCGGCGTCGGTGCTACGGCGCAGGCAAAGCGGCTCGCGATCAAGGATGCGAAGACCATCACCAAGATCCCGGTGCTGCCGATCTCCTACGCCGATGCACTGCCTCTCATGTCGGCGCTCGCGGGTCCCGTCGCGCCCCCCGATTGGCGCGGTGCTTTGCCGATCACCTATCACGTCGGGCCAGGACCTGCCGTCGTGCACCTCAAGGTGAGTTCGAACTGGGACCTGAAGCCGATCTACGACGTGATCGCGATCCTGCACGGCTCGACGGACGCGGATGAATGGGTTCTGCGCGGCAACCACCACGACGCCTGGGTGAATGGCGCCGACGATCCTATCGCGGGACAGGCCGCGATGCTGGAGGAGGCGCGCTCGTTGGGTGAGCTGCGCTCGCGCGGCTGGATGCCGGCGCGCACCATCGTCTATTGCGCGTGGGACGGCGAGGAGCCGGGGCTGCTCGGCTCGGTGGAGTGGGTCGAGACCCATCTCACCGAGCTGCAGAAGCACGCGGTCGCATATCTCAATTCCGATACCAACGAGCGCGGCTACATGCTGCCGGGGGGCACGCAGGACCTCGAGAGCTTCATCAGCGCAGTCGCCCGGGTGGTGACCGATCCGGAAACGCAGATGACGGTATATCAGCGCTCGCACCTCTACAGCCTGTCGAGGGCAAAGAACGCGGAGGAGCGCGCTGCCATCCGCAAGCGCAACGCCCTCGAGGTGACCGCTCTGGGCGATGGCTCGGATTTCACGGCGTTCCAGGACTATGCCGGAGTCTCCACTCTGAGCGTGGAGTTCGGCGATGAGGACGACGGCACGCAGTATCATTCCATTTACGACGACTTCTACTGGTACACCCATTTCGTCGACACCGACTTCGCCTACGGGCGGGCTTTGTCCCAGACCGCGGGCACGGCCATCATGCGGCTCGCGGATGCAGATTTCATCCCCGTGGATTATTCGCCCCAGGCGGAGGCCGTGGCGAAATACGAGACGGACCTCGAGAAGCTCCTCAAGGAGAAGCAGGACGAGTTCAAGGAGCTCGATCTCGAGCTGCAAGAGGGGGTGTTCCGGGCGACCAACGACCCGCATCGCCCGCTGCTGCCGCCGCCGCCGCAGACCATTCCCCCGTTCATCAACTTTGCGCCCATGCAGAACGCGGTCGCACTCTTGAGGAAAAGTGCGGAGCGCTACTCCCGGCTACTGTCCGCCTACGAGGCGGCGGGCTCGCCCGAACTGCCACGCCAGTCCGTGACGCTCATCAACGCGGACTTGCTGCGCGTCTCGCGTTTGTTTCTGAACCAGAAGGGGCTTCCGGAACGTCCTTGGTTCAAGAATCAGGTGTACGCCCCGGGTGCCTACACGGGATACGGTGCCAAGCCCATCGCTGCCGTGCGCGAGTACATGGACGAGAAGCGCTGGCGCGAGGCGGAAGCTCAGGTGCCGCAGGTCGCACAGGTGATCGAGAACGTGGCCGCGGGCATCGACAAGGCAGCCTCGGATTTCGAGGGTGCGTTGCCCAAGCTGCAAAGCAGCGCGGCATCCCAATGAAGGCCCCGGGCAGAAAGCCATCCAAGGAATGTGAAACGTGCACTGACACTGCAAATTAGCGCACAACCCCGGCGAACAACTGTGAACTCGGCTTCAGTTTTGGGGCCAGCGCGTCGATATCCTTGGCTTAGCCACAGTCAAGGTCGTCGTCCGCGGAGTCCCGTGTCTAAGCCGATCCCCACAAGCAACCGCGTCTTGCTCATCGACGATAACGCCTCCATCCACGGTGATTTCCGCAAGGTACTCAGCTCGGATCCGGGGGATACCGCGGTAATGGCGCTCGTCGAGCTGGAGGCGGACCTGTTCGGCGAGCAGAAGGGCCTCGGCGCGCGTCCGAATTTCAACGTCGACTCGGCTTATCAAGGCAAGGAGGGTGTCGCGATGGCAGGCGCGGCGCTCGACCGGGATGAGCCCTACGCCATGGCATTCGTCGACATGCGCATGCCGCCCGGCTGGGATGGTTTGAAGACCATCGAAGAGCTTTGGAAAGTCGATCCGGACGTACAGGTCGTGATTTGCTCCGCGCACACCGACTATGACTGGTCGGAAGTCGTCGAGCGACTGAATCATTCGGACAAGCTCCTGGTATTGCGCAAGCCCGCCGAGCCGATCGAGGTCCTGCAGTGCGCCACCGCTCTGACGCGCAAGTGGCACAACGAGCGCCTGGTGCGCGATCACATGCAGCAACTCGAGCAGGTGATCAGCGTCCGCACCCGGGGTCTGGAGGCCGCGACCCGGCAGCTGAGGCATCTCGCGACCCACGATTCACTCACCGGCCTGCCGAACCGCGTCCTTCTGGACGATCGCCTGACGCAGGCGATGGCACACGCCGATCGCGACGGGCGCTCGTTCGCGCTGATGGTTTGCGATCTCGACCGCTTCAAGCTCGTGAACGACTCCTTGGGACACGGCGCGGGCGACGAGCTATTGCAGGAGGTTGGCCGCCGCTTGTCGGGATTGGTGCGCTTGACCGATACCGTGGCGCGCATGGGGGGCGATGAGTTCGTCATGCTGATCACATCCGTGCACCACGCGGACGATGCGCGGGGATTGGCGATTCGCGCAGTCGAGGTGCTGCAGGCACCGGTGCGCATCGCGGAGATCGACGTGCATACCTCGCCGAGCATCGGCATCGCCTTTTATCCGCAGGACGGCAAGACCATCGAGGCGTTGATCGCCCACGCCGACGCGGCCATGTATTGCGCGAAGCAGCGCGGGCGCGGCTGCGTGCAATGCTTCGAAGGCGACATGAGCGCCGGTCTCGACAATCGCGTTCAGCTCGAGAGCGACCTGCATCAGGCCATCGCTCTGAAGCAGTTCGAGCTCTATTATCAACCCAAGGTCCACACGAACACGGGAGCCGTACGCAGCGCCGAGGCGTTGATCCGCTGGGTGCACCCGGAACGGGGCGTGATCACCCCCGACGCCTTCATTCCCCTTGCGGAGGATTGCGGCCTGATCGGCGCCATCGGCGAGTGGGTGGTGCAGGAGGCATGCCGGCAGGCACGCGCTTGGCGACTCGCCGGGCTGGCGCCCATGCGCGTTTCGGTGAATCTCTCGCCGTCGCAGTTCCGCGGTAGCGGCTTGATCCACACGATACGCCGTGCGCTCGACGACGCGGGACTCGAGCCGCAGTATCTGGAGGTGGAGCTGACCGAGAGCGCGGTGATGAGCGATCCGGAGGAGTCCATTGCGATCCTCGAGCAATTGAGCGCCATGGGCGTGCTCGTGTCCGTGGATGACTTCGGCACCGGTTACTCGAGTATGAGCTATTTGCGCCGGTTGCCGATCGATAAGCTGAAGATCGATCGTGTGTTCATCAGTGAGATCGTGAGCCGGCCGGAAGATGCTTCGATCGTGCGTGCCATCGTCTCGCTCGCTCACAGCCTGCGGCTCAAGGTGGTGGCGGAGGGAGTGGAGACCCCGGCGCAGCTGGATTTTTTGAAGGCGGTCGGTTGTGATGAGTATCAGGGCTATCATTTCAGTCGCCCCGTGCCTTCGCGCGAGTTCGAGCGCGTCGTGCGCGAAAATGCGGCGCAATCCGAACCCTTCACTCAGGAAGACGCCAACCGCACTCACAGTAAGCTCGCGGCGTACCGGCGTAAGTAGCGCCGCGAGGCGCCGCCTGCTACTGTGGATTTCACATGAGGCAAGCATGCGCGACGCTCGCATGAGCGAGGAATCCCGTCTCACGCGATGGATCATGGATCCGCTGCGGGGAAAGACCAGCTTCGGCAGCGTGCTCGGCTGGTACGGCGTGGTGGGGTCTCTGGTCTACAGCGCGCTCGGCCTGCTCATTGACGTGGACAGCGAGCGAGCGATGCGGGTGTACGCCGTCGGCGGACTCATATTCAGCGTCTATGTGACCATCGCGACCTACCGCTGCGCCGTCTCGCTGCGCTCCTCTTTCGTGAGGAACCTCGTCAGAGTCTCGGCGCTGCTATCTCTCGCCCTGTTACCGATTCTCGCGTACCTGGCCTCATCTGGAGTGCTCACGCTGACCGGTCTAGCCGGGATTGAGTGAGCATCGCGGTAGACGGCGGCTACCCCCTCACGGGTACTTGTTCTGCACGACGTCTCTCACCAGATGCGTGTCGTACACGAGCACGATCGACGCGATGCGCCCCGTGTCCAGATCGAAATTGAATACGTCGGCGCACTCGAAGGACACTCGCGACCCGTCCTTCAGCCGCCAGTCGTAGAGATAATACGCGACGGAACGCATGTGTCCTTCTGCACTCACCAGCACATCGTGCACGGTGAGCTCGCTTCGACCGGACGCCGCGGCGACCTTGGCCACGTAGTCTCGAACGGGTAAGCGACCGAGAAACGGTGACTGCACCCATCCCTGCGGGATGAATAACGCGCTTGCTTTTTCGGCGTCGCCGGCTTCGAGTGCTTTTAGATATTTGCGGACCGCGTGTTGCATGGACTTCTCCCAGTAGGGGTTCCCGGCTGCTGCGCTACCTCGCCATCGAAGGTACTATATGCGCGCGTCGATCGGGACGCATGGTTTGCGTGGGGCGGCTTAAATGGCTAGGCTGGGAAACCCGCCGTAAGAGGGGAATTCGGGCCTACATGAAGAAAAACAAGATCCGTTGGTTCCCCAAACCACAAAAGCGCGATTATCCGGCCGCCGAGTCGTACTTGAGCCTGCTCATGCGTCCGCGCGAAGCGCGCGCTTGCATCGGCCGGATGAAGCGTGCTCGCGTCGCGGAGTTCGCGGCCAAGGACATCTTCCGCGCCTCGGAGCTTCCCATGCTGCAAAGCACCGACGTGCACGTCGAGAGATATCGGGCGCTGATCATCCTCAAGGAGCAGCTTTCGCCGCTCCTGCTGTGCCGCGTCCCGGGGCACAGCAAGCTCATCATTGCGGACGGCTATCATCGACTCTGCGCCGTGTACTCCTTCGATGAGGACGCCATGATTCCTTGCCAGATCGCCTGAGTTACCTACGCGCCGCGTTACGCGCGCTTCCGGGCTTTTGACGATTTACGGGGCGCCGCGCGCGCCGGGGCGCCCTGTTTGCGCAGGCTCCCGCGCAGCGCCTGCATCAAGTCGATGACCTGCGCCTTGGGTCGCTCCGCAGGCGGGGCCTCCTCGGCGAGCGCATGAGTTTGCTTGGTGCGTATCTTTTCCTGAATGCGCCGCATGAGATCGGCGCGGTAGCTGTCCTTGAATGCTGCGGGCCTGAAGGGGCCCGACATTTGCTCGACCAGCTTGCGCGCCATCGCTATTTCGGCGGGAGTCGCTTTCTTGTCCCTGCCCGAGTCAACTGCCTCTTTCACCACGGCGGGGGTGAGCACCTCGTTGGCGAAGCGCAGCGTGATCAGCATGAGAACTTCGCCGTTGGCCACAATCACACAAAGATGCTGCCGCCCGCGCATCACGAACGTGCCTAGGGCCACTTTGCCCGTCGACTGCAATGCCTGACGCAATAGCGAATAGACCTTCTGTCCGCCTTTCTGTGGGCTCAGATAGTACGGGGTCTCATAGTACATCGGCGGAATCTGCTCGACGTCGGTGAAGTTCGCGATCTCGATGGTCTCGCAGGCCTTCACGTTGGCATGCTTGAAGTCGGCGTCGGAGAGCGCCACGTAACGACCCTTCTCATACTCATAACCTTTTACGATATGGGCCCAGTCCACTTCCTTGCCCGTGCTCTTGTTGATGCGTTGATAGCCGACGGGCGAGAAGTCCCGGCTGTCGAGATAATGCAGCGAGAGCGAGCCGTCCTTGGACGCGCTGATCACGTCGACGGGAACGTAAATCAGCCCAAAGGAGACGGCGCCGCGCCAGATAGCTCTTGGCATGAAATGTCCTCCACCCGAAATCGACATCCATGGTGCTACAGAATCCGGGCGCAGGGGGTCGACTGGGGGATCTTCCGACGCACGATCTGCGCTTCGTCCTACCTCGTACCAACCAGGCCGAGTTATTAGCTGAGCGGAGACTTGAATTAATCTATAATTGTATCAATATCGTATAAGTGTATGAACAAAAAGCACATTGCGTCGCCATTCCGGGCGCGAAATCTCGCTCGCCGGGGAATCCGGTGCGCAGCGCCGATGCAACGTTGAAAGCTCGCCGACGCACGGCTGCGGCCCGTCCTCGCCGCCGCCGCATCAATTGGGCGTGGGCATCCCGCCTCGCGCGGTTCTTCAAAAAACTGGGCGTATCGCGCCGCGCATGGCGCGCGCTGCGCGGCGCACCCAGCTTTTTGCAGGCCGGGGTGGTCATCACACTCGCCGTGCTCGTTTGGTTCGCGCTCAACGGCATCTACCAGGTGGTGCGTAAGCCTTCCGAGCTATTCTTCCCCGTGAGCGGGACGCTCAACAAAACCCCCGCGGAGACCTGGCGTGAGTACGGTCCGCTGTTTCGCAGCTACTCCACGGACGTCATGACACCGCCCTTGCTGGCCGCTCTCGCGCAGGTCGAAGGTTCGGGTAATCCGGTGGCGCGAACGTACTGGCGCTGGTCGTTGACCCCGGCTCCGTTCGACGTGTACCGGCCGGCATCGAGTGCCGTGGGCATGTATCAAATCACGGACGGCACCTTCCGCGAGGCTCGTCGCCTGTGCATCCGGCGCCACCAAGTGGTCGCGGACGGGCGCTGGAACGATTGGAATTCCTGCTGGTTTAACTGGCTGTACACGCGCGTCATTCCCTCGCATGCCGTCGAGCTCACCTCTGCCTATCTCGACCGGGCGGTGGCGAGCGTGCTCGAGCGTCACCCGGTGCGGGGAGCGACGCTTGCGCGCAAGCAAGAGCTCGCGGCGCTCATTCACCTCTGCGGAGCGGGTGCCGGCGATCTGTACGCGAGACGCGGCTTGCGGCTCGCCGAGGGGCAACGCTGCGGAGATCACGAAGCGCGCGACTATATTGCGCGGGTGAACGCGCAGCAGCGGATTTTTGAAGATCTCTTGAACGAATGATGCGTACCGCCGCGCTCTGCGCCCTGCACGCCCTGTGGGCCGCCCTGACTTGGGCCGCCCTCGGGGCGCCCGTGGACGCGGAGACTGGGGCGTGCGACCCGCAGACCACCGAGGTCATCAGCGTAGGTGTCTCCACGCTGTGTCTGCATATCGAGGCGGCGAGCCCCGCGCGAAGGCAGCTGCTGCACACCTGGGTGCGGCGTTCGGCGGAGATCGTCACGCAGTACTACGGCCGCTTTCCGGCGCCTCTGGTGTTTCTCGATCTCGGCATCATGGACGGTGCGGGCATCGGCGGCGGACACACGATCAACGAGGGCGGCCTGCGGATTCATGTCAGTGTGGGCCGCGATGCCACGTCCGAGGGGATGACGAATGACTGGGTGCTCGTGCACGAGATGGTACACCTCGCGCTGCCGGAGATCGGTCGCCGGCATGACTGGTTGGCGGAGGGCCTCGCCGTGTATGTCGAGGGCATCGCGCGTGCGCAGGCCGGCAATCGCACGATCCCGGACGTGTGGGCCGAGGATCGGCACTCAATGCCCTTGGGGCTGCCCCGGGCGGGAGAGGGAGGCATGGATCAGACTCCGACCTGGGCCCGTAAGTACTGGGGCGGCGCACTCTTCTGCCTCGAAGCCGAGGTGCAGATCCGGCAACGCACCGGCAATCGGCAGGGGCTGCAGGCGGCGTTACGCGCGATTCTCGCAGCGACGGGAGGCTATGCCGCCGACAGAGACATCGCCGATGTGTTGCGCATCGGCGATGCGGCTACGGGCACCCGGGTGCTCGAGGATCTTTACGAGCGGGAGAGTACGACGCCCATGCTCACCGATCTCGATGCGCTTTGGCGCTCGCTCGGCGTGCCGCAAGACCCGCTGACCGAGCCCTTCGACGATCATGCGCCGCTCGCCGCCATCCGGATAGCCATTACGCGCCCGCAAGGCCTATGATTTGCACTCCATGTGCCTGATCCTGCTGGCGTGGCGCGTACACCCGGAGTTTCCGTGCGTGCTCGCCGCGAATCGCGACGAGTTTCACGACCGGGCGACTGCGGTCGCCGAGTGGTGGCCGGGCGAGGCGGGCATCCTTGCGGGTCGGGACCTGCACGCCGGAGGCACGTGGCTCGGCGTCACTCGCCGCGGACAGTTCGCCGCCCTCACCAACTTCCGGGACGGCGGCGTACGGCGAGCCGATGCGCCCAGCCGCGGTACGCTGGTGAGCGAGTTGCTCGAGTCCGGGCGCAGCGTGCAGGAAAGCCTGAGTTATCTGAGGAGCGCGGGCCCGCGGTATAACCCCTTCAATATCCTCTTCAGCGACGGACGAGGACTCGGCATCTATGAAAGTGTGCTCGGCGAAGGACGGGAACTCGGCCCGGGGGTTTTCGGCTTGTCCAATCACTTGCTCGATACACCCTGGCCCAAGGTGCAGAAAGCGAAATCCGCGCTGACCGCGGCACTTGCCGACCCGCGCGACACAGATGCCGTCCTGCACTTGTTGCGCGACGATCGGCCGGCGAGCGATGGCGAGTTGCCGCGCACCGGCGCGACGCTCGCATGGGAGCGGCTCTTGTCGAGCGCCTTCGTGCGTGCCGAGGATTATGGGACCCGGTGCTCGACGCTGCTGCGCATCGACGAGCGGGGTGGGGCAGTCTTCTACGAATGGTCGTGGGATCGCCGGGGCGAGGCGAGCGGCACGCGCTGCTTCGAGTTCGCCCTCGCAGGCTCCGATGCGCCTCAAGCCTGAGGGTGCGCCCGAGCGCGTCGCCAGATTTGCTCGCGCGGCTCGCGTCGCGCCCTGCATTTGCCTCGCCGCATGCGTGTCGTCGTCGCATCAGTTGATCGGTACGGCGCGCGCGCCCATACCGGCCGACCAGGTGCAGCTCTACACTGAGGCGCCGCTTCGGCCGTACGAGCGTATCGCCGTGGTGAGCGCTTCGAGCAAGCGCTCGTTGTCGTTCACGTTCGAGGGCAAGGCCGAGGTGGTGGTGCGGCGGCTCAAGGAGGAGGCCGGCAAGCTCGGCGCGAACGGTGTGCTGCTCGAAGGCATCAGCGACGACGCGGGTGCGGCCATCAGCGCCGATGTCGGGACAGGATATGAGGGCCCGCGCGGTACCATCGATCTCGGCGTCGGCGCCTCGACCCTCATGCTGCAACGTTATGGACGCGCCATCGCGATCTACTTGCCCGAACGCTGACGAGCGCCGCCGCCAGGCGGGTACTAGGGGGGGCGCCCAGCCCAGGGGCGCCGAGCCGAGGCGCGCTGGCTAGCCCGGCGCCGGGAAATCCTGTGCGGCAGCTACGATCCATTCACGAAATCGCGCCACCTTCGGCAGGTCCAGATAGGCGCGCGGACAAACGAACCAATAAGCGGATCCGTGCGGCATCACATCCTTGCTCGCCAGGCGCAGCGTACCTTTGCTCAAGGAGCGCGCAACCATGGTCCAGCGTGCGAGTGCAAATCCCAACCCTTCCTCCGCCGCGACGAGAAGTCCCGCCGAGTCGTCGATCAGGGTCGGGCGGGAGAGCCACTCGATTTGCGCATCGGACTTCTGCCAGACGCGCCAGGGCGGATCGTCGCCCTCAAGTAGAGGGTACTGGCGCAGGTCCGCGCCGCGCTCGAGCATACCGTGGCGCTTGATGAGCTCCGGCGTGCCCACTGGCACGATCCAGTCGTCGAGCAGCTTCTCGCAATGCAGATTGGGGTAGTTGCCGCGGCCATATCGAATGGCGACATGCATGGCGGTGCGCGAGAAGTCGACGAGCTCCCACGAGGTGTGAAAGCGCAGCTCGATCTCGGCATGCTTGCGCCGAAAAGAGCGTATGCGCGGCAGCAGCCACGCCTGCAGGAACGAGCTCGTCAAAGTGATTTGCAGCGGCCCGGCGCGTCCGTGCTGCTTCAGGAAATGCACGGCCGATTCGAGCTTGTCCAGCCCGTCCCTGATCGAGGGCAAGAGCTCGAGCCCTTCCTCGGTGATCTCGACGCGTCGTCCGTTGCGTCGAAACAGAGGAACCTGGATATAGCCTTCCAGCGTCTTGATTTGCTGGCTTACCGCGGCCGGCGTGACGTTGAGAGCGTCCGCCGCCGCCGAAAAATTGAGGTGTGTGGCGACGGCCTCGAACACTCGCAGGGCGCCGAGGGGCAACCTTTCATAGGCGGATGGCATGCTCACATCATGAACGAATTTCATGTCATCGCAAGACTGGCTCAGGCATTGTTGGCCATCGCAATGACGGTGATCTCGGGTCTCGTGATCTTCGCCTGAGAGGCGATGATGACACGCTACAATTCGGGGCCAGCTTTTCCCGACGGGAGTTTCGTTGAATCGACGGATACTGCTCAAGTCTCTGGCAACGTTGCCGTTGCTTTCGCGAGCGCTCCGGGCGCGCGCGGCCGGCAATGCACGCAACCCTTTTCGCGCGCGAGTCAGGCCGGGCGATCCCGGCTGGCCCTCGGCCTCGGATTGGTCCCGGCTCAGCAAGAAAGTCGAGGGGCGTCTGCTCGTGCCGCGATCGCCCTTGGCTGAGTGCATCCCCGAGAGCTGCCGCGGCGCACTCGACGCGCTGAAGAACCCGTTCTACATCGGGGATGAGCCGGGATTGACGCAAACCAGCGGATGGATCGATGCCTGGACATCGCAGCAGAGTGCCTATGCGGTCGCCGCGGCGAGCACCCAGGATGTGATTGCGGCCGTGAACTTCGCGCGCGATCACCGTGTGCGCCTCGTCGTGAAGGGCGGCGGACACAGCTATCAAGGAACGTCGCAGGCGGCGGACTCGCTCCTGATCTGGACCCGCTCGATGAACTCGGTGGTGTTGCACGACGCGTTCGTCCCGCAAGGCTGCGGCGGCAAGGAGAGGCCTGAGCCCGCCGTCTCGATCGGGGCCGGTGCAATGTGGATCGATGCCTACCAAGCCGTGACGACGCAAGCCGGGCGCTACGTGCAGGGCGGCGGTTGTACGAGCGTGGGTGTGGCGGGGCTCGTGCAAAGCGGGGGATTCGGCAGTTTTTCCAAGAAATTCGGCTGCGCGGCGGCGGGCCTGCTCGAGGCGGAAATCGTCACCGCCGACGGCGTCGCGCGCATCGTGAATGAATGCCAGGAACCGGACTTGTTCTACGCCTTGAGGGGCGGCGGTGGCGGAAGCTTCGGCGTCGTGACACGCCTGGTGCTGCGCACGCGCCCGTTGCCGGAGAGCTTCGGCGGAGTCTTCGGCGCGGTCGCGGCAAACTCGGATGCGGCTTATCGCCGGCTGATTGCGAAGGCCATCGGCTTTTACCGCGATCGGCTGTTCGGGCCCCACTGGGGAGAGCAGCTCGGCTTCGGCGGGGACAATGTGCTGCAGCTCAGGCTGGTGTTCCAAGGCCTCGGCCAGGCCGAGGCGGAGGCTCTCTGGTCGCCGTTCCTCGAGTGGGTCCGAGCCGACACCAGCTACCGCTTCGTGCGTGAGATCAAGATCATGAGCTTGCCCGCCCGGCATTTCTGGGACGCAGAGTTCCTGAAGCAGCACGCGCCCGCCGTGCTGGCCGGCGACAGTCGTCCGGCGGCGCCGGCACATCATTTCGTGTGGGCAGGCGATGAGGGGGAGGTCGGGTGGTTCATTCATGGCTATCGATCGGCCTTCATGCCGAGCCAGCTGCTTGCCGACGATCAGCAGGCGCGGCTCGCCGAGGCGCTGTTCGCCGCGTCCCGTCACTGGCCGCTGGCACTGCATTTCAACAAGGGGCTCGCCGGGTCGCCGGCGGAGGAGCTGGCCGCCGCCAGGCAGACTGCGCTCAATCCCGAGGCGCTTGACGCGTTCGCGCTCGCGATCTGCGCCGGCGGCGGGGCGCCCGCGTATGCCGGCATGCCCGGACCTGACCTCGGGGCCGCGCGGGCCGATGCGGCGCAGATCAATCGAGCCATGGACGAGCTCCTGCGGGTCGCACCCGCCGCCGGCTCGTACGTTTCAGAGTCCAATTACTTCGAGCCGCGATGGCAGAGGTCCTTCTGGGGAGGTAACTACGCCAAGCTCGCGGCGGTGAAACACGCTTACGATCCGGAAGGGCTGTTATGGGTGCATCACGGCGTCGGCAGCGAGGAGTGGAGCGATGACGGCTTCACGCCGCGAACGAGCTGAGCCGCGCGGGGGAGGGTAGTCGTATTGCGCGGTCGAGCACCAAAGCTCAGTATATCGACTGCCGTTACCGCCACTCGGGGATAAATACCGTGACAGCAGCTCGTTCACTCGCTCTCGGCGCCTTGCTTGTGCTCGGCGCGGGCACCGCCTATGCGGATCGATATTCGGATACCGTCCAGCTGTTCAAGAATGCGGGCTCGAGCGCCGCATTCTTCAGTCATTCCTATGCCTACGCCGTATTTCCGACCGTCGGCGAGGGCGGCTTCATCGTCGGCGGTGCACACGGCACCGGACGGGTCTACGTCGGCGGGACTTATGCGGGCGATAGCAGCGTGACGCAGGTCAGCGTGGGGTTTCAGGCCGGCGGCAAGGCATACAGCGAAATCGTCTTCTTCGAGGACAAGCGCGCGCTCGATGAGTTCGAGTCGGGTTCCTTTGAATTCGACGCGGGCGCGAGCGCCATCGCGGTGACCGCCGGGGCGAACGCGAGCGCGGGGACCACGGGTGCGGAGTCGGGGGCGAGCGGCGGCAAAAAGGACGCCACCACCGCCACGGCGGGTTACTTCAAGGGGATGGCGGTGTTCACCATTGCGAAGGGCGGCCTCATGTACGCGGTCACCGTCGCCGGCCAGAAATTCGACTTCACGCCGCGAGCACAGCCCTAAAGGCGTAGAGCATTGCGCTGGCTGCACCAGGCCCCCCTGTTCGCGCCGGGGGACCGTCCGCGAGACATTTGCATCATGCGGCTCTCGGCGATCGGCGACACCTGTCATGTGGTACCGGGCATCCGCGCCCTGCAGCGCGCCTGGCCCGATTGCCGCATCACCTGGATTATCGGTCGCGCCGAGTCGACGCTCATGTCCCTCGTTCCGGGCGTCGAGATCCTATCCATCGACAAGCGCCGCTTCGTCGCCGAGCTCGTGCGGCTGCGCACCGTGTTTGCATCCCGCCGTTTCGATCTGCTCCTGCACATGCAGGCGAGCATGCGAGCGAGTCTGCTGAGCACGCTCGTACGCGCTCCCGTCAAGCTCGGATTCGATCGGAAAAGAGCCCGCGAGCTGCAGTGGCTGTTCACGAACCGGCGGATCGCTCCGCGGCGACGCGAGCACGTGCTCGACAGCTTCATGGGATTCCTGGACGCACTCGGGATCACGCAGCATCCGCCGGTGTGGGATCTGCCGCTGCCGCCCGATGCTCTCGCGTATGCACGGGCGGTGATTCCCGACACGCGGCCAACTCTCGTGGTGAGCGCGTGCTCGAGTCATATGCTGCGCAACTGGCGTGCGGAACGCTACGCGCAAGTCTGCGACCATGCCGCGCGGCAGTGGAACATGCGGGTGGTACTGTGCGGCGGAGGGAGCGCCGTCGAGCGCAAGATGGGCGATGACATTCTGGCGAACGCCGCCTCGCACCCGGTCGACCAGATCGGGCGCGACACCCTGCCGCAAATGCTCGCCTTGCTGGGCGCCTCAACGGTGCTGCTCACACCTGACTCGGGACCCGCGCACATGGCAGGAATGGTAGGCACACCGGTGATCGGACTTTACGCGGCGACCAATCCCGCCCGCAGCGGTCCCTATCTCAGCCGGGAATGGTGCGTCGATCGCTTTGCGGAGGCTGCGCGACGCTTCCTCGGCCGCGAGCCGGGAGAGCTGCCTTGGAACGTGAAGATCGAGAGGCCGGGCGTCATGGACTTGATCGAGCCGCTCGCCGTCATCGACAAGCTCGATCGCCTCATGGAGCGGCTCACTTCGGCGGCGAAGCAGGCGCAGTCGCCCACCCCGCCGCCGGTGCGAGCTTAGAACGGCAATCCGTGCGCTTGGCCGCCCATGCACATGAGCATGGGAATGGACAAAATGAAATTGATGCGCGAGGCGCGGCCTGCAGTCTTGCGGGCAGCGGCCTTTTCCTCATCGGTCGCCGGCACGATGCCGAGAATCTTCTTCTGATTGGGCCAGATGAAGACCCAGACGTTGAACAGCATAATCGTCCCGAGCCACGCGCCGACCCCGATCACGCGAAATCCGGATTGCAGCGTGAATGCCGCGACGACCTTGTCCGAGCCATAGGCGGTGGCAAGATAATACGCACCGGTGACCCAGGTCGCGACCGCCGCCCAGCGGAACCAGAGCAGGGCGCGCGGGGCGATGTATTTGCTGATTCCCGCGCCCCCCGGACCGCCCTTGTCGGCGGCCGCAACGGCGAGTCCCGGGGTTTGTACGACATTGAAATAATAGAGCAGACCGATCCACATCACGCCGGACATGATGTGCAACCAGCGATCGAGGCTCGCGCCGTGAAATCCGGCGGTGTTGCTCATCCAGTAGGCAAGCCCGATGCCGATGACGACTGCGAGTATCACGCCGGTCGTGATGGCGCCCTTGACGGTGTTGAGCGGATGCATGATGGGATCCCCTGTGGTTATTTTAGTCGGCTGCCGATTGTAGTCGATGTTCGCGGCGACGTCATGGAGGGGTGCCGGCACGTGGCGGATCGGCGAGCGCTTCGACATCATGGAACTTGCTGTAGTCGATGTGCAGCGTGTTTCCGTCCCAATCGAGGATGTCGCGAAATGTCGCATTCCAGCGGAGGGCCGAGGCCTGATATTCGCCGCGGGCGATCAATACCTGACCGGTGGTCTCGTCCGTGCCGCTCAAGGTCAGGATGAAGCTCGCATCATAGTCGTCGAGAGTCTGCGAGGTCTCTTGTATGAGCGGGCTGGCATCGTCGATGACATGCATGATGTTCCAGCCGAGTGCGAAGATCGGGTGCTGCGAGCGCACCAGCGGCAAATCGATGATGCGGCGAATCCGGTAACCCTCCGAGGTGACCTCATCACGCAGCATGCGCAGCCGCGCCGAGGCGTCCTGCACGACGTTCTGGCGCTCGTTGGCTGCGCGGAACATGAGGGTGAGCTTACCGTCGAGGGGGCGCACGACGGCGTGTCGGGCGAAAAGGAAGCGTGCCCTGGGACGCGAGAAGCGTGCGAACATGAGGCCGGTGATGAGGGCGAGCATCAGTAGGCCGGTGAAAATCTCGATCATCGCCACGGTGTGACCGTACAGGGTCTGAGGATGCATGTCCCCGTAGCCCACGGTCGCGAGGGTCTCGACGCTGAAGAAGAAGTCCCCGAGAAATCCGGGTGGGTTCAAGTTGGCGATGCAATTGGGCACGAGATGGAACAGACACCCGAACAGCACGTCAAAGAGCAAGAAGAACGCGACGATCGTGGCGAATAGGCGCGGCCAGCTCACCGTCATGCAGTAATGATAGAGATCCTGAAGTACCTCCGTGGGGATGCCCTGACTAATCACCTCGCGCATGCCCACGCGGATGCGCCGCGTGCCTCGCGGTCTCGCCGCGCTCACTTGTCGCTGCGCCTGCGGTGGGTCCTTGCTCATCGCCCTGAGTCTCGTGCCGCGGTTGAGCGCGGAGAGCCACAGTTTATACAATTTGGCGCGGCGGCGATCGAGGGGGGAAATCAGTGAAGTGGAGAGCGTGGGCGGCCTTTGCGGCCTTGTGTGTGATTTGGGGAATACCGTATTTTCTGATCAAGGTGGCCGTCGTTGAGGTTCCGCCGCTCCTCATCGCCTGGTGCCGCGTGGTGCTCGCGACCGTCATCCTGCTGCCGCTTGCGTGGCGGCGGGGTGCGCTCGGATCCTTGCGCGGGCACACGGCGGCTCTATGCGCATTTGCCCTCGCGGAGTTTGCCATTCCGTTCGCAGTGATTTCCTGCGGCGAGCAGTGGATCAGCTCATCCGTCACCGGCATCCTCATTGCCACGGTGCCGCTCTGGGTCGTGCTGCTGGCGCGCTCGTTCGGCGTCCACGAGCCGCTCGGCGCGCGGCGTATGGTCGGGCTGGTGCTGGGTTTCGTCGGCGTCGTCGCGCTCCTCGGTTTCGGCACCATCTCCGGCCCTTGGGGTTGGGCGGGCGTGGCGTGCATGCTGATCGCCGCGCTCGGTTATGCCGTGGGCCCCTTGATCATTCAGCGCCACCTGCGCGAGCTCGATTCGGTCGCCCCCCTGGCAGCCTGTTTGGGCATCGCCGCTGTGCTGCTCACGCCGCCAGCGATGCGAGTGTGGCCGGCACACTGGCCGGGCGCCGCGGCTCTGGCATCGCTTGCGGTGCTCGGCGTCCTGTGCACGGCTATCGCCATGCTCCTCATGTTCTACCTCGTCAATCACGCGGGCGCTTCGCGTGCCACGCTGATCACGTACATCAATCCTGCGGTCGCCTCGCTTCTCGGGATCGGACTCCTCGGTGAGCATCTGGGGGCCGGCGGCATTGCGGCTTTCGGAATGATCCTCGCCGGGTCCTGGCTCGCTTCACGGGGCGCCGCCCAAAAGCTCGAGCCGCGGCTCGCGGCCGAGCGGTAAGCGCTACGATGCTTTTGTGAGCGCGCGGCTGAACGCCGCAATGGCCGCGAGCATCTCGTCCCTCACTTGTGCGTCACTGCGTCCGCTGCGCGCCGGCACATGAAAGGAATGATCGGCGCCCATCAGCGATACGAGCTGCGCGCGTGCGCCGAGGGTCTCGAGCAGCGGCGAAAGATAGGGGGCGGTGGCGAACTCGTCCCGCGTCCCCTGCAAGAACAGCATGGGAACCTCGATGCGCTGCAGATGCGCGCCGCGGGAGGCCGAGGGTTCCTGCGGCGGATGCAGAGGGAATCCGAGGAACACCAACCCTTGTACTCGCGTGAGCGGATTGCTCGCTTGCGCCTGTGATGTCATGCGCCCACCGAACGACTTTCCGCCCGCGAGGAGAGGTAGGGAAGGGGCGAGCTTTCCGCCCGCCGCGACGGCGGCGCGCACAGTGGCGTGGCAGAGAGGCGGGGGATCCGGCCGCCGGCTCCGGCGCGCCATGTAGGGGAACTCATAACGCAACGTCGCGATCCCGAGCTCCGCGAGGCCGCGCGCCATGTCCGCCAGGAATTCGTGATGCATGCCTGCGCCGGCTCCGTGGGCGAGCACAAACAAGGCATGGGCATGCGGCGCTCGCTGCAGGAGCCCCGGAACCTGCGTCGAGCCGTCGACGTCGATGGTGAGCGTTTGCGAATCGGCGAGCGTCACCCACAGAGTATGCGCGAGAGCATGCCGGCGGGCGAACCAGCGCCTACTTCATCCTCGTGGTGTCGGAATCGTCGTTCTTTCCGCGGGCCTTGGCACGCTGCTCGGCTTGCTTGAGGTCCGCCTCTTCCTCCGGCCGCACCTGGGGTCCCTTGCTGATCTTCGCCTTGCCTTGCGGCGAGTTGACGAACTCGCGCTCCGCCTTGTTGAACTCTTCCGCCGCTTCGGGATTTCCCTCGCCGTGATTGGTGCTTTTCTCTTTCATTGCTTGCGCTCCTCGGTTGTCGTGATCGATTTGGACATAAAGCTTCCGATGCTGTGCGCTGTATTGCGAGTCGCCCGCGGAGCCGAGTGATGTAGGTGATATCCGACCCCGGCTGTTGTTTTTAGGCGAATGACATAAGGCGACTTCGTCACAGTTGTCGTCGTCGAGCGACGCCGATCACGGTTTCCTTTGACGCAGTTCGCCAATATTCTCGCCATCAGCTTCGGGAGATCGCGGACCGCTTGATGGGTACACCAATAAACACCCCATTGACCAACGAAATTTGGCATTTGACGATCGACGATTTGCTCGAGCCGGTTCCGGCTGCGCCCTGCCTGGGCGGCCCCGGTCCCTTCGTGATAAACCTGAGTGCATCGACAGCGCCCATCAGCCTGCCGATGAAAGCCGTCGCGGACCATCCCGGCACCCACCTATACCAAATTCAACGCACCGAGGACCGGCGCGTGCGCTACCGCTTGCGACTCGGTCCCTTCGAGATCGAAGAGCAGGCGGAAGCCTTGCTGCCGGTGGTGCGTGAGATCTATCCAAGCGCCTTGACGGCGACCGCCGAGCCCGAGGACCTGCGTGCCATCGAGTCGATCAAGACCAAAATCGAGGCTCAGCAACTTGCGGCGGTAAAGGCCGCCGTGAGCAAGGCGGCGGCTGCGCCGCTCCCCAATGCGCCGCGCTCCGCTGCTGCACGTGCGGCGCCGCCCGAGCCACTTCCCGAGCCCCCGCCCGCGGCAGCACCCGTGGACGGAGGAGCTCTTCCGACGACTCCGCCACCGGCTTGGTTGGCGCTGCAAACCGCGAGCACCGCGCCCGAGATCCACACCATCGAGCTCGAATTCCCGACGCCGGTCGCCAAGCCGGCGCCGAGCGTCAAGGCCGGCGCCGCCCAGCGGCCAGTACCTGCCCGGGCGTTCGCTCCGGCTCGATTCTCAGCGTCCGCTCGAGCCTTCGTACCCAACGCAGAATTCGTGGCTGCCCCCGGGAAACCTCCCTGGCCCGCGCCTGCTGCGGTCTCACCGGCGCCGCCAGCGCCGGTCGCAGCGGTTCCGGTCTGCCCTGCGGTTCCGGTCAGCCCCCCGACGCCAGCGCCGACCGTGGCCGCTGTGCCTGCCGCAGCCGCTGTGCCCGCCGCAGCGCCTGTACCCGCCGCAGCGCCTGTACTCGCCGCAGCGCCTGTGCTCGCCGTACCGGCCGAGTTGTTGATTCCGGTGCTGTCCGACAGCATGGCCGTGATGCGTCCGACGGCGACCCCGCGTGCGCCCGCAGCGACACCGTTGGCTGCCGCGCCACGCGTGCCCGCCGCAGCCGCGCCCGTGCCGGTGCGCGCCGCTCCTGCGCCCACACCCACTGCAGCCGCGCCAATACGCGCCGCTGCCGCGTCTCCGCCTGCCACCCCAGCTGTGTCGCCGCAGGGCCCCATGGGCGCTCCCAGGATGGGGACTGCGCCGCGCATGCCGGGGACGCCGGTGCCCAGTGCCAACCCGGCACATCACGTGCTTGCCAAGCCGATCGGAAACAGGCTCGCGCCGACGCCGCGGCCGCACGACACCTTGAGCGACCGCCTCCCGAGCCTCGACACGACGCAGACCCTGCGGCCATTGACCGCCACTGAGCTGGAAGATGCGTCGGTGCTGCGGTGGTTCGTGATCCAGCTTTCATGCTCCGAGGAAGCATTCGACCCGGACGCTCTGCCGAACCTCGATATCTTCAGCGAGTATCGCCTTTATTCGGTCGCGGGGATGGAGCAGGGCAAGCTCATGCATGCGCTGCGTTTGGGTTTTTTCTCGGAGGAATCGCACGCCAAGGCGGTAGCGGGGTACCTCGGATCGTTCTACGCAAGCCCCGCCATCAAGCGCATCAGTACAGCCGAGCGCACGCGCTTCGCCCAACACCGCGTTGAGGCGCGCAAGGATATCGGAGCTACGGGCAAGCATGCCGTCATCGAGATCACGGACGAGCGCGTGATTCGTCCCAAGCGGTCGAGCTACTCTGCGGGCTCCCCCATATCGCCGACCCCGCCGTCCGCCAGAGGGAGATAAGCGCGACCGATTCCCTGGCGGGAGGGCGAATCATCTCCCGGGCGCCAAACGCGGGTCGGCACGCATAGGGGTGCAGACTTCCGCGGAATGGAAGCGCAGAATCCCCGACGAAAGTACCGACTCCGGCGACGGGAATGCCTGCCGCGAAGGAGCCAAGGAAGCACAACGGCTTTGGGGGGACCATGAACAAGCTTGAAGGACGCAAGGCATTGGTCACGGGCGGGGCACGCGGTATTGGTCGCGCCATAGCGCGAGCGCTTGCCGCAGAGGGCGCCGATGTCGCGATCAATTTTCAATCGAGCGGAGCCGATGCCGAGGCATTGGCCACCGAACTGGGCAACACAGGTCGTCAAACGCTGCTCTTGAAGGGCAGCGTTGCCGAGCGGGCGACCTGGAACGAGATGATGGAGCGAATTCAAAAGGCCTGGGGGCGCCTGGACATTCTGGTGAACAACGCAGGCATCACCCGCGACAAGACCTTGCGCAAGATGACGGACGAGGACTGGCTGTGCGTCCTCAACACGAACCTGAACGCTTGCTATTATGGGGTCACTGCGGCGATGCCGATGATGGTCGCGCAGAAGTACGGTCGCATCATCAATATCAGCTCCTTCGTCGGCCAGGCCGGTAACTTCGGGCAAGCCAACTACGCGGCAAGTAAGGGCGGCATCATCGCCTTCACGAAGACGGCGGCGATGGAGCTCGCGAAATACAATGTGACCTGCAATTCGCTCGCGCCCGGCTTCACCGAGACCGGCATGCTCGCGAAGGTTCCGGAGGCAGTCCAGGCGCAAATTCTCGCGCGCATCCCGATGGGACGATTTGCAACCCCCGATGAGATCGCGCGCGCGGTCCTGTTCCTGGCCGCGGACGGCGATTACGTTACGGGGCAGCAGATCAACGTGAACGGCGGCGTCTACATGTAAACATGGGGCGCGGCGCGCCGAGCTTCAGCGCGCCTCGAGCCAGTCCGCGATAGCCGGCGGCACCTGGCGCTGCGCACGTGCGCTCACGTACATGCCAATGTGGCCCAAGTCGAGCTCGAGCGTGGTGAAGTCCTTGCTGCGGGTGAGGTCGCGCAACGCCGTGGACGAGGCGGGCGGCACGAGGTGATCCCGTGTGCCGATGAGGTTGAGAATAGGCAGCTCGAGGGTGCGCAGATCTACGCTGCGCCCGCCGATCGAGAGTCCGCCCCGAACGAGCCGATTCTGCTGATAGAACCACACGACGAACTCCCGAAAGGCCGCACCGGCCTGATCCGGACTGTCGTAGATCCAGCGCTCGACGCGCATGAAGTTCTCGATGCGGGCCTGATCGACGTCACCGCGGAGCAAGTCCACGTATTTCTGCTGCGACAGGCGAAACGGCATGAGCGCGAGAAACAGCTGGTTCAGCACCTCGCCCGACACATTGCCTCGGCCCACCCAGGCGTCCACGTCGATCTTTCTCGCCCACTTCGACAAGAGATCGGTGCTGGTGTGAAAGTCCACGGGCGTCACCATCGTGATCAGGTTGCGCACGCGCTCGGGATGCAAGGCCGCGAAGCACAGACTGAACACGCCACCTTGACAAACGCCGAGCAGGTTGAGGGCGGCGAGTTTCCTGACTTTCAGGATCTCATCGATGCAACCCGCAAGCTGGCGCTCCAGATAATCCTCCAGGGTCGTGAAACGATCCGCGCCGTCGGGATACCCCCAGTCGATCAGATACACGTCCACGCCGCGCGACAGCAGCCCGCGGATGAGCGAGCGGTCGGGCTCGAGGTCCATCATGTAAGGCCGGTTCACGAGCGCATAGACGATGAGCAATGGAACGGCGCTCGAGGGTGAGGAGATCGAGCGATAACGATACAACCGCAGCTTTCCCGATCGCCACACCTCGTCCTTTGCGGTGCATCCGGGTGCGCAATGCCGCGCGGCCGACAGAGCCGCATACAAGGAGGCGCTCACCGCTTGGTCCTGCCGCGGGGCTTTTTAGCTGCGGAGGTTCGTTTCTTGGCTTTCTTGGCCACCGGGCGGGCGGGAGTCTCGCGTTCCCGACTCCTTTCGCGCTGCTGCTCCTCGAGCGCGCGCACACGCAGAGACAGGGAATTAATCTCACTGCGCATCGGCCAATCGAGCCATTTGGCCCACTGCTCGATCGAGGCTGCGCACTCCCCGCGCCACTCGCTCGCCGCCTTCAAAGCATCCGCAAGCGCCACGCCGAAAGCCTCGCCATGCGCCACGCGAGCATAGGCCTCCTCGGCGCAATCGATCCACGCGTCGTATAAACCGTGAAGTCCCTCGGCTGTCGGTGGCGCAGCCGGCACGCCCTGGCGAGACACGAAGGCTCGCGCCGCTTCGCTCAACGCGTCCGAGCACAGGCGCTGCAGCCGCCGCTGGGCCTGATAGAGACGTCGCCACGCCGCGGTGGCGCGCTGCAGCCGCTCTTGTTGTTCGCGGTTCGGCCCGAGGGCGGGCGCCTCTTCGCCGGTTGCCGCCGAACCATCGAATGCAGGCCCTCCCCATAACCCGTCGAGAACACCGCCGAGCTGATCGCGCAGAAAATCGGAAAAGGCCGCCGCCGCAGTTTGCGCATCCTGCCCGCTCTGGAACGCGCGCGCGGCCGCGGCGAATTTCTCGGCGTCGACGAAGGGGGCGAACGCACCTGGCGAGGACCGAAATGTGCCGAGCGGGGAGGGATCGGTGGTCGGATTGAAGAGGGCAGCGAACGCCGCCCACTGACGCCACGCATCAGCGGGCATGGTGCAGCCCCTGTGCAATGCAAAAGGTGATGTGGTTGCGCATCGATAGGACAATAAACATTATATAAAGTTTGTAACTACATGTTTTTATAGAATGACACATCGCACATATGATCGGTGTCATAATAGTGTGACGTCGTGAGTTGTGCGATGCCAAATGAAGGTTTACGCTGTTCGAGTTGGAATCCCGCACATGCAAGAACGCCTCATCCGAAAATATTCCAACCGGCGGCTCTACGACACCTCGGCCAGCCGGCACGTAACGCTCGAGGATCTGCGGCAAGTTATTGTCTCCGGTGACCGGATCAAAGTCGTCGACGATAAGTCGGGTGAGGATCTGACCCGCTCCGTACTTTTGCAAATCATTGCCGAGCAAGAGCAGTTCGGCGTGCCGGTGTTGGGCTCTGAACTCCTTGAGATGATCATCCGCTTCTATGGCAGCCCGATGCAAGCGCTGCTCAGCCGCTACCTTGGCCAGGCATTCGGGTCGATTCTGCGTCAACAGGAGGCCATGCAGTCGGAGATGGCGAAGGCCTTGCAGGCGCCCTTCGCGCCGCTGGCCGAGCTCGCACGCCAGAACATGGAAATGTGGGAGTCCGCGACGCGCCACGCCTTTACCGGCGGCGCGGCGAGTTCCCGAGGCGATTCAAGCGCGAGCAATGATCGCTCGGCGGATCCTTCCGGAGGCGCTGAGCGCCCGGGCGGCGCGCCTCACGCCGCGAGCTCCGCCAAGAAACGCAACAAGGGTAAGTGAATCTCTAAAGGTAAGTGATTGTCATGGATATGCACGAGAAGACGGTGGTGGTGACGGGGGGCGGTCGCGGCATCGGTCGAGCGATCGCTTTGGACCTCGCCGAGCGCGGTGCGAATCTCGCGCTGTTCGATCGCAACGAGGCGGACCTCGAAGAGACGGTGCAGCGTTGCGCTGCCAAGTCTGTAAGGGTGCGCGGTTACCTCGTGAACGTTGCCGATGAGGCGGACGTGTCCGCCGCGATGAGCCGGGTGGTCTCCGAGCTCGGCCGACTGGATGGGCTCGTGAACAACGCAGGCATCGTGCGCGATGGATTGCTCGTCAAGGTGAAGGACGGCGCGGTCGTCGGGGAAATGAGCCTGGATCAATGGAACGCCGTGATCGGCGTGAATTTGACCGGGGTGTTCCTCTGTGGGCGGGAAGCAGCAAAGCACATGATCGAGCTCGGCAACGGCGGGGTCATCGTCAATATCTCGAGCATTTCCCGGGTAGGCAATGCCGGCCAGAGCAACTACAGCGCAGCCAAGGCAGGTGTTGAATCGATGGCTGTGGTGTGGGCCAAGGAGCTCGCGCGCTACGGAATCCGGGCCGCGTCAGTCGCCCCCGGATTCACGCGCACGGATATTCTGTCCACCATGCGTCCCGAGGTGCTCGACAAGCTCACCGCTCCGGTGCCGCTGAAGCGCCTGGGACTCGCCGAGGAGATTGCGCACGCCGTGCGCTTCATCTTCGAAAACGAATTTTTCACCGGTCGTTGCCTCGACGTGGATGGAGGCTTGCGTCTCTAGCTCGCGCCGTCTTGATCGAGCTCCAGCGCTTGGCAGATCCGTCGTACCGTCGAGCGCACCCGCGTCACGGAGGATGTGAGCAGCCCGTCGGGCGGCCGATACCAGGGGATCGCAGGGGCATCGTCAGCCGGGCAGGGTAGGCCGAGCCGGCCCATTACCAGACTCTCCACGGCTTCGGCTTCGTATTCATAGATCGTCGCGCATGCGCTTGGCGCCTCAAGCACATCCCGGTGCGCGAGCCAGTGCGTGAGCTCATGGACCAGCGCAAGAAGTTGCTCATGGGGGTCCAAGCCGGCGTGCAAGGTAATCCGGTCCCGCGACAAGCGACCATGGATGGTGTCGGGAAGAGGCTCCCGCACCACGCAGCCGCCGCACCGCTCGACGTAACACTCGAGCGAACGGATGTGGCTTTGTATCGCCGTCATCGCGCAGCCTGAAACAGCATGGACGGATCATGCTCCCGGGTTCCTCGCGCGTCGACCTGCATTGCGGCCCGGCGCGTTGGCCGTGCGGACGTGGTATCTCTTGCGTCGCACTAGTATTAGCTGGTACCCGGGTAGCTTGGAAAAATATAAAACTTGTCAAAACCATGAGTTACGTGGAAATTAACCTTCTATAAACTTTGTCATAAAATCTCTTGCAGTGCATACAAAATGCGCTATAATGTCCCCGTAATAAGGACCCATACCCAATCAAGGAGCCGCCATGACCGACACCACATTCGATCCCAAGACGATTTTCGAGACCTACAAGAATGCTTTTGCCCCGGCACTCAAAGTGCAACAGGAAGGCCTGAAGGCGCTTGATCGAGTAGGCCGCTATCAGTACGCCGTCGCGGGCGACTACCTGGAGTGGAGCTTGGCCCAGGCCAAGGCCGCCGTCGGCGCGCAGACGCCGGCGGAGTTCATCTCCAGGCAGGTCGAGCTCACTACCGCCCTCAGCGAGAGGCTGCGCGCGCGCGCCCAGGAGTTCGTGAAGCTGGCCACTGATTCGCAGTCCAGCCTGAGCGAAGCGGTGAACGAGAGCGTGAACCGCGCCGCCGCCGAGACGAAGAAGAAGGTGAGCTGAGAGTTCGCTCTTAAGTCTCTCGAGTGTGGGGCGCCGCAAGGCGCCCCATGCGTTTCTGGACTAGGATTAGCTCCATGAATGACCAGTCGAACGCCCCGGACAGTGCTGAGGCCCTAAGTCGCACGCTGCGGGAACAGCTCGCAACCGTCACCGGGGGTCTCGCACCCGATGTGTATGTGAACGCGTGGTGGGATTGGTATCTGAATGTCACGCAGAAACCCGCGCGGCAGCTCGAGATCTTGGAAGACGCCCTGGCCAAGGCCGTGGACAACTGGAATTTCGCGCTCAAGGCGAGTGTCGGCCAGCCTCTGGCGCCGGCGCATAGCGATGCGCGATTCAAGGACGAGGCCTGGTCACACTGGCCCTTCAATGTACTGGCCCACGGCTACCGCAACTATGCCGATTGGTGGCAGAACGCCTGGCGCGTACCGGGAGTTGCACCGCAGAGCGAGCGGCAGCTCGATTTCGTCGCGCGCAACGCCCTCGAGACGCTCTCTCCCGCGAATTATCTCTTCAGCAATCCCGAGCTACTCGATGCGACGCGGGTGGAAGCCGGCCAGAACCTGGTGCGAGGCTTCTCGAACTGGCTGGAAGACATAGAGCGCACCCTGGAGGGTAAGGGAGCCGCCGGCACCGAGCAATTCGTGGTCGGCCGGGATGTCGCCTCGACCCCCGGCAAGGTCGTGATGCGCAACGATCTCGTGGAATTGATCCAGTATTCACCCCAATCCCCGGCGGTCGAAGCGGAGCCCGTGCTCATCGTTCCGGCGTGGATCATGAAGTACTACATTCTCGATCTCTCGCCGAGCAACTCCATGGCGCGGTATCTGGTGGCGCAAGGCCACACGGTCTTTATGGTCTCGTGGAAAAACCCGACTGCGGCCGATCGCGAGTTAGGCATGGACGATTACTTGCGCCTCGGCATCCGCGACACGCTCGCGGCGGTCACGGCCATCGTGCCGCGCCGCAAAGTCCACGCGGTGGGCTATTGCATCGGCGGGACGCTCTTGTCGATTGCCGCGGCGGCGCTCGGCGCGGAAGGCGATGAACGGCTCGCGAGCCTGACGCTGCTCGCGGCCCAGCAAGATTTCAGCGAGCCGGGCGAGCTGTCGCTTTTCATCAGCCCCAGCCAGCTCGACATGCTCGAGGCGACGATGCGCCGGACCGGTGTCCTCAAAAGCGAGCAGATGGGAGCCGCGTTCTCCTTACTGCGCTCGCGCGACTTGCTGTGGACGCCGGCGGTCAACAGCTATTTGCGGGGTAAGCGCGATACCGCCAACGACCTCATGGCATGGAATGCAGACGGCACGCGTATGCCGTGTCGCATGCATGCCGAATACTTGCGCCGGCTCTATTTGAACAACGCGCTCGCGCGAGGCGAGTTCACCGCCGAGGGGCGGCCGGTGGACCTCGCCGCCATTCGCTTGCCGATGTTCGTGGTGGGCACCGAAACCGATCACGTCGCGCCTTGGAGGTCGGTGTACAAGGCGCGCGCTCTGACACGATCTTCGGACTACACGTTCTTGCTCACCTCGGGCGGCCACAATGCCGGCATCGTGAGCGGCCCGGTGCACCCGCGCCGGCGTCATCGCGTGCGCACCTGGTCGAACGCACGCGACACCCTGACCCCTGAAGCCTGGCACGAATCGACGCCGTCTGAGCCGGGTTCGTGGTGGCCCGTCTGGGATCGATGGCTGAGTGCGCATTCAAGCGCCGCCCGCGGGGCGCCGCCGAGCATGGGATCCGCGGCAGCCGGATATCCACCGATCGCCGATGCCCCGGGGCAGTACGTGCTGGAGAAATAACCCAAGATCAGTGTTTGACCATGCTGCGCTCGGGCGATGGGGGCAGCTTGTTATGCTCATCGACGAGCTGCTTTACGACGCTCGGATCGGCCAGCGTGGAGATGTCGCCGAGCTGATCGGACTCATCGGCCGCGATCTTGCGCAAAATGCGACGCATGATCTTGCCGGAGCGAGTCTTCGGCAATCCCGGCGCCCATTGAATCACGTCCGGCGTGGCAATCGGACCGATTTCCTTGCGCACCCAGTCACGCAGCTCCCGGCGCAACGCCTCGGTCGGCTGCGCACCGGAGATCAACGTGACGTAGACGTAGATTCCCTGGCCCTTAATGTCGTGCGGGAAGCCGACCGCTGCGGCTTCGGCGACCTGCGCATGCGCCACCAGCGCGCTCTCGATTTCTGCAGTGCCCAGGCGGTGGCCGGCCACATTGAGCACATCGTCCACGCGGCCGGTGATCCAGAAGTACCCGTCGGCATCGCGACGCGAGCCGTCGCCGGTAAAATACTTGCCGGGAAAAGTCTTGAAATAGGTATCGATGAACCTTTGGTGATCGCCATACACCGTGCGCATTTGCCCGGGCCAGCTGTCGAGCAGCACGAGATTCCCCTCGGCTGCTCCCTGGAGAATCTTGCCCTCATTGTCGACGAGGTCGGGCTGCACCCCAAAGAAAGGCACGGTGGCCGAGCCCGGCTTTAAATCGATGGCGCCGGGGAGCGGAGTGATCAGGATGCCGCCGGTCTCGGTTTGCCACCACGTGTCGACGATCGGGCAGCGGCCGTCGCCGACCACTCGGTGATACCACTCCCAGGCCTCCGGATTGATCGGCTCGCCGACCGAGCCGAGCAGACGCAGCGTCTGACGGGAGGTCGCCTCGACGGGTGCCGCTCCCTCGCGCATCAGCGAGCGAATGGCCGTGGGCGAGGAGTAGAAGAGGGTGACCCGATGCTTGTCCACAACGTCCCAAAATCGGCTGAAATTGGGGTAGTTCGGCACGCCCTCGAACAGCACCGTGGTCGCGCCGTTTGCGAGCGGACCATAGACGACATAGCTGTGACCAGTGACCCAGCCCACATCCGCCGTCGCCCAGTAAACATCCTCCTCGCGCAGATCGAACACGGTCTCGTGGGTGAATGCGGCATACACGAGATAACCGCCTGTCGTATGCAGCACTCCCTTCGGTTTACCCGTCGATCCGGAGGTGTACAGGATGAACAGTGGATCTTCGGCGCCCATTTCCTCGGGCGGGCATGCTGTCGGCTGCTCGGGTACCAGTTCTGCATACCAGTGGTCCCGGCCCGCCTTCATGGATACGGACGCGCCCGTCCGCCGAACCACCAACACCTTCTTGACGCTCTGTGTGCCCTCGTGGGTGAGCGCCTCATCGACGCAGGCCTTGAGGGCGATGCGCTTGCCGCCGCGCATCCCCTCGTCCGCCGTGATGACGAGGGTCGAGGCACAATCCGCAATGCGCCCGGAGAGCGCCTCGGCCGAGAACCCGGCGAACACGATGGAGTGCACGGCGCCGAGCCGCGCACAGGCGAGCATGGTGATGGCAATCTCGGGAATCATCGGCAGATAGATGGTGATGCGATCGCCCTTGCGCACGCCAAGCGACTTCAAGGCGTTCGCGCACTGGCACACACGCTGATGCAGCTCGCGATAGGTCAGGCGCGCGGAACGCTGCGGATCGTCCGATTCCCAGATGATGGCGGTCTTGTCGCCGCGCTTGGCGAGGTGCCGATCCAGACAGTTCGCTGCGACGTTCAAGGTGCCGTCGTAAAACCAGCGGATGTGAAAGTCCTGCTCGGCAAAGCTCACGTCCTTGACTCGGGTGAACGGCTTGATCCAATCGATGCGCCGTGCGATGTTCGCCCAGAACTCCTGCGGCGAGCGGATCGATTCGGCATACATTCGGCCATAGTCGGCCCGCTTCACTCGTGCCGCATCCGCAAAGTCTTGCGGAACGGGATATAGGCTCTTGTGCATGATGGCCTCGCGCGTTGGACTCGTCGGAGCAGACGAGATGCTGTGACCGTGGCTCGATCCCCCGACGGCAAGTGTAGCGTAGACTCCGCTCTGTGGCGCAACGCCGGGCGCGTGCGCCCCCACGGCGATCATGTCTTTTGCAACTTGCCCTCCCGCGCGCACTCCCGCGTCAAAGCGCTCGGCAACGATGCCGGTGAGTCCGTAGTCGGTGATGAGCTCTACCTTAATCTCGGGATATCGCCCGAAGGAACGGCATGAGTCTCGGCCACAGGATGGTATCTGTGGCGTAATCAGTCGATGAGATCAGCGAACCTGCAGCAACTGATGTGCGCCCTCTGCCGAGCAGCGCATGAGTTGGCGTTTACCCATTCGCTGATTTACGAGGTGACTCATCCCCGATTCGGTCAGCGCGCTCGAGATGCGTAGACCGTGTGGCAAAAGCCAATCATCAGCTTTTAGATAGAATTATAATATATAGTACACGGTACTTTACACGTTGCTATGCGATAAATGCGCGGCCGGTTGCGCGTTTTGACCCAAGGGACGACCCAGGGATGTCACATCGCATTGCCGGCCGGACGGTGGAGGATCCGCTCCATCGCTGGTTAGCTGGATAGTTCCTTGGAGTAGCGCAGGAGTCCCCTCATCCCATGCCGACGATCAGCATTGTGGACAGTGACGTGACGTTTGAATGCTCGCACGACGATACGCTTCTGGCAGCGGGGTTGCGTGCCGGAGTAGGCCTACCGTACGAGTGCAACGCCGGTGGATGCGGGAGCTGTAAGATACGTGTGCACGAAGGCGAGACGCGGACCCTCTGGGAGGGTAGTCCTGTTTGGACTGAGGCGGATCGTCGGCGTGGGCGAGTGCTTGGATGTCAGACGGTTCCGGTCACTGATTGTACGATAGCGGTGCGTGAGGTGGCCGCAAATCGGCCACTGCTGCGCCCTCAGCGCCGTACCGGGATCCTACAATCGGTGACGAAGCTGACCCATGATATGGGTGAGTTCGTTTTCGCAACCGAGGGATCCGCCGCGTTTCTCCCCGGCCAATATGCGGCGCTCGTGCTTCCCACGGGTTGCCGAAGAATCTACTCGATGTCCAATCTCGCGAACGAGCTGGGGCACTGGCATTTCATCATTCGCGCCGTTGCCGGCGGAACGGCAAGTGCGCAGCTATTTTCGAGCGACGCCCTCGGCCAGCAATTCGTCCTAGATGGGCCGTTCGGGCTGGCGCATCTCCGCGACACTGGACGCGATATCGTCTGCGTCGCGGGCGGTTCGGGCCTGGCACCGATCCTATCGATCATACGGGGTGCGCTCAGCGATCCACATTTTATTAATCGGCGAATTATCTTGCTATACGGGGCCCGCGCCGTGCGCGACCTAGTGTCGGACCGTACCTTTACGGCGCTGCCGGGCTTCGATCAACGTGTTACCTATAATGCCATTCTGTCCGATCCTGCACCGGACGATGCGTGGACGGGTAGGCGGGGTTTGGTGCATGAAACGCTCTCGGATGCGGTAGGCGGCCAATGGAGCGAGCATGAATATTACTTTGCCGGGCCAACAAAAATGACGGAGGCTGTCTACCGTACACTAACCGAGCACGCGCACGTCCCCCCGGAGCAGCTGCACTTCGATCGATTTTACTGACCAGCGTGTGCGGTCCAGATCTGCCGCGATGAATGCACCGAGGCGGATAGATCGGACAGCAGAGGTACGCGCCCAGATTGCGCGTGCGCCGCCGAGACTCAACCGACGATTACTTCACTAACCTGGATTACGGGGGATAGGTTCGTATAGTTGGCAATATCGCCCATGAGTTCTTCCTTATGCGGGTTGAATCCGGCCTCGAATGAAGCGACGGAATCGCAGAAGACATGGCACATGCCGAGATAGGCAGGCGGCGCGCCGGACGTCAAGCCGCTCAACCCCTTGTCGATGGTGTAGTACTTGCAACTGGCACCCATTCTCGCCTTCACGAGGGGCATGTGCTTGTCCCGATAGTAATCGAGGTCGAATCGGGCCCCCGGGGTATTTGGATACATCACACTGACCTTGATCATTTCTACTCTCCTGTCGGTATCGAATTCAAATGAGTGAATGAATAGTGATGGGTGAGCCCGAGAAGGGCATCGCGTGGAACTGGGGCATACCGCCTATGCATATAACTCACGTCAATATTTACTTGCATATACTGGCCACTCACAGTACAACTTACAATATAATTCATGCCAACGGGAAGGGCATGCGACTATCGATCCAGATGTGCGAGGTCGTAATCGCTTCTACAGCGCTGTCCATAACCGTGGGCGCCGCGCGAGCGCAATCGATCCCCCCCGGCGAAAGCTCATCATCGGCTGGTGAGCTCCAAGAGATTATCGTCACGGCGCAAAAGCAGGCGGAACGACTGCAGGACGTGCCTATCTCCATCAAGGCTTTCTCTGGCAGCGACCTCGAAAGCGCGGGTGTCCAGACTGCCCAAGATCTAAATCTAGTTACGCCCGGCCTTAATTACGGCGATGTGGTCGGATACGCGCAGCCGCATCTTCGTGGCATTGGCACGACCGCCTCGGGTGCGGGCGTCGAGAATCCGATCGCCACCTACGTGGATGGCGTCTACTACGGTTCGATGACTACGTCTATGTTAGATCTCGCCAACGTTGAAGCGGTCGAGATCGACAAGGGGCCTCAAGGGACGCTGTTTGGCCGTAATGCGGTGGGAGGCCTGATTCAGATCACTACTAAGACACCGCAGCAGGCGTTCCAAGGCTCTTACGGAGTCACTTACGGAAATTACGATACGCGAGGCGTGGTCGGTTACGTTACCGGTGGTCTCACCTCGGATCTCGCGGCCGACATGTCCGTCTACTATCAGGACCAAGGCCACGGCTTCGGCAGGAACTTCTATACGGGACAGGACGTGAACTGGACTACGGATCTCGCGTTACGGTCCAAGTGGCTATGGACTCCGAGTTCCAACACCCAGGCGACGCTGATCTTCGATTTCGAGCATACCGACGATGCTTGGGCGCTCGCGCCGGCGACAATTCCACTGGGAGGTTTGCCTGTCCCGGTTCCCCCTCAGGACTTGAATGGCGTGTTTCAGCCCTATGGATTCATCCAGCAAGAAGGAGTGAGTCTCAATATCGCTCATGATTTCGACGCCTTAAAATTCTCTTCGATAACGGCCTTTCGCAATAGTAGTTACCTGCAATCCTTCGACGGAGCGCTTACCCCCTATCCCGAGCTCGCGCTGAATATTCTCATCGATGAGCCTGATAAACAGTTCACTCAAGAATTTCAATTGCGTTCGGCGGCGGGACAACGCATTAACTGGGTGACGGGCTTCTTTTGGTATCAGGACGATGCCAAGGAGGACCCTGTCCAGGCTGCCGGGGGTCTGCTGTTCCCTCTTGCCTCAACTAACACTTTTCCTGTTGAGAAAACGTATTCCGGAGCTTTGTTCGGACAGGCGACAACAGAAATTCTACCGGCAACAGATCTTACTGTCGGACTGCGCTATACCGCCGAGCGAAGGAATTTTCATACATCGGGTGTCCTCGAGTTCGCGCCGGGGGAGGGACCTCCTATCCCACAAACCGCACCCGATGTGCACGAGGTTTATAGCAAGCCGACATGGCGTCTCGCGCTCGATCATAAGTTTGCTGAAGATCTGATGGCGTATGTGTCGTATAACCGCGGGTTCAAAAGCGGCGGCTTCAACAACGAGCTCCTACCCACGACAACCTACTCGCCGGAGGTTCTCGATGCCTATGAAGCGGGCGTTAAGTCCGAAATGTTGGACCATCGCCTTACGATTGATGCATCAGGCTTCTATTACGACTACAAGAATATCCAGGCAGTTCGTTATCCGGCGGGCTTGCTCGAAATCTATAACGGTGCGGCTGCAGAAGTGTATGGACTTGACCTTGATCTAAAAGCAAGAGTCGCCAATCATTTGACGCTCAGCAGCGGCCTGGAGCTGCTGCACGCGGTCTACACGTCATTTCCCAGCGCTGACTATACGACGCTGTTGCCCGACGGTGGCGGAACAAATTTTGCGACGGCAAGTGCAACGGGCCATCAGCTGTCCCAGGCGCCGAAGTTCACGTACGACACGACCGCCGACTACTCTGTGCCCCTTACGCTTGCGAAGGTGGGAGCCAGTGTTACCTACGCCTACAACAGTGGTTGGTACGCGGAGCCTGACAATCGCCTGCGCCAAAGCTCATACAGCCTTGTAAATGCGCAGGTCTACCTGTCCACGTTAGACGAGCGCTATCGATTGAAGTTTTGGGGACGAAATCTGACCGATGCCGCGTACGCGCAGTCTCTTGCATCACAGGGCAATGGAGATTACATCCAGTACGCGCCTCCGCGAACCTTTGGGGTCACTTTGGAAGGGAAGTTCTGATACGGAGTCGTCATGTGCTTTGGCGAGACGACGGAGGGTAGCGCGACAGCGCCTTTATGTTGCAGGGGGTCTTGATCCTGCTGACGGGTCAATCCACGCGCAACGAGTCCCCGTCCAGAACGATTTTGTACGTGCGCAGCCGTATTGTGCACGGCGGAGCCGTGGGCTCTCCGGTCGCTATGTCGAACGATCCAAAATGAAGAGGACAGACGATAGAACCGTCCTCGATCATCCCGTCGGCCAAGGACGCATGTCCATGTGTGCAGCGGTCATCAGTTGCCAGAAACCGGCCACCTAGGTTGTATACCGCAATGATCTTGCCGTCCGGAAGCGTAATTCGCCGCACGGTATCTAGCGGTACATCTGCGGCGTGACACAAAAATATCATCGGGCTAGTGTTCTGTCCTATTGCGGCGCCCTGACTCAACCCGCTCGGGAGTCGGTTCTATTTGATGACACAGCCTGATTCGGCGCGACTGTTTTACCCCGGTCATCGATCTTCACCTCCATATCGAGCAGTCCATCATAATTAGAGCGCGCCTGCGCACCGCGGGGGCACCCCCGCGACCGAATTTCATCATCGCCAAGCTCGTGCATCTTAAGCAAAGTTATTCGTCCGGCAATACAGAGACGACCCCCAATTTAGCCGACAGCTCCAGGGAAGTATTGATATAATGTACTATGTACTTTGTTTTATTAGCTATCGGACTCAAGCCAATTGGTTCCGATGCTCCACTCGTCGAGGGTGCCGATTAGACGGCGAAATAAGAGCTCACGAACATGACTGACTTTACGACGGGCACGCTTCGCGATGTGCCGTACAGCGACATTTTGAAATCTCTGATGGCTGACATCGATGCTTCGGCGGCTGACGTTTCCGAGGCAATTAGTTTGCCGGCCGAATGTTATACGTCGCCTGAATGGTTCGAGTTCGAGCGCCGCGCGATCTTTGACCGCGAATGGGTGGCGTTGGGGCATCATGCGCTGATACCGCGAGTTGGCGACTATTTCTCCATCACGATCATGTCGGAACCTTTGCTGGTGGTCCGCGACACAAACGCGCAAGTTCGGGTCCTGTCCGCAATTTGCCGGCATCGCGGCCATGTGCTCGGTGAGGCGGTAGGCCATGCCCCGGGAGGGTTCACATGCCCGTTTCATGGCTGGTCTTATGCGCTTGATGGCAGCCTCGTTTCGGCACCTGAGATGAACGGGACGCTGCCGCTCGAAGAGCTGCGGCGGACGCAGTGTCTGCGGACGCTTCGATCGGAAATCTGGAACGGGTTCATATTTGTGAATATGGACGGCCAGGCGGCGCCGTTGGGACCGCGCCTCAAGACGTTGACGCAGGAGGTGCGCAACCACCGCATGGCTGACTTGGGCGCGGTCCCAACCGTGGACTGGCCGGACAATCCTTGGAACTGGAAGCTGATGCAGGAAAACGCGATCGAGCCGTATCACACGCATTATCTGCATCACGGCCCGCATAACTTCGCGCCATCCCGTCTGGCAAGTTTCTATGATTGGAACGATCAGGATGATGGCGCTATTTTTCATCCCACGGGTTTCCTCGAGATTGACGGCGGTTTCAATATCTCGGGCAAGTGTCTGATGCCTCCCATCTCGACACTGACGCCCGCCGAGCGGCAGCGCGTCATGTTTGCCGTGGTGCCACCCAATCTTTTCTTCGGCGCCCAACCCGATGTGGTGTTTTATTTCGTCATTATCCCGCAGTCCGCGGATAAAATTACCTTGCGCGTGGGACTTCTGCTGCCGCATGAAAGCCTGGCATTACCGACCATCGGTCTGCTGTTGAAAGGCACGATCGATGGCATTTCGATATTCAACGACGCGGATACCATTGCAAACACTAAGACCTTCCTGGGGATGCATTCCCGCTTCGCTGCGCGTACGCGTTACGCCCCGAAAGAAAAGACGCTTGCGCAATTTAATCAATGGCTGGTAAAGCGCTATAAGAGCTACGCGCAACGCTTGGCGACCAAAGGCAGAGAGGCCCGGACGCTGGCGTGACAGGGAATTAGACCCCGAGGAGCAGCTAGCGGTCGCGTTTGCGGAGCAGTGCTGCGCGCCACTTTGAATTAGTATTATCGTGTCACGAACGCGCGCGATGCGCGCTCACGTTTCTAACTGAAGGAGTTATATTTTGTCGCAAATGCAACCGCCGGGTCAGTTAAATCTGCACCGTGATTCGCATCTGGCCAGTTCGGAGTCAGAGGTTCCAATAACAGAGTTCGAACTGGCGCTGCACCACCTAAGCGCGGCGTTCAGCCATTGGTCGGTTGAGCTCAATACTTATGTTGGAGGAACGACTCTGCCGGTGCAAGACGTCTCGGTCCTGCAGGTCGTCCGAATGCGGGATTACCCGAAAAGTGCGGCGGAGGTTGGCAAATATCTGAATCGCGACGACGCCGCAAACATCCTGTACAGTTTGCGCAAATTGGAGCGTTGCGGGCTCATCGAGAAAGTAGGAAACGCGCCGCGTCAGATCGCCTACGAGATCACGAGTCATGGGCGCGAAGTGACGGATCGATATGCCGCCAGCCGGCGGGACATTTTATTGAATCTTATCGGGTCGCTATCGGAACCCACCGAATTGCTGGAGAGCTTGGCCGAGCGGATGTGGCTGCTTGCGGGCCTCTACGAGCAAGCGGCAAGAAAGGTGTCGGTAATGAGTTTCTTGCCGAGCAATGAGAACGTCCGTCCGGTACGCGCGTCTCCGACCGTCGACGTGAGCGACAAGGGGCGCAGGGAAGCTCGCGCCGAGGCACGCGCCACTGTATCGCGCAACTCGAGGCGAGGTGTGCGCAAGGTCTCTCGCGTCTGAGTCGCGGAGGATTTCTTGATGATCACGGCCACGAGACGCGAGAGCTCTCTCATTGATTTACACTGTAATGTGTTTTAAAATTCGAATCGAAAAACATTAATTGTTTTGTACTCTTCAACGCGCGTTGCGGCGGATCGTCAGCTAGCGCAGCAGGCGGCATCGGTAAACCCTACGTGGAGATACGAAAATGCAGCGGGAGAACAGTGCATCTGCGGCCGAGGGACTGAATAGCATCCTGAAAATGGCGGCGCAGGCCGAAACCGCGCCGCTAGCCATGCCGGGTGGCGTTTACACGTCCGAGGGGCTACTCGAGTTGGAGTTGGACACGCTCTTTAAGCACGAGTGGTTTTGCGTTGGCCGTGCCGATGAGTTGCCGCTTGCCGGGGACTACTTCACCACGGAAGTGGGTAAGCTTCCGATTATTGTCATTCGACGCGATTCAGGCGAGATCGGCGCGATGCTCAATGTGTGCTCGCATCGTTTGTCACAGGTCGCGACGGGAAGCGGTAATGCCAAACGATTTGCTTGCCCGTATCACGGCTGGGTCTACGATCGGAACGGGGCGCTCGTGCAAGCGACTCACATGCCCGCCAACTTCGACACTTCCCGGTGCGGCCTGAAAGCAATCCAACTCGAATCCTGGAACGGCTTTCTCTATGTCAACGCAGATCCAAAGGCGTCCCCGCTTGCTCCAAGATTGGAGCCGCTCGGTTCGCTCATAGAACCGTACCATCTGGACCGCATGCAGACGTTGCATAAGGGTCACGAGATCTGGGATGCAAACTGGAAGATTATTGCTGAGAATTTCCTCGAGTCTTACCACATCGACATGGTTCATGCGAAGACCCTTGCCCCACTCGTGCCGCACGAAACGCTGAAGATGGTGCCGGACGGCCCTGGGTTCGCGTTCCATACATTTCGCTGGGCCGATCCAGCCATGGTCGAACTCGATCCTTCCATTGGAGTCGAGAACAAAAGTCTGACGGAAGAACAGCGGCGCACGGTATATGTGGGCGGCGTGTTTCCGAATCATATGTTCACCGTCGCCTACGATCAGATCACATGGATGAGGGGTCAGCCGCTTGGAGTGGGTAAAACACTCGTGGAATGGGGTGTTGCCGGAAACTTCAATATTCCTCGGGGTGCGAAGCCTGATCCGGATCATCCGAACCTCTACTATCTCAAGGCGATCCCGGCGGTGAATGCCGAGGACAAGGCGGTCGTCGAGGGAATTCAACGTGGCGCTCGCGCGGGTATGGTTACCCCCGCCCGCTTACATCCGTACGAACGACCATTGCTGCTATTCGCACGTTTCCTCGCGGATAAGTTGCAGCGGAATGGGTCGTAAACGCAGCAGGAGCTAGCGGCTCGTTGAAGATCCAAGCGATGCCGCATTTTGCCTCGACCAACTCGCGGCCAACGCGGAATGTTTTGAGAAGGAACCACCATGGCTTACCCGAATACGCTCATTTTCGTAGACCTCGCTTCCGATGATCCAGAAGCCGCCGGCGAGTTTTATGCCAAGGTGTTCGGGTGGAAGCACGAACCAAGAGTCCCCGGAATATTCCATCGCTTGGTGCCTGGGGAGAAATTCCTGAATCCCGACGGTTCTCCGAGCGAGATCGGCAATCTCCATATCGGGATTCACAATGCAAAGAACGCGCGACCGTATCCGACGCCGGCGGGGACTGATCCACGCGGCCTCAGCCGTGAGGGACGTAAGGCTCGCATCTGGATATTGGTGAGTGCCGACGATTCGGTTGAGCGCATTCTGGCGGACGCTGAGAAGCTTGGCGCCAAGACTCTGTGGCGCAATCACTATTGGAAGGAATTCAACGGCTACAACCACGCTTTCCGCGATCCGTGGGGCAACGAAATAGTCCTGTGGACGTACGCCGGCACGGACCCGGTAATTCCCAAGGGCTACACCGCCGAATAGAGGGTTGCCGGAAACTTGAGACACTGGCGCTATTCGGCAGCAGACCTCGAGCAACCCCCTGAGGTCGTACGCCAACCGAGCAGGCAAATGAACGCATTAGGCAAACCCATCAACAACGATCAGGCCCCGTGCGGGACGACCATGCCGACATTGTTTATCCCCCACGGAGGAGGACCATGTTTTTTCATGGACTGGAGCGTGACGGGCGGCCCGGCCGACACCTGGGACGCGACGGCAGCTTGGCTCCGAGGGCTCGCCAGCACGTTACCGGCCCGGCCGCAGGCGATCGTGGTCGTTTCGGGTCATTGGGAAGAGCCGGTGTTCACTGCCTGCAGCGGCGCGTCCCCCTCATTGATTTACGACTACACGGGCTTTCCACCCCATACCTACAAGCTTAAGTATCCGGCTCCCGGAGCACCGGCGCTCGCGCAGCGAATTGCCGAACTGCTGACAGAGGCGGGCTTACCGGCGCAGACAGATCCGTCGCGCGGCTTCGATCACGGCGTATTCATTCCACTCCTGCTGGTGAACCCGCAAGCGGACATTCCAGTCGTCCCGCTCTCGCTCAAACGAGGTCTGGATCCAGCCGAGCATTTAGCCGCAGGGCGCGCGCTGCAAAGGCTGCGAGACGAAGGCGTGCTCATCGTTGGCAGCGGCATGAGCTATCACAACATGCACGCGTATCGCACGCCGGCGGCCACAGAGCCGTCTGAGGTCTTCGATCACTGGTTGACGGAGACTGTCAGCGACAGGGATCTGCAACATCGTTGGGCCAGGCTGCTGCGGTGGTCCGACGCGCCCGCGGCGCGCAACGCACATCCGCGCGAGGAGCATCTTCTACCCCTGATGGTCGCTGCGGGTGCCGCGCAGAATGCGCCCGGCGAACGAATTTTCTCTGATACGGTGATGATGGCGCGAATCTCCGGCTACCGCTTCGGCTGATACTAACGGCAATTCCGGCCAGAGAGAAAATGCACCCCGGCCGCGCGATGCCGACTCTAAGCGCTGGGGCACCGCAGTTCTCGAGGATGAAGCCGAGCTCGGCTGGATGTAGCTTGGCGTTGATAGGTACCGCGACCAACCCCGCGTGCCCGTAGGCATACAAGATCTCGAGATACTCCGGACGGTTACGCAGCACAACGGCGACACGATCGGCGCGTTGCAGCGCAAAGCGGGTTCGCAGTGCGGCCGCCGACCGAGCAACGCGATCGGACAGCGCGCCGTAGCGCTGCACAACGGTGCCGCCGGTGGCGATACCGGAACGCTCCGCGAACGCGCGACCCGCGCGGGCCATCTGGGCGGCGATGTTCAGCTGATTAATCCCGGAAGCAGCACCGCGTTCATTTGACGCATCGTAGCGAATGGGTCACTATATCGCCAGACAATCTATTGTATCGTCTAACAAAACAACGCACATGGACACACAACCACAAACTCGCGCCTATCGCTGGGAAGAGTTGCCCAAGGAGCTGGTGCGTCCCGGCGTGACACGCGCCGGATTTCGCGGCGATGACGTGCTGCTGGTGATGAACTGGTTGCAGCCGAATATGCAGACCAATCCGCATAGTCATCCCTTCGAGCAGATCGTCTACGTGGTTCAGGGTCGGATGCGATTTGTGGTGGGAGAGCAGGTGATCGAGGCGACCGCCGGCAGCGTTATTCGAGTGCCGCCCAATGTCGTGCATTATGGCGAGCCGATCGGTGATGAGCCGGTGCTGAACCTCGATGTATTCGCGCCATTTCGAGAGGACTATCGTCACCTCGTCGAGTATCAACAGTTCCCTGCGCACCGATAGTCCGATATGCCGCAAGCTCAACTCGTCGAATCGGTCGTCACGACATTTAGCATCATCGAGCATTTGGCGCAGGCGCGCAGACTGGTTGGTGTCACTGAGCTGGCCGCTGCCATCGACATGCCCAAACCCCGGATTTACCGTCATCTGCGAACGCTGCTCAGTCGCGGCTATGTCATGCAGGAGCCGCAGAGCGAGAAGTACGGGCTGACAATGCGGCTGTCGCACATCGGGCGGGTGATTGCCGATCAGACGGAGTTCCACGTCGAGTTGCGCAGCGTCATGCCGGCGCTGCGCGAACGTGTGCGACAGACCGTGGTGGTCGGCCAGATCGAGGACGACGGCGTGCGCGTGATGGAGATCCTGCGGCATCCATCGGCCGTGGAAATCTCCTCGAGTCCCGGTACGCTGTTCGACTTCCACTGCACGGCCCAAGGCAAGGTGGCGCTGGCGTTCGGTCCTCCGCGGCTGTGGAAACAGCTGCAGCGCGCACCTCTGCGCAGGTGGACCGATGCCACAAAGACCGATATGGATCGGCTGCGGGCCGAGGTCGATCGAGTCCGAAAGCGCGGCTGGGCGGTGGCTCCGGGCGAGGTGCTGAGCGGCATCAATGCGCTGGCGGCGCCGGTGTTCGACGGCAGCGGAGCTCTCACGGCCACGATCGGCATTCTAGGCTCGACTCAACATATTGCGCCGCGCCCGACAACCGAGCTGGTGTCCGCAGTGCTTGCCGCAGCCGCTGATCTCTCGCAAAAGCTCGGCTACCGGGAAGCTGCGGTATCGTGAGGTTCGCTCTGGCGATAGATATTGGCGGCACTTTCACGGATGCGGTACTGATCGGCGATGACGGTCGCAGCTGGAGCGACAAGACGCTGACCACGCCGCATGATCTACTCGAAGGATTCTTTCGTGCCACGCAGCTCGTGCTCGGGCGCGCCGGCATTGGACTGAATCAGCTCAACGACGTGATCACACACGCAACCACGGTGGTCACCAATGCAGTCATTGAGCGCAAGGGTGCACCGACGGCCTTGATCGTCACCGAGGATTTTCGCGACGTCCTGTACATCCGCGACGAGCATCGCTACGACATGTTCGATCCACAGATCGAGTATTCCGCGCCGCTGATCCCGCGGGAATTGACCTTCGGTATTAAGGAGCGGACCTACGCCGATGGCTCGGTCGGTGCCGAGGTAACCGCCGCTCAGGTGCAGGCGGTCGCGGAGCAGCTGCTGGCGCGCGGGGTAAAGTCGGTCGCGGTCTGCCTGCTCAATAGCTACCGCAATCCAAAAAACGAAACTCGCGTCGGCGAGCTGCTGACGAAGATGGCACCCGGCGTTTTCGTCAGCCTCTCCAGTGAAGTCGCACCGCAGATGCGTGAGTATCTGCGTGCTAGCACGACAGCGGTCAACGCCTACGCTCTGCCAATCACCCATCCATACCTGGAGGCATTGACGGCAAGGCTGCGACAGCAGGGGTGCTCGCTCGAACCGCTGATCATGCTTTCGAACGGAGGGGTGGTCGGCTCACGCGTGGCCGGGAACCATCCGGTGAGAATGATCGAGTCGGGGCCGGCTGCGGGCGCACTCGCGGCGGGACGGATCGCGAGACGACATGGCATCGACAATCTGATCTCGTTCGACATGGGCGGGACGACCGCCAAGGCTTGCCTAATCCAGCACGGCGAGCCGCTGGTCACCGGCGAGTTCGAGGTGGACCGTCGCTATCGATTCAAGCCGGGTAGCGGCATGCCTATCACGGTCCCGTCGATTGACATGATGGAGATCGGCGCCGGTGGCGGCTCGATCGCACGCGTGGACGAACTTGGGCTGCTAAAGGTAGGTCCCGATAGCGCGGGCGCCGATCCGGGCCCCGCCTGCTACGGCCGCGGCGGTACGCGCCCTTGCGTCACCGATGCCGATCTAGTGCTCGGCATTCTCGATCCGGACAATTTTCTAGGCGGCGACATGCGCCTCGAGCGCAGTCGCGCCGAAGCGACAATCGATACGCTGGCGAGCCAGCTCGGCGTGTCTCGCACCGATGCCGCTTACGGCGTCTTCAGCGTGGTTGGAGAGTCGATGGCGGCTGCAGCGCGAGCGCATGCGACCGATCGCGGCGTGGACTATCGCGGCCTGCCCCTGCTGGCCTTCGGCGGCGCAGGTCCGATTCACGCCTGCTACGTGGCGGAACAGCTCGACAGCTCTGAGGTCATCTATCCGGCGATGGCTAGCGTGCTGAGCGCTGTGGGGACGTTGGTAACACCAGCAAGGCTCGATCTGGCCCGCAGCAACCTGTGCCGCGTCGACGCGGTTGATTGGGTCGCGGTTGTGAGGCTGATCGAAGATATGGTGGATGAGGGCGGCAATGCCCTGCAGGAAGCCGGCCTGCCAGAGGACAGTATCGCCTACGATTTTTCGGCCGACATGCGCTACTACGGCCAACAGGCCGAGGTCACCGTGCGACTGGGCGGCGATCCGCGATTCGAGCAGGATGCGCGGCAATTGCGGTCGCGCTTCGATGCGGCCTACGAGGCACTCTACGGCGTTCGACTGGACGAGATGAATGTCGAAATCGTCAGCTGGCGCGTAGCGGCTCGCTACGACGGCGACGCGCAGCGGGAGATCGGCGTGCGCCTCGCCGAACGGGCGGCGAGCCCAAAGACACGGCGCATGGTGTACTTAAGAGATCAAACCATGCTGGTAGACGTCTACGATCGCGCGGCGCTATCGAAGGATCAGCGTATCGAAGGGCCTGTCGTGATCGAGGAGCGGGAAACGACCATCTTCGTGCTGCGCGGCTGGTCCTTGAGCGTTCACGCGGACGGCAGCCTGGTGGCGAAGCGCTAGATTCGGGAGAAATGCATGGACGGAATCGATCTCGAAATCATGTGGGGCAATCTCATCAGCATCGTGAGTGAGCAAGCTAAGGCCCTGCAACGCATCGCGTTCAGCCCGGTGGTTCGCGAGGCCGGGGATCTGGCAACGGCCCTGTTCGACGCGGACGCCCGCATGGTCGCACAGGCCATCACGGGGACGCCCGGTCACATCAATTCGCTTGGTGCCGCCGCCCGCAATATCCTCGATGTGATTCCACCGGAGCGTATCTATCCGGGTGATGTGCTGATCACCAACGATCCGTGGCTGTCAGCCGGCCATTTCTTCGACATCACAGTGCTGACGCCCATCTTCCAGGCTGGGCGGCTGATCGCCTATTGCGGTTCAACGATCCACCATACCGATATCGGCGGCTACGGCGTCGGTGCAGGCGCACGCGACATTCACGAGGAAGGATTGTGGATTCCAGTACTGAAGTTGTATGAGCGCGGCGAGCCGAACGATACGCTGCACCGGATCATCGGTCGCAACGTGCGAACGCCCGACGCGATTTTCGGGGATCTTTCCGCACAGGTATCAAGCGGCAAAGTGGGATCGGAGCGGCTGCTGGCAATGTGCTCACGCTGCGAGCTCGCGGACATTGAAGAACTCTCGAGGGAGATTCTGACCCGTTCCGAAAAGGCCACGCGCGCTGCGATCCGCAAGCTTCCGGCGGGTACTTACCATGGCGAGACGTACTTCGACGTGCCAGGCGGCGATGTGATCAAGCTGCATACGGCGGTAACGATCGATGCGATCGAGGGCGAGATCACTATCGATTATGCGGGCAGCTCCAAGCCGAGCCGACTCGGCATCAACGTCGTACCCGCCTACACTCACGCCTACAGCACCTTCGCAGTACGCAGCGTTTTGAACCCGGACTTGCCGAACAACGCCGGCAGTCTGGCGCCGATCAAGATCCGACTGCCGCCGGACTGCATAGTCAACGCGCAATATCCCTCGCCCGTGAATGCGCGGCACGTGGTGGGGATGTATGTGCCGTTTCCGATTTTAAAGGCGTTGGCACATGTGTTGCCGGACCGCGTGGTGGCTGAAGGCTCCGGTGCGGTGTGGACCATCCAGATTCAGGGTCGAGATGCCGCCGGCAAGCCGTTCATCAGTTCGATGTTCAACTATTCAGGCGGCATGGGCGCGCGCGCGACCAAGGAGGGTCTCTCGGCCACCTGCTATCCGACCGGCGTTTCCGCCGTGCCGGTCGAGGTGCTCGAGGCGTCGATTCCGATCGAATTCACGTGCAAGGAACTGGTGTTAGGCACCGGCGGCAAGGGCCGTCACCGGGGCGGTGACGGACAGCGAATCGGCTTTCGCATGCGCACCGGACGGGAATGGCTGCTGAATGCGATTCCTAGCCGCCTGACTTCCCGCGCCGAGGGCATGATGGGCGGCGAACCGGGTTCCGCCGGAGCGTTTCTGATCAATGGCGCTTCGGACCTGGCCGGGGCCAAGCGGCTGATGGCGCCCACAGACGAGATCCTCATGCAGACACCGGGCGGTGGCGGCTTCGGACAGCTCTAGCCGTAACGCGCCTACCGAACCTCGCGGCCTCGATCGTGGAAAATACCTGCAAGCCGCTTAGCCTGGGCTAGCACGAAGCCCTGGTCCGAGCCGATTAGAAACAAGCTCGCGCCGGCAGCGCGCCAGTGCGAGATCTCTGTCGCGTCCGACACGTTCGCGACGAAGATGCCAATTGCGGTACCAGCGGCGCTGCCGGCGGAGCAGATGCGCGCAGCGGCGGCATCGACCTCCGCAGCCGACAGCTCCTTGCCCATGGCTACCGCCAGGTCGGCCCGGCCGATGAATACGCAGTCGATGCCTTCAACCGCGGCGATGGCGCCAACTGCATCGAGCGCCGCAGGGTCTTCGATCTGCGCGATCAGTACAGTCTGCGCGTGGCTATCGTGAATGTGATCGCGCATGGGCTTCGCGCCGAAATCAGCGGCGCGAGTCGAACCGGAGTAGCCACGACCGCCTTCGCCGAAGCGGGCCGCTGCGACGATGGCACGGGCCTGATCCGCTGACGTTACGTGCGGCACGAGGATCCCGGTCGCACCGCAGTCGAGCGCGCCGCGGATATCAGCTGGGGTACAGGCGGCAATCCGAACCAGCGAGGGCTGGTCGGCAGCGCGCAGTATGGCCAAGCAGGCGTCTAGTTCTTGGCGACCGAACGGCGCGTGCTCGGCATCCACGCACACCACATCGACCGCGGCCTGCGCCAGTACCTCGCAGATCACGGGTGACGGCGTCTTGAGAAAGGTGCCCGTGAGCGGCGCAGCTGCGGTCAGACGCGTGCGAAAGGTCCGAATGCGTTCGCCGATCACATCATGCCTCTGGTCCGTTTCGCCGTATTGCCCGCGGGTATCTTACGATCGAAGCTCGTCCAGATCGATGGGGTCGGGCGTGCATGGCTGTCCGGGAGGCCGTGTTCTTGTCGGCGATTCCATTGGTTTAAGAGCCTTGATGTGACATAAGGTACCCGATAAAGTATATTGAAAACAGGATCAAATCGCCTATGAGTTATAGGCAACAAAGCCCGACAACCCACGTGCGGTATCGCCCGTGTTCCTAATACTGGAATGGTTTACTCGGAGATACTCGTGCATGTACTGACCTTCATGTATCCAAGAGCCCCGGGCGCAGCCTTCAACTTCGACCATTACTTCAAGACGCATCTTCCGTTGGGCGCCGGCCTGGCGCGGAAGCATCTGGAGATCGCTGTCTCGAAGATGATCGTTCAGACGGTGCGCGCCCCGGAAGAGGGGGGTCTTGAGGCCCCGTATTACGTACTGTGTCATGTCCCGTTCGAGACACGGGAGGAAGCGGACCGGCTTGCGACGCTGTTCGCGAACGATGAGGCCCGACGTAGGCTCAGCGAAGATTGGCCAAAGTACACGCCGATCTCGCCTATCGCCATGCTCTCCGAATGGACCGTTCTGGAGAACATGGATGAGCTGCGAGCTCGATTTGTCTCCGATTTGGAGCCTCGCAACAAAGCGAGGGCGCCGTGAGCGGCATGTTCCCGCAAGCCTTTGCTGAGCTCGAATCATTCTCATCCTGGGCGCTGCCGACGGAGCGTGCGCGCCACGCCAAGACAAATGCGTCGTCGATGGCCGAGGTGCGGGCCTTCTATGATGCGATGCTGCCGATATTGCCGGCCGCTCTCGAGCACCTGAACGGATTCGCCTTGAGCGATTTGCCCGCGCCGGAGCAGCGCTTACTCGATCTCTGCCTTGCCATGGTGGAGGCGGCCATGATAGTCGAGAATTTCGGCGCGGCGAATCCCCCATTCCTAATGCCGCTCGATCGGTTCGAGCCGGTGCATGATTTCTGGACACGCGGGGAAATCGCCCAATGAGCAGCGAACCTCATCTTTTCATCGACCAATATCCTGATCTGCCGCGCACGCCCGTTGCGGTCGAACCCTATGTCTCCGCCCAGTATTTCGAGCGGGAGCGAGCGGGAATCTTCCGGAAATGCTGGATCAACGTCGGCCGAGAGTCCGATGTCGCCACGCCCGGCGAGTATTTCATCCGCAATATCGAATTCGCCGCTGCTTCCGTCCTGGTGGTGCGCGGCAGCGACGGCATCGTCCGGGCGTTCCACAATATGTGCTCGCATCGCGGCAACCCCGTGGCGTGGGAAGAGCGGGGCAAGTGCCGGCATTTTACCTGCCGGTTCCATGGTTGGACGTACGATACCCAAGGGGCACTCGTGCACGTCAGCGACCGCGATCGGTTCTTCGGCCTGGACCCCGCAAAGAACGGACTTACCCCGATTCACTGTGGCGTCTGGCAAGGATTCGTCTTCATCAATCTCGCGAAGTCGCCGGACGAAACTTTGGAGGCGTATTTGGCTCCGGTCACGGAGTTGGTGGACGGCTACCCCTTTTCGAGTCTCACCAAGGCTTATGGCTATCGCGCAGTCGAGCAGGTGAACTGGAAAACGCTGATCGAAGCGCAGATGGAGGGATGGCATCTGCCTTATCTACACAAGAATACGCTCGCCAAGACGGCAACGGATAAGGGCAAACGCTTCAGTCATGCCGCGCTTAAGCGCCTTGGTGCCCACAGCCTGGTGTCCAGTCAGGCGCCGGAATCCTTCAACCCGACGCCCGTGACGGCGATCAGCATCCGCTATGGCGTTGGAACCTTCGATGCGTTCTCAGTCGAGAGCGAGCGCGAAGACAAGGGTCCGAAATGGCATGGTGCGTTCGACCTGTATCACATCTTTCCCAACTTCTATTTGGGGCTGCTGCGGGGCACATATTTCACTTATAACGTGTGGCCGTGCGCTCGCGATCGAACAATCTGGGAGATCACCGGCTATTATCCGGAGGCGCTAAACGCCGGACAGCTCTTCTCCCAGGCTGTCGGCAGCGTCGGCTTACGTGACACCTTGCGCGAGGACGCCTTTGTTCACGAGCAGATCACGCGGGTGATCGGATCGGGTGCCAAGGACCATTTCCATCTTCAGGATGAAGAGACGGCAATCCGTAATTTTCTGGGCCAGGTCCATTCTCGGGTTCATACCTAGATAGTGGGAGTCGCAGCCAGCGGGTTGAGCCCTCTAACAGGCTGCTGAAAGGCGCCGTCATACCGACCGACGGCCGTGGAGGCGCGGCCGCTTAGACCGAGCGATCAACGAGGCGTTATCGAGCGATCGTTCAATAGGCATTGAACGGTGCGCGCCTCCTGAGGCATAGTGGGCCGTCGATAACAGGCAACGGGAGGATGTCGTGACCCAGAGCTCAACAGCGCCGCGCCGCGGTCGTGACGTCCGCCTCGCACGCGCCCGCTCGCAGTCGGTCAAGTACCCGTACATCCGCCGCAAGCTCCCCGTCGTGGAGCTCCTGAGCTCCGAGGCGGTGGAAATCATCGAGGAAAACGCCGAGACGATTCTCGAGGAGATCGGCATCGAGTTTCGCCGGGATCCCGAATCTCTGCGCCTGTGGCGTTCCGTTGGCGCGGACGTGAGCGGGGAGCGGGTTCACATCCCGCGCGGCCTGGCCCGGCGGCTGCTCAAGTCCGCGCCGCGCGAGTTCACCCTGCATGCGCGCAATCCCGAGCGAAACGTGCGCTTCGGCGGGGACGCCACGGTCTTCTCTCCGGTCGGCGGCCCTCCCTTCGTGTACGACATCGAGCGCGGTCGGCGCTACGGTACGCTCGAGGATTTGCAGAATTTCATCAAGCTCGCACACATGGCGCCCGCCATCCATTTCTCCGGCGGGTCCATGTGCGAGCCGATGGAGATTCCGCCCAACAAGCGCCACCTCGACGTGCAGTACTCATTCTTTCGTTACAGCGATCAAGGGTGCGAAGCGACTCCTGAGACGCCCGGTCATGCGCGCGATGCCGTGGCGCTCGCACGTGTGCTGTTCGGGGTCGAATATCTGGAGAGCCATTGTGTGGTTCTCGGCAACATCAACTCCAACTCCCCGCTGGTATTCGACGGGCGCATGCTCGGGGCGCTGCGCGAGTTTGCGGGTGCGAATCAGGGCACCATCGTAGTACCGGCGGTGCTCGCAGGCGCGATGGGCCCTGTCACCGCGGCCGGCTGTCTGGCGGAAATCCTCGCCGAAACCCTCGCGGGCATGGCGCTCACCCAGATCGTGCGACCGGGCGCTCCCGTGATCCTGGGCTCGTTCGTGGGGGCGATCTCGATGCGTACCGGTGCCCCGACGTTCGGCACGCCCGAGGCGACGCAGATGATCTTTGCCACCGCGCAACTCGCACGCCGTCTCGGCGTGCCCTGTCGCAGCGGTGGCTCGCTATGCTCTTCCAAGATCGCCGATGCCCAAGCGGCCTATGAGAGTGCCCACACGCTCCTCCCGACGCTGCTCGCAGGGGTGAACCTCGTCACGCACGCGGCGGGTTGGCTCGAGGGCGGCTTGGTCGCGGGCTACGAGAAGTTCGTCATGGACGCCGACCAGCTTGCGATGATGCAGAGCCTGGCGCAGGGGATGGATCTGTCGCCGCGCGGACAGGCCCTCGATGCGTTGCGCGAGGTGGGACCCGGAAGCCACTTTCTCGGTTGCGCCCACACGCAGGCGAACTTTGCGACCGCGTTCTACCAGTCGACGATCGCCGATTATTCGTCCTACGAACAATGGTCGCTCGAGGGTAGCCAGACCGCCGAGCAGAGAGCGCACGCCGTGTGGAAGAGGATGCTGGCGGAGTATCAGGATCCCGGCATCGATCCCGCCGCCGATGAGGCGATGCTCGCCTTCATGGCACAACGCAAAGCAGTCCTCACCGACTCGATCGAAGAAGAGTAGGGCGCAGCCCCACCGCGAGGGCACGAACGCGCGCTCCGTCAATTGCCCAATTATATGATATTGCATATAGTTGCGCTCCCCGGGACGCAACGAGAAGTTCGCATGACGGTGCCTGATTTCGATGCTTTGCGCCGGGAATTTCCCGTATTGGCGCGCAAGACCTACTTGAATAGCGGCTCGTACTGCGCCCTCGCCAACGAGGTCAGGGCCGCGTTCGAGGCATACCTGGAAGAGCGTCTGCTGGTGGGGGCGAACTGGGACCTCTGGGTAACCAAAAATGAATCGGTCCGCGCGCTGACCGCATCGCTCCTACGTGCCTTGCCCGACGAAATTGCGGTCACCGCGTCAGTCTCAGCAGGCCTTAATTCGTTGGCCAGCGCGCTTGACTTCTCCGGTCCGCGTAACAAGGTGGTCGTGAGCGACTTCGAGTTCCCCACGAATGCCCAGATCTGGCACGCGCAAGAGCCCCGCGGTGCCCGCGTGGTGCATGTGCCGCGTGCCGCCGGCGGCTACATTCCTCTCGAGATGTTCGAGCGGGCGATCGATGAGAGCACGCAGCTCGTCGCGATCACCCACGTTTGCTTCCGCAACGGCGCGAAGCTCGATATCTCCGGCATCGTGCGGCTCGCGCACGCGAAGGGTGCCCGCGTACTGGTCGATTGCTACCAATCGGTGGGCTCCGCGGACATCGACGTTAGGGCCTGGGATGTGGACTTTGCGGTGGGCGGCATGCTCAAGTATCTCCTCGGAACCGCGGGTATCGGGTTTTTGTATGTGCGCGGTGCGCTGATACCTTCGCTCGTACCGACGAATAGCGGTTGGTTCGCGCAGGCGCAGATCGGAGCCATGGACATCACAGGCAACCATCCCGCACTGAATGCCCGCCGCTTCGAAGCGGGAACGCCCCCCGTGGTCAACTGCTACGCCGCCGAGGCGGGGCTGCGGCTGCTGCTACGTGTCGGCGCACCCGCCATCGAGCAGCGCATCGCCGCGCTCACTCGCCGCTGCATGCTGCAGCTCGCGGAGATCGGCTGGCCGAGCGTCACGCCGACGGCCAATGAGCGGCGCGGCGCCACGGTCGCGCTGCCTTCCCGGGACAGCGGTCGGATGACGGCGGAGCTCATGAAGCGCGACATCGTCACGTCTCATCGGGACGACAACGTGCGCGCGAGCTTTCACTTCTATAACAACGAAGATGACGTCGACGCGTTCGTGGCTGCCGCGAGGAGCCTGCGCGACTCATTCGCCCCGCGGGAGCAAGCAAGCGCCTGACGGCTGCGGTCACGACGACAGGCGGGAGCATCAAGGTGGAAATTCGCGTATTGCGCGCGGCAGACGTCCGCAGTCTTCTGCCGATGTCTGCGTGCATCGAGCTCATGCGACGGACCATGATCGCGCTCTCCGAAGGGCGCACGGTCGTGCCGCTGCGCTCGGTCATGGTGATGCCCGGGGAGCGCGGAATGCTCGGCAACATGCCCGGATATCTGGCAGACCCCGAGTGCTTCGGGGTCAAGCTCGTGAGCCTCATGCCGCGCAACGAGCCTCCCCGATATTCCTCGCATTTGGGTCTGGTCCTGCTCTTCGAGTCCGAGCATGGCTGCCCCGTAGCCATCATCGATGCCGCAGAGATCACCGCCATCCGCACAGCCGCTGCGAGCGGGCTCGCGACCCGGTTGCTGGCTCGTCCGGACGCGGGAGATCTCGCCATCCTCGGCGCGGGCGAACAGGCCCGCAGTCATCTCGAGGCCATGTTGGCGGTGAGACCGCTGCGGCGCATCCGCGTATGGGCACCCGACCGTGGAAAGGCCGAGGCCTATGCGCGGTCCGAGGCGATGCGGCACGGCGTTGCGATCGAGACCGCGCAGAGCGTACTCAAGGCCGTCGACGGCGCCGACATCATCTGCACGCTCACCAAGGCGCGCGAGCCGATTCTGTGCGGCGACTGGATCTCGAGCGGTGCGCACCTCAACGTGGTCGGATCGAGCGTCGCCTCGGCGGCCGAGATCGATACCGCTGCAGTGGTGCAATCGCGCTTCTTCGTCGACTGCCGCAACTCGGCCGTGAATGAGGGCGGGGAATACCTGCGAGCGCTGAAGTGCGGCGCCATCACGGCCGCTCACATCGCGGGCGAGATCGGCGAGGTCGCCAATTCCACGAAGCCGGGGCGAACCTCGCGGGATGAGGTGACGCTATACAAATCCCTCGGCGTCGCGCCGCAAGATCTCGCCTCCGCGCACTATGTGCTGGACAGGGCACGGGCTGCCGGGATTGGACAACTCATCGAGCTATAGAACCACATGGGGACCGGGCGCTCACCGTGCGCGGAGGAGGCGGCCGCGCGCTTGAGAACCCTGTACGGGGATCTCACGCTGTGAGTTCTCCTTAATTATGTCGGTGTTTTCTCCTTTATTGTGGCGGCGACCGCATGAAGGCTGGGAACCGAAGGAGTCCCTAATTCGCTACGGTTCGGTGACGTGTGTCTCCATGAAAAGCGCTTGTCATGGCTCTGACGCTCAATTGTTAGATTTCACCCTTATGGTGTCGGACGCGTGGATAGCGTCCTCCAATCCGAGTCCAGAGGGAAGCGCCGTAAGCCGCCGGTGCGGTTCGCGCGCGTGCCACAAGGCATCGTCGATGCCGAGGCGTGGCGTATTGAGCGCCAGCAGAACCGCGGTACCGATGTCCTGAACGTTGACGAGAATGCGCTATCGGTAGCGTCACGCTAGGCCTCTGCCGGGCAGTCTCTCAGGCTGCGGTGGTCACGTTCGAGGTAGGATCTCGTTGAGTGATTATGCGTAGGCAGATAAGCTCGACGGCCGCGCAGGAGAGGTTCTGAACGCTGACATGGGGAATTGAAGGTAAGATCGGGAGCATGGTGCAATCCGAGGACCCGCGGCAATCGTGCCGTTCTCGGCCAAGAAGTCCGGGAGGTGGATGCACCAATGGTTGCCCATCAGCCGGACTTCAACTTCTCTTCCGCATACAACGACAGCTCGATCATGCGCTCGAGCAATTGATCGGCCGGTAATCCCGCAAAATTCTTGAGAACGAGCTCTTTGACGTACAGTCGCTGTGAGTTCTCCTTAATTCGAGAAATCACAGTCGCTTACGGGGGCATGGCCCACATCATTGTGGCTCATCCGAGCCTTCCGGCCTCAGCAATGGGCTGTGCGAGAATTCGGTCAATCCGGTGGCCATCCATCGAAACGACACTGAAGCGCCATGCAGCCCAGTCAACGTGCTCGCCTATCTTCGGCATGTGCTCCAGCCGGGATAGCACGAAGCCCGCAAGCGTGAGGAAATCGCCGGGTGGCAGCTCCTCAAACTTGAGAAGATTCTTGACGTCGGCCATGGACTGCGTTGCATCGATCATCAGAGAGCCGTCATCACGCCGGAGGACGCTGGGCTGCAGGGAGCGGTTTATCTTCGGCAGATCCCCCGCCACCGCTTCGAGGAGATCGGTTCGGGTGAGGATTCCTTGGATGCTGCCGTATTCGTCAACGATGACCGCCGTGTGGGATGGCGTACTACGGAACAGGTCGAGCGTGCGTAGAATCGAAGCGCTCTCCGGCACGATCAACGGCGGATGAAGCGCTTTTTCGACATCCATCTCCCGTTTCGCCAGGGCTTGGTCCAATAGGTCCTGCTTGCGAATAATCCCGACCAGCTCGTCGATTGAGCCGCGGCTCACCAGCATCTGGGCATGCGGACTGGTGCGGATGTCATCTAGTATTTTCTCCTTCGGTAGCTCCAGATCTATCCAGGCTACATCAGGCCGCGGCGTCATGATCGTTCGAACGGCGTTGTCAGCCAGATCGAGAACGCCTTCGATCATTTGGCGCTCCGACGCCTGAATGGCGCCGGACCTTTCGCCCTCCGCAATCAGGGTGTGGATCTCTTCCTCGGTGACTGCCCGTTCGAATCCGGGCTTCAACCCTGCGATGCGAAGGACAAAGCTCGTCGAAAGATCGACAAACCACACCAAAGGTGTCGCGGCTCTGCTCACCAAGGCGAGCGGCCGTGCGAGCCGGGAGGCGATCACCTCGGGATATTTGAGTGCGATCTGCTTGGGCGCGAGCTCTCCCGCAATCAGGGTCAGATATGCGACCGTGATGACAACAATGCCGATTGCAAAGGTCTTGGCGTAGGGAGACATCACTGGATAGCTCTTCAGCCAGTTCTCGATCGGCTCACCAAACGCCCCAGCAGTGAATGCGCCGTTGAGAATCGCGATCAACGTCATTCCAATTTGAACGGTGGCAAGAAAACGCGTCGGATCGGCCCCGAGCCTGAGTGCCTCCTCGGCACCCGATCTTCCATCCGCCGCAAGTTGACGTAGCCGGCTTGGCCGAGAGGACACGATTGCCAACTCAGTCATGGCAAAAAGCCCGTTCAGCAGGATGAGGAATACTACGACCAATAGATCGGCGGCGTGCATGGCCAAAGTGTAAGCTTTTCTGCAGGAACCTGGCACAGCCGACTACCCCCTATTACGAGACCACTTCGTCGCGGCCGGTGGCGACCGCCGCCATCGCCATCACAAACCTAGCCGCAATTATCTTTTCCGCGTATTGCAGCGGCTCGCGACTTCCATGCCGGCTTGCCTGATCGCCGCTAAGTCAATGTCGAGCTCCGCGAGATCCTGCACGGCGCCCACCCGAGTCGAGTGCCCACTTATCCCCGCGACGAACCTCGCCGGCAAGCCGATCCAATGTGCCACCCGTTGAAGATCATTACCGTAGACCCACAGAAATGACCTCAAAGTAACCCGTGCCGCCGGGTGAGCGATCGCAGCACTGCTCAAGCGCCTATCACATGCACCACGGACAGCGTAGCGTCGACCGTCGTCGGGCATTAACTCGACGGAAAAATACTCGGATTAACTCACTCCCTGGAGTGTTGCATGGAGCTCATTGAAGAGTGATGTCACCCTTAAATATCGCGCCTACCTTTAGCCCAGCCACGCTGCTGGCCCGCACTGGCATGGGCGGCGCGAAAGTCTTCCAAGTGCGTCCAAGCCTCGAAGGCCGCCGCACTATCCCAGATGGAATGGGAAACAAATATCGTCGCTTGCGAATCGCCCGGGCCTTGCGGCAGATTCAAATGTCGAAAGCCGGGGACGCCGGCGAGGTGGCTGTCGCGCTGGCGCCAGACTTCGATGAATTCGGCCTCACGGCCGGGTGCAATGCGAAATCGATTCATGGCGATGAACATGGTGCGAGGCTCCTAGAGGAGGCAGTCGTGGGCAAACGCCGAGCTTAGGTTTCAGGCCCTTGCCCGGGTGTTGCAATCGCGGCCGCTACGACAAATTCCGCGGGTCCGCCGCGGATAGGGTATCCACCGGTCGATGCAGATTCGAAGCCGTTTGCAGAATCGCCGCAACGGCGTGCGGATAGCGCTCCAATTGGGCGCGCACCGCATAAAGCTCACGCTCCTCGGTGACACGGATGCCGCCGGCCATGCGCAGCCCGGCTTCAAGTTCCGCCTGGCGCTTCAATAATTCGAGTGCTTCGGTGATCGGTTCCATCATGAACTCCAGTTGAGTGTTGAGCGTAATGGATTCATGGCATCAGCGCGACCGTCTCTGAACGCGTCGTCGGCGAGCGGCGATCGCGCGCGCGGCGACCTTGGTTTTCTTGCGCACCGCCTTGACCGCGCCAGCCTTCTTCGTCCTGCGAGCTTCCACGGCCTTCGATGATCGAGACTTTTCGGTGACGGATCTGCGCCGACGCGGCGATCGCAAAGCGGCGGCGGGTCGTTCGTGAAGCTGATTGATCGTCGCTTCGAGCTCGGCCATGCGCTGTCGCGCGGCGCCGAGATCTCGAAGGTGTTTGCGCTCGCCACTGGTAGACCGGTAGATCATAGGTCGCCGGCCCAATGATGAGCCACCTTTTCTCGCGCGGCGTGCCGGCATTCTCGAACAGGTCGTAGGCGCCGAACTGATGTAGATTGAGGTAGCCCGGATTCTGCACAACCACGAACGGCACCTCGATGTCCGTGAGGGCGCGGCGGTATCGGGAATGTGTCGCGCGTCTTGCTGTCGAGCATGAGCTCCGCGAACAATTCACGCGTGGGTCGCGTCGAGACCTGTCGTTGAAAGGCCTTCATGATCGGCGACATGTGCTTCTTCAGCTGCGGCCACCACAGGCGCTTCAGAGGCGAGTTGGTGATGTGGCTCACCAGCGCGCGGAGGAGCGGCGGCACGCGCAGGGCAAACTGGAGCGGCGTGAAGTTCGCACCCATCCACAGCGCGAAGAAATCCGGCTGCGGCGCGCCGCCAAACATGGCCATATGGCGAAAGAAGTCCGTTTCGTTGGCGAAGAAGCCCTTCAGCGCGGGGGGACGAAGGCGTGCGACCTGCGGCTGGGTCAGCCCGTAATAGGACGTGCCGAACAGCACCACTTGCCCATCACACCAAGGTTGCCGGGCGGCCCATGCGATTACCTTGGCGTGGTCTTCCATATCCGTGTCGTTGAGATAGACGGCATCGTTTCCGCCAGAGCGGCCCATGCCGCGACGGGTCACGATAACATGGACATAACCCCGGTCGGTAAAGACGGGCGGGCTGCCGGTCTCGTTGTTGCCCGCAGGCACGCGAGCGGCTTGCAGCTCTTTGCAATAGGCCGCGAAGGCGATGACCGCCGGATAGCGTCCGGACAACTTCGGCACATAGACATCGGCCGCGAGCGAGATGGAGGGCTGCACCTCGATCATCTGGTCCGCGAGAATGCGGCAGCCGAGCCCCGACTTCGCGGGCGCGCCCGGCCTCCAGCCGGCAATCTGCGTCCCGAAGAGACCGCCTTTCAGCGGGATGAGATTGTCCCAGAAGCCAGGCTTCCCATTTTTCGCTTTCATGCGCTCGCCCCTACACCAGTTGGTCGCCGTCGAAGTCCGCTGCGAGTGATATCCGCGCGGTAACCGAGCAGCCATCCCTCGTGGGATCAGCTACATCTCGGAGGCGCCGAGGCCGATCTTCTTCTGCGAAGCCAGCCTCATTGCGCGCGGGACCCACTCCTGAGCGTCCTCGGGGATAAAGTAGCCCGATCCCAGACGAGAAAGGAAATTCGAAGGCTTGCTCCGTCACCCTGGTCAGCTCCTGCTCCAGGTGCTTACCCACCTCTCGCACGCGCGGAGCGCAGCCCAAGGTGCTTCACGAAGGGGTCGAAGTCGCGATCGCTGTAGAGCAATGAGAGTTCTTTCTCGATGCAGCTTGTCGCGATCAGTGTATCGATGGTCTTCCGAATCGTGACGCCGAGAGTTCTGAGTTTGCGGAAGTTCCGTGCAGCTTGAACGGCGATGTCTTCGCCGACGAGGGGGATCAAAGGGATCGAGGCCATTAGCTTCCGGCCTTGATTGAATTCCCGGTCGCTGATGAAACCTTGCAACACCTCGGTCAATATCAAATCCCCAATGACTAGCTGTTCGACACCGAGAAGAGAGTCGAGCTTGTCAGCTTCCGGAGTGACGACGCCGCGAAAGTAATCGATCCAGACGCTGGTATCGACAAGTATCACCTGTCCGTTCTCATAGCATCCAGATCACCCCGCCACGGCAGCTTGCCGCGAAACCTCCGGATCTCCTCCTGTTTGCGAAGGCGGACGATCGTTCGAAGCCCCAACTCGACGGCCTCCCGCTTGGTTTTCAGACCGGTAAGTCGAAGTGTTTCCTTCATTAACTTCTCATCGATGACAATGTTGGTGCGCATGATGTGTATCCAGGGAGCTATTTATACACATTATAAGGTGCGACACTGGGTTTGGTAAACAACCCGATTTGGCGGTGCGCAGCGGGTCATTTCGTCTTGCGTCGGCGCTCTCACCGAGAGTGAGAAGCATCTTGATGTCCACAGACAGCCGAAGTCAGCCACCCTTGACAGCGGCCCTTCATGGGGGCATTTCGGACTTCGATCCGAAAGAAATCCATCATTTTCAAATAGGTATACGCTGAGTTCGGTGGTTACACGGCCCACCAATAAAAACAGGGAGTTAGGTGAAAATAATACGCTTGATAAAGACCAGCGGGACTTCTGGGTAACGCTGCGGGTAACGCGGCTGTCTAAATTCGGAAGGCGCGCCCCGAGTGTGGCTGCCAAAGCCAAGGAGATTCCTATAATGGTGGACGTTGGTAACTTCAGCGATGGTGGCATCAAGAAGCTGCACGACGCCGTACTTGACGCTCTAGACAAGGACGACAAGACGCCGCCTAACCAGGACAAGCCGTATGGCGTTCGCCAGTTCCCCGACTGGCGGCAGTGGTCGGACGCGTTGGAGGCGGAACTCCAAAAGCGAAAAATTCCCTTCAGTAAGGTGAAGTGGTGAGACCCGCCGAGTAGGGCGGGTCCCCGGCGATCGCGGAGCCCAAAAGAAAGTGATTTGAACATGGAATATGAACGCGAACTGATCCCGCTGGCAAGGCTTCGACTAAACATCGAAAACGACCGTCACGGGGTACCCTTGATTTCCGTGCCAAAAGTGCCGGTACTTTGTCGTAAGCGCTCGAAGTACCACAGGTTGACTTCGGAGTGGAGCTTGATGTCCAGTCAGAAGTCGTTTTCGTGGGCCACCCAGTAATGCCAGTCGGCGATTGCCTGGGCGGTGGCCTTGTCGG